>NZ_VJZJ01000002.1:0-757938 GCF_009825425.1 Klebsiella sp. Lac1
GTAGCGCCGATGGTAGTGTGGGGTCTCCCCATGTGAGAGTAGGGAACTGCCAGGCATCAAATAAAGCAGAAGGCCCGGTCGAAAGACCGGGCCTTTTGTTTATCTGCGGTTTATGGCGAAAGCAGCCCGTCCTCACGGACGGGCTTTTTGCGTTTTTGTCCATGACTAACTTAAGCATCCTGAATACCCGCCAGGCCGCAATCAAGCAAGCCTTCCCCCAGCAGATACGGTAAACTAGTGCAGATTTTGCATCAGGAAGCCACTATGAATCACTCCCTCAAACCCTGGAATACCTTTGGCATCGACCGTATGGCCAAAGCGATTGTACGTGCTGAAAATGAACAGCAGCTATTGTCCGCATGGCAACAAGCCACTGCAGAAGATCAGCCGGTTTTGATCCTTGGTGAAGGCAGCAACGTACTCTTCCTGAAAGATTACGCCGGTACGGTGATAATCAACCGTATTATGGGAATTGAGGTCACGGAAACGTCTGATGCCTGGCATCTACACGTTGGGGCTGGAGAAAACTGGCATCAACTGGTGCAGTTTACGCTGGATAATGACATGCCGGGTCTGGAAAACCTCGCATTAATTCCTGGTTGTGCAGGCTCTTCCCCTATTCAGAATATCGGCGCATATGGCGTCGAACTACAGCGTGTTTGTCAGTATGTCGATTGTATCGAGCTGGCAACCGGTCATCAGCAGCGTCTTTCAGCGAGTGAGTGCCGCTTTGGTTATCGTGACAGTATTTTCAAACACGAATACCAGGATCGCTTTGCCATTATTGCGGTGGGTCTTCGCCTGACAAAAATCTGGGATCCGGTATTAACCTACGGTGACCTGACTCGCCTTGATCGACAGACCGTCACTCCACGTCAGGTATTCGATGCCGTTTGTCATATGCGAATGACTAAGCTCCCGGATCCTAAAGTGAGTGGTAATGCCGGCAGTTTCTTTAAAAACCCGGTAATTGATGCCGGGAAAGGGCAGGCGCTACTGGCCATGTTCCCGAATGCTCCGCATTACCCGCAGGCAGATGGCCGTATAAAACTGGCCGCAGGCTGGCTAATCGATCAATGCCAGCTGAAAGGGAAAACCATCGGCGGGGCCGCGGTACATCGTCAGCAGGCTTTAGTATTAATCAATGATAATCAGGCAACCAGCGACGATGTGATTAAGCTGGCGCATTATGTCCGTCAGCAGGTAGGTGAGAAGTTCAATGTCTGGCTCCAGCCGGAAGTGCGCTTTATTGGCGCAACTGGTGAAGTGAATGCCGAGGAGGCTATTGCATGAGAGATAATACAATCCCCCTGACATTGATATCCATTTTAGCGGATGGCGAATTTCATTCCGGAGAGCAGCTGGGCGAGCGTCTGGGAATGAGTCGGGCGGCAATCAATAAGCATATTCAGACTCTGCGTGACTGGGGGGTTGATGTGTTCACCGTCCCTGGTAAAGGTTACAGCCTGCCAGAGCCGATTCAGTTATTAGATGAAAAGCGAATCGCTGCACAGATCGAATATGGGCAGGTGACAGTTCTTCCCGTTATTGACTCAACGAACCAGTATTTACTGGATCGTCTTAATGAGCTGCAGTCCGGCGATGCCTGCGTTGCAGAATATCAGCAGGCAGGCCGCGGTCGTCGAGGGCGCAAGTGGTTTTCTCCCTTTGGCGCAAACCTCTATCTCTCGATGTACTGGCGGCTGGAGCAAGGGCCTGCCGCCGCTGTGGGATTGAGTCTGGTCATCGGGATTGTTATTGCCGAAGTGCTCCAGAGTCTGGGGGCTGATAAGGTTCGCGTGAAGTGGCCAAATGATCTCTATCTTCAGGATCGTAAACTGTCAGGTATTTTGGTCGAGCTGACGGGAAAAACCGGCGATGCGGCGCAGATAGTTAGCGGGATGGGGATCAACCTGGCCATGCGTCACGTCGAGTCAGATGTTGTCAACCAGGGATGGATTAGCCTGCAGGAAGCCGGTGTCTCTATCGATCGTAATACGCTGGCAGCGCGCCTGATTAAAGAGCTTCGTGCTGGCCTGCAGCTCTTTGAGCAGGATGGTCTGGCACCTTATCTGACGCGTTGGGAAAAATTAGATAACTTCCTCAACCGTCCGGTGAAGCTTATTATTGGCGATAAAGAAATATTCGGTATTTCTCGCGGCATCGATACTCAGGGCGCGTTATTGCTTGAGCAGGATGGCGTGATAAAACCCTGGGTTGGTGGCGAAATATCGTTGCGTAGCGCAGAATAAGCCGAATAAAAAGGGAGCTGAGGCTCCCTTTTTATCTTCTGTAAAACTTATTTGCGTAACCGAACCTGATCAACGGAGTGATTGGCACTTTTCGTCATGATCAGACTCGCACGCTCTCGAGTTGGCAATATATTTTCTTTTAAATTCAAAAGGTTGATTTCATTCCATAATGAGGTGGCAATGTTCACCGCTTCATCTCGGGAAAGTTTCGCATAATTATGGAAATAAGAATCCGGATCGGTAAAGGCCCCTTCACGGAATTTTAAGAAGCGGTTGATATACCACGTTTTTAGTAATTCTTCTGGCGCATCAACATATATAGAGAAATCAACGAAGTCAGATACAAATACGTGATGCGGATCATGAGGATAATCCATCCCGCTTTGTAAAACATTTAATCCTTCCAGAATCAAAATGTCCGGCTGGGCAACGGTTTTATCTCCATCGGGGATCACATCATAAATAAGATGCGAATAAACCGGAGCGGTAGCGTTAGGTATGCCGGATTTCAGGTCGGAGACGAATTTGACCAGACGATGCATATCATAGGATTGCGGGAAGCCTTTCTTCTTCATCAGCCCGCGTTCTTTCAATACGGCGTTAGGATGCAGGAAGCCATCGGTCGTGATCAATTCAACATGACGATGTTCCGGCCAGCGACTGAGCAGCGCCTGTAATACGCGCGCCGTTGTACTTTTCCCTACCGCAACGCTTCCGGCAATACTGATGATATAGGGAATGCGTTGACCGTTAGTTCCGAGGAATTGCTCCAGTACGGCCTGACGGCGCAAGTTAGAACTGATATAGAAATTAAGCAAACGCGACAGCGGCAAATAGATCTCGGCAACCTCTTCAAGAGAAAGATCTTCGTTGATGCCTTTTAACCGCGTGATTTCTTCCTCTGTCAGCGTCATCGGAACGGAATCACGAAGTGCAGCCCATTGGTTGCGGTTAAATTGTAGATACGGTGTCATTAACGTCTGCTCTTTTTTGCTCATAAGCATGTTCTTAGCATCGCCGAATCACATGCAGCGAGGGATGCTTCACACAAGTTAATCAGGACAATGGGCAGGAGGGTAACACCAGATTGCGAGGAATAATAAGAAAAAAACTCATCGGATAGCGCTTTCTAATGCAGACATCACAAGAGCGGGGTCTGCGGGTAATTATCAATCAGATGAACAGCGCGCTCAGATAACGTAAGCGATAAATGCCGCTGAAGGCGGTTGTCAGTGATGTTGTCAGGTGAAGCTGGAATACCTGTTCTGCCCACTAAAAGATCGATTATCGGGCGCAAAGACGAGCAGGAAACCTTCCAGGAGGTCAAAAATGCCGGTCTTTAACAAAATATCCCGGGTCAGCGTGCGATTTACGCCTGGGTAAATGCCGTTTTTTTGTGCGTCGTTGTTTGAAATTGCACCGGTTTTCCTTGTTTGAGCACAAAATATGAGCAATGGAACATTTTATGCAATTTTTTAGTTGCATGAACTCGCAGGTCTCCCTAAAATGCGCGCTACTTGATGCCGACTTAGCTCAGTAGGTAGAGCAACTGACTTGTAATCAGTAGGTCACCAGTTCGATTCCGGTAGTCGGCACCATCAAGTGCCTGGTGGGGTTCCCGAGCGGCCAAAGGGAGCAGACTGTAAATCTGCCGTCATCGACTTCGAAGGTTCGAATCCTTCCCCCACCACCATCTTTCGGCAACGCTTTGCGAAGCCAGAGTTGCTTGGTTAAACTAATCAACTCAAACAGAAAAAGAGATAAATCTCTTTTTTTTGTTATAGAAAGAACTGGGTAGCCGAGTTTCAGGATGCGGGCATCGTATAATGGCTATTACCTCAGCCTTCCAAGCTGATGATGCGGGTTCGATTCCCGCTGCCCGCTCCAGACGTGCTGATATGGCTCAGTTGGTAGAGCGCACCCTTGGTAAGGGTGAGGTCCCCAGTTCGACTCTGGGTATCAGCACCACTTCTTTATCTCTCCTTCCCTGTTTCTCTCTGTTTATTGCATTCAACAAGTCGGGCATGTTGCCCGGTTGATGTGGTGATATCACCGATTTATCCGTGTCTTAGAGGGACAATCGATGTCTAAAGAAAAGTTTGAACGTACAAAACCGCACGTTAACGTCGGTACTATCGGCCACGTTGACCATGGTAAAACAACGCTGACTGCTGCAATCACTACCGTTCTGGCTAAAACCTACGGTGGTTCTGCTCGCGCATTCGACCAGATCGATAACGCGCCGGAAGAAAAAGCTCGTGGTATCACCATCAACACTTCCCACGTTGAATATGACACCCCGACTCGCCACTACGCACACGTAGACTGCCCGGGCCACGCCGACTATGTTAAAAACATGATCACCGGTGCTGCTCAGATGGATGGCGCGATCCTGGTTGTTGCTGCGACTGACGGCCCGATGCCGCAGACTCGTGAGCACATCCTGCTGGGTCGTCAGGTAGGCGTTCCGTACATCATCGTGTTCCTGAACAAATGCGACATGGTTGATGACGAAGAGCTGCTGGAACTGGTTGAAATGGAAGTTCGTGAGCTGCTGTCTCAGTACGACTTCCCGGGCGACGACACCCCGATCGTTCGCGGTTCCGCGCTGAAAGCGCTGGAAGGCGAAGCAGACTGGGAAGCGAAAATCATCGAACTGGCAGGCTACCTGGATTCTTACATCCCGGAACCAGAGCGTGCGATTGACAAGCCGTTCCTGCTGCCGATCGAAGACGTATTCTCCATCTCCGGTCGTGGTACCGTTGTTACCGGTCGTGTAGAGCGCGGTATCATCAAAGTGGGCGAAGAAGTTGAAATCGTTGGTATCAAAGACACAGCGAAGTCTACCTGTACTGGCGTTGAAATGTTCCGCAAACTGCTGGACGAAGGCCGTGCTGGTGAGAACGTAGGTGTTCTGCTGCGTGGTATCAAACGTGAAGAAATCGAACGTGGTCAGGTACTGGCTAAGCCGGGCTCAATCAAGCCGCACACCAAGTTCGAATCTGAAGTGTACATTCTGTCCAAAGACGAAGGCGGCCGTCATACTCCGTTCTTCAAAGGCTACCGTCCGCAGTTCTACTTCCGTACAACTGACGTGACTGGCACCATCGAACTGCCGGAAGGCGTAGAGATGGTAATGCCGGGCGACAACATCAAAATGGTTGTTACCCTGATTCACCCGATCGCGATGGACGACGGTCTGCGTTTCGCAATCCGTGAAGGCGGCCGTACCGTTGGCGCTGGCGTGGTAGCAAAAGTTCTCAGCTAATCGCTGATAACATTTGACGCAATGCGCAATAAAAGGGCATCATTTGATGCCCTTTTTGCACGCTTTCGAACCAGAACCTGGCTCATCAGTGATTTTTTTTGCCATAATCATTGCTGAGACAGGCTCTGTAGAGGGCGTTAAGTCCGAAACGCAGCAGAGCATTTCGGTTTGGTTGCCTCGCTCTCGCGGGGCAAAATTATTTGTCTGAATTCTTGTGACAGGTTGGTTTATGAGTGCGAATACCGAAGCTCAAGGGAGCGGGCGCGGCCTGGAAGCGATGAAGTGGGTGATCGTTGCTGCGCTGCTGATTGTGGCCATCGTAGGCAACTTCCTTTATCGTGACATTATGCTGGCGGTGCGTGCGCTGGCTGTAGTGATTCTGATCGCTGCTGCCGGTGGCGTCGCGCTGTTAACCACTAAAGGTAAGGCGACCGTTGCCTTCGCCCGTGAAGCGAGAACCGAAGTCCGCAAGGTTATCTGGCCAACTCGCCAGGAAACGCTGCACACCACGCTGATTGTTGCTGCGGTTACTGCGGTAATGTCACTGATCCTGTGGGGACTGGATGGTATTCTGGTTCGCCTGGTATCCTTTATCACTGGCCTGAGGTTCTGAGATGTCTGAAGCTCCTAAAAAACGTTGGTACGTCGTTCAGGCGTTTTCCGGTTTTGAAGGTCGCGTAGCTACCTCGTTGCGTGAACATATCAAATTACACAATATGGAAGAGCTGTTTGGCGAAGTCATGGTGCCGACCGAAGAAGTGGTCGAGATCCGTGGTGGCCAGCGCCGCAAGAGCGAGCGCAAATTCTTCCCGGGTTACGTTCTGGTCCAGATGGTAATGAACGACGCAAGCTGGCACCTGGTGCGCAGCGTACCGCGCGTGATGGGCTTTATTGGCGGTACGTCTGACCGTCCGGCACCGATCAGCGACAAAGAAGTTGATGCGATCATGAACCGCCTGCAGCAGGTTGGCGATAAGCCGCGTCCGAAAACCCTGTTTGAACCGGGTGAAATGGTACGCGTTAGCGATGGTCCGTTCGCTGACTTTAACGGTGTGGTTGAAGAAGTTGACTACGAGAAGTCTCGCCTGAAGGTTTCTGTTTCCATCTTCGGCCGTGCTACTCCGGTTGAACTGGACTTTGCCCAGGTAGAGAAAGCCTAAGCGGCGATCAAAAAAGCAGCGATTTAATCGTTGCATGAGGCGCGAAATTGACATACAATTTCGCGCCTTTTGTTTTTATGGGTCTGATTCCCATAAAGCGATATTTATCACGGGGAGCCTTTTCAGGCGCTACACCCAAACGAGGAAATTTAAATGGCTAAGAAAGTACAAGCCTACGTCAAGCTGCAGGTTGCAGCTGGTATGGCAAACCCGAGTCCGCCGGTTGGTCCAGCACTGGGTCAGCAGGGTGTGAACATCATGGAATTCTGCAAAGCGTTCAACGCCAAAACGGAATCCCTGGAAAAAGGTCTGCCAATCCCGGTTGTTATTACCGTTTACGCTGACCGTTCTTTCACCTTCGTTACCAAAACTCCGCCGGCAGCAGTTCTGCTGAAAAAAGCGGCTGGTATCAAGTCTGGTTCCGGTAAACCGAACAAAGACAAAGTAGGTAAAATTTCCCGCGCTCAGCTGCAGGAAATCGCGCAGACCAAAGCTGCCGACATGACTGGTTCCGACATTGAAGCGATGACTCGCTCCATTGAAGGTACTGCACGTTCCATGGGCCTGGTAGTGGAGGACTAAGAAATGGCTAAACTGACCAAGCGCATGTCCGTGATTCGTGACAAAGTTGATGCGACCAAACAGTACGACATCAACGAAGCCATCTCTCTGCTGAAAGAACTGGCTACTGCTAAGTTCGTTGAAAGCGTTGATGTTGCCGTTAACCTCGGCATCGACGCGCGTAAATCTGACCAGAACGTCCGTGGCGCGACTGTACTGCCGCACGGTACTGGCCGTTCCGTTCGCGTAGCTGTATTTACCCAGGGCCCGAACGCTGAAGCTGCTAAAGCTGCAGGCGCCGAGCTGGTAGGTATGGAAGATCTGGCTGACCAGATCAAAAAAGGCGAAATGAACTTTGACGTTGTTATTGCTTCCCCGGATGCAATGCGCGTTGTTGGCCAGCTGGGCCAGGTTCTGGGTCCGCGCGGCCTGATGCCAAACCCGAAAGTGGGTACCGTTACTCCGAACGTTGCTGAAGCTGTTAAGAACGCTAAAGCAGGCCAGGTTCGTTATCGTAACGACAAAAACGGCATCATCCACACCACCATCGGTAAAGTGGACTTTGACGCTGACAAACTGAAAGAAAACCTGGAAGCTCTGCTGGTTGCGCTGAAAAAAGCAAAACCGACTCAGGCTAAAGGCGTGTACATCAAGAAAGTTAGCATCTCCACCACCATGGGTGCTGGTGTTGCCGTTGATCAGGCTGGTCTGAGCGCTTCTGCGAACTAAGATTAGCTTTACGTGGGCGGTGATTTTGTCTACAATATTACCCCCACGATTCTGCTACGTGCAGAACGCTATCCGAGATAGTCAGGTTGTGGCAAGGCGGCAACTGAGTGAATCTCCGGGAGCATAGGGAACTATGTGACCGGTGTGAACGAAGACAGCCAACGCCGGCACAGCCTGAATAGTGAAGGGTAGGAAGAATTTGTTCGTTGGAGCCTGGCCTATCCAGGCCTCCGTCGAAGACCGCAGGTGTTTCGTCAGAAACTTAATCCCCTGCGTAGACGGTGACAGAACGCTAAGATTATTTTTGGATACTCTGGCTTGTTTCTGCTCACCGTATTAAAGACGCTCTTTCGTTGGAAAGAGTGAAGTGAGTTCCAGAGCATAAGCTCTGGCAAACATCCAGGAGCAAAGCTAATGGCTTTAAATCTTCAAGACAAACAAGCGATTGTTGCTGAAGTCAGCGAAGTAGCCAAAGGTGCGCTGTCTGCAGTAGTTGCGGATTCCCGTGGCGTTACTGTTGATAAAATGACTGAACTGCGTAAAGCAGGTCGTGAAGCTGGCGTTTACATGCGTGTTGTTCGTAACACCCTGCTGCGCCGCGTCGTTGAAGGGACTCAGTTTGAGTGCCTGAAAGACACGTTTGTTGGTCCGACCCTGATTGCATACTCTATGGAACACCCGGGCGCTGCTGCTCGTCTGTTCAAAGAGTTCGCGAAAGCGAATGCAAAATTTGAGGTCAAAGCTGCAGCCTTTGAAGGTGAGCTGATCCCGGCGTCGCAAATCGACCGCCTGGCAACTCTGCCGACCTACGAAGAAGCAATTGCACGCCTGATGGCAACCATGAAAGAAGCTTCGGCTGGCAAACTGGTTCGCACTCTGGCTGCTGTACGCGATGCGAAAGAAGCTGCTTAATCGCAGTTGTCTTTGTAAAGCGCTCGCTTACGTATAAACTTATTCTGATATTCAGGAACAATTTAAATGTCTATCACTAAAGATCAAATCATTGAAGCAGTATCCGCTATGTCCGTAATGGACGTTGTTGAGCTGATCTCTGCAATGGAAGAAAAATTCGGTGTTTCCGCTGCTGCTGCTGTAGCTGTAGCTGCTGGCCCGGCTGAAGCTGCTGAAGAAAAAACTGAATTCGACGTAATTCTGAAAGCTGCAGGCGCTAACAAAGTTGCTGTTATCAAAGCAGTACGTAGCGCAACTGGCTTGGGTCTGAAAGAAGCTAAAGACCTGGTAGAATCTGCACCGGCTGCACTGAAAGAAGGCATCAGCAAAGACGACGCTGAAGCTCTGAAAAAATCTCTGGAAGAAGCTGGCGCTGAAGTTGAAGTCAAATAAGCCAACCCTTCCGGTTGCAGCCTGAGAAATCAGGCTGAGGCTGGTGACTTTTTGGTCACCAGCCTTTTTGCGCTGTAAGGCACCAGTAGCGTTTCACGCTGTTTGACTACTGGGTTGTCCTTTCAATGCTTGTTTCTATAGACGACTTAATATACTGCGACAGGTCGGGTTCCTGAGCTGTGTAAATCGCAACGAAATGGTTTAAGCGTGATAGAAACAGGCATTGCGGAAAGTGTTCCATTTTCCGGTCCACAAAATAGTGTTGCATAAAAAACTGCCTTATTTGGGCAGACGGGTCGACTTGTCAGCGAGCTGAGGAACCCTATGGTTTACTCCTATACCGAGAAAAAACGTATTCGTAAGGATTTTGGTAAACGTCCGCAGGTTCTGGACATACCTTATCTCCTTTCTATCCAGCTTGACTCGTTTCAGAAGTTTATCGAGCAAGATCCTGAAGGGCAGTACGGTCTGGAAGCTGCTTTCCGTTCCGTGTTCCCGATTAAAAGCTACAGCGGTAACTCTGAGCTGCAATACGTCAGCTACCGTCTGGGCGAACCTGTTTTTGATGTTAAAGAATGTCAGATCCGTGGCGTGACCTACTCGGCACCGCTGCGCGTTAAACTGCGTCTGGTGATCTACGAGCGCGAAGCGCCGGAAGGCACTGTTAAAGACATTAAAGAACAAGAAGTCTACATGGGCGAAATTCCGCTCATGACCGACAACGGTACCTTTGTTATCAACGGTACTGAACGTGTTATCGTTTCTCAGCTGCACCGTAGCCCGGGCGTCTTCTTTGACTCTGACAAAGGTAAGACTCACTCTTCCGGTAAGGTCCTGTATAACGCACGTATCATTCCTTACCGCGGTTCCTGGCTGGACTTCGAGTTCGATCCGAAAGACAACCTGTTTGTCCGTATCGACCGTCGTCGTAAGCTGCCGGCCACCATCATCCTGCGCGCGCTGAATTACACCACTGAGCAGATCCTTGACCTGTTCTTCGAGAAAGTGGTCTTTGAAATTCGCGACAACAAGCTGCAGATGGAACTGGTACCGGAGCGTCTGCGCGGTGAAACGGCTTCCTTCGACATCGAAGCGAACGGCAAAATCTACGTCGAGAAAGCCCGTCGCATCACCGCTCGCCATATCCGTCAGCTGGAAAAAGACGATATCAAGCATATCGAAGTTCCGGTTGAATATATTGCGGGTAAAGTGGCGGCCAAAGATTATATCGATGAAGCCACTGGCGAACTGATCTGCCCGGCAAACATGGAGCTGAGCCTGGATCTGCTGGCGAAGCTGAGCCAGTCTGGTCACAAGCGTATCGAGACTCTGTTCACCAACGATCTGGACCACGGTCCGTACATTTCTGAAACTGTACGTGTCGACCCGACTAACGATCGTCTGAGCGCGCTGGTAGAAATCTACCGCATGATGCGCCCGGGTGAGCCGCCGACTCGTGAAGCCGCGGAAAGCCTGTTCGAGAACCTGTTCTTCTCCGAAGACCGTTATGACCTGTCTGCGGTCGGTCGTATGAAGTTCAACCGTTCTCTGCTGCGCGATGAAATCGAAGGTTCCGGTATCCTGAGCAAAGACGACATCATCGAAGTGATGAAGAAGCTCATCGATATCCGTAACGGTAAAGGCGAAGTCGATGATATCGACCACCTCGGCAACCGTCGTATCCGTTCCGTAGGCGAAATGGCGGAAAACCAGTTCCGCGTTGGCCTGGTACGTGTTGAGCGTGCGGTGAAAGAGCGTCTGTCTCTGGGCGATCTGGATACCCTGATGCCTCAGGATATGATCAACGCCAAGCCGATTTCTGCGGCAGTGAAAGAGTTCTTTGGTTCCAGCCAGCTGTCTCAGTTTATGGACCAGAACAACCCGCTGTCCGAGATTACGCACAAACGTCGTATCTCTGCACTCGGCCCAGGCGGTCTGACCCGTGAGCGCGCAGGCTTCGAAGTTCGAGACGTACACCCGACTCACTACGGTCGCGTATGTCCAATCGAAACGCCTGAAGGTCCGAACATCGGTCTGATCAACTCCCTGTCCGTGTACGCACAGACTAACGAATACGGCTTCCTCGAGACGCCGTATCGTAAAGTGACCGACGGTGTTGTGACCGACGAAATTCACTACCTGTCTGCTATCGAAGAAGGCAACTACGTTATCGCTCAGGCGAACTCCAACCTGGACGAAAACGGCCACTTTGTAGAAGACCTGGTTACCTGCCGTAGCAAAGGCGAATCCAGCTTGTTCAGCCGCGATCAGGTTGACTACATGGACGTTTCCACCCAGCAGGTGGTTTCCGTCGGTGCGTCCCTGATCCCGTTCCTGGAACACGATGACGCCAACCGTGCATTGATGGGTGCGAACATGCAACGTCAGGCGGTTCCGACTCTGCGCGCTGATAAGCCGCTGGTTGGTACCGGTATGGAACGTGCTGTAGCCGTCGACTCCGGTGTTACCGCAGTAGCCAAACGTGGCGGCCTGGTTCAGTACGTGGATGCATCCCGTATCGTTATCAAAGTTAACGAAGACGAGATGTACCCGGGCGAAGCAGGTATCGACATCTATAACCTGACCAAGTACACCCGTTCTAACCAGAACACCTGCATCAACCAGATGCCTTGCGTGTCTCTGGGTGAGCCAATTGAGCGCGGCGACGTGCTGGCAGACGGTCCGTCCACCGACCTCGGTGAACTGGCTCTCGGTCAGAATATGCGCGTAGCGTTCATGCCGTGGAATGGTTACAACTTCGAAGACTCCATCCTCGTTTCCGAGCGTGTGGTTCAGGAAGATCGTTTCACCACGATTCATATTCAGGAACTGGCCTGTGTGTCCCGTGACACCAAGCTGGGGCCGGAAGAGATCACCGCTGATATCCCGAACGTGGGTGAAGCTGCGCTCTCTAAACTGGACGAATCCGGTATCGTTTACATCGGTGCAGAAGTGACCGGCGGCGACATTCTGGTTGGTAAGGTGACTCCGAAAGGCGAAACCCAGCTGACGCCAGAAGAGAAACTGCTGCGCGCGATCTTCGGCGAGAAAGCGTCTGACGTTAAAGACTCTTCTCTGCGCGTACCGAACGGTGTTTCCGGTACGGTTATCGACGTTCAGGTCTTCACCCGCGATGGCGTGGAAAAAGACAAACGTGCGCTGGAAATCGAAGAGATGCAGCTGAAGCAGGCTAAAAAAGACCTGTCTGAAGAACTGCAGATCCTCGAAGCCGGCCTGTTTGGCCGTATCTACGCGGTGCTGGTTGCCGGTGGTGTTGAAGCTGAGAAGCTCGACAAGCTGCCGCGCGATCGCTGGCTGGAACTGGGCCTGACCGACGAAGAGAAACAAAATCAGCTGGAACAGCTGGCTGAGCAGTACGACGAACTGAAACACGAGTTCGAGAAAAAACTCGAAGCGAAACGCCGCAAAATCACTCAGGGCGACGATCTGGCACCGGGCGTGCTGAAGATTGTTAAAGTGTATCTGGCCGTTAAACGTCAGATTCAGCCGGGTGACAAAATGGCAGGTCGTCACGGTAACAAGGGTGTTATCTCTAAGATCAACCCGATCGAAGATATGCCTTACGATGAAAACGGCACGCCGGTAGACATCGTACTGAACCCGCTGGGCGTACCGTCTCGTATGAACATCGGTCAGATTCTGGAAACCCACCTGGGTATGGCTGCGAAAGGCATCGGTGAGAAAATCAACGCCATGCTGAAACAGCAGCAGGAAGTCGCCAAACTGCGCGAGTTCATCCAGAAAGCGTATGACCTGGGTACCGATGTTCGTCAGAAGGTCGATCTGAATACCTTCACCGATGATGAAGTTCTGCGTCTTGCTGAAAACCTGAAAAAAGGTATGCCGATCGCAACGCCGGTCTTCGACGGTGCGAAAGAGTCTGAAATCAAGGCACTGTTACAGCTGGGTGGCCTGCCGACTTCCGGTCAGATTACCCTGTTCGACGGTCGTACTGGTGAGCAATTCGAGCGCCAGGTTACCGTTGGCTATATGTACATGCTGAAACTGAACCACCTGGTTGATGACAAAATGCATGCGCGTTCTACCGGTTCTTACAGCCTGGTTACTCAGCAGCCGCTGGGTGGTAAGGCTCAGTTCGGTGGTCAGCGCTTCGGTGAGATGGAAGTGTGGGCGCTGGAAGCTTATGGCGCAGCATACACCCTGCAGGAAATGCTCACCGTTAAGTCTGATGACGTCAACGGTCGTACCAAGATGTATAAAAACATCGTGGACGGCAACCATCAGATGGAACCGGGCATGCCGGAATCCTTCAACGTACTGTTGAAAGAGATTCGCTCGCTGGGCATCAACATCGAACTGGAAGACGAGTAACTCTCGCTCAAACAGGTCACTGGTGCCGGGGTAACCCCCGGCGCCAGATTGTGCTAACTCCGACGGGAGCAAATCCGTGAAAGACTTATTAAAGTTTCTGAAAGCGCAAACTAAAACCGAAGAGTTTGATGCGATCAAAATTGCTCTGGCATCGCCAGACATGATCCGTTCATGGTCTTTTGGTGAAGTTAAAAAGCCGGAAACCATTAACTACCGTACGTTCAAACCAGAGCGTGACGGCCTTTTCTGCGCCCGTATCTTTGGGCCGGTAAAAGATTACGAGTGCCTGTGCGGTAAGTACAAGCGCCTGAAACACCGTGGTGTTATCTGTGAGAAGTGCGGCGTTGAAGTGACCCAGACCAAAGTGCGTCGTGAGCGCATGGGCCACATCGAACTGGCCTCTCCGACTGCCCACATTTGGTTCCTGAAATCGCTGCCGTCCCGTATCGGCCTGCTGCTGGATATGCCGCTGCGTGATATCGAACGCGTTCTGTACTTCGAATCCTATGTGGTTATCGAAGGCGGGATGACCAACCTGGAACGTAACCAGATCCTGACTGAAGAGCAGTATCTGGATGCGCTGGAAGAGTTTGGTGACGAATTCGATGCGAAGATGGGTGCGGAAGCTATTCAGGCCCTGCTGAAAAGCATGGATCTGGAGCAAGAGTGCGAGCAGCTGCGTGAAGAGCTGAACGAAACTAACTCCGAAACCAAACGTAAAAAGCTGACCAAGCGTATCAAGCTGCTGGAAGCGTTCGTTCAGTCTGGTAACAAGCCGGAGTGGATGATCCTGACCGTTCTGCCGGTTCTGCCGCCAGATCTGCGCCCGCTGGTACCGCTGGATGGTGGTCGTTTCGCGACTTCTGACCTGAACGATCTGTATCGTCGCGTCATTAACCGTAACAACCGTCTGAAACGTCTGCTGGATCTGGCTGCGCCGGATATCATCGTACGCAACGAAAAACGTATGCTGCAGGAAGCGGTCGACGCCCTGCTGGATAACGGTCGTCGCGGTCGTGCGATCACCGGTTCTAACAAGCGTCCTCTGAAATCTTTGGCCGACATGATCAAAGGTAAGCAGGGTCGTTTCCGTCAGAACCTGCTCGGTAAGCGTGTTGACTACTCCGGTCGTTCTGTTATCACCGTAGGTCCATACCTGCGTCTGCATCAGTGCGGTCTGCCGAAGAAAATGGCGCTGGAGCTGTTCAAACCGTTCATTTACGGCAAGCTGGAACTGCGTGGCCTCGCCACCACCATCAAAGCCGCGAAGAAAATGGTTGAGCGCGAAGAAGCTGTCGTTTGGGATATCCTGGACGAAGTTATCCGCGAACACCCGGTACTGCTGAACCGTGCACCAACCCTGCACCGTCTGGGTATCCAGGCATTTGAGCCGGTACTGATCGAAGGTAAAGCTATCCAGCTGCACCCGCTGGTTTGTGCGGCCTATAACGCCGACTTCGATGGTGACCAGATGGCTGTTCACGTACCGCTGACGCTGGAAGCCCAGCTCGAAGCGCGTGCGCTGATGATGTCTACCAACAACATTCTGTCTCCGGCGAACGGCGAGCCAATCATCGTTCCGTCTCAGGACGTTGTACTGGGTCTGTACTACATGACCCGTGACTGTGTTAACGCCAAAGGCGAAGGCATGGTGCTGACTGGCCCGAAAGAAGCGGAGCGTATTTATCGCGCCGGTCTGGCCTCTCTGCATGCGCGCGTTAAAGTGCGTATCACCGAATATGAAAAAGATGAAAACGGCCAGTTCGTTGCGAAAACCAGCCTGAAAGACACGACCGTTGGCCGTGCGATTCTGTGGATGATCGTGCCGAAAGGTCTGCCGTTCTCTATCGTGAACCAGGCGCTGGGTAAGAAAGCCATCTCTAAGATGCTGAATACCTGCTACCGTATTCTGGGCCTGAAACCGACCGTTATTTTTGCGGACCAGACGATGTACACCGGCTTTGCTTATGCAGCGCGTTCAGGTGCATCCGTGGGTATCGATGACATGGTCATCCCGGAGAAAAAACACGAGATCATCTCTGAGGCGGAAGCCGAAGTTGCTGAGATCCAGGAACAGTTCCAGTCCGGTCTGGTTACCGCGGGCGAACGCTATAACAAAGTTATCGATATCTGGGCTGCGGCGAACGATCGTGTATCCAAAGCGATGATGGATAACCTGCAAACCGAAACCGTGATTAACCGTGACGGCGTCGAAGAGCAGCAGGTTTCCTTCAACAGCATCTACATGATGGCCGACTCCGGTGCGCGTGGTTCTGCGGCACAGATTCGTCAGCTGGCAGGTATGCGTGGTCTGATGGCGAAGCCGGATGGCTCCATCATCGAAACGCCAATCACCGCGAACTTCCGTGAAGGTCTGAACGTACTCCAGTACTTCATCTCTACTCACGGTGCGCGTAAAGGTCTGGCGGATACCGCACTGAAAACAGCGAACTCCGGTTACCTGACCCGTCGTCTGGTTGACGTTGCCCAGGATCTGGTTGTCACTGAAGATGACTGCGGCACCCTGGAAGGCATCACCATGACCCCGGTTATCGAGGGTGGCGATGTTAAAGAGCCGCTGCGCGATCGCGTACTGGGTCGTGTGACCGCTGAAGACGTTCTGAAGCCGGGTACCGCGGACATTCTGGTTCCACGCAACACGCTGCTGCACGAGCACTGGTGTGATCTGCTGGAAGAGAACTCCGTTGACTCCGTCAAAGTGCGTTCCGTTGTATCCTGTGACACCGACTTTGGTGTATGTGCGCACTGCTACGGTCGTGACCTGGCGCGTGGCCACATCATCAACAAAGGTGAAGCCATCGGCGTTATCGCGGCACAGTCCATCGGTGAGCCGGGTACACAGCTGACGATGCGTACGTTCCACATCGGTGGTGCGGCATCTCGTGCGGCTGCTGAATCCAGCATTCAGGTGAAAAACAAGGGTAGCATCAAGCTGTCTAACGCCAAGTCGGTTGTTAACTCCGCAGGCAAGCTGGTTGTGACCTCGCGTAACACCGAGCTGAAACTGATCGACGAATTCGGTCGTACCAAAGAAAGCTATAAAGTGCCTTACGGTGCGGTTATGGCGAAAGGCGATGGCGAGCAGGTTGCCGGCGGTGAAACCGTGGCAAACTGGGATCCGCACACCATGCCGGTTATCTCTGAAGTCAGTGGTTTCATCCGCTTTACTGACATGATTGACGGCCAGACCATTACTCGTCAGACCGACGAGCTGACCGGTCTGTCTTCGCTGGTGGTTCTGGATTCTGCAGAACGTACCGCGGGTGGTAAAGATCTGCGTCCGGCGCTGAAAATTGTTGATGCACAGGGCAATGACGTTCTGATCCCAGGTACCGATATGCCTGCTCAGTACTTCCTGCCGGGCAAAGCGATTGTCCAGCTGGAAGATGGCGTACAGATCAGCGCGGGTGACGCTCTGGCGCGTATTCCGCAGGAATCCAGTGGTACCAAGGACATCACCGGTGGTCTGCCGCGCGTTGCGGATCTGTTCGAAGCACGTCGTCCGAAAGAGCCGGCTATCCTGGCGGAAATCAGCGGTATCATTTCCTTCGGTAAAGAAACCAAAGGCAAACGTCGTCTGGTTATCACTCCGTTAGACGGCAGCGATCCGTACGAAGAGATGATTCCGAAATGGCGTCAGCTGAACGTGTTCGAAGGTGAACGTGTAGAGCGTGGTGATGTGGTTTCCGACGGTCCGGAAGCTCCGCACGACATTCTGCGTCTTCGTGGCGTACACGCGGTAACGCGTTATATCACCAACGAAGTGCAGGACGTTTACCGTCTGCAAGGCGTTAAGATTAACGATAAGCACATCGAAGTTATCGTTCGTCAGATGCTGCGTAAAGCGACCATCGAAAGCGCAGGTAGCTCCGACTTCCTGGAAGGCGAACAGGTTGAATACTCCCGCGTCAAGATTGCTAACCGCGATCTGGAAGCGAATGGCAAAGTGGCGGCGACTTACTCCCGCGACCTGCTGGGTATCACCAAAGCGTCTCTGGCAACCGAGTCGTTCATCTCTGCCGCATCGTTCCAGGAGACCACACGTGTCCTGACCGAAGCAGCCGTTGCGGGCAAACGCGACGAACTGCGCGGCCTGAAAGAGAACGTTATCGTCGGTCGTCTGATCCCGGCGGGTACCGGCTATGCGTACCACCAGGATCGTATGCGCCGCCGCGCCGCGGGCGAACAGCCTGCAGCACCTCAGGTGAGCGTGGAAGAAGCTTCTGCTAACCTGGCAGAACTGCTGAACGCAGGTCTGGGCGGTTCCGACAACGATTAATCGTTGACGCTACGCTTAAAAAGCCAGTCAGGTTTCCTGACTGGCTTTTTTATTATCCCGGCGCCGCGCCACGATAATATCCACCTCTGTCTCCTCATAATGAATTACATTCCATTAATATTTCCCCCTCAATTAAGCAGCAAATAATTCATATAAAAACCGGCCGGCTGTTTTTTCTTAATACCCACACTTATTGATGGTAAAAATTCTACACGTATCAAAAAATCAGCAAATCAAAGGCGATATAGTCAAAAAGTCCAATTAATCATGTGATTACTTTTGCTTTTATCTTCGGTTTCATGAAGCCGGGGAGGGCGGGTTATATCCGAAAAATACGCTGGAGGAGATGGCTAAAATAATACGGCAGCGGAAGAGAAGTCTTTTGATTTTCATAGCCAGGGGCTGGGGGAAGCATGGAATTCGCAATACAACTCGTCATTATCTTAATTTGTCTCTTTTATGGTGCCAGAAAAGGCGGTATCGCACTGGGTCTTTTAGGCGGTATCGGGCTGGTTATTTTGGTCTTTGTCTTTCATCTTCAGCCGGGTAAACCGCCGGTTGATGTGATGCTGGTGATCATTGCGGTGGTCGCCGCTTCGGCGACGCTTCAGGCTTCCGGCGGCTTAGATGTGATGCTGCAGATAGCGGAGAAACTTCTGCGGCGCAATCCAAAATATGTCTCCATTGTCGCTCCCTTCGTCACCTGTACGCTGACCATTCTTTGCGGCACTGGCCATGTGGTTTATACGATTTTGCCGATTATTTATGACGTCGCTATCAAGAACAATATTCGCCCCGAGCGCCCGATGGCGGCAAGCTCCATTGGCGCACAGATGGGGATTATCGCCAGCCCGGTGTCTGTGGCGGTGGTGTCATTGGTGGCGATGCTGGGGAATTTTACCTTCAACGGCAAGCACCTCGAATTCCTCGACCTGCTGGCTATTACCATTCCCTCTACGCTGCTGGGGATTCTGGCCATCGGTATTTTTAGCTGGTTCCGCGGTAAAGACTTAGATAAAGACGAGGAGTTTCAGGCTTTCATCTCAACGCCGGAAAACCGTCATTATGTTTATGGCGATACGGCAACGCTGCTGGACCGAAAACTGCCGACCAGTAACTGGGTCGCTATGTGGATCTTCCTCGCCTCGATTGCCGTAGTGGCTGTTCTGGGGGCGTTTTCGGCGCTGCGTCCTGCTTTCGATGGTAAGCCGCTGTCAATGGTGCTGGTGATTCAGATGTTTATGCTGTTCTCCGGCGCGCTCATTATCATCATTACCAAAACAAACCCGGCGTCGATTTCGAAGAATGAGGTTTTCCGCTCGGGGATGATCGCCATTGTGGCGGTGTACGGTATCGCGTGGATGGCGGAAACGATGTTCGGCGCGCACATGTCGGAGATTAAAGGCGTGCTTGGCGAAATGGTGAAGGAGTACCCGTGGGCCTATGCCATCGTCCTGCTGATTGTGTCCAAATTCGTTAATTCCCAGGCGGCGGCGCTGGCGGCGATTGTCCCGGTGGCGCTGGCGATTGGCGTCGATCCGGCCTACATTGTTGCCTCCGCGCCAGCCTGCTACGGCTATTATATTCTGCCAACCTACCCAAGCGACCTGGCGGCGATTCAGTTCGATCGCTCAGGAACGACGCATATCGGTCGCTTTGTGATTAACCATAGCTTTATTCTGCCGGGGCTCATTGGCGTCAGCGTTTCGTGCGTGTTTGGCTGGGTCTTTGCCGCGCTTTACGGTTTCTTGTAATAAAAAAGCAGGTGCCTGAGGGGCACCTGCTATTCACCGCGTTTATTAACTATGCGGTGCGACGATACAGTTCAATCATATCGGTTGCCAGATCCTGTATCACCATGGCATTCATCAGGTGATCCTGGGAGTGAACGGTAATCAGGTTCACCGGCAGCTTGCCTGAGCCTTCATCGAAGCCGATGAGCTGGGTCTGAATTTTATGCGCGTGCTTCACAAACTCATGTGATTCTGCCATTGCCTGCTCGGAAGCCGCAAAATCACCTTTGCGGGCCAGCTGCAGAGCCGTTAATGCTGAACTGCGGGCTGAACCCGCATTCACCAACAGCTCCATGATGATCGTTTCTAAATCTTCCATGACTTACTCCATCAACTTCAGGGCTTTATCGAGAACAGCATCGCCTTTCATCATGCCGTAATCCATCATATCGATAACGGCGACTTTTTTACCAAACGGGTCGGCCAGCGCCTGTAGCTTAGCTTGCTCGTACTTCACCTGAGGACCGAGCAGGATAATATCGGCAGCCGCAAGATTATCTTTAAACTCGGCAACCGGTACGGCTTTGATGGAGACTTCCACCCCCTTTTGTTGCGCAGCAGCCTGCATACGTTGAACCAGCATGCTGGTGGACATTCCAGCGGCGCAGCATAAAACGATATTCTTCATAGTTGATGGCCCTTATGTTCCCTTGATGCATCATCTTTATCGCGGGCCGACAGACACGACAACCGCTTTGCCGTGATTGTGTGTAAGGCATCACAAAATAATGAAACCGGTTTCGGTTTTAGGGTGGAAAACAGTAACAGCCGGGCTGACGGGCCTGTGCAGCCCGGCGAATTTATGCGCGGGTGATACGGTTTTTGCCCTGCTGCTTGGCTTTATAAAGGGCTTCATCAACGCTCACCACCAGCTGCTCCAGGGGCTCCATATTCCATTCGCCCAGGCCCGCGCTGAAGGTTACCGTCAGTCCCTCTTCGCGCCAGGAACGCTGCGCGACGCGTTCCCGCCAGCTCTCCAGCAGCATCAGAGCGTTATCGCTATGCCCGGCGGCGAATAGCACCGCAAATTCTTCGCCGCCGTAGCGATAAAGTGAAATTTGCAGGGGCTGGAGGATCTGCAGCCCTTCGCGGGCGACATTGCGCAGAACGATATCGCCATTGAGGTGGCCCCAGGTGTCATTTATCGTTTTGAAGTTATCAATATCAACCAGCGCGAGAGAGAAGGGCTGATGATCGTTCATCAGCGCGGCAATATCGCTATCGAAGGCGCGCCGGTTCTTGCAGCCGGTTAGCGCGTCGATGGTCGCCTGGCGAACGTAGGTTAACTCGCGCTGCTTATTGCTCTCAATCGCTTTGCTGAGCATCGCTTCCAGGCGTGGGGCGCGCTGTACCTCCCCGGTTTTAATGGCATTAATAATGTTCATCAGCACGGTACGTGACGCATGACGCAGATAGAGTCCGAACAGCACGATGACGATAGCGGCCAGGGCAAAACTCCATGAGACGATGTCCGTTTCATGGCGCGTTAAGTTGATGAGCGCCGAGTTATCGACACGATAAATGACAAACCAGTCGGGGTTGGTAAATGAATAGTAATAGTACCATGCGTCGGTATTGGTATCGTAAAGCTGGCCTTCGCCGCTGGTCATTCTGTCCATCAATGCTTCACTGACGTAGGGTTTAAACAATGCGCCAGGGTCGGGATGCAGAACGACTTTACCATCACGTTGCACAACAAAAAATTCCCCCTGTACCGGGGCGACCATCTGCCGTAACGCGTAGCCCATTGAGATCAGATCGAGATGAAAAGCGAGGCTGCCTTTCAGCCGTCCTTCCGCAGAGATGACGGGTTTGTAGAGGGAAATCGTCGGATGATGCGTGAAGTAGTCGATGTACGGGCTGGTATACCGGCTGAAGGTACTGGCTTCCGCTTGCTTAATAAACCACGGTCTTGATTTGGCGTTGAAGGCCTGGCTGTCTTCGGTCTTAAGGACTTCGGGCGCACGCATATAGTGCCCATCGGTATCCGCCAGCGAAATTGACGAAACGGTCTGCATCATATTTTGCAACTGCATTAACAGCATCAAACCTTTTTCCGGATTGACGTTGACCGCATTGTTCAGCTCATCATTACGTGCGAAGAAAGTCGCGGCGCGACTGAGGATGAAGTCATTGCTACGCAGCAGCGTCTCCGTGTAGTTCGTCGCCATGTTATGGGTGAAGTTGCGGTTAATATGATGATAATCTTCAAGAAGATCTTTTCTTTGCGCCATCGTGGCAAACACCGCGATGAGCAAGAAGCTGAATAAAATACCCGCAAACCCGATCACAATCGGCGCGGTGAAAGAGAGCTTTCTGTTATGACGAGCCATGAATCGTAAATCGTTCCAGAAGAGTTAAACCGTGGGTGAAGACGCAGGTTTAGCCAGCATGCCTGCTGAGCGAATCAGTAAAAACTCCGGTAATTATAACGCTGACGTTGTGATATGGGCTGATTTATATTCGATATGAATAAAACGCCCTGCGTAACGAAGAGGATGGAGCAGGGCGAAAGTGAGGAAGAGAGATCATTCGCCCTGGACAGCATCCGCTGCTGACAAGGGCAGAATAGAGAAACGGCGATATGACCACCATCTTCCGTTTCTCTTATTACGAGCGTCCACGAAGAACATTTAAGGAATGACATTCTTCATCATCAAGACTGGGAAGCGCGTCCCAGCCAGCTATCCCAGTCTTTCCATACCGGCTGTAGTCCGCTGGCCACCAGCGCGCTGGCGACCTCTTCCGGGCGACGATCATCGTGAGGCGCGAACTGCTCCAGCTCCGGATGATTATCGGCATATCCGCCGGGCTGAGTTTTCGAAAAGGCGCTGACGTTGTTGATGGCTAGCGGAATAACCCGATCGCGGAACCAGGGAGATTCGCGGGTGGAGAGCGAGAGTTCAACTTCCGGGGCCAGCAGGCGGAAGGCGCAAATGGTCTGCACCAGCTGCCGCTCATCCATTAATGAGGCGGGCTCGATCCCCCCGGCGCAAGGACGTAGTCGTGGAAAGGAGATGGAGTAGCGGCTGCGCCAGTAGCGTTGCTGGAGCCACAGCAGATGTTCCGCCACCATAAAGCAATCCACGCGCCAGCTGTCGGAGAGGCCAATTAATGCGCCAAGGCCAATCTTATCAATCCCCGCCTGTCCAAGCCTGTCCGGCGTATCCAGCCGCCAGAAGAAGTCCTGCTTTTTGCCTTTCAGATGATGTTTCGCATACATGCTTTCATGATAGGTCTCCTGATAGACCATCACGCCGTCCAGTCCGAGCGTTTTCAGCTCGGCATACTCCTCCATCGCCAGCGGCTGGACCTCCATATGCAGCGAGGCGAACTGGCGACGAATGGCGGGCAGATGCTGGCGAAAATAGTCCATGCCAACTTTGCCCTGATGCTCGCCGGTCACCAGCAGCAGATGCTCAAAGCCCATTTCGCGGATCGCCGCGCATTCACGGGCAATTTCCGCCTCATCCAGGGTCTTGCGCTTAATGCGGTTACTCATTGAGAAACCGCAGTAGGTACAATCGTTGGCGCACAGATTAGAGAGATACAGCGGGACATAAAAGCTGACGGTATTACCAAAACGCTGGCGGGTCAGACGCTGGGCACGCTGCGCCAGAGGCTCCAGATAACCTGCGGCGGCAGGAGAGAGCAGGGCCATCATATCGTCACGGCTGAGCTGTTTTGCCGCAAGGGCGCGTTCAACGTCGGCGGGGGTTTTACTGTTGATACGCAGGCGAATGTCGTCCCAGTCCAGCTGCCGCCAGCGGTCAGTGAAGGTATTCATACCAGCGCCTCCAGAAAGCCGGTCAACGGGCTGGTGGCCTGCGCCTGCGCGCTGCGCGCGCCCGGGCCGGCCTGTCGCGCCAGCAATCCGGCATCAATCGCCAGACGGAAAGCCCGGGCCATGGTGACCGGGTCGTCGGCAACGGCGATGGCGGTATTCACCAGTACCGCGTCAGCGCCCATTTCCAGCGCCTGCGCCGCGTGGCTCGGCACGCCAATACCCGCATCAACCACCACAGGCACCGTGGCCTGCTCGATAATAATCTCCAGCATCGCTTTGGTTTCCAGCCCCTGATTGGAACCTATCGGCGCGCCGAGCGGCATCACCGCCGCGCAGCCCGCCTCTTCCAGACGCTTGCACAGCACCGGATCGGCGCCGCAGTAGGGCAACACCACGAAGCCTTCCCGTACCAGAATTTCTGCCGCTTTCAGCGTTTCAATCGGATCGGGGAGCAGCCAGCGCGCATCCGGGTGGATTTCCAGTTTCAGCCAGTGGGTGCCCAGCGCTTCCCGCGCCAGACGGGCGGCAAATATGGCTTCTTCTGCCGTTTTGGCCCCGGAGGTATTGGGCAGCAGGCTCACGCCAGCCGCCAGCAGCGGCGCGAGGATCGCGTCATCATGCTGACGGAGATCGACGCGCTTCATCGCCAGCGTCACCAGTTGACTGCCGGAGGCGCGAATCGCCTCCACCATGACGTCAGGGGCGGCGAATTTACCGGTACCGGTGAAAAGATGTGATTCAAACGTTTTATCCGCAATACGTAACATGTCAGCCTCCGGCGATAACCTGAAAAAGCAGGATTTGGTCGCCTTCCTGCAGAAGATGGTGTTCCCAGCGCTCACGCGGCAGGATGTGTTGATTGAGCGCCAGCGCGACGCCCGGTTGATGCTGTTCCAGTTGAGTGAGCAGGGTGGCGACGGATGTCGCGTCGGCGCACTGCAACGGTTCATCGTTAAACCATACCTGCATGCTGCCCTCCACATACCGGACAGTCCTGAGCCCGCTGTAATGCGAGCGCGCGCCAGCTGCTGGTGCGGGCATCGAACAGGCGCAGAGTATTACGCGGCGTCGCCATGCCGCTGAGCAGTTTGATCGCCTCCAGCGCCTGCAGGGTACCCATCATGCCCACCACCGGGCCGATAATGCCCGCCGTACGGCAGTTGCGTTCGGGCTCGTTAGCATCCGGCCACAGGCAGCGGTAGCAGCCCTGTTCCCACGGCGGCGTCAGTACCATCAGTTGGCCTCCCAGCCCGACGGCGCTGGCGGTGATCAGCGGTGTCTTAAGCGCGACGCAGGCGGCATTGATAGCCTGGCGGGTCACCATGTTATCGGTGCAATCCAGTACCACATCGGCCTGCGTCACTTCATCCAGCAGGGCCTTTCCGCCTAACCGCTGCTTCAGGGCAATCAGTTCAATCTGCGGGTTGAGACGAGCCAGCCTTGCTCTGGCGGCCGTGGTTTTGGGCTGAGCGATATCATCGCTGGTGAACAGAATTTGCCGCTGGAGGTTGCTGACGTGCACGTCGTCGTCATCGGCCAGCACCAGCGTGCCGACACCGGCACCGGCCAGATAAAGCGCGGCAGGCGAGCCCAGCCCGCCAAGACCGACGATCAGTACCCGGCTGGCCAGCAGCTTTTGCTGGCCTTCGATGGCGATATCCTCCAGCAGCAGCTGGCGGCTATAGCGCATAAAATCGCTGTCATTCATCGCCGACTCCCGCGAGAGTCAGCAACTGCGCGGTGGCCTGCCGCCAGTCAGCCGCCTGAGTAATCGCGCTGACGACCGCAATACTGCCGACGCCGGTTTCCAGTACCGCCGGTGCCCGTGCCAGACTGATGCCGCCGATCGCTACCGTCGGGTAATCCTGCAAACGCTGGATATGGCGGGCAAGCTGCTCCAGTCCCTGAGGGGCGGAAGGCATCTGTTTGGTTTGCGTGGGAAAAACGTGGCCCAGGGCGATGTAGGAGGGGCGTGCGGCCAGCGCGACGTCGATCTCCATATCGTCATGAGTCGAGACCCCAAGACGCAGCCCGGCGTTGCGGATTGCGCTGAGGTCTGTGGTTTCCAGATCCTCCTGGCCTAAATGCACGCCGTAAGCCTGATGTTTTATGGCCAACCGCCAGTAATCATTAATAAACAGTCGGGCGTCGTGTTGGCGTCCCAGGGCAATAGCGGCGATCACATCGTCTTCAACTTCGCTGTCGCGTTTATCCTTGATGCGCAGCTGAATAGTACGCACGCCCGCAGTAAGCAAACGTTCAATCCACTCCACGCTATCGACGACCGGATAGAGTCCTAAGCGGAAGGGGACGGATGGAAAATCGGGTTGGTACATCAGGCTTGCTCCTTACGTAAATAGATCTCACCGCCAAGAGCGCGGAAATCCTGGGATTTGTCGGCCATACCGGCTTCGATATGCTGCCGGGCGGCATAATCGCGGACTTCCTGGGTGATTTTCATTGAACAGAATTTAGGCCCGCACATGGAGCAGAAGTGGGCGACCTTGCCGGACTCCTGCGGCAGCGTTTCATCGTGATAAGCGCGGGCGGTGAACGGGTCGAGCGCGAGGTTAAACTGGTCTTCCCAGCGGAATTCAAACCGCGCTTTGGACATAGCGTTATCGCGGATCTGCGCGCCAGGGTGCCCTTTGGCGAGGTCGGCGGCGTGGGCGGCGATTTTGTAGGTGATCAATCCCTGCTTCACGTCCTCTTTATTGGGCAGGCCGAGATGCTCTTTTGGCGTGACGTAGCAGAGCATGGCGCAGCCGAACCAGCCGATCATCGCCGCACCGATACCGGAGGTGAAGTGGTCATAGCCGGGAGCGATATCGGTGGTTAACGGCCCGAGGGTATAGAACGGCGCTTCGTGACAGTGCTCCAGCTCTTCGGTCATGTTGCGGCGGATCATCTGCATCGGCACGTGACCCGGTCCTTCAATCATCACCTGCACATCATATTCCCAGGCGATTTTGGTGAGTTCGCCCAGGGTATGCAGTTCGGCAAACTGCGCTTCGTCGTTGGCATCCTGAATGGAACCCGGGCGCAGGCCATCGCCTAAGGAGAGCGAGACATCATAGGCGGCGCAGATTTCGCAGATTTCGCGGAAATGCTGGTACAGGAAGTTCTCCTGATGATGGGAAAGGCACCATTTCGCCATGATCGAACCGCCGCGGGAGACAATGCCGGTCAGCCGTCCGGCGGTCATCGGCACATAGCGCAGCAGGACGCCGGCATGGATGGTGAAGTAGTCAACGCCTTGTTCTGCCTGCTCCAGCAGAGTATCGCGGAAGGCTTCCCAGGTGAGGTTTTCGGCGATACCGTTCACCTTCTCCAGCGCCTGGTAAATGGGGACGGTACCGATAGGGACCGGGCTGTTGCGCAGGATCCACTCGCGGGTTTCGTGAATATAGCGCCCGGTGGACAAATCCATCACCGTGTCAGCGCCCCAGCGCGTTGACCACACCAGTTTTTCCACCTCCTCTTCGATGGAGGAGGTCACCGCCGAGTTACCGATATTGGCGTTGACCTTCACCAGGAAATTTCGGCCGATAATCATCGGTTCCGACTCAGGATGGTTGATATTGGCGGGAATAATGGCGCGCCCGGCAGCCACTTCATCGCGGACGAACTCGGCGGAGATATTCTCCGGCAGGCGGGCGCCAAAACCTTCGCCAGGGTGCTGGTGGCGCAACACTTTGCTGCGAATGCGCTCGCGGCCCATATTTTCGCGGATGGCGATGAACGCCATCTCCGGCGTGACGATGCCCTGGCGCGCGTAGTGGAGCTGCGTGACGCATTTACCTGATTTTGCGCGTTTTGGCGTCAGCGAGCCGCTAAAGCGCAGCGCATCGAGCTCCTCATCGGCCAGGCGCGCTTGGGTGTAGAGGGAGCTGCGTTCGTGTAACGGCTCGCAATCGTGACGGGCATCAATCCACGGCTGGCGCAGCTTCGCCAGTCCCTGCCGGACGTCGATGGCTATATCAGGATCGCCGTAGGGGCCGGAGGTGTCATACACCGGTATGGCTTCGTTCTCTTCATACTGTGGGTTGCTTTTGTCGCCGCCAGTAAGCGTGGGGCTGAGCTGGATTTCGCGCATCGGCACGCGAATACTATCCTGTGCACCCTGAACATAGATGCGTCGTGAGCGGGGAAAGGCGGTGCCTTCCAGAGTATCAATAAAGTGTTGTGCGCGTTCGCGCTGCTGTCGGCGGGTCAGTTTTTCTGTAGACATAGCTCATTCCAGATGAAAAGGAGATGGCTTGTCAGACGACGGATGGAGTAACAGATGCGTTTGGTCCCTGAGGGACGGCCGCTCTTTGCAGTTTACTCTTGTTCCCTTCGCAGGTATTAGCCTGATCAGGTTCCGCGGATCCCGAATTAACGGTCTCAGCCTTTTCCAGTGTGGAAAATAGGCACTCCGACAAGATAACACTCCCTCCGTAGAGGGAGAATGTCTGTAAATTACTCGTTAACGGTTCACAACTCAAGCCGTCGGCGCGATATTGTCGCTGACGTTATCTTTCAGGTTGTACGAAATGGCGAGGGCGATCAGCTTATCTTCCAGCGCAAAGCGGGCTTCCAGCGCTTCGCCGATGTCGGACAGCGCCTGCTGGAACTCAAGATAATTATCGTGATCGATGGCGTTTTCGAGGCAGGAGTCGTAGTCATCCATAATTTGCTGGGTATTGGCTTCCAGCTGCGGATAGAGCCTGGTAACCGCCAAAAGTGGCGTATCACCTTCCATTTCGCCAAGAATGCGTTCATAAATACTAAAATGGCCGGAGGAGAGATAATCCACCAGGCTTTGGCAAAAGTTATCCAGCGCCTTTTCGTTAAGCCGCATAAAGGATTCTTTTCCCGGTTTCAGGCCAACCAGCTTGTAGTAAGCGACGAGCAAATGCTTACGTACATGCAGCCAGCGATCGACCAGTTCATTACTGCCTCCAACACGTTCCGTCAGGTTTTCCAGCTGGTTTAACATGGTTGACTCCGCAAGATTAAGAAAATAACGTTGCTCACCAAAATGTAAATATAATGTTAAAAGTGCCAGTAAAACGAAGGTAGTGCAATAGATATGGATCGTATTATTGAAAAATTAGATAGCGGCTGGTGGATAGTCAGTCACGAACAGAAATTATGGTTACCCGACGGGGAATTACCACATGGCGAAGCGGTAAATTTCAATCTTGTCGGCCAGCACGCGCTGCATATTGGCGAATGGCAAGGCGATGCGGTGTGGATGGTGTGCCAGGATCGTCGGCATGATATGGGATCGTTGCGGCAGTTATTGGATCAGGATCCGGGGTTGTTTCAGCTGGCGGGGCGCGGGATTCAGCTCGCCGAATTTTACCGCTCGCATAAATTCTGCGGTTACTGCGGGCATCCAATGCATCCGAGCAAAACCGAATGGGCGATGCTCTGCAGCCACTGCCGCGAACGTTATTACCCGCAAATCGCGCCCTGCATGATCGTGGCGATTCGCCGGGACGATTCTATCTTGCTGGCGCAGCATACCCGCCATCGTAATGGCATACATACGGTGCTGGCCGGGTTTGTCGAAGTGGGAGAGACCCTTGAGGAGGCGGTTGCCCGCGAGGTCATGGAAGAGTGCGGTCTGAAGGTGAAAAATTTGCGCTATGTGACCTCCCAGCCGTGGCCGTTCCCGCAGTCGCTGATGACCGCATTTATGGCGGAATATGACAGCGGCGACATTGTTATCGATGAAAAAGAGCTGCTGCAGGCTGGCTGGTATCGCTATGACGATTTACCGCTGCTGCCGCCGCCGGGTACCGTAGCGCGCCGCCTGATAGAAGACACCGTGGCAATGTGTCGGGCTGACGAGGAATGACGTGATACAATAACGGCCTGACGCTTAAGGAACTGCAAAATGACCGAACTGAAGAACGATCGTTATCTGCGTGCGCTGCTGCGCCAACCCGTTGATGTGACCCCGGTGTGGATGATGCGCCAGGCGGGCCGTTATTTACCGGAGTACAAAGCCACTCGCGCCCAGGCCGGCGATTTTATGTCGCTGTGCAAAAACGCCGAGCTGGCCTGCGA
The DNA here is from genome assembly GCF_009825425.1 of Klebsiella sp. Lac1. Classification (NCBI taxonomy): domain Bacteria; kingdom Pseudomonadati; phylum Pseudomonadota; class Gammaproteobacteria; order Enterobacterales; family Enterobacteriaceae; genus Klebsiella; species Klebsiella sp. Lac1. Next base: position 29,608 of record NZ_VJZJ01000002.1, read on the forward strand.
AGTCACATTGCAGCCGCTGCGCCGCTATAAACTGGATGCAGCTATCCTCTTCTCGGACATTTTGACCATCCCCGACGCAATGGGGCTGGGGCTCTATTTTGAAACTGGCGAAGGTCCCCGTTTCACCTCGACGATTACCGGTAAGGCCGATGTCGACAAACTGCCGGTGCCCGATCCGGAAGATGAGCTCGGCTACGTGATGAATGCCGTGCGGACGATTCGCCGCGAATTAAAAGGCGAGGTTCCGCTAATTGGCTTCTCCGGCAGCCCGTGGACGCTGGCGACCTATATGGTTGAAGGCGGGAGCAGCAAGGCGTTTACCGTGATCAAGAAAATGATGTATGCCGACCCGCAGGCGCTGCATGCGCTGCTCGAAAAGCTGGCCAAAAGCGTCACCCTGTACCTGAACGCCCAAATCAAAGCGGGCGCCCAGTCGGTGATGATTTTCGATACCTGGGGTGGCGTGCTGACCGGCCGCGATTATCAGCAGTTCTCGCTGTACTACATGCACAAAATCGTTGATGGCCTGCTGCGCGAAAACGAAGGCCGCCGCGTCCCGGTGACGTTATTCACCAAAGGCGGCGGACAGTGGCTGGAAGCGATGGCCGAAACCGGCTGCGATGCGCTGGGTCTCGACTGGACCACCGATATCGCCGACGCGCGTCGTCGGGTCGGTCACAAAGTGGCGCTGCAGGGCAATATGGATCCTTCCATGCTGTATGCGCCTGCTGGCCGTATTGAAGAGGAAGTCGCGACCATACTGGCCGGTTTTGGTCAGGGAGAAGGCCATGTCTTCAACCTCGGTCATGGCATCCATCAGGATGTGAACCCTGAACACGCCGGCGTATTTGTGGAAGCGGTGCACCGGCTGTCGGCACAATACCATCGCTAAGGAGCGAGTATGGATCTGGCGTCGCTACGCCAACGGCAGCAGGAGCTGGCCGCATCGGTGATTCGTGAGGATCGGCTGGATAGCGATCCTCCCCGGCTGATCGGCGGTGCGGACGTTGGCTTCGAGCAAGAAGGAGAAGTGACGCGGGCGGCTATTGTGCTGCTCGCCTGGCCCTCTCTGGAACTGGTTGAATATCAGGTGGCGCGAGTGGCCACCACCATGCCGTATATCCCCGGTTTTCTCTCCTTTCGTGAAACGCCCGCTTTGCTGGCAGCGTGGCAGCAGCTTGCACAAAAACCGGATCTGCTCTTTGTCGATGGCCACGGGATTTCCCATCCCCGGCGTCTGGGCGTCGCCAGCCATTTTGGCCTGCTGGTGGATGTCCCGACCATCGGGGTGGCCAAAAAACGCCTGTGCGGTCAGTTTACGCTGCCCGGCGATGAGCCGGGAGCGCTGGCGCCGCTGATAGATAAAAACGAGCAGCTGGCGTGGGTCTGGCGCAGCAAAGCGCGCTGCAATCCGCTGTTTGTCAGCACCGGCCATCGGGTGGCTCTCGATAGCGCGCTGACATGGGTTCAGCGCTGCATCAAGGGCTACCGCTTGCCGGAGCCTACGCGCTGGGCCGATGCGGTTGCCTCGCGGCGTCCGGCGTTTGTGCGTTGGCAAGCAAATCACTGCTGATTCAGGTACACTGCGGCTAATTTCTGACTTCGAGAATTCATCATGTTACAAAACCCGATTCATCTGCGCCTGGAGAAGCTGGAAAGCTGGCAGCACGTCACCTTTATGGCCTGTTTGTGCGAGCGCATGTACCCCAATTACGCGATGTTCTGCCAGCAAACCGAATTTGCCGATGGCCAGCTGTATCGTCGTATCCTCGATCTGATTTGGGAAACCCTGACCGTCAAGGATGCGAAGGTGAATTTCGATAGCCAGCTGGAAAAACTGGAAGAGGCAATTCCGGCTGCCGATGACTATGATTTGTACGGCGTGTATCCGGCTATCGACGCCTGCGTTGCTCTGAGTGAACTGATTCATTCGCGTCTGAGCGGAGAAACGCTTGAGCATGCCATTGAGGTGAGCAAGAGCTCGATCACCACCGTCGCGATGCTGGAAATGACCCAGGCGGGTCGCGAAATGACCGACGAAGAGCTCAAAGAGAACCCGGCGGTTGAGCAAGAATGGGATATTCAGTGGGAAATTTTCCGCCTGCTGGCCGACTGTGAAGAACGCGATATCGAACTGATCAAAGGGCTGCGCGCAGACCTTCGTGAAGCCGGCGAGAGCAATATTGGTATAAATTTTCAGCAGTGAGACCAGAAAACGTGATTTACCGCCTGAATTGTAGCGTCTGAAGGCTTCCATTCCGCCCCCCGTCTGGTCTACATTTGGAGGGCGAAAAAAAGTGGCTATCGGTGCGTGTATGCAGGAGAGTGCTTTTCAGGCATTTCCGTCGCACTCGGTGCTTAGCAAGCGATAAACACATTGTAAGGATAACTTATGAACAAGACTCAACTGATTGATGTAATTGCGGACAAAGCTGACCTGTCCAAAGCACAGGCAAAAGCTGCCCTGGAATCTACCCTGGCTGCAATTACTGAGTCTCTGAAAGAAGGTGATGCTGTTCAACTGGTTGGTTTCGGTACCTTCAAAGTGAACCACCGCGCTGAGCGTACTGGCCGCAACCCGCAGACCGGTAACGAAATCAAAATTGCCGCTGCTAACGTGCCGGCATTTGTTTCTGGTAAAGCGCTGAAAGACGCCGTTAAGTAAGACTGCGTGGCAGTGTACAGTTTTAACGAAGGGGCCTTAAAGCCCCTTTTGTCTATCTGGCGTCGCGTATTGATGCTGGCGGGCGTCGTGCTGATCTCTGCCTGTAGCCATGACTCTTCTGTCCCGCCTTTTACCGCCAGCGGGTATGCGGACAACCAGGGCGCGATGCGTATCTGGCGTCTGGATTCCAACGGCGAAGTGCATCTGCTTGCCGCCTTCAGCCCGTGGCGTCACGGCAATACTTCAACCAGCGAATACCGCTGGCAGGGTGACCGACTCACGCTTATCGAACTCAATGTCTACGGCAAACCGACGGAACACATTCGCGCCCGTTTTGATGACCAGGGCGAGCTGAGCTTTATGCAGCGCGAAGTGGACGGACAAAAACAACAGCTTTCCAGCGATCAGGTGGCGCTTTACCGCTACCGGGCAACGCAAATTCGCCAGACCAGCGACGCCTTGCGGCAAGGACGCGTTGTTCTGCGTCAGGGACGCTGGCATGCCAACCACACCGTGACGACCTGTGAAGGGCAAACCGTGAAGCCGGATCTGGATGCCCGGGCCTTAGCTCACATTGAACGCCGCCAGAATCACTCTTCCGTTGAGGTGAGCGTGGCGTGGCTGGAAGCCTCAGAGGGCGCTCAGCTTTTGCTGGTGGCCAACGAAGATTTCTGTACCTGGCAGCCGCAGGAAAAAACCTTCTGACGTTCTGTCAAAGAGGCTTTGCGCACCCGGCGCCTGTTCTTCTCCATACGTTAGCTCTGAGGCGCCTGACCGCATGCGCTCCGCAACATGATGGCGGACGATAAAAAAAACGGGCGACTCCAGAATGAAGCCGCCCGTCAATAAGGCCTGTTATGAGGTCACGCTCAAGCGCTAGCGTTGCTCGCGGGCGATTGCGCGCCAGCCAATATCGCTACGGCTGAAGCTACCTTCCCAATGAATACCGGTCAGGAGTTCGTAGGCGCGCTGCTGCGCCTGGGCCACGGTGTCACCCAATGCCGTCACGCACAGTACGCGGCCGCCATTCGTCACCACGCGCTGGTCATCGGTAAGCTTCGTCCCGGCATGGAAGACCTTGCCATCCACAGCTTCTTGCTGCGGCAGGCCGAAGATTTCGTCGCCGGTGGCGTAGTTGCCCGGATAGCCGCCTGCGGCGACCACGATACCCAGCGAGGCGCGATCGTCCCACTCGGAGGTTTTCTCATCCAGTTTTCCGTCGCAGGCGGCGAGGCACAGCTCCACCATGTCGGATTTCATACGCAGCATAATGGGCTGCGTTTCCGGATCGCCGAAACGGCAGTTGAACTCGATAACTTTTGGATTGCCCTGTTTGTCGATCATCAGACCGGCGTACAGGAACCCGGTATAGGTATTGCCTTCCGCCGCCATACCTTTGACCGTTGGCCAAATGATGCGATCCATGGTGCGCTGATGAACCTCATCGGTGACCACCGGGGCGGGTGAATAGGCGCCCATACCACCGGTGTTCGGACCGGTATCGCCATTACCTACGCGTTTGTGGTCCTGGCTGGTGGCCATCGGCAGAACGTGCTCGCCGTCGACCATGACGATAAAGCTGGCTTCTTCGCCGTCGAGGAACTCTTCGATCACGATCCGATGGCCCGCGTCGCCAAAGGCGTTGCCGGCCAGCATATCCTGAACCGCCTCTTCCGCTTCTTGCAGCGTCATCGCGACAATCACGCCTTTACCGGCTGCCAGACCGTCCGCCTTGATAACAATCGGCGCACCTTTTTCGCGCAGATAGGCCAGCGCAGGTTCGACTTCGGTGAAGTTCTGATATTCCGCGGTCGGAATGTTATGCCGCGCGAGGAAATCTTTGGTAAAGGCTTTTGAACCTTCCAGCTGGGCGGCGCCTTCGGTCGGGCCGAAGATTTTCAGGCCCGCGGCGCGGAACGCATCGACAATGCCAATCACCAGCGGCGCTTCCGGACCGACGATGGTCAGATCGATCTTTTCGCGCTGGGCAAAGTCCAGCAGCGCCGGAATATCGGTCACACCGATATTGACGTTTTGCAGCGCGGGTTCCAGAGCGGTGCCGGCGTTACCCGGCGCGACGTAGACGGTGTCGACCAGCGGAGACTGTGCCGCTTTCCATCCCAGCGCGTGCTCGCGGCCGCCGTTGCCAATCACTAATACTTTCATGTTCTGCTCCGTGAATTAATGGCGGAAGTGGCGCATGTCGGTGAAGATCATCGCAATACCGTGTTCGTCGGCTGCGGCAATCACCTCATCGTCGCGGATAGAACCGCCAGGTTGGATCACGCAGGTTACGCCAACCGCCGCAGCCGCATCGATACCGTCACGGAACGGGAAGAAGGCATCGGAGGCCATTGCCGAACCTTTGACTTCCAGACCTTCGTCACCGGCTTTAATCCCGGCGATTTTGGCAGAGTAAACGCGGCTCATCTGGCCCGCGCCGATGCCGATAGTCATATTCTCTTTGGCGTAAACAATGGCGTTGGATTTCACGAACTTCGCCACTTTCCAGCAGAACAGCGCATCACGCAGTTCTTGTTCCGTCGGCTGGCGTTTGCTGACCACGCGCAGTTCACCGGCGCTGACCATGCCCAGATCGCGATCCTGAACCAGCAGGCCGCCGTTAACGCGTTTGAAATCGAGACCTGGAACGCGTGCCGCCCACTCGCCGCAGGTCAGAACGCGGACGTTCTGTTTGGCCGCCGTTATCTTCAGGGCCTCTTCGCTGGCGGATGGCGCAATGATCACTTCAACAAACTGACGAGAAATGATGGCCTGCGCGGTTTCTGCATCCAGCTCGCGGTTGAAGGCGATAATGCCGCCGAATGCGGAGGTCGGGTCGGTTTTGTAGGCACGATCGTAAGCATCCAGAATTGAGGAGCTGACCGCAACGCCGCATGGGTTGGCGTGTTTAACAATCACGCAGGCCGGTTCGCTGAACTCTTTCACACACTCCAGCGCCGCATCGGTATCGGCGATGTTGTTATAAGAAAGGGCTTTGCCCTGAACCTGAGTAGCGGTCGCAACCGACGCTTCTTTAATTTCTTCTTCTATATAGAAGGCAGCCTGCTGATGGCTGTTCTCGCCGTAGCGCATATCCTGCTTCTTAATAAAGTTCAGGTTCAGCGTACGCGGGAAGCGGCCGGAGGCTTCCTGAGTCTCACCGTGATAGGCCGGAACCATGCTGCCGAAGTAGTTGGCAATCATGCTGTCGTAGGCGGCGGTGTGCTCGAAAGCTTTAATGGCGAGATCGAAGCGGGTTTCCAGCGTCAGGGAACCGTCATTCGCATCCATCTCTTTAATAATGGCGTTGTAGTCATGGCTCTTCACGACGATAGCCACGTCTTTATGGTTCTTGGCCGCGGAGCGCACCATTGTCGGGCCGCCGATATCGATGTTTTCCACCGCATCTTCCAGCGAGCAACCTTCGCGGGCGACGGTCTGGGCGAACGGATAAAGGTTAACAACAACCATATCGATAGGAGAGATAGCGTGCTGGGCCATGATCTCGTCATCCTGGCCGCGACGGCCGAGAATGCCGCCGTGTACTTTTGGATGCAGGGTCTTAACGCGTCCATCCATCATTTCCGGGAAACCGGTGTAGTCAGAGACTTCGGTTACCGGCAGGCCTTTCTCAGCCAGCAGGCGTGCGGTACCACCCGTAGACAGTAGCTCAACACCACGAGCGGAAAGAGCCTGCGCGAATTCGACGATACCGGCCTTGTCAGAAACACTGAGCAGAGCGCGGCGGACTGGACGACGTTGTTGCATGGTATTAAATCCCCAGGATTTGAACATTACAGAGAGCGTTAGGTGAATTTTTGTCTAAAAACTCACCTGACGCACCCCACCGGGCATCCTTGTCATAGCGCGGCATTGTAACGAAAACGTTTGCGCAACGCTCGCGAATTTTTATCTTTCTCTTTTTTGCCGCTCTCTTCTTTATATAGAAGGGGCTTTTGCTGGGCTTTATGCGCTAACAAGCGGTACGGTCTGTGGATAATTCTGTGTGTAACAGGGTATAAAGCGGGGTTTTGCTGGGGAATGCAGCAGTCAGTCATTTTTCTGCAATTTTTCTATTGCGGGCGTTCGAGAACTCCCTATAATGCGCCTCCATCGACACGGAACAACGGCAGACAAGCCGCCGGGTTGAAAGAGAAAACTTCTGAAAAATGAGGTTGACTCTGAAAGAGGAAAGCGTAATATACGCCACCTCGCGACAGAGCGCTAAGCGCCGTCGCAACTGCTCTTTAACAATTTATCAGACAATCTGTGTGGGCACTCAAAGTGACATGGATTCTTAACGTCCTCGGACGAAAAATGAATACCAAGTCTCTGAGTGAACATACGTAATTCATTACGAAGTTTAATTCATGAGCATCAAACTTAAATTGAAGAGTTTGATCATGGCTCAGATTGAACGCTGGCGGCAGGCCTAACACATGCAAGTCGAACGGTAGCACAGAGAGCTTGCTCTCGGGTGACGAGTGGCGGACGGGTGAGTAATGTCTGGGAAACTGCCTGATGGAGGGGGATAACTACTGGAAACGGTAGCTAATACCGCATAACGTCGCAAGACCAAAGTGGGGGACCTTCGGGCCTCATGCCATCAGATGTGCCCAGATGGGATTAGCTAGTAGGTGGGGTAACGGCTCACCTAGGCGACGATCCCTAGCTGGTCTGAGAGGATGACCAGCCACACTGGAACTGAGACACGGTCCAGACTCCTACGGGAGGCAGCAGTGGGGAATATTGCACAATGGGCGCAAGCCTGATGCAGCCATGCCGCGTGTATGAAGAAGGCCTTCGGGTTGTAAAGTACTTTCAGCGAGGAGGAAGGCGGTGAGGTTAATAACCTCATCGATTGACGTTACTCGCAGAAGAAGCACCGGCTAACTCCGTGCCAGCAGCCGCGGTAATACGGAGGGTGCAAGCGTTAATCGGAATTACTGGGCGTAAAGCGCACGCAGGCGGTCTGTTAAGTCAGATGTGAAATCCCCGGGCTCAACCTGGGAACTGCATTTGAAACTGGCAGGCTTGAGTCTTGTAGAGGGGGGTAGAATTCCAGGTGTAGCGGTGAAATGCGTAGAGATCTGGAGGAATACCGGTGGCGAAGGCGGCCCCCTGGACAAAGACTGACGCTCAGGTGCGAAAGCGTGGGGAGCAAACAGGATTAGATACCCTGGTAGTCCACGCTGTAAACGATGTCGACTTGGAGGTTGTTCCCTTGAGGAGTGGCTTCCGGAGCTAACGCGTTAAGTCGACCGCCTGGGGAGTACGGCCGCAAGGTTAAAACTCAAATGAATTGACGGGGGCCCGCACAAGCGGTGGAGCATGTGGTTTAATTCGATGCAACGCGAAGAACCTTACCTACTCTTGACATCCAGAGAACTTAGCAGAGATGCTTTGGTGCCTTCGGGAACTCTGAGACAGGTGCTGCATGGCTGTCGTCAGCTCGTGTTGTGAAATGTTGGGTTAAGTCCCGCAACGAGCGCAACCCTTATCCTTTGTTGCCAGCGATTTGGTCGGGAACTCAAAGGAGACTGCCAGTGATAAACTGGAGGAAGGTGGGGATGACGTCAAGTCATCATGGCCCTTACGAGTAGGGCTACACACGTGCTACAATGGCATATACAAAGAGAAGCGACCTCGCGAGAGCAAGCGGACCTCATAAAGTATGTCGTAGTCCGGATTGGAGTCTGCAACTCGACTCCATGAAGTCGGAATCGCTAGTAATCGTAGATCAGAATGCTACGGTGAATACGTTCCCGGGCCTTGTACACACCGCCCGTCACACCATGGGAGTGGGTTGCAAAAGAAGTAGGTAGCTTAACCTTCGGGAGGGCGCTTACCACTTTGTGATTCATGACTGGGGTGAAGTCGTAACAAGGTAACCGTAGGGGAACCTGCGGTTGGATCACCTCCTTACCTGAAAGAACCTGCCTTTGTAGTGCTCACACAGATTGTCTGATGAAAAGTAAAAAGCAAGGCGTCTTGCGATTGAGACTTCAGTGTCCCCTTCGTCTAGAGGCCCAGGACACCGCCCTTTCACGGCGGTAACAGGGGTTCGAATCCCCTAGGGGACGCCACTTGCTGGTTTGTGTGAGTGAAAGTCGCCGACCTCAGTATCTCAAAACTCATCTTCGGGTGACGTTTGAGATATTTGCTCTTTAAAAATCTGGATCAAGCTGAAAATTGAAACGACACACATGTTATGTGTGTTCGAGTCTCTCAAATTTTCGCAACACGAGCCGTTTTACGAAACAGTTTCGGGTTGTGAGGTTAAGCGACTAAGCGTACACGGTGGATGCCCTGGCAGTCAGAGGCGATGAAGGACGTGCTAATCTGCGATAAGCGTCGGTAAGGTGATATGAACCGTTATAACCGGCGATTTCCGAATGGGGAAACCCAGTGTGTTTCGACACACTATCGTTAAGTGAATACATAGCTTAACGAAGCGAACCGGGGGAACTGAAACATCTAAGTACCCCGAGGAAAAGAAATCAACCGAGATTCCCCCAGTAGCGGCGAGCGAACGGGGAGCAGCCCAGAACCTGAATCAGTTTGTGTGTTAGTGGAAGCGTCTGGAAAGTCGCAGGGTACAGGGTGATACTCCCGTACACTAAAATGCACAGGCTGTGAGTTCGAAGAGTAGGGCGGGACACGTGGTATCCTGTCTGAATATGGGGGGACCATCCTCCAAGGCTAAATACTCCTGACTGACCGATAGTGAACCAGTACCGTGAGGGAAAGGCGAAAAGAACCCCGGCGAGGGGAGTGAAAAAGAACCTGAAACCGTGTACGTACAAGCAGTGGGAGCCTACTTGTTAGGTGACTGCGTACCTTTTGTATAATGGGTCAGCGACTTATATTCTGTAGCAAGGTTAACCGAATAGGGGAGCCGCAGGGAAACCGAGTCTTAACTGGGCGTTAAGTTGCAGGGTATAGACCCGAAACCCGGTGATCTAGCCATGGGCAGGTTGAAGGTTGGGTAACACTAACTGGAGGACCGAACCGACTAATGTTGAAAAATTAGCGGATGACTTGTGGCTGGGGGTGAAAGGCCAATCAAACCGGGAGATAGCTGGTTCTCCCCGAAAGCTATTTAGGTAGCGCCTCGTGAACTCATCTTCGGGGGTAGAGCACTGTTTCGGCTAGGGGGTCATCCCGACTTACCAACCCGATGCAAACTACGAATACCGAAGAATGTTATCACGGGAGACACACGGCGGGTGCTAACGTCCGTCGTGAAGAGGGAAACAACCCAGACCGCCAGCTAAGGTCCCAAAGTCATGGTTAAGTGGGAAACGATGTGGGAAGGCACAGACAGCCAGGATGTTGGCTTAGAAGCAGCCATCATTTAAAGAAAGCGTAATAGCTCACTGGTCGAGTCGGCCTGCGCGGAAGATGTAACGGGGCTAAACCATGCACCGAAGCTGCGGCAGCGACACGATGTGTTGTTGGGTAGGGGAGCGTTCTGTAAGCCGTTGAAGGTGGCCTGTGAGGGTTGCTGGAGGTATCAGAAGTGCGAATGCTGACATAAGTAACGATAAAGCGGGTGAAAAGCCCGCTCGCCGGAAGACCAAGGGTTCCTGTCCAACGTTAATCGGGGCAGGGTGAGTCGACCCCTAAGGCGAGGCCGAAAGGCGTAGTCGATGGGAAACAGGTTAATATTCCTGTACTCGGTGTTACTGCGAAGGGGGGACGGAGAAGGCTATGTTGGCCGGGCGACGGTTGTCCCGGTTTAAGCATGTAGGCGGAGGTTCCAGGTAAATCCGGTACCTTATTAACGCTGAGGTGTGATGACGAGGCACTACGGTGCTGAAGTGACAAATGCCCTGCTTCCAGGAAAAGCCTCTAAGCATCAGGTAACATCAAATCGTACCCCAAACCGACACAGGTGGTCAGGTAGAGAATACCAAGGCGCTTGAGAGAACTCGGGTGAAGGAACTAGGCAAAATGGTGCCGTAACTTCGGGAGAAGGCACGCTGATGGTAGGTGAAGCGACTTGCTCGTGGAGCTGAACTCAGTCGAAGATACCAGCTGGCTGCAACTGTTTATTAAAAACACAGCACTGTGCAAACACGAAAGTGGACGTATACGGTGTGACGCCTGCCCGGTGCCGGAAGGTTAATTGATGGGGTTATCCGTAAGGAGAAGCTCTTGATCGAAGCCCCGGTAAACGGCGGCCGTAACTATAACGGTCCTAAGGTAGCGAAATTCCTTGTCGGGTAAGTTCCGACCTGCACGAATGGCGTAATGATGGCCAGGCTGTCTCCACCCGAGACTCAGTGAAATTGAACTCGCTGTGAAGATGCAGTGTACCCGCGGCAAGACGGAAAGACCCCGTGAACCTTTACTATAGCTTGACACTGAACACTGGTCCTTGATGTGTAGGATAGGTGGGAGGCTTTGAAGCGTGGACGCCAGTCTGCGTGGAGCCAACCTTGAAATACCACCCTTTAATGGCTGGTGTTCTAACGTAGACCCGTCATCCGGGTTGCGGACAGTGTCTGGTGGGTAGTTTGACTGGGGCGGTCTCCTCCCAAAGAGTAACGGAGGAGCACGAAGGTTAGCTAATCCTGGTCGGACATCAGGAGGTTAGTGCAATGGCATAAGCTAGCTTGACTGCGAGCGTGACGGCGCGAGCAGGTGCGAAAGCAGGTCATAGTGATCCGGTGGTTCTGAATGGAAGGGCCATCGCTCAACGGATAAAAGGTACTCCGGGGATAACAGGCTGATACCGCCCAAGAGTTCATATCGACGGCGGTGTTTGGCACCTCGATGTCGGCTCATCACATCCTGGGGCTGAAGTAGGTCCCAAGGGTATGGCTGTTCGCCATTTAAAGTGGTACGCGAGCTGGGTTTAGAACGTCGTGAGACAGTTCGGTCCCTATCTGCCGTGGGCGCTGGAGAATTGAGGGGGGCTGCTCCTAGTACGAGAGGACCGGAGTGGACGCATCACTGGTGTTCGGGTTGTCATGCCAATGGCATTGCCCGGTAGCTAAATGCGGAAGAGATAAGTGCTGAAAGCATCTAAGCACGAAACTTGCCCCGAGATGAGTTCTCCCTGACTCTTTGAGAGTCCTGAAGGAACGTTGAAGACGACGACGTTGATAGGTCGGGTGTGTAAGCGTAGCGATACGTTGAGCTAACCGATACTAATGAACCGTGAGGCTTAACCTTACAACGCCGAAGCTGTTTTGGCGAAGAGACGAAATAGATTTTCAGCTTAGATTCAGAGTTGAGTACGCAATGATGTGCGCAGCAGCAACACGGCTGATGCGATAAAGAATTGCGTACTGAGCACAAAGAATTTGCCTGGCGGCACTAGCGCGGTGGTCCCACCTGACCCCATGCCGAACTCAGAAGTGAAACGCCGTAGCGCCGATGGTAGTGTGGGGTCTCCCCATGTGAGAGTAGGGAACTGCCAGGCATCAAATAAAGCAGAAGGCCCGGTCGAAAGACCGGGCCTTTTGTTTTGTCTGGTGTTTATGGCGAAAGCAGCCCGTCCTCACGGACGGGCTTTTTGCGTTTTAACGCCCGGCATAACGCAAATGAAGCAGCGGATAGGGCCGCCCATGGTCGTCATGATCGGAGCGTCCGCTCACCACAAACCCCATATTCGCGTAAAACCCTACCGCCTGAGCATTCTGCTCATTCACATCGGTTGTGAGTCCCGGAATCCATTCCAGAGCATACCTGACTAACTGGCGACCCACGCCCATACCGCGAAAGTCAGGATCAACAAAAAGGGCTTCCAGATGCTGTTCGGAAAGCAGCATCAATGCGCAGGGCTTGTCCTCACGGGTGGCCGCAACCCATAGCGGCGCCCGGGGAAAAAACTCACACACCTGGCGCTCAATTTCCTTTCGGTCCTGCTGTGAAAGAAAATGATGCGTCGCATCAACGGAACGACGCCAGATTTCAATCAGTTGTTCGCTCTCATCACTACGCGAACGGCGAATCACTATACTCATGATATATCCTTGCGATTAACCACAGTATTCTATCCTGGAGATGGTTGAAACTTTCTCACCTTCCGCTTGCAGACTCGACATTTTCATTATTCCTGGTTATTGTTAGCTGTCTGGATGTCTAAACGTTTATACGTATGCTATGAGGTAATCAAGTTATGCCGATTCGGGTGCAGGACGAGCTACCAGCCGTCAATTTCTTGCGTGGTGAGAACGTCTTTGTGATGACGACTACGCGTGCAACAACTCAGGAAATTCGTCCGCTGAAGGTGCTTATCCTTAACCTGATGCCGAAAAAAATCGAAACGGAGAATCAGTTCCTGCGCCTGCTGTCGAACTCTCCGCTACAGCTTGATATCCAGCTCCTGCGTATCGATGCGCGTGAATCCCGCAATACGCCAAGTGAACACCTGAATAACTTCTACTGCAACTTCGACGATATTTGCGACCAGAACTTTGACGGTCTGATCGTCACCGGCGCGCCGCTGGGTCTGGTCGAATTTAACGATGTTGCCTACTGGCCGCAGATCAAACAGGTGCTGGAGTGGGCGAAAGATCACGTCACCTCTACGCTTTTTGTTTGTTGGGCGGTACAGGCCGCACTCAATATCCTGTACGGCATTCCTAAGCAGACCCGGGCAGAAAAAATTTCCGGCGTGTATGAGCATCATATTCTGCATCCTCACGCGCTGCTGACCCGTGGTTTTGATGACTCTTTCCTTGCCCCGCACTCTCGCTATGCGGATTTCCCGGCGGCGCTGATTCGCGATTACACCGATTTAGAGATCCTGGCAGAAACGGAAGAGGGTGATGCCTACCTGTTTGCCAGCAAAGATAAGCGTATTGCCTTTGTGACCGGCCACCCGGAATACGACGCCCACACCCTGGCCAGCGAATTTTTCCGCGATGTGGAAGCCGGTCTGAGCCCGGACATTCCGTATAATTATTTTCCGCAAAACGATCCGCAAAACAAACCGCGAGCCACCTGGCGCAGCCATGGCAATCTGCTGTTTGCAAACTGGCTTAACTATTACGTCTACCAGATCACTCCATACGATCTGCGGAATATGAATCCGACTTTGGATTAATCCTCCAGATAACGCGATCCTAAAGCGTTTCAGCATTTTGCCTCTGGCACCTTCGGGTGCCTTTTTTGTTTCCGAAATTCAACTCACTCTGAAAAATAACTTTAATTTCAATTTAATCAGCATGTTGCAATTTAATTAAATTAAAAATGGAAATTGTTTTTGATTTTGTAATTTTATTGAGTAGTCTTAATTGTGTTGAGCGAAAACCAGACAACGATCGTTCACTCGCGCCACCTGGATCAACCAATAGGAGCTACAAAATGACGCAACAGGCGACAATGACTGACGAACTGGCCTTCAGCCGGCCATATGGCGAGCAGGAGAAGCAGATTTTAACGCCTGAGGCGGTGGAGTTTCTGACGGAACTGGTGAGCCGCTTCACGCCTGAGCGCAATAAACTACTGGCGGCACGTATTCAGCAACAGCAGGCGATTGACGCCGGAAGACTGCCTGATTTTATTTCGGAAACTGCTTCCATTAGAAATGGCGACTGGACGATTCGCGGTATTCCCGCCGATTTACAGGATCGTCGGGTGGAAATCACCGGGCCGGTAGAGCGTAAAATGGTGATTAACGCCCTCAATGCCAACGTGAAAGTCTTTATGGCAGATTTTGAAGACTCGCTGGCGCCGGACTGGAACAAAGTTATTGATGGCCAGATTAACCTGCGCGATGCGGTGAATGGCACCATCAGCTACACCAATGAAGCCGGAAAGATTTACCAGCTGAAGCCCGATCCGGCGGTACTGGTATGCCGCGTACGCGGCCTGCATCTGCCAGAAAAACATGTTACGTGGCGCGGCGAATCGATTCCCGGCAGCCTGTTTGATTTCGCGCTCTATTTTTTCCACAACTACCAAAAGCTGCTGGCAAAAGGCAGCGGTCCTTACTTCTACCTGCCGAAAACTCAGGCCTGGCAGGAAGCGGCATGGTGGAGCGATGTCTTCAGCTACACCGAAGACCGCTTTGAACTGCCGCGCGGCACGATCAAGGCCACGCTGTTAATTGAAACACTGCCAGCGGTGTTCCAGATGGATGAAATTCTGCATGCGCTGCGGGACCATATCGTGGGCCTGAACTGCGGGCGCTGGGATTACATTTTCAGCTATATCAAAACGTTAAAAAACCATGGCGACCGCGTCTTACCCGACCGCCAGGTTGTCACCATGGATAAACCGTTCCTTAGCGCCTATTCGCGTCTGTTGATTAAGACCTGCCATAAACGCGGCGCGTTCGCGATGGGGGGGATGGCGGCATTTATCCCCAGCAAAGATGCTGAGCGTAACCGCCAGGTCCTCGCGAAAGTCACCGCCGATAAAGAACTGGAGGCGAAAAACGGCCACGACGGTACCTGGGTCGCGCATCCGGGGCTGGCGGATACCGCCATGGCGGTTTTCAACCAGCTATTGGGCGAACGTCCCAACCAGCTGTACGTCAGCCGGGAAGAAGATGCGCCGATAACCGCCGAACAGCTGCTGGCGCCCTGTGAGGGCGAACGCACAGAAGCAGGGATGCGCGCCAATATTCGCGTCGCGGTGCAGTACATCGAAGCCTGGATCTCCGGCAATGGCTGCGTCCCGATTTACGGTCTGATGGAAGATGCGGCGACCGCCGAAATTTCGCGAACCTCCATCTGGCAATGGATTCACCATCAGAAAACCCTCAGTGACGGCACACCGGTCACCAAGACGCTGTTCCGTCAGTGGCTGGCGGAAGAACTGATGGTGATTCAGGAGGAGCTTGGCGAGCACCGCTACAGCAGCGGGCGTTTTGACGATGCCGCGCGCCTGATGGAACAGATCACCACCTCAGAGGAGTTAATCGACTTCCTGACGCTGCCGGGCTACCGCCTGCTGGCGTAATCAGCGGGCAATTTTGTTTGTCTTTTTGGCCGCGGCCAAATTGCTTTCACCGATAACGCCTGGGAAGCCAGGAGCACACAATGGAGCATCTGCACATGAAAACCCGTACCCAACAAATCGAAGAATTAAACAAAGAGTGGACGCAACCGCGTTGGGAAGGCATTACCCGCCCCTATAGCGCAGAGGACGTGGTGAAATTGCGCGGCTCGGTCAATCCGGAATGCACGCTGGCGCAGTTGGGGGCGGCCAAAATGTGGCGACTGCTGCATGGCGACGCGAAAAAAGGCTACATCAACAGCCTCGGCGCATTGACGGGCGGGCAGGCATTGCAGCAGGCGAAGGCCGGGATCGAGGCAATTTATCTCTCCGGCTGGCAGGTGGCGGCGGATGCCAACCTCGCCTCCAGCATGTACCCGGATCAATCGCTGTATCCGGCAAACTCGGTCCCTGCGGTGGTTGATCGGATCAACAACACCTTCCGCCGCGCGGATCAGATCCAGTGGTCGGCGGGGATTGAAGCGGGCGATCCGCGCTATACCGACTATTTCCTGCCGATCGTGGCGGATGCCGAGGCGGGTTTTGGCGGCGTGCTTAACGCGTTCGAGTTGATGAAATCGATGATTGAAGCCGGTGCAGCGGCCGTTCATTTTGAAGATCAGCTGGCATCGGTGAAGAAGTGCGGCCATATGGGCGGCAAAGTGCTGGTGCCGACGCAGGAAGCCATTCAGAAGCTGGTCGCTGCGCGCCTGGCCGCGGATGTGATGGGCGTGCCGACGCTGGTGATTGCGCGAACGGATGCCGATGCGGCCGATCTGATTACCTCCGACTGCGATCCTTACGATCGCGAGTTTGTCACCGGCGAACGTACCAGCGAAGGGTTTTTCCGTACCCATGCCGGTATCGAACAGGCGATCAGTCGCGGTCTGGCCTATGCGCCGTACGCGGATCTGGTGTGGTGTGAAACCTCGAAACCCGATCTGGAGCAGGCACGCCGCTTTGCGGAGGCGATTCACGCGCGTTTCCCGGGCAAACTGCTGGCCTACAATTGTTCGCCGTCGTTCAACTGGAAGAAAAATCTTGATGACAACACCATCGCCCACTTCCAGCAGGCGCTGTCTGATATGGGTTACAAATACCAGTTCATCACGCTGGCGGGGATCCACAGCATGTGGTTCAACATGTTCGACCTGGCCCATGCCTATGCGCAGGGTGAAGGCATGAAGCACTACGTTGAGAAAGTGCAGCAGCCAGAGTTTGCCGCGGCTAAAGATGGCTACACTTTTGTCTCTCATCAGCAGGAAGTGGGCACCGGCTACTTCGATAAGGTGACCACCATTATTCAGGGCGGAACGTCATCGGTCACGGCGTTGACCGGTTCAACGGAAGAAGAGCAGTTCTGATTGCTGCCCGGTGGCGCTGAGCTTACCGGGCCTACGCAAGCGGTAGGCCGGATAAGCGAAGGCGCCATCCGGCATGAGCGGATGCCGGATGGGGAAAAGCGATGACGCGTGGCCTGGAATTATTGATTGCACAAACGATTTTGCAGGGTTTCGACGCGCAGTACGGGCGTTTTCTGGAAGTCACTTCAGGCGCGCAGCAGCGCTTTGAACATGCCGACTGGCATGCGGTTCAGCAGGCCATGAAGCAGCGAATTCACCTTTATGATCATCACGTCGGGCTGGTGGTGGAACAGCTGCGCTGTATTACCGGAGGTAAAAGTACCGACGCGGATTTTTTGCTGCGGGTGAAAGAGCAGTACACGCACCTGCTGCCGGATTACCCTCGCTTTGAGATTGCAGAGAGCTTTTTTAATTCTGTCTATTGCCGGTTGTTTGACCACCGCTCGTTAACACCCGAGCGGCTTTTTATTTTCAGTTCTCAGCCAGAGCGCAGCTTCCGTTCGCTGCCCCGACCGCTGGCGAAAAACTTCTTCCCCGATCGCGGCTGGGAGACGCTGTTAAGCAAGGTTCTCGCCGACTTACCCCTGCGTCTGCCGTGGCAAAATAAGGCGCGCGATATCGGCTACATTAGCGCCAGTCTGCATGAAGCGCTGGGAAGCGAGATGTTGTCCCGCTCCCACCTGCAGATTGCGAACGAACTCTTTTACCGCAATAAAGCCGCCTGGCTGGTGGGTAAGCTGGTGACGCCGGTGGCAACCTTGCCGTTTCTGCTGCCTGTTCATCGCAGCGAGGAGGGCGAGCTGTTTATTGACACCTGTCTGACGACCCACGCCGAAGCGAGCATCGTGTTTGGCTTCGCCCGCTCTTATTTTATGGTCTACGCGCCGCTGCCCGGTGCGCTGGTTGAATGGCTGCGCGATATTCTGCCGGGTAAAACCACCGCCGAACTGTATATGGCGATTGGCTGCCAGAAGCATGCGAAGACGGAAAGCTATCGCGAATACCTGCAGTATATTGCCCGCAGCGATGAGCAATTTATTGAGGCGCCGGGCATCCGCGGCATGGTGATGCTGGTCTTTACTCTGCCGGGATTTGATCGGGTATTTAAGGTGATCAAAGACCGCTTTGCGCCGCAAAAGGAGATGACCGCGGCCCACGTCCGCGCTTGCTATCAGCTGGTAAAAGAACATGACCGCGTCGGGAGAATGGCCGATACCCAGGAGTTTGAAAACTTCGTGCTGGAAAAACGGCAGATTGCCCCGGCGCTAATGGCGCTACTGCAGACAGAGGCCGGCGCAAAAATTACCGATCTGGGCGATCGCCTTGTCATCAGCCATCTCTATATCGAACGGCGGATGGTGCCGCTGAATCTCTGGCTGGAGCAGGTGAATGGCCAGGCGCTGCGCGATGCGGTGGAGGAGTATGGCAACGCCATCCGCCAGCTTGCCGCCGCCAATATCTTCCCCGGCGATATGCTGTTTAAAAATTTCGGCGTGACCCGCCATGGCCGGGTGGTGTTCTATGATTACGATGAAATTTGCTACATGACCGAAGTGAATTTCCGCGACATTCCGCCGCCGCGCTACCCGGAAGATGAGCTGGCGAGCGAACCGTGGTACAGCGTGTCGCCGGGAGATGTCTTCCCGGAAGAGTTTCGTCACTGGCTGTGCGCCGATCCGCGCATCGGGCCGCTGTTTGAAGAGATGCACGCCGATCTGCTGCGGGCAGACTACTGGCGAGAGCTGCAGACGCGAATCCGCCGCGGGCATGTGGAGGATGTCTATGCCTACCGTCGCCGTCAGCGTTTTTGCGTGCGCTATGGCGCGTTGCAGCAGGCGGGGTAGGCGTACTGTTCAGGCTGCCTCGATCACGGCAAACTCTTCGTACACCAGCTCCATATCCGGCGCCCAGGTGCCCTCTCGTTCAAAGAAGGCCCGATGTGCCGATTGCCAGTAAGCCAGGCTCAAATCGCCTTCGCCTTCCAGCGCGGCGAGCTCCGGGCTCATGTCGTTAAAACGGATGAGCCTGAGCGCCAGGGTGCGTATCACGCATACACCTTTTCCTTTACCGTCCAGCACAATGTGATATGCCCCTGGCGTCACGGGCGGCTGCTCTTGCTGATAGCTGGCAAGCGAGCCGCAGGTGCCTCGCTTTTTCCCGGCGACGACCAGGGCCGCCAGTTCGTCGGCCAGCTCAGGTGAGTCGCCGAAAGACCAGCAGAAAGCAGAAGGGTATTTATCCTGCCAGTATGATTTCAGATCGCTCATTTAGCGCATTCCGCCGTAGGCCAGGGTCACTTCTTTCGCCGCTTTAATCACCAGCGCCCCCAGTTCGGTGACGCGATCGTCGGTCATCCGGGAAATCGGCCCGGAAATAGAGATGGCGGCAAACGGCTCGCGGTGTTCGTCATAAATACAGGAGGCGACGCAGCGTAAACCGAGGGCATGTTCTTCATCATCAAAAGAATAGCCGCGCTTGCGCGTCTGGGCTAAATCCTCTTTCAGATGGACCGGGGAGACCAGCGTGGCGTGAGTATAAGCATGCAGCCCTTTGCGGTGCAGCAGACCGGTGACCTGCTCTTCGCTGAGCTGCGACAGGAACGCTTTACCCGCGCCGGAAGCGTGCATCGGGAGTTTGCCGCCGATCGGTGCCGACATGCGCATCAGCTGCGTACACTGCACTTGATCAATTATAATCGCCTGGTGATCGCTGTGATCGAGCACCGCCAGATTGACCGTTTCGCCGGAGTCTTCCATCAGCTGGCGCAGGATCGGGTGGACGATCGCCAGCAGATTGCGGCTTTGTAGAAAGCTGCTGCCGACCACAAAAGCATGTGCGCCCACGGACCAGTGGCCGAGTTCACCAACCTGGCGGACAAAGCCCAACTGCTGCATGGTCGTCAGCAGACGATGGGTGGTGGAGTTGGGCAGCCCGGCCTGCTGAGCCAGTTCGGTCAGTGCCACGCTACTGTGCGATTCAGCAATCCATTCAAGCAATTTTAATCCACGGGTAAGCGACTGAACCTGGCCGCCAGCCTGAGGGGCGGCGGGCGTCGCGGGTTTTCTGCCGCGCTTAGCGGGAACGGGAGTGGCCATCGCTGATTCCTTTTTTCTGTATCGTGGAAATAGTTTTCGTTTTATTTGCCGAATTTGCAATCACTACCGGACTGATCGGATGAGTGAAGCTGAACATGTCTCATATTGCCCGTCGTTCTCTTTTCCGCCTTGGTGCTTTATGCCAGTATGGTCCGTTAAGTTTTTTCGGTCTGGTTGAGCGTTGTCGGGAGCGAGTGTGAGCAGCAAAGTTGAACAACTGCATCAGCAGTTAAAAAAACGTATTTTGGTTCTGGATGGGGGCATGGGCACCATGATCCAGGGCTATCGTCTGAGTGAAGAGGACTTCCGCGGCGCACGCTTTGCCGACTGGCCATGCGATCTGAAGGGCAATAACGATCTGCTGGTGCTCAGTAAGCCGGATGTGATAACCGCTATCCACGACGCCTACTTTGCGGCGGGGGCGGATATCATTGAAACCAACACCTTTAACTCGACGACTATCGCGATGGCGGATTACCAGATGGAATCCCTGTCGGCGGAAATCAACTTTGTCGCCGCAAAGCTGGCGCGCGCCTGCGCCGATGAGTGGACCGCCCGCACGCCGGAAAAACCGCGCTACGTTGCCGGTGTTCTCGGCCCGACCAACCGCACCGCCTCTATTTCCCCGGATGTTAACGACCCGGCCTACCGCAATATTACCTTTGATGGGCTGGTGGAGGCTTACCGCGAGTCGACCAAAGCGCTGGTGGAAGGGGGCGTTGATCTGATTCTGATCGAGACCGTGTTCGATACCCTGAACGCCAAAGCGGCGATCTTCGCCGTGAAAGAAGAGTTTGAGGCGCTGGGTGTTGAACTGCCGATCATGATCTCCGGCACCATCACCGATGCCTCCGGGCGTACGCTCTCCGGGCAAACCACGGAAGCGTTTTATAACTCCCTGCGTCATGCCGATGCGCTCACCTTCGGCCTCAACTGCGCGCTGGGGCCAGATGAGCTGCGCCAGTACGTGCAGGAACTGTCGCGCATTGCCGAATGCTACGTGACTGCGCACCCCAATGCCGGGCTGCCAAACGCCTTTGGCGAATATGATCTCGATGCCGATACCATGGCGGCGCAGATTCGCGAGTGGGCGGAGTCCGGCTTCCTGAACGTGGTTGGCGGCTGCTGCGGTACCACGCCGGAACACATTAAAGCGATGAGCGATGCAGTCGCTGGCCTGGCCCCGCGCCAGTTGCCGGAGATCCCGGTCGCCTGTCGCCTTGCTGGCCTGGAGCCGTTGAATATCGGTGACGACAGCCTGTTTGTGAACGTCGGTGAACGCACCAACGTGACCGGCTCAGCGAAATTCAAGCGCCTGATTAAAGAAGAAAAATATAACGAAGCTCTGGACGTCGCCCGTCAGCAGGTGGAAAGCGGCGCGCAGATTATCGATATCAACATGGATGAGGGGATGCTCGACGCCGAAGCGGCGATGGTGCGTTTCCTGAATCTGATTGCCGGCGAGCCTGATATCGCCCGGGTACCGATTATGATCGACTCCTCGAAATGGGACGTCATCGAAAAGGGGCTAAAGTGCATTCAGGGCAAAGGTATCGTCAACTCCATCTCGATGAAAGAGGGCGTAGAGGCCTTCGTTGAGCATGCGAAGAAGGTGCGTCGTTACGGCGCTGCCGTGGTGGTGATGGCCTTTGATGAAGTCGGGCAGGCGGATACCCGCGCGCGCAAAATCGAAATTTGCCGCCGGGCGTACAAGATTCTGACCGAAGAGGTGGGTTTCCCGCCGGAAGATATTATTTTTGACCCCAATATCTTCGCCGTCGCTACCGGTATTGAAGAGCACAACAACTATGCGCAGGATTTTATCGGCGCCTGTGAAGATATTAAACGCGAGCTGCCGCATGCGCTGATTTCCGGCGGTGTCTCCAACGTCTCTTTCTCGTTCCGCGGTAATGACCCGGTGCGTGAAGCCATCCACGCGGTGTTCCTCTATTACGCCATCCGCAACGGCATGGATATGGGGATTGTGAACGCCGGTCAGCTGGCGATTTACGACGATCTACCGGTGGAACTGCGCGATGCGGTCGAAGACGTGATCCTCAACCGCCGTGACGACGGTACCGAGCGTCTGCTGGATCTGGCGGAAAAATACCGCGGCAGTAAAACGGACGACTCCGCCAACGCCCAGCAGGCGGAATGGCGTAGCTGGGACGTGAAAAAACGGCTGGAATATTCGCTGGTAAAAGGCATTACCGAGTTTATCGAGCTGGATACCGAAGAGGCGCGCCAGCAGGCCGCGCGTCCGATAGAAGTGATTGAAGGTCCGCTGATGGACGGCATGAACGTGGTCGGCGATCTGTTTGGCGAGGGCAAAATGTTTCTTCCGCAGGTAGTGAAATCCGCCCGCGTGATGAAACAGGCGGTGGCCTATCTGGAGCCGTATATCGAAGCCAGCAAGGAAAAAGGCTCCAGCAACGGCAAGATGGTTATTGCGACCGTGAAAGGCGATGTCCACGACATCGGTAAAAATATCGTTGGCGTGGTGCTGCAGTGCAATAACTACGAAATTATCGATCTTGGCGTGATGGTGCCGGCGGATAAAATCCTCAAAACCGCCCGCGAAGTGAATGCCGACCTGATTGGCCTCTCCGGGCTGATTACCCCGTCGCTGGACGAAATGGTCAACGTAGCGAAAGAGATGGAACGTCAGGGCTTTACGATTCCTCTGCTGATTGGCGGAGCCACGACGTCGAAGGCCCATACGGCGGTCAAAATCGAGCAGAATTATAGCGGTCCGACGGTCTACGTGCAGAACGCCTCGCGTACCGTGGGCGTGGTCTCGGCTCTGCTCTCCGACATCCAGCACGATGAGTTTGTTGCGCGCACGCGTCGCGAGTACGAAACCGTGCGTATCCAGCACGCCCGTAAGAAGCCGCGCACGCCGCCGGTCACATTACAGGCCGCCCGTGAAAACGATCTGGCCTTTGACTGGGCCAGCTATACGCCGCCGGTTGCTCATCGTCTGGGGGTGCAGAGCGTGGAAGCCAGCATCGAGACCCTGCGCAACTATATCGACTGGACGCCCTTCTTCATGACCTGGTCGCTGGCCGGCAAATACCCGCGCATCCTCGAAGACGAGGTGGTGGGCGAAGAAGCGAAGCGCCTGTTCCACGATGCTAATGAGATGCTGGATACGCTCAGCGCTGAGAAGACGCTGAATCCGCGCGGCGTGGTGGGGTTATTCCCGGCCAACCGGGTGGGGGATGATATTGAAATCTATCGCGATGAAACCCGCACCCATGTGCTGACGGTCAGCCACCATCTGCGTCAGCAGACGGAGAAAGTTGGCTTTGCCAACTACTGCCTTGCCGATTTTGTGGCACCGAAGCTCAGCGGCAAAGCGGACTACCTCGGCGCGTTTGCGGTCACCGGCGGGCTGGAAGAGGACGCGCTGGCGGAAGCGTTTGAGGCGCAGCACGATGATTACAACAAGATCATGGTCAAAGCCATCGCCGACCGTCTGGCCGAAGCGTTTGCCGAATACCTGCATGAACGCGTGCGTAAGGTCTACTGGGGCTATGCGGCAAATGAGAACCTCAGCAACGAGGATCTCATCCGCGAAAACTACCAGGGGATTCGTCCGGCGCCGGGC
Source organism: Klebsiella sp. Lac1 (assembly GCF_009825425.1). Taxonomy (NCBI): domain Bacteria; kingdom Pseudomonadati; phylum Pseudomonadota; class Gammaproteobacteria; order Enterobacterales; family Enterobacteriaceae; genus Klebsiella; species Klebsiella sp. Lac1. The sequence continues at coordinate 53,305 of NZ_VJZJ01000002.1, forward strand.
TACCCGGCCTGCCCGGAGCACACGGAAAAAGCGGTGATCTGGGAACTGCTGGATGTCGAGGCGCAAACCGGCATGAAGCTGACCGAGTCATTCGCCATGTGGCCGGGCGCATCGGTTTCCGGCTGGTACTTCAGCCATCCGGACAGCAAGTATTACGCGGTGGCGCAAATTCAGCGCGATCAGGTGGAAGATTATGCCCGGCGTAAAGGGATGACGCCTGCGGAAGTGGAACGCTGGCTGGCGCCAAACCTGGGATATGACGCGGACTAGAATGCGACCTGTCACAAATCCGTCATCTTAGTTTACAACTTACAGGGCGCCATCGGGGCGCCCTGTCTCTTTATTGCTGCTAAACCCTTATACTGGGGTATTGATTCAGGACTGTCTGCTCTGACTGAGATTGTCCCGGACTATGTAGTCCGGCTAAGCGCAGCGCCGCCGGGGGAATCCCGGACGGTTTATCCGTCGGGTATAAGGAGAATAAGAATCCGTGTTAACTCTGCTGCATCTGTTGTCTGCTGTTGCCCTGCTGGTCTGGGGGACCCACATCGTTCGTACCGGCGTGATGCGCGTATTTGGCGCGCGCCTGCGTTCCGTCCTGAGTAGTAGCGTTGAGAAAAAACCGCTCGCCTTCTGCGCGGGGATTGGCGTCACGGCTCTGGTTCAGAGCAGTAATGCCACCACCATGCTGGTGACCTCATTTGTCGCTCAGGATCTGGTCGCGCTGACGCCTGCGCTGGTGATTGTGCTGGGGGCCGATGTGGGGACCGCATTGATGGCGAGGGTGCTGACCTTCGATCTGTCATGGCTGTCGCCGCTGCTGATTTTCATCGGCGTGATTTTTTTCCTTGGGCGCAAACAAACGCGCGCCGGCCAGCTCGGACGGGTGGGGATCGGTCTGGGGCTGATTCTGTTAGCGCTGGAACTTATCGTGCAGGCGGTTCATCCCATCACCCAGGCAAATGGCGTGCAGGTGATTTTCGCCTCGCTGACCGGCGACATTATGCTGGATGCGCTGATTGGCGCCATGTTCGCCATTATCAGCTACTCCAGCCTGGCGGCCGTGCTGTTAACGGCAACCCTGACCTCAACCGGGGTGATTTCGTTTCCGGTCGCGCTGTGTCTGGTGATTGGCGCCAACCTCGGCTCGGGGATTCTGGCGATGATCAACAACGGCGCCGCCAACGCTTCTGCGCGCCGCGTGGCGCTCGGCAGTCTGTTGTTCAAGCTGGTGGGCAGCCTGATTATTCTGCCGTTTGTCCATGTGCTGGCCGAGGCGATGCACCGTATGCCGCTGCCGGAAGCGGAACTGGTTATCTACTTCCACGTCTTCTACAACCTGATTCGCTGCGTGGCGATGGTGCCGTTTGCCGAGCCCATGGCCAGACTCTGCAAGCGGATGATTCGTGAAGATCCCGAACAGGACCTCCATCTTAAACCAAAACATCTCGATACCACGGCGCTGGATACGCCGGCGCTGGCGTTGGCGAATGCCGCGCGCGAAACGTTGCGTATTGGCGACGCGATGGAGCAGATGCTCGGGGGGTTGCACAGGGTGATGCACGGCGAGCCGCGGGAGGAGAAGGAGCTGCGCAGGTTGGCTGACGATATCAACGTGCTCTACACGGCGATCAAGCTCTATCTGGCCCGCATGCCGAAAGACGAGCTGGCCGAAGAGGAGTCCCGCCGCTGGGCGGAGATCATCGAAATGGCGCTCAATCTGGAGCAGGCTTCCGATATCGTCGAAAGAATGGGCAGCGAAATCGCTGATAAATCGCTGGCGGCGCGCCGCGCCTTTTCGGAGGAAGGGCTGAAGGAGCTGGACGGGCTGTACGAGCAGCTGCTGAGCAACCTGCAGTTAGCGATGTCGGTCTTTTTCTCCAGCGATGTCCCAAGCGCGCGACGCCTGCGCCGCAACAAGCATCGTTTCCGTATTCTGAACCGTCGCTACTCGCACGCGCACGTCGACCGTCTGCACCAGCAGAACGTGCAGAGTATCGAAACCAGTTCGCTACATCTGGGGTTACTGGGGGATATGAAACGCCTGAACTCATTGTTCTGCTCGGTGGCATACAGCGTGATGGAGCAGCCGGATGAGGACGATGAGCGCGATGATTATTAAGCGCTTGTTGCCTGCCCCCCGGCTCGCGCTGCGCTTAGCCGGGCTACCGCTACGCTTCACCGGGCGACGGTCCATCGTCGTCTGCGGACGGGTAGCCCGGACAGGTGCGTAGCACCGCCTCCGGGAAAAGTGTGGTCGGGGTTCAGAAACGGTGGCCTGCCCCCCGGCTCGCGCTGCGCTTAGCCGGGCTACCGCTGTGCTTCACCGGGCGACGGTCCATCGTCGTCTGCGGACGGGTAGCCCGGACAGGTGCGCAGTACCGCCTCCGGGAAAAGTGTGGTCGGGGTTCAGAAACGGTGGCCTGCCCCCCGGCTCGCGCTACGCTTAGCCGGGCTACCGCTACGCTTCACCGAGCTACCGCTGTGCTTCAACGGGCTTTTAGCCAGGTGATAGCGTCGCAGGCGATCCTACCACCGGTTGCCCACAGGCTCGCTGATATGGCTCACGATGTGGCAAGGCCGCGGGCGACACCGGGCCTCTTAGCCGCGGTGACGAGTAAGAAGAGGGGAACGGTTAAGGGGAGGCAAGAGTATGCAACCGGAGTCACAAATTGCAGGAAGTGCGCCCTCCCTGGCGCCCAGACTTACCCTGCTCGCGCAAATGCCGCCGCCTCGTTGACCAGATCGGCATCCGGACGTACGCCGGTATAAAGTACGAATTGTTCCACCGCCTGTAGCGCAATCACCTCCGCGCCGCTGATAATTTGCTTATCCAGCGCCTGCGCCAGACGAATCAGCGGGGTTTCCGGCGGCAGGGCCACCACGTCAAACACCACCTGAGCCTGCTCAACCATCGGCTGACTGAACGCCAGGGTATCGCTTTGCGTACCGCTGGCCATGCCGAGCGGCGTGACGTTAACCAGAATATCGGCCTGGATTCCTTCAGGGTGCGGCTGCCACTGAAAACCGTACTGTTTCGCCAGCGCCAGGCCGCTATCACGATTGCGGGCGGCGATCACCACCTCGCGAAAGCCAGCGTCGCGAAAGGCGGCGATAACCGCTTTACCCATGCCGCCGCTGCCCTGAATCATCACGCTGGCATGAGTATCCAGCAGGCGGCGGTCTATCAGGCTCTTCACCGCAATATAGTCAGTATTGAGCCCGGTCAGCCTGCCGTGGTCGTTAACGATGGTATTGACCGAATCAATCACCCTGGCTGAAGGATCGATGGCGTCAAGGAAAGGCATACAGCTCTCTTTAAACGGCATCGAGACTGCGCAACCGCGAATGCCCAGCGCCCGTACCCCTCCTACCGCCGCGGCGATATCCTGCGTGGTAAAGGCTTTATAGATAAAATTTAGCCCCAGCTTCTCATACAGATAGTTGTGAAAACGGGTGCCGAAGTTGCCTGGGCGACCGGCCAGCGACATGCAGAGCTGTGTTTCGCGATTAATCATGAGTTATGTCCTGTGCGTGGGTCAGCAGATACTGTTCCGCTTCAGCGGACCAGATCCCATGATGACGGGCCATAATTGCCGCCAGCTCAGGGTCGGCAATGGCGCCAAGAGGGGTCAAGGGCAGCGATTTTTCGGTATACACCAGCTTTTTACCGCCGCCGACGGCCGGCAAATCGAGGGTGGTTTCGCCCGCCGCATTCAGCCCGAGAATATGAGTCACCACTTTCGCCGCCTGGACTTTTTTCTCCTGCATCAGCGCGACGGCGGCCCGCATATCGTCAGTATTACCGCCGGAAGTCCCGACGTAATGTGTAAAGGCATAATGCACATCGTAAAAGTTTATCGGCGCGCTGAACTGCTTATCCTGCGGACCGGCAAAGAAGTTCAGACAGCCGTCCGCGGCCAGCAGCGAAGACGCCATGGTAATCAGCTGCTCATTCGGCACGAAGACAAAAATATCATCAAAGCCGTGACCGCCGGTCAGCGCCATCAGCGTTTCGCGTCCGGCATCGTGGCCGTCGAGGTAATGGATCAGCGTTTGCGGCTCTGACGGATAGTGCTGGCGGGCATAGCTCAGCTTCGGCTTATTGGTGTCGGTCACGACCAGCAGAGAAGGGTTCACCGGCCCATGCAGCGCATAGTCGATAGCCAGCAGCCCCATCGGCCCGGTACCGCCGAGGATCAGCGTGCGGCCCTGAGGCCGGATGCCCATCACATGGTTATAGCTCCCTTCCTGCAGATGATAGTTGGCGTTGAATGCGCCAATCACGCAGGAGAGCGGTTCGACCAGCGAGCCTTCAAACCAGCTATCGCCCTCCCAGGTGAGCAGACAATCTTGCGTCATGACCTCATCCGGGATCACCACGTGAGTCGCTTCGCCACCGATCCACGGGAAGGAGTAGCCGGGGCAATCGGGGCGATCCGGCAGCTGCAGGTTGGCCTGAATCACGTAGCGCTGACCGGCCTGGAATTTATGCTGCCACTTTTTGCCGACCGCGAGGATTTCGCCGCAGAATTCATGGCCGATGATGATCGGGTTCACCGCCACGTCGTCCGGCACTTTTTTATGGTTTTCCCCCTGGTTGGCCTCTTTCCAGGAGGAGAGGCACAGGCTGTCGGTGACCACGCGGGCGAGGATCTCGTCATCCTGCATTTCCGGCAGTGCGAAGGTTTCCAGACGCAGGTCGCGTTTACCGTAAAGGCGTAGGGCCGTTGTTTTCATGTTTACCACCTCATCCCCTTTGACTGCGGGGTTAGCTTATTGAAGTGACCCCGGCGCGGCCGGGGCCGAATAATCAGGACAAGAAGCCCAGCGCGTTACCGATAATCCCCAGCCCGAACAGGGCAAAGATCAGCCATACCGGGTTAACTTTTTTATTGAGCAGGCGCACCATCAGCAGCGTCAGGCCCAGCGCCAGCAGGCCGGGACAAAGCTGGTCAAGGATGTTTTGTACGGTCATGGTGACGGTGGCACCATCGGCGCCCGGCGTTTGCGACACCACCAACGGCACGTGGATGGTGGTCCATTTGGTGACCAGCACGCCCATCACGAACAGCCCCAAAATGGAGGCCCCTTCGGTCAGTTTTTGCAGCAGGTTGCCGCCCATATCGCTGACGATATTGACCCCCTTACGGAAGCCGAGCTGCAGGCCGTACCATTTCATTGCCAGACGTACTGCATTGAAAATAAAGAAAAAGAGAAGTGGCCCAAGAACGTTCCCCGACAGCGCCAGCGACGCGCCGAGCGCCGCGGTAATCGGGCGTAAGGTGCCCCAGACCAGCGGATCGCCGACCCCGGCCAGCGGCCCCATCAGGCCAACTTTGATGCCGTTGATCGCCCCATCGTCGATGGCCGCGCCGTTGGCGCGTGCTTCTTCCATCGCCGCGGTGACGCCCAGCACCGGGCCGCAGACGGCGGGAGTGGTGTTGAAGAACACCAGATGGCGTTTTAGCGCCGCCACCTGATCCTCTTTTAGCGGATAGAGACGCTTGATCGCCGGGATCATGTCGTAGCAAAAGCCGAGACCATGAATACGTTCGAAGTTGAAGGAGGCCTGCTGCAGGTTGGAGCGCAGAAAGATGTTAACCAGGTCGCCTTGGGTGAGTTTTTTCGGTTCCATAACGGGCTCCATCAGTCGTCAAGTTGGTCAAGGGCGGTGGAGGAGGCGGTCGCCTGCCGGGGCTCGGCCTTGCGCCATTGCGGGTTCAGCTGGATATAAATCAGCGCGATAATGACCCCCACGCCGCCGAAGGCCAGCAGGCTGAAATCGAGATAGCCTCCCGCCAGAAAACCGAGGAAAAAGAACGGCATCAGGTATTTGACGCCCATCATGCGCAGCACCATGGCGTAGCCCACCACCACAATAAAACCGCCGGCGATTTGCAGGCCGCGGGTGACAAATTCCGGAATGGCGCTCAGCATGCTGCTGACCATGTCGGCGCTGACAAACAGCGAGACCACCAGAGCCGGAATCGCGACGCGGAGCGCCTGTACGCCCAGCGCCGAGATATGCAGCATGTCGATAGTGCGAAAACGCGCCTCTTCTGCCGCCTTGTCCGCTGCGTGTTGAAACACCACCGTGATGGTGCGGGCGAAAACGGTGAGTACCTGGCCTGCCGCGGCCACCGGTAGCGCGATGGCGATCCCGGTGGCGATGCTTTGATGGCCGACGATAACCAGAATCGCGGAGATGATGCTGGCCAGCGCCGAATCCGGCGATTGCGCGGCGCCGACGTTCATCCAGCCGAGCGCGATCAGCTCCAGCGTGCCGCCGAGCATAATCCCGGTTTTTAAATCACCGAGAATTAAGCCGATGACCGTGCAGGCAATTAACGGGCGGTGCGTCTGAAATTCATCCAGCACGCTGCCCATCCCGGCAATACAGGAAAAAAGAAATATGGCGATTATTTGTAGGGTACTGATTTCCATAATATGTCACCTTGAGGGTATGCAAATCCCTGCCTGTTACGGCATTAACACGGTCTTACTCTGACGGTCATGGCATGGGTTTTATATTTTTAAACTTGTCACCAGGTATTGTGCTAAGTCTATCTCCAGGGTGTACCACTCAGAATAACGATGTGCAAAATACAGGCGCTGTTTTATTCTGTAAAAGAGTGCTGGTTTATTTTGTCGAGAATATTGATGGATGGATCTGACGCCACCACGCGTAAATCCAGGTTAACGCCCAGTTTATCCAGTTCACGAAACGCATGAATATCTTCATCGTCTAAAGATACCGCCTTGGTTAATTGTTTTTTACCCGGTCGCCAGGCCATGCCACCAATATTTAAAGTGGCAATATTGACCCCTTGCCTGACCATCGTTAAAACATCCTGGGGATTGGTAAATAAATAAAACACGGTCTCGTTCTGGTATTGCGGATTGTGATAAACGGCGACCGCTTTTTCGAGGTTAACAACATTGACCTTCATGCCCGGAGGCGCGGCCTGGCGGAGTAAAGTCCGCCGCACCTCGTCGTTATAAGCGTCATCGTTGCAGATAATAATGCGCTGAGCGTTGGCGACTTTTGACCATACGGTTGTCACCTGGCCATGGATCAGGCGGTCATCAATACGGGCAAGCGTAATATTCATCAAAAATCCTCCTCAATGGTTTCCGGCTGTCGCCAGACCACGCAGCACTGGCTGGCGATGGTCATCAGATGGGCGCACAGGGCGTCTGCGGTCAGGGTTTGCTGGTTATCCACCAGTTCCAGCGCCAGCGGTAAAGAGAGGCCGCTGATGACCCGCAGTCGCGGGTTTTTCATCGCCAGCCCGGCAGCGGCATTCCACGGGCTGCCGCACTGTAAATCGACGGCGATCAGCCACTCGCTATCATTGTGAGTGCTTACTAACTCATTCAGTCTGGTGGCGATGTCGCTGGCGTTTTCGCCGGGCATAAACGCCACCGCGCTGGCCGTGACGTCGCCATAGACCATCCGCACCGAATCCAGCATGGCGCAGGCCAATTGACCGTGGGCGCAGAAAATCACATTCACCATATCGACTCCTTATCCGCGGGTTTTACCGCCGGCGATGTTAGTGGTTACTCCGGTTATGTAGCTTGCCCGCTCTGACAGCAGATAGCAGACATAGTCGGCCACTTCGCTCAGACGACCGGAGCGACCAATCGGAATCGCATTTTTGCTATAGCCCGCGCGCAGTTGCTCGACGGTGATGTTGCGCGTCCAGGCCAGTGCTTCTTCGTATTCTGGCGTGCGCAACCCGGTTTTTTCGAGGATGCCTGGCGCTACGCCCACGACGCGGATACCGTGTTTCCCCAGCTCTTTGGACCATGAACGCGTGAAGCTATTCAGCGCGGCCTTGGTTGCGGCATAGCAACTCTGACCTTCAGAGCCTTCCAGTCCGCTTTCCGACGAGACGTTAACAATGACCCCTGCGCGCTGTTTCACCATCTGCCGGGCCACCGCCTGCGACATCAAAAAGACCCCTTTTTGGTTGATGTTCACCATCTTTTCAAAAGCGGCTTCATTGAGTTCGTAGCGTCCTGCCGGGGCTTTCTCATCGACGAGGAGACGCGGGAAATTCACTCCGGCATTATTTACCAGACCATCGATACGACCGTATTGTTGAATAATTTGCTCGACAGTGTGATTCACCTCGCTGGCGCTGGAAATATCCGTTGGCCAGAATCTGTAATGGTCAGTCTGGTGATGCTTATCGCCGCCGTGAATATCGGTCATGTGGACATTGGCGCCGAGACTTAATAATTCATCAACAATGGCCAGGCCAATTCCCGAAGCGCCGCCGGTAACAATAATGATTTTATCTTGCAGATTTAGCCATGTTTGCATAATCGTCATCTCATTTTCAGGTAAAGGGATCCCACGCAGAGCAAACTGCGTCAAAGGGGGAACGTCTTTTATTTCAGTAACAGCTCTGCGGTTTCTCGATTTGTCACCAGGCAGTTAATATAACCGCCGCGCAATGCGCCGATAATACCGCTATATTTTTCTTCACCGATGGCGATACCTACGGAATAACGCACCTGTTTTAATCGGGCAATATCGATGGAGAGTGTCTTTTCATTCATATTGGTTTCAACGGCGATACCGTTGATATCATAAAAGCGTGAACAAATATCGCCGGCGACGTGCCGCGCGTTGAGATCATCGCTCTCTTCGCTACCATAAAACGCATGCCAGTTGGCGCCATCGCGAATCGCCGGGGAACCGATGCCCACCAGCGCCACATCGAGATTCTCCCAGTAGGATGAAATCGTTTTAAAATGCCGGGACTGCATAATACCGTTGCGAATCAAGGTGTTTTCCAGCAGCGCCGGGAAGTCAGCAAGATGCGATTCGGCTTTCAGCCGCGCAGCGGCGCCGTAGGTCAGCGTGTTCACATGATACCGGCTCTCCAGCTTGCCCGAGGGGCCGCCGATAATCGGTACGCAAATCACCTGCCGCGACTGGCTGGCCTGCGGGAGCGTTTCGACCAGCGCACGGACCGCCCGTCCCCAGGAAAAGCCGATAATATCGCCAGGCTCAAGCAGGCGGTCGATCAACTGAGCGCCATGCTGTCCGATAGTGCTCAACTGCTCCTCTTCCTGCGATGATTCGCAGGAAGCCACCACCGCCTCTTTGAGACCGAATTTTTCTTTCAGCTGCTGTTCCAGCCACAGATTTTCGTTGTAGTCGTAGTTGATGGCGATGGTGACGATACCCTGCTCGCGACCGCGTTTCAGCAGGCGGCTGATGGTGGTGCGGTAAATACCCAGCTCGCGGGCAATCTGCGCCTGGGTCATGTCCTGCTCATAGTAGAGCTGGGCAACTTTGACTATTAAGCGGATATCATCGCTATTTTCGATCGCCATCGTGGAACTCCTGCACATTTGTGCAAACGACATTCTTGCTCACTTGATCTGATATAACCCCAACCATCGCCGGCGACAAAGCAATTTTCCGCTATTTCATCACTATAAGGTGGCGGTTTGTTTTGCACATTTGATTGCTGACCTGCCTGGAGATGGCACGTTTGTGCAGGTTGAGCTAATGGTTTGATTCTGCTTATTTTCGCCGGACAGAATTGCACGGGACAGGGGGGGAACACTTTTGTGGAGAAAGGTGTGACGGATCACATTTAGCGGCTAACCGGAGCAACGCGATTATTTTTGATTGTCCGCGGCCTGAGGTATATTTCGCTTTTACAGGAGAATTTATGCTGCCAGACTCATCAACCCGACTCAATAAATACATCAGTGAAAGCGGAATTTGCTCGCGTCGCGAAGCCGATCGCTACATTGAACAAGGCAATGTTTTTATCAATGGCAAGCGCGCGGCCATTGGCGATCAGGTCAATCCTGGCGATGTCGTGAAGGTCAACGGTCAATTGATCGAACCGCGCGAGGCCGAAGATCTGGTGTTCATCGCCTTGAATAAACCGGTCGGTATTGTCAGCACAACGGAAGACAGCGAGCGCGATAACATTGTGGATTTCGTTAACCACAGCAAGCGCGTCTTCCCGATTGGTCGACTGGACAAAGACTCTCAGGGGCTGATCTTTCTGACCAACCACGGCGATCTGGTGAATAAGATCCTGCGTGCCGGCAACGATCACGAAAAAGAGTATCTGGTGACGGTGGACAAGCCGGTGACCGACGAGTTTATCCGCGGCATGGGAGCCGGGGTACCGATTCTCGGTACGGTAACGAAGAAGTGCAAAGTCAGGAAGGAAGCGCCGTTGGTGTTCCGCATTACCCTGATTCAGGGCCTGAACCGGCAGATTCGCCGGATGTGCGAGCACTTTGGCTATGAAGTCACGAAGCTTGAACGGACGCGCATCATGAACGTCGGGCTGTCGGGATTGCCGCTCGGTGAGTGGCGCGACCTGACGGATGATGAGCTGGTGGCGCTGTTTAAGCTGATTGAGAATTCGTCCTCTGAGGCTAAACCGAAGGCGAAAGCCAAACCGAAAACCGCCGGGATCAAACGTCCGGTGGTGAAGGTTGAAAAGAGCAATGAGAAAAACGAGAAAGGACGCCCGGCGTCTAACGGAAAACGTTTTACTCAGCCGGGGCGGAAAAAGAAAGGGCGTTAACGCCTGCCGCGCGTTGGCGTGCTCGCTGACCACGAAAATGAGGCTTCGCTATCGGGTTTGTAGGCCTGCTTTTTCTTTAGCTGGCGGGCCTTTTTCGCGTCGGCTTCACGCAGCGCCATCAGCTTGTCGATGTACTCTTTCTTGACGGCGTTGGTCTCGGCGTTGGTCAGCGCTCGACCGTGCGCAATCCGGGTCCGGTCAAGCAGCGTTTTGAGTTCGCGTTGCTCGCGCTCTGTCATCTCTTTTTGCGTAATGCGGGGAAGTGCCATAGTGGTGCCCTCAGTCTGCCGGATAACCCAGTGTACGGTAATCGCGGGCTGACGGACAGCGCGTTAGCCTCGTAGAAGAGGGCGCAGACGGGGAAAATACCCGGGCCGTTGGCCCGGGCGACGGAATATCAGCGTGTGTTCTCGTTTTTGGCGGTAGGTTTTCCCGACCAGTAGCCCGCCAGCAGCGAACCGGACAGGTTGTGCCAGACTGAAAACAGCGCGCCGGGCAGCGCAGCGAGCGGGCCGAAGTAGATTTTCCCCAGCGCAGCGGCAAGACCGGAGTTTTGCATCCCCACTTCAATCGCCAGCGTCCGACAGGTTGACTCGTCAAAGCCAAACAGCCGCCCGCCCCAGTAGCCGCCGAGCAGACCGATGGCGTTATGCAGGATCACCGCGACAATGACCACCAGGCCCACCGAGGCGATATGCGAGGCGGAACCGGCGACGACGGCGCTGATGATCGCCAGGATGCAGATCATCGAGAAGGCAGGCAGAAAAGGCTCAACCGCTTTCACCACTTTGGGCAGCGTATGGTGAATCACCAGCCCCAGCGCAATCGGGATCACCACGATCTGCAGGATGCTGAGCAGCATCCCCATGACATCGACCTGAATGTGCGCATCCACATACAGTCGCGTCAGCAGCGGCGTCGCCACCACACCGACCAGCGTAGAAACCGATGAGATGGTGACAGACAGCGCCACATCGCCTTTTGCGAGATAGATCATCACGTTCGATGCGGTCCCGCTGGCGACGCTCCCGACCAGCACCATACCGGCGGAAAGCTCGGGCGGCATATGGAACAGCAGCGCCAGCGCCCAGGCGGCGAGGGGCATCACCAGATAGTGAAGAAAAATACCTGCGGCCACCGGCGCCGGGCGCGACAGCACGCGCTTAAAGTCGTCCAGTTTCAGATGCACCCCCATTCCGAACATGATGAGCATCAGCAGCGTGGTCACCCATGGCCCGACGGGGGTAAAGGTCGACGGGGTGTAATAAGCCAGAACAGAGAGCAGCAGCGCCCATAACGGGAACAGCCTCGTCAGAATAGCGAGCATGTTGTTTTCCTTGCGATTAACGCCTCATCTTTCGGACTATGCCAGCGCAGGCGGTGCCTGTTTTCCCGGACACGTTGTCTGCCGTGCATCAAGGAGCGTTCACCGGCCAGCCGTCCGAACGATGGAGGGGGGTTGTGTTGATATAGTTATAAAAAAGCCGGGTTCGAGCCCGGCTATAGGTAATATTTATCGCGTGAAGAAATATTATTCAAACAAATTATGATGCAATTTCTGCACGACTTTCTCGGCATCCGCGCCGGGTACCAGGAAGCAGAGGTTGTGGCTGGAGGCGCCGTAGCAAATCATACGAATATTGAACGGCTCCAGGACGCCGAAAACTTCTTTGCCCACGCCACAGGCGCGCGACAATTCGTTACCGATTAACGCCACCAGCGCCAGATCCTGCTCCACTTCTACGCGGCACAGGGAAGAGAGCTCGGTCAACAGCGCCTGGGTCAGCAGTGTATCGGTGGCGGAGGTCGAACCGGTGGTATCCATGGTCAACGCAACGCTGACTTCGGATGTGGTTATCAGATCCACGGAGATATTGTGCCGCGCGAGGATGCCGAACACTTCCGCCAGGAAGCCGCGCGAGTGCAGCATATTCAGGCTATGCAGCGTCAGCAGCGTCTGGCGACGGCGCAGGGCCAGCGCGCGGAACAGCGGCGGATTTTCGGTTTTATTGCACACCAGCGTTCCGCCGGCGGTGGGTTCTTTGCTGGAGCCGACGAAGACCGGGATATCGCTACGTACGGCGGGCAGCAGGGTGGCCGGATGAAGCACTTTGGCGCCAAAGGTGGCCATTTCGGCCGCCTCGGCAAAGGCGATGACATCGATACGTTTTGCCGCCGGCGCGACGCGCGGGTCGGTGGTGTAGATCCCCGGGACATCGGTCCAGATGTCGACACGGCTGGCGTTCAAGGCTTCGCCCAGCAGAGCGGCGGTATAGTCGCTGCCGCCGCGGCCCAGCGTAGTGGTACGACCTTTGGCTTCGCTGCCGATAAAGCCCTGAGTGACCACCAGACCTTCAGCCAGGCGCGGAGTCAGCTGCAGCTGCGTCAGCTCGGCGAGTGCGGCAATGTCCGGCTCGGCGCGGCCGAAGCGATCGCTGGTGCGCATAATTTTACGCACATCGAACCACTGTGACGCGATACCGCGCTCGCGGAGAATTTCGACAAACAGCAGGGTGGACATCAGTTCGCCATGGCTGACCAGTTCGTCGGTCAGCGCCGCGGAACTTGCCAGCGCAGCGGCTTCCGCCAGGGTGGTGATATTTTCCAGCAGGCGCTCGATCTCTTCGCGAATCACGTTGGGATAGCGCAGGCGCTCCAGGATATTGAATTGAATCTGGCGCAGGGATTCGAGCTTTTCAAAACGCTCAGCGGGTTCCAGCCCTTCAGCCAAAGCAACCAGAAGATTGGTCACACCCGCAGAGGCCGATAACACCACGACGCGCGTGTTCTCATCAAGTCGCGCAACATCAACGCTGCGATTCATGGCATCGAAATCGGCAACGCTGGTGCCGCCGAATTTGGCTACAACTAAATCTGTCATAACAACCTCGTGTCAGGGGGGCCTGACTTATTAAAACGATTCCTGAGTGGGGCTGGACACCAGCTTACAGTAATAAAATGTCTTAATAAGCCAGGCCAAATTATTCAGCCATGGCACAAGGGAAGAGCGAAAAACAGGGTGGGCGCAGAGCAATAAACAGCTACGATGTCACCCAGAAGTGCTCCACCTTGTAGACCCGCTCCCCGACGCCTTGCGTCAGTTCCTGGGTATGAAACGCCCGACTGCGAACGTTTCTGGTGACAACCCAGGGGATTCAGCCCCTGTGGCCGGTGATGTGCGTACCAGACGCTTTATCACCTCGGCGTTGCTCCCCCTCACGTATTTTCGCCGGACTGGTTCCTCCAATACGGTTACCTGGGCAACGCACCTCTTCTGGCAATTACCGACGTCTTTCACTTTGCCTGAGGCGCTGGTGATTATCCCAGCAATACCCTTTCGCTGTAGCGTGAAATGCGCGAGCAATACAAGTGCAGTTATATAAAGGCTTCGGAGCGGGTATGTCAACGCTGCGGTTATGCGGATTTTTCATGCTCGGGGGATTAACAGAAAAAAGCCTTATGATGACTATACTCGTAGAGGCTTTTTGCTCCGATCTGACCCTGTTCCTGACGCGTGTCATAGGCATGACATAAAAATCATCACAATTTTTTGCCGCCGGCGCTACAATCGACCGCAGTCACAATTCTCAAATCAGAAGAGTATTGCTAATGAAAAACATCAACCCAACGCAGACCTCTGCCTGGCAGGCATTACAGAAACACTTTGATGAAATGAAAGATGTCACTATCAGCGAGCTTTTTGCGCAAGACAGCGACCGTTTTTCTAAGTTTTCCGCAACGTTCGACGATCTGATGCTGGTGGATTTTTCAAAAAACCGCATTACCGAAGAGACGCTGGCTAAACTGCAGGCTCTGGCGAAAGAGACCGATCTGGCAGCGGCTATCAAGTCCATGTTCTCCGGTGAGAAGATCAACCGCACTGAAGATCGCGCGGTTCTGCATGTTGCTCTGCGCAACCGTAGCAATACCCCGATTATTGTTGATGGCAAAGATGTGATGCCGGAAGTGAATGCTGTTCTCGAAAAGATGAAGCATTTCTCTGAAGCGATCATCTCAGGCAGCTGGAAAGGCTATACCGGTAAAGCGATTACCGACGTCGTGAATATCGGTATCGGCGGCTCTGACCTCGGCCCGTTCATGGTGACCGAAGCGCTGCGTCCGTATAAAAACCACCTTAATATGCACTTTGTCTCTAACGTCGACGGCACCCACATCGCCGAAGTGCTGAAGGGCGTAAACCCGGAAACCACGCTGTTCCTGGTCGCCTCTAAAACCTTTACCACCCAGGAAACCATGACCAACGCCCACAGCGCGCGCGACTGGTTCCTGAGCACCGCCGGTGACGAAAAACACGTGGCGAAGCACTTCGCGGCGCTCTCCACCAACGGCAAAGCGGTGGGTGAGTTCGGCATCGATACCGCTAACATGTTCGAGTTCTGGGACTGGGTGGGCGGTCGCTACTCGTTGTGGTCAGCGATTGGTCTGTCGATCATCCTGTCCGTGGGCTTCGACAACTTTGTTGAATTGCTCTCCGGCGCGCATGCGATGGACAAACACTTCTCCACCACCGCGGCAGAGAAAAACCTGCCGGTGCTGCTGGCGCTGATCGGTATCTGGTACAACAACTTCTTCGGCGCGGAAACCGAAGCCATTCTGCCGTATGACCAGTACATGCACCGCTTTGCGGCCTATTTCCAGCAGGGCAACATGGAATCTAACGGCAAATATGTTGACCGTAACGGCAACGCCGTGGATTACCAGACCGGTCCGATCATCTGGGGTGAACCGGGTACCAACGGTCAGCACGCGTTCTACCAGCTGATCCACCAGGGCACTAAGATGGTACCGTGCGATTTTATCGCCCCGGCTATTACTCATAACCCGCTCTCCGATCACCATCCGAAGCTGCTGTCTAACTTCTTTGCACAGACCGAGGCGCTGGCGTTCGGTAAATCCCGCGAAGTGGTTGAGCAGGAATATCGTGACCAGGGTAAAGATCCGGCAACCCTGGATCACGTGGTGCCGTTCAAAGTGTTCGAGGGCAACCGCCCAACCAACTCCATCCTGCTGCGCGAAATCACCCCGTTCAGCCTGGGCGCGCTGATTGCTCTGTATGAGCATAAGATCTTCACTCAGGGCGCGATCCTCAACATCTTCACCTTCGACCAGTGGGGCGTTGAGTTAGGCAAGCAGCTGGCAAACCGCATTCTGCCAGAGCTGAAAGATGGTGCAGAAATCAGCAGCCACGACAGCTCGACCAACGGCCTGATCAACCGTTACAAAGCCTGGCGCGCATAAGTCGCGGGTGCCTGAATACCGGTCAGGGCGATCGGTATTCAGGCTATGTGCTTTTGTGCACTCGCCCGGCGGCGCGTTGCTTGCGCGGGCCTACGGAGTGTGTGTTGCTGGCCGGGTAAGGCGCTATCGGGCTATGTGCTTTTGTGCCTTCGCCCGGCGGCGCGTCGCTTGCGCGGGCCTACGGAGTGTGTGTTGCTGGCCATGCAAGGCGTCATCATCCCGGCGCGTTTCGTGCGCGGGCCTACGGACTGTGTTTTGTAGGCCGTGCAAGGCGTCAGCCGCCGCCCGGCAGATATCCGGGCATAACCGCGAACCGATCTCAATGCCGACCTTCCGGGTCGGCATTTTTGCTTATAGCCGCCGCAGCAGTTTCGCCGGGTTTCCTGCCCACACGCCTTTTTCTGTTATCGATTTCGTGACCACGCTCCCTGCGCCAATCACCGCGCCATCGCAGATGCTGACCGCCAGAATGGCCGCGCCGCTGCCGATAGAGACATCGTTCCCGATGGTAATTCGCCCCCAGTTTTCCCGGTTGGCATCGGGACGCCCCTCGCGAAACATATCGTTGGCAAACATCACGCCGTGGCCGATAAAGCAACGCTCGCCGATCGTGACATACTCGCAGATAAAGGTATGGGACTGGATTTTACTGTCGGCGCCGATGCGCGTATTACCCTGAATTTCGACGAATGGCCCGACGAAAACGTTGTCGCCAAGCGTGCAGTCATAGAGATTGGCAGGCTGATAAATCACCACGTTCTCGCCGCTGGCGACGTTACGGATGCCGGTTTCACGAAGAGTGTGCATAGCGTCCCTCAGATAGGTTTGGCCAGAATATGTAGTGTGCTCATCTGGGTCGCGGAGCGGAACAGGCTGTCTTTCACATATTGCATACCTGAGCGCTCATAAAAACGCCTGGCGCCAGGATTGCTGGCGAGGACTTCTAGCCACAGCCAGTCGTCGCCCGCCGCCTTTGCCCGCGCCGCAACGGCGCTAAAAATCTGCTCACCGTAGCCATGCCCTGTTTCAGCAGGCAGTAAATAGAGCTTATGCAGCAACGTGCCGTGCGGGCCATCGGCCGCCATCGGCTGGTGGCAGCTGTATTTCGCGAAGCCGACAGGATGCTGGTCTTCGGCAATCAGCCAGCAGCTGCGCTCATCGGCGAGACTGCGTTGAAGCGAGGGCAGGGAGTACTCCTGCTGGAGAAAGAGCGCCAGCTCACTGGCGCTATGCCAGAGATGGGTAAAGTGGTGACGATAGCTGGCGTTCCCCATTTCACTTAGCAGGGGAGCGTCTTCCCGGTGCGCCGTACGTATTGTCAGCATTGCTGTTTCCTTTTTAACCCGCCAGTCTGGCAAGTGATTGTTACATTTGACGCAACAGACGCAAAAAGTTAACGAAAAATATCGATCTGGATCACATTTTTGCGTTATACAGATCGGCAGGAATAATGAAGATAAGAGGTGTACCTATGCCGCCGGTCTATCGTCCGTTGGTCAATTTTGTGGCGACCGCCATGCAGGCGGTTTTGAATCTGGCGCTGTTGTGCCTCGGGATAATCCTGGTGGTTTTCCTGGGGAAAGAGACATTCCATCTGGCGCATGTCCTGTTTACTCCGGAACCGGTCAGTAAGTACAAGCTGGTCGAAGGGCTGGTGGTCTATTTTCTCTATTTCGAATTTATCGCGCTGATTGTGAAGTACTTTGAGTCGGGCTTTCACTTCCCGCTGCGCTATTTCGTCTATATCGGCATTACGGCGATTGTGCGCCTGATTATTGTCGATCACGAATCGCCCATGGCGGTACTTATCTATTCGGCAGCAATCCTGATTCTGGTGATTACGCTGTGGCTGTGTAACTCCAACCGGCTGAAACGCGAATAAAAAAAGCGGCCTCAAGAGGCCGCTGACCAACAGTCACAAAACTTAATTTATGTAGGGTCCAGTTGAGGATAGCAGTGGCATTTGCCTTACTTTTTCAACTGAGGGCGGTAGTTGCCGTACCCGGTTGGGGTTCGTGTACAGCACCTAAAGCACCGTCCCTGCGCTGAAATTTGGGGCGGGTATAACGATGAAACTTAACCTTTCACCCCGCCTGCCGTCAGGCCGTTAACCAGCCAGCGCTGGGCCAGCAGGAAGACAACCGTAATCGGAATGGCGGAGAGCACCGCCGCAGCGGCAAAGTCGCCCCACAGGTAGTTCTGCGGGTTGAGATACTGTTGCATACCGACGGCCAGGGTATAGCTGTTCACATCGCGCAGCAGTAGCGAGGCCACCGGCACTTCGGTAATCGCGGCAATGAACGACAGAATAAACACCACCGCCAGAATCGGTACCGACAGCGGCAGCAGGACCAGACGGAAGGCCTGCCACGGCGTCGCGCCATCCAGTGCCGCCGCTTCTTCCAGCGAGCCGTCGATGGTTTCGAAGTAGCCCTTAATCGTCCAGACGTGCAGCGCAATCCCGCCCATATAGGCGAAGATGACGCCGCCGTGAGTATTCAGGCCGACAAACGGCAAATACTGGCCGAGGCGGTCAAACAAGGCGTATAACGCCACCAGCGACAGCACCGCCGGGAACATCTGGAAAATCAGCATCCCTTTCAGCAGGGTCGCTTTGCCCGGGAAGCGCATACGGGCGAAGGCGTAGGCGCAGGTCGTGGAGAGCGCCACGATACCGATGGCGGTGATCCCGGCCACTTTCACCGAGTTCCACAGCCACAGCAGCACCGGGAAAGGTGGCGGGGTGACGCGGCCATCCGCATGCTCGACGCTGAAGCCCAGCGCCAGCCGCCAGTGCTCCCAGGAGATCTGGTCCGGGATCAGGCTACCGGTGGCGAAGTTACCCTCGCGCAGCGAGATAGCAATCACCATCAGCAGCGGGAACATGATCGCCGCGATGAAAACCAGCAGCAGGAGGTGCGTGGTGAATAAACGCAGCTTCTGAGATTTGGGTTGTACCATAGCCATGTTCAGAGCCCTCCTTAATCGAATTTCATTCGTGTGGCTTTCAGGTTAACAATCGCCAGTACGCCTACCAGCAGGAAGATCAGGGTGGCTATCGCCGCTGCCAGACCAAAGTCCTGACCGCCGCCGCCTTCGAAGGCGATACGGTAGGTGTAGCTGACCAGCAGGTCGGTATAGCCGGCCGGCGTGGTCGTGCCGAGACGGTCCGGGCCACCGTTGGTCAACAGCTGAATCAGCACGAAGTTGTTAAAGTTAAAGGCGAAGCTGGCGATCATCAGCGGCGTCAGCGGCTTAATCAGCAGCGGCAGCGTAATCTTAAAGAAGTTCTGGAATGGACCGGCGCCGTCCATTGCCGAGGCTTCGTACAGATCGTCAGGGATCGCTTTCAGCAGGCCCATGCACAGAATCATCATGTACGGGTAGCCCAGCCAGGTGTTGACGATAACGATCATCGAACGCGCGGTGGTCGGATCGCTGAACCAGGCTGGCTTGATGCCGAACAGCGCGCTGAGCATCATGTTGATTTCACCAAAGCTCTGGTTGAACAGCCCTTTGAAAATCAGAATCGAGATAAACGACGGCACGGCGTAAGGCAGAATCAGCAGAACGCGGTAAATCGCTTTACCTTTCAAGGATTCCCACTGCACGAGGCAGGCGAGGACCATGCCCACGGCCACGGTCAGAATCACGGTCAGGACTGAGAAGACCACCGTCCAGACGAAGATAGCGAAGAACGGTTTCTGAATCCCTTCATCGGTAAAGACGCGGGTGAAATTATCCCAGCCGATCCCGACGGTGTAGCCCGGACTCAGCTTCTCAGCGCCCCAGCTACCGTCGGCATTGATGGACTGGTAGAAACCGACGTCATTGTTCGGCCGATATTTTACGCCGCTCTGGTTGTTGGCCAGCGTGCCATCGTTTGCCAGCGTATACAGCGGTTGGGTGCCGGAGAACTGGCGCAGTGAACTCATGACAACTTTGCTGTCGTCAGGCAGGATGGCGGTCAGCTGGTTCAGCGCGGTGCGGTTTTGGGTGATGATACGCAGGTTCGCGCGTTCGCCTTCCGGCAGCGCTTCACCTTCTTTTAAAGCCAGTTTCTGCTCGCCGCCCAGCCTGAAGGCGTCGGAGACATAATTTTTGCCGCTGTCGCCATCGGTCAGCGCCAGTTTCCACTCATCTCCCGCCGGAAACAGCGAGAAGTTGTAGGATTTACCGGCCTGGAATGAGCGGTCCATCAGCACTGCCTGAGCGCGCTCAAAGGTCAGCTGGTTGGTGCTGCTGTAGTTGGTGAAGGCGATGGCGATGGTGCAGACCAGCGGGAACAGGACGAACAGCCCCATCCCGGCGAGACCCGGGTAGACATAGCGCCAGGCATAGGCCTTGCGGTTGGTGAAGATATACAGACCCGCTGAGCTTAAAATCAGCGTCAGGATGGCAAACAGGTACTCCCCCTGGGCGTACATCAAAACGACAAGGTAACCCACCAGCAGGCACAGCAAGCCAATCACAGACCATGTCAGCTGCGGGCTTTGCCACCAGTGTTTCTTTTTAACGACATCCATGGGGTTCTTCCTCTACAACGATGGAGACTTATCGTCAGGTGGCGCTGCGCTGACCTGACCTACGGATCGTGCCGTAGTCGTAGGGCGGGTAAACGCATGCGCTACCCGCCGTTTTTCTGCTTACTTAGTGATACGAGACTGGGCGTCTTTCAGCGCGGCATCGACGGTCTGACGACCGCTAGCTGCGTTGATAACCGCGGTGCGTACGGCATACCAGAAGGCGGACATCTGTGGGATGTTCGGCATGATTTCGCCTTTCTGGGCGTTCGCCATGGTGGCGGCGATACGCGGGTCTTTCTCCAGTTTTTCCTGGAAGGATTTCAGCGCAACGGCGCCCAGCGGTTTGTCCTTGTTCACTTCGTCCAGGCCCTGGTCGGTCAGCAGGTAGTTTTCGAGGAACTCTTTCGCCAGCTCTTTGTTCGGGCTGGCGGCGTTGATACCGGCGCTCAGTACGCCAACGAACGGTTTAGACGGTTTGCCTTTGAACGTGGGCAGCAGGGTGACGCCGTAGTTGATCTTGCTCTTATCGATGTTCGACCACGCCCACGGACCGTTGATGGTCATCGCGGTTTCGCCTTTGTTGAAGGCTGCTTCAGCGATGGAGTAATCGGTATCGGCGTTCATGTGTTTATTCTTGATGAGGTCAACCAGGAAGGTCAGACCGGCTTTTGCGCCAGCGTTGTCGACGCCCACGTTTTTGACGTCATACTTGCCGTTTTCAAATTTGAACGCATACCCGCCGTCAGCGGCGATCAGCGGCCAGGTGAAGTACGGTTCCTGCAGGTTGAACATCAGCGCGCTCTTACCTTTCGCTTTCAGTTCTTTATCCAGCGCCGGGATCTCTTCCCAGGTTTTCGGCGGATTCGGGACCAGGTCTTTGTTATAAATCAGCGACAGCGCTTCAACCGCGATAGGGTAGGCGATCAGTTTGCCGTTATAGCGTACGGCATCCCAGGTAAACGGATAGAGTTTGTCCTGGAACGCTTTGTCCGGGGAGATTTCAGCCAGCAGGCCAGATTGTGCATAGCCACCGAAACGGTCATGAGCCCAGAAGATGATGTCCGGGCCGTCGCCAGTCGCCGCGACCTGCGGGAATTTCTCTTCCAGCTTATCCGGATGTTCGATGGAAACTTTAATGCCGGTGTCTTTTTCAAACTTCTTACCCACTTCGGCGAGACCGTTATAGCCTTTGTCGCCGTTAATCCAGATAACCAGCTTACCTTCTTCAATTTTGGCGAGGGCAGAGGCGGAAAACATCATCGTCGTCAACGCAGACAACGCGAGGATGCGAGCGCCGGTTTTGATTTTCATATACCAGTCCTTTTTGGTGATGTGCTCGTGGATACACTTAGGTGGCTTAACGGTGATGAGTTTCCTTTTTTAACAACCCCTTTCCATCCTCCCCGTGTCTACGCCCCACCCGCGGTTTGTGTGATCTGCATTGCAGAAATGCGCGTATTGGGGTCTGGAGCACATAAAAGCGAGGCCATTTTTGCTACCTGCATCACGAAAATGGCTTGGCCTCGCCATCCCCCGCTACGAGGGGCAATCTCTCATCCTCCCGTCTCCTCCCCCATAAAAAAGGCGGGGGTGGAGGATTCAACAGGTAAATGAATGCCGCATAGTCAGCCCATCTTGAATGTGTCTGTTAGTGACAGGTTGTAACGAAGGGAGATGGGGATGGCGAGCGTACAGCTGCGAAATATAACGAAAGCCTGGGGTGACGTGGTGGTATCGAAAGATATCAATCTCGACATTCAGGAAGGGGAGTTCGTGGTGTTTGTCGGGCCATCGGGCTGCGGCAAATCGACCCTGCTGCGTATGATCGCCGGGCTGGAAACCATAACCAGCGGTGATTTATTTATTGGCGATGCGCGAATGAACGACATCCCCCCGGCCGAACGCGGCATCGGGATGGTGTTCCAGTCTTATGCGCTTTACCCTCATCTTTCCGTTGCGGAAAACATGTCTTTCGGCCTCAAGCTGGCCGGCGCTAAAAAAGATTTAATTAACCAGCGCGTCACTCAGGTGGCGGAAGTCCTGCAGCTGGCGCATCTGCTGGAGCGTAAACCGAAGGCATTATCCGGTGGACAGCGTCAGCGTGTGGCGATTGGCCGTACCCTGGTGGCCGAACCCCGCGTGTTCCTGCTCGATGAACCGCTGTCTAACCTCGACGCCGCGCTGCGTGTGCAGATGCGTATCGAAATCTCCCGCCTGCATAAGCGCCTTGGGCGCACGATGATCTACGTGACCCACGATCAGGTCGAAGCGATGACGCTGGCCGACAAAATTGTGGTGCTGGACGCTGGCCGCGTGGCGCAGGTCGGGAAACCGCTGGAACTGTATCACTACCCGGCCGATCGCTTTGTCGCCGGCTTTATTGGCTCGCCAAAGATGAACTTCCTGCCGGTAAAAGTGACCGCAACCGCCATTGAGCAGGTTCAGGTTGAGCTGCCGAACCATCAGCATGTCTGGCTGCCGGTAGACAGCGCCCGCGTTCAGGTTGGCGCCAATATGTCCTTAGGTATCCGCCCGGAACATCTGCTGCCCAGCGATATCGCCGACGTCACCCTCGAAGGGGTCGTTCAGGTGGTTGAGCAGCTTGGTCACGAAACACAAATTCATATCCAGATCCCCGCC
This sequence comes from Klebsiella sp. Lac1, assembly GCF_009825425.1. NCBI lineage: Bacteria > Pseudomonadati > Pseudomonadota > Gammaproteobacteria > Enterobacterales > Enterobacteriaceae > Klebsiella > Klebsiella sp. Lac1. Next base: position 76,310 of record NZ_VJZJ01000002.1, read on the forward strand.
ATCCGTCAAAACCTGGTTTACCGCCAGAACGACGTGGTGTTGGTAGAAGAGGGAGCCACATTCGCTATCGGTTTGCCGCCAGAGCGCTGCCATTTATTCCGTGAGGATGGTACGGCGTGTCGTCGGTTGCATAAAGAGCCGGGCGTATAAGGCTTCCCATTAAAAAAAACACGAACCCCTTAGCGCGCTGCAGGCAGGCATAACGACGGGCGAAGTGTTCAAAGAAAAGCAATGATCTCAGGAGATAGAATGATGATTACTCTGCGCAAACTTCCACTGGCGGTAGCCGTCGCGGCAGGCGTTATGTCTGCTCAGGCGCTGGCCGTCGATTTCCACGGTTATGCCCGTTCCGGTATCGGCTGGACCGGCAGCGGCGGTGAACAACAGTGCTTCCAGGCAACCGGTGCTCAAAGTAAATACCGTCTTGGTAACGAATGTGAAACCTATGCGGAATTAAAACTGGGTCAGGAAGTCTGGAAAGAAGGTGATAAGAGCTTCTACTTCGATACTAACGTTGCCTACTCCGTATCGCAGCGAAATGACTGGGAATCCACCAGCCCGGCATTCCGTGAAGCCAACGTGCAGGGTAAAAACCTGATCGACTGGCTGCCAGGCTCCACCATCTGGGCCGGTAAGCGTTTCTACCAGCGTCATGACGTGCACATGATCGACTTCTACTACTGGGATATCTCCGGTCCTGGTGCGGGTCTTGAAAACGTCGATCTGGGCTTCGGTAAACTCTCTCTGGCGGCGACCCGTTCTTCTGAATCCGGCGGTTCGGCAACTTTCGCCGATCGTGATGCGCTGGGTAACCGCGTCTATGACAACATCGTGCCGAACGACGTCTTCGACGTGCGTTTAGCGCAGATGGAAATCAACCCGGGCGGCACGCTGGAACTGGGTGTTGACTACGGTCATACCAACGTTCCGGATAAATACTACCTGCAGCCAGATGCGTCTAAAGATGGCTGGATGTTCACCGCTGAACACACCCAGAGCATCCTGAAAGGTTACAACAAGTTTGTGCTGCAGTACGCCACCGACGCGATGACCTCTAACGGTAAAGGCGTTCCGCAGGGCGGCAGCATCAACAACGACGGTTCCATGTGGCGCGTGCTTGACCACGGCGCAGTCTCTCTGGCTGACGATTGGGACATGATGTACGTGGCGATGTACCAGGATATCAACCTGGACAACAACAACGGCACCAAATGGTGGACCGTCGGCGTGCGTCCTATGTACAAATGGACGCCAATCATGAGCACCCTGCTGGAAGTGGGCTACGACAACGTGAAGTCGCAGAAAACCGGCGACAGCAACAACCAGTACAAAATTACCCTGGCGCAACAGTGGCAGGCGGGCGACAGCATCTGGTCCCGTCCGGCGATTCGTCTGTTCGCCACCTACGCCAAGTGGGATGAAAAATGGGGCTACGCGAACGGTGATTCCGGCGCGGGCTACACCTCCGGCGTGGCGTACAACGACACTTCTGCGAAGACCTTCAGCCGTGGCGACAGCGACGAGTGGACCTTCGGTGCCCAGATGGAAATCTGGTGGTAATCCAACCTGACGTGTGATGACCAAAAGAGGGGCGCAAGCCCCTCTGTCTTCGGCTCAGCGGGCTATTGCCTGGCTACCGCTTGGCCATCGGAATTGAGGTGATAACAATGAAAATGAAGAAAAGTCTCGTTGCCCTCTGCCTGTCCGCCGGCCTGCTGGCCAGCGTACCCGCAGTCAGTTTTGCTGATGTGAATTTCGTGCCGCAGAATACCTCTGCCGCACCGACCATTCCTGCTTCCGCGTTACAGCAGCTAACCTGGACGCCGGTCGACCAATCGAAAACGCAAACCACGACGTTAGCGACGGCAGGGCAGTCGCTGAATATCCCCGGCATCGTCGGCCCTGTGGCGGCCTACAGCGTCCCGGCGAATATCGGTGAGTTGACCCTGACCCTGACCAGTGAAGTGAATAAGCAAACCAGCGTTTATGCGCCAAACGTGCTGATTCTTGACCAGAATATGACGCCATCGGCGTTCTTCCCGAGCAGTTATTTCACCTATCTGGAGCCGGGCGTGATGAGCTCGGATCGCCTGGAAGGGGTGATGCGCCTGACCCCGGCTTTAGGTCAGCAAAAAATCTATGTGCTGGTCTTTACTACCCCGCAGGATTTGCAGCAGACCACTAAATTAATCGATCCGGCGAAGGCCTACGCCAAAGGGACCGGTAATGCGGTGCCGGATATTCCGGATCCGATCGCCAGACATACCACTGAAGGCTCGTTGGGCCTGAAAGTGAAAACCTCATCAGGTTCCAGCGTGCTGGTGGGGCCGCTGTTCGGCTCCTCCGGTCCGGGGCCGGTGACCGTTGGCAATACGGCGGCGCCGGTCTATAGCGCGCCAGCCGCCGCGCCGGTTGTTGCTCCTGTTGCGGCGCCAGCGCCGGCGGCGAAGAGCGAACCGATGCTGGATGATACCGAAACTTACTTTAACAACGGCATTAAGCAGGCTGTTGCGAAAGGTGATATCGATAAAGCCCTCAAACTGATGAACGAAGCTGAGCGCCTTGGCTCGAAATCTGCTCGTTCCACCTTTATCAGCAGTGTAAAAGGCAAGGGGTGATCGTCTCCCCACAATGCTGATGTTTAGGCACAGCCTTTAGGTGCGTCCGTCTGGACGCGCCTTTTTTTATCGTGCGGCGGCGGCTGTTACATGGCTGTTACGTCGATGATCGTATCTTGACGCTTTGCCCGCCCTGATGACCTTATTCTGCGATACAATAGCAGCTACGTTATGTAACGGAGAATCAGGCATGTCACATCCTGCGCTTACGCAACTGCGTGCGCTGCGCTATTTTGCCGCTATGCCCCCGCTGGAACCCTCGCTGCGCGACTGGCTGTTGCTGGAAGACTCAATGACCAAACGCTTTGAGCAACAAGGGAAAAAGGTTAGCGTTATGCTGGTCAACGAAGATTTTGTCGGACGCGAAGCGCTGGTCGGTGAAGAAGCGTTGCTGCCAGATGAAGCGCGCTACTGGCTGCGGGAAATCATTCTCTGCGCCGATGATGAACCCTGGCTGGCCGGGCGAACTATCGTGCCGGAATCGACGCTGAGCGGTCCCGAACTGGCGCTGCAGCAGCTTGGGCAGACGCCGCTTGGCCGCTATTTGTTCACCTCGTCGACGTTAACCCGTGACTTTATTGAAATTGGGCGTTATGCAGAGCTTTGGGGGCGTCGTTCCCGCCTGCGGCTGAGCGGTAAACCGCTGCTGCTGACAGAACTGTTTCTGCCTGCATCGCCGCTGTATTAAGAGGAAGAGAAAATGGAGTGGAGTCTGACGCAGAATAAGCTGTTGGCGTTTCATCGCCTGATGCGTACTGACAAACCGATCGGCGCGCTGCTGCTGCTGTGGCCGACGCTGTGGGCGCTATGGGTCGCGACGCCGGGTGTTCCGCCGCTGTGGATTCTGGCCGTTTTTGTCGCCGGCGTCTGGCTGATGCGCGCCGCCGGCTGCGTGGTCAACGATTATGCCGACCGCAAATTTGACGGTCACGTCAAGCGCACCGCGCGTCGTCCGCTGCCGAGCGGGGAGGTGACGGAGAAAGAGGCCCGGGTGCTGTTTGTCGTGCTGGTGCTGCTCTCGTTCCTGCTGGTGCTGACCCTCAACACCATGACCATTCTGCTGTCGGTGGCGGCGCTGGCGCTGGCGTGGGTCTATCCATTCATGAAGCGCTACACCCATCTGCCGCAGGTGGTGCTGGGCGCGGCGTTTGGCTGGTCGATTCCGATGGCCTTCTCGGCGGTGAGTGAAGCGTTGCCGTTAAGCTGCTGGCTGATGTTTCTCGCCAATATTTTGTGGGCGGTGGCTTACGATACCCAGTACGCGATGGTCGACAGGGACGATGACGTTAAAATCGGGATTAAATCAACGGCGATCCTGTTCGGCGAACATGACCGTACCATTATCGGTATGTTGCAGATTGGGGTGCTGATACTATTGGCCGCCATCGGCTGGCTGAACGGGCTGCACTGGGAATATTACTGGTCGCTGTTTATCGCCGCAGGGCTGTTTTTCTGGCAGCAGAAGCTGATTTTCCGTCGCGAACGTGACGACTGCTTTAAAGCGTTTTTAAATAATAACTACGTCGGACTGGTGGTGTTTCTCGGTCTGGCGATGAGCTATCTGCAGTAGTTCCTTCCTTTCCCCCGGCGTGCGGCGCAAATGCCGGGCCGGGGGAGAGGTAAGTCCGCCTCAGCCGTTACGCTTCATCCTGCGTGACGCTTTCAATCGTCAAGCGCACATCCGACGTAATCAGATCGGCCAGCATCTGATAGACCTTCAGCGTCTCTGCCGGCTCAGCATCGCCGGTGTCGCTGATATAACCCTCATCGCGCAGCGTCAGCACTAAGGTACTGAATACCGCTTTATCGAAGAATTCCGGCGCGTTGATACCGTGCAGCACCGACAGACGCTGCGCCACCGTGCGGCTCTCTTTCTCCAGCGAACTGCGGTTGATAGACGGGTTCGCGCTCAGCAGCCAGAAGGTAATGGCATAGCGCTGGAGCGTTTCACGCGCGCCTGCGGCCAGCAGTTGCAGGGAACGGGAGTGGGACGGATTGATGCTGATGGCATCATCGTTCAGGACAATCAGTCCCTGGCGCTGCATTTCCGCCACCAGGGCGTCGAGGACGCCAGCCAGCTCGGCTTTTTCCCAGCGCAGGAACAGCTCGGCCTTCAGCAGCGGATAGAACATCTCAACGTGACGCAGCACTTCCGCGCGGGAGATACGACGATGCTGGGTAATGATCGCCGCCAGCAGTGACGGCAGCATCAGCATATGGGCGATATTGTTGCGGTAGTAGGTCATCAGTACCGCCTGCTCGCGCGGCAGAATGATGATATCGCCGATAGTGTCTTTCTCGACCTCGAACTTATTCATCTTCAGCGCGTGGTCAATCAGCTCGCTGGCGGAAGCCGCCGGCGTGGTCGCATCCGGAGAGTACGGCACGTTGCGCAGCAGATCGAGGTAGCACTCCAGCTGTTGCGTCAGCTGTTCGCGGGTCAACGAGCGCTGACGGGAGGCCAGCAGCGCGGTGCAGCACAGGTTCATGGCGTTGGCCGCGCCAGCGTTGTTGATGCGCACCATCAGATCGGAAGCAATGTTGTTGACCGTCGGCGTCAGCCAGGACGGGCGAACGGCTTCGATCGGATCGATAGACTCGCGCCACTCCGGAACATGCTGGTTCAGGTAAGTCATCAGCGGCAGCGGTTCGCCAAAGTTAACATAGCCCTGACCGAGGTTACGCAGCTTGCTCAGGCCGCGCAGCATCTGCGGCAGACTCTCTTTTTCTTTCGTCGCGCCGCGCAGCTCTTTGGCATAGGTGCCCACTTCCATCACGTGCTCGTAACCGATGTAGATAGGCACCAGCGTAATCGGACGGGTCCCGCCGCGCAGCATGGCCTGGATGGTCATCGACAGCGTGCCGGTCTTCGGATCCAGCAGACGGCCGGTACGGGAACGGCCCCCTTCAACGAAGTACTCCACGGAGTAACCCCGGCTGAATAATTCGCCGAGATATTCGCGGAACACCGTTGAGTAGAGCTTATTGCCCTTAAAGGTACGGCGAATAAAGAATGCGCCGCCGCGGCGGAAAATGGGACCTGCTGGCCAGAAGTTGAGGTTAATACCGGCGGCAATATGCGGCGGCACCAGCCCCTGGTGATACAGCACGTAGGAGAGCAGCAGGTAGTCCATATGGCTACGATGGCACGGTACGTAGACAATCTCGTGCCCTTCATGGGCCAGCTGACGTACGCGCTCGGCGTTGTGGACGTTGATCCCCTGATACAGACGGTTCCAGGTAAAACCGAGAACGCGGTCGGTCAGGCGAATCATCTCATAAGAGAAGTTGGCGGCGATCTCTTCCATCAGCGCGATGGCGTTTTGCTGCGCCTTCTCATGGGAGATTTTCTTACTGCGCGCTTCATCTTCCACCGCGCGGGCGATAGCTTTCGACGCCAGCAGCTTATTGAACAGATCCTGACGCGCCGGCAGGCGCGGGCCGACGGCGGCCAGACGCTGGCGGGCGAAGTGCATACGTGCGACGCGGGCCAGCTTCTGGGCGATAATTTTATCGGTGCCGTGTTCGGTGGCCATTCGGCGCAGAGAAACCGGCGGCGAGAAACGGACAAAGCTGTCGCGTCCCAGCCACAGCACGGCGAAGAACTTCTGGATGCCATTCAGCATGCGCAGCGGCGGGTTAACTTCGCCTTTTTCACGCCCCGGCGCACGACCAAACATCACCGACACCGGCACCATTTGCACATCCAGGTCGGGGTGGTTGCGGTGCAGATCCAGGTAGTCGTGGAACAGCTTTATCGACTCTTCTTTCGGCGCGTAGTAGGTAAAGACGCGCGGACCGCCGTGGATAAATACGTAGCGCGGCAGCAGCGCGCCGTCGATTTCCAGCGGTTCAAGCGGATCGGGTAAATCGTGCTCCAGGCACTGGGCGCGCAGGGTCAGCAGGTCCGCCTTTGAATTATAAGGCAGGACGTACATGATAGGACGTGAGGTATCCAGCCCTAATTCCTGAGCAGGTTCTGCGGGAATAGACTTGCTTTTTACCAGCACCCGTAATGGTAAATTCAGTAATTTATAGTAAATTCGTTGCCAGCCGGACATAAACGATGTGAAGCCTCTGGTTAATCATGCAAATGCGCGGCAAGAATAACAGAAAGTGCGCAAAATTTCCGTTGCCACGCGGCAAACGCGTACACTCATTGACGTCATTTACATAAAAGGTTCTTTTAATGGCCAATAATACCACTGGGTTAACCCGAATCATTAAAGCGGCAGGTTATTCCTGGAAAGGGTTCCGTGCGGCATGGATAAATGAGGCCGCATTTCGGCAAGAAGGCGTCGCCGCCATTGTTGCCGTGGCGATCGCCTGCTGGCTGGACGTGGACGCCGTCACGCGTGTGCTGCTGATAGGCTCGGTCCTGATAGTGATGATAGTCGAAATTCTTAATAGCGCGATTGAGGCGGTGGTGGACCGTATTGGCCCGGAACATCATGAGCTGTCCGGTCGGGCGAAAGATATGGGCTCCGCGGCGGTGCTGCTGGCCATCGTGATCGCGCTTACCACCTGGTGCCTCTTACTATGGGCCCGCTACCACTAAGCGGCCATTTTGCGAGATGTCCCGCTTCGCTATGTCTTCCCGGCGAGCGGGCGACCCCGATAGGCTTTTGCCCGGACGGCGGCAAGCCCCCGTGGCGCAGTGAGCTATCGGGGACACAAAATGGAAAGAATCTCCTGATTTTTGTGTGAAATTTGATTCCAAAATCACCGTTAGCTGTATATACTCACAGCATAACTGTATATACACCCAGGGGGCGGGATGAAAGCGTTAACGACCAGGCAGCAAGAGGTGTTTGATCTCATTCGGGATCACATCAGCCAGACGGGCATGCCGCCGACGCGTGCGGAAATTGCTCAGCGCTTGGGGTTCCGTTCTCCAAACGCGGCGGAAGAACACCTGAAAGCGCTGGCGCGTAAGGGCGCGATCGAGATTATCTCCGGCGCCTCCCGGGGGATTCGCCTGCTGACGGAAGAAGAACCTGGCCTGCCGTTGATTGGCCGCGTGGCGGCCGGTGAGCCGCTGCTGGCCCAGCAGCATATCGAAGGCCACTTCCAGGTCGATCCGGCGATGTTCAAGCCGAACGCTGACTTTTTGCTGCGGGTTAGCGGCATGTCAATGAAAGATATCGGGATTCTCGATGGCGATCTGCTGGCGGTCCATAAAACTCAGGATGTACGCAACGGTCAGGTTGTCGTGGCGCGCATTGACGAAGAGGTGACCGTTAAGCGTCTTAAAAAACAGGGCAACATCGTCGAACTCCTGCCAGAAAACAGCGAATTTTCCCCTATCGTGGTGAATCTACGCGAGCAAAACTTCACTATCGAAGGGCTGGCCGTTGGCGTGATTCGCAACGGTGAGTGGCTGTAACTCTTTCCCCACGCAGCATCGTCTGATGCATGATGCTGCGCTGTCTCCTTCCGCTCAGGCGCTTTCTCATGTTCTTTAACGCCGCTGATAAGGCCCTGTGGCGCCTGGCGCTACCCATGATTTTCTCCAATATCACCGTTCCGCTGCTGGGACTGGTGGATACTGCCGTGATTGGCCATCTCGACAGCCCGGTTTACCTCGGCGGTGTCGCGGTCGGCGCGACGGCCACCAGCTTTCTCTTCATGCTGCTGCTTTTCCTGCGGATGAGCACCACCGGGCTGACGGCGCAGGCCTTTGGCGCAAAAGATCCTCTGCGCCTGGCGCGGGCGCTGGTGCAGCCGCTGGGGCTGGCAACAGGCGCCGGTCTGCTGATTGTGCTTTTCCGTACCCCGCTTATCGATCTGGCGTTGCATATTGTTGGCGGCAATGACGCGGTGCTGGAGCAGGCGCGGCGCTTTCTCGACATCCGCTGGCTGAGCGCGCCGGCATCGCTGGCAAACCTGGTGCTGCTCGGTTGGCTGTTGGGCGTGCAGTATGCCCGGGCGCCGGTGATTTTGCTGATCGTCGGCAATCTGCTGAATATCGTACTCGACCTGTGGCTGGTGATGGGCCTGCAGATGAACGTGCAGGGCGCTGCGCTGGCGACGGTGAGCGCCGAATATGTCACCTTGATCATCGGGCTGCTGATGGCAAGGCGCGTGCTGGCGCTGCGCGGCGTGTCATTTGCCCTGCTCCGGCACGCGTGGCGCGGCGACCTGCGCCGCTTGCTGGCGCTCAATCGCGACATCATGCTGCGCTCTTTGCTGCTCCAGCTCTGCTTTGGCGCGGTGACCGTCTTCGGCGCTCGCCTTGGCGGTGAGGTAGTCGCCGTCAACGCGCTCCTGATGACTATGCTGACCTTCACCGCCTATGCCCTGGATGGTTTCGCTTATGCCGTGGAAGCGCACTCCGGACAGGCGTACGGCGCGCGTGACGGTAGCCAGTTGCTTGATGTCTGGCGGGCGGCCTGCCGTCAGTCGGGAATGGTGGCGCTGGCATTTGCGGCGACCTATGCCGTGGCGGGACAGCAGATTATCGCCCTGTTGACCTCGCTGCCCTCGCTTCAGCTGCTTGCCGATCGCTACCTGATCTGGCAGATCGTGCTGCCGGTGATTGGCGTGTGGTGTTATTTGCTGGATGGCATGTTCATCGGCGCGACGCGCGGGGCTGAGATGCGCAACAGCATGGCGGTGGCGGCGGCGGGGTTCGCCCTGACGCTGTTGACGCTGCCGGTCCTCGGCAACCATGCGCTATGGCTGGCACTGGCGGTGTTCCTCGCGTTGCGCGGTCTGTCGCTGGCGGTCATCTGGCGGCGACACTGGCAGCGCGGCACCTGGTTTTCGTAGCGATTTTTGATGTGTAATTGGTTAAAGATTCCGAATAATAAATTCAACTCAGAATTCTTATCTATAGTTAATACTATGTCCGGCACACAGCGGGCTGTTAACTCACCGAACGATGAGGATTGAATTATGAACAAAGACGAAATCGGCGGTAACTGGAAACAGTTGAAAGGTAAAGCAAAAGAAAAATGGGGCAAGCTGACTGATGACGATATGACCGTCATTGAGGGCAAGCGTGACCAGCTGGTCGGGAAAATCCAGGAACGCTATGGGTACGCCAAAGAGCAGGCGGAGAAAGAAGTGGCTGACTGGGAGCGAAAAAACGATCGCCGCGGGTAGCGGCGAGTGTTAACGATTAACCCTTGGTTATTGCCTGCCCGATGGTACATGGAGGTACCGGCAACCCGGATTTCCGCTGCGGCAATAGCCTCAGCGGGCTTTCTTTTTAATCTGAATCGTATGGTCGTGATGGCAGTGTCCCGGAGTGCTACAGGCTTCGACCTCGACACAATCCGCACACAGGCCGTGCGCCTCAATCACATTATGGCGTAGCGCAAAACCCATTCTCGCCGCCAGCGTATGCATAATGTCTTCAACGCCTTCGGCACACTCTTCTTTGACCACGCCGCAGCGATCGCAGATAAACATGGCTGAGCTATGGGTCGGCTGATCGAAAAGATGGCACAGCACGTAGCTGTTGGTCGATTCCACCTTGTGCACGAACCCCTGTTCCAGCAAAAACTCCAGCGCCCGGTAGACCGTCGGCGGTTTCGCCTGCGGCTCTTTCTCACGCAGCAGGTCGAGCAGGTCATAGGCGCTAATCGCCCCTTGCTGAAGGCTCATCAAACGCAACACTTCCAGGCGCTGCGGAGTCAGGCGCACGCCGCGCTGTGCGCAGAGCTTTTCAGCGTGCGCTAACATTTCTTGCGAAGTGGTCTTATTCATGAGCATCCTCTGGTTGCGTGAGTCTTAAGTTGTTACTTTATCACGATCCAGGCAAAACGCCGAGAACCGGCAGCTTGTGCTATACCTGATGCATCTCATTTTCGGGAGAAAACGATGAAACGACCTGATTGCATTCGACATTGGCGCGAACTGGAAGGTCCAGATGATGCCACTTATCCCAATAACCCGGAGCGTTTTTCCATCGGCGCGCCGCTGGCGCGGGGGTTAAGGCTCAACCGGCTGGGTATTCATCACGAACGTTTGCCCCCGGGCCGTCGAACCTCTTATCCCCATGCTGAGAGTGATGAAGAAGAGTTTATCTATGTGCTGGATGGCTATCCTGAAGTCTGGATTAACGGCTACCTGTGGAAGCTTGAGCCGGGCGACAGCGTCGGTTTTCCGGCCGGAACCGGGGTATGTCATACCTTTTTGAATAATACCGACCAGGAAGTTCGCTTGTTAGTGGTGGGGGAGTCAAACAAAAAATTTAACCGCATCTACTATCCGCTGAACCCGGAATATGCCGCCGTGCGTCAGGATCGCTGGGTCGATCATCCGCCGCAATTTTTCGGCCCGCACGACGGCAAACCGCGCCGACGCTAGCTCGTCAAGCAGAGGCAGCGCAGCCGTCGCGGTGCGCTGCCTCTGTGATTTATCTTTGTGCTATAGTAGCGCCCCTTTTTATCCGGATGCCTGTTTATTCGCCATGATGCCAGAACCAACATCTCACGCTTTTGCCGCCCATCGTTTTTCCATCGCGCCGATGCTCGACTGGACAGACCGGCACTGTCGCTATTTCCTGCGCCTGCTGTCGCGCCATACGCTGCTGTATACCGAAATGGTGACGACCGGGGCGATTATTCATGGCAAAGGCGATTATCTGGCCTATAGCGAAGAAGAGCATCCGCTGGCCCTGCAGCTGGGGGGCAGCGATCCGGCGGCGCTCGCGCAGTGCGCGAAACTGGCGGAGGCGCGCGGCTACGATGAGATCAACCTCAACGTCGGCTGTCCGTCCGACCGGGTGCAAAACGGGATGTTCGGCGCCTGCCTGATGGGCAATGCGCAGCTGGTCGCGGACTGCATCAAAGCGATGCGCGACGTGGTCTCTATCCCGGTCACGGTAAAAACCCGTATCGGCATCGATGATCAGGACAGCTATGAATTCCTGTGTGATTTCATCAATACCGTCTCCGGAAACGGAGAGTGCGAGATGTTTATCATCCACGCCCGTAAAGCCTGGCTCTCCGGCTTGAGCCCAAAAGAAAACCGTGAAATTCCACCGCTGGATTATCCGCGCGTTTATCAGCTGAAACGCGACTTCCCGCACCTGACGATGGCGATCAACGGCGGAATTAAGTCACTGGAAGAGGCGAAGTTGCATCTTGAGCATATGGATGGCGTGATGGTGGGGCGCGAGGCCTATCAGAACCCGGGGATCCTGACGTCGGTCGACCGGGAGATCTTTGCGATGGATAGTGCCGACAGCGACCCGATCGCCGTGGTGCGGGCGATGTATCCGTATATCGAGCGTGAGCTGAGCAACGGCACCTATCTGGGCCATATCACGCGCCATATGCTGGGCCTGTTCCAGGGCATCCCGGGCGCGCGGCAGTGGCGCCGCTACCTGAGTGAAAATGCGCACAAGGCCGGGGCGGATATCAACGTGCTGGAACATGCGCTGCAGCTGGTTGCCGATAAGCGTTAATCTTGCGCTAAAATTTAGTCAAATACGCCAGGCCCTGATCTCATCGTCAGGGCGTTTTTGTTTAAATTCAATATATTAAGTTTGGCACGTTTCTTGTAATACCCGGAGAGTCATTCGGTTATTTCTTTGGGGAGAAGACGATGCTGGAACTCTTATTTGTCATTGGATTTTTTGTCATGTTGCTGGTCACCGGCGTGTCGATTCTGGGGATTCTTGCCGCGATTGTCGTGGCGACGGTGCTGATGTTCGTTGGCGGGCTGTTTGCGATGATGATTAAACTGCTGCCGTGGCTGCTATTAGCCATTGCGGTCGTGTGGGTGATTCGGTCGATAAATACGCCAAAAGCGACAGACTACCGCAGCAACAACCGCTGGCGTTATTAAGGGAGTGAGCGGTCGGTCACAACCTGAAGAATTTTGCATAGAACAGCGTAGGTTTTGCTTATTAAATCTGTCACTATTAGCGCGTTAACCAATTCATCGCGCTGTACCCTACATACAGCCGAACTAAAAAAAGTCAGGGCTTCCGTATGGAAGCCCTAAACTTTTCTCCCCCTCCCGTCATACTTCAGACTACAGGTGCGTTGGCTGTGTTAACTCACCCCGGTCACTTACTGGAGTAAGCTCCCGGGGATTCGTTATCTTGCCGCCTTCCTGTAGCCCGAATTACTTAGGGAGGGCTTCTCGTCATACTTCAGACTACAGGTGCGTTGGCTGTGTTAACTCACCCCGGTCACTTACTGGAGTAAGCTCCCGGGGATTCGTTATCTTGCCGCCTTCCTGTAGCCTGAATTATTTAGGGAGGGCTTCTCGTCATACTTCAGACTACAGGTGCGTTGGCCAGGTTAACCTTGCCTCGATTCACCCGTTACGGCAGCAGCAGGCTTGAGCCTTCAGTGGCGCGGCTTTCCAGCACTTCATGTGCGCGTCGGGCATCGGTGAGGGCATATTTCTGGCTGTCCGCCACGTCAACGTTAATCGCGCCGCTGGCAATCAACGAAAACAGTTCGCTGCTGGCTTCCGCCAGCTCTTGACGGTTGGTGATATAGCCTTGCAGCGAAGGGCGGGTGACATACAGCGACCCTTTCTGATTGAGGATCCCCAGATTGACGCCGGTTACCGGGCCGGAAGAGTTACCGAAGCTGACCATCAGCCCCCGGCGCTGCAGGCAATCGAGCGACGCTTCCCAGGTGTCTTTGCCCACGGAATCGTAGACCACGTGGACTTTTTTCCCTTCGGTTATCTCTTTTAAGCGTTCAACGATATTTTCTTCGCGATAGTTGATCACCTGCCAGGCGCCGGCCTGCTTTGCCCGCTGCGCTTTTTGCGCGCTGCCGACGGTACCAATCAGTTTAGCGCCCAGCGCCTTCGCCCACTGGCAGGCGATCAGCCCGACGCCGCCGGCCGCCGCATGGAACAGAAACGCTTCGCCGGGCTTGATTTCGTAGGTTTTTCGCAGCAGGTAATAGACCGTCAGCCCTTTCAGGAACGATGCGGCCGCCTGTTCAAAGGAGATAGCGTCCGGCAAAAGAGCGGCCTTATCGGCAACCACATTATGTACCGAGCTGTAGGCGCCCAGCGCTGACTGGGCGTAGACGACGCGGTCGCCTGCTTTAATGTGCTGCACGCTGCGCCCGACTTTCGTCACCACGCCGGCGGCTTCGGTACCCAGGCCGCTTGGCAGAGACGGCGGCGGGTAGAGGCCGCTGCGGATGTAGGTATCGATATAGTTAATACCGATGGCCTTATTTTCTACCTGGATCTCGTTTTCTTGCGGATCCGCAGGGGTAAATTCTACGGCTTTGAGCACATCCGGCCCACCGTGTTGTTCAAATTCTATTCGTATTGCCATAGCTCTCTCCAGTTTCATTTGGGTGGGTCAAAACAGAGACCTGTGCTAATATTTCGACCCCATCTCTATCCCGGTATCTGTATTCAATATGGCAGGAAATAAACCCTTCAACAAACCGCAGACTGAACCCCGTGAGCGCGATCCGCAGGTCGCCGGGTTAAAAGTCCCGCCGCACTCGATTGAAGCGGAACAGTCGGTGTTGGGCGGTTTAATGCTGGACAACGAACGCTGGGACGACGTCGCCGAGCGCGTTGTGGCGGAAGATTTTTATACCCGCCCACACCGCCATATCTTTGTTGAAATGGCGCGTCTGCAGGAGACCGGTAGCCCGATCGACCTGATCACGCTGGCGGAATCGCTGGAGCGTCAGGGACAGCTGGACAGCGTTGGCGGATTCGCGTATCTGGCGGAACTGTCAAAAAATACGCCAAGTGCGGCGAACATCAGCGCCTATGCGGATATCGTCCGTGAACGTGCCGTTGTTCGTGAGATGATCTCGGTGGCCAATGAAATCGCCGAGGCGGGTTTCGACCCCCAGGGCCGTACCAGCGAAGACCTGCTCGACCTGGCCGAATCCCGGGTGTTCAAGATTGCCGAAAGCCGCGCCAACAAAGATGAAGGCCCGAAGAATATCGCCGACGTCCTCGATGCGACCGTTGCGCGTATCGAGCAACTGTTCCAGCAGCCGCATGACGGCGTCACCGGGGTCAATACCGGCTATGACGATCTGAACAAAAAGACCGCCGGCCTGCAGCCGTCGGATCTGATTATTGTCGCCGCGCGTCCATCGATGGGTAAGACAACATTTGCGATGAACCTCGTTGAAAATGCGGCGATGTTACAAGACAAGCCGGTACTTATCTTCAGTCTTGAGATGCCATCAGAACAGATTATGATGCGTTCCCTGGCATCGCTGTCACGGGTCGATCAGACCCGTATTCGTACCGGCCAACTGGACGATGAAGACTGGGCGCGTATCTCCGGTACCATGGGGATCCTGCTGGAAAAACGCAATATCTACATCGATGACTCCTCCGGCCTGACGCCGACGGAAGTTCGCTCCCGCGCGCGGCGTATCGCTCGTGAACACGGCGGCATCGGCCTGATTATGATCGACTACCTGCAGTTGATGCGCGTACCGTCGCTTTCCGATAATCGTACGTTGGAAATTGCGGAAATTTCCCGTTCGTTAAAAGCGTTGGCGAAAGAGCTGCAGGTACCGGTGGTGGCGCTGTCGCAGCTTAACCGCTCGCTGGAACAACGTGCCGATAAACGCCCGGTGAACTCCGACTTGCGTGAATCTGGCTCCATTGAACAGGATGCCGACTTAATCATGTTTATCTATCGTGATGAGGTCTATCACGAGAATAGCGATTTAAAAGGCATCGCGGAAATTATTATTGGTAAACAGCGTAACGGGCCTATCGGGACGGTACGTCTGACCTTTAACGGGCAGTGGTCGCGCTTTGATAATTATGCGGGACCACAGTACGACGACGAATAAATCGCCGTCATTCTTCGCGCCGCAGGGGCGTTGACTGCGCCTGCTCGCTCCGGTCGCTTAGGGGACTAAGTTCGCGGGACTCTCAGGTTTGTCGCGTGACCCGGACTGCGTCCTCGTCCCTTCGGGGCCAGCGCAGGCGCTGTTCAAAAACGCCAGCGCGTTTTTGTCCTGCAACACGAATGATTTAAGCGATCTTTTTATCAAGGAATTTAAATGCAAGCGGCAACTGTTGTGATTAACCGCCGCGCTCTGCGACACAACCTGCAACGTCTGCGTGAACTGGCGCCTGCCAGTAAACTGGTTGCAGTGGTGAAAGCGAACGCTTACGGACACGGTCTTCTTGAGACCGCGCGAACGCTCCCTGATGCCGATGCCTTTGGCGTCGCCCGTCTCGAAGAAGCCTTGCGCCTGCGCGCTGGCGGTATCACGAAACCGGTCCTGCTACTGGAAGGTTTCTTTGATGCGGCCGATCTGCCGGTGATTTCCGCGCAGCAACTGCACACGGCGGTACACAGCCCGGAGCAACTGGAGGCGCTGGAGCAGGCTGAGTTGCCTGAGCCCGTCACCGTCTGGATGAAACTGGACACCGGGATGCATCGCCTGGGCGTCCTGCCGGAACAGGCGGACGCCTTCTGGCAGCGTCTGAGTCAGTGCAAAAATGTGCGCCAGCCGGTCAATATCGTCAGCCACTTTGCGCGGGCGGATGAGCCAGCATGCGGCGCCACCGAACGCCAGCTGGATATTTTCACCACCTTCAGTGAAGACAAGCCCGGCCTGCGTTCCATCGCGGCATCGGGCGGAATTTTGCTGTGGCCGCAGTCGCATTTTGACTGGGTCCGCCCGGGCATCATCCTGTACGGCGTCTCGCCGCTGGATAGCCCCTCCACCGGCGCAGATTTCGGTTGTCAGCCGGTCATGTCGCTGACGTCGAGTCTGATTGCCGTACGCGAACATAAAGCGGGTGAGCCGGTAGGTTATGGCGGGACCTGGGTGAGTGAACGTGATACCCGGTTAGGCGTGGTGGCGATGGGTTACGGCGACGGCTACCCGCGCGCGGCGCCCAGCGGTACGCCGGTGCTGGTTAACGGCCGGGAAGTGCCGATTGTGGGTCGTGTGGCGATGGATATGATTTGCGTCGATCTGGGGCCTGAGGCGCAGGATAAGTCCGGCGACCCGGTGGTGCTGTGGGGAGACGGTCTGCCCGTCGAACGTATTGCCGCACTGACGAATGTGAGTGCTTACGAACTTATTACTCGCCTGACCTCAAGGGTATCGATGAAGTACGTGGATTAAGCGTACGTCGGGTCGATACATTGCGGTTGTGACATCTCCGGCAGCGTTGCGCTGACCGGGGCTGTTGCCTGGAACCGGCGCCGGACCGGCAAGGCGTTTACGCCGCGAGCCGGGAGATTCCCCCTGAGGGCGAGCGAGGGACATGCGATCCTCGCCGACTATCCACCAACTATCCGTCAACATCCTCTCGATCTTCTTCTGCTTCCGGTTTATTGTGTTATGACCTGCCTCTCGTAAACCCGGAGAAACATCACGTGTTTCAAAAAGTTGACGCCTACGCTGGCGATCCTATTCTCTCCTTGATGGAGCGTTTTAAAGAAGATCCGCGTAGTGACAAAGTAAACCTTAGTATCGGCCTCTATTACAACGAAGACGGGATTATCCCGCAGCTACAGGCGGTTGCTGAAGCGGAAGCGCGTCTTAACGCTCAGCCGCACGGCGCCTCGTTGTATCTACCGATGGAAGGGCTGAACGCTTATCGCAACGCGATTGCCCCGCTGTTGTTCGGTGCAGAACACCCGGTGCTGGTGCAAAACCGCGTCGCTTCTATTCAGACGCTGGGCGGTTCCGGTGCCTTGAAAGTGGGCGCCGATTTTCTAAAACGCTACTTCCCGGGGTCTCGCGTTTGGGTCAGCGACCCGACCTGGGAAAACCATATCGCCATATTCGAAGGGGCTGGCTTCGAAGTAAGCACTTACCCTTGGTTTGATAACGAGACCAACGGCGTGCGTTTTGATGCGCTGCTGGCGAAACTGCAGACCCTGCCTGAGCGCGACATCGTGCTGCTGCATCCGTGCTGCCATAACCCGACGGGCGCCGATCTGAATCATGGCCAGTGGGATCTCATTGCCGAGGTGCTGAAGGCGCGCAACCTGATTCCGTTCCTCGATATCGCCTATCAGGGCTTTGGGGCGGGAATGGATGATGATGCTTACGCGATTCGCGCAATCGCCCGCGCTGGCATACCGATGCTGGTCAGCAACTCCTTCTCGAAAATTTTCTCGCTGTACGGCGAGCGCGTGGGCGGCCTGTCGATCGTTTGCGAAGACACCGAAACCGCAAACCGCGTGCTGGGGCAGCTGAAGGCGACCGTCCGACGCAATTACTCCAGCCCGCCGAACTTTGGCGCTCAGGTTGTCGCGACCGTACTGAATGATGCGGAGCTGAAAGCCAGCTGGCTGGCGGAAGTGGAAGAGATGCGTACGCGCATTCTGGCGATGCGCCAGGCGCTGGTGAACGTGCTGAAAGAAGCAGTTCCGGGCGTCAATTTTGACTACCTGCTCAAACAACGTGGGATGTTCAGCTACACCGGCCTGAGCGCGGCGCAGGTTGATCGTCTGCGTGAAGAGTTTGGCGTGTATCTGATTTCCAGCGGCCGGATGTGCGTGGCGGGTCTCAATTCACGTAATGTCCAGCGCGTGGCCCAGGCGTTTTCTGCCGTTATCTAATTCCCTGCGAATATATGTCCTTTCCCGTTGGCGGGAAAGGACTACTCCCTTGCGAAGTGTGATCATTCTCTTTTTCTATGACATCTGAGCAGAAAATTCTTTGCATCGGCGAGGACCGGGGTTAAGGTCATGGTCCAGTAATAAGCAGCCACATTATTAAAAATAATAACGATTCGACGACTTATACGCACCGTCATCCGCACCCGCGCGGTATCGCCGCGGTTGATCCGCCAGCAGGGCGGCAGTTTTCAGGATGACGTTTAAAAGGGATAACTATGCGCAAGATAACTTTGGCCTTTAGCGCCTTCTGCTTACTTTTCACGTTAAATCACGCCGCAATCGCCCTGGCATCTTCACCGTCACAGCTCAATCCAGGCACCAACGTTGCCAGGCTGGCCGAACAGGCGCCGGTTCACTGGGTTTCCGTCGCTCAGATTGAAAACAGCCTGTTGGGGCGTCAGCCGTTTGCCGTCGGTTTTGATATCGACGACACCGTTCTGTTTTCCAGCCCCGGCTTCTGGCGCGGGCAAAAAACCTTCTCTCCCGGCAGCGATGCGTACCTGAAAAAAGCGGAGTTCTGGGAAAAAATGAATAACGGCTGGGACGATTTCAGTATGCCAAAAGAGGTGGCGCGCCAGCTGATTGCGATGCATGTGAAACGCGGCGATAGCATTTACTTCGTCACCGGGCGCAGTCAGACCAAAACGGAAACGGTCTCGAAAACGCTGCAGGATGATTTCCTGATCCCGGCGGCAAATATGAATCCGGTTATTTTCGCCGGCGACCAGCCGGGGCAGAATACAAAAGTCCAATGGCTGAAGGAGAAGAATATTAAGGTCTTCTACGGTGATTCCGATAACGACATCTCTGCCGCGCATGATGCCGGGGCTCGCGGCATTCGCGTACTGCGCGCGTCAAATTCGTCATATAAACCGTTGCCGATGGCCGGAGCGCTGGGTGAAGAAGTGATCGTCAATTCCGAATACTAATTTCACCTGCTGCTGAAATCTGTCACAAACGAAAGCGGTAGCCTGCGGGTTGCCGCTTTTTTGTACGAAAAAGCGCGTGGCAAGGTTTTACCTTTTCGCTTATTGCTGCACACTTAGAAAGATTCATTCGCAACAGGAGTGGTTTATGTGGCATCAACAAACTTTGACGTTAGGCGCAAAATCCCGCGGCTTTCATCTGGTGACCGATGAGATCCTCGGCCAGCTCCACGCGCTGTCGCGCGTCAAAGTCGGTATGTTGCATCTGCTGCTCCAGCACACTTCCGCTTCCCTGACGCTTAACGAAAACTGCGATCCGACCGTCCGCTACGACATGGAGCAGTATTTTCTTAACGCGGTGCCGGACAATGCGCCGTACGAACATGATTATGAAGGTCCTGATGATATGCCGTCGCATATCAAGTCGTCGATGCCTGGCGTCTCCCTGCTGCTGCCGGTGCAGGACGGGCGCGTCAGGCTGGGGACCTGGCAAGGAATCTGGTTAGGGGAACATCGTATTCACGGCGGTTCGCGGCATATCGTTGCGACGCTCACGGGGGAATAACAGATGACCATTTCGGAGTTATTGCTGTACTGCATGGCAAAACCGGGCGCAGAGCAAAGTGTGCACAGCGACTGGAAAGCCACGCAGATTAAAGTGTCGGATGTGCTCTTTGCATTAGTGAAAGAAGTGGAAGACAAGCGGCCAGCGGTGTCGCTGAAAGCCAGCCCGGAGCTTGCCGAACTGCTACGGGAACAGCATGTGGATATCCGACCCAGCAGACATCTGAATAAAGCCCACTGGAGTACGGTCTTTCTGGATGGCTCCTTGCCGGATTCGCAGATTTACTATCTGGTGGACGCCTCTTACCAGCAGGCGGTGCGGCTGCTGTCGGAACCGACCCGACAGCAGCTTGCACGGTGATTAGCTCAGCAAGGGTTTGAGGAAGCGCGCGGTGTGCGAGGCTTCGCACTCTGCAACGGTCTCTGGCGTACCGGAGACGAGGATTTCACCGCCGCCGCTGCCGCCTTCTGGCCCAAGGTCAACGATCCAGTCCGCCGTTTTGATGACATCCAGGTTGTGCTCAATGACCACGATGGTGTTGCCCTGATCGCGCAGCTGGTGCAGCACCTCCAGCAACTGCTGGATATCGGCGAAGTGCAGCCCCGTCGTCGGCTCATCGAGAATATACAGCGTCTGGCCGGTACCGCGTTTTGACAGCTCGCGCGCCAGCTTCACGCGCTGGGCCTCACCGCCGGACAGCGTGGTGGCGGACTGGCCGAGGCGAATATAGGTCAGACCGACATCCATCAGCGTTTGCAGCTTACGCGCCAGCGCCGGAACGGCATCAAAGAACTCGCGCGCTTCTTCAATGGTCATATCCAGCACTTCATGAATGGTCTTGCCTTTGTACTTAATCTCCAGCGTTTCGCGGTTATAGCGCTTGCCTTTGCACTGGTCGCACGGCACATAAATATCCGGCAAGAAGTGCATTTCGACTTTAATCACGCCATCGCCCTGACAGGCTTCGCAGCGACCGCCGCGGACGTTAAAGCTGAAGCGTCCTGGGGTATAGCCGCGTGAGCGCGATTCCGGCACGCCGGCAAACAGTTCGCGTACCGGAGTAAAGACGCCGGTGTAGGTCGCCGGGTTTGAACGCGGCGTACGGCCAATCGGGCTCTGGTCGATATCGATAACCTTATCGAAGTGTTCCAGGCCCTGCACATCGCGGTATGGGGCGGGCTCCACGATGGTCGCGCCGTTGAGCTGACGCTGGGCAATCGGGAACAGCGTATCGTTAATCAGCGTCGATTTACCGGAACCAGATACACCGGTGATGCAGGTAAACAGGCCGACCGGCAGCGTCAGCGTCACATCCTTCAGGTTGTTGCCGCGCGCGCCGGTAAGCTTCAGGACTTTTCCCGGATCGGCAGGCACGCGCTGCTTCGGCACTTCGATCTTGCGTTTGCCGCTCATGTACTGCCCGGTCAGGGATTCCGGCACCGCCATGATCGCGTCCAGCGTCCCTTCAGCCACCACCTGGCCGCCGTGTACCCCGGCGCCTGGGCCGATGTCGATCACGTGGTCGGCGGCGCGGATAGCGTCTTCATCATGCTCGACGACAATCACCGTATTGCCCAGATTACGCAGATGAACCAGCGTGCCGAGCAGGCGTTCGTTATCGCGCTGATGCAGGCCGATGGACGGCTCATCCAGCACGTACATCACGCCGACCAGTCCGGCGCCAATCTGGCTCGCCAGGCGAATACGCTGGGCCTCGCCGCCGGAGAGCGTTTCCGCCGAACGGGAGAGCGTCAGATAGTTCAGGCCGACGTTGACGAGGAATTTCAGGCGATCGCCAATCTCTTTCAGCACTTTTTCGGCAATTTGCGCCCGCTGGCCGGAGAGCTTCAGGTTGTTGAAGAAATCCATCGCGTGGCCAATGCTCATGTCGGAGATGGTGGGCAGCGGCGTATTTTCGACAAATACGTGGCGGGCTTCGCGGCGCAGACGGGTACCGTCACAGCTGGCGCACGGGCGGTTGCTGATAAACTTCGCCAGCTCCTCGCGCACCGCGCTGGATTCCGTCTCTTTGTAGCGGCGTTCCATATTGTGCAGCACGCCTTCGAACGGGTGACGGCGTACTGACGTATCGCCACGGTCGTTCATGTATTTGAATTCAATATTCTCTTTACCTGAGCCGTACAAAATGACCTTCTGCACGTCGGCGGTCAGGGTGCCCCACGGCGCCTCGATATCGAACTGATAATGCTCCGCCAGCGACTTCAGCATCTGGAAGTAGTAGAAGTTACGCCGATCCCAGCCGCGAATGGCGCCGCCCGCCAGCGACAGCTCGGCATTCTGGATAACCCTGTCGGGATCGAAGTACTGCTGAACGCCCAGACCGTCACAGGTCGGGCAGGCGCCTGCCGGGTTGTTGAACGAAAACAGGCGAGGCTCCAGCTCACGCATGCTGTAGCCGCAAATCGGGCAGGCGAAATTGGCGGAGAACAGCAGCTCTTCCGCTTTTTCATCGTCCATATTGGCGACAACGGCGGTACCGCCGGAAAGATCCAGCGCGGTTTCAAAGGATTCGGCCAGACGTTGGGACAGATCGTCACGCACCTTGAAGCGATCGATCACCACTTCAATGGTGTGTTTCTTTTGCAGTTCCAGCTTCGGCGGATCGGAAAGATCGCAGACCTCGCCGTCGATCCTCGCGCGGATATAGCCCTGGCTGGCGAGGTTCTCCAGCGTTTTGGTGTGCTCGCCTTTACGTTCTTTAATGATCGGCGCCAGCAGCATCAGGCGCTGACCTTCCGGTTGTGAGAGCACATTGTCGACCATCTGGCTGACGGTCTGAGCAGCCAGAGGAACATCATGGTCCGGGCAGCGCGGCTCGCCGACGCGCGCGTACAGCAGGCGCAGATAGTCGTGAATTTCGGTAATGGTCCCAACCGTAGAACGCGGGTTATGCGACGTTGATTTCTGTTCAATGGAAATCGCCGGCGACAGCCCTTCGATATGATCGACGTCCGGCTTCTCCATTAGCGACAGAAACTGACGCGCATAGGCGGAGAGCGATTCAACGTAGCGACGTTGTCCTTCGGCATACAGTGTGTCGAAAGCCAATGAGGATTTGCCTGACCCTGACAGCCCGGTGACGACAATCAGTTTGTCGCGTGGGATGACGAGGTTGATGTTTTTGAGATTATGGGTGCGGGCGCCCCGAACTTCGATCTTATCCATTCACCTTTCCCGGTAGATACGCGGATAGCCTGGTTTGTTAGAAGGACAAACGGCAGAAACGGCTAATTATGACACAATTTAACCTGTTTGAATATACAGTATTGGAATGCATTTTCCTGCGGGGTATGCAAAAATGTCGTGCCGCGAGAGTTATCTGGAACATACTTCCCAGCTATCAACATAGCGCCTGGAAATGGTACACTCGCGCGTTTACACTATTAAGAAATGCATTCAGGAGACACAAACATGGCCAGCAGAGGCGTAAACAAGGTGATTCTCGTCGGTAATCTGGGCCAGGACCCGGAAGTACGCTACATGCCGAGTGGTGGCGCAGTTGCCAACATTACGCTGGCTACTTCCGAATCCTGGCGTGATAAAGCGACCGGTGAGATGAAAGAGCAGACCGAATGGCACCGCGTTGTGCTGTTCGGCAAACTGGCGGAAGTGGCCGGCGAGTATCTGCGTAAAGGTTCTCAGGTCTATATTGAAGGCCAGTTGCGCACCCGTAAATGGACTGACCAATCCGGTCAGGAAAAATACACCACCGAGATCGTGGTTAACGTTGGCGGCACGATGCAAATGCTCGGCGGTCGTCAGCAGGGCGCGGGCGCTCCGGCAGGCGGCGGTCAGGCGCAGGGCGGTTGGGGTCAGCCTCAGCAGCCGCAGGGCGGCAACCAGTTTAGCGGCGGCGCGCAGTCTCGTCCGCAGCAGCAGGCACCGGCAGCCCCTTCTAACGAACCACCGATGGATTTCGATGACGATATCCCGTTCTAAGGTTATCCTTAGACGCTGCGGTTAAAGCATAAGAAAAAGCCCCGTTTTGGACTGACCCCATGAAGTTGGACAGTTTACATTAAGAAGCGGCTTTCAGGGCCTGGGTTCGGTATTTTACCGGACTCAGGCTTTTTTATGTCTGCGCGCTCCGCGTATCCTGCAATGTGATAGCGCCTCACGGCGTGGCGGGAGCGGTCCGTTCCCCGACAGCCGCATAAGCGGAACCGGCAAATAGCAGGGCGGTAAGCCAGGCAAAGCTGGCGCTAGCGGGTTATTGAAATGAGAGGCTATTCATGGGGAGATGCTCCGCAGATGCATCCTTTTATTTTAGCCAATTCCGGAGGGTTAGCCTGTTCATTTCCCCGGCCGCGCGGGAGCGGAGCCATTTCAGTTTACTATCCGGGCAACCGGGTAAATATGCGCAAATAACGTCATGGGGTGAGGGTGAGTCGTCGTATGCCGTTTATTATGGCCGCTATTTCAATTATCCGCTTTTTAAAATTCATTATATGGTGTGAGGCTGATATTCTGTTACTTCCCGGGGAATCTATGAGGCTGTTTTCCTCGAAAGTATTCGTTAATGATAAATATCATCATATTAAGGTTTATAATATTTCAACCTACAGCCATACACAGTGGGAAGCCCTGAGGGAAAGGCCATCCTGTCCCTATGATTTCGGGGCCACCACGATCGAGGGTTGCTGTTATCAGCCGCATTGTGCGATTAAGCATTGTCCTGGTAGTTTCACGCACCACGCGTTCTGCTAGCGCGGCTTGCGCTACCCATTATTATTTTCGCAAATAAAATAGGGGGTATTTGTTGACATAAACACCCATGAACCCTGTTTTATCTTTAAGATTTTGATAATGAATCGATCTTCTTTACTGATCTCTGTAAAGAACGGCGGCATAATCTCATCGAACCTCTCAGGTAGTGCTGTAGCACTCGAGCGAACATTAGTACTGCTACTTCTGAAAATATAAATATTATTTTTGTTTTTTACATAGGTTATATATTTTCTGATGCTGATATTATCTTTTGAATTTCCTGAGTTACCATTGAATGTCATTAACCCATCACCATCACTGGCAAAGAAAGTGACAGAGAAAGAAAATTCCTCATCACCGTTGACGATTGAAAAAGCGGACGTACAGCTAATGCTTTCACCGTCATCAGATGAACTTATGTAATAAACTGTCAGGCTTATCGTAATAATAATTAAAGCATATGCAATAGCTTTTTTTATCTTTCGTGTTTTCATATTGAGTTATTTTAAGTAATAAGATGAAGTACAGAATGATTTTTTATTAGATGTTATTGGGTATCGACAGGAGATCAGTGAAGTCCTGCTCGATGGGTAATGATTCGTTATATAAATAGTCTGTCCATTTGAGCAGGTGATGTTATGCTCTTTAAGGAAGTTAATATAGTATTCATCAAACCTTAGATCATCGTTTCTAAATATCTTGCAACTGTTGATCGTCGTGAGCAGCGTATATGACGAGAAAGGTGAATCGGTTGTGGCTGACTGATTAATGTAGAGATGCAGCAGAATAATCAACAGACTTGCAATACCAGCAACAATCCATCCTGTCTTTCGGCTTCTCACTGCGCCGATGATTCCCGTTGACAGGACATCGTCTTTGTCTTGTGTCGTCGGCGGGTCGGCGTGAAGTTGCTGGCTCCCTTCATGATGAGTGTCGTCTACTTCCGTCACAACCCCGTTCATCTGATTTATTTCGGGAACCACGCTATCCCTCTGTGGAGGACTCCCGGGACTGTCAATCAGGATATTCGCTTCATCAGCAATCATGAAACCCCGTTTAGGGATTGTTTGAATCAGTGTTCCATTCACATTGAAGTGATTTAAAGACTTGCGCAACAAAGAGATGTTTTGATATAGAGTATTCGGCGTAACACTCATTCCTCTTTCTCCCCACGCATTTTGCAGCAGCTCTGCCTGGGTGACAATTCTGCCCTGATTTTTTATTAACAAATCAAAGCAAAGGCTTGCTGGTATTGCCAGAGTCATGCGTTCATTACTTTTTATGGAATGGAGAGTATGCGCTTCTGAGTTAAATCGCAGCGTGTTCTCGATAACGTAAATAGTAGCCATATATGATTTCTTATTGTGAGAATAGTTACCACTGTGCCATTTATCTGGGATTTGATGAGGCGATACTAGCACCAAAGAGTAAACCTGACATTCACTCATAACTAAGAATAATCTCAATCCCTGAATGAGGTTTTTCTAAACTGATTTTTATTTGTTAAATTTACTGTCTATTCTCATGATTATCAATGGCTTGAGTTTTAACAAATGTTCAACAAATGTGATTTTTTTGTCCTTCATAACTTTATGAGTAATAAATTCTGCTTATTAAGCTTACTATTTGTGCATGAAACGTGGCAGCGTTACCGTAACAAAAATAATAGTGATGTTTTGTCACTGCTCATAAAAGAAAAGTAAAAAAGCAGGGGCCAACGTCATTATTGATGTTGCGTCTGTCAACGGATGAGTTCAAGCAGGCTCAATGGAATGGAGGTTCTGTTATCATGGCTGTCTTAATCGTAACAGATAATTATTTCTATATGCAGGGTCTGGCCTGTGTGGCTGATGATGATTGCAACATCGCCTGGGTCGATAACATTGACAATGAGTATGCGCACCAGCAGTGTCAGGCGTTGAGCGCTGAAGATTACGTCATTATTCATTTTGCACAGATAGATAAAATGCTTTGTTCGTATCAATATTATTTGTCGAACAGTCCGGCGAAAGTGATTGTGGCACCCGATGCCAAATTTGTCAGTGATGTTTCTGACATTAATAATATCTGCTTTCTGTCTTCTGATGCGAGTGTTAAAACGGTTGCAAGCATCCTTAAATTAAAAAAGTTTAAAGCCAGGAAAAGAAAACTCACGGTTCGTGAAGAGAAGATAATGTCATTAATGATTATTGGTAACTTACTTAATGATATTTCTGAAATTCTTGGTCTGAGTATCAAGACAGTGAGCTTACATAAAAGCAATACCAGCAATAAAGTCGGGTTGCTAAATAACAACAACATAACCATGTTTGCTTTAATGCGTTTTATCTTGCCGGCATCAGGCGCCGACATGATTCTTATTTAATATTGTATCACTGGCAGTGCGGTTGCGTTTTATTCTTGCGGGAATTTAGTGAGTTTTATCGGTTTTATTCAACTTTTGCATTTAAGAACATCCGGTTCTTAAGGGTAATGGCTCCATAAAAAACTATGGAACAGCACGGGCGATAACAAGCCTATTATTTTTATCAGGTGATGAAATATGAAATTGAAAATGTTAGCAGCAGCTCTTGTGACGACTTTCTGTGTGGGTGCTGTTCAGGCCGCAGACGTTACGGCTCAGGCCGTCGCAACCTGGTCGGCAACGGCAAAAAAAGACACCACCAGCAAACTGGTTGTGACTCCTCTGGGTAGCCTTGCTTTCCAGTATGCGGAAGGGATTAAAGGTTTTAACTCCCAGAAAGGTCTGTTTGATGTTGCGATTGAAGGAGATGCGACTGCGACAGCATTTAAACTGACCTCCCGTCTGATTACCAATACCCTGACCCAGCTGGACACTTCCGGTTCGACGCTGAATGTCGGCGTGGATTATAACGGCGTTGCCGTCGAAAAATCGGCTAATACCGTGATGATCGACACGGAGAACGGCATTCTGGGCGGCAACCTTAGCGCGCTGTCTAATGGCTACAACCAGACTGGCCGCGCTACCGCCCAGGATGGTTTTAACTTCTCTATCATCAGCGGCACCACCAATGGTACGACCGCAGTGACCGATTACAGCACGCTGCCGGAAGGGATCTGGAGCGGTGACGTCAGCGTCCAGTTCGACGCGACCTGGACCAGCTGATTTCTCTGTCGCACGAGCAGGGGATTCCCCCTGCTTTCTTCCACGGACCGAATCCATATGAAAAACCGCATCCTGGCTATCAGCCTGTATTTTTGCGCCATCATGCCGGCCCTGGCACTGGATGTTGGCGATATTTCTTCATTTATGAACAGCGACGCCAGCGTGCTCAGTAAAGAGATTAAAAACACCACCGATAGCGGACGTTTAATCAATATCCATGTTGAACGCCTCTCCTCACCGCTTGAAGGCGGCAGCGTGATTCCGATGGACCGTCAGGACGAAGTGCTGCTGACGCCAGCCAGCCTGCTACTGCCCGCGAAGAGTAGCGATGTCATCCGCTTTTTCTATAAGGGGCCGGCGGATAATAAAGAACGCTACTACCGCATTGTCTGGTTCGATCAGGCATTGAGCGATGCGCAGCGCGATAGCGCCAGGCGCAGTGCGGTTGCTACCGCATCGGCCCGTATCGGCACCATCCTGGTCGTTGCCCCGCGTAAGGCTAATTACCGCTATCAGTATGCCAACGGAACGCTGGTGAATACCGGCAACGCCACGCTGCGCATCCTGGCGTACGGCCCCTGCCTGAAGCCCGCAGATGGCAAAGAATGCAAAGAGAATTATTACCTCATGCCCGGCAAAGAGCGCCGTTTCACCCGCGTGAATGTTGCCGATAAAAAGGGGCGGGTCGCACTCTGGCAGGGCGAGCAGTTTGTTCCCGTAAAATAACAATTGTGCTGATGGAATCAGGGTATGCCTTTACGACGGATTTCACCTGAGCTGAAAACGCTCCTTGCCTGCGGTATGGCCATTTTGACTCTTCCACTTAGTGTGAATGCCGCGCCTCAGCAGGTGCAGCAAATTGGCGGCGTGGTGATTCCTCAGGCATTCAGCCAGGCGCTACAGGATGGAATGAGTATCCCGCTGTTTCTTCACCTGGAAGGCAGTGCGGGTACCGGGGACGACCAGCGTCTTGGCAGTGCGTTTATCTGGCTGGATGCCGGTACGCTGCGCATCCGTCATATTCAACTGGAAGAGCGCGGCGACAACGCCAGCGTCAGTGAACAAACCCGAAAAACGCTGACTGAACTGGCGAATACGCCCTTCAACAGCGATTTACACATCACGCTCACCCGCGATGCGCAGCTGCAGCTCAGTCTGCGGCAGCTGCTGCTGCAACTGGTGGTGAAACGAGAAGCGCTGGGAACCGTCCTGCGCTCACGCAGTGAAGATATCGGCCAGTCCAGCGTTAACAGCCTCAGCAGCAGTCTGAACTATAACCTCGGCGTGTATAACAACCAGATGCGTAACGGTGGCAACAGTACCTCCAGCTATCTGTCGTTGAACAGCGTCAGCTCGCTGCGCGAGCACCATATCGTGTTGGACGGTTCGCTCTACGGCACCGGAACCAGCAATCAGGATAGCGAAATTTATAAGGCCATGTATGAGCGTGATTTCGCCGGGCATCGCTTTGCCGGCGGGATGCTGGATACGTGGAATTTACAGTCGCTTGGGCCGATGACCGCCATTTCCGCGGGCAAAATCTACGGCGCATCCTGGGGAAACCAGGCCAGCTCAACGGTGTTTGATAATTCACAATCGGTCACGCCGATCGTGGCTTTTTTGCCTGCCGCGGGGGAGGTGCATTTATCGCGCGACGGGCGTCTGCTGAGCGTCCAGAACTTTGTGATGGGTAACCACGAAGTGGACACCCGGGGGCTGCCATACGGTATTTATGATGTGGACGTTGAGGTTATCGTCAATGGCCGGGTGGTCAGTAAGCGCACCCAGCGGGTGAACAAACTGTTCAGTCGCGGACGCGGAGCGGGCGCACCGCTGGCCTGGCAGGTGTGGGGCGGCAGCTTTCATATGGATAGCTGGTCTGAGAGCGGTAAAAAGACCAAACCGGCGAAAGAGAGCTGGCTGGCGGGCCTGTCGACGTCCGGCTCCGTGGGCACGCTCAGCTGGGCAGCAACCGGCTACGGTTACGATAGCAATGCCGTCGGCGAGACGCGTCTGACCGTCCCGCTGACCGAGTCTGTCAACGTTAACCTGCAAAATATGCTGGCCAGCGATAGCTCCTGGAGCAGCATTGGCAGCATCAGCGCTTCGTTGCCCGGTGGTTTCAGCACCATATGGCTTAACCAGGAAAAAACCATTATTGGTGCCAGGTTACGCCGCAGCGACGCCGACAACCGGGCGATTGGCGGAACCCTTAACCTGAACCCGCTGTGGTCAAAGCTGGGGACCTTTAGCATTAGCTACAACGATGACCGTCGCTATAACAGCCATTACTACACCGCGGATTATTATCAGACTCTCTTTAGCGGCGCTTTCGGCTCGCTGGGTCTGCGTGCCGGTATTCAGCGCTTTAATAATGGCGGCGGCGAGAGCAGTAGCAGTACCGGGAAGTATGTCGCGCTCGACTTCTCACTCCCGCTGGGCAACTGGTTCAGCGCCGGTATGACCCACCAGAACGGTTACACCATGGCAAACCTGTCCGCCCGTAAACAGTTTGATGAGGGCGTGGTACGTACCCTTGGGGCCAATATTTCGCGGGCGATCTCCGGTGATACCGGTAATGACAAAACGCTGAGCGGCGGAGCCTATACCCAGTTTGATACCCGCTATGCCAATGGCACGCTCAATATTAACAGCGGCGCTGACGGCTATGTGAATACCAACCTGACCGCCAGCGGTAGCGCCGGCTGGCAGGGGAGGAATATTGCCGCCAGCGGCCGCACCGACGGCAACGCTGGCGTGATTTTTAACACCGATCTCGATGATGACGGCAAGCTGAGCGCCAGGGTCAACGGACGGGTCGTCCAGCTTACCGGCAAACGCAACTATCTGCCGCTTTCACCGTACAGCCGTTATGAAGTCGAGCTGCAAAACAGTAAGAACTCACTCGACAGCTACGACATTGTCAGCAACCGCAAGAGCAGTCTGACGCTCTACCCGGGCAACGTGGCGGTGATCGAACCGGAGGTGAAACAGATGGTGACCGTTTCCGGGCGCATCCGCGCCGAAGACGGCACGTTGCTGGCTAATGCGCACATCAATAACCATATTGGCCGGACTCGTACCGATAACACGGGAGGATTCGTGATGGACGTGGATAAAAAATACCCCACCATCGATTTTACCTACGGCAATAACCAAAGCTGTGAAGTCGGGCTTGAGTTGAGTCAGGCGCGCGGGGCGGTATGGGTCGGCGATGTCGTCTGTACGGGTCTGAAAACTTACGCCAGCGCGCAGCAGGCAGGAGAAGGTCATGAAAGCTAAGTGGTTCCCGTTGGTTTGCCTGTTTATCGTCGCGCTGTGTGCGCCGCGGGCAGAAGCGGCGGTAACGAAAACAACCTGGGCGGACGCGGCAGCGGTGCAGTTTGTTTTTGTGGAAAACAACTCCGATGATAACTTTTTCGCCACGCCGGGCGGCGTGCTGGATCCGCGCATGACTGGCGCCAGTCGTTGGACCGGACTGAAATACAACGGTAGCGGCACTATCTATCAGCAGAGTCTGGGCTATATCGATAACGGCTTTAACACCGGGCTGAATGCCAACTGGAAGTTTGACATGTGGCTGGAAAATTCGCCGGTGTCGAATCCCCTGAGCGGCCTGCGCTGCATCAACTGGTACGCCGGCTGCGATATGGCGACCAGTCTGATTTTGCCTCAGGTCACGGATGCAAACGGCTTTTACGGTGTGACGGTGACCCCCGGCGGACAAAAATGGATGCACGGCATGATGTCGGACGCTTTCTACCAGTATCTACAGCAGATGCCAGTTGGCGGCAGCATGTCGATGACGATCAACGCCTGCCAGACCTCCATCTCCTACGATGCAAGCAGCGGGGCGCGCTGCAAAGATCAGGCCTCCGGCGCCTGGTACGTGCGTAAAGTGACCCATACTAAAGCAGCAAACTTAAAGCTTGTTAACACCCATTCGCTGACCGAAGTGTTTATCAATAGCGATGGGGTCCCGACGCTGGGTGAGGGCAGCTCGAACTGTCGCGCGCAGACGATTGGTAGCCGTAGCGGCCTGAGCTGCAAGATGGTTAACTATGCCTTGCAGCATAATGGACTGAGCAACACCTCGATTCATATTTTCCCGGCGATTAACAACACTTCGCTGACATCGGCGGTGAATATCTATGATATGCAGTTCAGCCTCAATGGTAACAACTGGAAGCCGGTCAGCGGCAATGCCTACTACTATACGTTTAACGAGCTGAAAGCCTCGGATTCGGTCTACATCTTCTTTTCCAGCAACTTCTTTAAGCAGATGGTGGCGCTGGGCATCAGTGATATTAATACCAAGGATCTGTTTAACTTCCGCTTCCAGAACACCACCTCGCCGGAGTCCGGCTGGTACGAATTTTCCACCTCCAACTCGCTGATTATCAAACCGCGTGATTTCAGCATCAGCATTATTTCCGATGAGTACATCAGCTCGCCGTCGCGCGAAGGGTATGTCGGCGCGGGACAGCCTTCTCTGGATTTTGGCTATATCGTCACCACCAGCGGCAAAACCGCCGCCGATGAAGTCTTGATCAAAGTCACTGGCCCGTCGCAGTCGATCGCCGGGCGTTCATACTGCCTGTTCAGTTCGCCGGACGGGGCGACAAAAGTGCCTTTCCCGGCGCTGCTGACGTTTACCACCCGCAGCGGAACGAGCAAAAATTATGACGCCGGCTGTGATGACCGCTGGCGCGATATGACGGATGCGCTGTGGCTGACGACGCCGTGGACGGATGCCTCCGGCGATATTGGCGTGATGAACAAGACGACGGTGAAATTTTCTATACCGATGAACGACAATATTTCGTTAAGAACGGTAGATGACGATGGTTGGTTTGGTGAAGTGAGCGCTTCAGGAGAGATTCATGTTCAGGCGACATGGCGCAATATTAATTAACCTGCTCCGGGCCGTCGCGTGGTTGCTGCTTCTGGGTCTGCCAACGGCGGGCAGGGCGATTTCCGTCGGCAATTTAACCTTTTCGCTGGGCGCAGAGGAGAGCTTTGTCGCCAAACGGGTACTGAATAACAACCCGAGCGCGCGGCTTTATCAGGTTTCGGTCGTCGGAATAGACCGACCGGGGAGTCACGAGGTCCGCTCTCGTCCGGCTGATGGCGAGCTGCTCTTTGCCCCGCGTCAGCTCACCCTGCAGGCCGGGCAAGGGGAATATTTTAAATTCTATTATCATGGCCCGCAGGATAATCGTGAGCGCTATTACCGGGTGTCGTTTCGTGAAATTCCTACCCGAAACCGCATTGGCCGCACTGCGGCCGGCGGGTCTGTCGGTATTGATCCGGTGGTGGTGATGGACACGATTCTGGTGGTACGCCCGCGGCAGGTGCAGTTCAAATGGGCCTTCGATCGGCAGGCGGGAAGCGTCAGCAACAGCGGCAATACCTGGTTTAAACTGCTGATCAAGCCGGGATGTGATGCAACGGAAGAAGAGGGCGAGGCCTGGTACCTACGGCCTGGAGAGGTGGTTCGCCAGGCGGCGCTGCGCCAGCCTGGGAATAAATATATTATCTATAATGATAAATTTATTAAAATATCAAAGGATTGCGAGTAGCATTTGCCGGTAAATGAAAAAGCCTCCCGTGGGAAGCTTTTAGCGTATCAGGTCATGACCATCGGCCATTCTGTCGGCGTCTGACTCATGACTTCGATCATGACGTCTTTGATATTGCCCCAGATTTTGGCGATATCCAGCAACGTGATCCCCAATAAGCCGGTGGCGAACCAGCAGGCCGCAACCAGACCGAGGCCGCTACAAATAACGGCTAAACCGGCATACTCACTTTTACGTAGCTGAATGTTCATCGAACTGGCCAAAAACATCAGAACCGCGCTCACCAGCGGCCAGCGCAAAAGTATGACACTGGTAGTTATGGAAGCCATCAACCTCATCCTCAAAGAAAATCGGGTGCCTTTGACAACCTGGTGAGACTGACGATGACGTGGCGCTCTGGCTATCTACGGGCAATCAGGGGAATAATGAAACATTGTTCTTGTTTCATTATGTTGTGTGAACTATATCACATTTGCTGTTTTATTCACCAGTCAAAAATGTGCGTTTTTAGCGGTTTTTAATGCCATATCTTTATTGTGGGTAATAATGGAATGTTCATTTGCCGTGACGTCAAACAGGTAGCCGGGGCTTCCCGGCGTGTGATTTCTTTTTTGTGCTCGTTATCTGCGGCTTTGATTACTTATTCTTACAGATCGTACGGATAAACCGAATCAGAGAACGGCTCTTTCTTATAATGCGGAGAATGTTTCTTGATTCCCTGCGCAATCAGTATTATTCATCATTATTGATAATGGGGTTTTTACATCAAATGGCGGGTTACTGAAAATAGTCTCTGTTGTATAACAACGAGTGTGATCTTTTACCGTGATAAGGTATGTCGCATGGATAAAAAACGGAAATGAATCGTCGCACACTGCGTAACGCGTTGAGAATACTGGGAATGACGCTGGTGGTTCTGCTCCCCATTGTGCTGGCGCTGTGGTTTGCGCAAATCAGAGCAAAAGCAGAAACCTCCGACCGGCTGCATGCATTTTCACAGCTGGCGCTGCAGAAAACGGAAATGGTGGTTGATGAGGCCGATCGCGCGCGCGAAAAAGCCTTGCAGTTTAAAGGGACAATATGCTCTCCCGGACATCAGCAATATATGTTGTCTATTGTTCGCAGCCTGCTTTATATCGATGATTTAATTTATGCCGACGGTACGCGTTTGTTTTGCTCAACTGCGGTCCGCACCGATAGCGCATGGCGTATTCCTGCGGCGAATTATACAAAAAAGCCGGACATCGCTATCTACTACTATCGCGACACGCCTTTCTATCCCGGCTTTGCGATGAACTATATGCAGCGCGGGCACTACATTGCGGTGATTAATCCGCTCTCCTACAGTTCGTTAATATCGAGCGATAAAGATTTATCCTACGGCTTGTACGATACAAAAACCTATCAGTTTTTCTCCACCAGTAAAAATGCCGACACTCCGGCACTGCATGGCCTGATTCGTCAGGAAGATGCCTTTTTCCGGCAGGGTAACCGGGTGTACACCGTGGCCCATTCCGCCATTCGCCCGATCGCCGTGATTATGTCTACCCCGTACGCCAGCTATTACCAGAGCTTTTATGATCAGGTGACGCTCACCCTCCCGCTGGGGGGCGTTTGCAGCATTCTGATTTTACTGGTGTGGTCGCGCAGCCGACAGCAATACCATTCGCCGCGCAATATGCTGCAGCGCGCGCTCAACCGGCGTCAGCTGTGCCTGCATTATCAGCCGATAATCGATATCGAAAATAACCTCTGCGTCGGAGCCGAAGCGCTGCTGCGCTGGCCGGGATTTGACGGACCGGTGATGACCCCGGCGGAGTTTATTCCGCTGGCGGAAAATGAAGGGATGATTGCGCAGGTCACCGATTACGTGGTGGATGAGTTGTTCTCCGGGCTTGGCGAATTTTTGGCCGCACATCCACATCTGTATATTGCGATTAACCTGTCGGCCACCGATTTCCACTCTTCGCGGCTTATTAGCCAAATCACTGAAAAGGCGCGGAATTACGCGGTGAATAGCCATCAAATTAAAATTGAAGTCACCGAGCGCGGATTTATTGACGTACAGAAAATTATGCCGGTCATCCAGGCATTCCGCGAAGCCGGGTATGAAATTGCCATCGATGACTTCGGTACCGGCTATTCTAATCTGCAGAATCTCCACTCGCTTAATGTAGACATTCTGAAGATCGATAAATCGTTTATCGACACGCTCACCACCAACAGTGCCAGCTACACGATCGCCGAGCATATTATTGAAATGGCTCACAGCCTGCGCTTAAAGACCATTGCCGAAGGCGTCGAAACCGCGGATCAGGTCAACTGGCTGCGAAAGCGCGGGGTCCGGTATTGTCAGGGCTGGTACTTTGCGAAAGCGATGCCGCCGCAGGAGTTCAGGCAGTGGCTGGCCAACGCGCCTGGGCTGCTCAGCCCTTGTATGTGAACGCTCAGGCGGAAATTTGATGGCGATAATCGCTGGGGGTACGATCGAACTCCCGGCGAAATACCCGTGAGAACGTCTGCTGCGACACATAGCCCAGATCCATCGCAATATCAAAGATCGGCCGCTGGGTCGTGCGGAGTGCCTCCGCCGCCAGCAGCAGCCGCCGCTGGCGGATGTAATCGCCCAGCGTTTGATGCATCACGGCGCGGAACATCCGCTGGAGGTACCATTTTGAATACCCCGATTTTCTGGCGACTACATCAATGTTAAGTGGTTGATCGATATGTTCATCAATCCATTCAATAAGCGTTTGGATAATATCCTGATGGGACATAAAGCGGCCTCTCTCAATTCTCGATTCGTCGTTTTGTCTGCGGGCGAGTATAATTCCTCAAGTTAACTTGAGGCAAAGCGCTTTTATGGAAAAGAAATCCCCCCGTATGAAAATGCTGTTGACCCCCGGCGAGGTGGCAAAACGAACCGGCGTGGCCGTCTCTGCCCTGCATTTCTATGAAAGCAAAGGGTTAATCCACAGCCAGCGTAATGCCGGTAATCAGCGGCGCTATCGCCGCGATGTGCTGCGCGCGGTGGCGATCATTAAGATCGCTCAGCGAATCGGCATTCCGCTGTCGACCATTGGCGATGCGTTTGGCGTGTTGCCGGAAGGGCATAACCTCAGCGCGAAGGAGTGGAAGCAGCTCTCATCGCAGTGGCGGGAAGAGCTTGATCGGCGTATTCATACCTTGACGGCGCTGCGCGACCAGCTTGATGGCTGTATCGGCTGCGGCTGTCTGTCGCGACGCGACTGCCCGCTGCGCAACCCGGGAGATAAGCTGGGTGAAGAGGGGACCGGCGCGCGACTGCTGGAGGATGATGTATAAAACTAAAGCGCCACAACAGGGCGCTTTAGTTGTTTTCCGGTCTTTGTCTTTAACATTATCCTGATGGTTCGCAGGAGGGTTTCCCCCGACATCGGCTCCCCTCGGTATTGCGCAAGATGTTGATGGAGGTTCCGGATTGCGCCGACAATTTAATTGTGGCACAGCCCGGCGTTTTCACCCGTTTATTTTGGCGAAATTTTTCCGCTAACCACCGTCAGTTCCTGTCGTGAATTTGAACGAATAACCGGAGAACCGTCCATACTGACGGTACACCCTCCCAATCCATTGCGATCCCAGCGCGTGCGGTGGGCGTTTGAAGAACGCCAGCTGCCTTATCGTATTGTCAGCTACCCGTAGTGAGGCAGTGATTTTTGTGATGACCGCAGTGAATTGCTATCAGCGCAATACAAAAATGTTACCTGATTGCGCATGGACGATAACGTTTGCGCATCGACTGGTTATTTGATGAACGCCATAAGCAAAATTTAGCGAATTAACACAAACTTCAGTTGAAAAGGCGCGTCTAAAGGCTGGATAATCGTTTGCTTTTGTATTTTGCTCATTATTTACCCCGCTTGGGGGGAGCAAATGCATTCTGACCACCGTATTGTATGTTGTATGCGCGGAGTTAAACGTTTGCTTTTTGCAGCCCCCCTGGCGCTGTGAGAGAGCACAAGGAGATCGCGTTTAACTGGCAGTGGATGGTCCACCACGCATACGGACGAACGATTAAAATTTTCAGGGGAAGTTTTCTATGTCTACGCCTTCAGCGCGTACCGGCGGTTCGTTAGACGCCTGGTTTAAAATTTCAGCTCGTGGCAGCTCCGTGCGTCAGGAGATTGTTGCCGGTTTAACCACCTTCCTGGCGATGGTGTACTCGGTCATTGTGGTCCCGGGCATGTTGGGTAAAGCCGGGTTCCCTCCGGCAGCCGTGTTCGTCTCCACGTGTCTGGTCGCCGGCGTAGGCTCTCTGGTGATGGGGCTGTGGGCAAACCTGCCGCTGGCCATCGGCTGCGCTATTTCGCTGACCGCGTTCACCGCCTTCAGCCTGGTGCTGGGCCAGCACATCAGTATTCCGGTTGCGCTGGGCGCCGTGTTCCTGATGGGCGTGCTGTTCACCGTTATCTCCGCCACCGGTATTCGTAGCTGGATCCTGCGCAATTTACCGCAGGGCGTTGCGCACGGCACCGGGATAGGTATCGGCCTGTTTCTGCTGCTGATCGCCGCCAACAGCGTGGGCCTGGTGATTAAAAACCCGCTGGACGGTTTGCCGGTCGCGCTGGGTCACTTCAACAGCTTCCCGGTGATTATGTCGCTGGTGGGGCTGGCGGTGATCATTGGCCTGGAAAAAATGAAAGTGCCGGGCGGTATTCTGCTGACCATTATCGGCGTGTCGATCGTGGGGCTGATTTTTGACCCGAACGTCCATTTCTCCGGTATTTTCGCGATGCCGTCGCTGAGCGACGACAAAGGCAACTCGCTGATTGGCAGCCTCGATATCATCGGCGCGCTGAACCCGGTGATTCTGCCAAGCGTGCTGGCGCTGGTGATGACGGCGGTATTTGATGCCACCGGCACCATTCGCGCCGTAGCGGGGCAGGCAAACCTGCTGGATAAAGACGGGCAGATTATCAACGGCGGTAAAGCCTTGACCACCGACTCCCTGAGCAGCGTCTTCTCCGGCGTCGTCGGGGCGGCGCCGGCGGCGGTGTATATCGAATCGGCGGCGGGGACTGCGGCGGGCGGTAAAACCGGCCTCACCGCGGTGACCGTTGGCGTGCTGTTCCTGCTGATTCTGTTCCTCTCTCCGCTCTCTTATCTGGTGCCTGCGTATGCCACGGCGCCTGCGCTGATGTATGTCGGTCTGCTGATGCTGAGCAACGTGGCGAAAATCGACTTTAACGATTTCGTCGATGCGATGGCCGGGCTTATCACCGCGGTCTTTATCGTGCTGACCTGTAACATCGTCACCGGCATCATGATCGGCTTTGCCACCCTGGTGATTGGCCGACTGGTCTCCGGCGAGTGGCGTAAGCTGAACGTGGGGACCGTCATCATCGCGGCCGCGCTGGTTATCTTCTACGCCGGCGGTTGGGCCATTTAAGCTTTTCTTGCGCATCGCGGGCGGCTCAGGCCGCCCGTTTTATTTTTAAGCCACATCCTGTTTCCTTTTGCGTTAATCTGAGTAGCGTATTATCCAGAGACATGACGCCTCCGGTGTATACCCGTCATACTTCAAGTTGCATGAGCGTTGGCTGTTCTCGCTCACCCCAGTCACTTACTTCAGTAAGCTCCTGGGGATTCCCTGCGTCGCTGTCTGCCTGCAACTCGAATTATTGAGGGTATAAAATAAGAAAACCCAGCAAACAGGGAACACATGGAAATATTCTTCACCATACTCATTATGACCCTCGTGGTCTCTCTCTCCGGGGTGGTTACACGCGTACTGCCCTTTCAGGTCCCACTACCACTGATGCAAATCGCCATTGGCGCGCTACTGGCGTGGCCGACGTTTGGTTTGCACGTTGAATTCGACCCCGAGCTGTTCCTGGTCTTGTTTATCCCGCCGCTGCTTTTTGCCGATGGCTGGAAAACGCCGACCCGCGAATTTATTGAGCACGGACGAGAAATCCTCGGGCTGGCGCTGGCGCTGGTGCTGGTGACGGTGGTGGGGATTGGCTTCCTCATTTACTGGATCGTGCCGGGTATTCCGCTGATTCCCGCCTTCGCGCTGGCGGCGGTGTTGTCACCGACCGATGCCGTGGCGCTGTCAGGCATCGTGGGCGAAGGGCGCATTCCGAAAAAAATTATGGGGATTTTGCAGGGCGAGGCGTTGATGAACGATGCCTCCGGCCTGGTCTCGCTGAAGTTTGCCGTCGCCGTGGCGATGGGCACGATGGTCTTTACCGTCGGCGGTGCGACGGTCGAGTTCCTCAAAGTCGCCATCGGCGGCATCCTCGCCGGGTTTGTGGTGAGCTGGCTGTATGGTCGTTCGATGCGCTTCCTCAGCCGCTGGGGCGGCGATGAGCCAGCGACGCAGATTGTGCTGCTGTTCCTGCTGCCGTTTGCCTCCTATCTGATCGCGGAACATATCGGTGTATCCGGGATCCTGGCGGCGGTGGCGGCGGGGATGACCATCACCCGTTCCGGTGTGATGCGCACCGCGCCGCTGGCCATGCGCCTGCGAGCGAACAGTACCTGGGCGATGCTGGAATTTGTCTTTAACGGCATGGTGTTCCTGCTGTTGGGCCTGCAACTGCCGGAGATTCTGTCGACATCGCTGGTGGCGGCGGAAGCGGATCCTAATGTTGAAACCTGGATGCTGTTTACCGACATTATCCTGATCTACGCCGCGCTGATGCTGGTGCGTTTTGGCTGGCTGTGGACGATGCGCAAATTAAGCCAGCGTTTCCTGAAAAAGAAACCGATGGAATTTGGTTCGTGGACCACCCGTGAGCTGCTTATCTCCTCCGTTGCCGGAGTCCGCGGGGCGATAACCCTCGCCGGTGTGCTGTCGATTCCGCTGCTGCTGCCGGACGGCAACGTCTTCCCGGCCCGCTATGAGCTGATCTTCCTGGCCGCCGGGGTGATTCTGTTCTCGCTGTTTGTCGGGGTGATTGCGCTGCCGATTTTGCTCCGCCACATTGAATCGAGCGACCACGTTCAGCAGCGGAAAGAAGAGCGGCTGGCGCGCGCGGCGACGGCGGATGTGGCGATTGTCGCGATTCAGAAAATGGAAGAGCGTCTGGCGGCCGATACCAAAGAGAATATTGATAACCAACTGCTTACCGAGGTCAGTTCGCGGGTGATTGGTAACCTGCGCCGCCGCGTCGACGGACGTAACGATGTGGAAACCTCGATACTCGAAGAGCAGCTTGAGCGTCGGTTCCGCCTGGCGGCGCTGCGTTCAGAACGCGGCGAGCTGTATCATCTTCGGGCGACCCGACAGATCAGCAATGAAACGCTGCAGAAGCTGCTCCACGACCTTGACCTGCTGGAAGCGCTGCTCATCGAAGATCAGTAATCGCGTACCTTCTCCCCGGCGGCGCTTTTGCTTGCCGGGTAAAAAGGCGCGTGCGGGACGGGTTGGGGTGAAAGCGTCGCTCTGATAAGGCGTTTACGCCGCGACCCGGAATGAAGCCGCCGCGCGCCGCCTCCGGGAACTTACTTCAGCCAGAACGCTTTACTGCATTCCAGCCACGCCTGCGCGCTGTGCGACAGATAAACGCCTTCCCGCCAGATCATCCCCAGCTCCCAGTGCAGCTCGCTCTGCAGCGGTATCGAGCAAAAATTCTCCGCATCGAGACGTTCACAGATCGGTTGCGGCAGGATAGCCACGCCGATGCCCGCCTGCACCATAGCCGCGAGGAAATCCCACTGGCCGCTGCGCACCGCGATGCGCGGCTTCACCTCATGACAGGTAAACAGCGCCATCAGCTGCCGGTTCAGAGCGAAACCTTCGTTATAAATGACCAGCGGATGGGCCGCGAGCGCTTCCGGCGACAGTGACTGAACGCTTTCCCACTCCTCCGTTCTTGGCGTCAGCACGCACAGCGGATGGTTGAAGAGCGGCAACGTGCTCAGGCCGCTGTCTTCATCTACCGGCAACGCCGTCATGGCGAGATCCAGTTCGCCGTTGCTCACCGCCTGCTGGACCGTCAGGCCACCGAACTCGGCAATTTTCAGCTCCACGCCCGGGTAGCGCTGGCGAAACAGGCTAATCGGTTCGGCCATCAGCATGCCGACCATCGGCGGGATCCCCAGTCTCAGGACCCCTTTGTACAGGTGGTTAATATCGTTCAGCTCCGATTCCAGCTGATGAAACTCGCCCAGAATCGCCTGCCCACGCTCGAAGACAACCCGACCGGTATCGGTCAGCAGGAGCCGGCGGCCATCGCGAATCAACAGGGTGCAGTTCAGCTCATCTTCCAGATTTTTGAGCATTTTGCTGATCGTGGGCTGTGTGACGAAAAGTTTTTCCGCAGCGCGCGTAAAACTCTGTTGACGCACCACTTCGACAAAATAGCGCAGCGTTCGGATATCCATAATTATTCCCTGAGACTATACCTGTGATGATTTTAATTCATTTTTGTCCGTTCGGGCGGCTCTCTATACTTTACATCTTGCTTCTTTTTCAGGAATTTCGCTCATGGCCTTCGCGCCAGCTCGTGTGACCCCCTTCGTTGTCCAGCGCCTCCAGGTCCCGGTTCAGGTGCTGATATATGCCGGATTGTTCGTCTGCGCTGAATATTTGGTTAACTGGCTGCATCTGCCGCTGCCAGCGAACCTGGTCGGCATGTTGCTGCTGCTGACGCTGATCGTCTGTCGGGTTATCCCGCTAAAA
Organism: Klebsiella sp. Lac1; assembly: GCF_009825425.1. Classification (NCBI taxonomy): domain Bacteria; kingdom Pseudomonadati; phylum Pseudomonadota; class Gammaproteobacteria; order Enterobacterales; family Enterobacteriaceae; genus Klebsiella; species Klebsiella sp. Lac1. The sequence goes on from NZ_VJZJ01000002.1 coordinate 118,098, forward strand.
TGGGTGCGGGCTGGCGCCCGCTGGCTGCTGGCGGAAATGCTGCTGTTCTTTGTTCCGGCAGTGGTGGCGGTGGTGAACTATACCCAGTTGCTGATGGTCGACGGCTGGCGGATCTTGCTGGTGATTGCGCTGAGTACCCTGATGGTGCTGGGGGCAACGGCATGGGTGGTGGATAAAGTGTATCGCTATGAAGTCAGCCGGATGAAGCATGAGTGATTTTCAACTGAGCGTCCTGTGCCTGGTGGTGACGCTGGTACTCTATTTCGCCAATAAGCGCCTGTATCGCCGCTTCCACAAGCTGCCGCTGATGCCGCTGGTGTTTACCCCGATACTGCTGGTGCTGATTCTGGTTTTCGGCCACATTTCCTATCAGAACTATATGGGCGAGACCCACTGGCTGTTATGGCTGCTGGGGCCTGCAACCATCGCGTTTGCCGTCCCGGTGTATGACAACCTGGCTATCATTAAACGGCACTGGATGTCGCTGACCGCGGGCGTAACGACGGCAGTGGTTGTCGCCGTGACCAGCTCCGTGTGGCTGGCGCGACTGTTGACGCTGCCGGATGCGATTCAGCGTAGTCTGGCGGTGCGTTCGATCACCACGCCGTTTGCGCTGGCGGCGGCAAAACCGATCGGCGGCCAGCCGGAGCTGGTGGCGCTGTTTGTGGTGATCACCGGCGTGTTTGGTATGGCGGTGGGCGATGCGCTGTTTATGAGGCTCGCCATTCGCGCAGGGATGGCAAAAGGCGCTGGATTTGGCGCCGCCTCGCACGGCGCAGGTACCGCCCGCTCCTATGAGCTGGGACCGCAGGAAGGGGTGGTGGCCAGTCTGGTGATGATGTTGTCTGGCGTGGTGATGGTACTGGCGGCGCCGCTGGTGCGCCTGCTGATGTTTTAATGTTCCCCGGCCGGGCGGCCGGGGAGAGTCAGGTTAGTGCGCCTGGCCGCGTTCGATACCGATCCCGGTTTGCGAACGGATAAACTGAGCGCGGAACTGCTCGCGTTCGCGCATCCCTTCCGCCGAGTTATCGGTGGCGGAGAAGATCCAGATACCGATAAAGGCGATAGCGATAGAGAACAGCGCCGGATACTCATACGGGAATATCGCCTTTTCATGGCCGAGGATCTGGACCCAAATCGTCGGGCCAAGGATCATCAGAATCACGGCGGTCAGCAGCCCCAGCCAGCCGCCCACCATGGCACCGCGAGTGGTTAGCTTCGACCAGTACATCGACAGCAGTATGATCGGGAAGTTACAGCTGGCGGCGATGGAGAAGGCCAGACCCACCATGAAGGCAATGTTCTGATTCTCAAACAAAATCCCCAGCAGAATCGCCACGATCCCCAGTACCAGAACGGTAATTTTTGAGACCCGCAGCTCATCGCGCTCGCTGGCGCCCTTACGGAAGACGTTAGCATACAGGTCGTGAGAGACCGCCGATGCGCCGGCTAGCGTCAAGCCGGCGACCACCGCCAGAATCGTGGCGAAGGCGACCGCTGAAATAAAGCCGAGGAACAGGTTGCCGCCCACCGCATCGGCGAGGTGTACCGCCGCCATATTGTTGCCGCCGATCAGCACGCCTGCGGAGTCTTTGAATGCGGGATTCGCCCCCACCAGCATGATCGCGCCGAAGCCGATAATAAAGGTCAGGATATAGAAATAGCCCATAAACCCAGTAGCGTAGAACACGCTCTTACGCGCTTCTTTCGCATCGCTGACGGTGAAGAAACGCATCAGAATGTGCGGTAGACCGGCGGTACCGAACATCAGGCCGAGGCCGAGCGACAGCGCCGATATCGGGTCTTTCACCAGTCCGCCAGGGCTCATAATCGCCGCGCCTTTCGGATGCACCGCCATCGCTTCAGTGAACAGATTGTTGAAGCTGAAGCCGACGTGCTTCATGACCATAAAGGCCATAAAGCTGGCGCCGCACAGCAGCAGAACGGCCTTGATAATCTGCACCCAGGTGGTGGCGAGCATACCGCCGAAGAGGACGTAGAGCACCATCAGCACGCCGACCAACACCACCGCGACGTGGTAGTTCAGGCCGAACAGCAGCTGAATCAGTTTGCCTGCGCCGACCATCTGCGCAATCAGATACAGCGCCACCACCACCAGCGAACCGCAGGCGGAGAGAGTACGAATCGGCCCTTGCTTAAGGCGATAAGAGGCGACGTCAGCGAAGGTGTAGCGCCCGAGGTTACGCAGGCGCTCGGCAATCAGGAACAGAATAATCGGCCAGCCGACCAGGAAACCGAGGGAGTAAATCAGCCCGTCGTAGCCGGAGGTGTAGACCAGCGCGGAAATACCGAGGAAGGAGGCGGCCGACATAAAGTCGCCGGCGATCGCCAGCCCGTTCTGAAAGCCGGTGATATTTCCGCCTGCGGTATAATAATCGCTGCGCGAGCGCACGCGTTTTGACGCCCAGTAGGTGATATACAGCGTCAGGGCGACAAAGATCAGGAACATGACGATCGCCTGCCAGTTCGTCGGCTGGCGTTGTACCGCGCCGGTAATGGCGTCAGCGGCACTCGCGGAAAAAGGGAGCGTGGCGGCAATCGCCGTCAGGACTTTCTTCATGATGCGTGCACCTCGTTGATAACGCTTTTGGTCAGACGGTCAAATTCGCCATTCGCCCGCCAGACATAAATCCCGGTCAGGACAAAAGAGATGACGATAACGCCGATGCCGATCGGGATACCTCGGGTGACGCTGGTACCGGCATGCAGCGGCGTACCCAGCCAACCGGGGGCGAAAGCGATGAGCAGAATAAAGCCCACGTAGATCACCAACATAATCAGTGACAGGATGGCGGCAAACCTTTGCCGGGTTGCAACTAACTCCCTGAAATGCGCACTATCTTCTATCCGCTGACAAAGTTGCTCATTCATTACAGCGTCTCCAGAGGTACCCTTTTCGTCATCCCCGCGCTGACCGTCGGCAGCACTTATCCGCCCGGCAACATGCTGTCGGGAAGAGAGGGTGCTTACTGCTGTCCTGCTACGTGGAATCCTTAGGGCGTATGATTTATGTCCTCTCCCCTCACGGGGAGAGGGTGTAGGGAATGAGTCCGTTTACGACGGCATCGCGATGGCCTGCTTCTCTTCGAGCAGTTTCTCCACGACACCAGGATCCGCCAGTGTTGATGTATCGCCGAGGTTGCTGGTATCGCCCGCGGCAATCTTGCGCAGAATACGTCGCATGATCTTACCCGAGCGGGTTTTCGGTAATGAATCGGTCCAGTGCAGCACGTCCGGGGTCGCCAGCGGGCCTATCTCTTTGCGTACCCAGTTGCGCACCTCCGCATACAGCTCTGGCGTCGGCTCCTCACCGTGATTGAGCGTCACATAAGCGTAAATCGCCTGGCCTTTGATGTTATGCGGAATGCCGACCACAGCCGCTTCGGCGATTTTCGGGTGCGACACCAGCGCCGATTCGATTTCGGCGGTCCCCAGACGGTGGCCGGATACGTTCAGAACGTCGTCGACGCGGCCGGTGATCCAGAAGTAGCCATCTTCATCACGACGCGCGCCGTCGCCGCTGAAATACATATTTTTGAAGGTGGAGAAGTAGGTCTGTTCAAAGCGCTCATGGTCGCCGAACAGGGTCCGCGCCTGTCCCGGCCAGGAGTCGGCGATAGCCAGGTTGCCTTCGGTCGCGCCCTCCAGCGGAGTGCCTTCATTGTCGACCAGCACCGGCTGCACGCCGAAGAACGGACGCGTGGCGGAACCCGCTTTCAGCTCAATGGCTCCCGGCAGCGGCGTAATCATGAAGCCGCCGGTTTCAGTTTGCCACCAGGTATCCATCACCGGGCATTTCTCGTTGCCGATCTTCTTCCAGTACCACTCCCAGGCTTCCGGGTTAATCGGCTCGCCGACCGAGCCCAGAATACGCAGGGAAGAGCGGTCGGTGCCTTCGATGGCCTTATCGCCTTCCGCCATCAGCGCGCGGATCGCCGTCGGCGCGGTGTAGAGAATATTAACTTTGTGCTTATCGACGACCTGACACATCCGCGCCGGCGTCGGCCAGTTCGGCACGCCTTCAAACATCAACGTGGTGGCGCCGCAGGCCAGCGGGCCGTACAGCAGATAGCTGTGGCCGGTCACCCAGCCCACATCGGCGGTACACCAGTAGATATCGCCCGGATGGTAGTCAAAGACATATTTGAAGGTGGTGGCGGCATAGACCAGATAGCCGCCGGTGGTGTGCAGCACCCCTTTGGGTTTACCGGTTGAACCGGAGGTATAGAGGATGAACAGCGGGTCTTCCGCATTCATCTCTTGCGGCTGGTGCTGGTCGCTGGCTTTCTCGATCAGATCGCTCCACCACAGGTCGCGTCCTTGCTGCCAGTCGATTTTGCCGCCGGTACGTTTGAGTACCACCACATGCTCAATACTTTTCACATGCGGGTTTTTTAACGCATCGTCAACGTTCTTCTTCAGCGGAATCGCGCGCCCGGCGCGCAGCCCTTCATCGGCAGTGATGACCAGACGAGAGTTCGAGTCGATGATACGGCCGGCGACCGCTTCGGGAGAAAAACCGCCGAAGATAACCGAGTGGATCGCGCCGATACGGGCGCAGGCCAGCATGGCGACGGCGGCTTCCGGCACCATTGGCATATAGATAGCGACGACATCGCCCTTTTTAATGCCGAGGTCGAGCAGGACGTTAGCAAAGCGGCAGACGTCGTGGTGAAGCTCGCGATAAGTGATATGTTTGCTCTGGCTGGCGTCGTCGCCCTCCCAGATAATCGCGGTCTGGTCGCCGCGTTCGGCCAGGTGGCGGTCGAGGCAGTTAGCGGCAAGGTTCAGCGTGCCGTCTTCATACCATTTAATAGAGACGTTGCCCGGTGCGAATGAGGTGTCCTTCACGCGCGTGTAGGGCCGCATCCAGTCAAGGATTTTGCCCTGCTCGCCCCAGAAGGCATCCGGGTCGGTGACGGACTGCTGATACTGCGCCTGGTACTGTTCCGGGTTAATCAGGCAACGTTCCGCAATCGTAGCGGGAATAGGGTGTTTATGTATTTGGCTCATGGCTTTTTTTCTCCTGTAGGTTGTTAAATATATGTCAAATAAACGTTAATAGTAGGGGCTTTGGCGGCTTTGTTTGCTATTTGGGGGGCAGATCACGCAATAAATAAATTGAATGAAAAGCAATCAAATGAAACTTTGGTGTGAAATAATTTCTGAAATGGATTTATAGAAATTGAATGTATTAAATATTTTTTATAACAAATACTTATGCAACATAAGGGGGGGATATTAGCGGGTTTATGCATAAAACCAGAGTAAACCGCTGTTCTTAAAGACTTGCGTAGCATGCCGTGCAAATGATACTGATATTGCGCGTTAAATAACCCTATAAAGCAACGCAACACAATTCATACCCCTTTCAGTGGGCACCATTACCTCCTGGAATGGTGCCTTTCATTGAGGAAGTCTGTAGTGAAGAAAAAAACAAAAGTCAGCCTGGCCTGGCAAATTTTGCTGGCCCTGGTGCTGGGCATACTTCTGGGCAGTTACCTGCATTACCACGCCGAAAGCCGTGACTGGTTAATCTCGAACCTCCTGACGCCGGCGGGCGATATCTTTATCCACCTGATCAAGATGATCGTTGTTCCGATTGTCATCTCGACGCTGATTGTCGGGATTGCGGGCGTTGGCGACGCGAAGCAGTTGGGCCGTATCGGCGCGAAAACCATTATCTATTTTGAAGTGATCACTACGGTGGCGATTGTGCTGGGGATTACCCTGGCCAACGTCTTCCAGCCGGGCAGCGGTATTGATATGTCGCAGCTGGCCGCGGTGGATATCTCGAAATATCAAAACACCACGGCAGAGGTGCAAAGCCACGCTCACGGTCTGATGGGTACGATACTGTCGCTGGTGCCGACCAATATTGTCGCGTCGATGGCGAAAGGCGATATGTTACCGATTATTTTCTTCTCGGTGTTGTTCGGCCTGGGGCTCTCTTCGCTGCCAGCGACCCATCGTGAACCGCTGGTGACCGTGTTCCGCTCCATTTCCGAAACCATGTTCAAAGTGACCCACATGGTGATGCGCTATGCGCCGGTCGGGGTGTTTGCGCTGATTTCGGTGACCGTTGCCACCTTTGGCTTCGCCTCGCTGTGGCCGCTGGCCAAACTGGTTATCCTGGTCTACTTCGCGATTCTGTTCTTCGCGCTGGTGGTGCTGGGGATCGTGGCGCGGGTATGCGGATTAAGTATCTGGATTCTGATCCGTATCCTGAAAGACGAGCTGATTCTGGCCTACTCCACCGCCAGCTCCGAGAGCGTATTGCCGCGTATTATTGAGAAGATGGAAGCCTATGGCGCCCCGGCTTCTATTACCAGTTTTGTTGTGCCGACCGGCTATTCATTTAACCTCGATGGCTCAACGCTGTATCAGAGTATCGCGGCGATCTTTATTGCTCAGCTGTACGGTATTGAACTGTCGCTGTGGCAGGAAATCACTCTGGTGCTGACACTGATGGTCACCTCGAAAGGGATTGCCGGCGTGCCGGGCGTCTCCTTCGTGGTGCTGCTGGCGACACTGGGGAGCGTAGGGATTCCGCTGGAAGGGCTGGCCTTTATTGCCGGTGTTGACCGTATCCTCGATATGGCGCGTACCGCGCTGAACGTGGTCGGGAATGCGCTGGCGGTGCTGGTGATCGCCAAGTGGGAGCACAAGTTTGACCGCAAAAAAGCGCTGGCCTATGAGCGCGAAGTGCTGGGCAAATTTGATAAAACCGCGCAATAAAACACAACGCCCGGCGGCGCTGCGCTTGCATGGGCCTACAGAACTTGTGCAGGTGTTGAGATTGCGGGGGTTGTAGGCCGGGTCAGGCGTCAGCCGCCACCCGGCAAAACGCGGGCACCCTGTGCAAAGCCGGTTTGTCAGCGGTCTCACCGCCCGGCGACATCGCGCCGGGCCCAGATAGCTTCTTATATTGCCCGGCGGCGCTGCGCTTGCACGGGCCTACAGAGCTTGTGCAGGTGTTGAGATTGCAGGTGTTGAGATTGCGGGTGTTGTAGGCCGGGTCAGGCGTCAGCCGCCACCCGGCAAAACGCGGGCACCGGGTTCCAACAGGTTTGTCAGCGGTCTCACCGCCCGGCGATATCGCGCTGGCTCCAGATTGCTTCTTGCATTGCCCGGCGGCGCTGCGCTTGCGCGGGCCTACAGAGGGTGTGCAGGTATTGAGATTGCGGGGGTTGTAGGCCGGGTCAGGCGTTAGCCGCCACCCGGCAAAACGCGGGCACTCTGTTCAACGCCGGTTTGTCAGCGCTCTTACCGCCCGGCGACATCGCGCCGGGCTTTTTCTTATCTTTTACTTATCCTGTCGAACTCTTCGCAGCCGGTATCAAACCCCTCCTGACAGCTGACGTTGAGCCAGTGCAACGCTTTCTGCTGGTTGGGTTCGATAAAGCCTTGTTCTCCCTGCAGGAACATCATCCCGGCCCAGTATTCCGCATAGCCGGTACGGGACAGCGAGGAGCTGCGTTTAAAATAGTCCGTTGCCCTGGCGTCATCCTCTGTTATCTGCACGCCGCTGGCGTAAATCAAACCTAACAGCATCTGGGCGTCGACGGCGGAGTCGCTTTCTGGATCCTGGGCGGCATCCTGTAACAGGATGATGGCATGGGAATAGTCCGTCGGCCCGGCCTGTTGATTGACCAGCACGCGGGCCAGGATAATTTCTCCTGCCTTGCTGCCAACCTGCACCGCCTTCTCAGCCAGCTCTCTGGCCTGTTTGTAATCGGCCTGCTGCGGGTTGCGAATTTTCAGCTGAGCCAGCAGCGCCAGCGCATCCCCGTCACCGCGATCGGCCGATTTCTGCGCCCAGTATTCGGCCTGCTGATAATCGCCGGAACTGACGTAGGTATCGGCAAGATAGTACTGCGCCCGCGGATCGCCGGCTTCCGCCTGTTGTTTGTACTGGCTGCCGGGATCCGCGGCGCCTGCGGCAAGAGAGAACAGCATCAGAAGTAAATAGAGGTATTTCATTTTTTATTATCGGTCATGAACACAGCGCGCAGTATAAAGGCAGGTGAAGAAGAAGAAAACGACGGGAACTTGTGGGGAATAGCCTGACAATCGTGCCGTCTGTTTTTCCGGGCCGTGGCGTAAACGCCTTACCCGGGCTACCGATTCGCCGTTGTCTGCGGTTCGATAGCCAGGGCAGGCGCGAAGCGCCGCCTCCACGGAGGCGGCCTGATTAACCCATTGCGCTTTCGCGCAGGCGGGCTTTCAGCGTGTTGTACTCATCAATCACATACTGTTCGGCGGCGCGCTGGTCGGCGATGCGCTCAACGTTGACGGCACAGTACTTGTACTCCGGCGTTTTGGTTATCGGGCTTAAGTTCTCCGTGACCAGCTCGTTACAGGCGCCAATCCACCACTGATAGGTCATATAGACCGCCCCTTTATTCGGCCGATCGCTGACCTGCGCGCGGGTGATAATGCGGCCTTTACGCGAGTTAACCCACACCAGCGCCTCATCCTCAATGCCCAGTCGCGCGGCATCGGCGGTATTGATTTGCGCATAGCCCGGTTCATCCGCCAGCGCGGCCAGCGCCGCACAGTTGCCGGTCATCGAACGGCACGAATAGTGGCCCACTTCGCGCACGGTGGAGAGCACCATCGGGTACTCGTCGGTGAGCTTATCGATCGGCGCAACCCAGTCGCAGGTGAAGAACTGCGCGAGGCCGTTCGGGGTGTCGAAGCGCTCTTTAAACAGATAAGAGGTCCCCTGGTCGGCATCGGACTCATCGCGGCACGGCCACATGACGTAGCCCAGCTCGCCCATTTTCTCGTAGGTGGCGCCGTAAAAGTCCGGGCACAGATGCCGCAACTCGTCCCAGATCTCCTGGGTGTTGTTGTAGTGCATCGGATAGCCCATCCGGGTGGCGATTTCGCTGATGATCTGCCAGTCGGTTTTCAGGTCCCACTTCGGCTCTACCGCTTTAAAGAAGCGCTGGAAGCCGCGGTCCGCTGCGGTATAGACGCCTTCATGCTCGCCCCACGAGGTGGACGGCAGGATGACATCGGCCGCCGCGGCGGTTTTGGTCATGAAAATATCCTGGACAATCACCAGCTCCAGCTCGTCAAACGCTTTACGTACGGCAGAGAGCTCGGCGTCGGTCTGCAGCGGATCTTCGCCCATAATGTACGCCGCCCGTACTTCGCCGTGTGCCGCGCGGTGCGGCAGCTCGCTGATGCGATAGCCGGTATGCGCCGGCAGGCTCTCGACGCCCCAGGCTCTGGCGAACTTCTCGCGGTGCTCCGGGAACTTCACGTATTGATAGCCTGGATAAGTATCGGGCAGCGCGCCCATATCGCAGGCGCCCTGAACGTTGTTCTGGCCGCGCACCGGGTTAACGCCGACGCTCGGTTTGCCGAGATTACCGGTGAGGATCGCCAGGCTGGTCAGCGAGCGTACGGTCTCAACGCCCTGATAGAACTGGGTCACGCCCATGCCCCACAGGATGGCGGCGGATTTCGCGCTGGCGTACATGCGGGCACAGGCGCGAATCTCCTGCGCGCTGACGCCGGTGATAGTTTCCACCGACTCCGGCGTATAGCCTTCGACGATTTTGCGATACTCTTCGAAACCCTCGGAACGGCTGGCGACGAAGGATTTATCGTAGAGATCTTCTTCAATAATCACGTGGCCGATGGCGTTGAGCAGCGCAATGTTTGAGCCGTTCTTCAGCGCAATGTGCATATCGGCGATGCGCGCGGTTTCGATTTTTCGCGGATCGCAGACGATGATTTTTGCCCCATTGCGTTTGGCGTTAATCACGTGATTCGCCACAATAGGGTGTGAATCTGCCGGGTTGTACCCGAAGATAAACACGAGATCGGTGTTATCAATCTCTGTGATGGCATTACTCATGGCGCCATTACCGACCGACTGGTGCAGACCTGCAACCGAAGGGCCGTGTCAGACGCGAGCGCAGCAGTCGACGTTATTGGTACCAATAACGGCGCGCGCGAACTTTTGCATCACATAGTTAGTTTCGTTACCCGTCCCACGGGATGAGCCGGTAGTCTGAATCGCGTCCGGACCGTACTTCGCCTTAATGGCGCTGAGACGGGTGGCGACGTAGTCGAGCGCTTCCTGCCAGGAGACGGATTCCAGTTTGCCGCCACGCTGACGGCGGATCATAGGGGTTTTCAGGCGCGGGGTGAGGATCTGGGTATCGTTAATGAAATCCCAGCCATAATAGCCTTTCAGACACAGGGTCCCCTGGTTGGTTTTCCCTTGTGCCGCCTCAGCCCGGACGATTTTGCCGTTATCGACCACCAGATTGATTTTGCAACCTGATGCGCAATACGGGCAAACCGTGACGACTTTTTTCATCGGTCTTGCTCCAATTCATCAATGGGCGCATATGCGCTATCACGCCGTCAACATGCATCTTCTATGCCATGTTTTTATTGTGGATATTGACTGATGATACGTCGATTGTTTGGGCTAAATGCTGACGAAAAGCAGGGCGTCGTCAGTTTTGACGTGTCGAAGAGGGGCGAGATGTGACATGGATTGAAGAAACGCGATCCGATAATGGATTTGTCGGGGGGGCTTTGCTGAATTAATCAGACAGAGATCGTTCCGTGCGGGCAGGGGCAAGTTATGAAACCGGTCATTTTGGTTGTAGATGATGACAGCGCGATTGGCGAACTGCTTAGCGATGTGCTCAGCGCGCATGTTTTTGACGTGCTGGTGTGCCAGACCGGCAGCGATGCGCTGGCGGTGGCGGCCCGGCGGGCGGATATTTCGCTGGTGCTGCTGGATATGATTCTCCCCGACACTAACGGGCTGCTGGTACTGCAACAGCTGCAGCGCAGTCGGCCTGATTTACCGGTGGTGATGCTGACCGGCCTCGGCAGCGAATCCGACGTGGTGGTCGGGCTGGAAATGGGCGCCGATGATTATATTGCCAAACCGTTTAATTCCCGGGTGGTGGTGGCCAGGGTGAAGGCGGTGCTCAGGCGCAGCGGCGCGCTGGGTGTTGAAGGCGCGGGCAGCGGCGCGGGATTGCTCTTTAACGGCTGGCGGCTGGATACGTTTCGCTGCGAGTTGTTTAATCCGCAACAGCAAGCGGTGCCGTTGACCCAGGGAGAGTACAGCCTGCTGCTGGCGCTGGCGCAAAACGCCCGCCGGGTGCTCAATCGCGAACAGTTGCTGGCCTTGACCCATAGCGAGAGCACCGAAGTCTTTGACCGGACAATTGACGTGCTGATTATGCGCCTGCGGCGCAAAATTGAACCGAATTCGCATCAGCCGACGCTTATCAAAACCCTACGCGGCCTGGGCTATGTGTTCGCCGCGGATGTTATCCACGGCGACAGAGCGGCGTAGCCCCGGCAGATGCGGGGCCAGCGGGGGAAATAATGCCCTTACTTCACGGTCCAGCCTTTGTAACTACCGATATTGTTTTTATCGATCAGGGTCACCGGGATCAGCACCGGCGCGGTCGGCGCCGGTTTACCCTGCAGAATGTCATAACCTATCTCTACCGCTTTCGCCGCCATCACCTGCGGGTCCTGCGCCGGCGTCGCCACAAACAGCGAGTTTTTACGTTTCAGCGCCTCTTCGCCGTCCGGACTCCCGTCGACGCCAACGATAAAGAACTCATGACGTTGCGCCTGTTTGGCCGCCAGATCGGCACCGATCGCGGTCGGATCGTTGATGGCAAAGACGCCATCGATCTTCGGATTCGCGGCCAGCAATGAGGTCATAATTTCCAGGCCGCCCTCACGACTGCCTTTGGCGTTCTGGTTGTAGGAGAGCACTTTGATATCCGGATGGCGCGCAAACTCGGCCTGGCAACCTTCGACGCGGTTCTGCACGGCGGAAACCGGCGGCCCGTTGATAATCACCACATTCCCTTTGCCTTTCAGGCGGTCGGTGATGTATTTACAGGCCATTTCTCCCGCCTGAGTGTTATCAGAGGTGATGGTGGCATTGGCGCCTTCGGCGGCCACGTCCACCGCAACCACCACGATCCCGGCATCTTTCGCGCGTTTCACCGCCGGGCCAATCCCTTTTGAGTCGGCGGCGTTGAGGATAATCATGTCGACTTTGGCGGCAATAAAGTTATCGATCTGCGCCACCTGCTGACCGAGATCGTAACCGCTGGAGACCAGCGTCACTTTCACATTGTCTCCGGCCAGCTTACGGGCTTCCAGCTCCGCGCCTTTGGTGATTTGTACGAAGAACGGGTTGGCTAAATCCCCCACCGTGACGCCGATTGACTTCAGCTCTTTGGCCTGGGTAAAGGGCGCCGCGGCAAGCAGCGCGCCAGCACAGAGTGCGGTTACTATGGGTTTCAAACGCATGCTGTTTTCCTCTGTCTGTAGGGTATTGTTGTTATGCACTTTGATGATGTCGGGTACGGTATTTGTCGATCAGCACCGCAATGATGATCACCGCCCCTTTGATCACCAGTTGCCAGAAATAGGAGACGCCCATCAGCGTCATGCCGTTATTGAGCGTGGCGATAATCAGCGCCCCCACCAGCGTGCCGGTGATCGTGCCGATGCCGCCGACGAAGCTGGTCCCGCCGAGAATAACGGCGGCGATGGCATCCAGCTCATAACCGACGCCGAGGTTGCCGTTCGCGCTGTACAGCCGCGAGGCGCTCATGACGCCGCCCAGCCCGGAGAGCAGGCCGCTCATGCCGTAAACGAACAGCAGCACCAGCCACACTTTGATCCCGGTGAGCCTTGCCGCCTGCATATTGCCGCCTACGGCGTAGATATGAACGCCCAGGGTGGTGCGGCGCAGAATGAACCAGCACACCGCCACCACTATCAGGGCGATCACCACCAGCCACGGAACCGGTCCGAGGTAATCATTGCCGATCCATTCGAAGCTGATATCGGAGTTAATCACCGTGGTGCCGTTGGCCAGCAGATAGGCGGCCCCGCGCAGGGCCGTGTAGGTCCCGAGCGTCACGATAAACGGCGGTAGTCCGGCGAAGGCGACCAGCGCGCCGTTAAACAAACCGAGCAGCAGGCCGAGCATCAGCGCTGCCGGAATCGACAGCAGCGACAGCTCCGGGATCAGCGATACCACCATGGCGGCGACCGCGGTCGTGCCGAGAATCGAGCCGACGGACAGATCGATCCCCCCGGTCAGAATGATGAAGGTCATCCCGGCGGCGAGGACGATGTTGATCGATGCCTGACGGGTAATATTCAGCAGGTTGCTTTCGGTAAAGAAGTTGGGAGCGATAAAGCCAAATACCGCGACGATCAGGATCAAAATCGGCAAAATACCGACCGTTTGTACCAGATCGCCCATCAGGATTTTCTTCGCTGATACCGATTTTACCACCGGCTGCGCGGCGCTCTCTTTCTGTGTTGTCATGGTGATACCGCCTTAAGGTGAGAGTCGTTAACGCCGGTGGCCAGCGTCATAATGCTTTCCTGGCTGATGTCGCCGGCCTGGAGTTCGCCGGCGATGCTGCCTTCGCGCATGACGTAGACCCGATCGCTCATGCCGACGACTTCGGGGAGTTCGCTGGAGATCATCAGGATGGCCACCCCCTGGCGCGCCATCTGGGTCATGATGCGGTAAATCTCGCTTTTGGCACCGACGTCAACGCCGCGCGTCGGTTCATCAAGCAGTAAAATACGCGGACCGATGGCGACCCAGCGGGAGATCAGCAGCTTTTGCTGATTGCCGCCGGAAAGGCCGCCAGCACGTACCTGCGCGTGCGGCACGCGAATATTGAGCAGGGAGATCGCATCGTCGGAGAGAGTCTGCGCCTTTTTGCGATTGAGCATACCCCAGCGGGCATCCCGTTCGAGGGTGGCCATGGTGATGTTCTCCTGCGCCGCCATCTCAAGGAACAGCCCCTGCTCCTTGCGGTTTTCGGTGAGAAAACCGATGCCCAGATCGATGGCTGCACGCGGGGAGTGAATGACTACCGGCTCGCCATCAATCTCGATAACGCCGCCGGTGGCCCGGCGCACGCCGAAAATCAGCTGCGCCAGTTCGGAGCGACCGGCGCCGACCAGACCGGCGAGGCCGACGATTTCCCCCGCCCGTACCACCAGACTGCTGGCCTTCACTTTGCCGCCGTCGGTCAAATCCTCTACCCGCAGGCGCGGCTGGCCGGGCGGAATATCACGCTCTTTATTGAACAGGTCGCTTAGCGGACGGCCGACCATCATTCGCACCAGTTCGGAGGCGTTGAGCTTGTCGCGGGTCAGGCTGCCGACGTACTGGCCGTCGCGCAGCACGCTGACGCGGTCAGACAGTTCATAAACCTCCGCCATGCGATGGCTGATATAGATAATCGCCATCCCTTCGTCGCGCAGGCGCAGAATCAGTTCAAACAGGCGATGAGTCTCGCGGGAGGAGAGGGCGGCGGTGGGCTCATCCATCACCAGCACCCGGCTGTTGCGATGCAGGGCGCGGGCGATCTCCACCTGCTGCTGTTCGGCAATGGTCAGGGCCATCACCCGGTCGCTGGCCCTGAACTGGGCGCCGAGGCGATCGATGACCGCCTGGGCCTGATTCATCATCTCTTTGCGCTGCACCAGCCCGCCGCGCGCCAGTTCGCTGCCGAGAAAAATATTCTCCGCGACGGTTAAGTTCGGCGCCAGCTGCATCTCCTGGTAAATCAGGGTGATCCCGGCGGCCAGCGCATCTTTTGGCCCTTTAATCACCTGCGGCTGTCCGTCGATCAGGATCTCGCCGCTAGTGGCGGTATACGCCCCGGCGAGGATCTTCATTAGTGTGCTTTTGCCGGCGCCGTTTTCGCCCATTAAGGCGTGGATCTCGCCGGGCCAGACCGTCAGATCGACGCCTTTCAGCGCATAAAACTTGCCAAAGGCTTTGGCAATATTGCGCATGGATAGTACCGGTGTCCCCTGCATGGTGGCTCTCCTGCGAGTGTCTTCGAGGATCGCAGTGCACCACACAACAATAAATGCAAAATGTCAGACGCCGTTCATATTTGTCATATTGATGAATACTGAATCTGGCTCACAATTATGCGCGATGGCTCTCCCGCTGTGGGTCAGCAACCGCCAGGATAAATAAAAAGATCGTGGAGCTGAGCATGCCATCCCATCGCTACCGGTTTTTCACCAGCGCTCGCGGGCGCCTGCTGTCGTTTAATTTGCTGATGGTTGCGGTTACGCTGATGGTGGCTGGCGTCTCGCTGCTGGGTTTTCGCCATGCCAGCCTGCTGCAAGAGCAGGTGCAGCAGCAGACGCTGGACGATATGACCGGCAGCATGAATCTGGCGCGTGATACCGCGAACGTCGCCACCTCGGCGGTTCGCCTCTCGCAGGTGGTCGGTGCGCTGGAGTATAAAAGCGAAGCTGAACGCCTGCTGGAGACTCAGCAGGCCCTGAAATATTCACTCTCTCACCTCGCCGCCGCGCCGCTGGCGCAACAGGAGCTGGCGCTGGTGGGCAATATTATTCGCCGCAGCAATGAGCTGCAGCAGAGCGTCAGCGGCATGCTGGAACGCGGGCAGCATCGTCATCTGCAGCGTAATGAACTGCTCAGTTCGCTGTATCAGAATCAGAGTTATCTCCGGCATATTCAGGATCTTAACGATCGGCATGGCGCGGACGCGATCGATCCCCGGCCGCTGGCGGAGATGGATCGGCTGATCGTTGCGGCCATCCATACGTCGACGCCGCGATCGATAGTCCAGCAGCTGGACAAAGTGAGAGATTTTCTGCCGACAACCAGCCGTGACCCAACGCTGGCGGCGATTCTGCAGGATTTCAACGGCGAGCTGGCCAGGCTGGAGCCGTTATCGGCGCAGCTGGAGGAGAGCGATTTGGCCATCGGCTGGTATATGTTTCACATTAAGGCGCTGGTGGCGCTGCTCAACAGCGATATTAATCAGTACGTTGCCCGGGTCGCGCAGGCGTCTGAGCTGCGGGCGGCACAGAGCCATCAGGAGCTGCGTTCCATCAGCATGTTTATTTTGCTGTCGGCGCTGCTGGCGCTGGTGATAACCGGCTTCGCCGGCTGGTATATCTACCGTAACCTCGGCTCCAGTCTGACCGCTATCTCGCGCGCGATGTCGCGTCTGGCCTACGGCGAGCAGGAGGTCTCTGTCCCGGGGCTTCAGCGACGCGATGAGCTCGGAGAGCTGGCGCGCGCCTTCAACGTCTTTGCCCGCAATACCGCGTCGTTGGCCCATACCTCCCAGCTGCTGAAAGAAAAAAGTACCCTGCTGGAGACCACCTTTCATGCCATGCGCGACGGCTTCGCGCTGTTTGATAATCAGGGGCTGCTGGTGGTGTGGAATCCGCAGTATCCGCTGCTGCTGGGGCTGGCGGCCAATGACCTGCAGCGCGGCATTCACTATCAGCAGCTGCTGGGGCAGGCCGCCCCTCTGGCGGAACATATTCGCGACAATCTGGCCCGCCCGCTGCCCAAACCCCAGGAGCTCCTGCTGGCGAGCGGCCGCACTATTGAACTGCGTTTTAGCCCGGTACCCGGGCGGGGGCTGGTCAACGTGGTGCTCGACAGGACCGAACGCAAAGGGCTGGAGCAGGCGCTGGTTCACAGCCAGAAAATGAAAGCGGTTGGCCAGCTGACCGGCGGTCTGGCGCATGATTTTAATAACCTGCTGGCGGTGATTATCGGCAGTCTTGAACTGGTTCAGCCGCAGGACGCGGACCTGGCGCGGATCTCCCGGGCACGCAAGGCCGCAGAGCGCGGCGCGCTGCTCACCCAGCGGCTGCTGGCCTTCTCGCGTAAACAGGCGCTGCACCCCAATGCCGTGGCGATGAAACCGCTGCTGGAAAACCTGGGCGAGCTGATGCGCCATTCTCTGCCGACGACGTTGAGTCTGGAGATTGAGGCGCAGTCACCCGCGTGGCCGGCCTGGATAGACGTCGGCCAGCTGGAAAACGCCATTATCAATCTGGTGATGAACGCTCGCGATGCAATGGAAGGGCGTGCCGGGGTTATCAAGCTGCGCACCTGGAACCAGCGCGTGGCCCGCAGCGACGGGCGGCGTCAGGATATGGTGGCGCTGGAGGTGATTGACCACGGCAGCGGGATGTCGCAGGAGATTAAGGCCCAGGTGTTCGAACCGTTTTTTACCACCAAACAAACCGGCAGCGGCAGCGGTCTGGGGCTGTCGATGGTCTATGGTTTTGTCCGCCAGTCCGGCGGGCGGGTGGCTATTGAGAGCGCGCCGGGCCAGGGAACCACGGTGCGTTTACAGCTGCCGCGTGCGGCGGTGCAGGCGCCGACCGGCGGCACGTTGCCGGAAGTCGAGCAGACGGTGAGCGGCGAGCGGCTGGCGCTGGTGCTCGAGGATGAGGCCGATGTGCGTCAGACTCTTTGCGAGCAGCTTCATCAGCTCGGCTGGTTAACCCTGGAAGCCGGGAACGGAGAGCAGGCGCTGCAGTTACTTGAGGCTTCGACGGAAATCGCGCTGCTGATTAGCGACCTGATGCTGCCGGGCAGATTGAGCGGAGCCGAGGTGATTAACGAAACCCAGCGCCGTTTCCCGACGGTGGCGGTGCTGCTGATCAGCGGTCAGGATCTGCGTCCGGCGCACAATCCCGCGCTGCCGGACGTGGAGCTGCTGCGCAAACCCTTCAGTCGGACACAGTTGATGCAGGCGCTGCGACAGGTTGTGGCAAATAGCGGCTGCGGGCCAGCGCCGCAGCCCCTTGAGCACCATTAAATGTTGAGGACGATGCGGCAAGAAACTGCACTGCCTGATAAGGCAACGGGCGGCGAATATACGCTTTTATCATGGCGAGCAGCGCCTCGCGTGGAAAACCGGACATGTCCATCACGCCACCGCCGAGGATCACCGCATCGGGGTCGAACAGGTTGATGCTGGTGGCGATGGCGCGGGCGGCATGGAGCAGGAGGTCCTGTACAAAGGGTTCCTCAGTGGCGTGCAAAAACAGTTCACCAAGCGCATAGCTGCGCGGCTGTTGTTCGTACCAGCGTTTGAGCGCGATACCGGAACAGACGGTTTCCAGACAACCATGATTACCGCAACCGCAGATGAGCGTGTTGTCGCCCTGCGGGATATGGCCCAGTTCTCCTGCCACGCCGTGTGCGCCTGTCCACGGCCCGCCGTTCAACCAGATGGCGAAGCCCATGCCGGTGCCGAGATAAGCAGCTAATACCTGTTGAGCCTGCAAACCATTTTCCTGCACGTCAAATGAAAGCTGGAGATTCACATCGCGGGAAAACTCGACCGGACAGGCCAGCGAATGCTCCAGCTCATCGGCTAGCGTACGCAGGGTTTCTGGCGGTAACGATAGGTTGGGAGTGGAGATAATCGTCCGCTTATCTCTGCTGACCAATGCCGGAAAGCCCATAACCAGGCCGCAGCAACGTGCCTGAAAGCGGTCAAGCTGCTGCTGAATCAACATCGTGATCCCGCTCACCAGACCGTCAGGCGCGATCGCTTCAGCGGTGCGCAGCTTCTCGCAATGCAGAGTCTCACCCTGTGCGGTTTGCAGGCAAAAGCGGATATGGGTTGCGCCCATGTCCACTCCTGCGACGACCTTACGCTGTTTTTGCATGAGGGAATACCTCGTTTTTGGCCGCCAGAATCTGCTCTGCCATGACCTGCCACGCGTCGTGAATATTGTCGCCATGGTTAAACAGACCGGAGGTCCCGACGATAAAGACGTCCGCGCCTGCCGCCATCAGTTTTTGATAGGTCGCTTTATTGCACGAACCGTCGATCTCAATCTCGTAGGCCAGTCCTTCACGCTCTCGCCACGCTTTTAGCTCGCCGATCTTTTCCAGCATTTCAGGAATAAAGGGTTGGCCCGCGAAACCCGGATCGACGGTCATCACCGTAATTTTGTCCGCCTTGTGGATGTAATATTTCATCGTTTCAACCGGTGTTTCCGGATTGAGAATGAGCCCGACCTTCATGCCATGGCGACGAATCTCCTCTATCAGGCGGAAAGCCTGACCGTTAATAGTTTCCGGATGCAGGGTGATAAAGTCCGCACCTGCCTGCGCCAGCTGGCTAATGTAATCCTGTGGTCGGGTGACCATCAGATGGCAGTCCAGTGGTTTACTGGCCAGCTTCTTCACCTGGCTGACGAAAAACGGCGAGAGCGTCAGGTTAGGGACAAAATGACCGTCCATGATGTCGATGTGGAAGTAATCTGCATGTCGATCGATAAACTCGATCTGTTCTTTGAATTTCAGCAGATCCATACACATTAAAGAGGGGGCAATTTTCATCATAAATTCCTTACTTACTGATAAGACGGTCGAGGGCGACAGCCGCGATAATTAATCCACCCATCACCACCAGCTGGTAGTAGGTTTGTACCTGGAGAATATTCAGCCCGTTGTTGATGGTGCCGATGATCAGGCCGCCAATCACCACTGAAAAAATGCGCCCCTTACCACCAAAGAAGCTGGTGCCGCCGATAATGGCGCTGGCAATGGCGTAGGTTTCAAAGCCCATCCCGGCCAGAGGCTCCGCGGCGCCGAGACGTGCCGTCGAGACCACTCCCGCCAGCCCGGCGCAGATGCCGGATATAATGAACACCAGCAACATATGGAACTTCACATCGATGCCAGAGTAGAAGGCGGAGTTTTTATTGCCGCCGAGGGCGTAGATATTGCGGCCCAGCCGCATCCGGGTGGTCAGGAACCAGAGAATCACGGCCACAATAAGCGAGAAGATGACCGGTACCGGGATCCCTAATACGCTGGCGGCAAAGAAATTGACGAACGCGAAAGAGAAGCCATAGACCGAGTTGGCGTCGGAGATAACCAGGGTGATGCCGCGAAAAATCGCGTTGGTACCGAGGGTAATAATGAACGGGTGTAGGCCGGTCCAGTTGACCAGGCAGCCGTTAATCGCGCCTAGCGCGCCGCCGACCAGCACCCCGCCAATCAGCGCAGCGAGGAACGGATCGACGCCTGCCAGCATGAGTTTGGCGGTTACCATGCCAGAAAGCGCCAGAATCGCCCCTACGGACAGGTCGATGCCTGCTACCAGAATAGCGAAGAATTCTCCCATTCCGATGAGCACCGTCACCGAGCTCTGAACAAATATTTGCGTGATGTTATTGGTCGTCAGAAAGTATTCCGACGACAGCGAGCCGAAAATCGCGACAATAATCGCGAGGATAAAAAAGGTGCCGTATTTATCCCAGAATAGTGCGAAGTTGAACGGCTTTTTGCCATCGGACTCCCTTTTTAATCTTGCGGCAGTGCCCATACCATAATCTCCTCTTCGCTCATGTCGTCGCGATTGGTCAGAATTTGCGTCAGCCGCCCTTCGCAGAACACGGCGATGCGGTCACAGACGGCGATAATTTCAGGAAGCTCGGATGACACCATCAGAATGACTTTTCCGTCATCCGCCAACTGGCGCATCACTTTATAAATTTCGGCTTTCGCACCGACGTCGATTCCGCGCGTCGGTTCATCGAAAATAATGACGTCGGGGTTGCAGCATAACCATTTGGATATCAGGACCTTTTGTTGGTTACCGCCGGAAAGTTCGGTGATGCTCTGATCGACAGAATGGCACTTCAGCGCCAGTAATTTGCGCTGTGCCTCCGCCGTTTTACGCTCGTTCTCTTCATGGAGAAGCCCCATCGCCCCTTTATAGCCGCCGTGTTTCAGGCTCAGGCTGACAGCCATGTTTTGCGCTATAGAGAAATTGCCGAAGAAACCGTTGTCCCGGCGACTCTCCGTGATGTAGCCCATTCCTTTTTTTAAGGCATCTAGCGGCGAGCGTGGGGTAATAGTTTTACCGTTGAGGATGATTTCGCCGCTGCTCCGCTTATCAACACCAAACAGACAATCCATCAGTTCGGTACGCCCGGAGCCCACCAGACCGGCAAAGCCGAGAATTTCACCGCGATTGACGCTAAAGGAGATATCGCGGACCTTTTTCTTATCCCGGCTGGTGACATTTTTTACCTCAAATACCGTTTCGCGCGCGATGTTGCCGCTGTTCTCTTTCATCGCGTTAAAGCGGTTTTGCAACTCACGGCCGACCATCAGACGTACGATATCGTCGTTATTGACCTCGCTGACCATGCCACTGCATACGCTGCTACCGTCCTTCATCACCGTGTAGCGGTCGCAGATCCGGCGTATCTCCGCCAGCTTGTGCGAGATATAGACGATGGCGGTCCCCTCTTTACGCAGCTGGTTCATGATCAGGAACAGGTAATCCACCTCTTTGTTGGTCAGCGAAGAGGTGGGTTCATCCATGATCAGTACTTTGGCATCGAGCATCAGTGTCTTAGCGATTTCCAGCATCTGTTTATGGCTGATCGACAGATTCGCAACTTTCTCGTCTAAATCGACCTTTAATCCGATGCGTAGCAGCATCATTGCCGCTCTGATGCGCATCTCTTTCCAGTCGATAATATTGACGCCGCAGATTTTTTTCGTCAGATGGCGGCCGATATATAAATTTTCCATTACGGTTAATTCATCAATGACGCTGAGCTCTTGATAGATAATGCCGATGCCGAGTCTGGCCGCTAATTTATGGTCGAGCTTGTCATAATTAACATTATTAACCGTGATGGTGCCTTTGGTCGGTTCATGTATTCCTGATAAAACTTTCATTAACGTTGATTTACCCGCACCGTTTTCCCCGAGTAATGCATGTATTTCGTGCGGGTAAACGGTTAAATCGACCGATTTTAATGCGTGAACCGGACCAAAGGATTTGCCGATCCCCGCCATTGAAATATATGGCGTGAGCATAATAACTCCTTACTTATTTTTACCCTCCTGAGGTCAGGAGGGTAAGGGGAGAGCATCGGACTCGTTTCTGGAAAATTATTTTGTGACCAGAACAGAATCCACCAGTTTGAATTCTGGTGTTTTATCCAGTGGAATCACTTTGCCGGTTTTTTCAGCATCAACCATCATCTTCAGTCCCGTCGCGCCGATATTGCCAGGATTTTGCGCAATCGTTGCGGTCATCTGACCGGCTTCAACCATTTTACGCGCTTCAGGGATACCGTCAGTGCCGACCACCAGAACCGTTTGGCTTTTACCGGCGTTGGCTACGGCCTGGGCAACGCCCATTGCCATTGTGTCATTCGCACAGTAAAAGGCTTTCAGGTTAGGGTTTCGCTGTAGCACGTTAGTGGCAACATCAAGCGCCTTAATGCGATCCCAGTCGGCTGGTTGGCTGGCAACAAGCTTGATCTGACTGGTTTTTTTGAATGCCTCCGTTGCACCGTTACGACGGGCTTCGCCTGACGCGTTACCCGCTTTTCCTTCGATGATGGCAACATCGCCGCCCTCAGCACCCAGTTTCTCGATAATAAAATCGGCCCCTTTTGCCCCCACCGCGACGTTGTCCGTGGTGACGAAACCTTCAACGTTACCGCCCGCTTTCTTCAGGTTATCCATATCGATTTTTTCATCGAGATTGACCAGATAAATCCCTTTCTTCCAGGCTTTCGCCACGGGTATCACCAGGTTGACCGACGAGAGAGGCGCGAAAGCGATGCCTTTATAGTTCTTATTGCTTAAGTCTTCGAATAGCTGCAGTTGTGATTGAAAATCCCCTTCCGAAGGCGAGGCAAAAATATCAACGCTGACTCCCAGCGTTTTGGCCTCATCTTCAATACCTTTTTTCATATCAACCCAGAAAGGATTTGATAATGTTTTTAATACCACCGCGTAATCGGCCGCGGCAAAAGCGCTGGTAGATAACATTACGCCCATAGCCGCGCCGCTGAAAATTTTCAGGTATTTATTCATGACAGTATTCTCGGTGTAGGATACAGTAATATTGATCCCACCGTGGTGGGATCGGCGTTTATTATTTACTTCAGCGCTCCTGGTGAAAAGAAATCAACAATGGCGCCGGTTTTTTGCATGTTTAAAGTGGCCTGTTCAATATTTTGTTGGGCTACCGAAACGAAGAAAGCATCTAATAAGGTAAGTTGTAAAATACGCGCTGAGGCGTTTCTCCCTAATAAAGGAGTTTCTGGTGCTGGCGAGCAAATAATAAAATCAGCTAATTTAGCAATCGGTGAATGGTAGCTATGAGTAATACAAATAATTTTAGCACCGTTCTTCTTGGCCAACTCTACTGCCGATTTAATATCGCTGGTGCGCCCGGAATGAGTGACGACCAGCACGACGTCGCCTTTTTTCAACAACGAGGCTGACATCATCATGATATGTGCATCCGGATATGTCTGGCAGCGCACGCCAATGCGTAAAAACTTATGCTGTACATCGGCGCAGATAGCATTTGATCCACCGGCACCG
Source organism: Klebsiella sp. Lac1 (assembly GCF_009825425.1). Classification (NCBI taxonomy): domain Bacteria; kingdom Pseudomonadati; phylum Pseudomonadota; class Gammaproteobacteria; order Enterobacterales; family Enterobacteriaceae; genus Klebsiella; species Klebsiella sp. Lac1. The sequence goes on from NZ_VJZJ01000002.1 coordinate 141,352, forward strand.
TACAGATCGCGCTGGTTGGCCTGGGCGAAGAAACGTGCCGCGCGATGAATTTCATCGACATTAACGATCGACTGACCTTCCATAATGGTACGCAGGGTAATGTTAAAAACCTTATTCACCACGTCCTGAGGTGCTTCATCAAAGGAGAGCTCTGCCGGAAGGACCTGTTCAGATTGCGAAAAATACTCCACCAGGGCGCTACGCAGGTTACGAAAACCGCTAAAACCGAGCAGTTTGGAGACCTTAACGATCATCGCTTCGGAAACCGACAGCGCTTCCGCCACATCTTTAATGGCGGGAGCGTCGCTCAGATTGCCGGGTTTAAGCAACCATTCGACGATTCGGCTCTCGTTTTCGGTCATTCCTTCCTGCTTCATGCGTAGCCAGGGGGCGAGGCCGATACCGTTGGGGAGCGAACTGGATTCTGACTGACTCATCGCTTTCTCTTGTCCATAAAGTGAAGACGTCACTATATCACCACAGGCAAAACAGAAAAGATACAATCAAATTCACAAAAATATTAATTTTATAAAGTTTTATCTTTTATAAAGTTTTGAGTTTGGCTATTTTTAAATAACTCTTTATAAAACAATTGTTTTTATCTTTTTTTCGTAAAATTTAAAACGATAGGTAACATGAGGTGTCCCTTTTTCTTGCTTGATTTGTGAATTTTAGCGAGGTAGAAATGGCACGTCAGACCGGGTTCAGGCCGATTTCCTGGTCGGTTATTCCGGTTTAAATCACAACTTTATCGATATTCGTAAAGTAAAAACAGGCGAGGTTAAGTATGAAAAGGATTGCAATTGGCTGTGATCACGTCGGGTTTATTCTTAAAAATGATATTGTGGCGCATCTCCGACTGCGGGGGATCGAGGTGCTGGATAAGGGAACATGGTCACCTGAGCGTACCGATTATCCCCGTTATGCCAGCGCTGTCGCGCAGGCCATTCTGACAGGCGAAGCTGAGGGTGGGATCCTGATCTGCGGTACCGGTGTCGGGATCTCCATAACCGCCAATAAATACCCCGGCATTCGCGCGGTGGTGTGCAGTGAACCCTATTCGGCCCAGCTATCGCGGCAACATAATAATACCAATGTGTTGGCCTTCGGCGCGCGCGTGGTAGGTCTTGAGCTGGCAAAAATGATTGTCGATGTCTGGTTGGGGAGCGATTATGAAGGTGGACGTCATCAGACGCGAATTGATGCAATTACCGCGCTTGAACAGTCGCGGATTTGAGATTCCTCCGCTACTCGCCGTGACGACCGTTGATTAACGTAGGGTCAGCCCCCTGAAGAGACTGGCTCTATGAAACGTTACTTTACCGCTTTAATCTTCTGCACGCTGTCGCTGAGCAGTCAGCTGGCGCGCGCTGATATTATTGATGACGCAATCGGTAATATTCAGCAGGCGATTAATGATGCCTATAACCCCGGCGATAGCCGCCCTGATGACGAAGACCGCTATGATGATGGACGTTACCAGGATAGCCGTCAGCATAGCGCCGATCGCCGACGGCAATACGACGATCGGCAGCGACAGATAGAAGATCGTCGCCGTCAGCTCGACGATCGCCAGCGCCAGTTGGATCAGGATCGGCGGCAGCTGGAGGACGACCAGCGACGACTGGATGACGACGATTAACCGTGCTGTCGTTCATCGCCGTGGTGACGCGACGCAGGCCGGGTCAAAGATTAATCCAGCACGATCTCCATGCCGTCATAGCCGGCCTCAAACCCCGGCGGCAGCGGATGGTCCATCAGCCACAGATCAAACTGATGGCTGATATGGGTCAGAATGACCCGCGGGCAGGCCAGTACCTGGTTAATGGCGCGTACCGTATTCAAATCGCAGTGGTTGCGCGAGGGCTGCGGGCGTGGCTCATGGCTGCAGTCGATCACGATCGCCTGCGGCTGGTTATTCAGTAAGAATTTGAGCGTCTTTTCCGGTAATCCGGCGGTATCCGACAGCCAGGCCACCCGGCTGTGCGCCGACTCCAGCAGATAGCCGTACGTCAGCTTCGAGTGATTCAGCGGCAGCGGCGTCACCCGCAATCCCTGGAGTTCAAACACCACAAACGGCTCAACGGTATGGCTGAAGTCCAGCAGGCCGGGGTGTTTAAACAGGTCATCGCAGCCTTCGGGATCCGGCGGGCCAAACACCGGGATCGGCGCGCTGACGCCCCAGCGCAGCGGGAATAATCCCTGAACATGATCCATATGATAGTGGGTAAGTAAAAACTGCTGAAAATGGCCGGCAGGCCAGCGATCCATCAAATCGGGCAGCCCGGCATCCAGCAGTGTGACGGCGTGATTGAAGGTCACGACCGCGCTACAGGGGCGGCGGCGATGAGCCTCATCGCTGCGCGCACGCTGACAGGCCGCGCAGTCGCAGCCGAAAACCGGAACCAGCTGGGCGCCGCCGGTGCCGGTTAAGCGAATAGTCAGGCTCATACTTCCTCCTCACAGCGCTTTTTTAAAACGCAGATGGCTTTGCGTATACCCTTCCCGGAGATAAAAACGGTGGGCGTCGAGGCGGCTTTTCCCGCTGGAGAGCTCCACCATTTGCGCGCCCTGTTTGCGGGCTTCCTGCTCCGCCCACGCCAGCAGCGCCTGGCCGATGTGCAGGCCGCGCCTCTGCGGCAGCACCACCAGTTCCTGCACTTCCCCGATCCAGGCGTTGAAATTAAGCGGGAACTGCAACTGTAGTCCAATCAGTCCGACCGTCTCTCCTTCCACCAGCGCCAGCTGATAGCGCAGGGTGGGATTTTGCAGGTTCATGGCAAACCCGGCGGCGAAATGGCGGCGATCGTACGCTTTCTGCTTAAGTTCGCAAATTAACGCATAGACGGCATCGACGTCGTCCAGGGTCGGAGCGCGGAGTTCACAGGCAGGCATGCTGATTCTCTTGTCGGGCGGAGTGGCGGCGCAGCAGCGTGAAGAACTGCTCGACGGATTGTCCGAGGCTACCGTTGTTGTTCAGGGTCAGGCAGTCGGTGGGGGTATAGCGCGCCGCGCGTTCCAGGCGCAGGGCGATTTCCGTTTCGCTCTCTCGTCCGCGCTGCTCCAGGCGCTGGCGCAGCACCTCCGGCGTGACCTGCAGGCAGATGGGCAGGAGCGCGTCCGCATAGCGCGCTCGCGCCTGCGGCAGATGGGCGCGAGAACCATTGGCCACCACGTCAAAACCGGCGTGCAGCCACAGGTCAATTTCGATGCCAATTCCGTAGTAATTGTTATTGGCATGCCAGCTCAGGGCAAACAGCTGGCGCTCGGCGCGGTTGAAAAACTCCTGCTTGCTGAGGGCAATATGATTCTCGCTGCCGGCGTTGAACGGGCGCGTGATATAGCGATGCGCCACCAGCAATTGCGTATTTTCGCGCTGGCGTAAGGCCGCCAGCAGGCTGTCTTTTCCGGAACCGGAGGCACCCACCAGCCAAATCAATTTTCCGCTCATCAGAAGACCCTCTTTCCTTGACGCCAGACGTGGTCAATATGGACATGTTCGCCGCGACGGTGCGCCAGCACCATATCGGCACGTTTACCTTCCGCAATCCTCCCGCGGTCGTCTAACCCCAGCGCCTGGGCCGGATTTTTGCTGACCAGACAAATGGCCTGCGCCAGCGTGAAGGCGTTGTTGTCGTCGTCCGCAATGCGGAATGCCGCATCCAGCAGGCTGGCGGGATAGTAGTCTGACGACAAAATATCAAGCAGGTTGCTGGCTGCCAGCTGGTGGGCGGCGACGTTGCCGGAGTGCGAACCGCCGCGCACGATATTGGGGGCACCCATCAGCACGTTCATACCGTGCTGACGTGAAGCCTCTGCCGCGGCTAATGTGGTAGGAAATTCGGCGATCACGCTGCCAAGTTGATGTGATTCGACAACATGCTCGGGCGTTGCGTCATCATGGCTGGCGAGCGCGATATTGCGCTCGCGGCATATTGCCGCAATGGTTTGACGATTCGGCTGTGACCAGGTCGCTGCCAGCGCCATCTGCTCTTCTTCGAAGCGATCCATCTCTTCGTTGGTCAGGTGGTATTTTCCCTGATAGTAATCGCGGTACTTGCGACGATCGGCGTACTGGCGCTGGCCTGGGGAGTGATCCATTAAGGAGACCATGCTCACCGGATCGCGGCCAACCAGTTTTTCAAACAGCGGCAGCGTGGTGTGGTGTGGCAGCTCGCAGCGCAGGTGCAGGCGGTGTTCGGCACGATTAAGCCCACGTTTTTGTGTCTCTTCGACGGCGTTGATCATCTTTTCCAGATTTTCCAGCCTATCGCCGCCGTCGCGGACGTCGCCAATGGCGACCGCATCCAGTACGGTGGTGATGCCGCTGGCGACCATCAGCGCATCGTGGCTGCTCATCGCCGAATGAGCGGGCCAGTCGACTTTCGGGCGCGGAGTAAAGAATTTGTCCAGATTATCGGTATGCAGCTCAATCAGCCCGGGCAGCAGCCAGCCACCTTCACCGTCGAGCGCCTGCGGCAGCTGGCTCTGACTTTCGGCAAAGGCGTAAATTCTGCCCTCCTGTACTTCCAGCGAACCGTGTACCACTTCGTCTTCGAGAACCAGGTTTACATTGTTGATAATCATGCTGTTATTCCCATCGGGTGCAGTCGGTCGGCGACCTGATTGCGGACCGTTTCATCATGGAAAATGCCGACGATAGCCGCGCCGCGCGCTTTGGCTTCATTAATCAGTTCCACTACGGCGGCGCTGTTTATGGCGTCCAGCGAGGCGGTTGGTTCATCAAGCAATAAGATCGGGTAGTCCACCGCGAAACCGCGGGCGATATTGACCCGCTGCTGTTCCCCGCCGGAAAAGGTGGATGGCGCCAGATGCCATAATCGTTGCGGAACGTTAAGGCGCGTCAGCAGACGGGCAGCCCGCGAAGCGCAGGTATCGCGCGGGATACCGAGGTCGAGCAGCGGTTGCATCACCACTTCGAGGGCGGAAATCCTCGGGATCACCCGCAGGAACTGGCTGACCCAGCCGATGGTGCGCTTGCGGACTTCCAGCACTTTACGCGGCGAGGCGTTGACCAGATCAACCCATTCGTCGCCGTGGCGGATATGGATATGACCGGTGTCCGGCAGGTAGTTGGCATACAGCGAACGCAGCAGGGTGGATTTGCCGCTGCCGGAATGGCCGTGCAGCACCACGCACTCACCATTGCTGACCTCCAGAGAGGCATTCTGCAGCACCGGCAGGCGCACGCCGTTTTGCTGGTGGAGTACAAAGGTCTTACTGACATTTTCAACGTGAATCATTATGGCCTCGTGGTTTGGGCGCCGGGTGGCGGCTTCGCCTTACCCGGCCTACAGGTGCTGTGTTCGAACGTGACTCATCTGGCTTCGTGGTCCTGACGCCGGGTGGCGGCTTCGCCTTACCCGGCCTACAGGTGCTGTGTTCGAACGTGACTCATCTGGCTTCGTGGTCCGGGCGCCGGGTGGCGGCTTCGCCTTACCCGGCCGACAGTGCTGTGTCCGAACGTGACTCATCTGGCTTCGTGGTCCTGGCACCGGGTGGCGGCTTCGCCTTACCCGGCCGACGGTGCTGTGTTCGAACGTGACTCATTTGGCCTTGTTGCCCTGGCGCCGGGTGGCGGCTTCGCCTTACCCGGCCGACAGTGCTGTGTCCGAACGCGACTCATCTGGCTTCGTGGTCCTGACGCCGGGTGGCGGCTTCGCCTTACCCGGCCTACGGTGCTGTGTTCGAACGTGACTCATCTGGCTTCGTGGTCCGGGCGCCGGGTGGCGGCGTTGCCTTACCCGGCCTACGGTGCTGTGTTCGAACGTGACTCATCTGGCCTCGTGGTTTGGGCGCCGGGTAGCGGCTTCGCCTTACCCGGCCTACGGTGCTGTGTTCGAACGCGACTCATCTGGCCTCGTGGCCCTGACGCCGGGTGGCGGCTTCGCCTTACCCGGCCGACGGTGCTGTGTTCGAACGCGACTCATCTGGCCTTGTGGTCCGGGCGCCGGGTGGCGGCGTTGCTTTACCTGGCATACTGACTCTGTGTTCGTAGGCCGGGTAAGCGCAGCGCCACCCGGCGACAGCAACCTCAGTTCTGCAATACCGACGACACCAGCAGCTGGGTATACGGATGATGAGGATCGTCCAGCACCCGGTCGGTTAAACCGCTTTCCACCACCTGACCTTGTTTCATAACCAGCAGACGGTGAGCCAGCAGGCGCGCCACGCCGAGATCGTGGGTGACTATCACCACGGCCAGATTCAGCTCCATCACCAGACCGCGCAGCAGGTCGAGCAGACGCGCCTGCACCGAAACATCCAGACCGCCGGTCGGCTCGTCCATAAACACCAGCTTCGGCTGGGTCACAAGGTTGCGGGCGATTTGCAAGCGCTGCTGCATGCCGCCGGAAAAGGTGGTGGGCAGATCGTCAATACGCGACGGTGGAATTTCGACATCGTTCAACCACTGTTCGGCGGTCGCGCGGATATTTCCGTAGTGGCGTGCGCCGGTGGCCATCAGACGCTCACCGATATTGCCGCCCGCCGATACCTGACGGCGCAGGCCATCCATCGGATGCTGATGCACCACGCCCCATTCGGTGCGCAGCAGGCGGCGGCGGTCCGCTTCACTCATCGCATACAGCGAGCGGTTTTCATACCGCACTTCACCTTCCTGCGGCGTCAGTCGCGCCGAGAGGGCTTTCAGCAGGGTGGTTTTCCCCGAACCGGACTCGCCCACGATGCCCAGCACTTCACCGGGCCACAGTTCAAAAGAGACGTCGCTGAAGCCTTTGCCCGGCGCATAAAGATGGGTCAGATGATTGACCGCGAGTAACGGATGGCTCATTTGTTCAGCGCCTCGCTCTGTTGGCGGCAATAGTCGGTATCGGAGCAGACAAACATCCGTTTGCCGCTGTCATCCAGCACCACTTCATCAAGGTAGCTGTGGCGGGACCCGCAAATGGCGCAGGGTTCATCCCACTCCTGGACGGTAAACGGGTGGTCGTCGAAATCGAGGCTCTCCACCGGGGTAAACGGCGGCACCGCGTAAATGCGCTTTTCCCGTCCGGCGCCGAACAGCTGCAGCGCGGGCATCATGTGCATTTTCGGGTTATCGAATTTCGGGATGGGTGACGGGTCCATCACATAGCGGCCGTTCACTTTTACCGGGTAGGCATAGGTGGTGGCGATATGGCCGAAGCGGGCAATATCTTCATACAGCTTCACCTGCATCACGCCGTACTCTTCCAGCGCATGCATGGTACGGGTTTCGGTCTCGCGCGGCTCAATAAAGCGCAGCGGCTCCGGGATCGGTACCTGGAAGATCAGGATCTGATCTTCGCTGAGCGGCGTCTCCGGGATCCGGTGACGGGTCTGGATCAGCGTGGCATCGCAGGTCGCCTCGGTGGTCGCGACGCCGGTGACGCGCTTAAAAAACTGCCGTATCGACACCGCATTGGTGGTGTCATCGGCGCCCTGGTCGATCACCTTCAGCACGTCATGCTCGCCGATGATACTGGCGGTCAGCTGAATACCGCCGGTTCCCCAGCCGTAGGGCATCGGCATCTCGCGGCCGCCGAACGGCACCTGATAGCCGGGAATCGCCACCGCTTTGAGAATGGCCCGGCGGATCATGCGCTTGGTCTGCTCATCAAGATAAGCAAAGTTGTAGCCAGTGAGTGGGTTAACCACGTTCGTTCTCCCGTTGCAGGCGTTTCAGCAGCGCCAGTTCGGCCTGGAAATCGACATAGTGGGGCAGTTTGAGATGCGAGACGAAACCGGCCGCCTCGACGTTATCGGCGTGGGCGAGGACAAACTCTTCATCCTGCGCCGGCCCGGCTATCTCTTCGCCGTAATCCGGCGCCTGTAGCGCACGGTCGACCAGTGCCATCGCCATCGCCTTACGCTCGCTCATGCCGAAGACCAGGCCATAGCCGCGCGTAAAGTGCGGCGGTTCGCTTTCCGGCGCCACGAAACCGTTGACCATCTCGCATTCGGTCATCAGCAGTTCGCCGATATTGACCGCAAAACCCAGCTCTTCGGGGACGATCTCGATGGCGACGTAGCCGCTGCGAATTTCACCGGCGAAAGGATGGTTGCGACCGTAACCGCGCTGGGTGGAGTAGGCCAGCGCCAGCAGATAGCCTTCATCGCCGCGCACCAGCTGCTGCAGGCGTGACGAACGTGAGCAGGGATAGACCGGCGGCGCGCGGGTGATGTCGTCGGGCCGGGCGTGGGACTCCTGTTCCGCTTTCGCCAGCCCCTGCTGCACCAGCAGGTTAAAAACGTGCGGTGTGGCTTCCGGCGGCCGTTCGGCGGTGTGCAGCGGCGGTGTTTCGCCGTTGGCCAGCAGGGTGAAATCAAGCAGGCGGTGGGTGTAATCGTAGGTCGGGCCGAGCATCTGGCCGCCGGGAATATCTTTATAGACCGCCGAAATACGGCGTTCCAGGCGCATGCTGGCGGTATCGACAGGCTCGCTCACCGCCAGCCGCTGCAGGGTGGTGCGATACGCACGCAGTAAAAAAATGGCTTCGACGTTGTCGCCGCTGGCCTGTTTGAGCGCCAGCGCCGCCAGTTCACGGTCGGCGATGCCGCCTTCGGTCATGACCCGATCGACCGCAAGGTTTAACTGCTGGGTAATCTGTTCAATGCTCAGTTCTGGAAGCCGTCCGTCGCCTCGTCGCTTATGTTCCTGTAAGGCGTGAGCGGCGGTTATCGCCTTCTCTCCGCCTTTGACGGCCACGTACATTAGCAAACCTCCACGTGAGTAGTGCGCGGGATAGCCAGCAGGCGCTCGCCGCAGGTGAGGATCAGGTCAATGCCCAGCGGGAACGGGTGCGGGCGTTCGGTCAGCTCATCAATGATGCAATCCGGTAGCTGCGGGGCGATCATGCGCTCTTCGGCAATGCCGGCGCCGGTCAGACGCAGCATGCGTCCGCCGCTGAGGCTGGCGAGCTGGACAATCAGCGTGACGCCGGTTTCCGGGGCGGCAATGGTTCCGGCGGAAAGAACGTTAAGCTGCTCCGAGCTGATGCGTCCGTCGGTGACGGCGAATACCGCCTGCTGCGGCAGTTCCACCAGCGGCGCGCCGGTATGGAAACGTAAGTTCTGGCCGACGAGATCGTTATGCAGCGCTGCGGAAAGCCAGACCGGCGTTTCGTGGTCCGCCAGCGTCAGCAGGAGGCTGGTGGAGGCGATATTCAACGGCTGCCAGCCGTGCTGGAGCTGCTGGAGCGCAACAATGACGCCCGGCTCGCTCATGGCTTTTAACAGGCGACGAAAACTGTGCTGGGCATCCTGCACCGGTAGGGTAAAAGCGGTTTGTAAGGTCATGCGTTATCTCCGCGAACCAGAGTAAAGAAGTCTACCCGGCTGGCGTTGACTTCGGCGCGTCGGGCTTCAATGCGCGCGCTTCGTTGTGCTTCCAGCGGGGTAATCAGGGTTTCCATTAAGGTGTGAAAATGGTGGGGCGATTGCATCAGCGCGTCGATGGTGGCGCAGCGTTCTGCATGCGGACGATCGCGGCCCAGTATCCAGCTGTAGCCGATCGTGCCGTCAGGCAGGCGAATGGCGGCGCGGGTCAGCGTCGCGTCTCCGGCGAAGAAACGGTCGCCAATCCCGCCCATCCGTGCCTGGAGCTGTACCAGGCCGGTTTCCGGGGTGCGGATCAGTTCATATTCCGGCGCCAGCTGCAGGGTCTGCATCCGCGCCAGCAGTTCCTCGGGTTCACTGTGGGCCAGCACGGACATCCAGCGCTGGCGGGTTGCGGTATCAAAGTGCATTCAGTGCTCCATGGTGAATTCAATCATGTCCGCCCGGGTCAGGCTGACGGAGTACTCCGTAGCCTGCGGTTCACCCGTACGGTGGTTCAGGGTTCTCACGCACAGCAGCGGCGCCATGTTGGGGATCCCGAGAATATTGCTCTCTTTCGCCTGGGCGCGACGGGCGCTGATTTTGGTGCGCGCGCGGGTTAGTTCGACATCCAGCTGTTGGCGCAGGAAATCGTGCAGTGAGCCCTGGGTGAAGGTTTGCAGCGCCGGCCAGAAGCGCAGGTCGGTGAAGTAGTGGTCGATCAAACACAGCGCGACGCCGTTGACGCGGCGCAGGGTGCGGAGGTGAATGACGTTCTCGCCTTCATTAATGCCAAAGGCTTCGGCGACGTGGCTGCTGGCCGGGCGCAGTACCGACAGCAGCTTTTCGCTGGTCGGGTGGCTGCCCTGATCGAGCAGGTTCTGGCTGAAGCGCGCCTGGGCATTGAGCGGATAGTCGATTGGGCGCATCAGCACCAGCACGCCAACCCCCTGACGACGCTGGACCCAGCCGCGTTCGACCAGCTGATCGATAGCCCGACGCAGGGTATGGCGGTTGACTTCAAAGCGTGTGGCCAGCTGTTGTTCAGCCGGGAGGTAGTCGCCACAGCGGTAGTGATGGCGGAGTTCCTGCTCAAGTCTGGCGGCGATTTCCTGATACCGGGTAGGATAACTGGTCGGATGTCTGGATAAGTGCATGTCAGTCGAGCCTCACTAAGCAGAAGAAGGGATTTCCCTCTGAGAGTGGCCCGATCCTGACGCGTTTTTGTTACATTCCGGTTAACACGCAATGACCGGAGGATGAAGAGTTGGTGCCAGCTGAGTGACAGGGCGGGAGAGCCCGCCCGAAGGGAGAAGCTTTAAGCTTGTTTGACGACGTTCACCATCCACGGGACGCCAAAGCGGTCGATAGTTTTACCAAAGCCGTGGGCCCAGAAGGTTTCCTGCCAGGCCATCTCGACGCTCCCGCCGTCGGCGAGACTATCGAACCAGCGCTTGCCCTCGGCCAGGTCCTGGGTATCGAGTACCAGGGTAAAGCCGGCGTAGCGATCGGTTTTGTCGCCCGGGCTGTCGCCGAGCATGAGTTCGCTGCCCGCGACGCGCAGGCTGGCGTGAGCGATACAGTCCGCGGATAAATGCTGGCCGGAAGGGCAGCCATCCTCGGCATCCTGCGCACTCTGCGGCATTTCGCCGTAGGTGATTTGGTGGATCAGCTCGGCGCCCAGCGTTTGCTGGTAGAACGCTATCGCCGCCGCGCAGTTGCCGCTAAAGGTGATGTAAGGACTTAAGGGCATAACCATTACCTCAGGTAACGAAGACCCATTAAGTGTAGAAGGTGATGAGCCATCCAGACCAGGCGGCAGAGTCGGGTCTGGAGGCGGCGGCACGCGGGAAATAATCAGGCGGTGCGGCGGAAATATATCCGTTCATTTATCCCGGCGACCGTTTCAGTCGCGGGGAAATAAATCCCCGGTGACGGGGAAATAGAATTAGTTCTTTTTGACGAACTCGGATTTCAACTTCATCGGACCAAAACCATCAATTTTACAGTCGATGTTATGATCGCCTTCCACCAGTCGGATATTCTTCACTTTGGTACCTATTTTCAGCATCGAAGAGCTGCCTTTTACCTTCAGATCTTTAATGACGGTCACGCTGTCGCCATCGGCAAGTAAATTGCCGTTAGCATCTTTTACCACCAGGGCGTCATTATCATCAGTTGGCTCGGCATTGTTCCATTCATGGGCGCATTCCGGGCAGATAAACATGCCGTTATCTTCATAGGTGTACTCAGACTGGCATTTCGGGCAGTGTGGGAGTTGCATGACGTTCCTCATGATTACAGGGAAAAACAGGACGTTGGTCCATTAAACGTTGGCTGATAGCCGAAAGTGTGCGTGATTATAGCGTATTCCCGCATTTTTGTCGGGACTTTTTTTATGATAATAGGGCGGAGAAAAAAATTATATTTCGCAACAGGTGCACTACGATATTTCGTAGGGGGACATGTCGGCATGGCCGAGGAAATAAATCACGCTGTTGTCATAATTATGGAACTTATTAATATTATTTGGCTCTGTTATATGGCGGCGTTTTTTTTGTGAAGTTGATCCCGAATTTAAACGCTGTTAGGGTAAAAAAGAGGAGTGCGTAAATTCAGCAGAGTTATGCGTAACGCCATTAACTGACTACTGCCAGAGCAGGCGTCAACAGGTTCGGTTGTACAGACTGTCAGCAGACAGTGCAGGCAAACCTGCTACGCTTGAGAAGAGGAGCACAGCGATTCGCCGCTCCCAACGCACAACGCCGACGGCTTTGCCGTGTGGCGATGATTTGTGTGCTCACGGCGAAGCTTTAGAGGAAAAATATGCTTAAAAGGAAAAAAATAAAGCCAATCACTCTGCGTGATGTCACCATCATTGACGATGGTAAGCTGAAAAAGGCTATCACCGCAGCATCGCTGGGTAATGCGATGGAGTGGTTCGATTTTGGTGTGTATGGTTTTGTGGCGTATGCCTTAGGTAAAGTCTTCTTCCCCGATGCCGATCCCAGCGTGCAGATGATTGCCGCGTTAGGGACATTCTCCGTTCCGTTCCTGATCCGTCCGCTGGGCGGTCTGTTCTTCGGTATGCTGGGCGATAAGTATGGTCGGCAAAAGATACTGGCCATGACGATTGTCATCATGTCGATCAGTACCTTCTGTATCGGTCTGATTCCGTCCTACGCCTCGATTGGTATCTGGGCGCCGATTCTGCTGCTGCTGTGTAAAATGGCGCAGGGCTTCTCGGTGGGCGGCGAGTATACCGGCGCGTCAATCTTCGTCGCTGAATACTCTCCAGACCGTAAGCGCGGCTTTATGGGCAGCTGGCTGGACTTTGGTTCGATCGCCGGCTTTGTGATGGGTGCCGGCGTGGTGGTGCTGATTTCCAGCGTGGTGGGGGAAGAGAACTTCCTCGACTGGGGATGGCGTTTACCGTTCTTCCTGGCGCTGCCGTTAGGGCTGATTGGTCTCTATCTTCGCCATGCGCTGGAAGAGACTCCGGCGTTCCAGCAGCACGTCGATACTATGGAGCAGGGCGATCGTGAAGGGTTACAGGAAGGGCCGAAAGTCTCCTTTAAAGAGATTGCGACGAAACACTGGCGCAGCCTGCTGACCTGTATCGGCCTGGTGATTTCCACCAACGTGACCTACTACATGTTGCTCACCTACATGCCGAGCTATCTGTCGCATAACCTGCACTACTCGGAAGATCACGGGGTGCTGATTATTATTGCGATCATGGTCGGTATGCTGTTCGTTCAGCCGATTATCGGGATGCTCAGCGACCGCTTCGGCCGTCGTCCGTTTATTCTGATCGGTAGCGTGGCGCTGTTTACCCTGTCGATCCCGGCCTTTATCATGATTAACAGCAACATTATCGGCCTGATTTTCGCGGGTCTGCTGCTGCTGGCGGTGGTGCTCAACTGCTTCATCGGGGTGATGGCGTCCTCGCTGCCGGCGATGTTCCCGACCCATATTCGCTTTAGTGCCCTGGCCAGCGCCTTCAACATCTCGGTGCTGATTGCCGGTCTGACGCCAACCCTGGCGGCCTGGCTGGTGGAAAGTACGCAGAACCTGATGATGCCGGCTTACTACCTGATGGTGATTGCGGTCATCGGCCTGATCACCGGCGTGTCGATGAAGGAGACGGCGAATCGTCCGCTGAAAGGTGCGACGCCTGCGGCATCGGATATTCAGGAAGCGAAAGAGATCCTTGGCGAGCACTACGATAACATCGAAAACAAAATCGAAGATATCGATCAGGAAATCGCCGATTTGCAGGAAAAACGCTCTCGTCTGGTGCAGCAGCACCCGCGTATTAACGAGTAATCCGTACCTGCATTAAACGCTGCCGCCGCGGGCTTCCCCGGCGGCATTTTTTATGCCCGTTTATGCGCCGGTGGACGATTTGATTACCCGCCACGGCGGCTGGCTGCCGGGGGCATCGTTAGTCGGTTCTGTATGAGACCGGGGCGGATTTCTGTCGGACGGTTGCCCGGCCGACAGATTTTACGCCATCAAAAGATTGCCGCTCTTTTGTCGGCCCGCACAGAAGCGCGCACTTTGCTACAGGCTTAGCTATGCGTCAGAAAGCGGGCCAGCTGTTGCTGCAACAGCCGGTTTTCGCGGGTCAGCCGCGCATTTTCATCCAGCAGCGTTAACGCCACCGCGATACCCGGCCAGTCCAGCTCCAGCTCCCGACGCAGGCGCATCGCGCGGTGGACTATCATCATCGCGCTGTCATCGAACAACCAAACCTCGGTCAGCGGCTGGCGCGGCTCAATCACGCCCAGGCCGACGATTTCCCGCAGATCTTCTTCGGAAACGCCGGTATGCAGACAAAACTCGGTCATCGTAAACGTCACTGCCATTTTCGCCATTATGCTTTCCCCCATGCTTGACGCGGCTCGAAGCCAGCCTCTGCATCGGCCAGCTGTTGCCAGAGCGCGCTGGCTTTCTCATTCGGTTTGGGCGGCATGACGATTTTAATCACGGCATATAAATCGCCGGTGGCCGTTTTGCCAGCCAGCCCTTTCCCTTTAATACGTAAACGCTGCCCCGCCTGGCTACCCGGCGGGATGGTCAGCAGAATGCTCTCTTTGAGCGTCGGGATGGTCACTTTGGCGCCAAGCGCCGCTTCCCACGGTGCGAGCGGCAGAACGATTTCCAGGTTATGGCCCACAATATCGAACAGCGGGTGCGGAGCAATGTGGATAACCAGCCACAGGTCGCCGTTTGGTCCGCCGTTTTCTCCCGGCGTTCCCTGACCTTTGAGGCGGATGCGCTGCCCGTCGCTGACGCCAGCGGGGATTTTCACATTCAGGGTCTTCGGCGTTTCGCTTTCGACCATTCCGAAGACGTTATAGACCGGCAGTTTGTAGCTGATGGTGCGCATCTGCTCGGCCAGAGTCTCTTCAAGGAACACCGCGACTTCAATTTCTAAATCATGGCCGCGCGCGGCATGCTGGCGGCGGGACTGGTGCGCCTGCTGGCCAAACATCGACGAGAAGATGTCGTCAAAATCCTGCTGGCTGTAGCTTTGTTCGTGGGCGTGCTGTTGACGGTTAAACTGCGGGTCGTTGCGATGCTGCCAGAGCTGGTCATACTCGGCGCGGCGCTGTTCATCTTTCAGAACTTCCCAGGCTTCGGCGAGATCTTTAAATTGCGCTTCGGCATCGGTTTCTTTGCTGACATCGGGGTGATATTTACGAGCCAGGCGGCGGTAGGCGGTCTTAATTGTTTTTAGATCGTCTGTTGGCTTAACCCCTAGAATGGCATAATAATCCTTTAATTCCATGGCGTTATCTCATTTGACTTACTACGGTGGTCACGACTTTCAGTCATAAGCTTAGGGCAAATGAGGGCGGGTGGGGAAGGAATCTGGCGGAAACTTGACGCCGTCGGGATTGACGGCGTCTGGCGGCGGGCGCTTACCTGGCCGGTCGCGCCCGGCCGCTGCGGCGAAGTCCTTCCAGCAGCACCAGCGCCGCGCCGAGAGCGCCAGCAATAAGCGGTAGCGCATCGGGTGCCTGCGGAAACAGGCGAACGATAGTGGGGTCCGTCACCCACATCGCGCCAGCTATCCAGCCGATAAGGGCGCCTCCCAGCAGGATAACGACCGGGAAGCGGTTAAGGATCGCCAGCACCAGTTTACTGCCGACCACGATGATTGGGATGCTGATCAAGACACCCAGAGCGACCAGCAGCAGGTGGCCTTTGCCGGCGGCGGCGACCGCCAGCACGTTATCCATCGACATAATGACATCGGCCACCGTGATGGTGACGGCAGTCCGCCACAGACTGCCTGAGCTGCCAATCTCTTCATCTTCATCCTGACGGGCAACCAGCTTGATACCGATCCATAGCAGCAGGAGCGCCCCGACAATTTTCAGCCACGGCAGAGAGAGCAGGTAGACGGCGATGGCCAGCAACAGAACGCGGGCCAGGATGGCGCCGAAGGTGCCAATAACAATCGCCTTTGTACGCTGCTGGGGCGGCAGCTTGCGGCACGCCATGGCGATCACCACCGCATTATCGCCGCCCAGCAACAGGTCGATTGCGATGATTTGTAGCAAAATAACAACAACATCCCACTGATTGAATAGCTCGTTCATGCCTGACTCATACCATGTAAAAAAAGGTTCCCTCAAGGGAAAACCGCAGCAAGCGTACCCCTGTTCTGACGTATTGACCACCGCCCGGAAAAAGAGCGCGGGAGTTGCCCAGGCGTGATTTTGAAAAATAAAGTTACGAATCAATGCATCGTGCCGGGATGATTCACCGGAAAAGGATGGTACTTTGTTTTGTCACACCCACCTGCCGTTTACTCATCGCAAGGATTATCCTCATGGCTGGTACGAAAAAAATATTGACTGGCGCGTTGCTGGGCGTCTCGCTGCTTCCGGTTTTGGCCATTGCCGCACAGGCGCCCGCAGCAACCTTTACCCCGGAGCAGGAAGCCCGCATTGGCAAAATTGCCGCGGATTATTTAGTCGCACATCCTGAGGTGCTGCTCCAGGCGAGTCAGAAGCTTCAGCAGATTCAGCAAGAACAGCAGGCGAGCGCGGCCACTCAGGCCGTGATTAAAAACCAGGCTGCGCTGACCCAGGATAAAAATACCCCAACCTACGGACCGGCGAATGGCAAGGTGACCGTGATCGAATTCTTTGATTATCAGTGTATTTACTGTAGCCGCCTGGCGCCGGTAATGGAGCAGGTGATTAAAGAAAATCCGCAGACCCGGTTTGCGTTTAAAGAGTGGCCCATTTTCGGCAGTCGCTGGGAGGCTTCGCTGACGGCGGCGAAGACCGGCCTGCAAATTTATCAGCAGAAGGGTGCAGAAGCTTATCTGACCTACCATAACGGGATTTATGCCACCGGGCGTAACGAAGGGAAGCTGACGGCTGCGGATGTGCAGCAGCAGGCGAAGAAAGTGAATTTCGACGCCGGGAAAGCGCCGGATGTTGAGGCGGTCCTCGAGAGCACCAACCAGCTGGCGCAGGAGATTGGCTTAAGCGGAACGCCGGGGGTGATCGTGATGCCGACTACCGGCGCCACCGAAGCCACGATTACCGTTTTCCCGGGGCTTGCGGATAAAGACTCGTTGGATGCGGCGATTAAGAAGGCCGGCGGCTGATAATCGAGCGTCCGCCTGGCGGCGGGCGCTTCTTGTTAGCGTTGGCAGCAGCGCGGCCATGACACTTGGCATCTCGCGCCCCTGGATCAGCACGCACTCAATACAGGCGTTGGCGATCGCCGAAGCCAGCTTCTCCGCATTGGGTTCAGTGTTGCGCAGTATTTCATCCATTCGCGCCGTCTGGCGCTGGTTCTGGTCTTTCCCGTTTACTGGTGGTCGATGTCTGGTCTGCTAAAAGGCTGGAGCGATCGGGTGTTTTCCAGCGGTTGGGTCTATGAGGAGACCGCCGATGGCAAGGTGCTGAAGAAGCTGGGTCGTCTGCGGGTAAATCTGGTTGCGTTAGGCGCAGCGAGCCAGAAAACGTATGATAAGCATGGTTTAGCGATGCTTTTAATGCGCAAATTGTCCACGGGATTTTTGATTACTGCGGGGCTGCGGTAGCCAGTTCAAACCTGCTGCTGTCGCCTGAGCTGGAAACTGCGGAAGCCCATCTGGAGGCCGGGCGCCAGCCTGGCAGGGCGATGTCTGGCTGATGCGCATGTCGCGAGCTAATTGCGATGCGCAGTTTCAAACGAAATGCTTCTGGCGACATTTTTGGTGTTAGCGAGACGTGCCGTATTGTATAATCATTCAATTCCCCCTTTGGAAAACAATGATGAATAAATTACAGCGTTTCGAAAGTCTTGGCGATAATTGTGAGTTTGCTTTCTTTCTAAGAGAGTCAGGTTATGATGAAGGAAGCTTGTTTCGCTGGACATTAATAAAAAACTATCATGCTCTTCTAAAGTTAATAGAATCTGATTTTGCAGATTTTTATATTTATGAAAACTTGACACCTTCCTGGCAGGATATGGTGCTTGACCAAAAACATGACCTTTGTTTTCATACTGAAATGTATAGTGACAATATAAATGATTGCTGGTCCTGGCGTTATTCTGAGCAGGAAAATAATCTTATTTATAAAAAAGAAATGGATAAGATTAAATATTTAACTGACAAGTTCAGAAAAAGCCTTGCTGATGAAAATAAAATTTTTGTCGTAAAAAGTAATGGCAATAATCTTGATGATATTGCATTGGCACTATCAAAGGAGTTTAAGAAACATGGTAACAGTAAAATACTGTACGTGAAAAGTGATGCGGATAGTTCAAAGGTCGGTGAAATCACTAAAGTCACTGATAACTTTTTTACTGCGGTAATCGATAGATTTGCAGACTATAGTCGTGCGAATGAGTACTCGCGTGAAGGCTGGCAGGCAATAATTAATAATGCTGTAGCAGTTATGTGATTTTCAGGCAGCGTATTATTATACGCTGCCTTTTTCAACTTGTCGTAATAAAGCATGTTTTTGGATAATGATTCAAAAGTGAATAATTATAAACAGCTTCATTTTTGTAGTATGAGTTAGGATAGAAGTTTACTTCTTTACCAAGCAGAGATGCTAAAATTGCCACATGCAGTCTGTCGGTGTTGACAATTTTATACTCTTCAAGAAAATTTATCATGCAACGGGTAGAGTTGCGCGCCAGAAATTCATTATCCCAATAGTCGCCGTTCCAGGTGAGCGAAATATCATGGTTGTTTTCTTTATAGTCTCCAGTTAGCGATTCGGAGTCCGTTCTGAAGCAATTGGCCTGTTTTTTATAGACAGGTTTAAGTGACAGGTATTTACTAAGATCGAGATAAAATGCCATATCATCAGTAATGAATACGTTCTTGTTTGTTTCGTAGTTGAGAGATTTAATATAATCGAAAGTGGTATTTTCTCGGCAAAAAACAACTAGCTTATCAATGTTGCTGGTGAATAAATCGCTATACCCTCTGATTGTCGACGGCATGATTATTACTTTATGAAATTTTTTAATATTATTGTGGATAAAGTCACGACCTTCAGAATACAATCCTTCTATCAAGTTTCCTCCGCCGCCAAAAATTAAAATATCAGTATCAGAGTTGTAGTGCTCGTCATCTCTGTAAGGGACATAGGTAAGAGCATTTCGTTCGAAAAAATCATACGTCGCAGATGCAATCACGCCATCACCAGCATTACCAGGGTTTGCCTTATAGACAAATCGATGAGATGGATGATAGGATTTTAGAAATAAATCAAATTTTAACTCTGCATTGGCCATTTTTTATCCTGTTTAACAGAAGCTACCGATTGCTATCTTATACTACTTCAACTCACTCATTATTATAGAAAAGTCTAGGTTACTAAGGAAAGATTACAATGAAGAAAGTTCTTATAATGACGCCGGACATTGAGGGGCCTGTCCGTAACGGCGGCATTGGTACTGCTTTCACTGCCCTTGCCACTACTTTGGCAAAAAAGGGGTATGATGTCGATGTATTGTATACATGTGGTGACTATTCGGAATCATCTGTATCAAAATTTAGCGACTGGTCACGTATTTATAGTACCTTTGGTATCAATCTGCTAAGCACCGGGCTGGTAAAAGAGATTAATATTGATGCGCCTTATTTTAGAAGGAAAAGCTATTCAATTTTGCTATGGTTGAAAGAAAATAATATCTATGACACTGTTATTTCTTGTGAATGGCAGGCAGATCTTTATTACACTTTATTAAGTAAAAAGAATGGTACTGATTTTGAAAACACGAAGTTCATTGTAAATACTCACAGCTCAACGTTATGGGCTGATGAAGGTAATTACCAACTCCCATATGATCAGAATCATCTTGAACTCTATTATATGGAGAAAATGGTGGTTGAGATGGCGGATGAAGTTGTTAGTCCGTCTCAGTATTTAATTGACTGGATGTTGAGTAAGCACTGGAATGTACCTGAAGAACGCCATGTCATTTTAAATTGTGAGCCATTTCAAGGGTTTGAAACAAGAAGCGATGTTATAGTTAAAACAAATGAAAAACCAGCTTCTGGCGTTGAGCTTGTATTTTTCGGCCGGCTTGAAACCCGTAAAGGGCTTGATATATTCCTCCGCGCATTAAGAAAACTATCTGACGAAGATAAAGAGACCGTCTCTGGTGTAACCTTCCTCGGAAAAAATGTCACTATGGGGAAAACTGATTCATTTACCTATATTATGAATCAGACTAAAAATTTGGGACTCGCAGTTAATATCATCAGCGATTATGATCGTACCAATGCCAACGAATATATAAAAAGAAAAAATGTATTAGTCATCATCCCATCGCTTGTAGAAAACTCACCCTATACCGTTTATGAATGCTTGATTAATAACGTTAATTTCCTCGCCTCAAACGTTGGCGGAATTCCAGAGCTTATTCCGCAGGAACATCATGCGGAGGTTCTGTTTACTCCTACACCTGTCGATTTATACGGTAAAATTCACTATCGGTTAAAAAATATAAATATCAAACCAGGGCTTGTTGAATCACAAGAAAATATTAAAGAAGCCTGGTTTGCCGCAGTTGAACGAAAAAACAACTGCGTATTCAAGAAAATCGATGAAGCTAACAGCCCATTAGTTAGCGTGTGTATCACTCACTTCGAACGTCACCATTTGCTCCAGCAAGCACTCGCCTCAATAAAATCTCAGACGTACCAAAATATTGAGGTTATCCTGGTCGATGATGGAAGTACGGCAGAAGAGTCTCATCGTTATTTGAATCTCATCGAGAATGACTTTAACTCACGAGGCTGGAAAATCGTCCGTAGTTCTAATAACTATCTGGGCGCTGCAAGGAATTTGGCTGCGCGACACGCCTCCGGCGAATATCTGATGTTTATGGATGATGATAATGTCGCTAAGCCTTTTGAGGTGGAAACGTTTGTTACGGCAGCATTAAACTCCGGGGCCGATGTGTTAACCACACCAAGCGATCTTATTTTTGGTGAGGAGTTCCCTTCTCCGTTCCGTAAAATGACGCACTGCTGGCTTCCGTTAGGACCTGATTTAAATATCGCCAGCTTTAGTAACTGCTTTGGCGATGCTAATGCGCTGATCAGAAAAGAAGTTTTCGAAAAAGTGGGTGGATTTACTGAGGATTACGGTTTAGGTCATGAAGACTGGGAGTTTTTTGCCAAAGTATCGTTACAGGGATATAAATTGCAAGTCGTCCCGGAGCCTCTATTTTGGTATAGAGTTGCAAACTCCGGCATGTTGTTAAGTGGAAATAAGAGTAAAAACAACTACCGTAGTTTCCGTCCATTTATGGATGAGAATGTTAAATATAACTATGCAATGGGGTTGATGCCTTCCTACCTCGAAAAGATTCATGAGCTTGAGAGCGAAGTGAGTCGGTTGCGCAGCATTAATGGCAGTCATTCAGTCA
This sequence comes from Klebsiella sp. Lac1, assembly GCF_009825425.1. Classification (NCBI taxonomy): domain Bacteria; kingdom Pseudomonadati; phylum Pseudomonadota; class Gammaproteobacteria; order Enterobacterales; family Enterobacteriaceae; genus Klebsiella; species Klebsiella sp. Lac1. The sequence goes on from NZ_VJZJ01000002.1 coordinate 162,583, forward strand.
GTAATGAGTTACAGCTTTTAAATAATAAGGTTGATGGTCTTATTTCTCAGCAGAGAGATGGTTGGGCCCATGACCGCTTTAATGCTCTGTATGAAGCAATTCATGTCCAGGGCGCAAGACGAGGCACCAGTCTGGTTCGCCGGGTGGCCCGGAAAGTGAAGTCAATGTTAAAATAAAATAATTCGCGGGGCCTGAAAGGGCTCCGCGAAAATAATGTTAACTTTCAGCGAATTTTAATTATTCAGGAGCAATAGATTCACCTCCTGATATCAGAATGTTTTTTATCCCGTCATTTATGTTGGATTGCCAACAAGCAGAATATTTATTCTGGCGTTGAAACGCTGCTTTCAGACTGTGCTACCCGTCATCAGTGAGAGTGGGACCTCAGAGAGTAAGTTTTAAACTCTAAAATGAAAGCTATCGCTACGGTGACGAACTCTATCAGGTGTCGCTTATCATATGCCGCAGTCGCGGATTTCTAAGCGGGAACTGGCGATAAGAGGGCGCTCTGACGCTACGGGCAGTGTGAAGGGAGGTAGTCTGAGATGGTAACGTGCTGATTGCCGGCAATGGCGAGATAGCGCAACTTTGTACGCCGTGCAAAAAGTGGGAAAAGTCTGTGGAAGAGTTCTGTATCGCGCGCTGGCCCCGAAGGGGTGAGCGGCTTGCCGCGAATAATCGAACGAAGTTCGATGGAGAGTCCGTACTGTAGAAAGCAAAAAACCAGCCCGTAGGCTGGTTTCTTTAAATAGTGGTGCCCGGACTCGGACTAACGCCGCAGGCGTTGAACAGCGCGCTTGTCGCGCTGGCCCCAAAGGGGTGAGCGGCTTGCCGCGAATAATCGAACGAAGTTCGATGGAGAGTCCGTACTGTAGAAAGCAAAAAACCAGCCCGTAGGCTGGTTTCTTTAAATAGTGGTGCCCGGACTCGGAATCGAACCAAGGACACGGGGATTTTCAATCCCCTGCTCTACCGACTGAGCTATCCGGGCAACGGGGCGCATTAAACCGTAATCCATCATGCGCGTCAACCACATTTCTTGATTTCCCTGCTGATTGCTTAACTTTGCGGCAATTTTGCCGCGAAAGGGGCGTTTTGCTGGTTCATCACATCATCCCGTTGTCGCCCTCGCGGGTTCTCCAGCCGCTGACGGCAGAAATTACGTGGCGCAATCCGGATATGGAGTAGCCGCCGATGAGGTCTTCGTCTTCCCGCGGCGAGCTTATCATAATCTCCGCATCGACGCCGTGGCGGTAGGCGCCATGATGGCTGATGACGGTGCCAATAAAGCATTTGCCAGCGAGCCAGACGGGGATATAGGCCACCGTTTCATAGACGTAGTAAGAGGTGACGCCGCTGTAGTAGTTATCTGCTTCATCTGATGACGTACCGGGTGGGATAGGGCAGATGGGCCCCTCTTCCGCGTGACCTTTTTTATCTTTCAGCAGGTTGCTTTGCATCAGTTCCAGCGATTTGAGTAAATCGTCGCGATCCTGTGCGCTGAGCGCCGGTGTCAGCGGCTGACCTTGTTCCGGTGAACTTAGCGTCTCCAGCTTGTAGCGATAGCGAATCGTTACGGCAGGACTCCTGTCCGTCGGGCTGAAGGGGCGCAGCAGATACAGGTTATCTTCGCCGAACTGGCCGTTGTACCACAGCGCATACACCTGGCCGTTGATTCTGACCCACTGGTTCCACTGATTGGCGCCGCGCCCGTTGAGCGAAAACAGCGCTCCGGGGACGCCAGCGTCAAAATCATCGTCGTCATCGGTATCGCTGTGATCGACGGTATCAAAGGTGTTCTCTCCCCGTCTCAGCACGCCGGTGTAGCTAAAGAGCCCGGTCCCGCCGATATAGCTGTCGATGATTAAATCGCGCTTACCGTCATTATCAAGATCGACCAGCGTGAAGCTGACCTTACCGTTTTCTGAGTCAGCGCTGATATCGGAATGAAGAAAAGCCTGCCACTCATCGTCGCTGATATCGACCGCGGGTTTGTTGGTCGATACCAGAGTGTCATCCGCGTAGGTCAGCGTAAAGTTCGTGACATGCCCGGTGAGCGGGAACTGTTCGGCAACCTTTTTCAACGCCAGTTCCGGGTTGCTCTTTTGCTCTTTCAGCACGGCGTTATACAGCGCCTTGAGCGCCAGATTATCGGCATCCTTCTGCTGTTTTGGCCGCACCTGACTGACGAACGTGGGCAGCATCCAGGTGCCGCCAGGCGTGATTTCACGACACATACCGGTCGTGTATTTCAGACTCTGCACGAAGGTTTTGCCGTCCCAGACCCGCTCCTCGCCGTTGACGCAGTCGGCGATGCCACGCCCCTTATTGAAAAAGGTGATCGTGCCATCGGCATAGCTGGATGCATCGGTGGTAATGAGCTGTGGTTTGGCGAGCGGAGTATTCTCCACTACCCACATGGCGTACCCGTCGTTATAGGCGGCACGCCAGCACAGGGCTTCGATGAGCGAATGGGTTTTATCGAGAGGGGTTGTGGTTATCTGCCGCTCCTGAGACGGAATATCTTTATTTTGCCAGTCATCACAATGGCTGTTCAGCAACGGGATCAGCTCCGGTAGCAGCTTCTGCCGCTGCTTTGCCGTCAGCGGTTCGCTCTGGGCGTTGCGGATCGTCGGGGCGGCGATAATTTCCGGCGCCGCAACGGCGCTGAGCGTGTTGTCATCGTCGGCATTGCCTTTTCGCACCAGCGCATCTGCGGTGCCCAGACGCTGCTGGAACTCATCAATCTTCAGAAACACCGCGCTGCTGCCCGCGCTGGAGAGCGGTTTACGCTGGCCGTTAAGGGCGATCTCGATGTTACTGTCATGCTCCAGCGCCTGAATCAGGGCGGCCGTTTGACTGCTATCGAAGCGGAAATGGCTGTCGTCTTTGGCCTCAAGCGTACCGCGATCCTGATCGTCGATCAGCAGGGTAACCGTGGCGTCCTGGGGAATATCATGATCGGTCTGGGCGAAGGTCATCTGAGCGCTTACGCGCTGCCCGGCGCCCGCGTTACGGGTCAACAGGACGCTGATTTCTCCCGTGTTGACGCCATAACCTGCGGCCCGACAGGTGCCGGTGTTATCGCAGGCGACCTCCCAGTCTTTATGCGCGAAAGAAAAACCTTGAACAGGCGCGGCCTGGAGCGATGCAGAGCATAGCCCCATGATGGCAGCCCATAGGAGAGGACGCATATAAATCCCTGTAGACATATCGGTGTAGGGGGAATTATACCCTTCGCACTTCAAGTTGCATCTCTGTTGACAATCCGTGCGGCTTTCGACGACCTACGGCCCGATTATTCGGGACGCGGCTACTCTGACGCGTCCTCTTCCGGGGAGATGTATGCGGCGTATCGCCGGTCAATGCGCAATCAGGTTAATGCGCCACCCGCGCGACATTGGGCAAAGCGCAGAATATCTTCCGCCAGACGTTGGGCGGTATCGACATCGGTCTGACTGCGTTTTATCAGCAGACGGCTCAGGCAGCCTTCAATGATAAGCTCCATCTGTTTCGCCACCATCGCCGGGTCGTCAATTTCCAGCTGCGTCAGTAACTCGTGGGTGTAGGCCAGAGAAGCCTGCTTTTGTTGCTCCGCCAGCTGATGAACAGGGTGCCGGGGATCCGGATAAAAGGTGCAGGCGGCAATAAACAGGCAGCCGGGATAGCGATGGTTGCTCACGCATTGGGTTAATGCGCCGTAGCGCGCCAGCAGCTTTTGCTCCGGCGTGAGCGTATCGTCGAGCAGCAGCTGACGGCGCCAGACATCAACCTGATGACTGAGGTAACGTAGCGCATCGTACAGCAACGCTTCACGATCGGGCCAGAAGCGTTTGAGGTCAGCGAGCGGGTAAGAGACGCGTTCGGCGACCATTTCCAGCGTGGTGTTGGCAATACCTTCAATTTCGAGAATGCGTATGGCTTCACCCAGGACATCTTCACGTTGCACGGTCTTCTCCTCCATTTTTCCTCCTAAAGTGTCGTTCACGGTTGCCAATCGTGCAAATGGGCGCTGAATGTCGCCGCATCCATAAACCCGGTCACGCGCTGCGCAGGCTGTTCTTCGCCCTGTGTATTAAAGAACAGAATGGTCGGCAAGCCGAGCACCTTCAGGTGTTTCAGCAGGGCCACATCTTCGGCGCTGTTGTTCGTCACATCTGTCTGCAGCAGAACGGTCCCTTTCAGGGCCTGTTGTACTTCGGTGGTGCTAAAGGTGTATTTTTCGAACTCTTTGCAGGCGACGCACCAGTCGGCGTACAGGTCGAGCATCACCGGTTTCCCCCTGGCCTGCGCCAGTGCCTGATCGAGCTCCGCGACGTTACTTATCCGCGTAAAAGCCAGCGGTGACTGCTGCCGGGCGACCGGCTCGCCAAAAGCCCAGTCCTGTAGCGGACGCGCGCTGACCAGCGCCGCGGCGAACAGAATGATTTGCACGATGCGCAGCCAGGCACGGGAGGCGCCGAGTGCGGTAATAAAAGCCCAGCCAAAGAAGGCGACGCCCAGCAGCGACCACAGACGCAAACCCCAGAGTTCGCCGACGATACGCTCCAGCAAAAAGACCGGAAGCGCGAGGATCACAAAACCGAACGCGGTCTTCACATGGCTCATCCACGGGCCGCTCTTCGGCAGCAGGCGGTTGCCAAATACGGTGACCAGGATCAGCGGCAGCCCCATGCCCAGCGCATACAAATACAGCGTGCCGCCGCCGAGCCACAGATTGCCGCTCTGGGCAATATACAGCAGGATGGCGCTCAGCGGCGCGGTGGTGCAAGGCGAACAGATCAGCCCGGCAATGGCTCCCATCGCAAAAACGCCGCCGGGTGAACCGCCCTGGCGCGTGTTGCTCATCAACGTCAGGCGGGTTTGCAGCGATGAGGGCAGCTGCAGCGTGAACAGACCAAACATCGACAGCGCCAGCAGGATAAAGACTGCTGACAGGCCAATCAGTACATACGGATGCTGCAACGCCGCCTGAAACTGCAAACCGGCGGCGGCGACCACCAGCCCCAGCGCGGTATAGGTAAGCGCCATCCCCTGCACGTAGATAAATGCCAGCAGCAGCGCGCGCCCGGTTGAGAGCCGCTGCTTGCCGCCGAGGACAATCCCCGAGATCAGCGGATACATCGGCAGCACGCACGGGGTAAAGGCGATACCAATACCAATCAGCAGTGCCCATAGCGCGGAGAAGGGCAGGCTGGCAGGCGCATTATCGCCTGCGCCGCGCTTCTCTTGCCGAGGAGACTGCGGGGCTGGCGGCTCGCTTTTTGTTGCCAGCTCAGGACGCTTTTCAACCGGCAGCGGCGGATTAAATTTGGGTTGTCCGGACGAGGGGAACGCCGGATGGGCGGGGACCGATTCGCTGCCGGATACGGCCAGCACCGTGCGAAGCGGCACCACTTTCGTCTCCGGCGGATAACAGAAACCCGCGTCGGCGCAGCCCTGCCAGGTCACGGTGAGCGTGGCGCCTTTTTCCGCCTGGCTCAGTGTGACCGGGACGGTCAGCCGCTGGCGGTAAATCTCACTTTTGCCGTAAAACTCATCCTCATGCCACGTACCGGGCGGCAGCTCCATTGCGGCGAGCGTGGCATTCGCCGGCGTCAGTTTGATCTGCTGGCGATAAAGATAGTAACCCTCTTTGATTTGCCAGGTCAGGTTGACGTCCCGCTGGCTCTGCTGGAAATCAAAGGCAAAAGCCTGCTCTGCGGGAACAAAGTCAGAGCGTCCGGGGGCGTCAAATAAGCCGGCGAAAGCGGATGTGCTGCACAGCAGCAAAATCAGCGTAATGATGCGTTGAGCCATGAGAGGTAATCAGTGTCTCCGTGAGTGACGGGTAAAACCAGTAATTCGGGGGTTTGATACGGGTGATGGGACTTCAGGCAATCCAGTAACGCCTGCTGGTGAGCCTGGTCGGTTTTCAGCAGCATTTGCACTTCATACTCCTGCTCCAGCTTGCCTTCCCAGTAGTAGAGAGAGGTCGCTCCAGGCAGGAGGGTGGCACAGGCGGCGAGCTTTTCGGCCAGCACTTTGGCCGCCAGATCCTGGGCGGTGGCTTCATCCGGCGCGGTACAGAGAACAACAACAGCATCAGGCGTAGTCATCGTGAACCTCGTATCAGCGAAAAGAGGCACTATAGCACGCACGGTGAGGGGAATAATGCAACGGGCCAGAAACTGGCCCGAATTTAAGCAGATTTACAGCATGATGCCGCCGATAATAAAGCCCAGGATGACGCACAGGGTAATGGCAATCACCCCGGGGATCAGGAACGCATGGTTAAAGACATACTTGCCGATGCGCGTTGATCCGGTATCGTCCATTTCTACCGCCGCCAGCAGCGTAGGGTAGGTCGGCAGCACGAACAGCGCGGAGACGGCAGCAAACGAGGCGATAGCGGTCAGCGGGGTGACGCCAAGCAGCAGCGCCGCCGGCATCAGCGCTTTGGTGGTTGCGGCCTGGGAATAGAGCAGGGTCGCGGCGAAAAACAGCACCACCGCCAGCAGCCACGGATAGTTGTGCAGCAGATCGCCGGCCACGGTCTGGATGTCGGAGATATGCGCTTTGACGAAGGTATCGCCGAGCCAGGCGACGCCCAGCACGCAGACGCAGGCGCTCATCCCGGATTTAAAGGTGCTGGCGTTGAGCACTTCGCTGGTGTCGATTTTACAGGTGACGCTAATCAGCGTGGCGATGGTCAGCATGAACACCACGATCGCTTCGTTACGCGGCAGCACCGGGTTCTGAATCAGCCCGACGGTATCGCTGATGGCGGTGGCGTAGAACATGACCGCCACGATGCCGATCAGGAACAGCAGGACGGAACGTTTGGCATGCGGCTTCAGCTCAAATACCTGGCTCCCGCGCAGCTTCACTTCACCTTTTGCCAGGCGCTCCTGATAAATCGGGTCGTCTTTCAGTTCGCAGCCGAGGAAGTTACACACTACCGCCGTGATCATCACCGCAATCAGCGTCACCGGAATACAGATGGCCAGCAGCGTCAGATAGCTCACGCCCAGCGGTTCGAGGATCCCGGCAAAAAAGACCACCGCAGCGGAAATCGGCGAGGCGGTAATGGCAATCTGCGAGGCGACGACGGCGATAGAGAGCGGACGAGACGGGCGAATGCCCTGCTCCTTCGCGACCTCGGTAATCACCGGTAGGGTAGAGAACGCGGTATGGCCGGTTCCCGCGAGAACGGTCATAAACCAGGTGACCAGCGGAGCAAGGAAGGTAATGTATTTCGGATGGCGTCTGAGCATACGTTCGGCAAGGCTGACCAGATAATCCATGCCGCCGGCCACCTGCATGGCGGCAATAGCGGCGATCACCGCCATGATGATTTCGATGACGTCGAAGGGGATCGCGCCAGGCTTGATTTGAAAGAGGAGCGTCAGGACGAGAACGCCCAGACCACCGGCAAAGCCGATGCCGATACCGCCGAGCCTGGCCCCAAGGTAAATCGCCAGCAGGACAATCACGAGTTCTGCACCAAACATATACGCCTTCCTTGTTTTTTAACAAGTTGATATTGAATTGTTGTGATTTGGTAAATCTAAAAAAGCAAAAAAGGCATGTCATCGCTGACATGCCTTTGGGTCGTTTAACCTGAAAGATTACTGTTCGCTTTCATCGGTATAACGCTTCGCTTTATAGGCCGGATGCATCAGGTTTTGCGGAGAGAAAATATCGTCCAGCTCCGCTTCGGTCAGCAATCCACGCTCCAGAACCACTTCCCTTACGCTCTTGCCGGTTTCGGCGCAAATTTTGCCGACGATATCGCCATTGTGGTGGCCGATAAACGGGTTGAGGTAGGTGACGATACCGATGGAGTTATACACATAGCCTTCGCACACCGCTTTGTTGGCGGTGATGCCGTTAACGCATTTTTCCAGCAGGTTGTAGCAGGCGTTGGTCAGAATGTGGATGGATTCAAACATCGCCTGGCCGATCACCGGCTCCATCACGTTAAGCTGCAGCTGACCGGCTTCCGACGCCATGGTCACCGTGGTGTCGTTGCCGATAACTTTAAAGCAAACCTGGTTGACCACTTCCGGCACCACCGGGTTCACTTTGGCTGGCATGATGGAGGAACCTGCCTGCAGCTCCGGCAGGTTGATTTCATTCAGACCGGCGCGCGGGCCGGAAGAGAGCAGGCGCAGGTCGTTACAGATTTTGGACAGTTTCACCGCCAGACGTTTCAGCGAGCTATGTACCATCACATAGGCGCCGCAATCGGAGGTGGCTTCAATCAGGTCTTCCGCCGGAATCACCGGCAGGCCGCTGACTTCCGCCAGTTTTTGTACCGCCAGCTGCTGGTAGCCATCCGGCGTATTCAGGCGCGTACCGATGGCGGTGGCGCCGAGGTTAACTTCGAGCAGCAGCTCTCCGGTGCGCAGAATGCTTTTGATTTCTTCATTCAGCAGAACATTAAATGCGTGGAACTCCTGGCCGAGCGTCATCGGCACGGCGTCCTGCAGCTGGGTGCGACCCATTTTCAGGATATCCTGGAATTCGACGGCTTTATTCTGGAAGCCGTCGCCCAGCTGGTTGATGGCGTCGGTTAATTTCAGCAGGGAGGCATAAACCGCAATACGGAAACCGGTCGGGTAGGCATCGTTGGTGGACTGGCATTTGTTAACGTGGTCGTTCGGGTTCAGATACTGGTATTCGCCTTTCTGATGGCCCATCAGCTCAAGGCCAATGTTGGCCAGCACTTCGTTGGTGTTCATGTTGACGGAAGTCCCTGCGCCGCCCTGGAACACATCAACCGGGAACTGGTCCATGCATTTACCGTTATTCAGCACTTCATCACAGGCGGCAATAATGGTCTTCGCGACGCTTTTAGGGATGGTTTGCAGTTCCATGTTGGCCATCGCGGCGGCCTTTTTGACCATCACCATGCCGCGCACGAACTCCGGGATATCGCTGATTTTGCTATTGCTGATGTAGAAGTTTTCAATCGCTCTCAGAGTATGAACACCATAGTAGGCGTCAGCTGGAACTTCCCTGGTACCCAACAGATCTTCTTCGATACGAATGTTGTTTAACATGTGAACCTTCTTTTTCAAGCTGCCAATGAATTCACCAAACACGCAGAATTTATGGGGTTTTGCGCATTTTCTTGCCGAAGATTATTTCCTTAATCGGCCCGGTGCCCACGATCATATGCTGATGATAGCGAATGTCAGCAACCTTGATCACTTATTATGTCGAGAAGAGTATAAGAATTATTAATCTGTGAAATGAGTCACCGCTTTGCCGTTCGTGGAAAAAAATAAGCGTTTCTGCCGATTGAAATGTGCCGTTTTAGCCCAATATTAATGTGATGCGAAAAGCACACCGATGACTGCGGGGGCCGATAGTGAACCCCGCTAATGAAGGAGACGCCAGTGCGTTGGATTCCGTTAATTGCCATTTTTTTATACGTTTACATTGAGATATCGATCTTTATCCAGGTGGCTCACGTGCTCGGCGTTCTGTTGACGCTGATTCTGGTTATCTTCAGCTCGGTGGTCGGTATGTCGCTGGTGCGCAACCAGGGCTTTAAAAACTTTATGCTGATGCAGCAGAAAATGGCGGCGGGTGAAAGCCCGGCGGCAGAAATGATTAAAAGCGTATCGCTGATTATCGCTGGCCTGCTGCTCTTGCTGCCGGGGTTCTTTACCGATTTCCTCGGCCTGCTGCTCCTGCTGCCGCCGGTGCAAAAACACCTGACCCTGAAGCTGATGCCGCACCTGCGCTTTAGCCGGATGCCAGGCGGCGGTTTTAGCGCGGGAACCGGAGGCGGTGAGACCTTTGACGGGGAGTATCAGCGCAAAGATGAAGAGCGCGACCGTCTGGATCACAAAGACGACCGCTAAGCCTGCGGGCCGCGCTGACGCGGCGCTAATTAATAATGATGAGCCGGATTGCGTTGCGCTGTCCGGCTTTTTTTATGGCATGTTTTAGTGACGATGATGGTGGGGAAGCGCCGCCGTACGGCGCTTTGGCAGCCATAGCCACAGCGCCGCCATAACCAGCAGGGCGTAGAGGCTTTTCCAGCCGACCATCGCCAGCAACAGCAGACAGAGCAGGCTCCCGATGAGCGCCAGCATCCGATAGCGTCCCCGCAGCAACCGGCAGCCCGCCAGCATACACAGCAGATAAATCATAATGAAGATGCCGTTGGCATAGACGATCAGCGCATCAAGGTTGATATCCAGCCAGTAGATGCCGAGCGTGCTGATGACACAGCAGCCCAGCACGACGTTGAGCGCATTGCGTGGGATTTGCTGCGGCGAAAGGCGGGCGAGGTAGCTTTCCGGTTTGTACTGCGCCTGCGACCAGACCAGGCGGGCAAAGCTCTGGATATAGATATTGAGGCTGGCGAAGCAGGCGAGATAGCCAATGACGCAGGCGATCCACAGCGCCTGCACACCAAACAGGCGCACCACGATATTAGGCAGCGATGCGGCGGCGGCCATATGGTCGCCGAAGGCGTGAAAATGCAGGACCAGTACGGTACAGGCCCAGTAAACGGAGCCCGCCAGCAGCAGGCCTATCAACAATGCGCGGGGGAAATCGCGCTCCGGGCGTTTAAATTCCGCTGCCAGATGGGCAAAGGCTTCAAGACCGACAAAACACCAGAACATCACCGACAGGGCGGAGAAAAGCTGTGAACTATCGATGTCTTCCGGCGCCGGAAAAGGGATTTGCGCCGGGCTAATCCCGCCGCGCCACCAGATAGCGACGATCAGCGCGACGATGAGGGCCGCGACCAGCGTTTGTAGATTGGCGCTGGAGCTTGCGCCGCGCGACCCGACCCACCAGACGATGGCCAGCGTACCCAGCTCCGCAAGCAGCAGCTGGCTGTCGTGCCAGCCAAATAGCGCCTGGCCGAAGCCAGTAGCGATGTGCAGGGCGGCGGGTAACCCTACCGGGATAACCGACAAAAATAGCCAGCCGGTAACGCGTTCCATACGTGAACCAAACGCCATATTGACGAAGTGCGCCACGCCGCCCGCGCTGGGGAAATGGCGGCCAAGTACGGCAAAGACGATGGCGATCGGGAAGACCAGCAGAATGAGCGCGGGCCAGGCCCACAGACTGTTATCTCCCGCCACCAGCGCGGCAAGAGCGGGAACGGCGAAGACGCCGGTGCCGAGCAGCGACGTAGAAAGCAGCCCCACTCCCTGAGCCAGACCTAACTCCTGTTTTAAACCACTCATAATGCCATCCTGCCCTGACAAAAAAGCAATGGTATCACAATCGTTTTTGCTTATGACGGTGGGCAGACCCGCAGCTGTTTCTGTGCGTCAGCACACAAGGAAAAATTTTTTTTAACTTTCCCCCTTGAAGCGCGAAAACCCACCCCCATCTCTCAGGCACTAGCCGGAAAACCGTATACGGGCCGGTGTCACCCATAACTGATAATGACTTTCTCAAAGGAGAGCTATCAATGAGTATTCGTCCGTTACATGATCGTGTGATCGTCAAACGTAAAGAAGTTGAAACCAAATCTGCAGGCGGCATCGTTCTGACCGGTTCTGCGGCAGCCAAATCAACTCGTGGCGAAATCATCGCTGTCGGTAAGGGCCGCATCCTGGAAAACGGCACTGTGCAGCCGCTGGACGTTAAAGTTGGCGACATCGTTATTTTCAACGACGGCTACGGTGTGAAATCTGAAAAAATCGACAATGAAGAAGTGCTGATCATGTCTGAAAGCGACATTCTGGCAATTGTTGAAGCGTAATTCGCGCGCGAAACTGAACGAATTTGAGGAATAGAAAAAATGGCAGCTAAAGACGTAAAATTCGGTAATGACGCTCGTGTAAAAATGCTGCGCGGCGTGAACGTACTGGCAGATGCAGTGAAAGTGACCCTGGGCCCGAAAGGCCGTAACGTGGTTCTGGATAAATCTTTCGGTGCACCGACCATCACCAAAGATGGTGTTTCCGTAGCGCGTGAAATCGAGCTGGAAGACAAGTTCGAAAACATGGGTGCGCAGATGGTGAAAGAAGTTGCCTCTAAAGCGAACGACGCTGCAGGCGACGGTACCACCACTGCAACCGTACTGGCTCAGGCTATCATCGCAGAAGGTCTGAAAGCCGTTGCTGCTGGCATGAACCCGATGGATCTGAAACGCGGTATCGACAAAGCTGTCGTGGCTGCCGTTGAAGAACTGAAAACTCTGTCCGTACCGTGCTCCGACTCTAAAGCGATTGCCCAGGTGGGTACCATCTCCGCTAACTCCGATGAAACCGTAGGTAAACTGATCGCGGAAGCGATGGACAAAGTCGGTAAAGAAGGCGTGATCACCGTTGAAGACGGTACCGGTCTGGAAGACGAACTGGACGTGGTTGAAGGTATGCAGTTCGACCGCGGCTACCTGTCCCCGTACTTCATCAACAAGCCGGAAACTGGCGCTGTTGAACTGGAAAGCCCGTTCATCCTGCTGGCTGACAAAAAAGTCTCCAACATCCGCGAAATGCTGCCGGTTCTGGAAGCCGTTGCGAAAGCAGGCAAACCGCTGGTTATCATCGCTGAAGACGTTGAAGGCGAAGCGCTGGCAACTCTGGTGGTCAACACCATGCGCGGTATCGTGAAAGTCGCTGCTGTTAAAGCTCCGGGCTTTGGCGACCGTCGTAAAGCGATGCTGCAGGATATCGCGACCCTGACCGGCGGTACCGTTATCTCTGAAGAGATCGGTATGGAGCTGGAAAAAGCGACTCTGGAAGACCTGGGTCAGGCGAAACGCGTTGTCATCAACAAAGACACCACCACCATCATCGATGGCGTGGGTGAAGAAGGCGCAATTCAGGGCCGCGTTGCTCAGATCCGTAAGCAGATCGAAGAAGCGACTTCTGACTACGACCGTGAAAAACTGCAGGAGCGCGTAGCGAAACTGGCTGGCGGTGTTGCGGTAATCAAAGTCGGTGCAGCGACCGAAGTTGAAATGAAAGAGAAAAAAGCGCGCGTTGACGATGCCCTGCACGCAACCCGTGCTGCGGTAGAAGAAGGCGTGGTTGCGGGTGGTGGCGTAGCGCTGGTTCGCGTTGCCGCTAAACTGGCTGGCCTGACCGCTCAGAACGAAGATCAGAACGTCGGTATCAAAGTTGCGCTGCGCGCAATGGAAGCTCCGCTGCGTCAGATCGTGTCCAACGCCGGCGAAGAACCGTCTGTAGTTGCTAACAACGTGAAAGCGGGTGAAGGCAACTACGGTTATAACGCGGCAACTGAAGAATACGGCAACATGATCGACTTCGGTATCCTCGACCCGACTAAAGTGACCCGTTCTGCTCTGCAGTACGCCGCATCCGTTGCTGGTCTGATGATCACCACCGAGTGCATGGTTACTGACCTGCCGAAAAGCGACGCCCCTGACTTAGGCGCTGCTGGCGGTATGGGCGGCATGGGTGGTATGGGCGGCATGATGTAATTTAATCTTCATACTTCAAGCCGCAGGTGCGTTGGCTGCGTTTATTCACCCGGTCACTTACTCATGTAAGCTCCCTGGGAATCATAGACTTGCCGCTTGCCTGCGACCTGAATTATTCGATTAAATCAGCATCGCGCAAAAAATGAGAAACCCCCGGGCAGAAATGCTCGGGGGTTTTTCTTTTTCTCAGCTTTTTAGTATAAGGTGTACATCCGGGCCAGCGCGTCCAGCTCATTGATCATGGGGAATAACATGCAGGTAAGATATTTAGCAGGGATTGTCGGCGCAGCATTATTGTTAGCGGGTTGCAGTTCCAGCAACGAACTGAGCTCAGGCGGACAGAGCGTACGCTTTGTTGAAGATAAGCCGGGTGCGGATTGCCAGCTGTTGGGGACCGCGACGGGCAAGCAGAGCAACTGGCTGTCCGGGCATAACGGTGACGAAGGCGGCTCCATGCGTGGCGCGGCAAACGCGCTGCGCAACCAGGCTGCGGCGATGGGCGGCAACGTGATTTATGGCGTGAGCAGCCCGACGCAGAACCTGCTGTCGAGCTTTGTGCCGACCGACAGCGAAATGAACGGCCAGGTCTATAAGTGCCCGAACTGATTTGATTCCGGGCCTCTCCCGTCGAGGGTAAAAGGGACCCGGGCTATCTCCGCGCGTTCAGTCAGTCTGTGAATCGAAGGTCTGCCAGCTTTCCCCGGCAGACCTTTTCACGCATGTTGCTTTAAGCCCAAATCCAGCGGCGTCTTACTTGACTCACCGCCGATTTCCCGCGCCAGTCTTGGCACCATATAACCTGAAACCAGAGTCAGCAGTTCGCGCATAATCGCCCGGGCCTCTTCGTCTTCGACCATAAAATGGGCCGCGCCCTGGACTTTATCCAGCACATGCAGGTAATAGGGCATGACGCCCGCATCGAACAGGGCATTGCTCAGCGCGGCCAGCGTGTGTGCATTGTCGTTGACGCCGCGCAGCAGAACGCTTTGATTCAACAGCGTGACGCCGGCCTGGCGCAAACTCGCCATCGCGGCGCGGAAATCAGCGTCGATCTCATTGGCGTGGTTGATATGATTGACCAGCAGCACCTGCAGCGAGGAGCTGGCAAAGCGAGCGGCCAGCGCATCGGTAATCCGCGCCGGGATGACCACAGGCAGGCGACTGTGAATGCGCAGACGCTTAATGTGCGGGATCGCTTCCAGCTGGGTGAGCAGCCAGTCCAGCTCATGATCTTTTGCCATCAGCGGATCGCCGCCGGAAAAAATGATCTCATCGAGCTGCGGATGTTCGGCAATGTACGCCAGCGCCGCCTGCCAGTTACGCTTATTGCCTTGATTTTCGGCATAAGGGAAGTGTCTGCGGAAGCAATAGCGGCAATTTACCGCGCAGCCGCCCTTGACCAGCAGCAGCGCCCGGTTGCGGTATTTATGCAGCAGACCGGGTACGACGCTGTGCTGTTCCTCCAGCGGATCGGTGGAAAACCCCGGCGCTGAAATAAACTCATCTTGCGAGGTAAGTACCTGACGAAGCAGGGGATCGTTGGGGTTTCCCGGCTCCATGCGGGCGATAAATGCCCGCGGCACGCGCAGGGCGAAGAGGCGCTTTGCCTCGCGTCCCGCCAGCAAGTTCGCGTCAGCGTCTACATTTAAAAGATGCAGCAGTTCATCGGGACTGGTCACAACATCTGCAAGTTGCGTTAACCAATCTTCTCTGGATGGGGTATTTAGGGTTACAATATGCGCCATTTTGTGGCTTAGCTACCAATTAACAAATTTAGAGGGCCTTATGGCGACTTACTATAGCAACGATTTTCGTGCCGGTCTTAAAATCATGATGGACGGCGAACCTTATGCCGTTGAAGCCAGTGAATTCGTGAAACCAGGCAAAGGCCAGGCTTTTGCGCGCGTTAAGCTGCGCCGTCTGCTGACCGGAACTCGCGTAGAGAAAACCTTCAAATCTACCGATTCCGCCGAAGGCGCAGACGTTGTGGATATGAACCTGACCTACCTGTACAACGACGGTGAGTTCTATCACTTCATGAATAACTCCACTTTCGAGCAGCTGGCTGCCGATGGGAAAGCCGTAGGTGATAACGCAAAATGGCTGCTGGATCAGGCTGAGTGCATCGTGACCCTGTGGAACGGTCAGCCTATCTCCGTCACCCCGCCGAACTTCGTTGAGCTGGAAATCGTGGAAACCGATCCAGGTCTGAAAGGTGATACCGCAGGTACCGGCGGTAAACCGGCGACGCTGTCTACTGGCGCAGTGGTTAAAGTTCCGCTGTTCGTGCAGATTGGCGAAGTCATCAAAGTGGATACCCGCTCTGGCGAATACGTATCCCGCGTGAAGTAATTCATGCCATACAGAGTTGGCGCAGCACGCTGCTGCGCCTGCTATAAGCCGTTAAGCAAACCGCAGGCAGGGAAGATGAACAACGCGATAAAACTGCTGCTGCTGCTCTCTCTGAGCGCAATGTTGCTCACCGGATGCAATACCGCGCGCGGCGTTGGTGAAGACATCCAGGGGCTGGGACATGCGATTTCGCGTGCGGTCAGCTAAGCGCTTTTTTTCCCGTTCTTTTTGCTACATGGCCACCTTGCTGCACCGTTTCGCTTACACCTGCCGTGTCATCTTCTCTTTTTCTCTTAAAAAACGCTGAGATTCCGTCATCCTGGGTCAGGTTGTCTATGCTTATAGGGCACGATAACTAAAACTGGTAATAAGGATGACATTATGGTGAAAAAAGCAATTGCAGCGTTCTTTACGGTTTTGGCCCTCTCTTCTGTGCTGACCGCATGTAATACAACACGTGGTGTGGGCCAGGATATTTCAGAAGGCGGCAGTGCCATTTCTGGGGCTGCGACAAAAGCTCAGCAATAGACCCTGACGGTACGGTGACTGGCCGTACCGTTCTTTTCATCGTTCGTTCTGCTGGCTATAATCTCTGTGCTTTCATCCACACCTTACGGGACGACCTGTAAGCGTATCGCATTCGGGGACGGCCCCATCGAGGGAGTCCTGTGTCCTGGTTTATTTTGTTTATCGCCGGTCTGCTGGAAGTGGTCTGGGCGGTTGGTCTGAAATACACCCACGGTTTTAGCCGCCTGCTGCCAGGCGTGATCACCATTGTGGCTATGGTACTTAGCATGGCGCTGCTGTCATGGGCGATGAAAACGCTGCCTGTCGGCACCGCCTATGCGGTGTGGACGGGAATTGGCGCGGTAGGCGCGGCGCTCGCCGGCATAGTCCTGCTGGGCGAATCCGCCAGCGCCATGCGTATTGCCAGCCTGGCGTGCATCGTTGTCGGTATTATCGGGCTGAAAATCAGCGCGCACTGACTAATAGCGCTGGTTAACCCAGATAAGTTTGCTGACGTCGAAGCCCTGTCGGGTGGCAATGTCCAGCATCTGCTGTTTCACTTCCGGTGCTATTTTCGGCGTGCGCGCCAGCAGCCAGAGATAATCGCGGTCTGGCCCGCAGACCAGCGCATAGCGATAATCTTTATCCAGGGCTATCACGTTGTAGCCGCCGTAGAACGGGCCGAAAAAGGAGACTTTCAGCGCTGCGCGGGTCGGCTGGCCGGTGAAGTAGGCCACGCCATCGGTTTTCTGCCACACACCCCGGTCGGGGTTATAGCCTTTATTCACCACGTCCAGTCCGCCATCGTCGCGCAGGCTGTAGGTGGCGGTCACTTTTTCAAGGCCGCTTTCAAAATGATGGTCGAAGCGGGCTATTTCATACCAGGTGCCAAGATAGCGCTGGGTATCAAATGGACTGACTACCGTCACGCCTGGCGGCGGCGTTGGCGTGCTACAGGCAACAAGCAGAAACGAGGCGGCAACAACCGCAATCATGGGCAGCACACGCATAGCATTTTCCTTGCTGGTTTTTTAGCTAAGTGTAGATTCTGTCGGGAGAAAAGCGGGGGATATTTTCTGCAAAAGAGAGCCCGATAACAGAATGCTATCGGGCTTCAGGGAGGTTAAATAAATAACACGCCAATCAGCGTCACCACGGTCAGGATCGCGGCCAGGCCGTAGAAGACCCACTTACCATTCGGAACGTGAATTTTCAGGTCGTGCATGGCGTGATGGATGCGGTGTAGCCCACACCACAGCGGCAGGACGATCATCAGAAAGATAAACGCGCGGCCCACCAGGCTCTGGGCAAAGCCCAGCACGCGCTCGTAGCTGAATGCATCGCCTGGCGCCAGGCCTAGCGGCAGCAGAATGCCGACCAGCAGCACCATGACCGGCGCAACAATCGCGCCCCACATACCGCCTGCGCCAAACAGCCCCCAGAATACCGGTTCATCGGAACGTTTCGGGTTGGGATTGATCATTTCAGCCTCCTTACCACAACAGGGCAACAAACAGGATCACCACGGTCACCAGCGCGGTCACCACCCAAAGCCCTTTAATCACCGGCTCTGGCCCCATTTTTTCACCCTTAATAATGATACTGGCGGCTTTCGGCGCCAGCTCAAACCAGGTTTTCGTGTGCAGCAGCGCGGCGCCAAGAGTGATCAGATTCAGGATCACCACCACCGGGTTTTGCAGGAAACCGACATAGCCAGCCCAGCTTTCTGCGCCATTTTTCAGGGCAAACAGACCGTAAATCAGCACGATACTGAACCATACCGTTGGCACTGCGGTTCCTTCACGCACCATGTAGAAGCGATAAAACGGCAGTTTTTTCCACCAGGTGGACGTCATCGGCCGCACGTAGGGTTTGCGTTTAGTCGTCATCATGCACTCCTTAGCGTGGTTTCAGGGTCGCGATAAGAAAGTCTTTCGAGCTTTCTACCTTGCCCTGCTGAATGGCGGCTGCCGGATCGACATGCTTCGGACAGACTTCCGAGCAATAGCCTACGAAGGTACAGGTCCAGACGCCGTTCTGACCGTTAAGCTGCGCCATACGCTCCTTCTTGCCATGGTCGCGACTGTCTTCGTTGTAGCGATGGGCGAGGGTGATGGCCGCCGGGCCGATAAACTCCGGATTAAGACCAAACTGCGGGCAGGCGGCGTAGCACAGGCCGCAGTTGATACAGCCAGAAAACTGATGGTATTTGGCCATCTGCGCCGGGGTTTGTTTGTTTGGCCCCTGATCCGGTGTGCGCGGGTTGCCAATAATATAGGGCTTAATGGCCTCCAGACTCTCGATAAAGTGGGTCATATCGACCACCAGATCGCGCTCAATCGGGAAGTTGCCCAGCGCCTCAACCTTAATGCCCCTGGTGTATTCGCGCAGGAAGGTTTTACAGGCCAGCTTCGGCACTTTATTGACCATCATCCCACAGGAACCGCAGATAGCCATGCGGCAGGACCAGCGATAGCTGAGGTCCGGCGCGAGGTTATCTTTGATATAACCCAGTGCGTCGAGCAACGAGGTTTGTTCATCATAAGGCACTTCATAGAACGCGCTGTGCGGTGCGGTGTCCACTTCCGGGTTGTAGCGCACCACTTCAATTTTGAGGTTTTTCATCTCAGCCATTTGCCGTCTCCTTCTTCTCGGCTGCTTCCGCTTCTGCGCCATATACGCGTTTCGCCGGCGGCAGAGAGGTGATTTTCACCTCGCCGTATTGCAGGCGCGTAGTGCCATCCGCATCGCGGAAGGCCAGCGTATGTTTGAGGAAATTGACATCATCACGTTCAGTGCAGCCTTCATCCAGACGCTGGTGCGCACCGCGTGACTCTTTACGTGCAATCGCGGAGTGCGCCATACATTCAGCGACGTTCAGGCCATGGCCCAGTTCGATGGTGTAGAGCAGGTCGGTGTTGAAGACGCTGGAGTTGTCGGTAATGCGCACGCGCTTAAAGCGCTCCTGCAGTTCCGCCAGCTTATCGATGGTTTTCTGCATCAGCTCCGGCGTGCGATAGATACCGCAGCCTTCTTCCATCGACAGTCCCATTTCATCGCGAATTTTCGCCCAGTTTTCGTTACCTTCCTGATTGACGAGATGGTTAAGACGTTTTTCTACATCGGCAGCCTGCGCGTCCAGCGCATTGACGTTGGCTTCCCCGGCTTCTGCTGCACGTTTTATGGCTTGTTCACCGGCGAGGCGACCAAAGACCACCAGTTCCGCCAGCGAGTTGGAGCCGAGGCGGTTGGCGCCATGCAGGCCGACGGAAGAACATTCTCCAACCGCGAACAGGCCTTTAATCCGCGTTTCGCACTGCTGGTCGGTTTCAATGCCGCCCATGGTGTAGTGGGCGGTCGGGCGGACCGGAATCGGCTCTTTCACCGGGTCAACGCCGACATAGGCTTTAGCCAGCTCGCAGATAAACGGCAGGCGTTCAAGCAGTTTTTTCTCACCGAGATGACGCAGGTCGAGATAGACCACGTCGCCGCGCGGCGTCGGGATGGTGTTACCTTTACGCCATTCGTGCCAGAAGGCCTGGGAGACTTTGTCGCGCGGACCGAGCTCCATATATTTGTTTTTAGGCTCGCCCAGCGGCGTTTCCGGACCCATGCCGTAGTCCTGCAGATAGCGGTAGCCATTTTTGTTGACCAGAATACCGCCTTCACCGCGGCAGCCTTCGGTCATCAGAATGCCGGAACCCGGCAGGCCGGTGGGGTGATACTGGACAAACTCCATATCGCGCAGCGGTACGCCGTGGCTCAGCGCCATCCCCATTCCGTCGCCGGTGACGATGCCGCCGTTGGTGTTGTAGCGATAGACACGTCCCGCGCCGCCGGTCGCCAGCACCACCGCGTTGGCGCGGATTTGGACCAGCGAACCTTCCATCATGTTCATCGCCACCAGGCCACGGGCCTGCCCATCGTCGACCAGAATGTCGAGGACGAAGTGTTCATCGAAGCGTTGGATTTGCGGGAACTGGAGGGAGGTCTGGAACAGGGTATGCAGCATATGGAAGCCGGTCTTATCGGCGGCAAACCACGTGCGTTCGATTTTCATCCCCCCGAAGCGGCGCACGTTGACGCTACCATCCGGACGGCGGCTCCACGGACATCCCCACTGCTCAAGCTGGGTCATTTCCGTGGGGCAGTGGTGGACAAAGTAATCGACGACATCCTGCTCGCAGAGCCAGTCGCCGCCGGCGACGGTATCGTGAAAATGGTACTCAAAGCTGTCATGATCCTGTGCAACGGCAGCAGAACCTCCCTCGGCTGCAACGGTATGGCTGCGCATGGGATAGACTTTTGAAATCAGTGCGATTTTGGCATGTGGATTTGCCTGCGCCGCGGCAATAGCGGCGCGAAGACCCGCTCCGCCAGCGCCAATAACAGCAAGATCGGCTTGAAAAGTTTGCACGACATTCCTCCAGTTTTTGTTTATTTCGCCGCCGGACTGGCGAAAAAGTATCACTGCTCCTTTATAGGTAAAGGAGTATAGCCGTAGGGTTGGTGGGGAAAATTGATGTGTTCGATTTTTTTGTCAATATGTACGCTGGTTTATCAGCTCTGGTGATGAATTCTCTTCGGCAACAGGTTTCCCGTCTGCCGCAGGAGCGCCGGTTCGCACAAAATTTGTTTCACCCGACGGTTACGAGTAGACTTCGTGCCCTTGTATGAAATCGGAGAAAGTAACATGAGCGAGACGGCAACCTGGCAGCCGAGCGCGTCCATTCCCAACCTGTTGAAACGCGCGGCGATAATGGCGGAAATTCGCCGTTTCTTTAGCGATCGCGGCGTACTGGAGGTGGAGACGCCTTGCATGAGTCAGGCTACGGTGACGGATATTCACCTGTTTCCGTTCCAGACCCGTTTCGTCGGCCCTGGCTATTCCCAGGGGATGGATCTCTATCTGATGACCAGCCCGGAATACCATATGAAGCGCCTGCTGGCCGCGGGCTGTGGCCCGGTATTCCAGCTGTGTCGTAGCTTCCGCAATGAAGAGATGGGGCGGCACCACAATCCGGAATTCACGATGCTGGAATGGTATCGTCCGTGCTATGACATGTACCGTCTGATTAACGAAGTCGATGACTTGCTGCAGCAGGTACTGGAGTGCCAGCCGGCGGAAAGCCTCTCTTATCAGCAGGCGTTCCTGCGTCACCTTGAGCTTGATCCGCTGTCGGCCGATAAGACGCAGCTGCGCGAGGCGGCGGCGAAGCTCGATCTGAGTAATATTGCCGATACGGAAGAAGACCGGGATACCTTGCTGCAGCTGCTGTTTACCATGGGCGTCGAGCCACATATTGGTAAAGATCGCCCGACCTTTGTCTATCACTTCCCGGCCAGCCAGGCGTCTCTGGCGCAAATCAGCACCGAAGATCACCGCGTGGCGGAGCGTTTTGAGGTCTATTACAAGGGCATTGAGCTGGCGAATGGTTTCCACGAACTGACCGACGCGCGTGAACAGCAGCAGCGTTTCGAGCAGGACAACCGCAAACGCGCCGCTCGCGGTCTGCCGCAGCAGCCTATCGATCGGAATCTGCTGGATGCGCTGGCCGCCGGGCTGCCGGACTGTTCCGGCGTCGCGCTGGGGGTCGATCGCGTGGTGATGCTGGCATTGGGTGCCGAAAGCATCAGCGAAGTGATTGCCTTTACCGTCGATCGCGCCTGATTTGCCCGGCGGCTTCCCTTAGCAAACGGGCTAAGGGAAGCGCGGCGATGGGTTAACGGATAGCGCGCCGCACCGGCGCGATTCGTCTTACAGACTCCCTGCCGTGCGGCTGGATCTCCCTGCCGAGGTCAGCGCGCGGCTGCTTTTTCTGCCATCGATGCTTTCCAGACGCATCTGGAACGGCGGGAACGGCATATCGATACCGTGTTCGCGATAGCCGGCCAGAATCAGCTGGTGTAGCTCGTGGCGCAGCGGCATACGATGCCCCATCTCGGCGGCGTAGATACGCAGCTCGAAAATCTGAATCCCCTGCTGCAGGTCGACGAGGAACGCTTCCGGCGCTGGCGTGTCTATCACCAGCGAACAGCGGTGGGCGGCGGCTATCAGGATCTGCGTGACTTCTTCCGTACTCGCATCTGCCGGTGCCGGGATGGTTAACACCACGCGGGTGACCGAGTCAGAGAGCGACCAGTTGATAAACTGCTCGGTGATAAAGGCCTTGTTAGGCACGATAATTTCTTTACGGTCCCAGTCGCTGATGGTGGTTGCCCGGGTATTGATGCGGGTGACGCTGCCGGTCAGATCGCGGATCGTCACCGTATCGCCAATACGTATCGGCTTTTCAAACAGGATGATCAGGCCGGAGATAAAGTTGGCGAAGATTTCCTGGAGACCAAAGCCCAGCCCCACGCCGAGCGCGGCGACCAGCCACTGCAGCTTCGCCCATTCAATCCCAATCATCGAGAAGCCCATCAGGCCGCCAATCAGCATCAGCAGATATTTGGTAATGGTGGTGATGGCATACCCGGTCCCCGGGGTGAGATCGAGGTGTTGCAGGATAGCCAGCTCCAGCAGCGCCGGGAGGTTTCGCACCAGCTGGGTGGTGATAATCAGCACCAGGATGGCAATCAGCACGGCGCCGAGGGTAATCGGCTCCAGACTTTCAACGCCCTGCACCGTCGAGGTGACGTCCCACAACGAGATATTTTCGAGGAAACCGAAGGCGGAGTGAATTTCTGACCACAGGACGATCACCGAGACCAGCGCGACCAGCATCAGCAGCGAACGGACCAGGCGCAGGGACTGCGTACTGATAGCATCAAGATCGACTTCGCTCACTTCGATTTCCGCAGAACCTTCCGGGCTGCTGGAATGCACCACGTCATCTTCACCGCGAGCGCGCTGGGCAAGGATTTCCGCCCGGCGATGTTTGGCGCGATCGAAGGCCAGCCGGCGGCGCTGAATCAGCATCCAGCGGCGAATGATGTGGTAGACCACCAGCAGCAGGAACCAGATAGCAACGGAGGTTTCCAGCCTGGCCAGCAGCGCCTGAGCGGTGGCCAGATAGCCGATCGCCGCCGCCAGCATGGCGATTAACGGCGCGCCGAGCAGCAGGTTCCACAGCATGCGGTTAACCATATTATCGCCGCTGCCGCTTTTATCGAGATACAGCGGGATGCCGGCATGCTTCAGGCTCAGGGTGACCAGCGCCAGTGCCCCGCAAATCAGCAGGAAGCACAGACGGCCGAGCGAAGCGGAAAACTCGCGGTCGTTGAGATTATCAAACATGATCAGCGCGATAATCAGCGGGACGATCAGGCCGATGCTCATCAGGTAGTAGCGCATGGCTTTGCTGACGCGACTGCGCGGCCAGCCGAAATGCGCGATAAACAGGCCGTTTGGACGCGCGAAGGTGGCGCAAACCATCACCACCCACAGCAGCGGCACCGTGGCGGTGACGCTTTCGCCGATCGCGACCGCCAGCGGGTAGGGCCATGCCGATTGCAGACCGTAGCCCAGCGTCATCCACAGCACGGGGAGGGGAGAGGCCACCAGAATCGACCAGAACACCGTGCGCAGCGTGAGCCAGAAATGATCCTGCGTCACTTTACCGACGCGGGCGCTGGAGCGTTCGAGGAAGCGGGTAAAGTGGCGGCGCGAGCTGATGCTGAAGCCGACCAGGATTAGCGCGCCAAACAGCGGCAGCAGCGTCTCCTTGCTGGTTAACATCATGGCGCTGGCCTTGCCCAGCTGGCTTATCGTATCGAGAGAGACCAGACGGCGCAGATTATGGACGATATCCAGCGGCCATGAAAAATCAATCGGGCTGACATCCGACGTCCAGAACAGATAGCGGTGGGTTGCTTCGTTGATCTCTTTCAGCGCGTCTTCAAGCTGGCCGTTGGAGACTTTCAGCTTGGTCAGTTCCAGGATCAGCGTATCGCCGCCCTGCAGCAGCGAATTAAGCAACTCAGTTTGCGTGCGCAGCTGCGCTTCCAGAATGCGGTTTTGTTCGCTGGTGAGTGGTTCGCCGTCCGCCTGGTGAATCAGGCGTAGCTGCGGCTGGTTGCCAAGCAGATCCTCATAATGCAGACGCTGCACCCGCAGCTGCGCCATCTCGGTATCCAGCTGCTGCGGTTTCGGTATTTCCGGCAGACGGGCCACCTGGGCGCGCAGGGCTTCGCCCAGCAGATTGGAGGAGCCCAGCCACTGCGACTGCTCGCGCAAGGTATTCAGCGCCTGGCGCACCTGCAGCGTCTGGTTGGCCGCCTGACGCTGCTGCGAAGCTACCAGATCCATACGCTGGGCCTGCTGGTTCAGCGCCTGCGAGAGTTCGCGGTTGACTTTAAACTGGGCCACCAGCTCCGGCGGCAGGTTTTCACTGTTCTCCGCCAGCAGCTCGGTGCTTTCCAGCGCTTTTTCCGCTTCACGCTGACGCTGGCTATTAAGCTGATTACGCAGCGCCTGCAGATAGCCGTCGAGCAGCTTGCCCTGCTTCTGCGCCAGATCGCCGCGCATCCGCGACAGCTCCTGACGATTATTCGCTGACAGTTGGGCCAGATCCAGCTCGTTGACCAGCGCTTTCAGGCGCGCAGATTCCGCCTGCAGACCCAGATTCTGGGCCTGTGCCAGCGGCGTATTGCTGGTTTGCGCGCCGACGCGGCGCTCAACCTCATTGAGCTGGCGACGCGCGTCGCTCTGCTGCTGCGGAAGCTGGTTAAGCGAATCGGCGATATCGCGGGCGCGTTCTTGCTCCTGCTGGGCCTGGCGACTGGCTTCGAGCAGTTGACTGCTGACCTGCAGGATTTCCTGGTTCAGCGCATCCGTGGAGAGGCTGGTTGAGACCTGACGCGGTTCATCGGCCAGGTTATTGATTTGCGAACGCAGGGTCTGGAACAGCTTGGGGAAGTTATCAATAACCTGCTGATACTGGCGCGCGCGCTCAAGGGAGGCGCTGCGTTCCTCAAGCGCGTTCAGCGCAGATTGTAACGCTTCAACGGTACCAGGCTGAGCGGGTTTTGCCGCCTTCGCCTGTTCCAGTTCCTGAGCGATCTGTTTCGCATCGGGGGCTGTCGCTGCGTACGCCCCCAGACTGAGGCTCCAGGCCAGCAGGAAAATATATATCAGGCGCACGGCGTAACCTTTTTTTGTCAGCAATTAACCTTCGTCTTGCGTCGCGTCGCTCAGTGGGCTGACGTCGTCTGCGCTCGCGGACATGGTCTCTACGGCCGTCGCCAGCGGCTGGCCGAGTCGGGTAGCGGAGAGGCTGTGCAGCTGTTCAACCAGTTGCACTGTGCCCGGGGCAAACAGGTTGATTACCGTCGAACCGAGCTTAAAGCGGCCCATCTCCTGGCCTTTCAGCAGCGCGACGGAACCTTCGCTGTCGCCCGCCGGCCAGGTCCAGCGTTTGATGACGCCTTCACGCGGCGGGGTCACCGTACCGGACCACACGGTTTCAATGCTGCCAACAATTGTCGCCCCCACCAGAATTTGCACCATCGGGCCAAACTCAGTATCAAACAGGCAGATGACGCGCTCGTTACGGGCAAACAGATTCGGAACGTTCTGTGCGGTCAGGTGGTTAACGGAGAACAGATCCCCCGGAACGTAGATCATTTCACGCAGGATACCGTTGCACGGCATGTGCACGCGGTGGTAGTCACGCGGCGACAGGTAGGTGGTGGCGAAGGTGCCGTTGCGGAACAGATCGGCCATCTGGTAGTTCCCCGCCAGCAGCGCTTCCAGCGTGTAGTTGTGGCCTTTGGCCTGCAAAATTTTGTCGTCTTCGATAGCGCCCAGCTGGCTGATAACGCCATCGGCAGGCATGACCAGCACGTTAGGGTCCGTGTTCAACGGACGGGCATCTTCGCGCAGCGGGCGCACGAAGAAATCGTTAAAGGTACGGTAGCTGGCGGTATCGGGCTTTTGCGCCTCTTTCATATCGACCTTGTAGCATTTCACGAACAGATCGATGACCAGCTTTGTCAGCCAACCCGCCCGTTTGCTCGCACCCCAGCCTGCGAGGCGGGTGAGCCACAGTTTAGGCAGAATGTATTGCAGTGAAAGTTTAAGATCGTTTAACAAGGTAGCCTCCAGGCCATGATTTGTCGTTCCTGACCCCGTCAACGTGCGGGGCCCTGAAAAAAGGGGACGATTCTAACGATGCTCAGCTTAAATGTCAGTCATCGGATGATGAAAAGCTTTTACGCGTTTTTACCTGCACCTGAGTCATGCTTTCCAGAATACGGTGATAGTTTGCAAAACGGCTCTCGGCGATGTGGCCATTTTCTACCGCTTCACGAATGGCGCAGCCCGGATCGGTATCATGCTTGCAGTCGCGATATTTACAACGGCCTAAATAATCATGGAATTCGACAAAGCCGCGGGTAATTTGTTCCGCTTCCAGGTGCCACAGGCCGAATTCGCGAACGCCAGGGGAGTCAATGACATCGCCGCCGTGCGGGAAGTGATAGAGGCGCGCGGCGGTGGTGGTGTGCTGGCCCAGTCCTGAGTTGTCAGACACGTCATTGGTCAGGATCTGATCTTCATGCAGACCCAGCAGCGCGTTCAGCAGACTGGATTTCCCCACCCCGGACTGCCCGGCAAAGATACTGATACGGTCGGTGAGCGCTTCCTCAAGCGGCTTGAGGCCATCCTGAGTACGGCTGGAAACCATCAGTACGCGATAGCCGATGCCGCGGTAGATATCCATCTGCTCGTTCACGAAGGCCATGCCGTCGGCATCCAGCAGGTCGGTCTTATTGAGCACAATCAGCGGTTCAACGTCCAGCGTCTCGCAGGCGACCAGATAGCGGTCGATAATGTTCAGAGACAGCTCGGGCAGGATCGCGGAAACAATCACTATCTGATCGATATTGGCGGCGATAGGCTTAACGCCATCGTAAAAGTCCGGACGAGTCAGGACGGAAGTCCGCTCGTGTACCGCTTCGACAATCCCTTTCACATTGACGCCGTCGGCGGCATCTTTACCGGGTCTCCAGACGACGCGATCGCCGGTGACCAGCGAACGGATCGTGCGGCGAATGTTGCAGCGGTGAACGCTGCCATCGGCGGATTCGACATCGGCATGCATGCCAAAGCGGCTGATGACGATCCCTTCAGAGGTTTCACCAAACAGGTTGTCATCGTAATCGGCCTTCTCCGAAGTCGTTTTCAGGCGGCGCTGGTGGTTGGCCTTCACGCGGCGCTGTTGGCCTTTGGAGAGTTTATTTTTACTCAATCGAACTGGCTCCTGGTCGCCCTGAGTGGGCAAAACCTCTATGATACACGCTATCTAAGATGAATATCGACCCGTCATCTTGCAAGATGCTGGTACGTTGTTTTGCCTGCATCCTGAAGTTTTACGGGCCAGAATTGTAAAATTATGGGTGGAAAATAGCATGAGTGCAGATGAAAACAACCTGATTTGGATCGATCTCGAAATGACCGGGCTGGATCCTGAGCGCGATCGCATTATTGAAATCGCCACTCTGGTGACCGATGCGCACCTGAATATTCTGGCGGAAGGGCCGACGATTGCGGTTCACCAGTCCGATGCGCAGCTGGCGCTGATGGATGAGTGGAACGTGCGCACGCATACCGGAAGCGGACTGGTTGAACGCGTTAAGGCCAGCACCCAGGGCGATCGCGAAGCGGAACTGGCGACGATTGAATTCCTCAAGCAGTGGGTTCCTGCGGGGAAATCACCGATTTGCGGGAATAGCATTGGTCAGGATCGCCGCTTCCTGTTCAAATATATGCCGGAGCTGGAAGCGTATTTCCACTACCGCTACCTTGACGTCAGCACGCTGAAAGAGCTGGCGCGCCGCTGGAAGCCGGAAATCCTTAGTGGTTTTAAAAAGCAGGGTACCCATCAGGCGATGGATGATATCCGCGAGTCGGTAGCGGAGCTGGCCTACTATCGCGAGAACTTTATCAAGCTGTAATACCGGCACCGGGGTCCAATGGCCCCGGCGTCGCTAGCTTATTTAAACCACCTCTGTTCCATCGCCTGGAAGTCAGGCGATGCCTTAACCACCTCCAGCGCAGCGTTCATGGCATTGAGCAGCTCCGGATCGTCTTTACGTACCGCAATGGCATATTGCTTGCCGTAGTATTTCGGGTCGGTCGCGCGTTCATCCATCATGGCGTAATCCGGATTATCCTGCAGCCACGGGGCGAGGGTCGTCTGGTCGCCCATCACGGCATTCACGCTCCCGTCTTTCAACGCGGCCAATGCGCTGGCGTCATTGTCGTACCCGATGACGTTGACCCTTTTTTGTGTATCGTGCAGATAGTGCTGGTGGACAGTACCTTTCACGACGCCGAGTTTCTTGCCCTGCAGATCGGCGAAGCGATGGGCCGCCCCTTTTGCCGTCACCACCACGCCGGAGAGCGTCTGACGATAGGGCTGGGTAAAGGCGACCTGCTTTTCGCGCATGGGAATAACTTCAATGCCGGCAATGATGGCATCGAATTTTTTAAAACGCAGCGCGGGAATCAGGGTATTGAAGTCCTGAGGGGTAAATTTGCATTCGGCCTGAATCTGTTTGCACAGCGCTTTGGCCAGATCGATATCAAATCCCGAGGGCTGGTTTTTCGCATTCACGGTTTCAAAGGGCGGATTGGCCGTCGTGGTGCCGAAATGTAGCGTCGTCGCGGATGCTGCCCCTGCAGCAAGCAGCGTGGTCAGCAGCAGGACGGAAAGCGCTCTTGTCATCTGAATTTCCCTGTATGTCATGGTTATTGACCGTTAGCGGGTAGCGGACCCGCAAATCTGAGCGATTTTGCGCCTTTCGCCCGGCTGGAAAAAGTTATTTTGCCTTGTCAGATGCTTATTTGTACAATTTGGCAGTGTGTCTGGCGATAAAATGTCCATTCAGACAAAAAACGCAAAAAAGTGTTCGCTGGGGGGTTGCAGGTAAATCGAATTCTCGTATAATGCGCCTCCCGTGACGAAGCAGAAATGCACATCACGACGCCATAAAAATATGGCAAGAAGTACGCGGGAATAGCTCAGTTGGTAGAGCACGACCTTGCCAAGGTCGGGGTCGCGAGTTCGAGTCTCGTTTCCCGCTCCAAAATTTGAAAGCACCATACCCAAGCGGGAATAGCTCAGTTGGTAGAGCACGACCTTGCCAAGGTCGGGGTCGCGAGTTCGAGTCTCGTTTCCCGCTCCAAAATTTGAAAGTCACCACACCCAAGCGGGAATAGCTCAGTTGGTA
This sequence comes from Klebsiella sp. Lac1, assembly GCF_009825425.1. Lineage (NCBI taxonomy): Bacteria > Pseudomonadati > Pseudomonadota > Gammaproteobacteria > Enterobacterales > Enterobacteriaceae > Klebsiella > Klebsiella sp. Lac1. Next base: position 192,032 of record NZ_VJZJ01000002.1, read on the forward strand.
GAGCACGACCTTGCCAAGGTCGGGGTCGCGAGTTCGAGTCTCGTTTCCCGCTCCAGATTTACTTCCATAAAATTCCACACAATCCATAGGCCACTGGAAACAGAGCATAACGCCTCTTTTCATCCATGCTGCGTCGACTAAAAACCCCTGTTCCTGTGATATTTACTATCCATTTTTAAGCTCATCAACACCGATGCGTCGGCACCGCCTGCGTGAAACAGGATGGCATGCGAACGATAGCCTTGACCGTTACGCCTCGTTCGGAATCGTGGATGGCCTGATTGATCTGTTCGAACGGGTAGAACGTCACCAGCTTATCGAACGGAAAACGCCCCTGGCGGTAAAGATCGATCAGGCGAGGGATAAGGACGTCCGGGGTACTTTCGCCCTCAACGATGCCCCGCACGCTGCGACCTGCCGACATCAGCCGGGTCAGGTCTAAGGTGACTTCCTGGTTTGATGCGCCGACAATGCCGCAGACTCCACGCGGAGCCAGTGATTCGACGGCCTGGCGTACGACAAGCGCGTTGCCGGTGGTATCCAGCGCATAATCCACACCGTAGCCGGTAATGGCGCGGATCTCTTCATCGGCATCCTTGTCACCGCCGTTGATCGTGTGGGTCGCCCCCAGTTCCCTCGCTAAGGCGAGACGGCTGTCATGCCGGTCTACAGCGATGATTGTGCCTGCGCCAACCAGCCGACAGGCCATAATCGCACTTAAACCGACGGAACCGACGCCGAACACCGCAATGCGTTCTCCGGCCTGAGGGCGCAATACATTGAGGATTGAACCGGCACCCGTCTGAATCCCACAGGCCAGGGGACCAAGGAGTTCCAGCGGCACATCGGCGGGGACCTTGACGATATTGCGCTCATCGCAGATGGCGAATGTCGCGAAGGAAGATTGACCAAAGAAATTTCCGTGTATCTTCTCGCCTGCGGCCGACAGAGTCGTGCTGCCATCCGGGCGGACGGCGAAGAAGTTCCGTGGAAAGAACTGGTGACAATAGGCCGCGGCATGATCCAGACAACTCGGGCAGTGACCGCAGGAAGCAAAGGTCATGACGACCGGATCGCCGGGCGCGACTTTGCTCACCGCGCTGCCGGTCTTCTCGACAATGCCGGCGCCCTCATGACCGAGGACCACCGGGAAGGGGACCGGTAATTGCCGATCGCGAGCGACCAGATCGGTATGGCAAACGCCAGTGGCCACCACTCGTACGAGGATCTCATTGGCGCGAGGCTCGTCGATAGAGAGGGTTTCCAGCGACAGTTCGCCACCCGGCATGCGGGCGACGGCAGCAAGGATGTCAGGCATAAACATGTCTCCTGGTTCAGGTCAGAACGGATATTGTGGGATCTGGTCCTGGATCGTGACCCATTGCCAGTGGGTATAGAGATCAAGATCCGAGCTCCCGCCGACGCTGGTACCATTACCGGAGGCACCGCTGCCGCCGAAAGGGTTAACCACTTCGTCAACAACGGTCTGGTCGTTGATATGCAGCAAGCCGGTATTCAGACGTTCGCTCAGCGCCAGAGCACGCCCGACCGAGCCGGAAAGAATGCCGACGGACAGACCATATTCAGTGTCATTGGCCAGCGCGATGGCCTCCTCATCGGTATCAAACGGGATAACGCTGACGACAGGCCCAAACACCTCTTCCTGATAGGCCCGCATGCCGGGAGCCACTCCCGACAACACCGTTGGCAGGTAAAATAAGCCTTCATACGTGCCGCCCGCCTCAACCACCGCCCCCTGCGCGACAGAATCACGAACCACCTCAACCACATGTTCGAGCTGACGTTTATCGATGACTGGGCCGAGCGCAGCCTGGCTTGTCGCAGGATCGCCAACGGATAATCGACAGGCTTTTTCGACCAGGCGACGGGTGAGTTCAGCAACCAGCGAGCGCTGTACAAGGACGCGACCGGTAGCCATACAGATCTGCCCTTGATGGAACCATCCGCCAAACGCCACCGCTGATGCCGCGCGATCGATATCCGCATCATCAAGAACAATCAGCGAATTTTTCCCCCCCAGCTCCAGCGAAACCTTCTTCAGGTGGCGACCGGCGAGTTCACCGATCTTGCGTCCTGCCGCCGTTGAACCGGTAAAGGCAATCATCGGGACCCCAGGGGCCTCCACAAGCGCTTGTCCGGCATCGGCTGCGCCGGGCAGCATATGCAGCAGCCCTTTGGGCAGTCCGGCCTGCTCCAGCGCAGCGGCGATCGCGACGCCGCCGCTGAAGGGGGTGCGGGGGTCCGGTTTGAGAATCACCGCGTTGCCAAGCGCCAGCGCTGGCGCGACGGAGCGTAGACCCAATACCAGCGGGAAGTTGAAAGGTGAGATCACGCCAACCACGCCAAGCGGCAGGCGTCGCGCGAGACTCAGCCGCCCCGATCGGCTCGGTAGGACCTCCCCTGATGGCTGCAGCGGAATGGCGGCCGCTTTCTGGAACTGGACGATGGCTTCGGCAACCTCCAGCTGACCCTTGGCGAAAACCCCGCCGGTCTCCCGCGCAATTAAGGCGGCAATTTCCGCGCGTTCGGCGTCGAGGGCCTGGGCGGCACGCAGCATGACCGCCGCGCGTTCACGCGGCGGTGTGGCCGCCCAGTCTCGTTGCGCCGCGCGAGCCGCGATAACGGCAGTTGCGACCTCTTCGGCCCCGGCGCGTCCGACAACATGCAGAGGCTGTCCGGTAGCGGGCTCTTGCACCTGCAGCGTACCGGACCCTGAGGCAATCCACTCGCCGTTGAAAAGGCATCCGTTCCAGCGGGCAACATTAACGATGGTAAGGGCGTGCTGATTCATGCTGATAGCTCCAGTTTTAAACAGGTGGCCAGTAACCCTTCCAGACGGGAAGCCTCTGTCCACGGATCGTATGATTGACCTGTATGCGCCGATCGCAGCGCCATTTTTTAAAAGGTATGAATGTACTGCACGTTCAGGCTGCTACCCGCGCTGGCGTTTTTGACCTCTATAGGGAAATACAGATTGACGTTAAGGAGATCACCGCTCTTCCACTTCCACGACGCCCCCGGCCCCAGGTAGAACCCGCTCTGGCGCGTTCCCTGCACGCGCTGACCGTTGGTTCGGTCATCGTGTAATTGTCTGAGGTAGTAACCGTTTATCCCCAGGCGTACGTCGGGAATGATCTCGCGGGAGGCGGCGAAGTTGACCCATGCCGCGTCGCCGGCCTGACCGTTGTGAAAGCGAAATCCGTTGAGTTCCGGTACATTCGCGGCCTTGCTGGTACGGAAATTGTAGATGTAGTTGAGACGGGTACTCAGTTCCCACTCCGGTGTGGGCAGTACGGTCATGGCCCACACTGCCGATGCCGACCACTGTCCGGAACTCTGGTTGAGGTTGCGGCTACGATCGAAGCTACCGACCGGCGCAATAGCGCTGAGTTCGAAACGCTGTGAAAACACCGGTCTTCCGTCGCGCATCACCGGTAACATCTGAATGTAAGGGCCGAAAGTGAAGTCTCCGACCCCGAAACCGTTATCGCTGAGCTTCGCCGGACTGTCATGGGCAAATGAACTGTCCAGATTCACCAGGGTGCCGATCATATTCAGACCGAGCACTCCGCCGAAGACTTTGCGATCGCTGGCGTAGATGAACTGGACCTGACCTGCCGTGACGTCGATCCGGGGATCGCGAAACGCGGGAGAGTCTTTGCCATCGCGGTCTTTGATCGCATTCGCATGGGTATGCCGCAGGTAAAGGGCCATTCCCCAGCCAGGCGTTGTGCGGGTGAAGCCATCCAGAAAACTGGTCCCTCCTGTGTTGATACCCGTCGGCATGGAGACGGACTGCGGGACGTCCTGGGCAAGCGCCGGGCAGGACGCCAGCGCCAGCGCTGACGGTAACCAGACATGCGGGTGAGGTATCATGGACCGTATCGAGCGGCGGCAGGCTGCTTGTTGCATGACAGAATCCTCCTGAGGCGTGGTGGCCGATCTGGTGTCGGCGTCAATGTTCCGCGTTGCGGAACAATTCTCTGAGCCGCGCTCTCTGTAGTTTTCCGGTCGCCGTGCGCGGGAGTTCGGCTACGATCTGGATATATCGGGGGATCTTGTAGCGGGCCAGACGTGCGCTCAGAAACGCTCGCACCTCGTCTTCCCGTAATTCGGACTGTGCGGCAACGACCGCCAGATACCCGGCCTCTCCCCACTGGGGATCGGGTACGCCGACGACCGCGCATTGGGCGATAGCCGGGTATTGTGCCAGTACCCTCTCGATTTCGGCCGGGTAGACGTTTTCTCCGCCGGAGATGTACATGTCCTTCTTGCGATCGACAATCCAGAAAAAGCCCTCTTCATCGCACAGAACAACGTCGCCAGTGGCAAACCAGCCATGGGCATCAAACGCCCTGTCGGTGGCTTGCGCATCCCGCCAGTAACCGGAAAAAAGATTAGGACCGCGTAGCCATAATTCGCCGGGCGTTCCGGGCGGGCAGTCATGCCCGTCAATGTCGACAATACGCGTCTGAACAGTCGGTCCTGGCAAGCCGACGGATCCAGGGCGGGTGCGAATGACCTCTTTCTCGACCGACATGCCGAATACCGTTCCGGCTTCACTCATGCCAAAGCCGGGTACCATTGCTACGCCGTCGTCCAGCCAGGCAACGAGGCTGTTGACCGGGTGGGGGGCGCCACCGGTCACCACAGCCGTCAGGCGGCGTAATGGGGCCGGGTCGAACTGGGGCTGGCTGCGGAATGCCTCCATCATTTGTGGGACGCCAACATAATGACTGACAGCAAGCTGCGGGTCCGACAGCCAGTTCAGGGTCCGTTCCGGCTCGAATCCATCTGACACAAGGATGGAACCGCCATGCATAAGCGCGGATCGGATATTGATGACCAGGCCAATGACGTGGAACATCGGGGCATCGCATAAAAAGCAGCTATCGGGCCCTACCCGGGTACAGGCGCTGAAATTGATCGCGCTCTGCCGTAGATTGTCTTCGGTCAGCATTACGCCCTTAGGCTGGCCTGATGTCCCGGAAGTAAACAGCAGCACGCTGAGGCGATCGGGCCCGGACGCAAAGCCCTGCGCTAAGGGCGCTCGTAAGCTGGCTTCGCGCACGAAACTGTCCAGCGCAATGGCGGCGGGAAAGCGTGCAGCCATGCCGTCACCCAGCAGCAGCCGGGGTTCAGCAAGCGCTATCAGCGACTGGAGTTCGCTATCGTTGAGTCGCCAGTTCAGCGGGGCATAGATGGCCCCGACACGCGAACAGGCAAAGTGGAGGGCGACCAGTGAAACGGAATTCCGCGCCAGAACCGCCACCCGATCGCCGGGCTGGCAACCCCGTTCACGCAGTTGCGCTGCCAGCAGATCGGTGAGGCCATTGAGGTCAGCATAGGTCCATGTTTGTCCAGTGCTTAGATCGCGCGCTGCCAACCGGGTCGGGGAGAGGCGCGCATGTAGCGAAATTGAATCATCGGGTAGAAACATGGTGCTGAGATCCTCATTATTGAACCACAGACATGGACTGGCGACGCGTCGCCAGGCTTCTGCACCCGCAGGTTTCTGGACACCTGCGGTAGACGGTATTACCCCGGTTTGTTTCTGCTCACGTCGTAGCCGCCGAGCCCCGGCTTGTAACTCTTCTCATCAATGAACTGGCGAATACCTTCCTTGCGGCCATCAGGGTCGAAGCTGTTGGCCGCTTCCTGCAGGCGAACCAGGTAGTCTTCCGCCTCGTCGTAGGTCATGGCACCGACGCGGCGTACCGCATCCTTGGCGTACTTGAGTGTGATCGGGTTTTTCTTCAACAGCAGTTCGGCAACCTCGCGGGTACGTTCCTTCAGCTGTTCCAGCGGTACGCTTTCATTGACCAATCGCCATTCGGCCGCCTTCCTGCCGTCGATTCGTTCTCCTGTGAGGGTCAACCACATCGCGTCGCGAAACGGGAGCAGTTCTACCGCGACTTTGGTGACGCCACCGCCGGGCAAAATTCCCCAGTTGATTTCCGATAAGCCGAACTGGGCTTCATCGGCCGCGATGGCAAGGTCGCATGCGAACAGGGGACCAAAGCCGCCGCCGAAGCACCAGCCGTTAACCATCGCGATGGTCGGTTTCTGAAACCAACGCAGACGGCGGAACCAGCCGTAGGACTCACGCTGGGACTGCCGGGTGCCGCGCAGCCCCTGAGCTTCGGTTTCCCTGAAGTACTCCTTCAGATCCATTCCCGCAGACCAGGCCGACCCCTCACCACCGAGTACAAGCACCCCGATCCGATCGTCGAATTCAATTTCATCAAGTACTTCCATCATGCGGCGGTTGAGCGTTGGACTCATGGCATTGCGCTTGTCGGGGCGGGCGAAATCGACCCAGGCGATACGATCTTCGATACGGACCGACACGACATCTTTCTCGTTCATAGCGTTCTCTCCTGTTACGGCAAGCTGGGAAGGGGGGTGGATACATCCTCAGTCTCCGGGGATTGAGCCATCTCCGACGGTCTTGAGGCATTGAGTTTCTGGAGCAGGTGTAGCAGTTGCTCACGCTCCTCTGCGGTCAAACCTTGACAGGTTCGATCGCTGGCTCGCGCAAGCCGGTGGGTGGCATCGGTGAGCACCTGTTTTCCGTGCGGCGTCAGAGTCAGGCCGCGGCTGCGACGATCGCGCCCTTCACTGCGCTCGATCAGACCGGCTTCAGCGAGTGCGTTTGCTATCTTCATCCCTGCCGCGCGATTAACGAGCAGCCGCTGGCCTAGCTCAGTCTGATCGCAGCCTGGTTGTTCGCGAATATGGACCAGGGCGGTGACGCGAGCGGGGGTCAGTTGTAGATCGACCAGCTCCTGCCTTGCCTCGTGATTGGACGTCAACGTCGCGAGCTGTAGCTGGTAACCGATGTCGTTGTTGAGTTGCGGTGACGGCATTGTGCATTCCCTATATTGTATCCAGTGGATACAATATAGGTGGAGGAAAACGAATATTGCAAGTTTATTTTTTGAACAATTAAGCGGGTTTTCTATCGACGACAGGGACTGCATCCGTCGCTTCTGGATTTGCTGCTGCGGTGGGACCTGTCGTGCGGGGTATCCGCTGGAGGGAAATTTTTCTGGCGTAAGGCTTGCTATCCGCGTGAAGCTAGTCCATAATCCTTACCTCTCTGCCGTCCGTATTTCAAAAAATATCGTGAAATCAAAAGGTTAGAGGCAAGCAGCCCGTTTATTTCCAGCATCCGCATTTCTCCACGAATTGAGTTTATCCACAGTGCAAAGTCGCACAGGGGATGCTTTCCACTGTCGAAAGAAAAATACTGTAAACAGAGTTATCCACAGATTAAACTCTCGCCGTCTGACGTCGAAAAACTTCAGTTTTTGAATGATATAAATATATCTATTTGATATTTAATAATAAAATTTCATTCCAAAGTGTTAATGCGATCACTTGACGAACGTCTGCGTGTTGAAACGCAATGTGTTTTTGTTTTTATTCACAGCCTGTGAATGAATCAGGCATCTCTCGGCAACCCTTTCTCAATCACCCGGACCAGACGCTGTTTCTTCGGCAATTGCACTTCGACGACGTTGGCATTGCGTTTGTCAATTTGTTGCGCCACCGCCCACTCAATGTGTTCATCGAGTAGTGGGTGCTCACCTCGGCGACTTTCCAGCGCGGTAAGATGTGCCTCATCCCAGGCCGCATTGCCCAATGCGACGGCAATATTGCGTAGCCAGCGCAGATGGCCAATCCGGCGGATGGCAGACCCCTCCGTCACCTTCAGAAAATGCGCCTCGCTCCAGGCAAACAGTTCTATCAGCGGCGGCGCATGCAGCGCCTGGCGTGGGCTGAAATCCGCTTCGTCGGTTAACTGCGAGAAGCGGTTCCACGGGCAAATCAGCTGGCAGTCATCGCAGCCGTAGATGCGGTTACCGATAAGCGGGCGAAGCTCCTCGGGAATGGCCCCTTCCAGCTCAATGGTCAGATAAGAGATACAGCGGCGGGCATCAACGGTATAGGGTTCGACAATCGCACCGGTGGGGCAGATAGTCATGCAGGCCACGCAACGGCCGCACTCTTCCGTCACCGGGCTGTCGATGGGCAGCGGAATATCAACGAGCAGTTCGCCGAGAAAAAAGAACGATCCGGCATCGCGGTTAAGGATCAGCGAGTGCTTGCCGGTCCAGCCAAGCCCCGCTTTTTCCGCCAAAGGGCGCTCCAGAATGGGCGCGGAATCGACAAACGGTCTAAAATTGAGCGAAGTACACTGTTCCTGAATCAGCTCTCCAAGTTTTTTCAGGCGGTTACGCAACAGCTTATGATAATCACGCCCGAGGGCATACCGGCTGACGTAACCCAGCGAGGGATCTTTCAGGGTGCGGGCAAAAGCGGCGTTGGCGGGGAGATAGTTCATCCGCACGCTGATCACGCGTAACGTACCGGGCTGGAGCTCATGGGGACGGGCGCGCATCATGCCGTGACGCGCCATCCATTCCATCTCGCCGTGGTATTGTTTATCCAGCCATGCCTGCAGTTTAGGTTCGCTGGCGCTGAGATCGGTATCGGTAATCCCGACCTGCTGGAACCCCAGTTCAGTGCCCCATTGCTTGATTTGCTGCGCTAACTTATTGAGATCGAGGGGCTGAGACATGATGGACCATACAATGACGAAAAACCCTGTAAGTATACCACACTTCATCTGGCTGGCGGATGCGCTGCGGCGCGCGGAAAAAGCGGCGGCGGACAGTCTGGGCCTGACGCTGTTTGAGCTGATGATGCGGGCCGGGGAAGCGGCTTTTCAGCGGGCGCGAGCCGACTATCCTGCCAGCCGGCACTGGCTTATCCTCTGCGGTCATGGCAATAACGGTGGTGACGGCTACGTGGTGGCACGCCTGGCGCAGGCCGACGGCATCGCCGTCACGCTGCTGGCCCTTGAGAGCGAAAAACCGCAGCCGGAAGAAGCCCGCGCCGCGCGTGATGCGTGGCTGAGCGCCGGTGGCACCATTCACGCCGCGGATATTCCCTGGCCACAGGATATCTCTCTGATTATCGACGGGCTGCTTGGCACCGGGCTGCATAGCGCTCCGCGGGAAAATATCGCGACCTTAATCCAGCGTGCGAATGCGCATCCTGCGCCGGTTTTGGCGCTGGATATCCCCTCGGGACTCAATGCGCAAACCGGTAGCACCCCCGGCGCGGTGATAGATGCGGCCTGCACAATCACCTTTATCGGCCTCAAGCCCGGGCTGCTGACGGGTAAAGCCCGGGATGTGGTTGGCCGCCTGTACTACCACGCGCTGGGACTCGAAAACTGGCTGGCCGCGCAGACGGTGCCGCTACGGCGTTTCGATGCGTCACAACTGGCCGACTGGCTCCCTCCCAGGCGTCCGACATCGCATAAGGGCGATCACGGTAAGCTGGTGATTATCGGCGGCGATCGCGGTACCGCCGGCGCTATCCGCATGGCCGGTGAAGCGGCATTACGCGCAGGCGCGGGTTTGGTGCGAGTGCTCACTCACAAAGAAAACATTGCCCCTGTTGTCGCCGCCAGACCTGAATTAATGGTCCACGAGCTGACGGCGCAGAGTGTTGATGACAGTCTGCAATGGGCCGATGTGGTGGCGATTGGCCCCGGCCTTGGGCAAAACGAATGGGGAGCCCAGGCGCTGCGCCAGGTACGGGATTGTCGCAAGCCGATGGTATGGGATGCGGATGCGTTGAACCTGCTGGCAATCAATCCCGATAAACGTCACAATCGTGTGCTGACGCCGCACCCCGGTGAAGCCGCCCGTATGTTGAACTGCAACGTAGCAGAAATTGAAAGCGATCGCTTACTTTCTGCGCAACGTCTGGTAAAACGGTACGGAGGTGTGGTCGTGCTGAAAGGTGCGGGCACGGTAGTGGCCAGCGAAGCAGGCGAGATGGCTATTATCGATGCCGGCAATGCCGGGATGGCCAGCGGCGGAATGGGCGATGTGCTGACCGGTATTATCGCCGCGCTGTCAGGACAACGGCTGACGCCGTATGATGCTGCCTGCGCCGGTTGTGTGGCGCATGGTGAAGCCGCTGATCGCCTGGCTGCCCGTTATGGCAGCCGCGGGATGCTGGCGACCGATCTCTTTTCCACGCTCAGGCGTGTTGTTAACCCGGATGTGATTGACCTGAACCATGATTAACCGAGTGATTTCTTTAGCCGATGAGCAGGCAACTTTAGACCTTGGTGACCGTATTGCGCAGGCCTGTACTGGCGCGACGGTTATCTATCTGTATGGCGATTTAGGGGCGGGGAAAACGACCTTCAGCCGCGGCTTTTTGCACGCGCTCGGCCATCGCGGGAATGTCAAAAGCCCGACCTATACGCTGGTGGAGCCCTACACGCTCGACAATCTGATGGTGTACCACTTTGACCTGTATCGTCTGGCGGACCCTGAAGAGCTCGAATTTATGGGGATCCGTGATTATTTTGCTAACGACGCCATCTGCCTGGTGGAGTGGCCGCAACAAGGTGCGGGTGTCTTGCCTGAGCCGGATGTCGAAATCCATCTTGCGTATCAGGCACAAGGGCGTGAGGCGCGCGTAACGGCGGTCTCTGCATTGGGTGAGTCTTTATTGACGCGTTTAGCCTGAAGGATAACGGGATGATCTATCGCATAACCAGTTGGCTGGCCGCGACGCTGATGCTGTTGAGCATTCAGGCCACAGCGGCAAGTTTATCCGATATCCAGGTTGCCAATGGAGATCAGCAGGCCCGTATTACGATTAGCTTTATCGGCGATCCCGAATACTCGTTCAGTCCGCAGGGCAAGCGTACCGTGGCGCTGGATATTAAGCAGAGCGGTGTGCTGCAGGGGCTGCCGCTGCTGTTTAGCGGCAACAATCTGGTGAAAAGCATTCGCGCGGGAACGCCGCAGGATACCCAGACTCTGCGCCTGCTGGTGGATCTGACGGAAGATGGTAAAACGCGCGCGGTGAAACAGCAAAACGGCTCAAACTACACCGTGGTTTTCACGATTAATGCCGATGCGCCGCCTCCGCCACCACCGCCGCCGCCGGTGGTGGCTAAACGGGTTGAAACGCCGGTGCAGCCATTACGTCCGGCTGAACCCGCGCGCAATCCGTTCAAATCGTCCGGTAGCGAACGACAAACGGCGATGACCAGCAGCCAGGGTACGGCGCGCCCGGTGAGCCGCGCGGTGGCGTCGGATGATAAGGTGATTATCGCCATCGATGCCGGTCACGGTGGGCAGGATCCTGGCGCGATTGGACCGAACGGCACCAAAGAGAAGAATGTCACGATTGCCATCGCCCGCAAACTGCGCGCGCTGTTAAATGCCGATCCGCTATTCAGGCCGGTGTTGACCCGCGATGGGGATTACTTTATTTCGGTGATGGGGCGTTCGGACGTGGCGCGTAAGCAAAACGCTAACTTCCTGGTATCTATTCATGCCGATGCGGCACCGAATCGCGATGCTACCGGCGCGTCGGTATGGGTGCTATCCAACCGTCGTGCGAACAGCGAGATGGCCGGCTGGCTCGAACAGCATGAGAAGCAGTCTGAACTGCTCGGCGGGGCGGGCGATGTGCTGGCGAACAGCCAGTCCGATCCCTACCTCAGCCAGGCGGTGCTGGATTTACAGTTCGGGCATTCTCAGCGCGTTGGCTATGATGTGGCAACGGATGTCTTAAGCCAGCTGCAGCGGGTGGGCGATCTGCATAAACGGCGTCCTGAGCATGCCAGCCTTGGCGTATTGCGCTCGCCGGATATCCCGTCGATCCTGGTGGAAACCGGCTTTATCAGCAATACCGGGGAAGAGCGTCTGTTGGGGAGCGACAATTACCAGCAGCAGATTGCCGAAGCCATTTATAACGGTCTGCGTAACTACTTTACGCAACATCCGCTTCAGTCGGCACCGCGCGGAGAGACAGCCCAGACCGCCAGCGCCACTTCGCCTGGCAGGACGTTGATTAATTAAGGAGTCAGTCATGCCGATTCAGGTTCTACCGCCGCAGCTCGCCAACCAGATTGCCGCAGGTGAGGTGGTGGAACGTCCGGCGTCGGTGGTGAAGGAGCTGGTAGAAAACAGTCTCGACGCTGGCGCGACGCGAATTGATATTGATATCGAGCGCGGCGGCGCAAAGCTTATCCGCATTCGCGATAACGGCTGCGGGATCAAAAAGGACGAGCTGGCTCTGGCGCTGGCCCGTCATGCCACCAGTAAAATTGCCACGCTTGACGATCTGGAAGCGATTATCAGCCTCGGTTTTCGCGGCGAAGCGCTGGCCAGTATCAGCTCGGTCGCCCGGCTGACGCTGACCTCCCGTACCGCGGAGCAGCAGGAGGCCTGGCAGGCCTACGCCGAAGGGCGCGATCAGGCGGTGACCGTCAAACCCGCGGCGCATCCGGTGGGAACCACGCTGGAAGTGCTGGATCTGTTTTACAACACGCCGGCGCGGCGCAAGTTTATGCGCACCGAAAAGACTGAGTTTGGCCACATCGATGAAATCGTCAGACGCATTGCGCTGGCGCGTTTCGACGTCACCATTAACCTCAGCCATAACGGCAAAGCGGTGCGCCAGTATCGTGCGGTGCCTGAGGGCGGCCAGCGCGAACGGCGGCTGGGCGCGATCTGCGGTATGCCGTTTCTCGAACATGCCCTGGCGATCGAGTGGCAGCATGGCGATCTGACCCTGCGCGGCTGGGTGGCCGATCCTTTACATACCAACCCGACGCTGGCGGAAATTCAGTATTGCTACGTCAATGGCCGCATGATGCGCGATCGTTTAATCAATCATGCGATTCGTCAGGCCTGCGAAGATAAGCTGGGGGCCGACCAGCAGCCGGCATTTGTGCTTTACCTGGAGATCGACCCGCACCAGGTGGATGTTAACGTCCACCCGGCGAAGCATGAAGTTCGTTTCCACCAGTCGCGTCTGGTGCATGACTTTATCTATCAGGGCGTATTGAGCGTGCTCCAGCAGCAGCTTAACGTCCCGCTGGCGGAAGAACATGAAGCCGAGCCGCTGCGCCCGACGGTCCCGGAAAACCGGGTGGCGGCGGGGGGGAACCACTTTGCCCAGCCGGCGGTGGCTCGCGAGCCCGCGGCGCCGCGCTATGGCAGCGAGACGCCGCGCCCGTCGTCGGGAGCCGCTGCTGCGGGTGCCGCCAGCTGGCCGCATGCGCAGCCCGGCTATCAGAAACAGCAGGGGGCGCTCTATCGCCAGCTGCTGGAAACACCAGCGGCGGAACGCAAAAGCAGCGTGCCAGCGCCTGCCGCGGACGGGCTATCCGGCCACAGTCAAAGCTTTGGCCGCGTACTGACTATCGTGGCGGGTGATTGCGCGCTGCTGGAGCGAGACGGCAAGCTGGCGCTGCTGTCGCTGCCGGTCGCCGAACGCTGGCTGCGGCAGGTGCAGCTGACGCCGGAGGTTGAAGCGGTGTGCGCTCAGCCGCTGCTGATCCCACTGCGGCTGAAAGCGTCCGCTGCGGAGAAAGCGGCGCTGGATAAAGCGCAGTCGGCGCTGGCGGCGCTGGGTATCGATCTGCAGTCTGACGCGCAACATTTGACGGTTCGCGCCGTGCCTTTACCCTTAAGACAACAAAATTTACAAATCTTGATTCCTGAACTGATAGGCTACCTGGCGCAGCAAAAGGCATTCGACGTCGGCAACATCGCGCAGTGGATCGCGCGTAATCTGGCGAGCGAACATGCGCAGTGGAATATGGCGCAGGCGATTACCGTGCTGGCCGACGTTGAACGTTTGTGCCCGCAGCTGGTAAAAGCGCCGCCGGGTGGTCTGTTACAACCTGTTGATTTACATTCGGCGATGACTGCCCTGAAAGATGAGTGATACCACCACGGCGAGCCTGCCTAAGGCAATATTTTTAATGGGCCCGACGGCCTCCGGTAAAACCGCCTTAGCGATTGCGTTGCGTAAAATTTTACCGGTAGAGTTGATTAGTGTTGATTCCGCCCTTATCTATCGAGGAATGGATATTGGCACTGCCAAGCCAGATGCCGCGGAGCTGAGCGCTGCGCCGCATCGGCTGCTGGACATTCGCGATCCGGCAGAGGCTTATTCCGCGGCGGATTTTCGCCGCGATGCGCTGGCTGAAATGGCGGAGATCGTCGCAGCCGGGCGCATTCCGCTGCTGGTTGGCGGAACAATGTTGTATTTCAAAGCGTTGCTGGAAGGGTTGTCGCCGTTACCGTCGGCGGATCCGCAGGTCAGGGCTAAAATTGAGCAGCAGGCAGCAGAGCAGGGGTGGCACGCGTTGCACCGGCAGCTACAGGAGATCGATCCCGTTGCCGCCGCGCGTATTCATCCAAATGATCCGCAAAGACTTTCCCGGGCACTGGAAGTTTTTTTCATTTCGGGTAAAACTTTAACGGAACTGACGCAAACGTCAGGAGACGCTCTGCCGTACCAGGTGCATCAGTTCGCCATCGCCCCGGCGAGCCGTGAACTGCTCCATCAACGCATAGAACAGCGTTTTCATCAGATGTTGGCTTCGGGTTTTGAAGCAGAAGTACGGGCGCTTTTTGCCCGCGGAGATTTGCATACGGATATGCCTTCCATTCGTTGTGTCGGATACCGCCAGATGTGGTCATATCTTGATGGCGAGATCCCGTATGATGAAATGGTTTATCGAGGTGTTTGCGCCACGAGACAGTTAGCAAAACGTCAGATGACCTGGTTACGCGGCTGGGAAGATATTCACTGGTTAGAGAGTGAACATCCTGAACAGGCGCTCAACAAAGTATTACAGGTAGTTGGTGCGAGCCAGGACTGAACGTGTACAATCAAACGGTATCGTGCGTAATTTTTTTTAAGAATCGTCAGGTTCTGAGTACAAAACAAGCATACATATAAGGAAAAGAGAGAATGGCTAAGGGGCAATCTTTACAAGATCCGTTCCTGAACGCTTTGCGTCGGGAACGCGTTCCGGTTTCTATTTATTTGGTGAATGGTATTAAGCTGCAAGGGCAAATTGAGTCTTTCGATCAGTTCGTGATCCTGTTGAAAAACACGGTCAGCCAGATGGTCTACAAGCACGCAATTTCTACTGTTGTCCCGTCTCGCCCGGTGTCTCACCACAGCAATAATGCTGGCGGCGGTACAAATAACTATCACCACGGTGGTAGCGCGCAGGGTTCATCTGCGCCGCAGCAAGACAGCGAAGACACCGAATAAGGTTGATGCTGTTTTTCCATGCCGGGGAGCCAGGTTCATTCGATGCGTTTCAGGTTGCAGAAAGGCGGCGCGTAGTGACTCCCCAGCCATTTGCGTAAGTAAATGACTGGGGTGAATAACAAATTTGCCAGGGGCAGATTTGAACGACGCGTGTGGCGGCCCGGCCAGAGTCGGGCAAGAAAGCCAACGTCCATGCGGCCTGAAAGACAACGGGTAACTGTGTTCCCCGCTGGTATTTTATAAGGGGTTTACGCTTGTTTGACCGTTATGATGCCGGTGAGCAGGCGGTGCTGGTACACATCTATTTTTCGCAAGACAAAGATATGGAAGACCTTCAGGAGTTTGAATCCCTGGTCTCCTCTGCCGGTGTCGAAGCAATGCAGGTGATTACCGGTAGCCGTAAAGCACCGCATCCAAAATATTTTGTTGGTGAAGGTAAGGCTGTCGAAATTGCGGAAGCCGTAAAAGCGACCGGCGCGTCAGTCGTGCTGTTCGATCATGCCCTGAGCCCGGCTCAGGAACGAAACCTGGAACGCTTATGCGAATGCCGGGTTATCGATCGCACCGGTCTTATTCTGGATATTTTTGCCCAGCGCGCGCGTACCCATGAAGGGAAATTGCAGGTTGAGCTGGCACAGCTGCGCCATATGGCTACGCGGCTGGTTCGCGGCTGGACCCACCTTGAAAGACAGAAAGGCGGAATTGGTTTGCGCGGCCCGGGTGAAACCCAGCTCGAAACTGATCGTCGACTCCTGCGCAACCGGATCATGCAGATCCTGTCGCGGCTGGAGAAAGTGTCAAAACAGCGTGAGCAAGGACGGCGGTCACGAGCCAAAGCCGATATTCCAACCGTCTCGCTGGTAGGCTACACCAACGCCGGAAAATCAACGCTGTTCAACCAGATAACGGAAGCCGAGGTCTACGCTGCGAACCAGCTGTTCGCGACGCTGGATCCGACGCTGCGCCGCATTGATGTTACCGATGTCGGCGAGACCGTACTTGCGGATACCGTTGGCTTTATTCGTCATCTGCCGCACGACCTGGTCGCGGCGTTTAAGGCCACTTTGCAGGAGACGCGTCAGGCGACGCTGCTGCTGCATGTGATTGATGCCGCCGATGTTCGGGTGCAGGAAAACATTGATGCCGTCAATACGGTACTGGCGGAAATTGAGGCCGATGAGATCCCGACGCTGCTGGTGATGAACAAAATCGACATGCTGGATGATTTTGAACCGCGTATCGACAGAGATGAAGAGAATAAACCGATCCGGGTCTGGCTCTCCGCCCAGACCGGGGTTGGCGTACCGCTGCTTTTTCAGGCTTTGACGGAACGGCTTTCCGGTGAAGTAGCGCAGCACACGCTGCGTCTACCGCCACGGGAAGGGCGGCTGAGAAGTCGGTTCTATCAGCTTCAGGCGATAGAAAAAGAGTGGCTGGAGGATGACGGCAGCGTGGGTCTGCAGGTGCGCATGCCGATCGTTGACTGGCGTCGCCTCTGTAAACAAGAGCCAGCGCTGGTTGATTACGTGATTTGACCTTGCAGCTTGCCTGAAGATATTAACCCCTGTGGGGATATCAAAAACAAATATGGAGCATATACATGGCGTGGAATCAGCCCGGTAATAACGGACAGGACCGCGACCCGTGGGGGAGCAGCAAACCTGGCGGCAACTCTGAGGGAAATGGCAATAAAGGCGGTCGCGAGCAGGGGCCGCCCGATCTGGATGATATCTTCCGCAAGTTAAGTAAAAAACTTGGCGGTCTCGGCGGCGGTAAAGGGGGCCAGGGGAGCGGTAGCGGCTCTCAGGGACCGCGTGGCCCGATGGGCGGACGCATTGTCGGCATCGTGGCGGCTGCCGCGGTTATTATCTGGGCTGCCAGCGGTTTCTATACCATCAAGGAAGCTGAACGTGGTGTGGTCACTCGCTTTGGTAAATTCAGCCATCTGGTTGAGCCAGGCCTTAACTGGAAGCCAACCTTTATCGATAACGTTCAGGCGGTAAACGTTGAGTCGGTACGTGAACTGGCGGCTTCTGGCGTCATGCTGACGTCTGATGAAAACGTCGTGCGCGTTGAGATGAACGTCCAGTATCGGGTGACCGATCCTGAGCGCTACCTGTTTAGCGTGGCCAGCGCGGACGATAGTCTGCGTCAGGCGACCGACAGCGCCCTGCGCGGCGTGATTGGCAAGTACACGATGGACCGCATCCTGACCGAAGGTCGTACCGTTATTCGTAGCGATACCCAGCGTGAGCTGGAAGAGACGATTCGTCCGTACAACATGGGGATCACCTTGCTGGACGTCAACTTCCAGACGGCGCGTCCGCCGGAAGAAGTGAAGGCGGCATTTGATGATGCGATTGCGGCGCGTGAGAACGAGCAGCAATACATCCGTGAAGCCGAAGCTTACACCAACGAAGTTCAGCCGCGAGCCAATGGTCAGGCGCAGCGTATCCTTGAAGAGGCGCGCGCGTACAAAACTCAGACCGTTCTCGAAGCACAGGGTGAAGTTGCGCGCTTTGCGAAGATCCTGCCGGAGTATAAAGCCGCGCCGGAAATCACCCGCGAACGTCTGTATATCGAAAGCATGGAAAAAGTGTTGAGCCATACCCGCAAAGTGCTGGTGAACGATAAAGGTGGCAACCTGATGGTTCTGCCTCTGGACCAGATGCTGAAAGGCGCCGGTGCCCCGGCGGCAAAGAGCGGTAGCAGTAGCGCGAGCGATCTGCTGCGTCTGCCGCCTGCATCCAGCTCAAGCAGTGCCAGCACCACGCCGACCACCACGGACGGCAGTATTATGGACCAACGCCGCGCTAACGCGCAGCGTAACGACTACCAGCGTCAGGGGGAATAACGATGCGTAAATCTGTTATTGCGATAATTGTCATCGTGCTGGTAGTGCTTTACATGTCGATTTTTATCGTCAAAGAAGGCGAGCGTGGGATTACGCTGCGCTTTGGTAAAGTTCTCCGCGATAGTGAAAACAAACCGCTGGTCTATTCGCCGGGTCTGCACTTTAAGATCCCGTTTATTGAATCAGTGAAAATGCTGGATGCGCGTATTCAGACCATGGACAACCAGGCCGATCGCTTTGTCACCAAAGAGAAGAAAGACCTGATCGTTGACTCCTACATCAAATGGCGTATCAGCGACTTCAGCCGTTACTACCTGGCTACCGGCGGCGGCGACGTCTCCCAGGCCGAAGTGCTGCTGAAGCGTAAGTTCTCTGACCGTCTGCGTTCCGAAATTGGTCGCCTGGATGTGAAGGATATCGTGACCGACTCCCGCGGTCGTCTGACGCTGGAAGTACGTGACGCGTTGAACTCCGGTTCAGCGGGCACAGAAGACGAAGTCAGTACGCCGGCGGCCGACGATGCTATCGCCAAAGCGGCAGAGCGCGTATCGGCGGAAACCAATGGTAAGGTGCCGGTCATTAACCCGAACAGTATGGCGGCGCTGGGTATTGAAGTTGTCGACGTACGCATCAAGCAGATCAACCTGCCGGCTGAAGTGTCCGAAGCGATTTACAACCGTATGCGCGCCGAGCGTGAAGCGGTTGCGCGTCGCCATCGTTCACAGGGTCAGGAAGAGGCTGAGAAGCTGCGCGCAGCGGCGGACTATGAAGTCACCAGGACGCTGGCTGAAGCGGAACGTCAGGGCCGTATCATGCGCGGTGAAGGTGATGCGGATGCGGCGAAGCTGTTTGCCGATGCGTTTAGCCAGGATCCGGGCTTCTATGCCTTTATCCGTAGCCTGCGCGCCTATGAGAATAGCTTCCAGAGCAATCAGGATGTGATGGTTCTCAGCCCGGACAGCGATTTCTTCCGCTATATGAAATCGCCAGATTCGGCTCGCAAGTAAGTTATCGCGTGAGTAAAAAGGCGCCTTGAGAAAGGCGCCTTTTTTATGGGCGAAGTTTAATAAATAACTTTTAACACAATAAGTTATAGGTTTTTTTGTGCGACACCCGTTCATAATGAACGTGAAATACCGGACAATGTCGCAGGGGTCTGTTTCCACATTACGCTGCCGCCGATGCCTGTCTGGGGCGGCGACGCGCTTTCTTTCTAAGGGTCCATAATGAACGCAACAATCTGGCTGGCACTGGCGCTGGTTTTAGTACTCGAAGGGCTCGGGCCGCTGCTTTATCCGCGCGCCTGGCGGCGGATGGTCGCGACCATGAGCCAGCTGCCGGATAATTTATTACGCCGTTTTGGCGGGGGGCTTGTGGTTGCCGGGTTTGTCATCTACTACATGTTGACGAAATCGATGACCTGATCAAAAAGTGGTCAGACTTGCCTGGAATTGAGTGCAAAAAGTGCTGTAACTCTGAAAAAGCGATGGTAGAATCCATTTTTAAGCAAACGGTGATTTTGAAAAATGGGTAACAACGTCGTCGTACTGGGCACCCAATGGGGTGACGAAGGTAAAGGGAAGATCGTCGATCTCCTGACTGAACGGGCTAAATATGTTGTGCGCTACCAGGGTGGCCACAACGCAGGCCATACTCTCGTAATCAACGGTGAAAAAACCGTCCTCCATCTTATTCCATCAGGTATTCTGCGCGAAAATGTCACCAGCATCATCGGTAACGGTGTGGTGCTGTCTCCGGCTGCGCTGATGAAAGAGATGAAAGGTCTGGAAGACCGTGGTATCCCTGTTCGTGAGCGTCTGCTGCTGTCCGAAGCCTGCCCGCTTATCCTCGATTATCATGTCGCGCTGGACGTTGCGCGTGAAAAAGCACGCGGTGCGAAAGCTATCGGTACCACCGGTCGCGGCATCGGCCCTGCTTACGAAGATAAAGTCGCACGCCGCGGTCTGCGCGTTGGTGACCTGTTTGATAAAGCAACCTTCGCCGTCAAACTGAAAGAAGTGATGGAATATCACAACTTCCAGCTGGTGAATTTCTACAAAGCAGAAGCGGTTGACTATCAGAAAGTGCTGGATGATGTCATGGCGATTGCCGACATTCTGACGGCGATGGTGGTGGATGTTTCCGATCTGCTGGACCAGGCGCGTAAGCGCGGCGACTTCGTGATGTTCGAAGGCGCGCAGGGGACTCTGCTGGATATCGACCACGGTACCTATCCGTACGTGACCTCGTCTAACACCACAGCGGGTGGCGTGGCGACCGGTTCCGGCCTGGGTCCGCGTTATGTGGACTACGTGCTGGGCATCATCAAAGCCTACTCGACTCGCGTCGGCGCAGGCCCGTTCCCGACTGAGCTGTTCGATGATATCGGCGAGTTCCTGTGCAAGCAGGGTAACGAGTTCGGCGCCACTACCGGCCGTCGTCGTCGTACCGGCTGGCTGGATATCGTGGCGATCCGTCGCGCGGTGCAGATCAACTCCCTGTCCGGCTTCTGCCTGACCAAGCTGGATGTTCTGGACGGCCTGAAAGAAGTGAAACTCTGCGTTGCCTACCGTCTGCCGGACGGCCGCGAAGTGACGACCACGCCGCTGGCTGCTGACAACTGGGAAGGCATTGAGCCGATTTATGAAACCATGCCGGGCTGGTCTGAAAGCACCTTCGGCGTGAAAACGCGCAGCGGTCTGCCGCAGACTGCGCTGAACTATATCGCGCGCATTGAAGAGCTGACCGGCGTACCGGTTGATATCATCTCTACCGGTCCCGACCGTTCTGAGACGATGATTCTGCGCGATCCGTTTGACGCATAATCATCCCCTGGGGCGCCGCTAAGGCGCCCCTTGTTTTTGCTGTTCACCCGCCCCATTTCAAATAAATTAGCGGCCTGAGCGCTGGCTGGTTTATCATCAATACAGTATCAATACGGTCATTACCCGAGGATCAATATACGCAAGCTTTCAGGATGTGTCCGATCGCACCACGCGGCAATGGCCTGAATGATGAGTGTATGCCGCTTTCCCCCTTACCCTGAGGTTGATGTGCAGTTAACGAGTTTCACGGATTACGGATTACGAGCGCTGATTTATATGGCCTCGTTGCCGGATGGAAGAATGACGAGTATCTCCGAAGTAACGGAGGTTTACGGCGTTTCCCGTAATCATATGGTAAAAATAATCAATCAGTTAAGTCGTGCTGGCTACGTGATGGCCGTGCGGGGTAAAAACGGGGGGATTCGCCTGGGTAAGCCGGCGAATACCATTCGGGTTGGCGATGTCGTCCGCGATCTGGAACCGCTGTCGCTGGTCAATTGCAGCAGCGAATTTTGCCACATTACACCCGCTTGCCGCCTGAAAAAGGCGCTGGCTGAAGCAGCGCAAAGTTTTCTCAAGGAACTAGACAACTACACGCTGGCTGATTTGGTTGAAGAAAATCAACCGCTTTATAAATTATTACTGGTGGAGTGACATAAACTTTCATCAGAGATGACAACGGAGGAACCGACATGTCACAAGATCCTTTCCAGGAACGCGAAGCTGAAAAGTATGCGAATCCCATCCCAAGCCGGGAATTTATCCTCGATCATTTAGCAAAACGTGAAAAACCGGCCAGTCGCGACGAGCTGGCGATAGAACTGAATATCGAAGGAGAAGAACAACTCGAGGGGCTGCGCCGTCGCCTGCGCGCCATGGAGCGTGACGGGCAGCTGGTCTTTACCCGCCGCCAGTGTTACGCATTGCCGGAGCGTCTCGACCTGCTTAAAGGCACGGTTATCGGCCATCGCGACGGCTATGGTTTCCTGCGCGTCGAAGGGCGTAAAGACGACCTTTATCTCTCCTCCGAGCAGATGAAAATGTGTATCCATGGCGATCAGATCCTCGCGCAGCCGCTGGGCGCCGATCGTAAAGGCCGCCGCGAAGCGCGCGTGGTGCGCATTCTGGTGCCCAAAACCAGCCAGATTGTCGGTCGCTATTTCACCGATGCTGGCGTGGGTTTTGTCGTACCGGACGACAGCCGCCTGAGCTTTGATATCCTGATCCCGCCGGAAGAGGTGATGGGCGCGCGAATGGGCTTTGTGGTGGTTGTGGAGCTGAGCCAGCGCCCGACCCGTCGTACTAAAGCGATCGGTAAAATCGTCGAAGTGCTGGGTGACAATATGGGCACCGGCATGGCGGTGGATATGGCGCTGCGTACCCATGAAATCCCTTACACCTGGCCGCCGGCGGTAGAGAAACAGGTTTCGGTGCTGAAAGAGCAGGTGCCGGAAGAGGCGAAAGCGGGCCGCGTGGATTTACGCGACCTGCCGCTGGTGACTATCGATGGTGAAGATGCCCGCGACTTTGATGACGCCGTGTACTGCGAGAAAAAACGCGGCGGCGGCTGGCGTCTGTGGGTGGCGATTGCCGACGTCAGCTACTATGTGCGTCCTGGTACGCCGCTGGACGCTGAAGCACGCAGCCGCGGTACTTCGGTCTACTTCCCGTCTCAGGTCGTACCGATGCTGCCGGAAGTGCTCTCCAACGGCTTATGTTCCCTGAACCCGCAGGTCGACAGGCTATGTATGGTCTGCGAGATGACCATTTCGTCTAAGGGACGTCTGACCGGCTACAAGTTCTATGAAGCGGTGATGAGCTCACACGCGCGTCTGACCTACACCAAGGTGTGGCATATGCTGCAGGGCGACCAGGAGCTGCGTGAGCACTATGCGCCGCTGGTGAAGCATATCGAAGAGCTGCATGCGCTTTATAAAGTGCTGGATAGCGCGCGCGAAGAACGCGGTGGGATCTCCTTTGAGAGCGAAGAAGCGAAGTTTATCTTTAACGCCGAGCGCCGCATTGAGCGTATTGAGCAGACGCAGCGTAACGATGCGCATAAGCTTATCGAAGAGTGCATGATCCTCGCGAACATCTCCGCCGCCCGCTTTGTTGAGAAGGCGCTGGAGCCGGCGCTGTTCCGTATCCACGATAAACCGAGCACCGAAGCGATTACCGCTTTCCGTTCCGTACTGGCGGAGCTGGGGCTGGAACTGCCTGGCGGTAATAAGCCCGAGCCGCGTGATTACGCTGAGCTGCTGACCTCGATTGCCGATCGCCCGGATCATGAAATGCTGCAAACCATGCTGCTGCGTTCGATGAAACAGGCGATATACGACCCGGAAAACCGCGGTCACTTTGGCCTGGCGCTGCAATCATACGCGCACTTCACTTCGCCCATTCGTCGTTACCCTGACCTGTCGCTACACCGTGCGATTAAGTACCTGCTGGCGAAAGAACAGGGCCATAAAGGCAACAGCACCGAAACCGGCGGCTGGCATTACAGCATGGATGAAATGCTGCAGCTGGGCGCGCACTGTTCGATGACCGAACGTCGCGCTGATGAAGCCACCCGCGAAGTCTCCGACTGGCTGAAGTGCGACTTTATGCTGGATCAGGTGGGGAACGTCTTTAAAGGTGTGATTGCCAGCGTGACCGGCTTTGGTTTCTTCGTGCGTCTGGATGAGCTGTTTATCGATGGCCTGGTGCACGTCTCCTCGCTGGATAACGATTACTATCGTTTCGACCAGGTCGGACAACGTCTGATCGGCGAATCCGGCGGCCAGACTTACCGTCTGGGCGATCGCGTGGAAGTCCGCGTGGAAGCGGTCAACATGGACGAACGTAAAATCGACTTCTCACTGATCTCCAGCGAACGCGGTCCGCGCAACGTCGGCAAGACCGCCCGGGAGAAGACGAAGAAGGCCAACGGCGCCAGCAATAATGCAGGCAAACCGTCCGGTCGTCGCCGTCAGACGGGCAAGAAGGTAAACTTCGAGCCAGACAGCGCTTTCCGTGGTGATAAGGGCCAATCGAAACCGGCGAAAGCGAAGAAAGAGAAAGGCGCGAAAAAGCCGTCGGCCAGGACGCAGAAAATAGCGGCGGCGACCAAGGCGAAGCGCGCGGCGAAGAAAAAAGCTGCTGAGTAAGCGCCCCTCAATCATGCGGGTTGCAGGAAATCCCCCGGTACATCAATAACGATGTTCCCGGGGACATGCGGATCGCCAACGTACAGGCAACCTGAAGTATGACGGGCATATCACCCCCTCCAGCCGGAGGGGGTTATTCTTTTTTGCCGTAAGTCATTCCACAACAGAATAGATATTTCTCCCTTCCCCGCGTATTTCCTGCTTAGTCTTTTTTCAGCAATCGTTATTTATTCTTTTTGATTAGCCCTGTTTTTTCACTGTGTATAGTGGATTTTACTTTTGCTTCCCCCCTTTTTATGTGCAAGGAGCATATATGCATCTGGCTCGTTTTCCTCGTGTGTCTCTTGGTCATTTCCCGACTCCGCTTGAGCCGCTGGATAATTTGTCGACATTATTAGGCGGGCCCAAAATATGGATAAAACGCGATGATGCGACCGGTCTGGCGAGCGGGGGGAATAAAACCCGTAAGCTGGAATTTTTGCTGGCGGATGCGCTGGCGAAAAATGCGGACGTGGTGATCACTCAGGGGGCCACGCAGTCTAACCATGTCCGTCAGACCATTGCCGGCGCGGCGCGACTTGGCCTGCAGGCTAAAGCGCTGCTGGAACGGCGGGTGACGGATTTTGGCGAGGATTATCAACGCTCCGGTAACGTACTGCTCGATGAGCTGCTGGGTGGGGAGATCGTTGCCCATCTGCCGGGCGGCAGCGATATGCAGCAGGCAATGGAGGAGTATGCCGCCACGCTGCGTGAACAAGGACGCAATCCGTACATCATCCCCGGCGGCGGTTCTAACCCCATCGGCGCGCTGGGTTATGTCGCCTGTGCCGAAGAGCTGCTGTATCAGTCATCCCAGCTACGCCTGCGCATCGACCACGTGGTTCACGCTACGGGCAGCACCGGTACCCAGGCGGGACTGGTGGCGGGCTTTACGGCGACCAACAGCCACGTTCCGGTGCTGGGCATCAGCGTGCGTGCGCCGAAGGCGAAGCAGGAAGAGAACGTCTGGAATCTGGCGGCGAGAACGCTCAGCCTGCTGGGCGTGGCGGGCGAGCTGCCGCGTAGCGCCGTGGTGGCCAATAGCGATTACGTCGGCGAGGGCTACGGCCTGCCCACCGCGGGAACGCTGGAAGCGCTGACGCTGCTGGCCCGCCACGAGGGGATTCTGCTGGATCCGGTCTACTCCGCGAAAGGGATGGCGGGGCTTATCGATCTGATTCGTCAGGGCCACTTCCGTCAGGATGAGAATATCGTCTTTATCCATACCGGCGGTTCTGCCGGACTGTTCGGCTACCGCCAGTTGTTAGAGGCGCAGACCCGCCATGACTAAACCGTTTCTGCTCGGCGTGCTGGGCGGGATGGGGCCGCTCGCCACGCTGGACTTTCAGCGACGCCTGCTTGACGCCACGCCGGCGCAGAACGATCGGCAACAGCTCCCTTCGGTGGTGTGGAACGTCCCGCAGATCGCGGACCGACAAAAGGCGCTGGCGGGAAGCGGGCCGTCGCCGCTGCCGCAGCTTATCCACGGTATTGAAAAGCTTAATCAGGCGGGGGCCAGCCATATCGCCATCCCTTGTAATACGGCGCATCACTGGTATGACGCCCTCAGCCAGGTGAGCGATGCCCCGATTTTGCACATCGTTGATGCGACACTAGCCGCGCTGGCGCAGCAGGCGGACAAACCGCAGCGGGTAGGGATTATCGCCACGCAAGGCACGCTGGAGGCGGGCTGGTATCAGCGCAAACTGGCGGTGCAGGGCGTGGAGGTGGTTGAACCGACGCAGGAGGAGCTGGCCCGCTGGTTTGTCCCCGGCTGTTACGCGGTCAAACGCGGCGCGTTGGAAGAGGGGGGCGAGCTGCTGGCGTGTCAGGCCAACGCGCTGTTTGCACGCGGCGCGCAAAAGCTGATTCTGGCCTGCACCGAGGTCCCCGTTGCGCTTACGGCGGTGAAAGCGCCGTTTTATGACTTAACGTTCGATCCGGCCCAGGCGCTGGCCGAGCGATGTTCGCAATTATGGCAGGCCCGTTAAAACATCACTGAATACGATTGAGTCCGGTTATTTTCCGGGCATGAAATTTCTGAACTTTCGAAGGGTAAATATAATGAAAAAAATTCTCTGCTTATTCCTTGCAGCGGGTGGCTTATGGGCCAATGTCAGCTTTGCAGATACCCCGGGCGAAGTCCGGGTGGCGTATAGCGGCGGCTCTCAGGTATTAATGCTGGCGAAAGCCGACGGCTCTCTGGATAAAGCGTTAAACAGTAAAGTGAAGTGGGTGCAGTTTGCCTCCGGCGCCGATGCGTTAAATTATTTCGCCAGTAATGCTATCGATATTGCTAACTTCGGCTCCAGCCCGGCAGCGGCAGGGATTGTCAGAAAACTGCCGGTAGAGATTATTGGCGTTTCCGGCGTCATCGCCAGCTATGAGCGGCTGATTGGCAAGGAGGGCATCAGCAGCATTAAAGATATCGAAGGCAAGCGCGTGGCCTACCCGCCGAATTCGACGGCGCAGTACGCCCTGGAAGCCGCCATCGACGTCAACAAACTGGATCGCAGCAAGATAACCCTGCTGCCGCTGCGCCCGGCCGAGATGGTCGCCGCCTGGAAGCGCGGCGATATCGATGCCGGCTACGTCTGGGCGCCGTTTGCCCAGGAGCTGGAGTCCTCCGGCGGACACCAGGTGTTCGCCACCAAAGATCTGCAAAAAGAGGGCTACCTGATTTACAACAACTACGTGGTGCGTAAAGCCTTTGCCGAGCAATATCCCCAGGTGGTGACCGCCTTCCTGCGCGTGCACCAGCAAAAGGTTGACGAATTTAAGCAAGACCCGGAGCGTGCGGCGGCGATCGTGGCGCAAGAAGTTGGTGCCCCGGTGACCACCGCGGCGAATACGCTCGGCGGCCTGGAATACCCCACGCTGAGCCAGCAGGGGACCGCGGCATGGCTGGGTAACGGGACGCAAACCTCCGACAGCGGCATCGGCAAAGCGTTGAGCAAAACCTCCGGCTTCCTCGCGGCGATTGGCGAGATTCGCAAACGCGATATTCCGGCGAACTGGGATACCGCGATTAATTCACGCTATATCCGCGAAGCGGCGGTAGCCGCGCAATGAGATTGAGCCAGCATATCGCTATCAGCACTGTCTCGGTGGCGGTTTTCTTTATCGTCTGGCAGGTGGCGGCGACGCGGCAGTGGGTTGACCCGCTGCTGCTGCCCTCCCTGACGGATATCGGCCTGACAACCGAAGAGCTGCTGGCGGAGGGCTATCGTCAGGTGCCGCTGTGGGAGCATATCGCGATGAGCCTCGCGCGCGCCCTCAGCGCCTTTGCGGTAGCGATTATCATCGGCATTCCGCTGGGGCTGCTGATGGGGCTGTCGGATGGCCTTGCCGCCGTGTTAAATCCGTTCGTGCAGTTCCTGCGTCCGCTGCCCAAAATCGCCCTGATCCCGCTGGCCGTGGTCTGGCTGGGGATCGGCGAAGCCTCCAAATTCTTCCTGATATTTATCGCCACCTTTTTAAGCGTGGTGGTCGGGGCCTCCGCCGCCGTCGAGCGGATTGGCCGCTCGCGCATTCGCGTGGCGCAAACCCTCGGCGCCTCGCGTAAGCAAATTTTCCTGCGGGTGGTGTTGCCGGATGCGCTACCCGATCTCTTCACTACCGTCAGGCTGTCGATCGGTATCGGCTGGACCTCGCTGATTGCGGCGGAGATGGTGGCGGCCAGCTCGGGCCTGGGCTGGATGGTGATTAACGCCAGTTCCTATCTGCGTACCGATATCGTCATGCTCGGCATTCTGCTGCTGGGCGGCATTGGCTATCTGCTGGATTTATTGCTGCTGGGGCTGCAACGCCTGTTTGTGCCCTGGGCGGGGAAAGAATAATGAGTGCCATCACGCTGGAAAATGTCTCGCTCTCCTTTGCGGCCAGGCCGCAGCCGTTCACGGTGCTTGAGGATATTAGCCTGTCACTGCATAAAGGGGAGTTTGTCGTTCTGCTCGGTCCTTCGGGCTGCGGAAAATCGACCATTCTCAACCTGGTGGCCGGGTTTACCCAACCGGACCGGGGACGCATCGCGGCGGGCGGCAAACCGGTACGCGCGCCGGGGCCGGATCGCGGCATGATTTTCCAGCAGCCGAATCTGTTCCCGTGGCTGTCGGTGCTGGATAACGTCACCTTTGGCCCGCGGCTGGGCAAATACCGCAAACAAGAGGTCAATGCGCGAGCGCTGGACTGGCTGGGGCGCGTGGGCCTGAAAGGGTTTGAGCATCATGCCCCCTGGCAGCTCTCCGGCGGCATGAAACAGCGCGTGGCGCTGGCGCGCGCCTGGCTGCCCGGCCCGGAGGTGCTGCTGCTGGATGAACCTTTCGGCGCGCTGGATGCGCAAACCCGGCTGATGATGCAGGAGCTGCTGCGCGAGGCCTGGCTTACGACCGGCACCACGCTGCTGTTTGTGACCCACGATGTCGAAGAGGCGCTGTTCCTCGCCGACCGCATTCTGATTATGTCAGCGAAGCCGGGAAAAATCGTCGAAGAGCTAGCCCTGCCCTTCGGCCGCGAACGGGATATCGAAACCCTGGCCGAACATCCGCGCTACAGCGAGATTAAGCATCACGTTTTGCACCGGGTGCGCCAGGAGGCAAAACGGCATTTAGGTTAAACGCGACGCCCGGCGGCGGGCAGTTTAATCGGACAAGAGTCGATTTGAACGCCATGTCGGTTATAATAGGCGCAAGTGAAGTGGTTCACGGCCCTATTAACCCGGCGCATACCGCCCCAGATGAGTACCTTTAATGAGTGAAATGATTTACGGCATCCACGCGGTGCAGGCCCTGCTCGAGCGCGCTCCAGAGCGTTTTCAGGAAGTTTATATTCTGAAAGGCCGCGAGGATAAACGCCTGCTGCCGCTGATCCATGCGCTGGAAGCGCAGGGCGTGGTGATTCAGGTGGCTAACCGTCAGTTTCTTGACGAGAAAAGCGAAGGTGCCGTGCATCAGGGGATTATTGCCCGGGTGAAGCCGGGGCGTCAGTATCAGGAGAACGATCTCCCGGACCTGCTTGCCTCGCTCGAGCAGCCGTTCCTGCTGATCCTCGACGGCGTCACCGATCCGCACAACCTCGGCGCCTGTCTGCGTAGCGCCGATGCGGCTGGCGTACACGCGGTGATTGTACCGCGCGACCGTTCCGCCCAGTTGAACGCGACCGCGAAAAAAGTGGCCTGCGGCGCGGCGGAAAGTGTCCCGCTGATCCGCGTCACCAACCTCGCGCGCACCATGCGCCTGCTGCAGGAAGAGAATGTCTGGATCGTCGGCACCGCGGGTGAAGCGGACCACACGCTGTTCCAGAGTAAAATGACCGGCCCGATGGCACTGGTTATGGGAGCGGAAGGGGAAGGGATGCGTCGGCTGACCCGCGAGCACTGCGATGAGTTAATCAGTATCCCGATGGCCGGCAGCGTCTCTTCACTGAACGTCTCTGTCGCGACCGGGATTTGCCTGTTTGAAGCGGTGCGTCAGCGTAGCTGATATGTTTGCCGGGTGGCGGCTGCGCCTTACCCGGCCTACAGAAGCGTAGGCCCGGCAAGCTCGCGCCGCCGGGCAATGTTGTCACTCATCCAGCGACCGCAGATGGTCGTTTTTCTTCAGCGTCATCAGCGCGAAAATACTCACCACCGCCGTCGCCATCACGTAATAAGCCGGAATATCGAGATTCCCCGTCTGCTTAATCAGACCGGTGATAATCAGCCCTGCGCATCCCGAGAAAATCGCGTTCGACAGTGAATACGCCAGCCCAAGCCCGGTGTAACGTACTTTGGTCGGGAACATCTCTGACAGCATCGCGGGTCCTGGGCCCGCCAGCATGCCGACTAATCCCCCGGCCACCAACACGACCAGCGCTTTTACCAGCAGTGTACTGGATTCCGCCTGCAGAATTTTCAGCAGCGGGAGCGCCAGGATAAGCAGCAACACGGCGGCCATCACCATCACGTTGCGGCGTCCCCATTTATCGCTGAGCATTCCGGCGGGCAGAATCGTTATGGCGAAACCAATATTAGAGATAACCGCAATCAGCAATGCCTGATGAAAACCGGTATGCAGCGAGGATTGCAGATAGGCGGGCATAATCACCAGATAGGTGTACCCCGCAGCGGACCAGACCATCAGGCGACCAATGCCGGTCAGAATAGCCTTCAGCGTCTGGCCGACGTTCGCCGTGGGCTGCGGATACTGTTGTTGCTGCTTCTGCTGGCGGAGAAAGCCCGGCGTCTCCTCCATCTTCACCCGTAGCCAGAGCGCCACGCCCCCCATCGGGATGGCGAGGAAGAAGGGCAGGCGCCAGCCCCAGGCGTACAGCTCCTCCGGGCTCAGAATGGCGGAAATCAACGCCACGACGCCCGCCCCCGCCAGCAGCCCTAATGCCACGGTAAAGGATTGCCAGGCACCATACAGCCCGCGCTTGCCGCGTGGGGCGAACTCGGTCATCAGCGACACCGCGCCGCCATATTCACCGCCGGCAAACAGGCCCTGAAGAATACGCAGTCCCGTCAGAATCAGCGGCGCGGCAATCCCGATGCTGGCATAAACCGGCACCAGGCCAATGGCTGTGGTCGCCAGGGTCATCATTACCAGCACGATAATCAGCGTGGGTTTACGGCCAATACGATCGCCGATCCGGCCAAAAATAATGGCGCCCAAAGGGCGGAAGAAGAAAGCGATCGCGAACGACGCATAGGTCAGGATCAGGCCCGTCAGCGGCGCTTCCCCGGCAAGCTGAAAGAAGTTGCGGGCGATAACCGTCGCCAGAAAGCCATATACCGCGAACTCGTACCACTCAATAAAGTTGCCGATAGAGCCGGCGATCAGCGCGCGTTTATGCGCGCCCATAGTCGTTGTTACGGTCTGCATAAATCATCCCGGCATGAGCAAAAAAGTCACAATTGAATAAACTATTCCATACATTTTCCATTATGAAATTTAAAATTCTTGTGGCTGTGATGGGCTTCACGAAGGGGGGCGATGGTTTTTTTGTGACCGGACTCGCGGGCGATGTCCGGCGAGGGTAGCCATACTGAATAATCATGCCGATGACGCAAGGAGACAGTATGGTCTGGCAAACGCATACCGTGTTCAATCAGCCTGCGCCGCTGATGAACAGCAATTTATTTCTCTCGGATAGCGCGCTGCGTGAGGCCGTAACGCGCGAAGGGGCCGGATGGGACAGTGATTTACTGGCCAGTATCGGCCAGCAGCTGGGGGCGGCGGAGTCGCTGGAGCTGGGGAGACTGGCGAACAGTAATCCGCCGGAGCTGCTGCGCTACGATGCGACCGGTAGCCGGCTTGATGATGTCCGGTTTCATCCTGCCTGGCACCTGTTGATGCAGGGGCTGTGCGCCAACCGGGTGCATAATCTGGCCTGGCAGGAGGATGCGCGCGCAGGCGCCTTTGTCGCGCGCGCCGCCCGCTTTATGCTGCATGCGCAGGTAGAAGCGGGGACGCTGTGTCCGATAACCATGACCTTTGCGGCGACGCCGCTGCTACAGCAGGCGCTACCGAAACCTTTTAGCGACTGGCTGTCCCCTTTGCTGAGCGACCGCTACGATCCGCATCTGGCGCCGGGCGCTCAGAAACGTGGGCTGTTAATTGGCATGGGGATGACGGAAAAGCAGGGGGGATCTGACGTCCTGATCAATACCACCCGGGCGGAAAAAACCGCCGAAGGTTTTTATCATCTGGTCGGTCATAAATGGTTTTTCTCGGCCCCGCAAAGCGATGCGCACCTGGTCCTGGCTCAGGCGGCGGAAGGTCTCTCCTGCTTTTTCGTGCCCCGTCTGCTTCCCGACGGGCAGCGCAATGCCCTGCATCTGGAGCGGCTGAAAGATAAGCTCGGCAACCGTTCGAACGCCAGCAGCGAAGTCGAGTTTTTTGCAGCCCGCGGCTGGCTGGTGGGCGAAGAGGGCGATGGCGTTCGGCAAATCCTCAAAATGGGCGGGCTTACGCGTTTTGACTGCGCGCTTGGCAGCCACGCATTAATGCGTCGGGCCTATTCGGTGGCGCTCTATCATGCGCTGCAGCGCCAGGCATTCGGTAAGAATCTGGTCGATCAGCCGCTCATGCGTCAGGTGCTGGGCCAGATGGCGCTGCGCCTTGAAGGGCAGACCGCTTTTCTGTTCCGGCTGGCGCGGGCGTGGGAGAGTCGTGATGACGCCAGAGAGGTCCTCTGGGCCCGCCTGTTTACGCCAGCGGCGAAGTTTGCCATCTGCAAATCCGGGGTCCCGTTTGTCGCTGAGGCGATGGAGGTACTGGGCGGGATTGGCTACTGTGAAGAGAGTGAGTTGCCGCGCCTGTATCGTGAGATGCCGGTCAATAGTATCTGGGAAGGCTCGGGCAATATCATGTGTCTGGACGTGATGCGGGTGCTGGGTAAACATCCGGCGGCGCTGGAGCTGCTGGCGGCGGAGTGCGCGGAGGTGAAAGGGCAAAACCGCCATTTCGACCGGACGTGGCGGCAGTTGCAACAGCTGCTGCGGCGGCCCGCAGAAGAGCAGGGCAGAGAGATAGCACGCCGGGTTTATATGCTCGGCGTTGGCGCGCAGATGCTGCGCTACGCCTCGCCGCCGCTGGCGGAGGCCTGGTGTCGTATGATGCTCGACACGCGCGGCGGTATGCGGCTGGATGAGCCGACGCTGGAGGATTTGCTGCTACGTGCGATGGGGCGTGGACGTCAGGCGCCTCAGGCGTAAAGAATGGCCTGGACTCGCCAGTTATCCGGCTGCTGATCCTCGTACATCTGTACGATGCGATACCACGACGCGCCTTGTTCATCGGCCTTTACGGCGATGGCGCGTTCAACGTCCTGCTGGCTGCCGGCAATATTATTGACGGAGATCAGGCCAATTTCATTCAGACCGGTAACGCAGTCCGCGCTGGCGAATTCCGCCGACTGCGCGGAGGTGTTTGCTGTCGCTGTGGTCAGCAGCAGAGCGGGTAGGGTAAAAGATCGTTTCATCGTCAGCTCCATTTCACGTAGTCCCGAGGGCAGTCCGTTGCTAACGTCCTGCCAGGTTGGCTGGCCGAACGTTATTATGCACAGGAGAACGTGAATGGACGCAAAGCAGTGTAAAGCTGGCTAAAAGATGGTGTACCGCTATTTACGGTACAGAATCGCTTGCGAATACCACTGGCCGGGAACCATGGTGTCATCAATCATGATGATGACGTAGTAATCCGCTTTAGCCGTTTCTGCCTTCGTTTTCAACGCCGCTTCGACATCCATTGGCGAACCGTACATCAACACGCTCACCGTCCACATTTTCTGTAGCCCTGTCGTCTGGTTACGGTGAATCTCTTGCGGATGGTCGGTTGCGGGTGGCGGTGCTTCTGGCGTCCCCTGCAGGGCACTACAACCGCTCAGTGCGATAGCCAGAAACCACGGTGTTAACCTGCGCATAACCATATCTCGTTTCCTGATAGTCATAGTGTAGTGGTAGCCTGAATGTCATTTCCGGGGAATGTTCCCGAAGTGTTATCTCTGACGCGATTTTCGGATGAAAATATCGTGAAAGCGTAACCAAGTTCTCAACATTATGAATCATGGTGAACCTGGTTTCTTGCTGAATATATCAGCCCATGACACACCGCGACCTGAGTGAAAGGAGAGGGTCAATGATTACTCTTGAAATACGTCGTCTGGCGGGCGGCGAAGTCCTGCATGCCTGCCCGCAATATGCGCTGGATAAGCCGTTGCCCAGTATCATCTTTTATCACGGTTTTACCTCCTCGAAGCTGGTATACAGCTACTTCGCCGTGGCGCTGGCAGAGGCCGGGTTTCGCGTCATTATGCCCGATGCGCCGGAACATGGCGCACGTTACGATGGCGATGAAGGCGGGCGGATGCAGCGCTTCTGGCCGATTTTACTGCAAAATTTTGCCGAGTTTCCGGCCTTGCGCGCGGCGGTTATCGACCAGGGCTGGGTTGAGGGGGGCAGGCTGGCGGTCGCCGGGGCATCAATGGGCGGCATGACGGCGCTGGGAATGATGACCCATCATCCGGAGATAAAAAGCGTGGCCTGCCTGATGGGCTCCGGCTATTTTACCCAGCTGTCACAGAGCCTGTTTCCTTCGCCCGGTGCCAGTGCCGAACAGCTGGCAGAATGGGACATCACCGGGCAACTCGACACCCTGGCGAATCGACCGCTTTTGCTCTGGCACGGCGATGAAGACGATGTGGTTCCGCCAGATGGCACGTTCCGGCTCCAGCAGGCGCTGCGGCAAAACGATCGGGATACTCATCTGACCTGCGTCTGGCAAAAAGGGGTTCGCCACCGGATAACGCCGGAGGCATTAGCAGCGACGGTGGCATTTTTTCAGCAAAATCTTTAAACGTGAGGCTGACGCTGGCCCTAAGGCAGGGGGAGCGCCTCCGCTCGGGAGGCGCAGGGAAACCTGGGATTAGCGATAAATGGCTGCACTGGCATGAATCACGCCGTTGCTTTCCGGTTCGTGAATCAGGATCGGCTGAAAATATTTTGCGCCTTGCGCATCGCTCAGCTGATTAAGTGCCTTGTCGGCCTCTTGCTCAGTCGCCATATTATGGTTGATATAGATAACGCCCAGGCTCTGCACATCGTCCATGTTGCGTGCCTGGCGCCCATCGATCTTGATGGCTGCGAGCGCGTTGGCGCTTAGTAAAAGCGCAGCCGTAGCGGCAATGATGATGTATTTCATACTCTACGCTCCTGACGTTCTGTCGACCATGCTGGCGTTAAATACGGGATCCTCCGGGGTTATCGATAGCTCTGATTTAAGTGTAATCTCTGGCGACGGTGGGTATCGTGACCATTTCTGATGAAGTTGTTCAAAAAAGTGTCGCTGGTGTCGTTGATTAATTTTAAATCACTGACCTGGCGCGGCTTTACCGTTAGTGCGAATTATTTGCGCAATTCGCTTGTCTTCCCAGAGCGACGAAAGTAGAATGACGCGTCAATTTTTCGGCCGCCCTTTAACACGTTCCTTGCCTCCATGGGCCGCGGCTGACCCAGACAGGAGGCTGAATAATCCGTAAGGAGCAATTCGATGCGTCATTACGAAATCGTTTTTATGGTCCATCCTGACCAGAGCGAACAGGTTCCGGGTATGATCGAACGTTACACTGGTGCAATCACTGCAGCAGAAGGTACGATCCACCGTCTGGAAGACTGGGGCCGCCGTCAGCTGGCTTACCCGATCAACAAACTGCACAAAGCTCACTACGTTCTGCTGAACGTTGAAGCTCCGCAGGAAGCGATCGATGAGCTGGAAACTAACTTCCGCTTCAACGACGCCGTTATCCGCAGCATGGTAATGCGTACTAAGCACGCTGTTACCGAAGCATCTCCGATGGTTAAAGCGAAAGACGAGCGCCGTGAGCGTCGCGAAGATTTCGCAAACGAAACCGCAGATGATTCTGAAGCTGGGGATTCTGAAGAGTAATCCTGATGACCAATCGTCTGGAGCTGTCCGGCATTGTTTGCAGGACGCCACTGCGTAAGGTCAGCCCGTCAGGAATTCCACACTGCCAGTTCGTGCTTGAGCATCGTTCAGTGCAGGAGGAAGCCGGTTTTCACCGGCAGGCATGGTGTCAAATGCCCGTAATTATTAGCGGACACGAGAACCAGGCCATTACTCACAGTATAACGGTCGGTAGCGCAGTGACCGTTCAGGGGTTCATCTCTTGCCACAAGGCAAAGAACGGCCTGAGCAAAATGGTTCTGCATGCCGAGCAGATTGAATTGATAGATTCTGGAGACTAGCCAAATGGCACGTTATTTCCGTCGTCGCAAGTTCTGCCGTTTCACCGCGGAAGGCGTTCAAGAGATCGACTATAAAGATATCGCAACGCTGAAAAACTACATCACCGAAAGCGGTAAGATTGTCCCAAGCCGTATCACCGGTACCCGTGCAAAATATCAGCGTCAGCTGGCTCGCGCTATCAAACGCGCACGCTACCTGTCCCTGCTGCCGTACACTGATCGTCATCAGTAATCGGTCACGGTCCATTAATACGACTTTGAGAGGATAAGGTAATGCAAGTTATTCTGCTTGATAAAGTAGCAAACCTCGGTAGCCTGGGTGATCAGGTTAACGTTAAAGCGGGCTATGCTCGTAACTTCCTGGTACCACAGGGCAAAGCTGTTCCTGCTACCAAGAAAAACGTTGAATTCTTCGAAGCGCGCCGCGCTGAACTGGAAGCCAAACTGGCTGACGTTCTGGCCGCTGCTAACGCACGTGCTGAAGCAATCAACGCACTGGGCACCGTTACCATCGCGTCTAAATCTGGCGACGAAGGTAAACTGTTCGGTTCCATCGGTACCCGCGACATCGCTGACGCTGTATCTGCAGCTGGCGTTGCTGTTGCTAAGAGCGAAGTTCGTCTGCCGAACGGCGTTCTGCGCACCACCGGTGAGCACGAAGTGGACTTCCAGGTTCACAGCGAAGTCTTCGCGAAACTGGTTGTTAACGTTGTAGCTGAGTAATTTTTTTACTCAGTTTGCGTCGAGACGCCGGCCTTGTGCCGGCGTTTTGCTTTTCTGCCTCCCCCTTCTGTTGTTCTCTCCTGACAAAATGGCCATATCAGGCCGTCGATGACCCATCCTTTGAGTGGGAGGCATTGCTATAAGCGGACGCGACGCGATACATAATGAAGCAGGATCAAGGACGCGGGAGCGGGAGAGGGTGTCTCTGCACGGGCCGGGCATGATACCCGGCATGACCAGTGGATTTTTTCCGACGATTAGCGCGCGCGAATAAAACTGCCGTTCGCCTGACGGGTGAACAGCACCTGCTGTCCGCTATCGGTATCAATTGTCAGGCCGGTCACGACGCCATTGGCATTCTGCCGAATTTGCACCGTCTGCCCGGTTTGCAGCGAACTGAGCGGTTTGCCCGGACCTTCTACCTGGGCCATCGCATAGACGTCGGTGGGCGGCAGATTATGGTCGCGGAACAGCTGGGCCAGGGTTTTACCCGCTTCTATGCGGTAGGTGCGCCACTGCTGCTCAATCCCCGCAGCCGAATGTTGCTGTTGTTGTCGCGGTTGCGGCTGAGAGGGCTGAGAGTAAGCCTGGCTCTGTCCCTGATCCACCGGCTCGTCCTGAACCGGCTCCGGCGCTACCGGCGCCATCTGATCGGCGTCATTGACCGTCGGCGTGGTGGTAATCGGCGGCAGCGGCATGGCCTGTTGGGAAGATGGCGGCTGGGACTGCGATTGCAGGTCGATACTGGCTTCGCGGCCACTCTGTCGTGGGCTACCGCTGTCCTCTGACGGGAGCAGTATGCCGATAATCACCAGCAACGCGCCGGCAATGATGCCCCGGCGATGCATGGGCGGCAGCGGATCCATAATGCGAATATGATCCGGGGCGTGCCAGATCTTCGCCAGGGTAGTTGTGATGTCAAAGCGCCCGGGCATGGCTTTCCTCCTGCTCCGCATATTTTTATCCTGCTCCGTAGAGTATAGATGGCTAACTTCCTGATGGCCGAGACAAAGATATGTTTCGTGAGGTTAACCTGATATCCCTATTGTTTCTGTTTCCCTCAGATTTGTCATCATCTCCGCGACAAAGTTTTACCCATCGGACGATGGCTGATATGCTGCCCACCACTTTATACTCGTCGTCTTTCGAGTCGCTGATGCGCTGGCTGCGCCTGCCTGCACTGGTCACACTGTGGCCTGTCCTGCCGGTGAATCATCTGCATGCCGCCTTCTTGCTGTCTGGAATCCGTCGAGTGTGAAATTTCCCCCCGAAAAATAAGG
This sequence comes from Klebsiella sp. Lac1, assembly GCF_009825425.1. NCBI lineage: Bacteria > Pseudomonadati > Pseudomonadota > Gammaproteobacteria > Enterobacterales > Enterobacteriaceae > Klebsiella > Klebsiella sp. Lac1. Next base: position 229,795 of record NZ_VJZJ01000002.1, read on the forward strand.
AAAGAAGATGGCAACCCCGACTTTTGACACTATTGAAGCACAGGCAAGTTACGGTATCGGCTTGCAGGTTGGACAACAGCTGAGCGAATCCGGCCTGCAGGGGCTGCTGCCTGAAGCACTGGTTGCCGGCATTGCCGATGCGCTGGAAGGCAATCAGCCACAGGTGCCGGTGGAAGCCGTTCACCGCGCGCTGCGTGAAATCCACGAGCGTGCTGACGCGGTACGTCGCGAGCGTTTCCAGGAGATGGCGGCCGATGGTCAGAAATACCTCGATGAAAACCGCGAGCGTGAAGGCGTGAACAGCACCGAATCTGGTCTGCAGTTCCGCGTTCTGACCCAGGGCGAAGGCGCGATCCCGGCGCGTACCGACCGCGTCCGTGTACATTACACCGGTAAACTGATCGACGGTACCGTATTTGACAGCTCTGTAGCCCGCGGCGAACCGGCTGAGTTCCCGGTGACCGGCGTGATCGGCGGCTGGATTGAAGCGCTGACCCTGATGCCGGTGGGTTCCAAATGGGAACTGACCATTCCGCACAACCTGGCCTATGGTGAGCGCGGTGCAGGAGCTTCTATTCCTCCGTTCAGCACCCTGATTTTTGAAGTTGAACTGCTGGATATTATCTAATCAGCAGGTGCTTCCTCTCCCTTAAGGGGGAGGAAGCGACTAAAAATAGCGCAAAATACTTAAGTTGGAAATTTGCTGGAATTTTATGTTGCACTCAGGCTTTTTAGGTGTATTTTTGTGAGCTGTTTCGCGCAGCGGGAGTGATATAACACTCACTTTAAACATAAAATTAACATTATATCTAAATCATAGTATTCATCCCTCCGATTCTTACCTAATATCGATAAACCCTTTTTTCAGGGTAATGACGAATGACGGGCCATCAGAGCCTGAACAACACAGACAGGTACAACAGGAAGAAAATCACATGGTAGATCAGGTTAAAGTCGCTGCCGAAGAGCAGGCTCCGACTGAACAATCGCTACGGCGAAATCTCACGAATCGACATATTCAGCTTATTGCTATCGGCGGCGCCATCGGGACCGGACTGTTTATGGGCTCCGGCAAAACCATCAGCCTCGCCGGGCCATCCATTATTTTTGTTTATATGATTATCGGCTTTATGCTGTTTTTCGTGATGCGCGCGATGGGCGAATTACTGCTGTCGAATCTGCAATATAAGTCGTTCAGTGATTTTGCCGCTGACCTTCTGGGACCGTGGGCGGGCTATTTTACCGGCTGGACCTACTGGTTTTGTTGGGTGGTGACCGGGATGGCCGACGTGGTGGCGATTACCGCCTACGCCCAGTTCTGGTTCCCTGGACTTTCCGACTGGGTCGCTTCGCTGGCGGTTATCCTGCTGCTGCTGAGCCTTAACCTTGCCACCGTGAAAATGTTCGGTGAGATGGAGTTCTGGTTCGCAATGATCAAAATCGTCGCCATTGTGGCGCTGATTGTGGTCGGCCTGGTGATGGTGATGATGCATTTCAAATCGCCGACCGGCGTGGAGGCGTCTTTTACCCATCTGTGGAGTGACGGCGGCTGGTTCCCGAAAGGGATCAGCGGATTCTTTGCCGGCTTCCAGATAGCGGTCTTCGCATTCGTCGGTATTGAGCTGGTAGGGACCACCGCTGCAGAAACCAAAGATCCGGAAAAATCCCTGCCGCGCGCGATTAACTCGATCCCGCTGCGTATTATTATGTTCTACGTCTTCGCGCTGATCGTGATTATGTCGGTGACGCCGTGGAGTTCCGTGGTGCCGACTAAGAGCCCGTTCGTTGAGCTGTTTGTGCTGGTGGGGCTGCCGGCTGCGGCCAGCCTGATTAACTTTGTGGTACTGACTTCGGCTGCCTCTTCGGCTAACAGCGGCGTGTTCTCAACCAGCCGTATGTTGTTCGGTCTGGCGCAGGATGGCCAGGCGCCGTCGATGTTCGCCAAACTGTCGAAACGGGCGGTACCGGCGAAAGGGCTGACCTTCTCCTGTATGTGCCTGCTGGGCGGCGTGGTGATGCTGATGGTCAACCCGAGCGTGATTGCTGCCTTCACCATGATTACCACGGTATCGGCGATCCTGTTTATGTTCGTCTGGACTATTATCCTGTGCTCGTACCTGGTCTACCGCAAAAAGCGTCCGCATCTGCATGAGCAGTCAAAATATAAGATGCCGCTGGGTAAGCTGATGTGCTGGGTCTGTATGGCGTTCTTCGTCTTCGTGCTGGTGCTGCTGACCCTGGAAACCGACACGCGCGAAGCGCTGATCGTCACCCCGCTGTGGTTCGTTCTGCTGGCGGCAGGTTGGTTCTTTGCCGGTAAGAAGCGTCTGGCGAAATAAAAAATCTTCGGCAGAGATTTTTAACGTTGCCTGCAACGGCCCGTCATAAAAAAGGCCACCGGAGTGGCCAATCAGACTGACAATGTCGAGGGCGCCTGCGGGCGCCTTTTTTATTTTCCGGCGAGGGCACGCGGAAACAGAACGTTATTCTCCAGGCTGATGTGTTCCATCAGGTCGTCAATCAATTCGTTAATGCCGTTGTACATCGCTTTCCACGTGGTGCAGGCTTCCGGCGGCGGGGTGACATTGTTGGTGACATGCTTAATCACTTCCAGCAGCTCGCCCGCTTCGTCGTGTTCGCTTTCCATCACGCTGATGGGACCGGCGGCCTGAGTCCCCATGCCCTGTTTGATCATCGGGAACAGGATCTGCTCCTCTTTCATCATATGGCTGGAGAGCTCCTGGTGCAGCATGGTCAGGTATTTGGTTAAGCCGTTCGGCACATTGGGCTTATCGGCATGCACGCGCTCCACTTTGCTGGCCTGCAGGATAAGCTCCGGCAGCTGCTCGCGATGCCTGTCGTGATAGCGAACGATGATATGGTCGATGATCTCCGCATACGGCGCGACGCGCCACTCTTTCTCTATCGGCTCTTCCGCCAGTCTGGCCAGTTCGGCTTCAATCACCGTGACGTCCAGTTCCTTACGCGATGCGGCGCGTTCCAGCGTCTGTTTGCCGCCGCAGCAGTAGTCCATATCGTATTGACGAAAGAGTGCGGAGGCGCGCGGAATCGTCAACGCCAGCTCGCCTAAAGGTTGGTCACGAAAAGCCATAGCGGATACCTCGTCTTTAAAAATATAAGATGTATATTAAATGCATCTTATGGATAAGGAAATACCCCTTTCGGATAGCAGGCTATTTTTTAGTCTCACAGGCCCGCGCCACAACCATCGGTTTTTGTGGCCGGGAACAGACCGCGTAGACCACACCAACAACCAGCAGCAGGATGCCGCTGAGCGTCAGCAGCGACGGCATGCTTTGCCGCAACAGGAAGGTATACAGCAGGCCAGCCAGCGTTTCGAAGACGATGAGCGGCCCGAGAATCACCGTCGGCAGCTTCTGGCTGGCGATATTCCAGCACAATGCGCCGACCCAGGAGCAGAGGACGGCAATGGTCAGCATCAGCGTCACAAAGAGCAGGGGACGTGGGCCAAAGGGCAGCGGGAAGCCGACCTGCTGAACATGCAGCCATCCGCAGGCAATCAGATAGCCGGCCAGCGAGACCGGTAGCGTCACCAGCGCCTGCGCCGTCGCCCACATCATCGGATGCTTATCCGGGTTTTCCCGCAGCCAGCGGGCATTGCGCAACGCGTACCAGGCCCAGCAGGCCACCGATACCAGTGCCAGACCCATACCGCCGCCGTAGCGCCAGATACTGAAATTGGGCAACCCCTGGCGCAGCTCGGCAATATTGACGCACACCAGGCCGACGGCGATAAAGGAGAGCGCCGGAAAGAGGCGTCGCCACGGCAGCTTACCGTCACGCTGGCTGTAGAGCAGGTTAGCCATCACCGGCAGCACGACCGGAAGCGTGCCAATAATCATGGTGGAAACCGGGGCGCCGGTACGCTGGATAGCGCTGGCAAGACATACGTAATAGATCAGATTGCCCGTCATGGTCAGCACCAGCGCCGTCCACCAGTCTCGCCCGGAAAGCTGCCGCAGTCGCGCGCGACCGAGCCAGGCCAGCGGCAGGGCAATCAGCCCCAGGGCCAGATAGCGCCCCATGGATTGCAGGACCGCCGGGTATTCCGGCACCAGCACCGGGCCGACGAATATGAGCCCCCACATCATCCCTGCCAGCAGGGCATACAACACACCACTAATCATTACGCCATCCGCGCCGCTTTTCGTTGGCTAAAGTGTAGAAGAGGCCGCGTCGGGAATATTGTATGAGATTGCGCTTTAGCGCCGGGCGACCTGCTTTTGATAGCGCACCGGGGTGATGCCGTAGCGGCGGGTAAAGGCGCGGGTCAGGTGCGACTGGTCGGTAAGGCCGGTGGCGGCAGCCACTTCGGCGGCGGGCATTCCGTGGGTGAGGAAGGCTTTGGCGCGCCACAGGCGAATGGCCATCAGCATCTGATGGGGCGTGACGTGGAAATGAGCCTTAAACTGGCGCTGAAAGTGATACGGGCTCAGGGCGGCAACCTGCGCCAGCTGATCAAGGGAGACGGCATGCATATAGTTGTCATGCAGGTAGTCGCGCACGCGCTCGAAACGGTGGGCGGCTTCCGCGATAACCGGGGCGTGATGGGCCAGCGGGCGAAAGGTATCGATCACGTCGAGCAACAGACCTTGCTGCGCCAGCGGATCGTCGGTATGCCATAAGCCATAAATAAGCTGACAGAGCCGCTGCGAGCGCTGCGGATCCTGGCGTACCACCTCACTGAACCACCAGTGGCGCACGCCGGTGACCTCTTCCAGCATCTGCGGTTCCAGATAGACCATACGGTAGCGCCAGCCGTCGGCGGTGGCCGCTTCTCCGGTGTGCAGTTCGTCAGGGTTCATGGTAACGACGGAGTTAACCGGAGCGACATACTGGCTGCCGCGATAGCGAAAACGCTCGGCGCCGAGTTCTATCGCACCGATGCCGAAGGCTTCATGGGTATGGGGTTCGAAGGCGTAGCGGGAGATATGGGCATGGTACAGCTCAACGCCGGGCAGCTGCGCCGGATGGCGAAAGCGTGCGCTGTCTCTCTCATCGCTGAACTGTTCCGGTACGCCCTGCATTGCGTTTCTCCCGACGGATATCCTGTTATTATTGGGGATGGTCCGTCGGGAAGCTACAAAAATTAACCTTTTTGTAACCGTTACAGAATGCCTTTGATGCTCTCAGCCAGCGGTGTCGTCGGGCGGCCAATCAACGCGCTCAGGGTGCGGCTGTCGTCAAACAGACCGCCTTTGGCGGCGCCGACATCGGAGTCGGCGAGCATGTCCGCCAGCCCTGCCGGCAGGCCTACGCTCTTCAGCGCAGCGGCGAAGTCGGCTTCGCTCAGGTTCTGATACACCACATTTTTACCGCTCTGCTTGCTCAGTTCAGCGGCAAGTTCACTCAGGGTCCAGGCTTCATCGCCGGCCAGTTCATACACCTTCCCGGCATGGCCCTCTTCAGCGATAACGCGGGCGGCGGCGGCGGCATAGTCGGCGCGGGTCGCCGAGGCGATTTTGCCCTCACCGGCAGCACCGATAAACACGCCATGCTCAAGCGCCGGTGGCGCGCTGGCGAGATAGTTCTCGGTGTACCAGCCGTTGCGCAGCAGAGCATAGGGGATAGCGGAATCGGCGAGCATTTTCTCGGTTTCAACATGCTCAACGTGCAGGCCAAGCGGGGATTTATCGGCATGCAGCAGGCTGGTGTAGGCGATAAATTTAACCCCGGCGGCTTTGGCGGCGTTGATAACATTACGATGCTGCGACGCACGCTGACCGACTTCGCTGGAAGAGATCAGCAGCAGCTTATCCACGCCCTGTAGGGCCGCAGTGAATGCCGCTTCATCAGTATAATCAGCCTGACGCACGACAATGCCCTGTTGGCTTAGGGATTCGGCTTTTGCCGGGTTACGCACAATGGCCACAATCTGGCTGGCGGCGGTGGTTTTTAACAAATTTTGTAGGACGAGGTGGCCAAGCTGGCCGGTCGCACCGGTAATTGCGATCATCAGTCTTCTCCTTCGTGTTGCGTGACAGTTGTGGTAAGCTAACACCTTAACTAACTTTTAGTAAGTACGTACAAAAAGGTAAGTGTGAAAATGGCGAAGTTGACGCTGAGCGAAAAAATGCGCGACGGTAATTTGTTTGCCGAGCAGTGCCCGTCACGCGATGTGCTGAAGCACGTGACCAGTCGCTGGGGGGTATTAATCCTGGTGGCGCTGCGCGGGGGAACCCATCGCTTTAGTGAGCTACGCCGTAAAATGGGCGGCGTCAGCGAAAAGATGCTGGCTCAGTCGCTGCAGGCGCTGGAGCAGGATGGCTTTATCAACCGGGTCTCGCGACCGGTCGTCCCGCCGCATGTAGAGTATAGTCTGACGCCGCTTGGCGAGCAGGTTAGCGCGAAAGTGGCGGCGCTGGCGGACTGGATTGAGCTGAATCTGCCCGCGGTTCTGGCGAACCACGAGCAGGCCGTCGCCTGACGGGAGAAGCCGGATCGCGGCGGCAGTATCTGATCCGGCCTGTCGCCGCGCGTGGAACGTCTGCTTTGCGCCCCGCTAAGCGTCGCGCGAGCGGGGAAGGCAATCGTTATTGACTCAAATCCACCTGGTAAATCGCGAAGCCGATATCATCGGTGGCCACCTGATGCATCGGATACTGCGCTTTCTCTTTAATAAATGCCGCCGCTTTTTCACCCGGAGAGGTCTCAAAGCGGATATCCAGCGGCACCTTGCTATGGACAGGGGCCAGACGCCAGTTGTTGTCGGCGGCCGGGTGGATTGCGCCCGCTTTTTTCGACTCCGCGCCGATCCATGCCGCCAGCACCGCACGGTTCTCGTCGGGGGAGGCAAAAGCAATGTGGCTATCGCCGGTTCCGGCAAATTTACCGCCGTAGGCGCGGTAGTTATTGGTGGCGACGAGGAAGGTGGCTTTGGGGTCAACAGGTTTGCCGTTAAAGGTCAGATCCCGAATCCGTTCAGCCTGCGGGTGAATCATCTGACACTCGCCGTCGTAACGCGCCGGCTGGGTGACGTCAATCTGGTAGTTTACGCCGTCAATCACATCAAAGTTGTAGGTGCGAAAACCGTCCCAGTTAATTAACGACTGCGGTTTGCTGCTGGCGGGGTCAATCTGGTTAAACTGCCCGGCGGAACACTCCAGCCACTCTTTCACCTCTTTACCACTGACCTTCATCACCACCAGGGTGTTCGGGTAGAGATAGAGGTCGGCGGCATTGCGGAAGGTGAGCTGGCCTTTCTCCACCTCGACGAAGCTGGCCGGGTCGTTTTTGCGGCCGCCGACTTTAAACGGCGCGGCGGCAGAGAGCACCGGCAGTTTAGCCAGGTCAGGATCGCCCTGAATGTAGTGCTCAACGTAGGCCTTCTGCGCCATATTCACCACCTGCACGGTCGGATCATCCTGTACCAGCGCCAGGTAGCTGTACATGTTGTCTGAGGATTTGCCGATCGGCTTGCTGACGAATTCACGGGTGGCATCATGATCGGTTTTCAGCACCGCCACCATCTTCGCATCTTCCGCCGCCAGCGATTTCTTAGCGACCGCGTCATAGATCGGGCGAGCTTCCGCTTTTGCCTGGCTGACCTGCCATTTGCCGGTATCGTTATTCAGCACCAGATCGACGACGCCGAGATGATCGCCCCACATGCCGGGCATCACCGCCGGAATGCCGTTAAGGGTGCCTTTCGCAATATCAGCGCCTTTAATACTGGCAAAATCTTTCCCCGGAAATACCGCATGCGCGTGGCCGAACATGATGGCATCCACGCCGGGAACCTGGCTTAAGTAGTACACCGAGTTTTCCGCCATCGCCTGGTATGGATCGGCGGAGAGACCGGAGTGGGCAATGACCACCACCACATCGGCGCCTTTTTCACGCATTTCAGGAACGTATTTGCGCGCGGTTTCGGTGATGTCGTTGACGGTGACTTTGCCGCTGAGGTTTGCTTTATCCCAGGTCATAATTTGCGGCGGCACAAAACCGATATAGCCGATACGCAGGGTCTGCGTTTTGCCGTCGTTATCCTGCACCGTGGTCTCTTTAATCAGGTACGGCGTAAACATCGGTTGGCCGGTTTTGGTATCGATAATATTGGCGTTGACGTAAGGGAATTTCGCCCCGGCGAGCGCCTTGTGCAGGAAATCAAGACCGTAGTTAAACTCGTGATTGCCGAGGTTACCTACCGCGTAATTCAGCGTATTCATCGCCTTGTAGACCGGGTGGACATCGCCGCTGTTGAGCCCTTTGGCGGCGATATAGTCACCCAGCGGACTTCCCTGAATAACATCGCCGTTATCGACCAGCACGCTGTTTTTGACTTGCAGGCGGGCTTTTTCAATCAGCGTAGCGGTGCGCACGAGGCCAAATTTTTCCGTTGCGGCGTCTTTGTAATAGTCGAAATCCATCATATTGCTGTGCAAATCGGTGGTTTCCATAATCCGCAAATCGACCGTCGCGGCGTTCACGCTGGCGGCAACCAGCGTGGCCAGTAACGTTGCGCTAAACTTAATCATCAGAGGCGTCCTTTTATGAGCAATGACACAGAAGAAAATGTATGTACATCCTGTTTCTTACAGAAATGTGAATCATGCCGAAAAATGGTTTATGAAACCGCCATCGTTATCACAGATAGCGGAACTCGCACCGATGCGATATAACTAAAACAACGAGTTAACGCCACTGTAATCAGATGAGGTGGAGAATGTTAGAACAAGTATGTCAACTTGCCCGGATTGCAGGTGATGCCATTATGGAAGTCTATGATGGAAAGCAGCCGATGGACGTGGCCAGCAAGAAGGATGATTCTCCGGTCACTGCGGCGGATCTCGCCGCGCACAAGGTGATTATAAGCGGCCTGCTGGCGCTGACGCCCGATATCCCGGTGCTCTCTGAAGAAGATCCCCCCGGATGGGAGGTGCGCCAGCACTGGCAGCGCTACTGGCTGGTGGATCCGCTGGACGGCACCAAAGAATTTATTAAACGTAACGGTGAATTTACCGTCAATATCGCCTTGATTGAAAAAGGAAAACCGGTACTTGGCGTGGTTTACGCGCCGGTCTTAAAGGTGCTGTACAGCGCGGAAGGTGGAAAGGCGTGGAAAGACGAATGCGGTATGCGTAAGCAGATTCAGGTACGGGATGCCCGGCCACCGCTGGTGGTCATCAGTCGCTCCCACGGCAACGATCCGGAACTGCAGGAGTATCTGGAACATATTGGCGAACATCAGACCACGTCGATCGGTTCGTCGCTGAAATTCTGCCTGGTGGCGGAAGGTCAGGCCCAGCTTTATCCGCGCTTCGGGCCGACCAGCACCTGGGATACCGCCGCCGGTCATGCCGTCGCGGTGGCTGCCGGGGCGCACGTTCACGACTGGCAGGGGCGCACTCTGGACTATACCCCGCGTGAATCGTTCCTCAACCCCGGCTTCCGGGTTTCTATTTACTAAGCAGCTTGTGCAGCAGGGCGACCACCTGCTGCACTTCATCCTGGGTGAGCGCGCCGTCTTTGGCCCACTGAACGCGACCGTCTTTATCCAGCACCACAATCGCCGAGCCCTCCTCTTGCAGCTGCCAGGCTTTCCGGGCCAGGCCGTTGCTGTCGACAATAAACTGCGACCACGGGTAGAGCTGTTTGTTGCTCTCAATGCTGCTGCGCACGAACATACCGGATCCCGGAATGGCGTCGTCGGTATTAACGATGGTGGTGGTCTGGTAACGGTCGTGCGGGAATTTGGCTGCCTTAATCGCCTCGATCAGGGCGGCATTTTTCTCTTTTGCCGACGTGCGTCCGGCGATGTGTTGCACCACGCGAACTTTTCCTGCCAGCTGCGAGCTATTCCAGTTTTTATAACTAAACTTATCATTATCCAGAATTAATTCTCCCCGGTCGGCAATGCCAACCGGCGCGACGCGCTGACCATCGACAAAATTATGCGCTGAGGCCATCAGCGGGAACAGGAGGCAGGAAACCGCCAGTAGCTTACGTAGGGTCATGATGAGTCCTTATTTTTATGCAGGTGATCCGACCACTTGGTCTCGTTTAAGCATAAATGCGATCTCCCGGCATTACACGCAATCAGGGTGCCAGTTTGCGTGATAACGCACATATTCGAAGGAAATCGGCGGCTTATACTAGTTTCTACGTATGTTTGAAAAGAAAGTTCTTAATTATTGTCATCAAAAGGTAAATAAACTTATGCATGCTGGGTATTACAGAAGTTCTGGACTATAGTTTCAGGGCATCAAAATTTGCGCTCCCGAATCGTGGGCCAAGTGTGGCACCACAAGAGCGTAACCCTGGCAGGAGACAACAATGAAAATTTTCCAACGCTACAATCCGCTGCAAGTAGCGAAGTACGTGAAGATCCTGTTCCGTGGACGGTTATACATCAAGGATGTTGGCGCTTTTGAATTTGATAAGGGCAAAATCCTTATCCCGAAGGTTAAAGACAAGCAGCATTTGTCTGTGATGTCTGAAGTCAATCGTCAGGTTTTGCGTCTGCAAACAGAGATGGCTTAACCTGAATAACGATATAGCTATGCGGTAAAAAAACGGCTCCTGATGGGAGCCGTTAGTGTTTCAGACCTCAAGCGCTACGCTACGCCTTGCTCATCTTCAGCAGCGTCCGTCTGCTTGGGCACCAGCACGGTCGGTTTGTTGTCGATGCGGGTAACCAGCAGCTGGTCGATTCGGTAGTTGTCGATATCCACCACCTCAAATTTGTAGCCGGAGAATTTCACCGCATCGGTGCGTTTCGGGATCTTACGCAGCATAAACATCATAAAACCGCCGATGGTCTCGTAGTTGCCGGACTGCGGGAATTCGTCGATATCCAGCACGCGCATGACGTCGTCAATCGGTGTGCCGCCATCAATCAGCCATGAGTTCTCATCGCGAGCGACAATCTGCTCCTCCAGCCCCTGACCAACCAGATCGCCCATCAGAGTGGTCATCACGTCGTTGAGGGTGATAATCCCCACCACCAGCGCATATTCGTTCATGATCACCGCGAAGTCTTCCCCGGCGGTTTTAAAGCTTTCCAGCGCCTCCGACAGCGTCAGCGTATCCGGAACAATCAGCGTATTGCGAATCTGTACGCCGCCGGTCAGCACCAGGCTTTGGTTCGCCAGCACGCGATTAAGCAGATCTTTAGAGTCAACGTAGCCGATGATGTGGTCGATATCTTCGTTGCAGACCAGGAATTTGGAGTGCGGATGTTCCGCCACCTTGTTCTTCAGGCTCTGCTCGTCTTCGTGCAGATCGAACCAGATGATATTTTCACGCGAGGTCATGGACGACGGAACGGTACGTGACTCCAGCTCGAAGACGTTCTCAATCAGCTCATGTTCCTGCTTACGCAGCACCCCGGCCAGCGCGCCGGCTTCTACCACGGCGTAAATGTCGTCGGAAGTAATATCGTCCTTACGCACCATCGGTATTTTGAACAGGCGGAAGATGTTGTTGGCCATGCCGTTGAACAACCACACCAGCGGGCGGAAGACAAACAGGCAGAAGCGCATCGGGTTGATGATACGCAAAGCAACGGCTTCTGGCGCAATCATACCGATGCGTTTCGGGGTCAGGTCAGCGAACAGAATGAACAGGCTGGTGACCAGGGTAAAGGAGATGATAAAGCTCAATTGCTCGGAAAGCTCAACAGACATGTACTGGCTCAGCAGGCTGTGAAACGCTGGCGAGAATGCTGCGTCACCGACGATACCACCAAGAATGGCGACGGCGTTGAGGCCTATCTGCACGACGGTAAAGAAAGTGCCTGGGTTTTCCTGCATTTTGAGAACACGCTGGGCGTTCACGTTGCCGTCATCGGCCAGCAGTTTGAGTTTGATCTTACGTGAAGCGGCCAGCGAGATCTCCGATATCGAAAAAAACGCGCTGACAGCAATCAGACAAAGTATAACTAAAATACTGTTTAACATAGTTTATCCAGCCGTTGAGGCCAGATCCTCGGAAGGGAAGTTGATAACGCTATAGTGGAATACATAAAAAACCGGTCCGAAGGCTCTGGACCGGCTATAACACCAGCTAGTATAGCGTAAGCGACTGTAAAGCCGCCAGAGCGTTAATTATTCACCTTAGTGCTAAACGGTATTATGCCTGCGGCGGCAAGCAGACGCCAATGCCTCCGATACCGCAGTAGCCGTACGGGTTTTTGTGCAGGTACTGCTGATGATCGTCCTCAGCGTAGTAAAACGGCTTCGCCGGGGCAATTTCCGTGGTGATGACGCGCGTGTCGTTGGCATCGCGCATAGCGGCCTGGAAACGCGCCAGACTGGCCTTCGCCGCTTGATCCTGCTCTGGAGTCAACGGATAGAGGGAGGAGCGATACTGGGTGCCATGATCATTGCCCTGCTGCATGCCCTGGGCCGGATCGTGATTTTCCCAGAACACCTGCAACAGCTGCGCGTAGCTGATGATCTGCGGATCGTACACGACGCGTACGGCTTCGGCATGGCCGGTATTGCCGGTACAGACTTCACGGTAGGTCGGGTTCGGCGTATAGCCGCCGGTATAGCCCGCGGCGGTGCTGTAGACGCCAGGCAACTGCCAGAACAGACGCTCAACGCCCCAGAAACAGCCCATCGCGAACAGGGCAACCGCCATCCCGTCCGGGACGTTGGTCATGGAGTGGCCATTGACAGCGTGGAGTGTTGCCACTGGCATAGGGGTGTTGCGTCCTGGCAGCGCATCCGCCTGGGCGACAAGATGCGTTTTATCAAATAGACTCACGGTTGGCCTCTCAAAACATAAGTCGTGGTTAAGGTTGTAACGAAGCGTGTCTTTTTACACAATAAACATGCCCGATACGTCTAGATTTAAACATAAGAATTATTTGGTTTAGCGTTTCTTTTTCAACCCTAAGTCGTTGGGGGTTTATTAAGCCGTGGAACGGCGCTTTCGTTTCCTTCGGGGGGAAACAAGGATATTCAGGAGAAAACGTGCTACAAATCCGCCAGTTATGTATCACCAGCCTTTTGCTGGTCAGCGGGATCGCTAGCGCCGCGAGCGTGCGTTTGCAGGTTGAGGGGTTATCCGGGGAGCTGGAAAAAAACGTCCGGGCTCAACTTTCTACGATCCAGAGCGACGAAGTCACGCCGGATCGCCGCTTTCGTGCGCGCGTTGATGATGCGATTCGCGAAGGGTTGAAGGCCCTGGGGTACTACGAACCGACAATCGTTTTCGACCTCCGTCCGCCGCCGAAAAAAGGCCGACAGGTGCTGATTGCCAAAGTCACGCCAGGTGAACCGGTACGTATTGGCGGCACGGAAGTCATTCTGCGGGGCGGTGCGCGCACCGACCGCGACTACCTGGATTTGTTAAAAAACCGCCCGGCTATCGGCACCGTCCTCGATCATGGCGATTATGACAGCTTCAAGAGCTCGCTCACGCGGGTTGCGCTGCGTAAGGGCTACTTTGACAGCGAATTCATTAAAAGCCAACTTGGCGTTTCTCTCGACCGCCATCAGGCCTTCTGGGATATCGACTACAACAGCGGCGAACGCTATCGCTTTGGTCCGGTCACTTTTGAAGGCTCGCAAATTCGCGACGAATATCTGCAAAATCTGGTGCCATTCAAACAGGGCGACTACTACACCTCGCAGGATCTGGCGGAACTCAACCGCCGGCTGGCGGCAACCGGCTGGTTCAGCTCCGTGGTTGTGGCGCCGCAGTTTGAAAAGTCTCGACAGACTAAAGTTCTGCCTTTGCAGGGCGTAGTCTCCCCGCGTAAAGAGAATACCGTTGAAACCGGGGTCGGCTACTCAACCGACGTCGGGCCGCGCATCAAAGGGACGTGGAGAAAGCCGTGGATGAACTCCTACGGGCATAGCCTGACTTCCAGTCTCAGCCTTTCCGCTCCTGAACAGCAGCTTGATTTCAGCTATAAAGTGCCGCTGTTAAAAAGCCCGCTGGAGCAATACTACCTGATGCAGGGCGGCTTTAAACGTACGGATCTTAACGATACGAAAGCCGACTCCACGACCCTCGGGGTATCACGTTTTTGGGAGATGTCGAGCGGCTGGCAGCGCGCGCTGAACCTGCGCTGGAGCCTCGACCACTTTACTCAGGCTAACGTCACCAACACCACAATGCTTATCTATCCCGGGGTGTCGGTCAACCGTACCCGCTCCCGCGGTGGCCTGATGCCGACCTGGGGCGACTCCCAGCGCTATTCGGTGGACTACTCCAACACCATGTGGGGCTCGGATATTAACTTCATCGTCGCCCAGGCGCAGGATGTGTGGATCCGCACGCTCTATGACCGCCACCGTTTTGTGGTGCGCGGCAACCTCGGCTGGATTGAAGCCGATAATTTCAACAAAGTCCCGCCGGATCTGCGTTTCTTCGCCGGTGGCGACCGCAGTATTCGCGGCTATAAATACAAATCGATCTCGCCGAGGGATGACGATGGCAAACTGATGGGGGCCTCGAAGCTGGCGACCGGTTCGCTGGAGTATCAGTACAACGTCAGCGGAAAATGGTGGGGCGCAGTCTTTGTCGACAGCGGCGAAGCGGTGAGCGATATCCGTAAAAGCAATTTTAAAACCGGCACCGGCGTCGGCGTGCGCTGGCAGTCACCGGTTGGCCCGATCAAGCTGGATATTGCCGCGCCGGTCGGCGACAAAGATGAGCACGGTTTACAGTTTTACATCGGTCTGGGGCCTGAATTATGAGTTTATGGAAGAAGATAAGCCTCGGGGTACTGATCTTTTTGGTCCTGCTGCTGGGGACGGTCGCATTCCTCATCGGCACGACCAGCGGCCTGCATCTGGTGCTGAAGGCGGCGGACCGCTGGGTTCCCGGACTGGAAATCGGCAAGGTGACCGGTGGCTGGCGTGATCTGACGCTGCAAAACGTACGCTTTGAACAGCCGGGCGTCGCGGTCACCGCTGGTCAGTTCCACCTCGGCGTCAGGCTGCGCTGCCTGTGGGACAGCAGCCTGTGCGTCAACGATATTTCGCTGCGCGATATCTACGTGGCGATCGACACTAGCAAGATGCCGCCGGCGGCGCCGGCTAAAGAAGAAGATAGCGGCCCGCTGAATCTCTCCACACCTTATCCCATCACTCTGAGCCGGGTGGCGCTGCATAACGTCAACGTCAAAATTGACGATACCGCCGTTTCGCTGCGCGACTTCGCCACCGGTCTGAACTGGCAGGAGAAGAATCTGACCCTGACGCCAACCTCGCTGCAGGGGCTGCTTATCGCATTGCCGAAAGTAGCAAAAGTGGCGCAAGAGCAGGTCGTTGAACCGAAGATCGACAATCCGAAACCGGAAGAAAAACCGCTCGGCGAGACGATGAAAGCGCTGTTCTCCCGGCCGGTGCTGCCGGAGATGGCCGACGTGCATCTGCCGCTGAACCTGAATATCCAGTCGTTCCGCGGCGAGCAGCTGCGCGTCACCGGCGATACCGATATGACTGTCTACAACATGCTGCTGAAAGTCAGCAGTATCGACGGGAAAATGCGGCTGGATACCCTGGATATCGACTCCGATCAGGGCAAGATCACTGCATCGGGCACCGCGCAGCTGCAGGACAACTGGCCGGTGGACATCACCCTCAACAGTACGCTGAACATCGATCCGCTGAAAGGCGAGAAGGTGAAGCTGACCGTCGGCGGCGAAGTGCGTAAAAAACTGGAGATCGGCGTGGATTTAGCCGGTTCCGTGACGATGACATTACGCGCTGACGCGCAGCTGGCGGAAGCCGGACTGCCGTTGAATATGGAACTGAAGAGTAAACAGCTGTACTGGCCGTTCAGCGGCGAAAAACAGTTCCAGGCCGACAATGTGCTGCTGAAGTTTAACGGCAAGATGACCGACTACACCATGGCGTTCAGTACCGCGGTGAAGGGGCCATCGCTGCCGCCAGCGAAAATCACCCTCAACGCCAAAGGGAACGAACAGCAGGTTAACCTCGATAAGCTGACCGTTGCGGCGCTGGAGGGGAAAACTGAACTGAAAGCGCTGCTGGACTGGCAGCAGGCCATCAGCTGGCGCGGCGAGCTGACGCTTGACGGTATCAACACCGCCAAAGAGGTCCCGGACTGGCCGTCGAAGCTGAACGGGATGATTAAAACTCAGGGCAGCCTGTACGGTGGAAGCTGGCAGATGTCGGTACCGGAGCTGAAAATCACCGGTAACGTTAAGCAGAATAAGGTCGATGTCAGCGGTTCATTGCAGGGTAACAGCTACATGCAGTGGAAAATCCCCGGGCTGCACCTGGCGCTGGGTAAGAACAGCGCCGAGGTGAAAGGCGAGCTGGGGGTTAAAGATCTGAATCTTGATGCCACCATCGATGCGCCTAATCTGGACAATGCTCTGCCAGGCCTTGGCGGCACGGCGAAGGGGCTGCTGAAGGTGCGCGGCACCGTTGATGCACCGCAGCTGCTGGCGGATATCACCGCCCGCGCCCTGCGCTGGCAGGAGCTGGCCATCGCTCAGGTCAACGTCAAGGGTGATGTGAAGTCCAGCGACCAGATCGGCGGCAATCTTGATGTGCGCGTTGAGCGGATCAGCCAGCCGGGCGTCAATATCAGTCTGGTGCAGCTCAATGCCAAAGGGAACGAGAAGCAACACGACCTGCAGCTGAAAGTGCAGGGCGATCCGGTTTCCGGGCAGCTGTCGCTGGCCGGGAGCTTCGATCGTAAAGAGGAACGCTGGAAAGGGACGCTGAGCAATACCCGCTTCCAGACGCCGGTTGGTCCGGTCTCCCTGACGCGTGCCATCGCGCTGGATTACCGTAATCGCGAGCAGAAAATCAGTATCGGGCCGCACTGCTGGACTAACCCGAATGCTGAGCTATGCGTGCCGCAGGCCATCGATGCTGGCGCCAGCGGACGGGCGCTCGTCAATCTTAACCGCTTTGATCTGGCGATGCTGAAGCCGTTTATGCCGGAGGCGACCCAGGCCAGCGGCATATTCAGCGGCAATGCGGATGTCAGTTGGGACACCACCAAAGAGGGGCTGCCGCAGGGTAAAGTGACGCTGAACGGTCGCAATGTCAAAGTCACCCAGACGGTCAACGATGCGCCGCTGCCGGTGGCCTTCGACACGCTGAACCTGACGGCCGATCTGCATAACAACCGTGCGCAGCTCGGCTGGCTGATTCGCCTGACCAACAACGGTCAGTTGGATGGGCAGGTTCAGGTTACCGACCCGCAGGGGCGCCGCAACCTCGGCGGTAATGTGAATATCAATAACTTCTCGCTGGCGATGATTAACCCGATCTTCGCCCGGGGAGAGAAGGCGCAAGGGAAGCTCAATGCCAACCTGCGCCTCGGCGGCGATGTACAGAGCCCGCAGCTGTACGGTCAAATGCAGCTGAACGGTGTGGAGGTTGACGGCAACTTTATGCCGTTTGATATGCAGCCGAGCCAGCTGGCGATGAATTTCAACGGCACCCGCTCAACGCTGCAGGGTACCGTGAATACCAAACAGGGCCAAATCAGCCTGAGCGGCAACGCCGACTGGACCCAGATCGACAACTGGCGGGCGCAGGTAGCCGCCAAAGGTAGCCGGGTGCGGATTACCGTGCCGCCGATGGTGCGTCTGGACGTGTCACCGGACGTCGTCTTTACCGCTACGCCGAGTTTATTTAGCCTGGATGGTCGCGTTGATGTCCCCTGGGCACGTATCGTGGTTAATGAAGTGCCGGAGAGCGCCGTTGGGGTCTCTTCTGATGAAGTGATGCTGGATAAAAATCTGCAGCCTATCAAGCAGCAGAGCGCCGGTATCCCTATCAACAGTAACCTGACGATTCACGTTGGCAACGACGTTCGTCTCGACGCCTTTGGTCTGAAAGCGCGTCTGACCGGCGATTTAAAAGTGGCTCAGGATAAACAGGGGCTGGGCCTGAACGGGCAGATTAACATCCCGGAAGGTCGCTTCCATGCCTACGGTCAGGACCTGATTGTGCGTAAAGGCGAGCTGCTGTTCTCCGGTCCGCCGGATCAACCGCTGTTGAATATCGAAGCCATTCGCAACCCGGATGCGACAGAAGACGACGTGATCGCTGGCGTTCGCGTGACCGGCTCGGCCGATCAGCCGAAAGCAGAGATTTTCTCTGACCCGGTTATGTCGCAGCAAGAAGCGCTTTCTTACCTGCTGCGAGGGCAGGGTTTAAGCAGCGGACAGAGCGATAGCGCCGCAATGACCTCAATGCTTATTGGTATGGGGGTTGCACAAAGTGGTCAGGTTGTGGGTAAAATCGGCGAGACTTTTGGCGTAAGCAATCTGGCGCTGGATACCGAGGGAGTGGGCGACTCCTCCCAGGTGGTGGTCAGCGGCTATGTGCTGCCGGGTCTGCAGGTAAAATATGGGGTAGGGATCTTTGATTCCCTGGCGACGTTGACGTTACGCTATCGCCTGATGCCTAAGCTATATCTGGAAGCGGTGTCTGGCGTAGGCCAGGCTCTCGATTTGCTCTATCAGTTTGAGTTTTAGCAATGCGAATATTTGTTTACGGCAGTTTACGACGCAAACAAGGCAACAGCCACTGGATGACCAACGCTCAGTGGCTGGGCGATCATAGTGTCAACGATTATCAGCTGTACAGCCTGGGCCACTATCCAGGCGCGGTGCCGGGCGAAGGCACAGTACATGGTGAAGTGTATCGTATTGACGCATCAACGCTGGCCGAACTGGACGCGCTGCGCACCAAGGGTGGTGAGTACGCACGTCACCTGATCCAGACGCCTTATGGCAGCGCATGGATGTATGTCTATCAGCGCCCCGTTGAGGGCTTTACCCTGATAGAGAACGGCAACTGGTTAGACAGAGACCAGTATTAACCACGGCAACGCCACCTTCGGGTGGCGTTGTTTTTATGTCTGTCATTCACCCGGTACAGGTCAATGGCAGACATAAAAAAGCTTATTGACCGGGCTGGTAGGGCGGGCCTGTGGCACTGGCGCCGTTTGCTCCCCGGTGGCACTGGCGTTGTTTGTTCCCCGGTGGCGCTGCGCTTACCGGGGCTACGGGTGGGTGCGGTGTCTGGCTTGATCGCCTGGCGTATTGCCTGCGGGCGGGCCTGTGGCACTGGCGCCGTTTGTTCCCCGGTGGCGCTGCGCTTACCGGGGCTACGGGTGGTGCGGCGCCTGGCTTTATCGCCTGGCGCATTGCCTGCGGGCGGGCCTGTGGCACTGGCGTTGTTTGTTCCCCGGTGGCGCTGCGCTTACCGGGGCTACGGGCGGGTGCGGTGTCTGGCTTGATCGCCTGGCGCATCGCCCTGCGGCGGGCCTGTGGCACTGGCGTCGTTTGTTCCCCGGTGGCGCTGCGCTTACCGGGGCTACGGGCATGGTGCGGTGTCTGGCTTTATCGCCTGGCGTATTGCCTGCGGGGGGCCTGTGGCACTGGCGTTGTTTGTTCCCCGGTGGCGCTTTGCTTACCGGGGCTACGGGTGGGTGCGGTGTCTGGCTTGATCGCCTGGCGCATTGCCTGCGGGCGGGCCTGTGGCACTGGCGCCGTTTTGCTCCCTGGTGGCGCTGCGCTTACCGGGGCTACGGGCGGGGGCGGTGCCTGGCTTGATCGCCTGGCGCATCGCCTGCGGGGGGCCTGTGGCACTGGCGCCGTTTGTTCCCCGGTGGCGCTGCGCTTACCGGGGCTACGGGTGGGTGCGGTGCCTGGCTTGATCGCCTGGCGTATTGCCTGCGGGCGGGGCTGTGGCACTGGCGTCGTTTGCTCCCCGGTGGCGCTGCGCTTACCGGGGCTACGGGCATGGTGCGGTGTTGGGGATTTTCACCTGACGTATCGCCTGTGGGGGATTTGTAGCCCGGGTAAGGCGTTAGCCGCCACCCGGGAGATGGCTCCGGGCCATAAGCAAAAACACCGCCCTGAGGCGGTGTTTTCGATAATCTGAGTGCGGCAGAATTACTTCTTAGCGCGCTCGAAGGAAGCAATGATTTCAGCTTTAGCCGCTTCAGCATTGTCCCAACCGTCAACTTTCACCCATTTGCCTTTTTCCAGGTCTTTGTAGTGCTCGAAGAAGTGGGTGATCTGTGCTTTCAGCAGTTCCGGCAGGTCGTTCACATCTTTGATGTGATCGTACTCTTTGCTCAGCTTGGTGTGCGGTACGGCAACCAGTTTCGCATCTTCACCGGATTCGTCGGTCATCTTCAGTACGCCAACCGGACGGCAGCGGATCACAGAGCCTGGCTCCAGCGGATACGGCGTCGGGACCAGTACGTCAACCGGGTCGCCGTCCAGAGACAGGGTGTGGTTGATATAGCCGTAGTTGCACGGATAGAACATCGCAGTGGACATGAAGCGATCAACGAACAGCGCGCCGCTCTCTTTGTCGACTTCGTATTTGATTGGGTCTGCGTTAGCCGGGATCTCGATCACGACGTAGATATCTTCCGGCAGATCTTTACCCGCAGGTACGTTGAGTAAGCTCATGTCTGTTTCCTTTAAAATGTATGGCAAACAAGTGCCTGGTATTATAGCCAACTCGCATCGAATGTCTTCGCTTCTTTTCATTTTGCCCGCCGCTAATCACTCAGAATTTACCCTCAAAAAACAACCTGAAAATCCATAAACATAGCCACATCCTGAATAAAACAATGTAACCGTTTACATTGCATCTGTTTGATTTCTCAACATGCGAAAAATTTCACCTCATGCGTCGGCAAACGCGAGCTACGGGAAGCCTTATCTGCTCTCAGCTGGATTAAATCGCGGTAATTAACATTTAATTTACTTTTTCGAAGTGTGATGTAACGCATTCAGTTACATCACGAGTTGTCTATAGTTTGTTCGCAGATGACGATTTAACCCAAAGCAACCCGACGAGGACCTTTTTTATGTGGAAGCGCTTACTTCTTGTCACAGCAGTTTCCGCAGCTATGTCGTCTATGGCAATGGCTGCCCCTCTGACCGTAGGATTTTCGCAGGTCGGATCTGAATCCGGCTGGCGTGCGGCCGAAACCAACGTTGCGAAGGAGGAGGCCGCGAAACGCGGAATCACTCTGAAGATTGCCGACGGCCAGCAAAAACAGGAAAACCAGATTAAAGCCGTCCGCTCCTTTATCGCCCAGGGCGTCGACGCCATCTTTATCGCCCCGGTTGTCGCGACCGGCTGGGAACCGGTGTTGAAAGAGGCCAAAGAGGCCAAAATTCCGGTATTCCTGCTCGACCGCTCGATTGATGTGAAAGACAAAGATCTCTACATGACCACCGTCACCGCCAACAACGTGCTGGAAGGTCAGCTGATTGGTGACTGGCTGGTGAAAACCGTCGACGGCAAGCCGTGTAACGTGGTTGAGCTGCAGGGCACCGTTGGGGCGAGCGTGGCGATTGACCGGAAGAAAGGCTTCGCTGACGCCATTGCCAAAGCCCCAAATATCAAAATTATTCGCTCTCAGTCTGGCGACTTTACCCGCAGTAAAGGCAAAGAGGTGATGGAGAGCTTTATCAAAGCTGAAAACAACGGCAAGAACATCTGTATGGTCTACGCCCATAACGATGACATGGTGATTGGCGCCATTCAGGCGATTAAAGAAGCCGGGCTGAAGCCAGGCAAAGATATCCTGACCGGTTCGATTGATGGCGTACCGGATATCTATAAAGCCATGATCGCCGGAGAAGCGAATGCCAGCGTTGAATTGACGCCGAATATGGCGGGTCCGGCGTTTGATGCGCTGGAAAAATATAAGAAAGACGGCACGTTGCCTGAAAAACTGACCATTACCAAATCGACGCTTTATTTACCGGATACGGCGAAAGAAGAGCTCGAGAAGAAGAAAAACATGGGCTACTGAGTGAATTAACCCTCTCTCCGGAGGGGGAGGGTTATCAGACCGCAAGGTTGCATTCCCTCTCCCCCTGTGGGGAGAGGATTAGGGGAGGGGGACATCATGAACGGCGAAGCACACCAGGAGATCCTGCGTACCGAGGGACTGAGCAAATTTTTCCCCGGTGTGAAGGCGCTGGATAACGTCAATTTCAGCCTGCGGCGTGGTGAAATCATGGCGCTGCTGGGCGAAAACGGAGCGGGTAAATCCACACTGATTAAAGCCCTTACCGGCGTTTATCACGCCGATCGCGGGGCTATCTGGCTGGAGGGGCAGGAAATATCGCCGAAGAATACCGCTCATGCCCAGCAACTGGGCATCGGGACGGTTTATCAGGAGGTTAACCTGCTGCCGAACATGTCGGTGGCGGACAATCTGTTTATCGGCCGCGAACCCCGCCGTTTTGGCCTGCTGCGGCGCAAAGAGATGGAAAAGCGCGCCACCGCGCTGATGGAGTCCTACGGTTTTTCCCTCGACGTCCGCGAACCGCTGAACCGCTTTTCGGTGGCGATGCAGCAGATCGTCGCTATTTGTCGGGCCATCGACCTGTCCGCAAAAGTGTTAATTCTTGATGAGCCTACCGCCAGCCTGGATACCCAGGAAGTGGAGATGCTCTTCACCCTGATGCGTCGGCTGCGCGATGAAGGCGTCAGTCTGATTTTCGTCACCCACTTCCTCGATCAGGTGTATGCCGTCAGCGACCGGATTACCGTTCTGCGCAACGGCGGTTTTGTCGGTTGTCGGGAAACCCGCGAACTGCCGCAGATCGAACTGGTGAAGATGATGCTTGGCCGTGAGCTGGAGCATGATGCCCTGCATCGCGCGGGCCGGACTTTACTGAGCGACAAACCGGTCGCCGCCTTTGAGGGTTTTGGCAAGAAAGGCGTTATCGCGCCGTTTAACCTCCAGGTGCGCCCCGGCGAGATAGTCGGCCTGGCGGGGCTGCTCGGCTCCGGACGCACGGAAACCGCCGAGGTCATTTTCGGCATCAAACCGGCAGACAGCGGCACCGCGTGGATCAAAGGTAAAGCGCAGGGGCTGCGTTCTCCGCACCAGGCTTCATGCCTGGGCATTGGCTTTTGCCCTGAGGATCGTAAAACCGACGGGATTATCGCCGCGGCATCGGTGCGGGAAAATATCGTCCTCGCGCTACAGGCCCAGCGCGGCTGGCTGCGGCCGATTCCGCGACGCGAGCAAAATGATATTGCCGATCGCTTTATCCGCCAGCTCGGTATTCGCACTCCCAGCGCCGAACAGCCGATCGAATTTCTCTCCGGCGGTAACCAGCAGAAGGTGCTGCTCTCCCGCTGGCTGCTGACCAAACCGCAGTTCCTGATCCTCGATGAACCGACGCGCGGGATTGACGTTGGCGCGCATGCGGAGATTATCCGCCTGATTGAAACCCTGTGCGCCGATGGTCTGGCGCTGCTGGTTATCTCCTCGGAACTGGAGGAGCTGGTGGGCTATGCCGACCGGGTAATTATCATGCGCGATCGTAAGCAGGTAGCGGAGATCCCGCTAGCCGAGCTTTCTGTCCCGGCAATCATGAACGCTATTGCGGCATAAGGAGTAACCCATGATGCCCCGATCAGTTCCACAAACCGGCCAGCCAAAGCGGCGCTTCAACTGGCCGAAAGGTATGCCGCAAATTATCGCCCTGATCCTCGTGCTGGTGGTGGATAGCTTTGTGGCGCCGCACTTCTTTCAGATTGTGTTACAGGACGGGCGCCTGTTCGGCAGCCCGATTGATATTCTCAACCGCGCGGCGCCGGTGGCGCTGCTGGCGATAGGCATGACGCTGGTCATTGCCACCGGCGGAATCGACCTGTCGGTTGGTGCGGTGATGGCGATTGCCGGCGCGACGGCGGCCTCGATGACCGTTGCCGGACACAGTCTGCCGGTGGTGCTGCTGGCCTCGCTGGCGGCGGGGGCGCTGGCGGGCTTATGGAACGGGATTCTGGTGGCTATCCTGAAGATCCAGCCTTTTGTGGCCACGCTGATTCTGATGGTCGCCGGGCGCGGCGTCGCGCAGCTGATCACCTCCGGGCAGATCGTGACCTTCGATTCGCCGCACCTGGCCTGGCTCGGCAGCGGTTCGCTGCTGCTGTTTCCAACGCCGGTGCTGATTGCCGCTGCGACGCTCCTGCTGTTCTGGCTTTTTACCCGCAAGACGGCGCTGGGGATGTTTATCGAAGCGGTGGGGATCAACATCCGCGCGGCGAAAAACGCCGGGGTGAATACCCGGATTGTGGTGATGCTGGCCTATGTGCTGAGCGGTATCTGCGCGGCCATTGCCGGGATTATCGTGGCGGCGGATATTCGCGGCGCCGATGCCAATAACGCCGGGCTGTGGCTGGAGCTGGATGCCATCCTGGCGGTGGTGATCGGCGGCGGATCGCTGATGGGCGGGCGCTTTAACCTGTTACTTTCGGTGGTCGGGGCCCTGATCATTCAGGGGATGAATACCGGGATCCTGCTGTCGGGCTTCCCGCCGGAGATGAATCAGGTGGTGAAGGCGGTGGTAGTGCTGTGCGTACTGATCGTCCAGTCGCCGCGCTTTATTGGCTTACTGAAAGGAGTACGCGGCCATGATAAAACGTAATTTACCGTTGATGATAACCCTGGCCGTCTTTGTGCTGGGCTATCTGTACTGCCTGACCCAGTTTCCCGGCTTTGCTTCGACGCGGGTGATTTGCAACATTCTGACCGACAACGCCTTTCTGGGCATCATTGCCGTCGGGATGACCTTTGTGATCCTCTCCGGCGGGATCGATCTTTCGGTCGGGTCGGTGATCGCCTTTACTGGCGTGTTCCTGGCGAAGGCCATTGGCACCTGGGGCATCGATCCGCTGCTGGCGTTCCCGCTGGTGCTGGCGATGGGCTGCGCGTTTGGCGCACTGATGGGCTGGTTTATCGATGCGCTGAAAATCCCGGCGTTTATTATTACTCTCGCCGGGATGTTCTTTCTGCGCGGCGTCAGCTATCTGGTGTCCGAAGAGTCGATTCCTATCGATCACCCGGTGTACGACACCCTCTCCGGGCTGGCGTGGACGATTCCCGGCGGCGGGCGTCTGAGCGCAATGGGGCTGCTGATGCTGCTGGTGGTGGTGGCGGGTATCTTTATGGCCCATCGCACCCGCTTCGGCAACCAGGTGTACGCCATTGGCGGCAGCGCCGTTTCGGCAAACCTGATGGGGATTTCAACGCGCGGGACCACCATTCGTATTTATATGCTGTCTACCGGGCTGGCGACGCTGGCGGGGATTGTGTTTTCTGTCTATACCCAGGCCGGGTATGCCCTTGCCGGCGTTGGCGTTGAGCTGGATGCGATTGCATCGGTGGTCATTGGCGGCACGCTGTTGAGCGGCGGCGTCGGGACGGTGCTCGGCACCTTGTTCGGGGTAGCGATTCAGGGGCTGATTCAGACCTACATTAACTTCGACGGGACCCTGAGTTCGTGGTGGACAAAAATTGCCATCGGGATTTTGCTGTTTGTTTTTATCGCGTTGCAGCGGGGTCTGACGGTGCTGTGGGAAAACCGACAGAACTCACCGGTTACCCGGGTCAGCGGAACGGCGCATCGTTAGCGGAAAATTCCCCTCCCGGGCGGGAGGGGAAGGGAGGCGTTACGCGTCCGGGAACTCTTTAATGAAGTTCTCGACGTCTTCAACCATATGGTTGTTGCCGACGAAGAAAGAACGACGCTGGTGCAGGCTGGTCGGGATGATATCGAGAATACGCTCTTTACCGTCGCTGGCTTTACCGCCCGCCTGTTCGGCGAGGAACGCCATCGGGTTGCATTCGTACAGCAGGCGCAGCTTACCGTCCGGATGGCTGGCGGTGCTCGGATACAGATAGATGCCGCCTTTCAGCAGGTTGCGGTGAAAGTCCGCCACCAGGGAACCGATATAGCGCGAGGTGTAGGGGCGCTGGGTTCCGGTATCTTCTTCCTGACAGTACTTGATGTACTTCTTCACCCCCAGCGGGAACTTGATGTAGTTACCTTCGTTAATGGAGTAGGTGTTGCCTTTCTCCGGGAAGCGCATGCGCTCCTGAGAGAGGCAGAAAACGCCAAGAGAAGGATCGTAGGTGAAGGCGTGCACGCCGCAGCCGGTGGTATAGACCAGCATGGTGGAAGAGCCATAAACGACATAGCCTGCCGCGACCTGCTGACTGCCCGGTTGCAGGAAATCTTCAACGGTGACCGGTGTTCCAACCGGAGTTATGCGACGGTAGATGGAGAAGATAGTCCCGACGGAGACGTTAACGTCGATGTTAGAGGAGCCATCCAGAGGGTCCATGAGCACTACATATTTCGCGTGTTCACAGCCTTCAAAGACAACGATCTCATCTTCTTCTTCAGAGGCGATCCCAGCCACGATATCGCGCGCTCGCAGTGCAGCTTTCAATTTTTCATTGGCGAACAGGTCGAGTTTTTGCTGTACCTCACCCTGGACGTTTTCAGCACCGCTGGCACCCAGGATATCGACCAGACCGGCCTTATTGATATCGCGGTGGATGATCTTGGCGCCTAACTTTATCGCCGACAACAAAGCAGTAAGTTCGCCGGTTGCGTGGGAAAACTCGTGTTGCTTTTCGACAATAAATTCACCTAACGTTTTCATAACCCGTTCCCTGCATGTTTATGTGAAGTAAAACGAACGCAACAATCTTAACAAAGAATAAAAAAAAATCGCACAGGTGAATCGCACCAGCAAAAAACGGATTAACCTGAAATACATTTCTCTGATGCATACATACGGGTAAAATGTATCGCAGATTAAAGAGGGAAGGGACGAATGCGCATTCATATTTTAGGTATCTGTGGCACGTTTATGGGGGGGCTGGCAATGCTGGCGCGTTCCCTCGGTCATGAGGTAACGGGGTCGGATGCTAACGTCTATCCGCCAATGAGTACCCTGCTGGAAAACCAGGGGATCGATTTAATTCAGGGCTATGATGCCAGCCAGCTGGAACCGCGGCCGGATCTGGTGATCATCGGTAATGCGATGACTCGCGGCAATCCGTGCGTCGAAGCGGTGCTGGAAAACAATATTCCGTATATGTCCGGCCCGCAGTGGCTGCATGATTTTGTCCTGCGCGACCGCTGGGTACTGGCCGTGGCGGGGACCCATGGTAAGACGACGACCGCCGGAATGGCCACCTGGATCCTCGAAGCCTGCGGCTATCAGCCCGGTTTTGTGATCGGCGGCGTCCCGGGCAATTTTGATGTCTCCGCGCGTCTGGGCGGCAGCCCGTTCTTTGTTATCGAAGCCGATGAGTATGACTGCGCCTTCTTCGATAAGCGTTCCAAATTTGTCCACTACTGCCCGCGTACGCTGATCCTCAATAACCTTGAGTTCGATCACGCGGATATCTTTGACGACCTGAAAGCCATTCAGAAACAGTTCCATCATCTGGTACGTATTGTGCCGGGCAAAGGTAAAATTATCCTGCCGGAAAACGATATCAATCTGAAACAGACGATGGCGATGGGCTGCTGGAGCGAACAGGAACTGGTGGGCGAGCAGGGCCACTGGCAGGCGAAGAAGCTGAACACCGATGCCTCGCAGTGGGAAGTCTGGCTGGACGGCGAGAAGGTCGGGGAAGTGAAGTGGGAGCTGGTCGGCGAACACAACATGCATAACGGCCTGATGGCGATTGCCGCGGCGCGTCATGTTGGCGTGCTGCCGGCCGATGCCGCTAATGCGCTGGGCGGCTTTATCAACGCCCGCCGCCGCCTTGAGCTGCGCGGCGAAGCCAACGGCGTCACCGTGTATGACGATTTCGCCCACCATCCGACGGCGATCCTCGCGACCCTGCAGGCGCTACGCGGTAAAGTCGGTGGTACTGCCCGCATTCTTGCGGTGCTTGAGCCGCGCTCGAACACCATGAAAATGGGCGTCTGCAAAGACGATCTGGCGCCGTCCCTGGGCCGCGCCGACGAAGTGTTCCTGCTCCAGCCGCAGCACATTCCGTGGCAGGTGGCGGAAGTGGCGGACGCCTGCGTGCAGCCGGCGTACTGGAGTGCCGATGTTGATACGCTGGCCGATATGGTGGTGAAAACCGCGCACCCGGGCGATCATATCCTGGTGATGAGCAACGGCGGTTTTGGCGGCATTCACCAGAAGCTGCTGGATAAGCTGGCGAAAAAGGCAGAGGCGTCCAGATAACTCTTCGCCCTGGGGGCTACGCTGGCCGGGCTATGGGTCAGCGCGGCCTGGTTTTGTCGCCCGGGTCGGGCGCTGACGCTGCAACCCGGGTAGGCTTAGCGCGTTAAATTACTCCTTCGCGATCGGCGTTTCGTTTTCCGCCACTTTCGTATCGCCCTGAATTGCCGCAATTTTCTTCTCAACGTCGGCAACCTGTTCGCTGCTGTGCAGCAGCGTATAGGTCAGGTCAAACTGCGTGCTGGCCCCTGGCTGAAGCTGCTTCACGCGTTTTTGTTCGCGCTCAATGGTGACCGGATAGGCATAGCTGGTGCCCGGCTCAATACCGGTGACATAGCCCTGTTTTTCGGTATCGGTATTTTTCCACAGCGTCAGTACCGGCAGCTGGCGGGTATCGAACTGGATAGATGCCCCTTTATCTCCCGCCTTGTTGACCACGGCGGCCAGCGTCTGGTGGTTGCTATCTGCCAGCGGCTGAATATTGAATACCATCTCGTCGAAACCTTTGGTCGGACCGGCGTAGGTTTGCCAGGTTTTCAAACCCGCTTTAGCGTAGTCGTTGAACGGACTGATGCTGGACATGGGGGCCAGAAAACGTGCCCCCTCTTCCAGAATCGGTTTCCCGAAGTTGCTGTGATAAATGATCTGGTAGTCATGCGGGTAATCCGCGTGGTTGGTTAAGACATCATGCAGGCTGAAGCTGTTGCTGCCGGGGACATAGCGCAACTCGGTCATGGTCTGCAAATCAGCTTTCTTAAAGGTACTCTCCTTCACCAGCCCACGGATACGAATTTCATATGGCGCGGTATCGGCAACCTCGACTTCCACTTGCGATGCTGGCGTGTTGCCGGCTTTGCCATGCAGAGTATAAATCTGTCCATCGGCGGTCACCGGGTGGCCGGTCCATTCGTAGCCGCAGCGCACCATCATTTCATTGAAACCTTCCAGCCAGCCCAGGCCGTTCCGGCTTTCGAGGTTGATAAAGGCCGGGTTGACCACCTCTTTCACCGGTGAATCCCAGCCCATTCGCGTACCGAAGCCTTCAATTTTCAGCAGATTCATACCACGGGTCGGGCTGAGGGTAATAGTCAGGCCATCTTTACTGCGGATGACGAGAATTTTACTGCCTTCCTGTTTGCCGCCGTGGAGGACTTTTTGCTCGATGCTGAAGTTATGATCTTTTATCTTCAGCTGATCGCTGTCTATTTGCCAGTTTCCTTTATCTGTGCCGTTTTCAGCGCTTGTCAGCACCCAGGTTTTTGCTGCAACAGGCCCTGAAATCATCATCGCGATTGCCGTTAAAGCGAATACTTTTTTCATTTTTCATCCCTTTTTGCTGAATCGATTGTGTTGCTAATGAAGGGAATCTAATTGTAAGCGGTTGATGAAAATGTGAAGTGCCTCACCTGGTGAGTAAATGCGCATTTTTAAACTTTTAAATGCGATAAAGATCGCTTTTTATAAGCAAAATGCAATTAATCCTACTTTAAAAATGTGAATTTAAACGTTATTAGCTTTAACGATTCAGCTTTTTGTCGACTCATAAAGAGCGGGCACACGGCAGGGCGCGAATCAGGAAACAGGAATGAGGAATCAGGAATGAAGGTGGGGGAGCGCGTAGAGAGCGGATATTCCCGGCGAGGCTATCGCTTGCCGGGCTACAGGTACAGCGTTATCCGGTAGCCCGGACAGGCGCACAGCGCCGCCTGCGGGAAAATCTGGCGGGCAAACGCGGAGTTAGCTTTCGCCTTCAGCCAGTTCACGCAGATACTGGAAGATAAGACGCGCGGATTTCGGCGGCTTGTTGCCTTCTTTCTCTTTTTTGGCGTTACGGATAAGCGAACGCAGCTGCTGACGATCGGCGTCGGGCCACAGGTTTAACACTTCCGGTACCGCATCATCACCTTCTTCAATCAGGCGGTCGCGAATCATTTCCAGCTTATGGAACAGCGCAACCTGCTGGTTGTGGCGGTTCTTCAGCTTGTCCAGCGCCTGGCGAATCGGATCGACATCGCGGCTGCGCAGCATTTTACCAATCAGCTGCATCTGGCGGCGGCGACCCTCTTTCTTGATACGCTGGGCCAGTTCAATGGCGTCGCGCAGGTCGCTATCGAGCGGGATTTTATCCAGCGCGTTTTTTCCCAGCTCAACCATTTCAGCGCCAAGACGCTTCAGTTCTTCTGCGTCACGTTTAATTTCACTTTTACTGACCCAGATAATTTCATCGTCTTCATCTTCAACGTCATCACCGGGCACGTCGTCGAGCCAGTCATCGGGCTGCTTAGTCATCTCAGGCTCCTTAAAAAAAGAGGCTAATGTTACCAGTTAAGGCGCGCACTGAAAAACGGTTCTCTGTTAGACTTCACTTAACACCTTCCTACATTATGGCATTAGCGATGAAAGTCATCTCTCAAGTTGCACAACAGCGCAAGACGCTGGAAGAGGCCGTGACCACGGCGCTGGAACTGGCGGCAGGCAAATCAGACGGTGCGGAAGTCTCCGTCAGCAAAACCACCGGCATCAGCGTCAGCACCCGCTACGGCGAGGTGGAGAACGTAGAATTTAATAGCGATGGTGCGTTAGGCATCACCGTTTATCATCAGAACCGCAAGGGAAGCGCCTCCTCAACCGATCTGAGCCCGCAGGCGATTGCCCGTACGGTGCAGGCGGCGCTGGATATTGCCCGCTATACCTCCCCGGACCCGTTCGCCGGCGTGGCGGATAAAGAGCTGCTGGCCTTTGATGCCCCGGATCTTGACCTGTTCCATCCGGCGGAAGTGACCCCGGATCAGGCGATCGAGCTGGCCGCGCGCGCGGAACAGGTCGCCCTGCAGGCGGATAAACGCATTACGAATACCGAAGGCGGCAGCTTCAATAGCCACTACGGCATTAAAGTGTTCGGCAACAGCCACGGCATGTTGCAAAGCTACTGCTCAACCCGCCATTCGCTCTCCAGCTGCGTTATCGCGGAAGAGAACGGCGATATGGAGCGCGATTACGCTTACACCATTGGCCGCGCGCTCGAGGATTTGCATACCCCGGAGTGGGTCGGCGACGAATGTGCCCGCCGCACCCTATCGCGCCTGGCGCCGCGTAAACTTGCGACAATGAAAGCACCGGTTATCTTTGCCAACGAAGTGGCCACCGGGCTGTTTGGGCACCTGGTCGGCGCTATCGCCGGCGGCGCGGTCTATCGCAAATCGACGTTCCTGCTCGACTCCCTCGGCCAGCAGATTCTGCCGGAGTGGCTGACGATTGAAGAGCATCCGCATCTGCTGAAAGGGCTGGCCTCGACGCCGTTCGACAGCGAAGGCGTGCGCACGCAACGTCGCGACATTATTAAAGACGGCGTGCTGACGCAGTGGCTGCTGACCAACTACTCGGCGCGTAAGCTGGGGATGCAGAGCACCGGGCATGCGGGCGGCATTCATAACTGGCGGATTAACGGCCGCGGCCTGAGTTTTGAAAAGTTGCTTAAAGAGATGGGCACCGGACTTGTCGTCACCGAATTGATGGGCCAGGGTGTCAGTGGCGTGACCGGCGATTATTCGCGCGGCGCTTCTGGCTTCTGGGTTGAGAATGGCGAGATTCAGTATCCGGTAAGCGAAATCACCATCGCAGGAAATCTGAAAGATATGTGGCGTAATATTGTCACTGTGGGTGACGATATCGAGCTGCGCAGCAACATTCAGTGCGGTTCCGTACTGCTGCCTGAGATGAAAATCGCCGGACAGTAATTGCGGATTATCCCCACTATTCAAGATGCAGTTTGCAGAATAACCTGTACAGAAGGGCGCTCCTTGCAGCGCCCGTTTGCTTAAATAATAAAAAAGGATGTGAGCAATGCGTAAAAAACTGTTAGCAATGCTGGCTGTCTCCGCCCTGACTATGGGGTCTGTTTCGGCGTTCGCCGCTGAGCTGGGCGAAGATATGGATACCATCGCGAAAAACCTGCAGGTGGTGCAGAAAACCTCCGATGCCGGCGAACTGAAAGCGGCATTGACGAAGATGCGCGGTGCCGCCGTGGATGCGCAGAAAGCGACCCCGGAGAAGCTGGAAGGCAAAGCGGCGGACAGTGCGGAAATGAAAGACTATCGTCACGGTCTGGATATTCTGATTGGTCAGATTGACGGTGCGCTGAAGCTGGCGGAAGAAGGTAAAGTGAAAGAGGCGCAGGCTGCCGCTGAAGGGTTCAAAGCGACCCGTAACACCTACCATCAGAAATACCGCTAATGCCTGTTGCAGGAGGCTGCTGTCGAGGCCTCCTGCACATCCCCCCACGATAAAACCCTGCTGGCATCACACTTTTTCCTTTTTCTTTTCCGCTTCTTCAGGCAACGGCAACCGCCAGCGCCATGATTTCTTGTGATGCTCATCACGCGATTTCGTCCAAAACATCCTCTTCTCGTCAGTTTCACGCCGATTATGTGCAATGGATCACGCAAGCCGTCCGCCTTTCCACTTCGAAGTGGAAAACAACTCGCTACAAACTCCTCCCTCCCGGCGCTAGTTTTATCCTCAGAGACATCAACGGGGTAACACTAGTGAATAACGGAGCGGTAATAAACGACGTAGGGGAACAGGCAAAGCAAACCGAGCTGCTGGCTGAGAAGATGCTGCCGCGGGTTTATGCGCTGTTAAGCCGTCGCAATATCATCCCCAACGCCGTCCAGCAGCAGATGCTGACCTCCCACGTGCGGGCGATGGCCCACCGGTCGATTAGCGGCGAGCCGCTGCCGGAAGTGGATGCCAGCCTGTTTGAAGAAATTTCAGAAGATTCAATGATGCTTGCCCGCGAAGTGGTCGCGGAATTCGGCAACCTGCCAGAAGAAGAGTCCTGGTTGCTGTCGGTCCACTTCGAAGTAGCAAAAGACAACCTGTAAGGAGCAATAAAATGGAACAGATTACTGTGGTTATTGGCGACCGCCTGGGTAAAGGGCAAAAAGTGGCCGCTGGCGCGGAAAAAGCCGGTGCTCGTGCGGTTGTTGTACCGGGGGTTGCCGCCGATATGAAGCTGGGCGACATGATGAAAGCAGAAAATGCCACCTTCGGCATCTCCTTCTGCGGCAGCGGCGGCGCAGGCGCCATCACCGCGCAGAACAAGCACGGCTACAAGGCAAAATATGGCATGCGCTCCGTTGATGAAGGCGTGACCGCTATCAACGAAGGCTACAACGTTCTGGGTTTCGGCTTTATGGATAAAGAAGAGCTGGGCGAGCGCCTGGTGGAAGCCTGGAAAAAGAAATACGGCGCGTAAGCATGAAAGAACAATTCACCACCACGGTGAGCGTGAAGGGGAAAGGCGAAAGCAAAGCACGGGCCTTCGCCGACGCCCTGAACCATGTACAGGCAGCGGTGATGAAAACCTCATCGCATATCTTACTGCGTATTGAGCCACAGGATGTGAAGGTTGTTCGTGCGCATGAAGCGACGCGTAAAGAAGCGTTTCTGTTCTTCTTTTTACGTCGTGAACGACGGACCTACAGCGTGGAGCTGGATGTCACCGTCAACGTGACGGCCATTGATGTCGAGAAAGTGGATTTCGTCACGCAAACCTGAATTTCATCATAGGGTTAAACTATGTTCCTGATAATTTTAATAAAATCGCTCATTATCGGCGGCCTGGTCGGCGTCGGAGTGGGCGCCGGAGCGGCACGCATGTTTCATGCGCCTACCACTCAGGGGATGGGGGCGTTTCGTACCCTGGGCGAGCTGAATTCCTGCGAAGGCGATCCGGCTTCCCACTTCTCCTTTGGTCTGGGATTCTTCTTTAACGCCTGGGCCTCTTCCGTTGCAGCGGGCTCATTCACTCAGGACGTCGATCACCGCATTATCCCGAACTGGGGCGCCGCGGCATTGATGTTGAAAAACCGTAACGTCGGCGAAACGCTGCACGATCCGAAGAAAATGGCGATTGCCTGCGGCATCATCGGCATGCTGGTGGTCGCCTTCTTAAACCTGACCGCCTCTTCCGTACCGGAAGCGCTGCAGGTCACCGCGGTTAAGGTGCTGGTCCCGGCGGCTAACCTGCTGGTTAACACCGTGATGCCGGTAATCTTCTGGCTGGCGGCCATCGATGCCGGTAAAAAATCGGGCTTCTGGGCCACCATTTTCGGCGGCGCAGCGCAGCTTATCATGGGCAACGCCGTACCGGGCCTGGTGCTGGGGATCTTGATCGGTAAAGGCGTAGAAGAGAGCGGCTGGAACCGCGTCACCAAAGTGATGATGTCGGCCATTGTCGCGCTGTTTGTCCTGAGCGCCTTCTTCCGCGGCTTCGACATTAAGACACTGCAATCCTTCCATCTGACTGTGCCGAACTGGTTGGATCTGATCCACAACTCGCTCAGCGGCAAATAACAGGAGCCTCGACATGGAACAGAATAAAGGTTTTTGGTATGCCGACTGGTCGTTTCCGATCTTTGTTGGTCTGCTCTCCTCCGGCGTTTTCGCCGGGACCCACATGTATTACCTCTACGGTATCGGCGCGTTTAACGAAGTGGCTTTCGTGGCCATGCTGAAAGCGGGCATTGATACCGGCGCTTATGGCGCGGTGGCCGCGTTTGGCGCCAGCTTCCTCTTCGCCCGTATTATCGAAGGCTCGCTGGTCGGGATCCTCGATATCGGCGGCGCCATTCAGACCGGCGTGGGTCTTGGCGTTCCGGCGCTGCTGCTCGGGGCTGGCGTTGTCTTTCCGGTGGCGAACTTTGCCGCCTCGCTGGCGACCGGTCTCGCGCTGGGCCTGGCGATTGGCTACATCATCATTCTGGCGCGTAAGTTCACCATCAATCAGAGCGACTCCACCTACGGCGCCGATGTGATGATGGGGGCCGGTAACGCCTCAGGCCGCTTCCTCGGGCCGTTGATTATCCTCAGCGCCATGACCGCCTCGATTCCTATCGGTATCGGTTCTTTGGTCGGCGCGCTGCTGTTTTACATCTGGCAGAAGCCTATCACTGGCGGTGCCATCCTCGGCGCCATGATTTTAGGTTCACTATTCCCGGTAGCGCTGTGACACCAACGGGCGCGTATGCGCCCGCCTTAACAGGAGATACCTATGTTTGATCTACTCCTGCGCCGTGCGCGCCTCGTCGACGATACCCTGACCGATATCGCCATCCACGACGGAAAAATTGCCGCGCTGGGCGAGATTAGCGCGTCAGCGCGTAAAACCGTTGATCTGCACGGCAATTATTATGTCAGCGCCGGCTGGATTGATTCCCACGTTCACTGCTACCCGAAGTCGCCAATTTATCATGACCAGCCGGACAGCGTCGGTATCGCCACCGGTGTCACCACCGTTATCGATGCCGGGAGCACCGGCGCGGACGATGTCGATGACTTTTATCAGCTGACCCGCCAGGCCACCACCGAAGTGTATGCGCTGCTCAATATCTCCCGCGTCGGGCTGATTGCCCAGAACGAGCTGGCCAATATGGCCCATATTGACGCGGATGCGGTGAAGCAGGCGGTCACACGCCTCCCGGACTTTATCGTCGGCCTGAAGGCGCGCATGAGCAGCAGCGTTGTCGGCGAGAACGGGATTACGCCGCTGGATCGAGCGAAAGCCATCCAGCGGGAAAACGGCTTTCTGCCGCTGATGGTGCATATCGGCAACAACCCGCCGAATCTCGACGACATCGCCGGGCGGCTCAGCGCAGGCGACATCATTACCCACTGCTATAACGGCAAACCGAACCGCATCCTGACGCCGGAAGGCGAGCTGCGCAGCGCGATTACCCGCGCCCTGCAGCGCGGTGTGCGGCTTGATGTCGGCCACGGTACCGCCAGCTTCAGCTTTGACGTGGCCCGACGGGCCATTGCGATGGGCATTCTGCCGCACAGCATCAGTTCCGATATTTACTGCCGCAACCGCATTGACGGCCCGGTTCGCTCGCTGGCGCTGGTGATGTCGAAGTTTCTCGCCATCGGCATGACGCTGCCGCAGGTCATTGACTGTGTCACCGTGAACGCCGCCGGTGGGCTGCGCCTGAAGAGCAAAGGGCAGCTGGCCGTGGGCTATGATGCCGATTTAACGCTGTTTAGCGTGCAGCATGCGCCGACGGTGCTGGTAGACGCGGAAAAAGAGAGCCTGCAGGCTGACAAAATTCTGGTGCCGCTTGCCGCGATTCGCGCAGGCAAGGGCTATCTGACCGAACAAGGGAGCGCGGAAAATGCCTTCGATTTTTGAAAAATACCATCTCAAGCAAGTCATCAACACCTCCGGTCGCATGACGGCGTTAGGCGTCTCCACCCCGCGCCCGGAAGTGGTGGAGGCGGTGATGAGCGGCATGAATCACTACTTCGAAATGAAAGACCTGGTGAACAAAACCGGGGAATACATTGCCCGGCTGCTGGATGTGGAAGGGGCGACCGTCGTCTCCTGCGCCTCGGCGGGGATTGCGCAGTCGGTGGCGGCGGTGCTGGTGAAAGACAGCAACTGGCTGCTGGAAAACCTGCATGTCACGCCGGTTGAGAACAACGAAATCGTGCTGCCGAAAGGCCACAACGTCAATTTCGGCGCGCCGGTGGGCACGATGGTCGCGCTGGGCGGCGGCAAGCTGGTGGAGGCGGGCTACGCCAACGAATGTTCCGCTGACCAGCTGGCGGCAGCGATTACCCCGCGTACGGCGGCGATTCTGTATATCAAATCTCACCACTGCGTGCAGAAAAGCATGCTCAGCGTAGAGCAAGCGGTGGTTGTGGCGCGTAAACATAATCTGCCGCTGATCGTCGATGCGGCGGCAGAAGAAGACCTGCAATGCTACTACCGCGCCGGTGCTGATCTGGTGATTTACAGCGGCGCGAAAGCGATTGAAGGGCCGACCAGCGGTCTGGTGGTGGGCAAAACTCAGTACGTTGAGTGGGTGAAACGCCAGTCGGCAGGCATTGGTCGGGCGATGAAGGTGGGTAAAGAGGGGATCCTCGGCCTGACCTGCGCGATTGAACATTATTTGCTGGCGCGCAAAGAGAGCGGCGATGAGATGGTCGCCAAAATGACGCCGTTCCTTAACCAGCTGAATACGCTTAATGGCGTCACCGCTCGCGTGGTCTGGGATAGCGCCGGCCGTGATATCGCCCGTAGCGAAATCAAATTTGATGAAGCCGTGACCGGTATCGCCACCGGCGAACTGGTGGACGCGCTGAAACAGGGCGAATACGCCATCTACTTCCGCGGCTATAAGGCCAACGAAGGGATTATTGAAGCCGATGTCCGCAGCGTGAACGCGCAGCAGCTGGAGATTGTCTCTCGTCGCATCGCCGAGGTTCTGAACAAGGAGAAAAACGCATGAAACTGACCCCCAACTTTTATCGCGACCGGGTATGCCTGAACGTCCTGGCGGGCAGCAAAGACAACGCCCGTGAGATCTACGAGGCGGCGGAAGGTCACGTCCTGGTCGGCGTGCTCTCCAAAAACTATCCGGACGTGGCGAGCGCGGTGGCGGATATGCGTGAATACGCGCAGCTGATTGATAACGCACTCTCGGTAGGACTGGGAGCGGGCGATCCGAACCAGTCGGCCATGGTCAGCGAAATCTCGCGTCAGGTACAGCCGCAGCACGTTAATCAGGTGTTCACCGGCGTCGGCGCCAGCCGCGCGCTGCTCGGGCAGAACCAGACCGTGGTCAACGGCCTGGTGTCGCCGACCGGCACGCCGGGTAGGGTTAAGATCTCAACCGGCCCACTGAGCAGCGGCGCGCCGGACGGGATTGTACCGCTGGAAACCGCCATCGCCCTGCTGAAGGACATGGGCGGCAGCTCCATCAAATACTTCCCGATGGGCGGCCTGAAACACCGCGATGAGTTCGTCGCCGTGGCGCAGGCCTGCGCCCGCCATGATTTCTGGCTGGAGCCGACCGGCGGCATCGATCTGGAAAACTACAGCGAAATTTTGCAGATCGCGCTCGACGCGGGGGTCAGCAAAATTATTCCGCACATCTATAGCTCGATCATTGATAAAGCCAGCGGCAATACCCGCCCGGCGGACGTTCGCCAGCTGCTGGAGATGACTAAAGCGCTCGTCAAATAGGTTGCTTGTCCCCGCCGCGCGCGTTGCTCTGCAAGACGCGTGCGGACCCCCATTGAACCATCAAGGAGTCACTATGCCCACCGCTCGTCACCTGCTTGTTGCTTCACTTTCTCTGCTGGCCGCCGCCGCCAGCGCGCAAACGCATTATGCCTGGGTCGGCACCTATAACCCGAATGGCGAAGGGCTTTACCGCTTTACCGTCGACGGTAAAACCGGCGCGCTGCGCGATAAGGCGCTGGTCAGCTCGCTGCCGAACGTTGCCCAGCTCACCGTCGCGCATGACGGGAAAACCCTGTATGCCGCCAGCGAAGTGGAAAAAGGGGTGGTGCAGGCGTGGCGGATTGAAGCCAACGGCGAGCTGACCGATCTTAACCAGGTCTCCTCTGCGGGGGCCGGGCCGGTCTATCTGTCGCTGACGCCGGATGGTCGCCATCTGCTGGTGGCGAACTATGTCAGCGGAACGGTGGCGGTGCTGCCGATCAAAGACGACGGCAGTCTCGGTGAGGCGGTTGATAGCCATCAGGATCAGGGCCCTGCCGGCGCAGAACGGCCGGCGGCAGCCGCTGAGGGGAGCTTTGCCATCAGCGATCATAACGGTCCGCATGCCCATATGATCGCCGCCGATCCGAGCGGGAAATATGTCTATTCTACCGATCTGGGGCTGGATCGGATCTATCAGTACCGGCTGGACAACGGCAGCGGCAAGCTGACGCCGAACGATCCGCCGTTTATCGCCGCCTCTTCTGCCGGCGCCGGGCCGCGGCACTTTGTCTTTACGCCGAAAGGGGACGGCCTGTGGCTGATTAATGAAGAATCCTCGACGCTGACGTTCTATCATCTTGATAAGCAGAGCGGGCTGTTGCGCGAGGGCAAAACGGTCTCCGCGTTGCCGAAAGGGTATAAAGGCACCAGTTTCGCGGCGGGCCTGGCGCTGAGCGCCGATGGAAAACAGCTGTATGTCGCCAACCGTTTACATAACAGCATTGCGCATTTTAGCGTGATGGCCGATGGCAGCCTGAGCCATCAGCAAGATATCTGGACCCGCGGTGACTACCCCCGCACGCTGACGCTGGATACTCAGGGGCGGTGGCTGTACGTCATGAATCAGCGTAGCGATAATATTACCCGTTTTAGCGTGGCGCCACGGAGCGGCAAGCTGACCTTTGCCCCGGATTACACCCCGGTAGGCAGCCCATCACAGATGGTTATCTCCGCTCAACCGTGAGCCGTAAGATGAAGGAACCGACATGCGATTTCCCAACCAACGTTTAGCGCAACTGTTTACTTTGCTGCAAAACGAAACGCTGCCGCAGGATGAGCTGGCGCAGCGGCTGTCGGTTTCTACTCGTACCGTGCGCGCCGACATTACCGCGCTTAACGCGTTGTTAGTGGAGTATGGCGCGCAATTCATGCTGACTCGCGGCAGCGGTTATCAGCTGAAAATCGACGACCCGCTGCGCTACCGGACCCTGCAGGAGCATGCGCCGAAGCCGCAGCAGATTCCGCGTACGGCGACGGATCGCATCAACTTTCTGCTGGTGCGCTTTTTAACCTCCGCGTTCTCCATCAAGCTCGAAGATCTGGCGGACGAGTGGTTTGTCAGCCGGGCGACGTTGCAAAGCGATATGGCCGAAGTGCGTGAGCGCTTTCAGCGCTATCAGCTGACGCTTGAGACCCGTCCACGGCACGGCATGAGGCTGTTTGGCAGCGAAGTGTCGATTCGCGCCTGCCTGACCGATCTGTTATGGCAACAGGCGCAGCAGGGGGGGATAAACCCGCTGATGGATGAGGAAGCGCTGAACTCGGATGTGCAGGAGCAGCTTGGCGATGTGTTGCAGGAGATCCTGACCCGCCACCATGTGCGCCTCACCGATGAAGGCGAGCGCTTTATCCGGATGTACAGCGCAGTGACGGTGCGTCGCGTCAGCCGGGGCTATCCGCTGGCGGAATTCAGCGCGGAGGATGTCGCGCAAAACGTGCGGGATGCTGCGCGCGATCTGGCCGGCGTATTGCAGCAGCTGGCGGGCAAGGCTCTCTCTCCGGCAGAAGAAGCGTGGCTGTGCGTGCATCTTGCCGCCCGTCAGGTTCAGGACGTCGATCCGGGCACTATCAGCGCCGACGATGGCGAAGCGCTGGTGAACTACATCCTGCGCTACATTAACAGCCAGTATAACTACAACCTGCTGGACGACGCCCAGCTACATGCCGATCTGCTGACCCACGTTAAAACCATGATCACCCGGGTTCGCTACCAGATAATGATCCCCAACCCTCTGCTCGATAATATTAAGCAGCACTACCCGATGGCGTGGGATATGACCCTCGCGGCGGTGACCAGTTGGGGGAAATACACGCCCTATGCCATCAGCGAAAACGAGATTGGTTTCCTGGTGTTGCATATCGGCGTCGGACTGGAACGTCATTACAACATTGGCTATCAGCGGCAGCCGCGGGTGCTGCTGGTGTGCGATACCAGCAATGCGATGGTGCGGATGATCGAAGCCATTTTGCAGCGTAAATATCCGCAGTTAGAAATCGCTGCCACCCTGTCGCAGCGGGAGTATGAGCAGCAGACGGCGGTCGCTGAAGATTTTGTCATCTCGACCGTGCGGATTGGCGAAAAGGATAAGCCGGTGGTGACCATTGCGCCATTCCCGACCGATTATCAGCTGGAGCAAATCGGCAAGCTGGTGCTGGTGGACAGGACCCGTCCGTGGGTGCTGAATAAATATTTCGATGCGGCCCATTTCCAGGTTATCGATGCGCCTCTCGACCGCCAGACGCTGTTTGCCGGGCTGTGCCAGCAGCTGCAGCAGGAAGGATTTGTCGATGCCGGGTTCCATGACTCGGTGGTCGAACGCGAGGCCATCGTCAGCACCATGCTGGGCGACGGTATTGCGCTACCTCACGCCCTTGGCCTGCTGGCGCAAAAAACCGTGGTCTATACCGTCATTGCGCCGAACGGTATCGCCTGGGGCGATGAAACCGCCCATATCATCTTCCTGCTGGCGATCAGCAAAAGCGAGTATGAAGAGGCGATGGCGATCTACGATATTTTTGTCACCTTCCTGCGCGAACGCGCGATGGCCCGGCTTGCCGCGACGCGCAGTTTCGAGGAGTTCAAAGCGGTGGCGGTGGAGTGCGTCAGCCGTTTTTGATTACCGTTATCTTAAGCGGTGGACGACCTGATTGCTGCTGCCGCGCCAGATCAGCGCCGGATCTTTTAAATCCTGCACAAACTTACCGTCGACCAGCACGTTAATCAGATCAACCACTTCCCGCTGCGCGTCGTTCAGCTCGTCGAGCTTATAACCGGTCCAGACCCAGATATCCTTCCCGGGGCATTCGGCGAGGATGCGGCGCACCAGCACGAGGATCTCCGGCACGTTCTGCGGATGCAGGGGATCGCCGCCGGAAAGGGAGATCCCCTGGCGTTTGATTCGCGTGTCGTTGAGATCGGCAATGATACGGTCGGCCATCGCGGTTGTGAACGGTAGCCCGGAGTTGAGTCGCCAGGTGCTTTTGTTATAGCAGCCGGGGCATTCGTGGACGCAGCCGGAGACGAACAGGGTGCATCTTGTCCCTGGCCCGTTGACGATATCGACGGGGTAGTATTGGTGATAATTCATTGTTTCCTCTTCTCATTTGACGCTGCAGCGGCGTTGGCTGCGCTCGCTCGCCCGGGTCACTTACTACAGTAAGTTCCCCGGGACTGACTCGTTTGCCGCCTTGCTACAACGCCAACTGATTTGAGGAAACCTACGCTGGTGCGTTGTAGCCCGGACAGGCCGCTGGCGGCGCTATCCGGGATGACGGTGGCGAGATTAGCCGAGTTGACCGTTGCCGAGATGTTTGACCCGGCGTTTCACCTCTTCCTGCTTCCCGGCGTTGAACGGACGGGCGTCCGGGCTGCCGAGATAGCCGCACACGCGACGGGTCACCGACACCCGTGCCGCATCGTGGTTGCCACATTTCGGGCAGGTAAAGCCTTTACTGGTACATTCGAACTCGCCGGTAAAGCCGCACTCATAGCACTCGTCGATCGGCGTGTTGGTTCCGTAATAGGGGACGTGCTGGTAGCTGTAATCCCAGACATCTTCCAGCGCCCTCAGGTTATGCTGGATATTCGGGTACTCGCCGTAGCAAATGAAGCCGCCGTTGGCCAGCGGCGGATACGGCGCTTCGAAGTCAATCTTGTCGTACGGATTAACCTTTTTTTCCACATCGAGGTGGAAACTGTTGGTGTAGTAGCCCTTATCCGTTACGCCCTCAATGACGCCAAATTCGGCGGTATCAAGACGGCAGAAGCGATCGCAGAGGTTTTCGCTCGGCGTGCTGTACAGGCTGAAGCCGTAGCCGGTCTCTTCTTTCCAGCGGTCGACGGCGTCACGCAGACGCTGGACGATGGCGACGCCTTTTGCACGCAGCGCATCGCTGTCGTACATGTGCTGATTACCTGACAGCGCGTTGATGGTTTCGTGGATGCCGATATAGCCCAGCGAAATGGAGGCGCGACCGTTTTTAAAGATCTCTGACACCTCGTCGTCGGCATTCAGGCGTACGCCGCAGGCGCCTTCCATGTACAGGATCGGCGCCACGCGAGCTTTCACCCCTTCCAGGCGAGCGATGCGCGTCATCAGCGCTTTGTAAGCCAGATCCAGACGGTTATCCAGCAGCTTCCAGAACGTCGCTTCATCCCCTTTGGCTTCCAGCGCAATACGCGGCAGGTTCAGGCTGATCACGCCGATATTGTTGCGGCCATCGTGGATCTGCTCGCCGTTTTCTTCATACACGCCGAGGAAGCTGCGACAGCCCATTGGCGTTTTAAACGAACCGGTGACTTTCACCACCTGATCGTAGTTGAGGATGTCCGGGTACATCCGTTTGCTCGCGCACTCCAGCGCCAGCTGCTTGATGTCGTAGTTCGCATCGCCGAACTTGTGGTTCAGGCCGTCGCGAATGGCGAACACCAGTTTCGGGAACACCGCGGTTTTGCGGTTTTTGCCAAGGCCAGCGATGCGGTTACGCAGAATCGACTGCTGAATCAGGCGGGATTCCCAACTGGTGCCGAGACCAAAGCCAAAGGTGACGAACGGCGTCTGCCCGTTGGCGGTATGCAGAGTATTGACTTCGTACTCCAGCGACTGGAAGGCGTCGTAGCACTCTTTCTCGGTGCGCGAGCGGGCATAGCCTTCCGCATCAGGGATCTGCCACTGTTCGGCGATTTTACGGTGCTTGTTGCAGCTTTCTTTGACGAACGGCGCCAGCACTTCATCGATGCGGTTAATGGTGGTGCCGCCATAAATATGGCTGGCGACCTGGGCGATAATCTGCGCCGTCACCGCCGTGGCGGTGGAGATCGATTTCGGCGGTTCAATCTCCGCGTTGCCCATTTTAAACCCGTGGGTCAGCATACCTTTCAGATCGATAAGCATGCAGTTGAACATCGGGAAGAACGGCGAATAGTCGAGATCGTGGTAGTGAATCTCACCGCGCTCGTGGGCAAGCACCACATCGCGCGGCAGCAGATGCTGACGGGCATAGTGTTTGGCGACGATCCCGGCCAGCAGGTCGCGCTGGGTCGGGATGACTTTACTGTCTTTGTTGGCGTTTTCGTTGAGCAGGGATGAATTGGTTTGTTCAACCAGACCGCGAATCTCCTGGTTCAGGCGGCCGCGTTTTTCACGCTCGATATCGCGGTCGTGGCGATATTCGATATAGGCGCGGGCCAGCTGTTTCCACGGCCCTGACATCAGCTGGTTCTCAACGGCGGTCTGAATCTCGTTGATATCAACCTGGCTACGGCCCTGCATCTGCTGGCTAACGACTTCTGCGACGGTGGCGCAATAGTCTGCGTCATCGACTCCCGCTGCTTTAGCTGCACGCAGAATTGCTTCTTGAATGCGCTCAGATTTGAACGGCACTTTACAGCCATCACGTTTCATCACATGCGGTGTCATGATCACTCCATACTTTATAAAACAGGTTATCCACAGAGGCGGAAGAATCACCGGCGTCGCGGGGGCTATACCTGCCGCCGTTTT
The DNA here is from genome assembly GCF_009825425.1 of Klebsiella sp. Lac1. Lineage (NCBI taxonomy): Bacteria > Pseudomonadati > Pseudomonadota > Gammaproteobacteria > Enterobacterales > Enterobacteriaceae > Klebsiella > Klebsiella sp. Lac1. The sequence continues at coordinate 273,852 of NZ_VJZJ01000002.1, forward strand.
ACGTCGGTTCCGGCCCTTTTTATCCACATCCCACCACCGCCACAGAACGATGGGATGTGCTGACATAATAGACGATTAATACAAGATGTAGGGCCGAGATGCATTCTAAATTCTATATGTAGTGATTTGCATCAAAGATGTTTGCGATTTTATTGATGCAGAACAAAGTAAAAAGGTGAGAGTACGGATGGTGGGCGCTGGGACTTATGTAAATTTATCTGACTATAAAATAAGCAAAAATTGGCCTGGAGGGTGGAAGTATTCAGGCCGGAAATACCGTGCCTCAAACCATCACGGTGGCGCTGAGTCAATCGACCTGCTGCGGCAGGGGATAGCGTGCCGGTTGCGGGCTACGGGCCCGGCAAAGTTGGCCGACCCGTAGCCCGGTAAGCGCAGCGCGCCAGGGCTTATTCCTGTAACCACCATACCGCTTCAAACGGCCGCAGGGTCATGGCGGCAGGGCGATTCGCCGCTTCCGCGTAATTGCTTATCAATACCTGCCAGTCGCCGTCCGCCTCCTCCGGCTGCCAGCCCTGGAACTCGCGGCTCAGGTTTGCCGCGACGACCAGCGTTTTCCCTTGCCACTGGCGGCGATAGCACCACAGCGACGGATGCTCAGGCAGCAGATCCTGATAGTCGCCCCAGGTCAGCACCGGCGTGGTTTTACGCAGCGCAATCAGCTGCTGATAGGTGTAAAAGACCGAATCCGCATCCGCCAGCGCCGCCTCGACGTTGATCGTCTGATAGTTATCGCACAGCGCAATCCACGGTTCACCGGCGGTAAATCCACCCTGCTCGCGAGCGTTCCACTGCATCGGCGTGCGGCTGTTATCGCGCGATTTACTCGCCAGAATCGCCAGCAGCTCGTCGGGTGCCTGGCCCTGCGCCGAGCGCTCAATAAACATGTTATGGCTCTCGAGGTCGCGATACTCGTCGATCTGCGAGAAGTGCGGATTGGTCATGCCAATCTCTTCGCCCTGATAAATGTAGGGAGTGCCCTGCATGCCGTGCAGGACCATCGCCAGCATTTTTGCCGCCGCTACCCGATATTCGCCTTCATCGCCAAAACGCGACACGATGCGCGGCTGATCGTGGTTACACCAGAACAGCGCATTCCACGCCCGGTTGTGCATGCCCTGCTGCCAGTGGCTGAACAGCGCTTTCAGCGCCACGTAGTCCGGGCGCGCGAGGGTCCATTTTTCACCGCCGGGATAGTCCACCTTCAGATGGTGGAAGTTAAAGGTCATCGACAGCTCGCGACCGTCCTGTGCGGCATATTGCTGGCAATGTTCCAGTGAGGTGGAGGACATCTCGCCGACCGTCATCAGATTACGCGGCGTGAAGACATCGCGGCTCATCTCCTGCAGGAATTCGTGGACCCGCGGACCGTCGGTATAAAAACGGCGGCCATCGCCCTGGGTATCCGAGGGGAAGGTTTGATCTTTCGAAATCAGGTTGACCACATCGAGCCGCAGGCCGTCGACGCCGCGGTCGGCCCAGAACTCGCACACCTTTTTGAGTTCCGCGCGCACGGCCGGGTTTTCCCAGTTGAGATCCGCCTGTTCCGGCGCGAACAGATGCAGGTAGTACAGCCCGCTCTCTGCGTGCCACTGCCAGGCGTTGCCGCCAAACTTCGAGCGCCAGTTATTGGGCGGCGTCGTCGGTTCGCCATCGCGCCAGAGATAAAACTGGCGGTACGGGCTCTCTTTGTTTAACGACTCGCGAAACCAGGCATGGGCGGTAGAGGTATGGTTGAAAACCATATCCAGCACGATGCGGATGCCGCGGGTTTTCGCCTCGGCCACCAGTTCGTCGAAATCATCCAGCGTGCCGTAAGCGGGGTCGATGGCGGTATAGTTCGCCACATCATAGCCGTTATCGACCTGCGGAGAGACGTAGAAGGGCGTCAGCCAGATGGCGTCCACGCCAAGTTTTTGCAGATAGTCGAGGCGCGAGGTGACCCCACGCAGATCGCCGGTCCCGCTGCCGGTCGTGTCCTGGAAACTCTTCGGATAAATTTGATAAATAACGCCGTTTTGCCACCAGTGGGGGAGGGTATTCATATCGCTTTCCTGCTACAACGAAGGGGGCGCCAGCGCGCCCCGGAAGAAAAAATCAGACAATCTGTAACGTGCCCTGACGGAACTTACGCTGATAGACGACGGTGGTGAGCACAATCGGTACCACGACCGCGATGACCATCGCTAAACCGTACACCTGCCAGTAAGTCGGCTGAATAGAGAGGATGCCCGGCAGGCCGCCGACGCCAATCCCGTTCGCCATCACGCCGTTCAGGCCGCACAACAACCCGGCAAGACCAGAGCCGATCATCGCGCAGAGCATCGGGAAGCGGTATTTCAGGTTGATCCCGTACATCGCCGGTTCGGTGACCCCGAGGTAGGCCGAGATAGCGGCCGGGACCGAGATCTCGCGTTCGTTCTGTTTGCGGCTGGCGATAATAATGCCGACCACGGCAGACGCCTGGGCGATGTTGGACAGCGCAATCAGCGGCCACACCGGCGTACCGCCCATGCTTTGAATCATCTGCATATCGATAGCCAGCGTGGTCTGGTGGACCCCGGTAATGACCAGCGGTGCGTAGAGGAAGCCGAACAGCGCGGCGCCAATCGGCGCGAAACTGCCGGTCATCAGGTGGCGCACGGCAAAGGCGACGCCGTCGCCGATCATCCGGCCAAACGGACCGATAAAGGCGTGGGCGAGGAATACCGCCAGAATCAGCGAGCAGACCGGCACCACCACCAGATACAGATAATCAGGGACCATGCGTTTCAGGCGCGTTTCGATAAAGCCGAGCGCCAGACCCGCCAGCAGCGCCGGGATGACCTGCGCCTGATAGCCGACCTTCGCAATCGTAAACAGGCCGAAGTTCCACACTTCCGGCACCTGCTGGCCCAGTAGATAGGCGTTCATCAGTTGCGGAGAGACCAGCGTGACGCCGAGCACGATGCCGAGGATCGGCGTGCCGCCCATTTTCTTCACCGCGGACCAGCAGATACCGACCGGTAGATAGAAGAAGATGGCTTCGCCAATCAGCCACAGGAAGTCATAAAGGGTTTTCAGCGACGGGTGCATTTGCGCCAGCGTCTGCCCGTTGCTCATCGGCAGATCGCCGATCACGTTACGGAAACCGAGGATCAGACCGCCGCTGATCAGCGCCGGCAGCAGCGGGAAGAAGATCTCGGCAAAGTGCGAAATCAGCTGCTCGTGCCACTTCATGTTTTGCCGCGCGGCCTGTTTCGCCTGCTCTTTATCGGCAGAGGCTTTGCCGGTGGTGGCCAGCAGGGCTGTGTAGTAATCGCCGACGTCTGTGCCGATCACCACCTGGAACTGCCCGGCGTTGGTAAAGCAGCCCTTCACCATACGCAGTTGTTCAATTTCTTTCGGTCTGGCGATGGCCGGGTTATTCAGCACAAAGCGCAGACGGGTAATACAGTGACTGACGGTGGCAATGTTATCGCGCCCGCCGACCAGTTCGATTAATTTATCGATGTCCTGCTGATTTACTTTACTCATGATGAGGCCTCAAAACAGAGGGGAGAGATTGCGTAATGACCTGAGACGAATCCTAACCGCTCCGTTCAACTTTCAAAATGGGAACGTTCCCGAAACGCAGCAACGATCACATAAATCCCACAAACGGGCTTAAATCAGCGCGGCGGGGATGACGATTTGACGAGGTTCAGCGTGGCCGCCGATCTGGGCGATCAGCTGCTGGGCCGCCTGGCGACCGGCCTCGGCGTAACCGGGATTCACGGTGAGGATTTCCGGATGGAGGAACTTCATCAGCGGCGTACTGCCGACGCTGGCGACCTGCAGATGTCCAATGCGTTGCTCTTGCAAATACTTGCTGGCGCCGAGGGCGAGGGTATCGGTCGCGCACACCAGCGCGCTGGTATCGGGGGTCAGAACGCTGGCGACATTTTCATAACCCTGTTTCATGGCCAGGCCCGGCAGGGCGGCGGACGGAGTCAACCGATGCTGCTCACAAAAATTGAGGTACGCCTGATGGCGGCGCTGCCCGGTGGTGACGTCGCTATGCGGCACCCCGAGGAAGCTGATATGCCGATGGCCGTCATCGTACAGGCGCTGCATCAGCATGTTCACCGCGCCGTTGTCATCGTAGCAGACGGAGGCGAACCCCGGCGCATCGCGGGCCAGCAGCACCATCGATTCCCGCCACGGCGTCAGCATCTCTTCGCTAATACCGGTAAAGCCGAACAGCACCACGCCGTCGATATGGCGGCGGGCGAGGATCCCCAGGTGTTCGTTGACCAGCGCGGGAGAAAACTGGCTTTCCATCATAATCGGATCGTAGCCCTGCTCGTAAAAGGCGGGCAGCATCGTCTGTACGGCAAGGTTTTCCGACAGCGAGTCCAGACGGGTGACGATAATGGCAACCACTTTGTCGCTTTGACCCCGCATCGCCCGCGCTGAACGGGAGGGCGAGAAGCCGTGCTGCTGCATAACCGCCTCGACCCGTTCACGGGTGCGCTCATTGACGCCGCTTTCGTTATTGAGCACGCGGGATACCGTCGATTTCCCGACGCCGCTTAAGCGCGCGATATCTTTGATGGTCAGCCGGTTTTGCATGCAGAGGTCTCGTCGTAGTCCGCCAGAAGTGAGCCTAATGCTACTCAACCAAACCGCAATGAGCAAAGTCTGGTTTACGTCTTGTTTAGTTACGCGGGGTTATCATTCCGACAGTGGCGATAAAATGCCTGTTGCTCGCGGTTCTCTCGCGCCGCTTTTACTCACTTACCGGAGATTATATGGACCCCGATCCCACTCCTCATCCTCGATGGAGTTACATCCTTTTCCGGTAAGCCTGCTTAACACTGCTTTACCGGAAGCGTAAAGCAGTGACGTCCTTGATGTCCCTGCCATAAAAAAATAATACCTGACGGGTAAGGTTCTCGTACCTGTCTGTTTTGCCGCGTTCGCCTGTGCGAGCGTGGAGGGACTGTTTATGCTGAAAAATATCACCCGGCAGCTGTTTACACAGCTCAGCCGCCATTTGCCGCGCCGACTGGTTCAGCGCGATCCGTTACCTGATGCCCGCAATCTGGCCACTGCGCCGATTCCGGATTCGCTGGGTAAGCACTGCCTGAACGTCGCGGCGATGGACGAAAATGAAATCTGGCGCGCCTTCGAAAGCCACCCGGAAGGGCTTAACGACGCCGACGTAGCGCAGAAAATTGCCCGCTATGGCGATAACCAAATTCCGGCGCAAAAACCGGCGCCGTGGTGGGTGCATCTCTGGACCTGCTACCGCAACCCGTTCAACCTGCTGCTGACCGTGCTGGGCATCGTCTCGTATTCGACGGAAGACCTGTTTGCCGCGGGAGTGATTGCGCTGATGGTGGGGATCTCCACGCTGCTCAACTTCATTCAGGAAGCCCGCTCGACCAAAGCGGCGGATGCGCTGAAGGCGATGGTCAGCAACACCGCGACGGTGCTGCGGGTGGTCAACGAACAGGGCGAAAGCCGCTGGTGCGAACTGCCGATTGACCGCCTGGTGCCAGGCGATATCGTCAAGCTGTCGGCCGGGGATATGATCCCGGCGGACCTGCGTATTCTCCAGGCGCGGGATCTGTTCGTGGCCCAGGCGTCGCTGACCGGTGAATCGCTGCCGGTTGAAAAAGTGGTGCGCAGCCGCGACCCGCAGCAGAGCAACCCGCTGGAGTGCGATACCCTGTGCTTTATGGGCACCAACGTGGTGAGCGGATCGGCGCAGGCGATGGTCTTCGCCACCGGCGGCAACACCTGGTTTGGTCAGCTGGCCGGACGGGTTAGCGAGCAGGAGAGCGAACCTAATGCGTTCCAGAAAGGCATCAGCCGCGTCAGCATGTTGCTGATCCGCTTTATGCTGGTGATGGCGCCGGTGGTGCTGTTGATTAACGGCTATACCAAAGGCGACTGGTGGGAAGCCGCGCTGTTTGCCCTTTCGGTAGCGGTGGGCCTGACGCCGGAAATGTTGCCGATGATTGTTACCTCAACCCTGGCGCGCGGGGCGGTAAAGCTGTCGAAACAGAAAGTCATCGTGAAGCACCTCGACGCGATTCAGAACTTTGGCGCGATGGACATCCTGTGCACGGATAAAACCGGCACCCTGACTCAGGATAAAATCGTACTGGAAAACCATACTGATATTTCCGGTAAGGTCAGCGAACGAGTTCTGCATTGCGCATGGCTGAACAGCCACTATCAGACCGGGTTGAAAAACCTGCTCGATAAGGCGGTGCTGGAAGGGGTGGATCTGGAGGCGGCACGCCAGCTTTCTGAACGCTGGCAGAAAGTCGATGAGATTCCGTTCGACTTCGAACGTCGCCGTATGTCGGTGGTGGTGAGTGAACAAGACGGCGTGCATCAGCTGATCTGCAAAGGCGCGCTGCAGGAGATCCTCAACGTCTCGACCCAGGTGCGCCACAACGGTGAAATCGTGCCGCTGGACGATACCATGCTGCGCCGTATCAAACGCGTCACCGATACCCTCAATCGCCAGGGGCTGCGCGTAGTGGCGGTGGCGACCAAATATCTGCCCGCGCGTGAAGGCGACTATCAGCGCATCGACGAGTCCGATCTGATTCTCGAAGGCTACATCGCCTTCCTCGACCCGCCGAAAGAGACCACCGCCCCGGCGCTGAAAGCGCTGAAGGCCAGCGGGATTACCGTCAAAATTCTCACCGGCGATAGCGAGCTGGTGGCGGCGAAAGTGTGCCATGAGGTGGGGCTGGACGCCGGCGAGGTGGTCACCGGTAGTCAGATTGAAGGCATGAGCGATGACGAGCTGGCGACGCTGGCTAAACGCACGACCCTGTTTGCACGTCTGGCGCCGTTACATAAAGAGCGCATCGTCACGCTGCTTAAACGCGAAGGCCATGTGGTCGGCTTTATGGGCGACGGCATCAACGATGCTCCGGCGCTGCGCGCGGCGGATATCGGTATCTCCGTGGATGGCGCGGTAGATATTGCGCGCGAGGCCGCGGATATCATCCTGCTGGAAAAAAGCCTGATGGTGCTGGAGGAGGGGGTGATCGAAGGTCGCCGCACTTTCGCCAACATGCTGAAGTACATCAAAATGACCGCCAGTTCGAACTTTGGTAACGTCTTCAGCGTGCTGGTGGCGAGCGCCTTCCTGCCGTTCCTGCCGATGCTGCCGCTGCACTTACTGATCCAGAACCTGCTGTACGATGTATCCCAGGTGGCGATCCCGTTTGATAACGTCGACGACGAGCAGATTCAAAAGCCGCAGCGCTGGAACCCCTCGGAACTGGGGCGCTTTATGGTCTTCTTTGGCCCGATAAGCTCAATTTTCGATATCCTGACCTTCTGCCTGATGTGGTGGGTGTTCCATGCCAACGTGCCGGAAGCCCAGACGCTGTTCCAGTCGGGCTGGTTTATTGAAGGGCTGCTGTCGCAAACGCTGATTGTGCATATGATCCGTACGCGGCGGATTCCGTTTGTGCAGAGCCGCGCCGCGTGGCCGCTGTTTGCCATGACGATGGTGGTGATGCTGATTGGTATCGCCCTGCCGTTCTCGCCGCTGGCGGGCTATCTGCAGCTGCAGGCCCTGCCGCTGAGCTACTTCCCGTGGCTGATTGCCATTCTGGCAGGCTACATGACGCTGACGCAGATGGTGAAAGGCTTCTACAGCCGTCGCTACGGCTGGCAATAACCCGTCTTTGTGCCGACCGCTCTCCCTCAAGGGAGGGCGGTCTTTTTGGCCTTTATCTTAAATCTCAGAAAGTTGTGAACCCCGCCGTCCCCTTGGCTTGACGCTCTTTTGCACGCATGTTAACCCAATGTTTTGCTTTTTTTGGCCCGCCATCAACAGGAAAACTTATGCTGAACTCTGTGCGTTATGGCCTGCTGACCAGTTGATGCAGAACGGCGCTGAAATACGACGATTCCTGACGTCACGATTGATGGCGCGCCTGCGGGCTGCTGCTGGATTCCGCTCGCCACGTCATGCCGCTGGAGGCGATCAAGCGCCAGATTGACGGCATGGTAGCGGCCAGGCTGAACGTCTTCCTCTGGCATCTGACCGACGATCGGGGCTGGCGCTTTGCCTCCACGCGCTATCTGAAACGGCAACAGAAGGCCAGCGACGGGCTGTTTTATACTCAGGCGCAGCTGGACGAGGCGGAGAAAACGCGGGATGAGCTGGCGATCGCGGCGGTGTATTCGCTGGAGAAACGGCTGCGGGCGACGAAGGTCGAGTAGTAAAACTCCCTCACCCGGCGCAGGGGGAAAAGCGTATGGGTGAGGGGGAAGCGAGGATTAGCGACGGATAGCGATCGCTTCGATCTCGATCTTCACATCTTTCGGCAGGCGAGCCACTTCAACGCAGGAGCGCGCCGGGAAGGTCGCGTGATGTTCGGTGAAGAACGCTTCATAAGCGGCATTCACGGTGGCGAAGTCGTTCAGATCTTTAACGAACACGGTGGTTTTAACAATATCGCCGACTTTCAGGCCAGCGGCTTCAACGATAGCTTTGACGTTGTCCAGAGACTGACGCGCCTGAGCGGCGACATCTTCCGGCACGCTACCGGTTTTCGGATCGACGGGGATCTGGCCGGAAGTGATGATCATGCTGCCCAGATCGACACCCTGAATATACGGGCCGATGGCTGCCGGTGCATTTTCCGTCGCGATAGTTTTAGACATGAGTTCTCCTGAATAACAGCATTATTAAATGGGGAGGCAAAATCCTTCGAGTTGCATCGACGCGACAAGGGGCGAATCGCCCGCACGGCCGACAAAGAAGCAGCTTGAAGGATAGCGCGTATGGAACCCGGCCATTATAGGGAGCCGGGTTGTCAATACCAACCTCAATTAGTTGGCCAGAACGACATAGTGCGAAAACTCTTTTTCGCAATATTTGCACTTCAGCGCGATATCGTTTTCGCGCTTTTTCACCGCAAAACTGGAGGAAACCGGCTCGGCGTGGCTGATGCAGTTACTGTTCGGGCAGACCAGTACGCTGTTAATCCGATCCGGCAGATTCGGGCGTGACTTACCGACTACTTCATAATCATCGATGCGGTTGACCGTCGCCTGCGGCGCATACAGGGAGAGCTGGTTGACCTGCTCGTCGGTGAGGAAGGTGTTTTCGATTTTGATTAAATCTTTGCGGCCCATCTCGCCTGACGGCAGGTTCAGGCCGATGGTGATACGCTGATCGGTCTCGGTCAGTTTGAACAAGGTCAGCAGTTTAAAGCCCACCTGCGCCGGGATGTGGTCGATAACGGTGCCGCGTTTAATGGCTTCTACCTGTAATTTATTGTCGTGTGTCATCTCTTTTTCCCCCTTAGAGTGCCAGATCGCGATTTAGTACCAGCGCCAGTAACGCCTGGCGGGCGAAGATGCCGTTGCCGGCCTGCTGGAAGTACCAGGCGTGCGGCGTTTTATCGACATCGGTGGTGATTTCATCAATGCGCGGCAGCGGGTGCAGCACTTTCATATTGTCACGGGCGCCTTCGAGGTCGGCGGCGCGCAGGACAAACTGCGCTTTCACGTTGGCGTATTCCGACGGGTCAAGACGCTCTTTCTGCACACGGGTCATGTACAGAATATCCACCTCTGCCATCACCTCTTCAAAGGTGCTGTGCAGGCTCCAGGCAATCCCTTGTTCATCCAGCATATCGAGGATGTACTGCGGCATCGCCAGCGCGTCCGGGGCGATAAAGTAGAAGCGGTTGCCGTTAAATTTCGCCAGCGCCTGGGTCAGCGAATGGACGGTGCGGCCATATTTCAGGTCGCCGACCATCGCGACGTTGAGGTTTTCCAGACGGCCCTGCGTTTCCTGGATGGTGAAGAGATCCAGCAGGGTCTGCGTCGGGTGCTGGTTAGCGCCATCGCCGGCGTTGAGTACCGGGATGCCGCCGGAAAATTCGGTCGCCAGGCGCGAAGCCCCTTCCTGCGGGTGACGCATGACGATGGCGTCAACGTAGGTGCTGATAACCGAAATGGTGTCGGCCAGGGTTTCGCCTTTTTTGCCCAGCGAAGTGTTGCTGCTGTCGGAGAAGCCCACCACGCTGGCGCCGAGGCGGTGCATCGACGTTTCAAACGACAGGCGGGTACGGGTCGAGGCTTCAAAGAAACAGCTGGCGATAACCTTATGCTTCAGCAGTTCCGGCTGTGGGTTGGCTTTCAGTTTTGCAGCGGTCGCCAGGACCAGTTCGAGGTCTTCTCGGCTGAGATCGTTTATGGAAATGATATGTTTTTGATATAGCGGGTTAGCCATGTTTATCTCCTGACGCCTGGGCAAAAAAAAAGCCCCTTAAATAAGGGGCTTCGAGAATTTATTGAGCAACGGAAAGAAAAACGCTACGCCAGCGCCTGTGTTCAGACGCGGTAAAACAGAATGTCGTACGCAGTAGACCATGCTTCCTCCCGGCAAATCGACCGGCATTATACGCAGCTCAAATTTCGGATCAAGCGATTAGTACACAAACAGGTAAACGATTGCTTCGATAAGTCTGCGTCAGTGCAAAAAACCGCAAAAAATATGTGGTATGGTAGTGTCAAGGGGCGTATAAAACAAAAAATGAAAAGCTGTTTTATCTTTGAGGGGTATTATGTTCGTTGGTCACATTCACCATCTGCAGGCCTGGCTGCCGGACGCGTTGCGCCAGGCGATTGAGCACGTTAAAGCGCACGTTAGCGAAGAGACGCCGCCCGGCAAATACGATATTGACGGTAATAACGTGTTTTATATGATTTCGGAAGATACGACCGAACCTCTTGTCGCCCGCCTCGCGGAATACCACGCGCGCTATCTGGATATCCAGATAGTGCTACGCGGTCAGGAAGCCATGACCTTCAGCACCCGACCTGCCGGCGCACCGGACATCGACTGGCTGACGGAGAAAGATATTGCGTTCCTGCCGGCCGGCGAACAGGAGAAAACCGTCATTCTGAACGAGGGTGATTTTGTGGTCTTTTATCCGGGAGAAGTGCATAAGCCGCTGTGTGCCGTGGACGAACCGGCCAAAGTGCGTAAGGCGGTAGTGAAGATGCTGATGGCGTAAAAATCCCCCGGTGGCGCGACGCTTACCGGGGCTACGGGAGAGGTAGCCCGGATAAGCGTCGCGCAATCCGGGAACATACCGCGAAAGAACGACTATTTACTCAGCGTCGCCACCATCACCGCTTTGATGGTGTGCATCCGGTTTTCCGCCTGATCGAAGACGATGCTTGCCGGCGACTCAAAGACCTCGTCAGTCACTTCCATGCCGCCATGCAGGCCGTATTCCGCCGCCATCTGCTGACCAAGGGTCGTTTGATCGTCATGGAAGGCGGGCAGGCAGTGCAGGAACTTCACCTGCGGATTGCCGGTCAGCGCCATCATGTCGCTATTCACCTGATAAGCGCGCAGCAGCGCAATACGCTCCGCCCACTTCTCTTTGGCTTCGCCCATCGACACCCACACATCGGTATAGATAAAGTCTGCCCCTTTCACGCCCGCCGCGATATCTTCGGTCAGCGTGATGTTGCCGCCGTTTTTCTGCGCCAGCGCCCGACATTCCGCCACCAGGTTCTCTTCGGGCCAGCAGGCCTCAGGAGCCACCAGGCGCAGATCCAGCCCGGTCAACGCCGCGGCTTCGAGCATCGAGTTGCCCATGTTGTTGCGGGCGTCGCCTGCATACACCAGGGTCATTTCGTTAAAGGCTTTGCCCGGCAGATGCTCCTGCATGGTCAGCAGGTCCGCCAGCAGCTGGGTGGGATGAAACTCGTTGGTCAGACCGTTCCACACCGGGACACCGGCATAGCTGGCGAGCGTCTCAACAATCTCTTGCCCATGGCCGCGGTATTGAATACCGTCATACATCCGCCCCAGCACGCGGGCGGTATCTTTAATGGATTCTTTATGGCCTATCTGGCTGCCGCTTGGCCCGAGATAGGTGACGCGGGCACCCTGATCAAATGCGGCAACTTCGAAAGAGCATCGTGTACGGGTAGAGTCTTTTTCGAAGATGAGCGCGATGTTTTTGCCAGCCAGATGCTGGATTTCAATACCGTTTTTTTTATCGGTTTTCAGTCTGGCCGCCAGCGTCAGCAGGGCGGTGATTTCTGCAGGGGTAAAATCGAGTAACTTTAAAAAATGCTTCTGATAAAACGCGGACATGATTCCCTCACATGGCTTAAGCCCTATATTGAATTAAAATTCAATTTATATGTATGAATATTCATTTGCAACCCCGTTGCACAAATCTTTCGCGCAAAGGTGGAGGCAATCACGGCGGTATGTGACAATAGAAGTATCTGCCGCACATTATGAGGAACGAGCCATGGCAAACCCGGAACTACTGGAAGAACAGCGTGAAGAAACGCGTCTGATTATCGAAGAGCTGCTCGAAGACGGCAGCGATCCGGACGCGCTGTACACCATTGAACACCATCTCTCTGCCGATGACTTCGAAACGCTGGAGAAAGTGGCTGTCGAGGCCTTCAAGCTGGGTTACGAAGTGACCGAGCCGGAAGAGCTGGAAGTGGAAGAGGGCGAAGTGGTTATCTGCTGTGACATCCTGAGCGAAAGCGCCCTGAAGGTGGAGCTGATTGATGCCCAGGTTGAGCAGCTGATGACTCTGGCGGAAAAATTCGACGTCGAATATGACGGTTGGGGCACTTACTATGAGGACCCGAACGGCGAAGAGGGCGATGAAGAAGATGACGACGATTTCGTTGATGAAGACGATGACGGCGTTCGCCACTAAATAAACCCGCACGTCATCCTTCAGGCCGCGTCTTTGCTGGCTACACACAGAAACCCCGCTGACATCGTTCGCTATGTTGTCGGGGTTTTCGTCTCGTTATACCCTGAACAATAATATTGTGTCTGTCTGGATGCGATAACGGCCGCCAGCCGTTACCGTATAGCAAGGAACCTCAATGGACTACCCGCAAATACTCGCCCCCATACGCGACTTCCTGCACTGCCCAACCCCACAGGCGTGGATTGATGAAGCCCGTAAGCCGGAAAATCTCCCGCTGCTGCTGACTGACCATATGGTCTGCGAGCTAAAAGCGGCGCAAAACGCGTTGCTGCTGGTACGTAAATATGTTGCTGATAAAGAGGGGGCCGACGAGCTGCTGGCCTGCCTGAAGCCGTATGAGGACTTTACCTACCGCTGGGGGCCCGAGCCGGATTTCGTCGCGCTGCATAAACGGATTAATAAAAGCACCATGCCGCAGACCGACGATCCGTGGGGCCGTCAGCTGGTGGACAGCATGGTGCTGCTGATTAAAGAAGAGCTGCACCATTTCTGGCAGGTGCGGGAAATGATGCTGGCCCACGATATCCCGTACGTCAAAATCACCGCCAGTCATTATGCCCGCGGGTTACGCAGAGAAGTGCGCTCCCACGAACCGGTGATGCTGATCGATAAGCTGATTTGCGGAGCCTATATTGAAGCGCGCTCCTGCGAGCGCTTTGCCGCGCTGGCGCCGTGGCTGAATGACGATCTGCAAAAGTTCTATCTGTCGCTGCTGCGCTCGGAAGCGCGGCACTATCAGGATTACCTCGATCTGGCACAGCAGATTGCCGAAGAGGATATCAGTGAACGCATACGCCAGCTTGGCGAGGCGGAAGCGGCGTTAATTAATGCTCCGGAGGCGGAGTTTCGTTTCCACAGCGGCGTGCCGGTTATCGCCTGATGCGTTGTTCCCGGATAGCGGCGCTACGCGCCTTATCCGGGCTACCAAACCGCGCGCCTTGAGCCGTAGCCCCGATAAGCATCGCGCGACCGGGGAACCGCGGCGGGTGGGGACGAGCGCTTACAGCGTTTTCAGCATCCGTACTTCGCAATCGACATGACCAGTGCGGCCAAGCGGCCCGTCGATATGTTCGAAGCCGAGGTGCTCGTATAGCCCGACGGCTTCTTTCAGGAAGGCGGTGGTTTCCAGATAGCAGCGTTTGAAACCCTGCTCGCGGGCATAATCTAACGCCAGCAGCGCCAGCTTTTTCGCCAGCCCCTGGCCACGGGCAGAGGTCATAAAATACATTTTCTGTAGTTCGCAGATATCCGGTTCGCTATGCGCCAGCGGGGCAACGCCGCCGCCACCGACCACCCGGCCATCCTGTTCAACCACCCAATAGGCGGAGCCTGGCTGGCTGTAGAGCTCAAAAAGCTCATCGAGGTTAGGGTCGGCGACCGTATAGCCTTTATCGGCCGTCAGGCCGTATTCCGCAGAAACCTGGCGGATAACGTTGGCGATAGCTGCATTATCTTCAGCGGTGATGCGGCGCAGCGACGCCGTGATGGTCGCGCTCGTATTCATACGATGACTCATAGCAAATGACGGATGGTGTTGTTAATAACATCGCGAGCGGGGGGAGCGCAAGCGGGTATCGCGGATAAAAACGCCCCTTGCCTGAGCCGGCAAGGGGCAGGAGGATTACAGCGCGGCGATGACCGCCTGCTGTTCGATCAGTTTGCTTTTCGCTTCGGCATAACCGTCCAGCTTCTCACGCTCTTTGGCGATCACCGCTTCCGGTGCGCGAGCGACAAAGCCTTCGTTGGCCAGTTTGCTTTCGATGCGGCTGATTTCCCCGTCGATCTTCGCCACTTCTTTCGCCAGACGCGCCAGCTCATCTTCTTTGTTGATGAGACCCGCCATCGGGATCAGCAGCTCGGCGCCGTCGATGATTTTGGTGACGGAAACCGGACCTTTGTCGTCGGCTGGCAGGACGGTGATGCTTTCCAGACGCGCCATGGACTGCAGGAAGCTCTGGTTGTCGGTCACGCGACGCTGAGCGTCGGCGCTGCAACCGCGCAGCAGCAGTTCGAGCGGTTTGCCCGGGGCGATGTTCATTTCCGCACGGATATTACGTACGGCGATAATCGCCTGCTTCAGCCATTCTGTATCGGCCAGCGCCGCTTCATCAACCTGTGCCGCATCGTATGCCGGGAACGGCTGCAGCATGATGGTGTCCGCATCGATACCGACGATGGTTTTCACACGCTGCCAGATGGTTTCGGTGATGAACGGAATGATCGGGTGCGCCAGACGCAGCAGACCTTCCAGCACGCTCACCAGGGTGTGGCGAGTGCCGCGCAGTTCCGCTTCAGAGCCGCCGGTCATCACCGGTTTGGTCAGCTCCAGGTACCAGTCGCAGAACTGGTTCCAGGTGAACTCATACAGGATGCCCGCGGCGATATCGAAGCGGAAATTATCCAGCGCTTCGCGGTACGCTTTGATGGTCTGGTTAAATTCAGCCAGGATCCAGCGATCGGCGAGGGAGAGCACCTGTTCGCCGCCGTTAAAGCCGCAATCCTGATCTTCGGTGTTCATCAGCACGAAACGGCTGGCGTTCCACAGCTTGTTGCAGAAGTTACGGTAACCTTCCAGACGCTTCATGTCCCAGTTGATGTCGCGGCCGGTCGAAGCCAGCGCCGCCAGGGTGAAGCGCAGGGCGTCGGTGCCGTGCGGCTCGATCCCGTTCGGGAACTGTTTCTCGGTGCGTCTGGCGATTTTCTCCGCCAGCTGCGGCTGCATCATGTTGCCGGTACGTTTTTCCAGCAGATCGGCCAAAGAAATACCGTCAACCATATCCAGCGGGTCAATCACGTTGCCCTTGGATTTGGACATCTTCTGGCCTTCGTCGTCACGAATCAGACCGGTCATGTAGACGGTATGGAACGGTACCTGCGGTTTGCCGTTTTCATCTTTGATGAAATGCATGGTCATCATGATCATGCGGGCAATCCAGAAGAAGATGATGTCGAAACCGGAGACCATCACGCTGGTCGGGTGGAACTGACGCAGCGCGTCGGTGTTTTCCGGCCAGCCGAGGGTGGAGAAGGTCCACAGCGCGGAGGAGAACCAGGTGTCGAGCACGTCTTCGTCCTGGCGCAGCGCGACGTCGGCGGAGAGGTTGTTCTCCTGACGCACTTCGTCTTCGGTGCGGCCTACGTAGACGTTGCCTTCGTTGTCATACCACGCCGGGATACGGTGACCCCACCACAGCTGACGGGAGATACACCAGTCCTGAATATCGCGCATCCAGGAGAAGTACATGTTTTCGTACTGCTTCGGCACGAACTGAATGTCGCCGTTTTCCACTGCTTCTACGGCAGGCTTCGCCAGCACGTCGGCACGCACGTACCACTGGTCGGTCAGCATCGGCTCGATCACCACACCGCCACGGTCGCCGTACGGCACGGTCAGATCGTGAGGTTTGATCTCTTCGAGCAGGCCGAGCGCATCGATGGCCGCCACCACGGCTTTACGCGCCGCGAAACGCTCCAGCTTCTGGAATTCAGCCGGGATCTCTGCGGAGTAAACGTCGGACTCTTCGCCTTTGGTGTCGTACACCTGCGCGCTTTCGCGGATGTCGCCGTCAAAGGTCAGGATATTGATCATCGGCAGGGCATGACGTTTCCCGACTTCATAGTCGTTAAAGTCGTGCGCCGGGGTGATTTTCACGCAGCCGGTACCTTTTTCCATGTCAGCGTGTTCGTCGCCGACGACTGGAATGCGGCGGTTAATCAGCGGCAGCACCACGAATTTACCGATCAGATCTTTATAACGCGGATCTTCCGGGTTAACGGCCACGCCGGTATCGCCCAGCAGAGTTTCCGGACGGGTGGTCGCCACCACCAGGTAATCTTTACCGTCGGCGGTTTTTGCGCCGTCGGCCAGCGGGTAGCGGATGTGCCACATGGAGCCTTTAGACTCGCGGTTTTCCACTTCCAGGTCAGAGATGGCGGTGCGCAGTTTCGGGTCCCAGTTGACCAGGCGCTTGCCGCGGTAAATCAGATCTTCTTTGTACAGGCGAACAAAGACTTCTTTCACGGCGTTGGAAAGACCTTCGTCCATGGTGAAGCGCTCGCGCTCCCAGTCCACAGAGTTGCCGAGGCGGCGCATCTGACGGGTAATGGTGCCGCCGGATTCCGCTTTCCACTGCCAGATTTTATCGATAAAGGCGTCGCGACCGTAGTCGTGGCGAGTTTTCCCTTCTTCTGCGGCAATCTTACGTTCAACCACCATCTGGGTCGCGATACCCGCGTGGTCGGTACCGGCCTGCCACAGGGTGTTTTTACCCTGCATGCGCTGGTAGCGAATCATGGTATCCATGATGGTTTGCTGGAAAGCATGACCCATATGCAAACTGCCGGTGACGTTCGGCGGCGGGATCATGATGCAGAAGCTCTCCTGGCTTTCATCACCATTCGGTTTGAAATAGCCCTGCTTTTCCCAGTGCTCGTAGAGCGGCTGTTCGATATCTTGTGGGTTGTATGTCTTTTCCATTATTTCCAGGTTGCCGTATTCAGGTTGAAACCAGCCATGCGATACGCTTTGTAGCGTTCGCGCGCCAGTTGTTTCAGAGAATCTTCGTAAGGGACAAAGTCTATCACTTCTGTGAAAGCGGTGGCAAAATCTGCAAAGTTTAGCCGCAGACTGATCAGAATATCCCGCGGGCTGCTGTTGCGCTTTTGCGGCCAGGCGATTTCCACCGGCGCGCCGCCTCTGGGGCCTTCTCCCGCCAGATTATGCGGGACGAAGCTTTCCGCTGGGCGGGCCCACAGCGCTTCATCCAGACGGATGGCCTGCTGTTCGTCTTCACAGGCGATAAGCACGCGTTTGCCGCTGCGCCAACGTTCTGCGGCGATGTCACACACCAGTTGCTCGACGGCGCTGAGGCCCTCAACGGTGTGGTCATTGTCCAGAAGGTAGAACGTTGCGTTTTTCATATATGGGGCTTCTTGTGGTGACTTTAAATGCTTAAGCCGGGTGGCGCTGCGCTGACCCGGCCTACAAACGGCATCTTTGCGTAGGCCCGGCAAGCGTAGCGCCGCCGGGCATCAGACGGCAATTACTCTTCGCCAGTAAACCCGGCGCGATTGAGCAGGAACTGCGACAGCAGGGCAACCGGACGGCCGGTAGCGCCTTTCGCTTTCCCGGAACGCCATGCGGTACCGGCGATATCCAGGTGCGCCCAGTTGTACTTACGGGTAAAGCGGGACAGGAAGCAGCCGGCGGTGATCGCCCCGCCAGGACGCCCGCCGATATTAGCCATATCCGCGAAGTTAGACTCCAGCTGATCCTGATATTCGTCGCCCAGCGGTAAACGCCATGCGCGGTCGCCCGCCAGTTCGGATGCGCCGATCAGCTCATGAGCCAGCGGATTGTGGTTAGACATCAGGCCGGTGATGTGATGACCGAGGGCAATCACGCACGCGCCGGTCAGCGTGGCGACGTCAATCACCGCTTCCGGTTCGAAACGCTCAACATAGGTCAGCACATCGCACAGCACCAGACGGCCTTCGGCGTCGGTATTCAGCACTTCAACGGTTTGACCGGACATGGTCGTCAGGACATCGCCCGGACGATAGGCGCGGCCGCCAGGCATGTTTTCACAGCCGGCGAGAACGCCAATCACGTTCAGCGGCAGCTGAAGTTCAGCAACCATGCGCATCACGCCGTAGACCGCCGCCGCGCCGCACATGTCGTACTTCATCTCGTCCATGCCTTCGGCAGGCTTGATGGAGATACCGCCGGAGTCAAAGGTCAGCCCTTTGCCGACCAACACAATCGGCCGCGCATCTTCCGCCGGGTTGCCTTTGTATTCAATCACCGACATCAGCGATTCATTCTGCGAACCGTTGCCGACCGCCAGGTACGAGTTCATGCCCAGCTCTTTCATCTGCTGTTCGCCGATGACGCGGGTGATCACATTCTGACTGTAGGTATCGGCCAGCTGACGGGCCTGAGAGGCCAGATAGGCGGCGTTACAGATGTTTGGCGGCATATTGCCGAGATCTTTGGCCGCTTTGATACCGGCGGCAATGGCCAGTCCGTGCTGGATGGCGCGCTCGCCGCTGGTCAGCTCGCGACGGGTTGGGACGTTGAAGACCATTTTACGCAGCGGGCGACGCGGCTCGCTTTTGTTGGTTTTCAACTGATCGAAGCTGTACAGCGTCTCTTTGGCGGTCTCAACGGCCTGGCGAACTTTCCAGTAGTTGTTACGGCCTTTCACATGCAGTTCGGTCAGGAAGCAGACGGCTTCCATTGAACCGGTATCATTCAAAGTATTAATGGTTTTCTGAATGACCTGCTTGTACTGACGCTCGTCCAGCTCACGCTCTTTGCCACAGCCAATCAGCAGAATACGTTCTGACAGAATATTGGGCACATGGTGCAGCAGCAGCGTCTGGCCAGGCTTACCTTCCAGTTCACCGCGACGCAGCAGCGCGCTGATATAGCCGTCACTGATTTTATCGAGTTGTTCGGCAATCGGGGAGAGGCGACGCGGTTCAAAGACGCCGACTACGATACAGGCACTCCGCTGTTTCTCCGGGCTACCGCTTTTTACACTGAACTCCATGCACTACGCTCCTGAATCTTAAAGACAACGACGGTGGCTACGGATAGAATTGAAAGCTTTCGTAACTCATGTCCGCTGTTGCGGTGACTTCGTGTTAATCTTAACGTTATTACGGCTTTGGTTCGTCAGAAAAAACCTGATATGCGGAACCAGTGAGTCATTTAATCTTAGCGATGATTTCGAAGACCAAAGAGAATAAATGACGTTTAAGCCATGAAACAAGCAATTTTCCAGCAACTGTGCTCTAAATTATTCGCGTTGCAGGAAGGCGGCAAGGCCGTGAACCCTCAGGAACATAGCTAACGATGTGACTGAGGTGAGCGGGTGCAGTCAACGCACCTGGAACGTGAAGAATAACGAGCAAAGACAGGTTTTAACGGGCGTATTTATAGTGATAATCATAAGATATCTGGTTCGTGAGACGCTGAAAAGCCAGTTGGCGATCCTGTTCATCCTGTTACTGATTTTCTTTTGCCAGAAACTGGTCAGGATCTTGGGCGCGGCGGTGGATGGCGATATCCCGACAAATCTGGTGCTCTCGCTGTTAGGCCTGGGCGTACCGGAAATGGCGCAGCTCATTCTGCCCCTGAGCTTATTCCTCGGGCTGCTGATGACGCTGGGCAAACTGTATACTGAAAGTGAAATCACGGTGATGCATGCCTGCGGCCTGAGCAAGGCCGTGCTGGTGAAAGCGGCGATGATCCTCGCGCTGTTTACCGGCGCGGTGGCGGCGGTCAACGTGATGTGGGCTGGCCCCTGGTCATCCCGTCATCAGGACGAAGTGCTGGCGGAAGCGAAAGCCAACCCCGGCATGGCTGCGCTGGCCCAGGGCCAGTTTCAGCAGGCCAGCGACGGCAGCGCCGTGCTGTTTATTGAAAACGTTAACGGCAAACACTTCCGTGATGTTTTCCTGGCGCAGCTGAGGCCGAAAGGTAATGCGCGACCTTCCGTCGTGGTGGCCGATTCCGGCGAGCTGACGCAGAAGAGAGACGGCTCGCAGGTGGTGACCATGAACCAGGGCACCCGCTTTGAAGGTACGGCGATGCTGCGCGATTTCCGCATCACCGATTTTAAAAATTACCAGGCCATTATTGGCCATCAGGCGGTGGCCTCGGATCCTGACGACACCGAGCAGATGGGCATGCGCACGCTGTGGCGCACCGATACCGACCGCGCCCGCGCCGAGCTGCACTGGCGCTTCACGCTGGTGGCGACGGTGTTCATTATGGCGCTGATGGTGGTTCCGCTGAGCGTGGTGAACCCGCGTCAGGGCCGCGTGCTGTCGATGCTGCCGGCGATGCTGCTGTATCTGGTCTTCTTCCTGCTGCAAACCTCGATTAAGTCAAACGGCGGTAAAGGTAAAATCGATCCGATGATCTGGATGTGGGGGATTAACCTGCTCTATTTCGCGCTGGCCGTGCTGCTGAACCTGTGGGATACGGTGCCGATGCGCCGCTTCCGTGCCCGTTTTAACAAAGGAGCGGTGTGATGCAGGCGTTTGGCGTACTCGACCGTTATATCGGTAAGACGATTTTCAACACCATCATGATGACGCTGTTCATGCTGGTGTCGCTCTCGGGCATTATCAAGTTTGTCGACCAGTTGAAAAAAGCCGGCCAGGGCAGCTACGACGCGCTGGGCGCCGGGCTGTATACCATCCTCAGCGTGCCAAAAGATGTGCAGATTTTCTTCCCGATGGCGGCGCTGCTTGGCGCCCTGCTTGGTCTGGGGATGCTGGCGCAGCGCAGCGAACTGGTGGTGATGCAGGCTTCCGGCTTCACCCGTTTGCAGGTGGCGCTGGCGGTGATGAAAACCGCGATCCCGCTGGTTCTGCTGACTATGGCGATCGGCGAATGGGTGGCGCCGCAGGGCGAGCAGATGGCGCGTAATTATCGCGCCCAGCAGATGTACGGCGGTTCGCTGCTGTCGACTCAGCAGGGGCTGTGGGCGAAAGACGGGCATAACTTCGTCTATATCGAACGGGTGAAAGGGAACGATGAACTGGGCGGCGTGAGTATTTACACGTTTAACGACCAGCGCCGTTTGCAGACCGTGCGCTACGCCGCAGCGGCGAAATTCGACAACGACAACAAAGTCTGGCGCCTGTCGCAGGTCGATGAGTCTGACCTGACCGATCCGAAACAGATAACCGGTTCGCAGATGGTCAGCGGCACCTGGAAAACCAGGCTGACGCCCGACAAGCTGGGGGTGGTGGCGCTGGACCCGGATGCGTTGTCGATCAGCGGCCTGCATAACTACGTGACCTATCTGAAATCCAGCGGACAGGACCCGGGACGCTACCAGCTCAACATGTGGAGCAAAATCTTCCAGCCGCTGTCGGTGGCGGTGATGATGCTGATGGCGCTGTCGTTTATCTTCGGCCCGCTGCGCAGCGTGGCGATGGGGGTCAGGGTCGTCACCGGGATAAGCTTTGGCTTTATCTTCTACGTGCTGGACCAGATTTTTGGCCCGCTGACGCTGGTCTACGGCATCCCGCCGATTATCGGCGCGCTGCTGCCCAGCGCCAGCTTCTTCCTGATAAGCCTCTGGCTGATGATGAGAAAAGCGTAGTCATACGGATAACCCGGCCAGGCGCAAGCAATGCCGGGTTTTTTGTGTCTGCCGTTTTATTGGATACCCTCAGCGTTTCGCCCTGTTGCCCTGTAGCCTGGGTAAGGCGCTCGCGCCGCAAGCCGGGAGCGTGCAGGGATTGTGCTAACGGCGTCTTCCTCCCAGTAGACTGCCCAGCATTCCCCGCACCAGTTGATTGGTCACCTGGCGAACCGCGCTTTTAGCGGCCGTTTGTACCAGACCATCATGCTTGCCGCCGCGCGGACCGGTGGTGCCGAACAAAATATCTTTTAGCCCGCCGAGCAACCCGTCGTCATCGCCGCTTTGCTGGCCTTTCACCGGCGGCGAAGCCTGCTGTTCCGTAGCGACCTGCACGCCTTTTTGCAACATTTCATAGGCGGACTCGCGATCGACTTCTTCTTCATATTTGCCGTACAGCGCGGAGTGGTTAATCAGGCCATTACGCTCGTCGTCCGTCACCGGCCCCATTCGTGAGCAGGGGGCGATGACCATCGCGCGCTCAACCACCGAAGGGCTGCCTTTCTCATCGAGGAAGGAGATCAGCGCTTCGCCGGTGCCCAGCTCCTGGATGGCCTGTTCGGTGCTGAAAGCCGGGTTGGCGCGCATGGTCTGCGCCGCGGTTTTTACCGCTTTCTGATCTTTCGGCGTAAAGGCGCGCAGGGCGTGCTGAACGCGGTTGCCCAACTGGCCGAGAACCGCATCGGGAATATCCGACGGGTTCTGCGACACGAAGTAAACCCCTACGGCTTTGGAGCGAATCAGGCGGATCACCTGCTCGATTTTGTCCAGCAGCACCTGAGGCGCATCGTTAAACAGCAGATGCGCTTCATCGAAGAAAAAGACCAGCTTCGGCTTCTCGAGATCGCCCGCTTCCGGCAGGCGCTCGTAGAGCTCCGAGAGCATCCACAGCAGGCTGGCGGCGTAGAGTTTCGGCATCTGATACAGCTTTTCGGCGCTGAGGATATTAATCACCCCTTTGCCGTGCTCATCGAGGCGCATCCAGTCCTGAATATCAAGCATTGGCTCGCCGAAAAAGTGTTCCGCGCCTTGCTGCTCGAGGGTCAGCAGGCCGCGCTGGATGGCGCCGACCGAGGCGCTGCTGATGTTGCCATACTGGTTTTGAAAGGTTTTCGCGTTATCGCCGATAAACTGGGTGATGGCGCGCAAATCCTTAAAGTCGAGCAGCAGCAGACCGCGATCGTCGGCGATGCGAAAGATAATATTCAGCACCCCGGACTGGACGTCGTTGAGATTGAGTAATCGCGATAGTAGCAGCGGCCCGAGGTCGGACACCGTCGCCCGGACCGGATGGCCTTTCCCGGCGAAAATATCCCACACCACCACCGGGTTAGCGTGGGGCTGCCAGTCGGTAACGCCGATTTTTTCCAGCCGCGCCTGCAGTTTCTCCGTGTTTTGGCCCGCGGCGGCAATCCCGGTCAGATCGCCTTTCACATCGGCCATAAAGACCGGCACGCCGATTTCTGAAAAGGACTCCGCCAGTTTTTGCAGGGTGACGGTTTTACCGGTGCCGGTCGCGCCGGTAATCAGGCCGTGACGGTTGGCCATTCCCGGCAGTAAATGCAGCTGTTTTTCCCGCGTGCGGGCAATCAGCAGAGGTGAGCTCATGATCGATTCCTCCATTTATCCTGCGTCGATTATAGGCAAACTGGCCGCAAACCGAGGTGAGAAATCGCTGCATTCGCCTGGCGTGGCGCTGATTTCTCTCAGGCGCAATGGTGTTGAATGAGCGCGATGCTCCGTTCCGTTTCGCGGCGGATATCCTCTTCGCTCCAGGATGCCAGCTCCGGCGCAAACGGTTCGAACGCATACACGCCCCGATAACCCCGGGCTTCGAGACGCTGGATTTGCTCACAGGTTTGCAGCCGATCTTTTGTCGTCAGCATGATACGTTCGTCGTCGGTCAGGTTTTCCCGTGGGCGGGCGTCCTCCACGCCGGAGAGGTGCACCAGACCGATGTCAGCGATATCCACCTGGCTAAGCCCGGCATCTGCCTGCGGATAGAGATAGTGGTGGAAGGTATCAATCAGTAGCTTAAACGGTACCTGCGCATCGCGGATAAGCGCCTGCGCCTGGGCGGCAGAGCGCAGTGAGCTTTGCGGGAAACCCAGCGGTTCAACCAGACCCTGCACGCCGTAAAACGAGAACCGCGGCGACAGATCGCGCAGCGCGTTCAGGGTTTCGCTGGCCGGCACCTCGCTACCATCGTTGAGCGGGCACAGGACCAGCGATTTGGCGCCAATAGCCCTGGCCTCTTGCAACAGCGCTTCGGCCAGGCCGCGCACCTGCTCCGTGCGGCGGTTAAACGGGTACACCGCATTGATGGTCAGAATCTCAATATGATAACGGTCGGCCAGCTCACGCACCTGCTGATGGCTCAGATCGTCGGTCACCTTGCCAGTGGGTAAATCATTACGCAGCTCGACCTTATTCAGGCCAAGACTGTTCACCAGACGGAAAAAGGCCTCGATGCTCAGGGATGGGGCGATCTTGCGATTAAGGCAGAAACGTTGCAGTGCGATAGCCATGCGGCTCTCCTGAATGACCATAGGTTGGGTTTATTCGACCGACTGTAAGTCAAAACATTTATTTCATAATTAGCAATGACTGAAATGGTGAATCTTTGAGCTGCTTCGCAAATAATCGTACTTTCGCTGTCGGAGTCGCATCGGGTGCAGGGGCCGTCGTATCTGAATCTTATCGGGCATGATTTCTTGACGAAGGGTGAGCGCCGCAGCCGGGAAATGCGACGGTCATCACCAAAATAGAATTTCATTCCATATCAATATTGAAATATAAGTTTCATTTTACTACGGTTATAGCACAGCAAAATCGGAAAGGGCCGCAGCGTTGGCCTTCCCACACCATGAGGCGAGAAGATGACGATCACAGGAAACTTTATTGGCGGAAAAACCGTCACCAGCAGCAGCAATGAAACGATGCCGGTGTATGACCCGGCGACGGGCAAGGTGGTGCGCGAAGTCACTTTGTCGACCGCTCAGGAAGTCTCTGATGCCATTCAGGTTGCCCGTGATGCGTTTGAAAGCTGGTCGCGCACCACGCCGTTACGCCGCGCCCGCGTCCTGTTTAACTTTAAAATGCTGCTTGAGCAACATGCTGAAGAGCTGGCGGGAATCATCGTTAGCGAGCACGGTAAGGTCTGGTCGGACGCACTGGGTGAACTGACCCGTGGTCTGGAAGTGGTTGAATTTGCTTGCGGTATTCCGCATCTGATTAAAGGCGAATACTCATCTGACGTCGGCACTGGCGTGGACAGCTATTCGCTGATGCAGCCGCTGGGCGTGGTGGCGGGGATTACGCCGTTTAACTTCCCGGCGATGGTCCCGATGTGGATGTTCCCGCTGGCGCTGGCCTGCGGCAACAGCTTCATCCTTAAACCACCGGCGCTGGCTCCGACGGCCGCAGTACGCCTGGCTGAACTGCTGAAGGAAGCGGGCCTGCCGGATGGCGTCTTTAACGTTATCCATTGCAGCAACGACGATGCCGGGCAGCTGTATACCGATCCGCGTATTGCGGCGGTCAGCTTCGTAGGCTCTTCCGGCGTTGCCGAATATATCTACAAAACCGCCAGCGCCCACGGCAAACGCGTGCAGGCTTTTGGCGCGGCGAAAAACCACGCGATTGTGATGCCGGATGCGGATCTGGATGCCACGGTGAATGCGATTATGGGCGGCGCGTTTGGTTCCGCGGGCGAGCGCTGCATGGCGCTGCCGGTGGTGGTCGCGGTGGGCGATGAAACGGCGGATAAGCTGATTGCGCGTCTGAAGCCGCTGGTGGAAGCGCTGAAAGTCGGGCCGGGATGCATGCGCGGCAACGAAGAGAACGAAATGGGGCCGGTGGTTTCCGATACCCATCAGAAAAAGGTGCTGGGCTATATCGATAAAGGCGCCAGCGAAGGGGCGAAACTGGTCGTCGACGGGCGTAAGCTGCGCGTGCCAGGCTATGATGACGGGTACTATGTCGGCGGTACGTTGTTCGACAACGTGACGCCGGATATGACCATCTGGCGGGAAGAGATTTTTGGACCGGTACTGAGCATTGTCCGCGTGGCGGACTATCGCAGTGCGCTGGAGTTGGTGAACAGCCATGAATTTGGCAACGGCAGCGCCGTTTTCACCAGCAATGGGCACACCGCCCGTGAGTTCGTGCATGATGTCCAGGCCGGGATGGTCGGGGTGAACGTGCCGGTTCCGGTACCGATGGCCTTCCACAGCTTCGGCGGCTGGAAACGCTCGGTATTCGGCGCCCTCAACGTCCATGGTCCTGACGGCGTGCGCTTCTACACCCGAATGAAAACCGCCACCGTGCGTTGGCCGGAAGGGCAGCAAACCGTATCTGAATTCAGCATGCCGACATTAGGTTAATCGGCGAAGGAGAACGCCATGTCGTTACTGGCTAAATCGGGAAAAGAGGGGCAGATCCAGCACATCACGCCGCAAAGCGCCGGCTGGCGCTATATCGGTTTTGATGTGTGGATGCTGAAAAAAGGACAGAGCATGACGCTGGAAAGCGGCGAGCGCGAGCTGTGTCTGGTGCTGGTTGCCGGGCTGGCGTCGGTCAAAACGACGAAGGCCGATTTCCCGGGGCTGGGCCAGCGAATGTCGCCGTTTGAACGTACGCCGCCGTGGGCGGTGTACGTCCCGCCGCAGGATAAGGTGCAGGTGACGGCGGATTCTGACCTTGAACTGGCGGTGTGCAGCGCGCCGGGTAAAGGGACGCTGCCGGCGCGGGTGATTCGTCCGCAGGATGTGGGGGTTGAGCATCGTGGCAAAGGGCGTAACCAGCGTCTTGTGCATAATATTCTGCCGGATAATGCGCAGGCCGACTGTCTGCTGGTGGTGGAGGTGTATACCGACGAAGGCGCCACCAGCTCCTGGCCGTCGCATAAACACGATACCCCGCAGCCGGGGAAAGAGACCCAGCTGGAAGAGACCTACTATCACCGTTTCGATCCGCCGCAGGGCTTCGCCCTCCAGCGGGTGTATACCGATGACCGCAGCCTGGATGCCTGCATGGCGCCTTATAACCACGATGTGGTGATGGTGCCGCGCGGCTATCACCCGGTCGCGGCGATTGCCGGATATGACAGCTATTATCTGAACGTGATGGCCGGGCCGGAGCGCAAGTGGTTGTTTACCTGGGAAGAAGACCACGCGTGGATCAATAGTCTTGATTATCCTCGTCACGACTGACGCATCGTAAGCGTTAACAGGGCCGCTAAGCTCGTGCTTAGCGGCCCTTTTTGTCTGCTGCTGTTCCCCGGTGGCCACCCGGTAATATTCCCCGGTGGCGCTGCGCTTACCGGGGCTACATGGGAGGGTAGCCCGGATAAGGCGCAGGCGCCGCCATCCGGGGGGTTACCCGGTGGCGGAAATGTTCCCCCGCGGGCACCGTTAATATTCTCCCGCAGGCAGCGTTAATATTCCCCGGTGGCGCTGCGCTTACCGGGGCTACGTGGGAGAGTAGCCCGGATAAGGCGCTGGCGCCGCCATCCGGGGAGTTACCCGGCGGTGGAAATGTTCCCCCGCGGGCACCGTTAATATTCTCCCGCGGGCACCGTTAATATTCTCTCGCAGGCAGCGTTAATATTCCCCGGTGGCGCTGCGCTTACCGGGGCTACGTGGGACGGTAGCCCGGATAAGGCGCTGGCGCCGCCATCCGGGAGAGGGGGCGGGGTCAGGCGTGGCTCTGCTGGACTTGCGGTTCATTGCTGCTGCTCAGCGCCAGTGAAACGGCCAGCGTCTGGGCCAGGCACAGAGAGGCCACCTGGGAGCGGAAACCGTCAACCTGCGCTTCACGAACCACAAAGCAGACATCGCTGAAGGCCGCGAGTGGACTGACCTGGCTGTCGGTAATCGCAATCTGCCGCGCTTTGCGCTGGGCGCCCAGCTCAACCAGCTCGACAACTTCACGCGCGTAGGGCGAGAAGCTCACGGCGACCACCACATCTTTCGGTCCCACCAGGCTCAGTTGTTCGGTGAACATGCCGCCGAGGCCATCGATCAGAAACGCTTTACGGTCAAGATGACGCAGCGCATAGGTCAAATAGGAGGCGACGCTAAACGAGCGGCGCAGACCAATCACATAGATATTCTCCGCCTCCGCCAGCAGAGCGACCGCGCGCTCGAGCTCATCGCCAGAAGTCTGCATCGCCAGCTGCTGCAGCGCCTGAGTATTCACCATGGTGAACATATTGAGAATTTCAGTCGGTGTTTCCGGCGGCGACGTTTCATCATTGGTGGTCTGGCGGAACAGGCGCGCGCGTTCGGTATAGTTAGCGGTCTCTTCCATCAGATGCTGTCTGAACATCTGTTTCATTTCGTTAAAGCCGCTAAAACCGAACGCATTGGCGAAACGGATCAACGTCGATGGCGGGACATCCGCCTGCTGGGCGATGGAGGCGACGGTGTCGAAAGCGACGCTATTACTGTTATCCAGAATATAGCGAGCCACCTGTTTTAAGCGTTTGCTTAATGTATCGTAGCGACGCCGGATTTCATCCTGCAGGATGGTCAGTTGGGTCGGATTATTGGCCATAGATTGCGCTCTGAGAAAATGAAAGGAATATAACTTCCAGTGTACCAAATGAAGCGAATTTTTCATTTTTTGCGATGAAATACGCGATTCATTTCACGAAGAAACAGAAAAAAACCCGCACCGGGAGATGCGGGCGGGTTTTATCGCGGTTAACCGCGGGCTTCGCGCCAGTAGTCGATGAGCGTCAGGTAGTTGCGTTTCACCTCGCCAATCAGCGCCTCATCGCTCAGCTCGCCCGCCATCCAGCGCCGTGAAGGCTGGCCAAAGATGGTGCGCCCGACGGCGAAGCCTTTGATGATCGGGTGGCTGGCGGCCTCGGCAAACCCGGCGCGCAGCCGATCTGACGGCGCATCGAGGCCGAGGAGCAGGATCCCGCGACACCAGGGATCTTCGCGCGCGATAAGGTCAGCTATCTTTTCCCAACTGGCGCCGGAGAGCGGCGGCAGTTTCCACCAGTCTGGCTGAATGCCGAGCCGGTAAAAATGTTCCAGCATCGTGTGATAGTGGCGCTCGTCTTTATCCGGGCCGTTTTCCGGCAGGATCACCTCCAGCAGCAGCTCGTGCCCGGACTTGTTGCAGGCCTGCCAGACTTCCAGCAGCAATGCATCCTGCTCCGCGCGCAGCGGCGCCGGATCTGCCGGATGATAGAAGACCAGGCATTTCACCACATGCTCCAGCGGCCAGTCGATCAGCTGAGATCCAATGTTGCCGTGCTCCAGACGCAGCGGGCGCGAACCCGGCAGCTCGACCGGACGACCAATCCACCAGCCTTTGCCAGTAATGGCGTTCAGCGCGCTCTGACCGTAGGTGCCGTCGGCGAGAATACCGCTCCGCTGTTCCAGCCCCGCCTCTTTGGCGGCGGCTTCGGCGGCGGCCAGCAGCAACAGCTTAAGGCGGGGAATAGAGGCCGGATCGCACCCGGTTTCATCGGCCAGATCGGCCAGCTGTTTACGATGATCAAAAGCGAAGATGCACAGTTCCGGCCACGGCTGGCGGCGACTGGTGACGCGGTGTAAATGGTTTAAGCGCGCGTCGATATCCGGACGCGGGACGGATTCCGCCCGCAGCAGATAATCATCCAGCTCGACTTTGGTCGGCATCGCCGGCGCACAGCCGTGACGCGAAACCACCAGCGCGCCGCAGGCATTGGCGTAGCGACAGGCCTGCTCCCAGCCTTCGTCATTCAGCCAGCCGCGCAGCAGACCGGACATAAAGGCATCCCCCGCGCCCAGCACGTTGAGTACATCGACCCGCACCCCCTGCTGGAGCGGAATGCCGTCCCAGCTATCGGGAATATCGCCTTCCAGCACCACGCAGCCCATTGGACCCCGTTTGCAGACCAGCGTCGCTTTGGTTGCATGGCGGACATTTTTCAGCGCGGTCAGCGTATCGGTGCTGCCGCCGGCGATATGGAACTCCTCTTCTGTCCCGACCACTAAATCGAACAGATGGAGCACTTCCTGAAGCTGACTGGTGACCGGACCGGATTCGATGAAACGCGTTTCACCGTCTCCCAGCGAGGTCAATCCCCACAGCACCGGGCGATAATCGATATCCAGCGCGGTGCGCAGGCCGTGACGGCGGGCGTACTCCAGCGCCTTCAATACGGCCGCACGGGTGCTGGCATGAGAAAGGTGGGTGCCCGTTACCGCCAGCGCACGGGAAGAGGCGATGTACTCCTCATTAATATCCTCAGGCACCAGCGCCATATCGGCACAATTATCACGGTAAAAAATGAGCGGGAAGGTCTCCTGATCTTTAATTCCCAGCATCACCAGCGCGGTGAGACGTTGTTTATCCGTGATCAGGTATTCGGTATCGACCCCGGCCCGGCTGAGCGTTTCGCGTAAAAAACGGCCATTATGCTCATCGCCGACGCGCGCCAGCATGGCAGATTTTAATCCCTGAATGGCGGTGCCAAAGGCGACGTTGCCGGAAGATCCGCCCAGATATTTAGAGAAACTGGCAACATCTTCTAGCCTTGCGCCAATCTGCTGGGCATAGAGGTCGACAGCCACCCGGCCAATACAGATGACGTCGAGCCGCTTTACTGCTGCATTCATAGCTAGGGTTTCCTTTTACATATCTGCTGTACGGAAGGGTCGGAATGCCGACAAGGTCTCCACACACAGCCTGAGGGTGAACGGTTATTCCTAGTTTGAGAAATAAATATTTCATTTGCAAATGAGATCGAAATTAAAAAACCAAAAGTGTGAGGGATCTACCACTCTGCCGCGCCAGGCCCCGTTCGGCAAAGGATCGGCGGCGCGGGTGACACCTGGTGCGACATGGTCCGGTGAGAGCCTGCTTTATACATGATTTTAAAAGGGATATTTAAGCGGCGATGCGCCCTGAGCGGCCGAGGGCGGGGCGGCTGACGGGCGTGAAACGGGTGAAACAGGGAGAGAGTTTGATCCCTCTCGCAAAATGAAATATTTTTTCTGTATTTATATTTAATGAAAAAAATGTTTGCCTATAATCCAGAGGTATTCCAGTGGACGTTAACGATTTCCCGCAGCTGTGACAAGCGTGTAGCACGGGGAAAACGCGCTAACCCACACACAAATACTGAAAATAAGGATTGTGCAAGATGGGCAAACTGAGACTGACAGTGGCACAGGCGCTGGTGAAGTTCCTTGATAACCAGTTTCTCGAAGTCGATGGCGAAGAGCATAAATTCGTAAAAGGTATTTTCGCCATCTTCGGCCACGGCAACGTGCTGGGGCTGGGCCAAGCGCTGGAACAAGACAGCGGCGAAATGCGGGTCTACCAGGGGCGCAACGAACAAGGTATGGCGCATGTCGCCACCGGTTTTGCCCGCCAGTCTCTGCGCCGCCAGATCATCGCCTGCACCTCCTCCGTCGGTCCGGGCGCGGCCAATATGATTACCGCCGCCGCGACGGCCACCGCCAACCGCATTCCTCTGCTGCTGCTGCCCGGCGACGTGTTTGCTACCCGTCAGCCGGACCCGGTGCTGCAACAGGTTGAACAGAGCTATGACCTGAGCATCAGCACCAACGACGCCTTCCGGGCCGTCAGCAAATACTGGGACCGCATCACGCGCCCGGAACAGCTGATGAGCGCCTGCATTAATGCGATACGCGTGCTGACCGATCCGGCGGAAACCGGCGCCGTGACCCTCTGTCTGCCGCAGGATGTGCAGGGCGAGGCCTGGGATTATCCCGCTTCCTTCTTTGCGCGCCGCGTGCATCGGCTCGATCGCCGCCCGGCCAGCGCCGCCCAGTTGGCGGATGCGGTCGCGGCCATTAAAGCCAGCCGTAAGCCGCTGATTATCTCCGGCGGCGGCGTGAAATATGCCGGTGCCGGCGAGGCGTTGTCCCGCTTCGCCGAACGTTATGGCGTGCCCTTCGCCGAAACCCAGGCCGGGAAAGGGGCGGTGGTCTCCTCGCATCCGCTGAACGTCGGCGGCGTCGGGGAAACCGGCTGCCTGGCCGCCAATCTGCTGGCGAAAGAGGCCGATTTGGTTATCGGTATCGGCACCCGCTTTAGCGATTTCACCACCTCATCAAAATGGCTGTTCCGGCACCCCGGCGTGCGCTTTCTGAACGTGAATGTCAGCAACTTCGACGCCTGGAAACTCGACGGCATCCCGCTGCTGGCCGATGCCCGCGAAGCCCTGACGTCGCTGGACAGCGCGCTGGCCGACGAAGGCTGGCAGGCGGGCTGGGGCGCGCAGATCGACAGCGCTCAGAGCCGCCAGCTGCAAGAGACTCAGCGCGTCTATCAGGCCGTCTGGCAGGAAAAGGCTTTTGTCCCTGAAATCGATGATGCCCTCGATCGCGAGTCGGTGTACCGGGAATTTCGCCAGATAACCGACTCCACGCTGACCCAGAGCAGCGTGCTGGGGGTACTCAATGAGACGCTCGCGGCGGATGCGGTGATTGTGGCGGCGGCGGGCAGCTTGCCTGGGGATCTACAGCGCGTCTGGCGCAACCGGGCGCCCAACACCTATCACGTAGAGTACGGCTACTCCTGCATGGGCTATGAAGTGAATGCCGCGCTGGGCGTGAAGCTGGCGCAGCCGCACAGCGAAGTCTATTCCCTGGTCGGAGACGGCTCTTTCATGATGCTGCACTCTGAGCTGGTGACCTCGTTGCAGGAGCAGGCGAAGATCAACGTTGTACTGCTCGACAATATGGCCAACGGCTGTATCAACAACCTGCAGATTGGTCACGGTATGGGCAGCTTCGGCACCGAGTTTCGCTATCGCTCAGCGGAGAACGGGCAGCTGCGGGGCGGCCTGATGCCGGTCGATTTCGCCACCATTGCGGCGGGCTATGGCTGTAAAACCTGGCGCGTCACTACCCTGAGTGAGCTGCGTCACGCCCTGGAGGCCGCGCGCCGCGAGACGGTCAGCACGCTGATTGATATTAAAGTGCTGCCGAAGACCATGGTGCATTCCTACGGCAGCTGGTGGAACGTCGGCGTCGCCCAAACGGCCTTGTCAGAACGTATTCGTAAAGTTGCTGAAATGATTAATGAAAAACGCGCCGAAGCGCGCGATTACTAAAACAGAATACTCACCTTGAACTCTACAGAATCACGGAGAAAACCACTATGTCACTCAAATTAGGTGTCATCGGCGCTGGCGCCATCGGTAAAGAACATATCCGTCGTTGCACCCAGGTCTTACAGGGCGCCACCGTGGTGGCGGTGTCCGATATCAATGTGGAGAGCGCGCGTGCGGCGGTGGCGCTGCCGGGCGTGCAGGCGGAAATCTACACCGACGGCCACGATGTTATCCAGTCCAGCGATGTCGACGCTATCCTTGTTACTTCGTGGGATCCGACGCACGAAGAGTATACCCTCGCGGCGATCGCCGCCGGCAAACCGGTGTTCTGCGAGAAACCGCTGGCGATGAGCGCGGAAGGCTGCCGTCGCATTGTCGATGCGGAAATGAAAGCAGGCCGTCGGCTGGTGCAGGTCGGCTTTATGCGCCCTTACGATGAAGGCTACCTGGCGCTGAAAAAAGTCATTGATGATGGCGATATCGGCGCGCCGCTGATGCTGCATTGCGCGCACCGTAACCAGTCGGTCGGTGAGAACTACACCACCGACATGGCGATCACCAACACTCTGATCCACGAGCTGGATGTGCTGCGCTGGCTGCTCAACGATGACTATCGCTCGGTACAGGTGCGCTTTCCGCGCTCCACCTCCCACACCCATCCGCGTCTGAGAGATCCGCAGATTGTCTCCTTCGAAACGCGTAAAGGCACCCTGATTGACGTCGAAGTGTTCGTCAACTGCCAGTACGGCTACGACATCCAGTGCGAAGTGGTCGGGGAAACGGGGATTGCCCGTCTGCCGGAGCCGTCGGCTATCCAGATGCGTAAAAGCGCCAACCTGTCGACCGCGATCCTCACCGACTGGAAAGATCGTTTCATCAAAGCCTACGACGTGGAGCTGCAGGCCTTTATCAATGATGTGAAAGCCGGCCAGCTGCAGGGACCGTCGGCGTGGGACGGCTATGCGGCCTCCGTCGCGGCCGATGCCTGCCTGCAGGCGCAGGAGAGCAGCGAACCGGTCGCGGTGACGCTGCCCGAGTGCCCGGCGTTCTACCAGCGCTAATCGACACTCTGCTTACGCAACGGTCAACGCTCGCGCGCCGTCCGGCAAACCGGCCGGTCGCGACGGGCATAAACCTCTCGAAGATAAATCGCCGCGTCACCAGGATGCGGCGGCAGGAGCAATCTTATGAACCAAGATAACGTCAAGCTGGCCATCGCCCCGATTGGCTGGACCAACGATGATATGCCTGAGCTGGGCTGCGAAAATACCTTTCAGCAGATTGTCAGCGAAATGGCGCTGGCGGGGTTTAGCGGCAGCGAAGTGGGCAGCAAATATCCGCGCGATCCGGCGGTGCTGAAGCCGATGCTGGATATTCGCGGCATTCAGATCTGCAATGCCTGGTTCAGCACCTTTTTTGCCAACGGGCAGCGGGAAAAGACCATCGATGAGTTCGTGAATCACATGAATTTCCTGCATGCGATGGGGGCAAAAGTGATTGGCTGCTCCGAGCAAAGCGGCAGTATTCAGGGGCTGGAAAAACCGATTATCGGCGAGGCAAAACCCTGCTTTAGCGAGGAAGAGTGGCAGCGTGTCGCCGAAGGTTACAACACGCTGGGGCGCCTGGCCGCCGGGAAGGGCATGCAGGTGTGCCTGCACCATCATATGGGGACCGGTATCCAGACCACCGCAGAGATCGACAAATTTATGTCGCTGGTCGATGACAACGTCTTCCTGCTGTTTGACACCGGACACGCCTGGTATTCCGAAGGGGGCGAAGCGCCAATGCTGGCGATCCTCCAGAAATACCTGCCGCGTATCAACCACGTGCACCTGAAAGACGTACGTCCGCCGGTGATTGAACAGGTCCGTCGCGAAGGGCTGTCGTTCCTTGATGGCGTGAAAAAGGGCACCTTCACCGTGCCTGGCGATGGCGTGATTGATTTCCGTCCGGTGTTCAAACTGCTGGATGATTTTGGCTACAAAGGCTGGATGGTGGTTGAAGCCGAACAGGATCCCGCGCTGGCTAACCCCTTCGAATATGCCCTCAAAGCGCGAAAATACATTCGGGAAACGGCAGGAATCTAATCGTTGATCCACTTTCAGGCCACACCGCGCTGTGGCCTGTTTTTTTCCGCTTTACGTGCCGCGCCATAAACGCGTCCATACCAGGCTAACACCTCGATCATTCCACTCGCCCAGCCCTTCGCCTGCCATGCGGGCCGCATCGCGAATACAGCGTCTCCTGCAATCCAGAAACCTCCCCCGGTGGCGCTGCGCTGACCGGGGCTACGTGGGAGGGTAGCCCGGATAAGGCGCTGGCGCCGCCATCCGGGGTTCCCGCCACCGGGGGGACTCGGTGGCAGTGGAAATATTTCCCGCGGGCAGCGTTAATATTCCCCGGTGGCGCTACGCTTACCGGGGCTACGTGGGAGGGTAGCCCGGATAAGGCGCTGGCGCCGCCATCCGGGGGGCCGCCATCCGGGGAGGGACCCGCCACGGTCAGTCGGTGCCGGTGCGTAACCCGGGGGAGGTGGGGGCCGGGTTGTCGCGCGGATAGGGTGTTGCAGCATTTTGTGATCCAGTCTGAAAAACGTGCACTTGCGTCCATCGCCCCATTTACCTTCTCTTTGCCGGCGGCATAGTATGGTCATTAAATAAAAGAACACTGTTCTATAATGTAGAACAAGGTAATTCAGCAAGGAGATCTCATGCCGCAAACCGTGCAGTTTTCGGGGATTATTCCGCCCGTCTCCACCATTTTTACCGCCGATGGCCAGTTCGATAAACCGGGCACCGCCGCGCTGATCGACGACATGATCGCTGCGGGCGTCGATGGCCTGTTCTTCCTCGGCAGCGGCGGGGAGTTCTCGCAGCTCAACGCCAGCGAGCGCAAAGCCATTGCCGCCTTCGCCATCGCCCACGTCGACCGCCGGGTGCCGGTGCTGATTGGCACCGGCGGCACCAACGCCCGGGAAACCATCGAACTCAGCCAGCACGCGCAACAGACCGGCGCCGACGGGATCGTGGTGATTAACCCCTATTACTGGAAAGTCTCTGAGCCCAATCTGATTCACTACTTCCAGCAGGTGGCCGACAGCGTCACGCTGCCGGTGATGCTGTATAACTTCCCGGCCTTGACCGGCCAGGATCTCACACCCGCGTTGGTCAAAACTCTCGCCGACTCGCGCAGCAATATTGTCGGCATCAAAGACACCATCGACTCGGTGGCTCATCTGCGTAGCATGATTGAGACGGTGAAACCGGCGCACCCGCGCTTTGCGGTGCTGTGCGGTTTCGATGACCACCTGTTTAACACCCTGCTGCTGGGCGGCGACGGGGCCATCTCGGCCAGCGGTAACTTTGCCCCGCAGATCTCGGTGAAGCTGCTGCAGGCCTTCCGCGACGGCAACCTGGCGGAAGCCGGGCGCTACCATCAGACGCTGCTGCAGATCCCGCAGTTGTACCAGCTGGATACGCCGTTTGTGAATGTGATTAAAGAGGCGATCGTGCTGTGCGGGCGGCCGATCTCCACGTATGTGCTGCCCCCGTCCTCTGCGCTGGATGAGGCGAAAAAGAGACAGCTCAAAACGCTGCTACAGCAGCTCAGACTCTGCTAAACCGGAAAATGAAGATGGCAATAGAGACGATTTTCACTCCCCAGGATGATGCGTTTTATGCGGTCATCACCCATGCAGCCGGTCCGCAGGGGGCGCTGCCGCTGACGCCGCAAATGCTGATGGAATCGCCGAGCGGCAATTTGTTCGGGATGACGCAAAACGCCGGCATGGGCTGGGACGCCAACAAGCTCACCGGTAAAGAGGTGTTGATTATTGGCACCCAGGGCGGGATTCGCGCCGGCGATGGCCGCCCGGTAGCGCTGGGCTACCACACCGGCCACTGGGAAATTGGCCTGCAGATGCAGGCGGCAGCCAAAGAGATTACCCGCAACGGCGGGATTCCTTTCGCCGCCTTCGTCAGCGACCCGTGCGATGGCCGCTCTCAGGGTACGCACGGCATGTTCGACTCGCTGCCGTACCGCAACGATGCGGCGATCGTGTTTCGGCGGCTGATCCGCTCGCTGCCGACGCGCCGGGCGGTGATCGGTGTCGCCACCTGTGATAAAGGCCTGCCGGCCACGATGATCGCCCTGGCGGCGATGCATGATCTGCCGACGATTCTGGTGCCCGGCGGGGCGACGCTGCCGCCGACCTTCGGCGAAGACGCCGGTAAAGTCCAGACCATCGGCGCGCGCTACGCCAACCATGAGCTGTCGTTGCAGGAGGCCGCCGAACTGGGCTGTCGCGCCTGCGCTTCGCCGGGCGGCGGCTGCCAGTTTTTAGGCACGGCGGGCACCTCGCAGGTGGTGGCGGAAGCGCTCGGCCTGGCGCTGCCGCATTCGGCGCTGGCGCCATCGGGACAGGACGTCTGGCTGGAGATCTCTCGCCAGTCGGCGCGGGCGGTGAGCGAACTGGATAATCGCGGCATTACCACGCGCGATATTCTGACCGATAAGGCTATCGAAAATGCGATGGTTATCCACGCGGCGTTCGGCGGTTCGACCAACCTTCTGCTGCACATCCCCGCCATCGCCCATGCGGCGGGGTGCACCATTCCTGATGTCGCACACTGGACGCGAGTCAACCGCAACGTCCCGCGGCTGGTCAGCGTGTTGCCGAACGGGCCGGACTACCACCCGACGGTGCGGGCTTTCCTCGCCGGCGGAGTGCCGGAAGTGATGCTGCACCTGCGCGATCTTGGCCTGCTGCATCTGGATGCGATGACGGTGACTGGGCAGACGGTGGGGGAAAACCTCGACTGGTGGCAGACTTCCGAGCGGCGTGAAAAATTCCGCCAGTGTCTGCGCCAACAGGACGGCGTCGATCCGGATGATGTGATCCTCCCGCCGGCGCGGGCGAAAGCCAAAGGCCTCACTTCCACGGTCGCCTTCCCGGTCGGCAATATTGCGCCGGAAGGATCGGTGATCAAAGCCACGGCGATCGATCCGTCGGTGGTGGGCGACGACGGCGTGTATCGCCATACCGGACGGGCGCGGGTATTTGTCTCTGAGGAGCGGGCGATCAAGGCTATCAAAAACGGCGAGATCGAGCGGGGCGATATTATGGTGGTGATCGGCGGCGGACCGTCCGGCACCGGCATGGAAGAGACCTATCAGCTGACCTCGGCGCTGAAACATGTCTCATGGGGGAAGACGGTGTCGCTGATCACCGATGCCCGTTTCTCCGGCGTGTCGACCGGCGCCTGCTTCGGCCACGTCGCCCCGGAGGCGCTGGCGGGCGGGCCCATCGGCAAGCTGCGCGATAACGATGTCATTGAGATCGTGGTCGACCGTCTGGCTTTAACCGGCAGCGTCAACTTCATCGGCACGCCACAAAAGCGGCTGACGGCGCAAGAGGGGGCGGCGGAGCTGACGGCAAGAGCGCCGCATCCCGATCTGCACGCCCATGATTTTTTACCCGACGATACCCGCCTGTGGGCGGCGCTGCAATCGGTCAGCGGCGGGACCTGGAAAGGCTGTATATACGACACAGATAAAATTATCGAGGTTATTAACGCCGGTAAAAAAGCACTCGGTATTTAATTAATTTCAGGTTCAATGTCGTCTGCGGAAATATTCCGCGGACGGCTTTTTTGTGCCTGCGTTAAATACATTTTTGGCTATGTTATATTTTTTATAACCATTTAAAAATCAAGACGAAAAAATATTATCACCTTCCCTTTTTTATAACGATGGCAATCACAAAAACCAAAAAACATAATTCATAAATTAAAAATGGCCATTGCCGTAAAAATGCACATCTTCTTACACTCTATTAACACGAAAACGTGAACAGTAAGCACACGGATCATGGGTGATTTCCTGACGTTGCAGCGGGTACGTATTCCCTTTTCAGGTCCCTGACCTTTGCGCCATTCCACTCATTGGGGTTGGGGATAAATATGCAATTAACCATGAAAGATAAAATCGGCTACGGGCTGGGCGATACCGCGTGCGGTTTCGTCTGGCAGGCGACGATGTTTCTGCTGGCCTATTTCTACACCGATGTGTTTGGCCTCTCCGCCGGTATTATGGGGACGCTGTTTTTGGTTTCCCGCGTGCTGGATGCCGTCACCGATCCGCTGATGGGGCTGCTGGTGGACCGCACCCGTACCCGCTACGGTCAGTTCCGCCCGTTCCTGCTGTGGGGCGCCATTCCGTTCGGCATCGTCTGTATGCTGACCTTCTACACGCCGGACTTTTCCGCGCAGGGCAAAATTATCTATGCCAGCGTGACCTACATTCTGCTGACGCTGGTCTACACCTTCGTTAACGTCCCCTACTGCGCGATGCCGGGGGTGATTACGGCAGATCCGAAAGAGCGCCATGCGCTGCAATCATGGCGCTTTTTCCTCGCCGCCGCCGGGTCGCTGGCGATTAGCGGGATCGCGCTGCCGCTGGTTGGCTTTATTGGCAAGGGCAACGAACAGACAGGCTATTTTGGCGCGATGTGCGTGCTGGGGCTGATTGGCGTGGTGCTGCTGTACGTGTGCTTCTTCACCACCAAAGAGCGCTACACCTTCGATGTGCAGCCGGGCGCATCGGTAACGAAAGATCTTAAGCTGCTGTTCGGCAATACCCAGTGGCGCATCATGTGTGCTTTCAAAATGATGGCGACCTGCTCCAACGTGGTTCGCGGCGGGGCCACGCTCTACTTCGTGAAATACGTGATGGACCATCCGGAGATGGCGATGCAGTTCCTGCTCTACGGCAGCATCGCCACCATGTTCGGTTCGCTGGCCTCTTCGCGCCTGCTGGGACGCTTCGATCGGGTGAAGGCCTTTAAAGCGATTATCGTGATTTACTCCCTGATTAGCCTGCTGATTTTCGTCACTCCGGCTGACTATATCGCGCTGATTTTCGCGCTCAACATCGTCTTCCTGTTCGTCTTTAACACCACCACGCCGCTGCAATGGCTGATGGCCTCAGACGTGGTGGATTACGAAGAAAGCCGCAGCGGGCGACGTCTCGACGGGCTGGTTTTTTCCACCTATCTGTTCAGCCTGAAGATTGGCCTGGCCATCGGCGGCGCGGTCGTGGGCTGGATTCTGGCCTACGTGAACTACTCCGCCAG
Organism: Klebsiella sp. Lac1; assembly: GCF_009825425.1. Lineage (NCBI taxonomy): Bacteria > Pseudomonadati > Pseudomonadota > Gammaproteobacteria > Enterobacterales > Enterobacteriaceae > Klebsiella > Klebsiella sp. Lac1. The sequence continues at coordinate 314,037 of NZ_VJZJ01000002.1, forward strand.
CAGCAGCGTGCAGCCGGTTGAGGTATTAACCACCATCAAAATCCTGTTCTGCGTGGTGCCGGTGGTGCTCTATGTCGGCATGTTCATCATGCTCTCACTGTACAAACTGAGCGATGCCCGGGTGGAGGCCATCAGCCAGCAATTACGTCAACATCGCGCGGAGCAGGAAGAGGATGTTTCTGCCGCCGCTGCCGCGACATCCCATTAAGCAGGAGGCAATATGTACACGATTACTAACCCTGTTCTGACCGGGTTTAACCCGGACCCGTCAATGTGCCGCCAGGGCGAGGATTACTACATCGCGACGTCCACCTTCGAGTGGTTTCCGGGGGTGCGCATTTACCACTCGCGGGATTTGAAAAACTGGTCGCTGGTGAGTACGCCGCTGGACCGCGTATCGATGCTGGATATGAAAGGCAACCCCGACTCCGGCGGGATCTGGGCGCCGTGCCTGAGCTACGCCGACGGGCTGTTCTGGCTGCTGTATACCGACGTGAAAATCGTCGATTCGCCGTGGAAAAACGGTCGCAACTATCTGGTCACCGCCCCCTCCATTGAAGGGCCGTGGAGTGAGCCGATAGCGATGGGTAACGGCGGCTTTGACCCGTCGCTGTTTCACGATTCGGACGGACGTAAATACTATATTTACCGGCCGTGGGGGCCGCGTCACCACAGTGACCCGCACTGTACGATCGTCCTGCAGGAGTATTTCCCGCAGACGCAGACCCTGTCGAAGACGCGAAAAACCCTGTTTACCGGCACGGCGCTGCGCTATACCGAAGGGGCCCATCTGTACCATAAAGAGGGCTGGTACTATCTGCTGGTGGCCGAAGGCGGCACCAGTTATGAACATGCGGTGGTGGTACTGAGAGCGAAAAATATCGCCGGGCCGTATGAACTGCACCCGGACGGGACGCTGATGACCAGCTGGCATCTGCCGGAAAATCCGCTGCAGAAAAGCGGCCACGGTTCGCTGCTGGAGACGCACACCGGCGAATGGTATATGGCCTATCTCACCAGCCGCCCGCAGCGCTTACCCGGCGTGCCGCTGCTGGCCTCCGGCGGGCGCGGCTACTGCTCGCTGGGGCGGGAAACCGGCATCGCGCGCATCGCCTGGCACGACGGCTGGCCGTCGGTGGAAGGGGGCAAACACGCGCAACTGAACGTGCCGGGGCCGCAAATGGCCGAAAGCCGTGTCGTGGCTGATGAGCGCTGGCGAGAAGAGTTCAACGGCCCGACGCTCGACCCGGAGCTGCAAACGCTGCGTATCCCCTTCGACGAGACTTTAGGCTCGTTGCATGCCCGGCCAGGTTTTCTGCGCCTGTATGGCAACGATTCGCTCAACTCGACGTTCACCCAGTCCACCGTCGCCCGGCGCTGGCAGCACTTTGCTTTCCGCGCCGAAACGCGGATGGAGTTTGCTCCGGAGAATTTTCAGCAGAGCGCCGGCTTAACCTGCTATTACAACAGCAAAAACTGGAGCTACTGCTTCGTTGACTATGAAGAGGGGCAGGGCAGAACCATTAAGGTATTGCAGCTTGACCACAACGTGCCGTCGTGGCCGCTGCATGAACATCCGATTGCGGTCCCGGATGCCGCGCAGAGCGTGTGGTTACGGGTTGATGTCGACCATCTTGTCTATCGCTACAGCTACTCGTTTGACGGCGAGCAGTGGCACACCGTGCCGGTGGAATATGCCGCCTGGAAGCTGTCGGATGATTACATCGGCGGGCGCGGGTTCTTCACCGGCGCTTTTGTCGGCCTGCACTGCGAGGATATCAGCGGCGACGGCTGCTATGCGGATTTTGACTACTTTAGCTATGAGCCGATAGTCGGCTAAGTCTTCAGGCCGGGTAGCCCAGCGCTTTTGACAGCTGGCGCCCGGCCTCTTCCAGCAAGGCGCGGTAACGCGCGAGCTCGGCTTCATCGACGCGGGAGGTGAGCGTGGACAGGCTCAGTGCGGCAATGACCCGCGATTCATGATTCCACACCGGTACCGCCACGCAGCGCACGCCCTGCTCATTCTCTTCGCTGTCCTGCGCATAGCCCTGGGCGCGGGTTTGCGCCAGCGCCGCCAGCAGCGCCTCGCGTGAGGTCAGCGTCGCGGGGGTAAACGGCGTGTACTGATAGCCCTCCAGCAGGGTATTTTGCTCCGCCTCGCTCAGCCAGGCGATCAGCACCTTACCGATCGCCGTTGCGTGGATGGGGAGCCGGCGGCCGATGCGCGAGTAGGCGATGGCGGCGAGCCTGCCTTCGATTTTCTCGATGTAGACGCCTTCGTGGCCGTCAAGAATGCCGAGGTGGGTGGTCTGCCCGGTGCGCTGCGAGAGATCCGTCAGCCAGATTTTCGCCTGCTGGCGAATATCCATCGTCCCCACCACGAAATGACCGCGTTCGACCAGCTTCATGCCCAGGCGGTATTTATCATTTTCCGGGTTCTGATCGATATAGCCGTGCAGCTGTAAGGTTTTGAGCAGCGAATGGAGGGTGCTTTTACTCAGGCCCATCTGTTTACTGATGTCGGTTATCTTCAGTTCCGTGGCTTGTTCGTTAAACAGGTCGAGGATCGTCAGGGCTCGTTCAACAGACTGAATAATAGGCATAATGCACGACTGCTCACGCTGGGAGGGAAGGTGAAAACGTACCCTTTTTACGCTGAAAAATCAAACGGCTGGCGTGAAAAGGGCGAGCGATATCACCTCAGGGAACACGTTCCCGGATGGTGGGAACCCCGATGGCGGGAACCCCGGATGGCGGCGCGAGCGCCTTATCCGGGCTACCCGTCTCATGTCGCCCCGGTAAGCGCAGCGCGACCGGGGGGGATTTTCGGGTGCGGTGGGCCCCCGGTGGTGGGCCCCCCGGATAGCGGCGCCAGCGCCTTATCCGGGCTACCCTCCATGTAGCCCCGGTAAGCGTAGCGCCACCGGGGGAATTTCCGGGCTCGGTGAGCCCCCCGGATGGTGGGAGCCCCGGATGGCGGCGCGAGCGCCTTATCCGGGCTACCCGTCTCATGTAGCCCCGGTAAGCGCAGCGCGACCGGGGGAATATTTTCGGGTGCGGTGGGAATTCCCCGGTGGCGGGAACCCCCGGATAGCGGCGCGAGCGCCTTATCCGGGCTACCAGTCTCATGTCGCCCCGGTAAGCGCAGCGCGACTGGGGGGATATTTTCGGATGCGGTGGGGCCCCCGGTGGTGGGAGCCCCGGATGGCGGCGCGAGCGCCTTATCCGGGCTACCCGTCTCATGTAGCCCCGGTAAGCGCAGCGCGACCGGGGGATATTTTCGGGCCACGGCGGGCCCCCGATGGCGGGAACCCCCGGATGGCGGCGCGAGCGCCTTATCCGGGCTACCTTCCATGTAGCCCCGGTAAGCGCAGCGCCACCGGGGGAATATTTTCGGGTGCGGTGAGCCCCCCGGTGGCGGGGAATCCCCGGATGGTGGCAAGAGAGGGTTTACTTCACTTCGGCGAGAGCGGTTTTGTCGACGTAGGGTTTCATCAACGCATCGGCTTCCTTCTGCGCGGTTTGCACCGCCGCTTCCGGCGTCACTTTGGCGTCGTTGACTACCGCCGCCAGCTGGTTCTCCATCGCCTTACGCACGGCGACGGTCTCCCAGGTGGAGTACCACGGATGGGCGTACTTCAGCTGCTCCAGGGCAATCGCCGCACGCGGATCTTTTGCCAGATACTCTTTCATCTCCGGCGTATCGTAAGCGGCTTTGCGCGGTGAGAAGTAGCCGGTGAAGCGGCTCCAGGCGCCGTTGACCTGCGGGCTGACCAGATACGTCAGGAACTGATACGCCGCTTTCTTCTGCGCGTCGTTAATGCCTTTAAAGCTCACCAGGCTGGCGCCGCCGATTGGCACCGCGCGCTGTTCTTTCGCCGGCAGCATCGCCACCCCGAGCTCAAAGTCTTTGCTGTTCTCGCGCATAAAGCCCAGCGCTCCGGTGCTGAGCATCGCCATCCCCACCTTGCCGGAGAAGAAGCTGGCGCTGATCTGCTTCGAGTTGAGCACGCCGGAAGGCATCACTTTGTCTTTGTAGATCAGATCCTGCCAGAAACGCAGCGCCCCGATGGTGGTCGGCGTGTTGTAATAAACTTCACCCGGATAATCTTCGTTAAAGTATTTCCCGCCGTTGGCGCGCACCAGCGCCGAGAAGATCCAGCCGCCGTAGTCATCGTTGGTCGACGGCAGCATGATCCCCCACTGACCTTTGCTCTCATCGGTCAGCTTCTTAGCATCCGCCAGCAGCTCGGCCCAGGTCTGCGGCGGCTGTTTGATCCCGGCCTGATCGAACAGCGTTTTGTTGTAATAGAGGATCGGCGTTGAGTTATGGAACGGGATCGCATAGGTGGTGCCCATCACCTGGGCATTTTTCTGCATCGCCGGCCAGAACTCTTTCACCAGGAAATCGCCCGCCTTTTGATCGCCATACTGGAACAGATCGTCCATCGGCAGGATCTCATCCTTCAGCGCCAGATCGGTGGTGAAGTTGGCGGACATGATAACCAATGCCGGCGGCTGTCCGGCCTTCTGCGCCGATTCCGCTTTGATCTTGGTGGTGTCGTAGTTGCCGGTGAAGATCCCGCGCACTTCGACATCCTGCTGCGAATCGTTGAAGGCTTTGATGACGCGGGTCATCTCCATGGTCAGCTTGCCGTCTACCGGCGCCGGAAACATGAAATCGATCTTCTCTTTCGCCAGCGCCGTGCCGCAGAGGGCGAGGGAAAGCCCGACGGCTGTCAGGGTTTTAAGCATGGTCAATCTCCTGGAGTAAATTGTGCTGTTGCTCAGCATGAAAAAGATGAATATCGGCAGGCGAGAAGCCGAGGGTCAGCGTGTCGCCTTTTTCCGGCACCGCGCCGCGATGGCGGCGGCTAAAACGCAGGGTGCCGATGGGGGTGCTGACGTGGAGCAGGTAATCGGCTCCCATCAGTTCTCGTTGCAGGACGGTGGCGGACAGGCGCAGATGGGCCTCCTCCACGCGATCGCTGATATGTTCCGGACGAATGCCGAACCAGACGCGGGACTCGTCGCGGTAGCGCGGCGGCAGCGGATGGCGCAGTTCGCCAAGCTGTACCTCGCCGTCGGCGCAGGGCAGCGACAGCAGATTCATCGACGGCGAGCCGATAAACCCGGCGACAAACAGGTTGGCCGGGTGGGCGTAGAGGTACTCCGGCCGCCCGACCTGCTGGACGTGGCCGCCGTTCATCACCACGATGCGGTCGGCCATCGACATCGCCTCGGTCTGATCGTGGGTGACGTAGACGGTACTGGTTTTCAGCTGCTGGTGGAGGTCCATAATGCTGTCGCGCACTTCGCTGCGCAGGCGCGCGTCGAGGTTGGAGAGCGGTTCATCCATCAGGAACAGGCGCGGGTTGCGCACAATGGCGCGGGCCATCGCCACCCGCTGGCGCTGGCCGCCGGAGAGTTTCGCCGGCTTGCGGTCCAGCAGCGTTTCCAGCTGTAGCATCTGCGCCACTTTATCGACTCGCGGCTGCCAGCTGGCCTTATCTTCTTTTCGCACCTTCATGCCGAAGGTGATGTTGTCCTGCACCGACAGGTGCGGGAACAGGGCGTAGTTCTGGAAGATCATCGCGAAGTTGCGCTCGCGCGGCGACAGGGCGGTGATGTTCTCGTCGTGCAGCCAGATCTCCCCTTCGCTCACCGGCTCCAGCCCGGCCAGCAGGCGCAGCAGGGTGCTTTTGCCGCAGCCGGAGGGGCCGACCAGCACCACGAACTCGCCTTCATGAATATCGAGCGAGAGGGCGTCGAGGGCCGGTTTACCGTCGAAACGTTTACTGATGTTTTGCAAACTAAGCATGAGGATTAACGCTCTTCCGTTGGACAACTGATTTTTTCGTCGTACAGCCACGGCCCGGCATAGTGCGCCAGCGAGTGCTGATAGCTGACCCACTGCTCGCCGACCTGGCGATGCATCAGGCATGACGCCGGCGACAGGTCGTAGTACGGGCGGGTATCTTCGTGGCAATAGGGCACCTGATGGACGGTTCCCGGCACGGTGGAGATGATCGCCTGGCGATACTGGGTCAGGGTCAGGCTGTGGTTATGGCCGCAGAAGATGCGCGTCAGCGACGGGAAACGTTCCACCAGCGCCAGCAGGCGATGGCCGTTTTCACAGGCGATGGGGTCCATTTGCGCGTTGCCCAGCGGCAGCGGCGGGTGGTGCATAAACACCGTCGCCGGCTTGTCGCCGCCGTCGAACAGTTGCGCTTCCAGCCATTTGATGGTCTCGTCCGTCAGCCTGCCGCTGGAGGTACCGGCGCGGCTGGAGTCGATAAACAGCAGGCGGGTGGCGAAGTCGTCCACCGCGTAGTGCATATTCTGCGGGTCGTTGCCGAGCTGCGGGCACAGCGGGTGCAGATATTCGAGAAACAGGGCTTTATCGTCGTGATTGCCGGGGATCAGATACAGCGGATAGTTCAGGTTGCCGAGGATCTGGCGGGCAACCTCGTACTCCTGCGGGCGGCCGCAGTTGACGATATCGCCGCTGACCACCACCGCGTCCGGGCGCTCCTGTAGGGCGTTGAGCTGGGAGACCACGTCGGCATTGGCGGCGTTAACGTCGATAAAACCGTACAGCTTCTGCCCGTGGCTGCGGAAATGGGTATCGGAAATCTGGGCTAACAGCATAGATAACTCCTTATTTGATCCCGGAGAAGCCGAAGCTTCGCAGGAACTGTTTCTGGAAAAGGATGAACGCCAGCATCAGCGGCAGACAGACCATCAGGGTCCCGGCGCCGATGGTGCCCCACTGGCCGCCGGATTCGGCGCCCATGGCGAAGGAGACCAGCCCCACGGTCAGCACCTGTTTATCGGGATCGTTGAGCATCATCAGCGGCCACAGATACTCGTTCCAGTGGTAGGTAATGCTGACGGTGGCGAAGGCCAGCACCGACGGCCACGACATCGGCAGCAGCACGCGGAACAGCACCTGCCACCAGCGGCAGCCCTCCATCAGCGCGGCTTCTTCCAGCTCTTTGGGGATGGCGAGGAACGCCTGACGCATCAGGAACACGCCGAACGCCGAGGTGAAATAGGGCATCATCACCCCGGTGAGGGTGTTGAGCAGGCCAAAGGTCTTCAGGGTCAGCATGTTCGGCACCATCATCACTACCGGCATGATCATCAGCTGAACGAGGAACAGCAGGAACAGCGTCTGCTTGCCGCGGAACTCGTGGCAGGCGAAGACATACCCGGCGGTAGTGATGGTCAACAGCTGCACGAAGAAGGTGCCGAAGGTGAAGATAAGGGTGTTGGCGTACAGGCTCAGCCAGTCGGCGCTGGCCCAGGCGTCGCGGAAGTTATCCAGCGTCAGCGGCAGACGCGGCAGCAGCGAGGCCATATCTTCGCCGAAGGTGGTGGCGCTAAACGAGGCCGCCAGCATCCAGATAAACGGACTGACCCACAGCAGCGCCAGGCAGCACATCAGCACGGTGAGGGTGAACGGCTGCGAACGGCGCAGACGCAGCCACAGCGGATGCGACGTGCTCTGCGAACGAACAACCAGCGGAGTGGCTTCAGCGCTCATAGTGGGCTCCTTTCTCCAGCAGTTTGAGGTTAAGCAGCGAGAAGGCGAACAGCCCGGCCAGCGTCAGGAAGGTGGCGGCGGAGGCTTTGCCGAGGTCGTGGGTATCCCACGCCAGATTCTGGATGTAGTAGAGCAGCACGGTGGTGGCGTTATCCGGCCCGCCGCGGGTCATCACCGCCACGTGGTCAATCTGGGTGATGGAGTAGATCAGCGCCGTGGTGATGACGAAGCTCAGGGTCGGGCGCAGCAGCGGCAGCGTGACCTTAAAGAACACCTGGCTACGGGTGGCCCCTTCCATAATGGCCGCTTCGCGCGTTGAAGCCGGGATACTCTGTAACCCGGCGAGGAAAAACAGCATGTAGTAGCCAGCGAACTTCCACACGCCAATCAGCGCCAGTGCAAGCAGCGCGGTATTGCTGCGTCCCAGCCAGTTGTTGTTCATCGGCCCGAACAGCTTCGCCAGATAGTGGTCGAGCAGGCCGAGACCGGGCATAAAGATAAACAGCCACAGCGCGGCGGCGCTGACCATCGGGATAATCATCGGGAAGAAGAAGGCGGTGCGCAGCCAGCGGTTGACGCGGTGGTTTTCGCTCAGCGCCACCGCCAGCAGCAGGGCCAGCGTCACGCCGGGGACCACCGTCAGCAGGATGTAGAGCAGGTTGTTGAGCAGCGACTGCCAGAAGACGTTATCGGCAAACAGGCGGACGAAGTTATCCAGCCCGACGAACGGCGCGTTGTCGCTGGCCATGCGGGTATCGAACAGGCTGTCGTACACCGAACGGCCCAGCGGGAACCAGGTAAACAGCAGTAAAAACAGCAGGGAGGGTGACAGTATCAGCCAGGGGAGCCAGGTTTTTCTCATGGTGGCAGACGTCTCGTTCAGGTGTTTATGGAAGCCAGGATTGTGGGAACGAATGACTGCAAGGGGATGGCGGGGAGATGACCGTTTAATGAACCTCAGCGGGCGCCGGATGAGGGAACAGGCCGGGCAGACGGGCCGCCCGGCGGAGAAGGTGGCGTTAGAAGTCGGCTTTCAGCACCACGCGATAGCGGGCTTTACCCTCGCGCACGTGTTTCAGCGCGTCGTTAATTTGCGACATCGGGAACAGCTCGGTGGTCGGGGCCACTTTGCTGCGTCCGGCGAACTTCATCAGCTTGCGCAGCTCGGACGGGTTGCCGGTGGCCGAACCGGAGATACTGCGGTCGCCGCCAATCAGGGTAAAGGCGGGGACCTGCAGCGGCTTCATCACCGCGCCGACGGTATGGAAGTTGCCGCCGTAAGCCAGCGCTTCGAAGTACGGCTGCCATTCGAGATCCACCGCCACGGTGTTGATGATCAGATCGAACTGGCCGGCCAGTGCTTTTAAGGCTTCTGGATCGCGGCTGTTCACCACCCGATCGGCGCCCATCGCCAGCACTTCCTGCTCTTTCGCCGGGTTGGAGCTGAAGGCGGTGACTTCGGCGCCCATGGCGCGCAGCAGTTTAATGGCGATATGGCCGAGGCCGCCGATACCGATGACGCCCACGCGGCTGGTGGCGGTGACGTGGTGCATCAGCAGCGGTTTAAAGACGGTGATCCCGCCGCACAGCATCGGGCCAGCGGATTCGATATCGATGCTTTCCGGCAGCGGGATCACCCATTGCCAGTCGGCGCGCAGTTTATCGGCGAAGCCGCCGCGGTTGATGATGGTCGGCACCGAACCTTCGAGGCAGTTGATCTGGTTGCCGCCGATGCAGGCGTCGCAGTGCCCGCAGCTGCGCGCCGTCCAGCCGATGCCGACCTTCTGGCCGACTTTCAGCCCTTTATCCTGCGCCGCGCTGCCCAGCGCCGCTACGCGGCCAATCACTTCGTGGCCGGCAACCAGCGGATAGCTCGACATGCCCCATTCGTTGTCGAGCATCGACAGGTCGGAGTGGCAGATGCCGCAGTATTCGACCTGCACTTCGACATCCTGCGGCAGGAGTTCACCCGCGTCGTACTCCCACAGCGACAGATCGGCGCCCGCTTCTTTGGCGGCGTAGCTTTTAATTGTGCTCATCACGATTTCCTTGGTTTGGCGGAGATAGACAGACAGTGTAGAGCATGAGGCAGGGCGATGCCTGGCAGAATGAGGCAGACAGACGGGCAATGGAAGGGGAGGGGGAGGCGGTCGTGCAGGGAGGTTTGCCGGGCAACAGAGGAGGAAAATGTGACCTGAGACGGTCCAGAGGGGGCCTGGCGCTGTTTTTTTCGACACTTAGCGCGGCGGAGACACGCTGCTGCTTGCATGGCGGCCATCGACAGGTATAATCCACAACGTTTCCGTATCCCTTCAGTGCCGAAGTGGCGAAATCGGTAGACGCAGTTGATTCAAAATCAACCGTAGAAATACGTGCCGGTTCGAGTCCGGCCTTCGGCACCAATCAAGAAAAACCCCTTAGAAACAACGAGTTAATTAAATAACTCTGCCTTTCTTGCCTGTGTTTTTTGCTTGAATAATGTCACCAACGATTGCCGCTGTGTTTGGTAGTGGCTTTTGGGATGTTATCACGCAGCGGCAGGTAGTTTCCAGGCTCAACCCTGTACAAACGTGAACGGTCAGCACTGACGACTTAATTTTATGTCGCTGGTCTATTCGTTGCGCTTTTCCTTTGAAGCCGGAAGACGCCGCCAGCGTCTCTAATCCTTTTCCCATAACCCTTGTCGATGTGGCTCGCGCTTCGTGCGGCGCTCCATGATGCAACACGTCGAGATGACGTTGCAGCGAATAAACAGGCGTAATGTTGGGAAGACTAACCGGATCGGGAAAGAGTCCGGCTCTGCCACGGTTTCAGCCACCGGTTCACAAAGGCTACCTGATAAGAAGCCATGACAAGGCGTCATCATCTCTGTGAAGGGACAAAAGCTATCTGCGGATGTCGCTACGCTCCGCCTTTCGTTATGTGCCCAACACGGCACGTAATGGTCACCTATTGCCTTCGGCACCATTTGGTAGGGTATTTTGGCATCTGGATTTGTCACTGCGATTTTCTGTAGCCTGCCCTTATGGCCCCAGTATGAGGGCCGATCTGGAGGTAATCATGGCGAAGAATGCAGCAGCAACCAAACGCAACAACCGTAAAATTCACGCTCGTAAGTTTCTGGCGACACCAGAGGGCAAAGCATGGCTCGAACGTAAAAAGGCAGAGGAGGCGGAGTTGAAGATGGTGACGGAGGCCAAGAGATTTATCTGACTATAGCTAATTATAAAGCTGCTTATGCACTGACTATGTTTTGGTGCTTGTAGAGGCATATACACGCAGATTTGTATGTACTCATTACGGCTCAATTGATATGTGCTGGTTGACAAAATCAACGTTTTCCGTAAATATGGTTGACAACATTTCACCAGGGTAAGCCGTTATGAGCAATTATCGAACAGTACTAATGAACGCTTTTGATTTAAATCATCGTAGTTCCATGATTCGTTCCATATCTCAGGCTTACTTGATGTCTGCCGAACGTAGCCGCGAATTCGGTGTGTTCTCTCGTGAGGCACAACCCTATCTTCGCTGGTTCTATTGTGAAGCATTACTGGAAAAAGCGGCTATCAATCTTGGGTTGGATTTTCAGGCTGCACCTAATGTAGCCCGCAACTGTCGCCACTTATCGATTAAGTCTAACAACTGGACTCTTACCACTCACCATGTTAACGGGCCAGGACAATTACCGCGTAAGGCTCGCTACCGAGCTGCATATGCACAAAGTATGAATTACGATCTTTTTGAAGGGTTTGAAGACAGCGATAATGTGCTTCCAAGCGTTGGTGGTCACGTTTATCTTTTACACGATGGTGTAGGTGCTTCGCTGGAAGCGATAAGTTTGACCATTCCTACACCAGACTTGCGTGCTGTACTGTATGCTGAATCATTAGAGTTAGTTTCTTCTTATGAAGTTGAGGAAGAAGCTATTGAAGATGAACTTGATGAAAAAATCGCCCTTAGGGTCGATGAAATGCTAAGAAAACAAAAATGAACGTAAGCCCGCTTATTTCGCAAAATCGTGACAAATTAATCAATCCTGAACGTCTTACCGAGGCAAGGGAGGCTAAAGGGTTGACTATGGCTGACCTTGCTCGTTTGCTTGAAATTTCTCGGCAAGCGGTTTCTGCGTTTGAGAAAGGGCTGAAAAATCCATCCCATGAAACATTAAATCAGCTCTCAAGGGTATTGGGTTTCCCTGAGGCTTTCTTTTTAGCTCCCGAATCTTCACCCAACATTAAAGGCGCTGTTCATTTTCGTAGTCGAGCTTCCGCAAGTAAAAAGGAACGCTTAATGGGCACAACGAAGGGAAGATGGGTGACAGGTATACTCACTAATCTGCTCCAATATGCAATTTTGCCTGAATTGAAGCTACCGCCTATTGATATTGATGATTTTGAAATGCTGACGCCAGGCGATCTCGAAGATATCGCAACGCAAACCCGTAGATATTGGGGACTGGGTGATGGTCCGATTAAGAATCTAACTCAACTGCTTGAAAATAATGGTGTTGTTGTATCGAATATTCATGCGGGTGATAGGGTCGATGCCTTTTCATTTTGGTCTAATTCCGGTCCAGTCATTGTTGCTGATAAAAATTGCACGGCGGTTCGGTTGAGATTTACTATTGCACATGAATTGGGGCATCTGATACTGCACCGTTCGGTTCAAGATGATTATCTTGACGATAAAGAGCTTTTTAAGAAAGTTGAAAAACAAGCGGATTACTTTGCTTCTTGCTTCTTGCTTCCTGCTTCTACTTTTGGCAATGAGTTTTTCTCACCAAGTTTGCAGGGGCTGATAAAGCTGAAAGAACGTTGGGGTGTTTCGATTGGAGCGCTCACCATGCGAGCGTCGAGCTTGCATCTGATAAATGATAATCAGAAAGAATATGTTTTCAGGCAATTGGCCCCTTATCGGAAAAGAGAGCCATTGGACGACGTAATAAAAAGTGAAGAGCCTAAGTTAATAAATAAGCTTGCTCATTTGCTTGATGAGCATAACATAATCACTAAAAGTGAGCTTTTTGAAAGCTCTGCTTTGCCTGATGCTGATTTTATTGCTATCACCAAAATAAAAAAATCGGAAATATATTCCGAAAAAGAAAATGTTATTTCACTAAAATTGAAGTAATTGAAGCTATTTCTTCATCAGAGTAACAGAAATCGAATAGTAAGTAGAGTTGGATGTTTTTTATTCATTGATACTACACACGGAGTTCAAGATGGCTGTTAGAAGAATTATATATGCATATTATGATCCTGCTTGGGATAAAACTACGATGTCTCTTGCAGCTCTGACTCGTACTGAGGTTGGACCTTTAGAATATACCTCTGAAATGAGGGGCCACCTTCATTGCCCATCATGCTATGAGTCATTGATACGTGTCCCTAGCGATCCGTCAATCAGTATCATGGCTGACCTAAAAGAGGCCTTATTTAGACATCTACCTGATACAGATCATACAGCACCTCAATGCCTGTTAAGAAGCGGCATCATGGTTGGTAAAAAATACAATTCTGAGGAAGAAGCACTTCAAGCCGTTGAAGATGAAGATATTATAATCATTAGTGGGTTCATGCAGGAACGAGCGAATAATAATGCCAGAGATCCTGCCGAGGGTGAAGGTGAACAAGTTGAGACTGACTATGAGAGTGAAGATGGACCTGCATTGGATGTCCCAATATCTCGGCATGAGGGACAAACCTTTAATGTGCCCAGTAAAATAACCAGTGTAATGTCTCTTTGTTCCAATTTTCGGCGTAATTTCTATCGTGACATTCATATATTAGTCGATGGGGAAGTGAAACATTACGTGTTGAGTGAATGTTTAACTGACGCAGCAGAGATAGCAGAAGAAAATGACACTCCAAACTTTTATTTTGGAGAAATTGTATCAATTAGAAGATTTGATCATACCAGTCATGTATTTTTGAGACACCCACGATTAGCAGGTAATGTTGATTTCAAAATTTCAGCAAGCAATGAAGACTTGGATGCAAGAGGGATCACCGCAGCTAATGCTCAACGTAGAATCTTGGTTTTTTTTGGTAAAATAAATTCTGTTGGTGCTGGTTATTGGTCTCAAAATAAAAAATGGGGAGAAATTTCACTCCTACCAGAAAAATATGAAGATTTTTTACGTGCCAATTATGAGCGTGAAGAATAAATAATTAACGGGTGATACTATTTTGTATTACCCATCATGAATTTTAAACTGTACATTTTTATCTGCGCGCCCGCGTGTTGTTAAATGTTCAGATCGTAGGTCTGATTCACTTCGTCTTGCGTAATATCGAGGTATGTCATGGTGACCGATGGGCTGCTGTGGTTCAGCATTTTGGATATTGTCTCGATAGGTACACCACGTTCCCACAACGCACGCCCGCGACACTTGCGGGCGCTGTGTGTCCCGATGTTTTTATCCGTGACCATTTCCCCCGCCTCACTGAATGCCCTGCTGGCTGACTCTCTGGTGACTGGCCTCGCAGCCTGACTCTTCACCCGGTTTGATCGGGACTGAAACATGAAGATATCTTCGGGATATGCCGCACGGCGGCGGTTGATAATCTCCCGTGCCTTTTCGTTAATCGGGATAACCCGCGCTTTTTTCGTCTTGCCCTCTGTGATGCGGATCTCCGTCCCGGTAACGTCTTTATAGGTCAGTGCCAACAGATCGCTAATGCGCAACGCTAGGTTGAGATTGAGCGCCCAGGCGTCTGCGTAGGTCTCATTGCGATACCTCAATACCTTCTCAATTGCCGACGCTTCTTCCAGCGTGGGTGCGTTAGTTTTTGCCATGATTCGTGTCTCCGTCATCGTTTCATTGAGTGAATTATTGATCATAACATGATCATTTTGAAAGGTTTTTTTGATCATTTTTATTAGGTCACAATAAGTAGAGGATATACCCACTCCCGCCGGAGAGACACACCAACAAGGCCATGCCGAAGACTGGCAGGCTGGAAAATATCCTGCGGACTCTCAGCAGGGTTAGCATCTTTGGACTCGAAGAACGGTTAAGTGCCTGTCTGGCTGGCTTAATAAAAATGAAGCGTTATTTCAAAATATCTTGGCGGTTGAGTTATCGAGTCCTCGCCCGGTTCCTGGTCGCTTGGCTGAACTGGGTCAATCTATGCGGATTTTTGCATTTAAATTAATATTTACTGCATATATATTCACATGATGATTGCATAAAACCACGGTACTGCGGTGGCAGAGACGGCAATGCAATAAAATTACTTATAATTCAGTAAGTTGATTGTATTCTTCCTTGCTTAGGTCACAGTTTATAATAGTGTGACCTAACTCAGGGCGTCGCTTTTCCCTCTACCTGATAAGCAAGGTTTCCCCACCCATATGATGCCAAGCGCTGGCGATGTGTCCCGGTTCCGGGCCCTGGTCTTTGTCTTATCCCACAACATTTCCGGCCTCAACCCTTCCACCATCCGGCAACCCTTACCACGCTTCATCAGAAGCCCTTAGCGGCGTTTGCCGCCGCGATATGAATCTTGATTACCACAATCATAGCGCCTTCCAGAACGCGTCCTATATGCCTGAAAATCGGGCTGAAAGCTGCGCGATTCTCAACTTCTCTGGTTTTTGGTGAAGGAATTTTTATTTCAGCGAAATGGGGCGTAGTGGGCGGATTTGGTTTAGCACCGCGATGCACAGGTAAGCCACGATATTGGCAGACAGAATTGACGAACCCGCGCCACGGCTGGCGCTCAGGTTATACCGTTGTATAAATCCCACCATAGAGAAGGTCGATACTTGACCTCATCCGCACGCGGATAGCCACCTGAACGGGGCGAAATAGGGCAGGTTACGGCGAATTTAGTTCTACTTGATCATTATTAATAGGCTATTTAATGGCATTTGTTTTGAGAAAAGATCGCCGGGTGGCGTGGGTATATGGCAGGCGTAACCTAGGTGATTTTCACCGGAGTTCATCGTTGACCACTGAGGAAAGTTCAGTGGTAAATCCATATTAACCACTGAGGAAAGTTCAGCGGTGACCACTGAGGAAAGTTCAGTATACTAAGATCATTAACTAGATCAGTAAAACCTTTGACTAGATCAGTAAAACCCTATGCGGTCTTCCCTGGCCGTGAAGACCTTACGCAAGGTCAACATCCACACCTTTTTAGATCGCCATCACAATGGCTATCTGTTTGTTGGTCTCTGTTCAGTCGCCATGCTCCGCGCTACGCGCTGATCCTCCTCCTTCCGTGGCTCACCACTCGTTCACCGATCACGGTAAACGGTTCGCCTCTTTAGGAGGATGCTACGCATCCGAACTTTTTTGTGGGAAGCGATACGACAGTATCGCAATTTGTGGAACTGTGCGATGCACAGGCCGAGAGTGTAACTCGCAGGCGAACGATGGGCGCGAGGGTGGCGGGGGGGGGACAAGCAAAGATATAACAAGCAAACTTCATGCCAACCCTAGACAGACTTCACAGGAAGCCCGTGGGGCGATTTAAACGCTATTGGTAATACGATGGTAGCGGGTGTGGGGCAGAGGCCCGCAGAATCGCTTACGGCGCGTTTAAAAGACCTTGACATTGAATCCTCAATCATGTCATAGTAAGATTAGGAAAGTAATGTTATCTTGACAAATGCTTGCATTACTGATAACATGGCTCTCAACAATTAAGGTCATCACCGCCCGGTGAGAGTCCTGACTAAATGGGTTACACGATAGAACCTCCGAGAAAAATTTTAATAACTCAACGGAGAACCCAATGAACAAACCAAAATCCCAACGCATCACCCCAGCCGCCATGTCTGGCGAGCAGATCGCAGACGCGATCCTTTACGGCACGTACACCAAAACCGCGCTCTGGTCTTTCATCTCCAGAAATGGTGGTGCTGACGCTGCACACGCTAAATACCCGCAGCTAGCGGTTGCACTTCATATCCTGAAACAGGAACGGAGGAAAGCGAAAAGCGCTCGTGCGGTCAAGGCGATCCTCAAGCCGTTATCCCGCCAGTACGCTGACGGTCAGTCCCTGACTGAGATATTAGCCCCGGTACTCCAGGGTTACCGCCGCCTGTACCGTGAAAAACTCAATCTGGACATGACGCCGGAGCAGGTGATTATGTTCCTGGTCGCCACTGATGGTGTGGAGAACCTGGAACAACACGGTTACAGCGTCGCGGGAGACTTCCTGACAGCTACGACAGCGTGATCCCATCCGGCGCAACGCCGGGCCAATCAAATTGCCTAAAACAGGGCAAACCAACCAAAAATCAAGACCATGCAGGCCGATAGAGTCCTGATCGCACAACCGTGATCGCAGGAGCGAACCTGTATGCCTCAACGGAGGGGGAAAATTGAATGATTAATCTGCGATTCACACCTGAGCTGTTCGCCATCATCCGCACCAACGCTGCGGCTGAGGGGATCGGAGTCGGCCTGTACCTGGTTCGGCTAATTGAAAATACGTTAATTCCAAAAACTGGGAGAGAAAATGAGTGCAGCAGCAAAAACTAAAAATTACGACGTGGTTCCTACCAGCGTCCGCCGGATGACGAAGTTACATACCCCGGCAGGGGATATTAAATTCACGCCTCTGATGAAACTGATCTACTCGTACATATGGACATTCCAGGGGAATGAGAACAGGGGCAATGATGATCCGATTCATACCAATACTAACGTCATCGCCTGGGAAATGGGAATACCCGAAAGGGCGCTGATCGACGCGCTCAATGCGCTGGATGCTGCGAGAGTGGTGATAAAGGGAACCGTCAAGGTTCGCGGTAACGTCAACTCCAGCAATTACGTAGCGATCCCGCCTGCTTCCGTTGTTACATTGGGTGTCACTCCGCCCTCACCTGGCAAACGGAAGGTGATCAAAAAGGACAAAAATACCGATGAAAAGGCCGCAGAGGCTGCAACGCAGGCAGAACCGCAGGCAGAACAGGCACCATCAACTGCTACACCGTCCACTGATGCGCCCGCAGGCACGCCTGCTGATCAGAGTCCTGACCTGGCCTCTGAGTCTGCCACGCCTGCTGTTGGACAGCGCGATAGCGTGGCATTTGACGGCGATGCTGACACTGCTGGCACTGATGGTAATAATGCAGTGAAGCAGCCAGAGATCTTTGATGATCGCGGCGTCATCACTGAGGCGTTTATCAACAACCTAAACAGCCTGACAGGATACGACGAACCACGCCGCAACGATGACGGCACATTGCAGAGTTTCCGTTACGTCTATGGGATAGCACAGCAAACACAGGATAAGCGGGACGGTGTTACCGTTCGCCCTCTTGATGGGTACATGTCAGAGGCCCAGCCTTGGCACATTCCGCCGCATCTGTTATCGACACCGATACCGATACCAGAGACGGAATATGAAGAAGATCCAAATTTTTAACGTGAGGAATAATGACGAATGATGATCGCAACGGCGTAAGCGCCGAACCAGAAAAGATTGACCCAGAAGAACAACTCCCAGACCAACCCGACCCAGAATTACCTGACCTCACCCGCCTATATAAACGGCGTTGCCGCGATGGCGACGTTATGCAGAGGTGCAAGCACATGTTTATCGCGGGATATTCTCCAGGACGCGTGGCATTACTGCTGCGTCTGGGATGGGCTGGCCCTGTACAGGAACCATAAGAATGAAAACAACATTGCAAAAAGTAAAAGACGGAATCGCGGCCATGTTGCTGGGCAAAACTCCAGAAGAATTAGCGGATGAACAGCGCCAGACGGCTGTAAAAAATGCCGTCGATGACTACCTGACCCGCAATCCTGATTGGCAGCCATTAACGAAGCCAGCGCCGAAAGCTGCGCAAGTGACCAATTCCAAACAGAAAGCAGCCCGGATCAAAAAGAGTCTGGGTGCTGGGGCTGGTGTCTTTACACCTCATGTTATGGATGAGGAAGCGCTCCGCCGTGCGCGTGAAGCAGCACGAGCATTCCAAGCGGCTGACCCAGACCGCTACGGTGACATCATCCATCAGTTACAAAAGTAAACTTTATTATTGATCTTGTTATCATCTTATCACATTATCATCTAATCAATTTATTATGTTATCAGTGTGGTGGGATTATGATCGAGAAAACAATGACAGTAGCTGCAAGCATGACTGAGCATGCTGCTATGTTGAGGTTGAAAAGGTTTTTAAAAAAACAAGGGAAATCAATCAGGCGGAACAAAGCTAACACCGAGGCCGCTAAAAGCTCTGGACGGTTTTATATCGTTGATGAACTTAAAGGCCAGGTGGTTGCAACCGCTGAGGAGATTACCCCTTGGATGCGTGAATATGGAGCAATGGAGGATTGGGAATATGTGATCGGAGAAGAGACAATCCGGGACATCATCAGGAAACAAAATTCCAGCCTATAACACGCTGAGGTCTATCTCTTTCTGGGGCTTTCTGCCCCTCCGTCAATTCTGCTGACTGTTACGGCGATCACTGAACTAAGTACCGTCAAATCTAACGGCAAATTTGATTGCTAAAGTTATAGTTTCATGGTAAAATTATATACAAGGTGATTATTTGTCTGGCAGCAGACTGCGAACTACAGCCGATTGAACGTAATTTAATCTCCTCTCAGGCGCTGGCTCCTTGATACCTTGCACGGGCCATCTTTGCTTTCCAGCGCCGCTTATTCGCCTGCCGTGGTATTAGCCTTCCGCGATGGGGTTTGCCAGCGGTCTAACAACCGCAATAAGTCCCGGCTCTCCTCCGGGCCATCTTGCCATGATGATAACTGGCACGAGCGCACGGCGTAGGGATTCAGAGGTCTCCCGCCGTTGTCGCTCCCTTATTCCAGCCCGGTAAAGCCGGGTTAGCAGAGCTAACGCCCGTAGAGGGCGCTGCACATTCCCATCTCTCAGAAAAATAACGATAAAGATCCTCGTTGCTCCTCAGGGGCGGTATCTCCGCCGCCCGCCTTTTTTCTGATGCAGAAACAAATAAATGAAGGTCGCCACTGGGCGACCTCTTTTGTACTCGCACACCGTCAATTCTGACGATACGGCCCGAAAGGCCAAAGCCTACAGGCCAGCAAACAACAACTTTATGGAGTGACCTTTATGAAAATGGGCGAATCCCAACGCACCCTTAATGATGTCGTGACCTACCAGGCCGACGCTAATTTTGCAGTGAAAACAATCAACATCCCAAACCTGGCCGTCGAAGTGCAGCCCGGTTCGGTTATTAAGGCCGATGGCACTGCATTTACCTCCGGCAATGATGCATTACTGGTTCTAAGTCATCACCGCGCTGGTACAGATGCAAACATCATCGTTGCTGACCGTGGCGTCTACATCCGCCCGGAAACCGTCATCGCCGTTATGGGCGCGACTGTAGGCGCAGTTGCAATTGCTGCTCTGACTACATCCGGCAACATCCGCGTAGCTCAGGCTGACGCTCAATAATTTTACCGATAAGGACATCACAACATGGCTCTTACAAAAGATTTTTCATACGTCGATTACAGTTCGACCTTTGCGAACGTTCCGGCTCGAAACCGTATCTTAACCAACCTGAACATTTTCCAGCGTGACGTTACTGACCAGTTTAAAACCAGTCTGGACATTCTGAACGCTCAGGCTGACACCATCGCCCCGGCAGCGAATCGCTTTTCCAGCGAATGGGGAAGCACACCGAAGTCAAAAGCAGCTAACCATCTGATCGAGCTTCCTCTCTTCCCTACGCAGGATGTGATCACGGCGGCAGACGTCCAACCGTTTCGTAAAATCGGCTCTTCGCTACAGGCCAACGTCCTGGACGCTGTGACTGCTAAAAGCCTGGCTCACTATGAACGCTTCGCTGCTCCTCGTGAACGCATGTTTGCTGAAAGCCTGTTCCGTCATCGTGTCACCGATATGGAATACACCGCTGATGGCCCGATCCTGGATTGGTCAGAGGAATTTGGTTACGACCAGAGCACCGGAACCATCTACACGGGGGTTGCTGCTGATCCGTTAGAATCCCTGTCCGATGAGGTCAGCGCCATGAAGCGCCGCATGGGTGGTCTTGCTTCCCTGCTGAAAGGCATCTACCTGTTCGCGGGTTCCAACCTGTTCAAGAAGCTGCGTTTTAACCCATCGGTTCGCCAGCTTGTGCAGTATGGTGTGCTTGATCCTGATGGTCTGGTATTCAATAAAGAGATCAACCCGGCATTCAGCTATTACGTCCTGGATAACGTGACCGTGGTCGAGATGTCCGATACCGATTTCTACGGCATCGGGGCAGATCAGGGCTTCATGGTTCCGGTCTTCGAGAAGCCGTTAAGCGCTGATCAGGCATCACCATTTACTAACCTGGTCGGCCCAACGAGCCGCAACCTTGAGCTTGCCTTTGCTGACGTAGTGGATTTCCGCATCTATAGCAGCACCGATGCGTATAAGAACATCACTCTTTCCAGTGAGTTCAGCCTGTTGCCGATTTGCTACCGCCCGGATCTGGTAACAGCCATCACTAACGATGCTTCGTAATCAGGCAAGGTAACAGCCCAACGGGATAAAACCCCAGGGGCTAACGGTTTTGGGGCGGTGATTGCCGCCCTCCGCTATTATGGAGAGGTAAATATATGCAATTGAAGATTCTGGGCGTTGGAAACTCGCCGCTGCTGTCGATCAAGGTTAAGACGTTGGACGATGCCAACTTGCTGAACGTGTCAGAGCTTGCCAGAAAGTTGGACGTACCTCGAAGCACCTTTTTATCCCGTGTGGCGACGCATGGCCTTGAAGCCGCGATCTTGTACTACGCGACTGAACAGAAATTGAAAGACGTAAGCTAACCGGATGGGAAACCATCCGGTTTTTTTTTGGGCTGCGTTACCTTGCCCATTCCTGAGGGATACTGTTACGGTACTCAGGGTATTGTTCATAAATAGCGTGTTGCAACATTGTCACTCGATCCGTGAGTCTTCCAACTTTAGACATATGTCGCCATTCTCCCCAGATAGTTTTTTTATCACCATCAGGGAGGTTCAATGTAATCCCCATCTGGTTATCCGAGAATCTGGCTCCGTTTGTGAAAACACCTAGGCGGGATTTTACCAATTGGTGCAACTGGATTTCTTCACGAGTCATACACAACGCCCTCTATTATGAACTGGATGTATGATCATACCATCGGGTCGGTGGTGATGTCTTGAGCGTTTACCTGATTCAACAAATCCGTAATGCTCAATTACTGCACTAAAAATTCGTAGCTCACCAACTCGACATACCTTGATAGTTCCACTGGTGATGCAGCATTTTTTGAGTACGTCTTGAACGCCTCTGTTTTCCCGCGCTCATGGCCCATCAATAACGCGATCCTGTCTTCTGGAACCTGGTTCCGATCAAGCTGCTGGGCCACTTCATGACGTAGCGAGTGATAAACCTTCCGTTCCGTTTCAACTTCACCCAGAGCCTGCCGTTTAGCCCGTGTAAAACGCTGTGTATGCCACGTTGAGCGCTTGCCGTCTGCACGGTCAATGATTGACGCACGGTAGAAAAGAAAGCCGTTATGGGGCTTCTGGAGAAGGGACTCCACCAGATCGATAATGCGGCTATGAACCGGGATGATACGCGCCGCTGATTTGGTCTTGCCTTCTGTGACCTCGAAGCAAAGCACCCCCTCAATCTCGCGGATGTTCCCAACTTGCAAGGAGCAAATCTCATTCAATCTCATGCCGCTGTACATCCCGATCAGCGTCACCGCCTGCATCTCTTCATCACCCCCCAGGGCAGCGAAGACCTTCGCTAACTCGGCATGGGTGAAAACTTCGTAGCTTATCTTGCTGCTTTTAGCTTCTAGGCCATGACCACGCCAGGGGTTATCCTGTGGTGCGTCGTGATATCGGTTACGGGCTAAGTCCCAGATTTGAGCAAGGGCGCTGATGTAGTTTTGAATCGTCTGGGGCGCTCTCTCGCATTTCAGTTTATCCAGCCAGCCAGTAACTATGGTTCGGTTGATATCTTTCAATGGAATATCGCGCTTGCGAAGGTGGGACAATAAGACCTCGACGGCCTTGTTCGTCTTTGACAGGGTGGTCAGTTTACGTTTCTCACTGAATTGCAGAATGTACTGATCCCGCATCGCCAGAAGAGAAGGGCAAGCCTGCACTTGAGCGGGGAAGTTCAATTGTGTGGGCGGTGTGTCCTTTGCTTGTTTGCCAATACCTCGAAGTTCATCAAGGATCTGCTCAACCCGTGAACCTGAACGTACAGGTTTAAGCTGATCGCGCAGCTTGTACCATTCCAATGCGATGGCATCCCGGAATAGACGTGCCTGACGAATGTCGCGAGTCGCTGTTGACCTCATGAAGTATGTTTTATTGCCGAAGTATGCCGCCATGTATGCCGGGACAGCTATGCGTACCATGTACACACCACACGGATCGAGAATCAGATAACGATCGCGTTTGTCCTTCGGCTTTGCCCTCTTGTGATCCATGTAAACCCCTGCTATTTTGCTGGGGCAATCTGTTGGCGAAATTGGCTGTACGAACCGTAGGTGCGTAACAAGTTAGTGATGATAATCAATGACTTGTTAGACGCAGTTGATTCAAAATCAACCGTAGAAATACGTGCCGGTTCGAGTCCGGCCTTCGGCACCAATCAAGTCCTTTTTTTCGTCTACTAAAGTCTATTTACGTATACAAAATCAATAAGTTAGATAGTCCTTCTCTTGTTTCAAGTCTACTAAAGTCTAGTGATGTATATCAACATCTACCAACAAATGATGGTATAACTGTTGGTAGCTTTGGTTCGATTGCAATTGATACCAACACAGGGAGGGCGATCTATGGCTCTTACTGATACTAAAGTCAGAACAGTTAAGCCTGCAGACAAACCTTTCAAACTTACCGATGGTGAGGGGATGCACCTGTTGGTTAACCCCAATGGCTCAAAATACTGGCGTCTTCAATATCGTTTTAGTGGCAAACAGAAGATGCTGGCGTTAGGTGTTTATCCAATGGTTTCATTGGCAGAGGCTCGTAAGAGGCGCGATGCCGCAAAGAAACTGGTATCTAATGGTATCGATCCCTCTCAGAAGAAAAAAGAGGACAAGATTGAAGAAAGCGGAGCACTAACCTTTGAGGCTGTAGCAAGAGATTGGCATGCATCTTGTAGCAAAAAATGGTCGGAGTCCCATAGTGAGAGGGTGCTTAAAAGCTTAGTGGATAATCTTTTCTCTGCGTTAGGTAAACGTAAGATTTCGGAACTGAAGACTCGGGATCTACTCGCTCCAATTAAGGTAGTAGAGGCGAGTGGGCGATATGAAGTTGCTTCGCGTCTTCAACAGCGAACGACCGCAATCCTACGTTTTGCCGTACAAAATGGTCTACTTGATTATAATCCAGCTCAAGATATGGCTGGCGCAATAGCTGTAGCTAAACGAGAGCACCGCCCAGCGCTTGATTTCGAACGCCTTCCCGAATTGCTTGATCGTATCGAATGCTTTAAAGGTCGAAAGTTGACTAAATTGGCAGTGAAACTAACACTGTTGGTATCCATTCGTTCAAGTGAACTGCGTTTTGCAAGATGGGAAGAAATCGATTTTAAAAATACTCTTTGGACGATACCTGCAGAACGAAAACCTTTGAAGGGCGTAAAGCACTCACATCGTGGTTCTAAAATGCGTAGCCCTCATCTTGTACCTCTAAGCCGTCAGGCACTGAAAATATTAGAAGAGATAAAACAAATCAGTGGGGATTACGAGTTGGTCTTCATTGGTGATCACCAACCGGATAGACCGATGAGTGAGAACACTGTTAACAAGGCCCTGCGCTCAATGCGCTACGACACTAAAACGGAAGTTTGTGGATACGGGTTTAGGGCGATGGCCTGTAGTGCGTTGATCGAATCAGGTTTATGGTCAAGGGATGCTGTTGAGAGACAAATGAGCCATCAGGAACGCAATACCGTTCGTGCGGCTTACATCCACCTTGCTGAACATTTCGATGAGCGTAGGTTAATGCTACAGTGGTGGGCTGATTATCTAGATGCGAATTGCAATAACATGGTTAGGCCGTTTGAGTTTATCTATCGAGAATAGAAACTTAGATAAGAGTAGTAACTTAACTCTTGTAAAAACGTAACACTATGTTTTTAATATATTTTAATACTTCATTAAAAACCAAGTGCTTTAGGGTACAATCAGAGGCACTTGATAGATTGGTTTAGATTGGTAAATTACTATGCTCAAAAAAACAGCTCGTTCTGGAACATTTGCAGACAATATGAAACTGCCTGTTCATCGTTGGTTTCGATACTCAGCAGGGTTTTCTGCTGAGTGGGTCAATTCTGAGATTTTAAAATACCAAGAAGAAACCGGTAATAAAGCTATAGTACTTGAACCGTTCACAGGTTCAGGAACAACAAATATATCTTCTGACTCATTAAAAGTTAAGTCTTATGGATTTGAAGGACATCCTTTTATTGTAAGAATTGCTAAAGCAAAACAGTTATGGGATACAAATATATCAGATTTTAATGAGGCAGGAAAAGCGACCCTTAATTATGCAATGTCCATTAAATCGGACGCTAAAATTGATAGATATGAAAATGACAACCTTCTTGGAAAATGTTATTCGTTTGAATCATTCGAAAAACTGGATCGGTTGAAAAGAGCCTATGAAAAATTATCAACAACAGAACCCGTTTGGGAGCTAATTCGATTAAATATTACATCGATCCTTCGAGCTTGTAGTCATGTAGGTACTGCACAGTGGCAATATGTATTGCCAAATAAGTCTAAATCTAAGGTTCTTGATCCCTTTGAGGCTTTCTCAGGAAAACTTGAACTAATGAAGTCTGATATGTTGCATGCCGTTTCTTCTGGATGGGAAAGCTGTTCTAAAATAGAACATCAAGATGTAAGACGTCCGTTTAAAACTGAAAAATGTAATTTGCTCATATCATCACCACCATATCCAAATAATTACGATTATGCTGATGCTACGCGATTAGAAATGATGTTTTGGGGAGAGATCAATGGCTGGGGTGATCTAAAGGATGTTGTAAGGCCGTCTCTTATGAGGTCTTGTTCTCAACACTCCGCTGCTGATAAAATTGACTTAGATGAATACATTTGCAATCCATTATTATCCCCAATCAAAGATGAAATAGCTGATATTACAAAGCAATTAGATATTATTCGTCACACAAAAGGCGGAAAAAAAACATACCACACCATGATTGCTGCATATTTTTTGGACTTGGCACAAACATGGGTAAATTTACGAAAAAATATGGATAAAGGGTCAAAGGTCTGCTTCGTTATTGGTGATTCAGCACCTTACGGAATTCATGTTCCAGCAGAACGATGGCTGGGAGATTTAGCTCTTTCCGCTGGTTTCTCTGAGTATAGTTTTGAGAAATTAAGGGATAGAAACGTTAAGTGGAAAAACAGGACACATACAGTACCTTTACATGAAGGTAGACTTTGGATAAAAGGATAAAAAATGGCTACATCCCCATCACATAAATTAGGTCAGCTTTTAGGTAATATGCTTGAAAGCATTTTCATCCCTCTACTTCAGGGAGTTGCAGATAGACATGGCATGTATCTGGATGTTGTTGGGCAACCACGGGAAGGAAGAAAGGGCAAAAAAATAACTTGGGCCGATTCTTACGGAAGCACTCATGACTTGGATTTTGTGTTTGAATATGGTGGATCATCTACACAATTAGGAAGACCCGTCGCATTCATTGAATCGGCGTGGAGAAGATACACTAAACACTCCAAAAATAAAGCTCAGGAAATTCAAGGGGCTATTCTACCAATTGCAGATAAATATTATATCGAATGTCCTTTTAAAGGGGCTATACTTGCTGGAGAATTCACTGAACCTTCACTAAAGCAACTAGCAAACTGTGGGTTTCATGTGTTATATATCCCTTATTCAAATATAGTTTCGGCTTTTTCTCAATCTGGCATAGACATGTCTTTTGATGAGAGCACTTCTGAAGTTCTTCTTAGCCAAAAGGTTTCTGCGATTGAAAATATAAGCCAAGAGCAGCTTCTTTCCATTAAAAAAATTATCATTGATTCAAATAGGGATGATATAACTACTTTTATTAATATACTGGAAGGAAAAATAAGTAAGTCTTTAAAAAAGGTAGTTATAACTCCACTTTATGGAAATAACTATGAATTTAATAGTTTAAGTGATGCGAAGAATTTTATTAGTGGTTATAATATACAACATTCTGCAACAGAGAATTATGTATTCAATAATTTTTTAATATATGTTGTTTACATGAATGATGATCATATAAAAGCTGAGTTTTCATCAAGCACAGCTGCAATTAATTTTCTAAATGCAGTAATAGTATGAGAATAGGGTGTTTGTTTTTTACTCAATCATAACGCTGTCAATATTTTAGGGCCTGTTGGCCCTATGCCATCCAATTATGAGAACTAATTACATCTTTCCCCAGATGTGGGGCAACTAAATCAGTTTAATAGGCCGTAGATAACTATTCACATATTGATAAATTCGAATACTTCATTGAAGCGAGTATTTCCATTGAAAAGTTATTTAACATAGCATGGATCATTAAATATATTGATGTATTAAGTGATTCATTGCCGAATGATATTTTCATAAAATACAATCCTTAAAAAATTTAAAGAAAATATCCATTGAATATAATACATACCCCCACACTTGGGACAACCAAATCAACCCATTAAGCTGTAAACAACTCCCCATATGTTGGGCAATCAGATATTTCATGAAGTAAATCTGTATATTGTCTTGTTCATAAATAGGAATATCTTTTATTAGTGATTTTTAAATATACGGCACGGTTTCTAGCTCCCATATCTGCGCAATATGATAAATTAAGTGTCGTTGATTTATTTTACTGAAGAATATAACACCACTATATCCGTGTGATGTATGTACACCCCTAAATATTTTTTCAATCTACCTTAGTCTAGAAACAATGCTAATGAAACACTAGTGAATCTGGACTCTTATATTTAATGGAAATAATAAATTCATTATATATCAATGTTTATGTTGGGGAACAATTCATTGATAGATGTTTAATGAAAAATATTGTATAATGTAAAATATATTTCATGAAAAAATGCGTAGGTGTTGAATGTATATTAAAAATAATAAGGCTGAATATAAAAAAATAGATTTTTCCTATTTGATATTGAAATTTAAGTACGAAATAAAATATCTTGAAGGTTATTTGTCTTTTACGAAAGATTTAGTAAATGACAAAGGTACTCAATTATCTGAGGAAATGTACAATGATACTAAACTGGCTCCAGAAAATGAAAGTTTGATATTGGATATTTTTGAGAACGAGGGTAAGTCTTTATTGTGCTACTATCACCACTCTGCTGTAGTTTTGATTTATTCAGTTCTTGAGACGGTGCTGTCTGAAATCTGCTATGAAATTTTTACAAACACTAGTGCGAAATTTTCTCATGACGATTTATCAAGTGGAAGTCTAATAGGTAAAGCAAAAGACTATCTTGTCATTACTTCTGGTTTGGATTTTTCATTAATTAGTGGGGAATGGGCTGAAATAGGAAAGTATCAGAATTTACGTAATATTATTGTTCATCAGAACTCTTTTTTTACAAAAGGTAAAAAAGGGTTAAAACAAAAAACGAGTATTAAAAATAACTTCCCAGAAATTGAAATCTCTAATCTTGGAGACAAGTTTTATATAGTTAAAAGTAGCACTTTATTGAGGTTTATAAGAACAATAGAGATATTCATCTATAAAATATTAAGCTATGTGGAACAGGTTGATTTCCTCACTAAATATAATGATCATCCTATTAACTTGTTAAATGAAGATATGCCATTCTAAATTAATTTGAAAGTAATGTCCATCTCAGATTTTTTTTAGAATATCATTATCTACCAATCATCTCTGCAAGAAATATCTTTCCAAAAATCTGAAATTTTATCTTATCTTCAGCACTTACATTTTTAAAATATAATAATAGCCCAAGCGCAAACTCCTTATCGACATCTTCGAGACTGTAATTTAAATTGTGTAATTGCCTGTTTTTGATATGTTCACTCCAACAACGGAGACAGGCAAAGTATGGACGAAAAGAAACTCAAGGCCCTTGCGGCTGAACTGGCCAAAGGCCTCAAAACGGAAGCTTGTAAGCATCCCGGTAAAGCGGACCATTCACATTTAGAGATCTTCCTGCATACTGATTATGTTCCTGGAGGAGATCGTCATGCGCAAAGCCCGATTCACCGAACACCAGATCATTGCCGTTTTGAAGTCCGTCGAAGCCGGACGCACCGTCAAAGATGTCTGCCGCGAAGCAGGGATTTCTGAGGCCTCGTACTACAACTGGAAAGCGAAGTTCGGCGGTATGGAAGCCTCTGATATCAAAAAGATGAAAGACCTGGAGGATGAAAACCGCCGACTGAAGCAGATGTTTGCGGACCTGAGTCTCGAGTGCCGCGCACTGAAAGACGTTATTGAAAAAATGTATGGTTCGCCCCCGTTTTGCAAGCACACGATGATAAAAGCTGTTTGCGTTAATGTATCCGGCCTCTTGCAAGTCAGCTGCTTTTGGCAGCAAGGCCATGATGGAATAAGCGCGTCAGGTTCCCAATAAGCTTCTTCGGCTGTTAAAGCCGTTTTTTTGTCCCGGGTTTACAAGACGCCATTGCACAGTTTTGTCATCACATACCCTGCAAACTGGTAAGATTTTAAGCGAGTTCAGATTTCTCGTTGCTGTAAATAAAAAGCGCCCGGTCGTGTCATGACAGCCCAGATAATTCGGGCAATTTTGTTCGCCAGTGCGACAACAACCTTATTGCGGTGTACACCGCGCTCTTCCATAAGTTGTACCCACTGTCCCAGAAAATTTGTTGTCCTGTTCAAATGCAGAACACAGGTTCGGGCTCCATGGATAAGCAGTTTTCTCAGGTAAGCATTGCCACGTTTACTCATACCTAATAAACGTTGCTTGCCTCCTGTTGAGTATTCTCGTGGTACAAGCCCCAGCCAGGCAGCTAAATTGCGCCCTGATTTAAATTGTTGGCCATTACCTACAAACGCCGTCATTGCCGTCGCTGTCAATTTCCCTACACCGGGAATAGACGTCAGCCTTTTAGCTATTCCATCTGCATCAGCGATAGACTCAATCTGGCGACGTAAGTGCAACAGTTTTTCCTCAAGAGACCGATATTCCTCCCAGAGATCAATGAGTATATCCCTCATTGATGGACTCAGTTCGTTTTGCTCGTCAGATAACAGAGAAGGCATATCATGTGTAAATTTGGCAATTCCACTGTGGATAGTTAATCCGTATTCCAGGAGAAATGCCCTGGCCTGATTCACCACCGCTGTTTTATGAGAGACCACGCGTTCTCTGATCCTATGTAATGCCTGTAGATCGAGCTGTGCCGTTGTTTTTGGTATCACTGTCCGCATAGTAGGACGAGAAATGGCTTCGGCTATTGCTTCAGCATCAATCAGGTCATTCTTGTTTGATTTAACGAAAGGTTTTACAAATTGTGCCGGGACGATGCAGGGCGTATGTCCAAATGATTTAGCTTTTCTGGCCAGCCAATGGCAATCCGGACAGGCTTCCATTCCAATCGTTGTTTGGGGTAAGCGGGCTAGATATTCAATCAATTTAACGCGGGTAAAACATCGCCTAATCAGGATATTTCCTTTATCGTCCATTCCTACTACATGGAACGTATTTTTACCGATATCAATACCCATTCGGCTAAGGGACTGTGCTTTTGTTCGTGACATAACACACCTCCAATATAAGGGCTGACAGCAAGTGCAATTTTAGCAAGTTGAGTGGGGGCGAACCATTCCATTAGCTTTAAAACCAGCGATAAAGCGTGAGCTGGTCAGCTATCTGACCGCGCAGTTTGCCATGAGCTTACGTCAGGCATGCAGGCTATTATCGCTGAGCAGGACGGTATTTCGTTATCAGCCGGATACGCAACGTGATGAGCCAGTCATTATGGCGCTGACCGTGGCGGCTGAACGCTATCCGCGATACGGATTTAAAAAGCTTTTCCAGGTGCTGCGCAGGCAAGGCAACTGCTGGAACCATAAGCGCGTTCACCGGATTTACTACCTGCTGAAACTGAATTTTCGCCGTAAGGGAAAACAGCGCCTGCCGGTGCGTAATCCGGCTCCGCTGTCGACGCCAGAGGCGATGAACCAGAGCTGGTCCATCGATTTTATGCACGATGCGCTGGTGTGCGGCAGACGCTTCCGGACCTTCAACGTGGTGGATGATTTTAACCGCGAAGCACTGGCGATCGAAATTGACCTGAATATCCCGGCGCAGCGGGTCGTGAGAGTGCAGGACAGGATCGTGGCAAACCGCGGATATCCGCTAAAGATGCGGATGGATAACGGTCCGGAACTGGTCTCGCTGACGCTGGCACAATGGGCAGAAGAGCATGGTGTGATGCTGGAGTTTATCAGGCCCGGCAAGCCAATGCAGAATGCCTTTATCGAACGGTTCAACCGGACATACAGAACAGAAATACTGGATTTTTATCTGTTCAGAACACTGAATGAAGCACGGGAAATTACAGAGCGCTGGGTGGCTGAATATAACGGCGAGCGCCCCCACGAATCCCTGAATAATCTGACACCGGAAGAGTACCGACTGATGGCTGAAACCCCGGAAATCTCAAAAAGTGCGTGGAACTAAAACGGGTCTGCTTACACGACCACCTTTAATCGGATGGCAATTACACAGAATTATTTACAGGGTCATGCTACGGGTATAATCATTGCACCATCTTTGGGTTGGTTCATGTGTTGCATCACTCGTTGATGTTGAAAGAAAACATTTGAGTATACAACTGAGTATACATAACCAATGCAATATCTATTAATCATTTAAAATTCAGTTGATTAAACTTGAAATTCGAGTCCGGCCTTCGCACTTCTTTCATTTTTTGATTAAAAAACAATTTAACTGAAATATCTCATCTTTATTATATGCCCAATCTTCCCTGATTTTTTCTTGCACAAAAGCCGCTCTGATGGCTAGTGGCGCTGGTATGTGACTTTCCGTTGTGAGCCGTAACCAGGCTCAAACTCTGTCTGAATATCAGCCACGCTCCCGAAGGATATCTGCATATCCCGCTAAATTTCACCGTTTGCCATAATCCATATGTCACAGCCAGGCTCATACCCCAACATAAAATAAGATTATTTTAAATAAAATCATGTTTTTAATATGGCTTGTCTACTAAGCAACCTGTACCTTAATCCACATATCACAAAAGGATATTGGGTGGTTTATGGACTTATATGGAAAGTTTGTAATCAACGATGCGCACTACTCTCCGTTATCGTTTCCTGGGGCAGGAACATTTTTAGCGTTCTCTGGCGATGGTATTTATCGCAATCGGGGAGCTTGTGGCATGAAGCCAACAGTAGGCCCGGTTCCGGCGGGTAAATACTGGATTGTTGAGCGTCCTAAAGGTGGACTCCGATCGCAAGTTAATGCAGGCATTCGGGATCTTTACAACCATGTAGTGAATGGTGCGACGTTCAGGCATAACGAATGGTTTGCTCTGTGGCGGGATGATTGTTACACATGGATTGAGGGGTTAAACGCGGTAACTTGCGTTTGCATTCCGGCGCGCCATCGGAAGGCAGTATCACTCTGCCACATGATTCAGATTTTGCCATGATGCGCAATAGCTGGTAGGCGTCCCTTGTATGAGTAAACTCAAGGCATACGGCACAATTGAGGTGATCGCCAATGGCAAAACATGCCCTTAGCTTGTTCCTTAAGATAGTGCTGTTTTCTGTGGTTATGCTGATCGTCGCTAAGGTGATTCCCTACGACGGTTTAGTCAGTTCCATCATCGGTCTTTTTGATTTCCACAGCGCCAGTCGTTTTACTCGTTTCATACTGGGTGAACCCGATCTAGAAGTGTGGGAATCGTTACATTTTTACTTCGCTATTCTGATCATTATTGGATTTGACCCTTTATATCCAGACGCTTTTTCTCTCTTATGGTTACGATAACTTTCTGCGTATATATTCCCGTGGTGAGCGGTATCCCAGCGCACTGTGCGGATGATGTTCATTGTAATGGCTGAACGCCACTGCCAGATTTATCAACGCCGTCCCGCTGTCCGGTTTGGGCATGATGCTGATGTAGTCCCGCTTTATCGTCTTCACGAAGCTTTCTGCGATGCCGTTACTTTCCGGGCTACGCACTCTTGTCGTGCACGGTTCAAGCCCCAGCATCCGGGCGAACGCCCGCGTTTCATGTGCCCTGTAGGCTGAACCGTTATCCGTCAGCCATTCCAGCGGCTCTGACGGCAGATGTTGCCCAAAGCGTTTTTCCACTGCACCCAGCATCACATCCTGCACTGTTTCTTTGTCATAGCCACCTGTGCCCGCTGCCCAGTCGATGATCTCCCGGTCACAGCAGTCCTGGGCGAAGGTTACCCGCAACTTTTCGCCATTGTCACAGCGGAACTCGAAGCCGTCTGAGCACCAGCGCCGGTTGCTTTCAGCCACCGCCACGCGTCCTTTATGGGCCCGCTTCCGGTGGTGCTCAGCTGGCTTACGCTCAAGAAGAAGATGGTGAGTGCTCATAATGCGGTACACCCGCTTCGCATTCACAACAGGCTGCCCGTCCTGCTCAGACTCCCGTCGCAACAGCGCCCATACCCGGCGATAACCGTATGTGGGCAGTTCAGCCACCGCCGTATTTATCCGGGACAACACCGCGGTGTCGTCGAAGCTGGATTGTCTTCTGCGATCCTGCCAGCCAGATGGCCGGTTAACCCTGATATTCAGCTGCGCACGCGACACACCGATACTCCGGCAGACGTCAGTTATTCGTCGTCCCCGGGCAACAAGGGTGCATGCGCAATCCATTTTTTTGCCCGACCGAACTCCACAGCCTCTTTAAGTATTTCAGCTTCCATCGTCTTTTTGCCCAGAAGGCGCTGAAGCTCGCGGATTTGCTTATTGGCAGCAGCAAGTTCAGATGCGGGAACGACCTCTTCGCCTGATGCCACGGCGGTCAGAGAGCCGTCTTCATACTGCCTGCGCCATTTGAAGATCTGGTTAGCATTGATGCCATGAAGACGGGCAACATGAGACACGGTCATGCCGGGCTCCATAGTCTGCTGAATAATGGCAATTTTTTCCTGCGGTGTTCGGCGTCGTCGCCGCTCGGGTCCTGATAACACTTCAACCATCTTATTATTCTGACTGGTGTTAAACATAGGTCTAAGACTACCTCTTATTTTAAGAGAGGCGAAGTGTCCGGTGATCTATGGGGCCAGTCTAATTATCCTGATCAGTGTTTCTGTCATGAGCGCGATGATCACCACTTACAACGGCATGATGCGCAAAGTTAATCCAGCCAACCTCTTTGATGACTGGATTTTATCCACCCTGCGATGTCTTGTTAAGGTATTCGCGTTCACGTTCCTGTTCTGGACACTGTTCCGCTTCCTGCCTTACTCGTCTGTTTTTACTGATGGAGAAACATATCCGGCTTTCATTATTCCGGCTGCTGTGGCTTGCAATCTGCTGATAACGATGGTTTGTTATTGGCATATGATGAATAAAATTACCAAAGTTTATTCTTTATTTCATGCTATATGACAGTGTTGGCTGCATTATTTTTAATGCAAATTTTATGGGGGTTCTGTCATAAAAATCATACTATTACTATATTTCGGCTGAAAAATAATCGCTATAATTGTCATTTCCACATTAATCATAATGGATTGTGATATGGATTCAGTAGAAGAGCTCAATGGAACATACTTTTATAAGGCTGTCTGTAATATTTCGTCAGGAGAGCTATTTTTCTGGGTTTTCCTCGACAAAATTGATGAACAATTTGGCGGGATTACCGATCTATTAGGGATGGCTTGTATCGTTCTTGGGTTGCCGGTATTGAAAACCAGAGGTAAACCTTACGGAGCGACACCTGGTACGTCCATCGCCTCTAAATATTCTCGGGAATTCCTCAACGTGCATCTATCCGTAAGGCTCCCGACTCTGACAAATGCCAGCATCCGAACGCTAAAACCGATGATGACAAACAATTTAGGCGCATTCGTTGGACGCACGATTCCTGTTATCGGTTGGGTATTATTGGCAAGCGATGTCGCTCAGATTACTTATAAAACGGTGAATACCTACAACACCATAGCCAGAAAAGAGGATCGTGTATGGTGACAGATAGCGAAATATTAGAGTTTTTCAGGGCAGAGTTATCTCTTGCAGTGACGTTTACTTTTAAGCCTATCCCGATTGAGTTTGATACGCCATTGCAAGGCTATGCCGAATGGGATGAATTACCTTATGCCATTGATGATTTCGGGAAGAAATTTAATGTCGATGTATCAGCGATCAATTTTGATACCTACTACCCGTGGGAAAGAGAGTCTGTATATCGCAAATGGTTTAACAAAGAGCCGATCAAGCAAGTATCAAAGCCGCTAACTGTACGAATGTTCGCAGAGTCAGCTAAAGCTGGTCTCTGGTTATATGACTAATTAAAAGGAGTTTAAGAATGGCTGTTCCCGTTCACCTGTTTTTGAAAGATGATGGCGGCGCGATGATCCGCGGCGGTTCCGATGTTCAGGACCGTGAGGGGAGTGTAGAACTTCGCGGCCTGACGCATAATCTCAGCATTCCTACCGACGGCGCTACAGGGAAATTAACCGGCACACGTAAACATGCACCGTTTCTGTTCGATAAAGAGATTGATTCCTCGAGCCCATACCTTTACAAAGCCGTTGCCACTGGTCAGACGTTGCAAAGTGCTGAATTCAAGTTCTACCATATTAATAACGCTGGCCAGGAAGTGGAATACTTCAATATTCTGCTGGAAGGTGTGAAGGTTGTTTCTGTGACGCCAATTGTCCACGATACGCGAACGATAACCGGTACGGGCCATCTGGAAAGTGTGCAGCTACGCTATGAAAAAATCACCTGGCGTATTGTAGATGGAAATATCCAATATACAGATGCCTGGAACGAGCGTGCTACGGCATAAATGATGGTCCCTCGTTATACTGAACTCTATTCACTATCAGGTTCCTCTGTCGACGACCAAAGAGGATGATCGGGTGGCTCTTAAAACTGATCTGATTCAGGTTACCCTAATGAACATACGATGTTGCACAGGAAAAACCGTTATTTACCCCCGCTTGCACCTGAAAAATAACCGCTCCTGACGCATCAGGAGCGGTATTTATTAGCTTCGTACACGTTTCCCCGCAATCACCCCAATAAGCTCTCTTACCTGCTTCTGCTTCCTTGCCGACAGCTTCTCAACCCGACGCATCGCTTCTTCCAGCTCCGGTACCGGCTCTACCGCCGTCAGCACGATACAGCCTGCCATTACCCGTACTTCCACCTTTGTACCCGTCGCAAACCCTGCGGCCTCCAGCCACTGACCCTTCATCGTTAACGCCGGAATACGACTATAATCCGGAAAACGGCTCACATAGCTCACGGTTAACTGACGCTTATTTTTCGGCGACACTTCTGCAACGCATAAATCTGCAATACAATCGACTTCAGTCATAATTGCTATTCCGTATAAATAGTGATTGTGATGAGCGATGTGGACGTGCGTCAACACGTTCACATCGCGTTAAATAACAGCTGTAAATCTAACCAGTAATAAAAACAAAGTCCAGTTGATAATAAAACATAATCGGCACTTTCTGATGTATATTAAGAACTGAAGAAGAATATTTAATCTTGATTTTTATGGCGTATAAATAGAATCGATGAATGAGTTTATTTTCTTATAAACCATTAAATGACTTAACGTCATATATTATTGTCAACTATCGGAAACACACTTATTCCATCCTGCGAATAAGTTCACGGACTATAGTGCTGGCAGCTACCCGCATAGCAGGACATCCGGCCATCGGCTAACACCCGTAACCGGATGTATAACGTGACAAGGGAAGGGAACATCCTTGTTCCCGGAACCCTTAAACCAGCAGCTCTGCCTGGCCGCTCAGCAGGCTTTTATGCGCCGTTTCGCAAATCCGGCTGGCCTGTAGCCCGTCATCTGCGCTGGCGGCATACGGGGTATTGCTCTTCACCGCTTTAATAAAGTCATTAATCGGATCAATACCAAACCCGCTGGCGACGCCGTCGCGGTAGGTAATGAAGTAGCTGTTCGGGGTCTTAACCGTTTGCTGGCCGAAGATCTCCAGCCCGCGGTTTTGTGAATCGGAGCGGATCCAGGCGTTATCGCACAGCACCGCCATGCGCCCGTCGTTGTCTTTCGGGAAAGCGGCGGGCAGGACCCAGCTGTTTTCAATCACCCACGAACTGCCGTCCTCCATCAGCAGGGTGCTCTGCACGCTGTCCCACGTGTCCAGCCCTTTACTCGCCAGCAGGCGTTTCTGCCCGACCGCGTAAACCGATTTCACCTCCTGCCCGCTGATATAGCGCACCATGTCGAAGCAGTGCGAGCCGAGGAACCACACCGGCGAACTGTGCGCCGACCAGGCCAGCCATTAGCTGGGAACGGCGATCACATCATCCATATTGATATAGCCGCGCAGGATCCTGCCACTTTCCGCCTTCTGCACCTCCATGCGTACGCGGATCGCCGCCGGGTCCCAGCGCTTGTGAAAATCGACGCCGACGATTACCTCATGCTCCCTGGCGGCGGCAATAATCGCCTCGCAGTCGGCCACCGAGGTCGCCAGCGGTTTTTCAATCAGCACATGCTTACCGTGGGCAATGGCCTGCAGAGCCGGTTCCTTATGAAATGGATCGGACGTCGCCACAGAAATGATATCCACCTGCTGTTCATCCAGCAGGGTGGACAGGCTGACGTACCCGGCGATGCCCAGCTCATCCGCCGCGGCATGGCAGCGCTCGATGTTATTGTCGCAGACCGCGACCAGCTCCACGTCCGGGTTATGCAGATAGGCGTTGATATGGTGCTTCCCATAAATCCCCGCGCCGACAACGGCCACTTTTAACTTGTTCATCATGACGTTCCTTATATGTCTGTTAAAACAGTCCCAGGGAGAATGCCCAGCCAATCATCACGGCCAGCGGGCCGGTCAACTGGCGGGAAAGCAGGAAGGCCGGTACGCCGCTGGCGATAGTCTCCGGTTTGGCCTCCTGCATCGAGAGGCCGACGGGCACGAAGTCGCAGCCCACCTGTACGTTAATGGCGAACAGAGCGGGCAGGGCGAAGGCTGGTGAGATATTCCCCAGCCCAATCTGGGTGCCAATCATCACCCCTACCACCTGGGTAATCGCCGCGCCGGGCCCGAGAATAGGCGACAGAAAGGGGATGCCGCAGATCACCGACAGCAGCAGCAAGCCCCACAGCGAGTTCGCCATCGGCGTCAGGGCGTGGGCGATCACGTTACCCAACGACGTGGCCTGGACGATGGCGATCAGCACGGAGACAAAAGCCATAAACGGGATCACCGTTCGCACCGATACGTCCACCGCCTCACGGCTGGCGGCAAACAGCAGGGCGATCACGTGGCCGGTCTTATTACCCAGCGTTTCCACCGCCAGAATCAGCTGATTGCCGAAAGTGGCGGGCGGCGGCGTCTGTGCGACCGGTGAGGCAGGCTCCACAACGATCGCCTGCGGCTCATCCTGCATCGCGTCTGTCGCCACGCGGGTGATCTGCCCTTCATGCACGTCCGACACGTAGTTGCTGGCGTTAATAAACTGCGCCAGCGGCCCGGCTTGCCCGGTAGGCATCACGTTAATCGTCTTGATGCCTTTTTTCGGATACAGCCCGCAGCGCAGCGAGCCGCCACAGTTGATCACCACGCACAGCGTCTCTTCATCCGGCGGAACGGCCTGAAAGCCGTTGATCACCTCCGATTGCGTGAGTTCGCCCAGCCGACGGGCGACGGGATGGATCTCCCGCCCGGTCAGCGACACCACCTTCAGCCCGCTGCCGATCGGCAGCCTCAGCCCGGTACCGAACCCTTCGGCGCCGGGAGCAACGTTGATCAGGTTCATTGCGCACTCTCCTTAACGATCAGATAGCCCTGCAACAGCGCAAGCGCAGGGACTTTGCCGGCAAGATGTAGCGTGCCCTGATGGCGCGGCGTGCTGGCGCTATCGAACACCAGCGTCAGGTGTCCGAGCTCCAGCAGCGCCTGCAGGGCGCGGCTGCCAACGGCGGTGATGAGGTAGTCCTCGCCCCCGAGCGTGAATCGATCGCCCGCTAGTAGTCGGGCATGCTCGTGCTGAAAAACGGGCCGCAGGGCCAGGGCGTAATCCAGGCAGTCCGCCGGGACGTCGGCGCGAAAGGTAATCAGCAGGTTATCCGCCAGACCGTCCGCCACATGGGGGCCGACGCGTTCGATATGGGCCTGATAGATCATGCCGCACCTCCCGTTGCCTTATGGCGCAGGCGCAGGAACAGATATTCGGTGATCATGCCGCGCAGCAGGCCAATCACGATGGCGGCGGCGATATAGCGCAGGGCCAGTTCGGTCACCGGCAGGCCGAGGGTTTTGATCCCGGCGGCGACGCCCAGCCAGATGAACAACTCCGAGGGCACCACGTGGGGGAACAGGCTGGTCAGCGGGTGGGCGGTGGTGCCCAGTGCGTCCTCATATCCGGGTTTGCTCTTTTCCGGCAGCAGCTTGCCGAGCGTCAGTGCGCCGGGGCTGCTCATAAAGAACCAGCCGAGGATCGGCAGCAGGCCATAGGTCAGGATCCGCGAGCGACCAAACAGCGTCGCTACCCGTTCCATGCGCTGCTGGCCGACCAGCTTCATCAGAAAGTTGATGGCGAGCAGCAGGCAAATCAGCATCGGAATGATCCCGCTCATCATGTCGAGAAAGACCTTCCCGGCGAGCTGGAAAATATTGATAAAGCTTTCAGCAAGGGTAACCAGAAACATGGCGACCTCCTTGCATGGGGCGGGTTGGCAGTGCGACAGCGGTGGTGATTTTCATAAGTAAAGTTCCCTGTGTTGGTTAAGGTTACAAACGAAATTCATTGCTTTTAGTAAGGTTTTATTTGTCTGCTTCTGGAAACGAAAGGTGGTTGTCTTTGCTATATCCCTGAGGCACGAAACGACCAGAACCCCGAGGTTTCACACTAAGCAAATGACCTGGTGGCTATTTCTCTTCGGTTATGGGGCGTGAGCTATCGTGATGTGTTCTGTTTTTTCCTGGATAGCATTGGCTAATTGATTATCCTGTTTTGGGATATTTATGGAAGCGATCGATATTCGATTTTGGGATATAGATCGAGAAAAATGACATGCCTTCTATTTATTCTGATGAATATCAAATGGTTATAAAACTATTGCGTACAGCAAGGAAGGAGAAGGGGTTAACTCAGGTAACGCTGGCCCAGGCGCTGGGGCGTCCACAGTCATTTGTCGCCAAAATGGAGAGTGGTGAGAGGAGGCTAGATATCGTGGAATTCGCGCATATTGCTGCCTTGCTATCTATTGATCCGGTCAATGTATTAAATGTCATTATGTCAAAATACAAATAATAAGGTCTGCAGCGCTTTTTTAGGCTTGAATTCATGCGGGCTACATAAATTGCATACATCAGGTTTATATTCGAATTGATCCCCTTATGCGATGGGTTATCCGCGGCCTGACAGTTTATAAAGCTTATATGAATGGCTCCCTCAGATTCAGGCTCTCTTTGGGACCCATATTAAAAAGCTCAGGTTGCAATCTGGCCTCTCCCTGGAGGCAAGTGCGGACTCGTTCGCGCTGACATCAGCGGCATCGAACGCGGGGTCACAAATCCAACCTTTACGGTGCGTGTCAATTATGCGTCGCGTGAGCCTAGCAGTGCCTGTAAGGCATGCTCCAGCTGCCGTGCATTATCTTCTACCGTGAGCCATTCTGGCGGTAGTTCATGGCGCTGGTCAGCGGTGGACTGAGGTTGTGTTCCCATACAAGCCTGCGGGTCACTTTCCTTGAGCGCAACAACGGCGGATTGACGGGCGAGTACCATGCAGCTATCCGACAACCACTGGCAATACGTCATCACGACAGTTGGCGGTGGAGTATGGGTGTGTGACATGGCCCGGCTGAGACTTTCCGCTAATAAAAGGGAAGTCGCGTATACCCGGATTGCATGGCGGTCGTAACGCTGTGTGACGGTGGCAAGCCGCCCGGCGTTTAGCCGACCCCGTAGTGACCAGCGTTTACTGACCTGTGCTTCAGCTACAGCGGCGCGAAGAGCGGCCAGAGCGGCCTGAGCCTCTGAAAGCTGACTCAAAGCGGCTTCTGCTCCCTTACTGCTTTGCACCTCACAGGCTCGTAGCATTCGATCCAGTCCATTACCAATCTGACGCAGGAAGTCAGAGGTTGAACGCCCAATGTCGCTGAATGGATTAGATGTAAAGAGCACCTGGCTGAATAATAATCCGACAGAGGCTCCCAGCAGAACGTCCACTAAACGCGTACCGCCCGCGCTTTCAGGCCCCATGGCAAGAACCAGAGCCACCGATACTCCAGCCTGGATGGGGACCACCGGAGCCGGGCCGATGGCGGCGCCCAACAAAATAGCGAAGAACATACCAATGCTCATCCGCACCAGTGGATGAGTATCGGGGAGCTGCCACATCAGCTCCCCCATCACGATACCGAACGTACAGCCAATAACCAGATTTCTTGCTTGTTTCAGGTGACTGGGTACTCCCGGAGCAAGACATACCACGGCGCTGACGATGGCAAACGTAGGATGCTCATGCCCTAACAGCCATACCGCCAGTAACCATGCCAGCAGGCAGGCCAGTGCCGTAGCAAGCGCATCGCGTGCTGCCAGCCTTGCACGTGAAGGAAATCCAGTGGTGATTTGGCGCCAGGACAGGCGTAGACGAACTAACCAATGCAACAGAAAACTC
Source organism: Klebsiella sp. Lac1 (assembly GCF_009825425.1). Classification (NCBI taxonomy): domain Bacteria; kingdom Pseudomonadati; phylum Pseudomonadota; class Gammaproteobacteria; order Enterobacterales; family Enterobacteriaceae; genus Klebsiella; species Klebsiella sp. Lac1. Next base: position 355,432 of record NZ_VJZJ01000002.1, read on the forward strand.
CTCAGCGATGATGCGCATGATGATTCACGGTTCTGGACGACCCGCACAGATGCCCGAAATAGTAGATCACATTGCGGGAAAAGGGGGCAGGATTATGCGTTCTGATGCTTCTCTGGGCATTGAAATACCGCCGCCAGGCGCTGACTACCAACATAAAATAAGATTATTTCAAATAAAATCATATTATTAACATGGATTGTCTACTAAGCAGCCTGTACCTTAATCCACAGTTCAAAAAAGGATATTGGGTGGTGTATGACTCTGCATGGAAAGTTTGTCATCAACGATGCGCATGACTCGCCGTTATCGTTTGCTGGGGCCGGAACATTTTTAGCGTTTTCTGGCGATGGTATTTATCGCAATCGAGGGGCTTGTGACATGAAGCCGACCGCAGGCCCGGTTTCGGCGGGTAAATACTGGATTGTTAAGCGTCCTGAAGGTGGAGCCCGATCGCACGTTAATGCCGGTGTTCGGGATCGTTACAACCATGTCATGAATGGTGCGACGTTCAGGCACAGGCGAGATGATTGGGGAACCGATGATGACACATGGAATGAGGGGGTAAACGCGGTAACTTCCGTTTGCATCCTGCCGCGCTATCAGCAGGGGGGATCACTCTGCTACATGGTTCAGATTTTGCCATGTTGCACAATGCGTTACTGAAAACACCGCAGGTAGATGTTCCTTGTATGAGTAAACTCAAGGCATACGGCACAATTGAGGTGATCGCCAATGGCAAAACATGCCCTTAGCTTGTTGCTTAAAATAATGCTGTTTTATGTGGTTATGCTGATCGTCGCTAAGGCCATTCCTTCCGACGGTTTCGTCAGTTCAATCATCGGTCTTTTCGATTTCCAGAGCGCCAGTCGTGTTACTCGTTTCATACTGGGTGAACCGGATTTAGACGTGTGGGAATCGTTACATTTTTACTGCGATATCCTGATTAATACCCTGATCGGTATTCCTGTCATGAGCGCGATGATTACCGCTTACAACGGTGTGACACGCAAAGTTAATCCAACCGGCCTCTTTGGTAACTGGATTTTATCCACACTGCGACGTCTGGCTAAGGTATTTGCGTTCACGTTTCTGTTCTGGGCACTGTTCCGCTTTCTGCCTTACTCGTCTTTTTTTCCTGACGGAGAAACATATTCAGCTTTCATTACTGCGTCTGCCCTGGCTTTCAATCTGCTGCTAACCATGGCTTGTTATTGGCTCATCATGAATGAAATCACCAGCAAAATTTATTCTTTATTTAATGCGATATGACCGCGCTATCTGCTGATTTTTACTGCGAATTTTATGGGTGTTTTGTTTTAAAAATAATAATATGACTATATTGCGGCTGAAAAATAACCGCTATGATTGTCATTGCCACATTAATCATAACGGATTGTGATATGGATCCAGTAGAAGAGCTAAATTGTCCATCAGGTTCCCCACACTGACAAATGCCAGCATCCGAACACTAAAACCAATGATGACAAACAAGATAGTCAGGAAAGAGAAGCGAATATGGTGACGGATAACGACGTGTTGGCGTTTTTCAGGGGCGAGTTGACGTTTACTTTTAAGCCTGTCCCGATTGAGTTTGATGCGCCGTTGCAAGGCTACGCCGAATAGGATGATATGCGTGGTTAAAAATACGGCCAAATTATGTTGGCTTCAGGCACTTTGCATCAGTGAAAAAAAGGATTAATCTAGCACCAGGTGCTATAGTCAAGGTAACAGGATGTCAGCCTGATGCGCGTATTCAAAACCAAATGGTTCAGCAAGGCAGCCAAATCTCACGCCATCAAAGATAGTGAGTTATGTCGGGCTATAGAGGCGGTAGTGCAGGGGAAGGCTGACGATCTTGGCGGGGGAGTATACAAGAAACGGCTGAACCAGAATCGCGATCGCGCCATTATCCTGGCGAAAGGCGGGGAGCACTGGTTTTACACGTTCCTTTATGCCAAACAGGATATGACAAACATTGATAATCGCGAACTGGCCGGATTCCGCGAGTTAGCAAAGCACTACGCTGCTCTTAGCGATGAAAAGATCACGGCACTGATTAAGAGTAAAGAACTGGTGGAGATTTGCCATGACTGCAAAAAGTAAATTTAAGAGTCCTGCATTTGAGGCCATCCACAGCGCGGCTGCTGGATTATTCAGCGTCGATGCTATCCCGCAGGAAACGATGCGCAACTTTGATAAAGCGTGCCTTAATAACGTGGACGATCTGCAACCTTTTGAGATTAAAGCATTACGCGAGAAGCTGAACGTCAGCCAACCCGTTTTTGCCAGCTACCTGAATACCAGTGTGTCAACGGTGCAGAAATGGGAAAGTGGCGTAAAACGCCCCAGTGGGTTATCGCTGAAACTGCTTACCGTGGTGCAGAAGCATGGGTTGAAGGTACTGGTTTGATTTAGTTGTACTGGCTTATTTTGGATTTGGTCATTTTATGCGATAAATTTCGAGCTAATTTGATGGGGCACTTAGTGCCAAAAGCGGAAATTATTTCTGATGGCTAACGTCTGATACATTTAGCATTTGTATCTGGATAGTGACCAAACTAGCTTTTCTGATGTCAGGCGGATAGGCGAAGAACGTATTGATGTTTTCCCCGTGCGCACGCCAGCTTTTGCTTCCTCGCCGACAGCTTCTCAAACCGGCGCATCGCTTCTTCCAGCTCCGCTACCGGCTCTGCCGCCGTCAACACAATACAACCCGCCATGACCCGCACTTCCACCTTTGTACCCGTCGCAAACCCCGCCGCCTCCAGCCACTGACCCTTCATCGTTAACGCCGGAATACGACTATAATCCGGAAAACGGCTCACATAGCTCACGGTTAACTGACGCTTATTCCATCCGGCGAATACACTCACCGCCCTTAGTGCTGACGCTCATTCGCAGGGCAGTACATCCCCAGTAACCGGATGAATAACCTGAGCGACCAGAGCAGGGGAATATCCCTGTTCCCGGAACCCTTAAACCAACCGCTCTGCCTGCGATATAGCGCACCATGTCGAAGCGCTGGCGGCAGGACGATAATGAATGCCGGCCTCACTGAGCGCTGAGTTACCTGACCTGACTGGAGGTACAGGTACAGCAGGATGGCGAAATGAAAATTTCGGAGGTGGGAAAACGAAATGAATAATTCACTGTGGCATTTAATTCTGCGCCAGGTCAATATTACAAAGAAATATGACTTATAATATATTTTTATCAAGGGTGAGGTTTTTCACTTATTCCTGGTAAAATATTCGCTGCATTATCATCCTTCTGTTCGGTTTATCCTTGTGTCTTTTTATAATAAAATATAAGTAATTATAAGGACTATTTCTATGGGATTTCATTGTAACGTGTAAAAAATGGCTTATGCTTAAAAATCGACATTGTGTCGAATGGGAAAAACAAACAACAAAGGAGGTTATATGTTTGATTTTTGCCCCAAGTCCATGAAGACTAACGTAGATTTTATTGCATTTACTGTTGCAAAAATGGAGCATGAACAGCGAGGGTTGTGTGTGCATGCTGTCTCTGGAAATATGCCTTTAGAAATGTCTGAGTTATTTCATCAGCGTTTAAGATTTTACCGCGAAAAAATAAAGTATTTGGCCTCACGGCGTAGTCCGTTCCATTCCTGCGAAAAAAATGATGTTCTTGATTATAGTTGATATTTTATCTTACGCCCCAGATACATCGTTGGGGCGAATCGTCATTGACCGGCAGGAGTATGAATTATCAGGACGGTGAAAGGGATCCACTTCTGTGTACAGGATGGGGTACCGAACGCGATAATCATGCGGCTGCTCGCCATTCTCCACTCCCCCCAGCGGTATCGTTCATTGTTGTGATGCCGCTTTGCTTACCAGCCAGATTTGCGCAGAAATTTGTGGCCGCAGAGGCTGTAGCGGCTCAATGCCTGTTTGCGGTTCATTATCGTTTTCAAACCTGTATCCCCGGACAACGACTCACTTTTCCGGATAAGGCGTTTTCTATGGCTATGCCTGACGCCGGGAGACGTTGGCGACGGTTATTTCCTGATAGCGACTGTATCGCCGATGTGCTGCGCTTCTTTGCGCAGCACAAGTCACGCTTTATCAGGGATGGCTCTTATGGGCGACATCACTCGGTCCGGCTGGTGAGGATGATTTGGTGATTGAGCCGATCGCACTATCCAGACGGAATATCATTCACGAGAATTATGATTGTGACCGAAGCGCCGGGTTTAAGACCGGCCGGGTCTGGCGATTCAACACCATGTCACCATACATCCGGGGTGAAAAACAGAGTGATAAGTTCTGCTGTGAATGCTGTCGATAACCTCGATATTCAGATTTTTACCATTAATAGTGTTGTTGTCAGGGGGAAATGAATTTTCTTTTACCGATCTGAAGGCCATCAAGTAAAGAGACGACATGTAAATGGCATATTGCATGACGGAAGCAAAGAAGTGACTGAATGAGGCTAAAGAAGTGAAATTTAAGTAATGGTCGAAAGTTTTTATGAGTTCCGTATTGTTAATATTTACAACTGGTCGTTCCATGACTCATAGTTAGTTACATCAATCTTCTTCGGATTGGCTGGAGAATTATTTTCCAGGGTGATATGTGGATTGATGGCAGATCGTGTGGCAATAATCTTCAGGGAATGCAATCAAATGCCTGTATTCATAACTTGTCATCGCTGAGTCATTAGTTCACAAAAAATGATTAAGTTCTCTTTTGTGAAGTAAATATGCCCTTTGCGGCAGGTGAAATTATTCTGATGACAATGGGATGATACGTTAATCCGGGGGCTTATTTTTTTAGAAAAGCCTTTCTGTCAATCAATAAAATCTAACGGAAAATTCCTACGTAAAAATAGTGAGTAATTTAAATTTGTTTTTATTTTAATTTTTCAATTTTATTTTTTTATTTGTTTTTCATGTGGTTATGTGTTTTTTATGATTGCTTTTGTTTTGTGATGAAACAAAAGATATCTGTTTTTAATTAATGTTTCTTATGCATTTTGAATTACTATTGCCGATCAATTTTGTTGTGTTTGATAGTCAATAGCTATCATTGTTGGTGTATCAAACGTTCTAAACAATTATGAAAAAATATTTCCATGAGTTACAAATTAAAAGGTGAATAACTGACAGAGAAATCCGTTTGTCCTAAAAATAGATCTTTAATCGAATGAGTCCTTAATGCATTGTTATTTTATTTCAGACAATAAATTTATCCTGTCGGCTGTACAGGAACTGCCAAGGTATACAGAGGGTGAATATATATTTCTCTGTGCTACCAATCCGATATACAGAGAAATCCAACCGCTTTGCGAGGACATCGTTGTTGTGGCTGTTCAGGACAGGGAGCTGCGCCGCAGAATACTTCATGTCCCGGCAATGAATAGCTGCCGTGTTATTATTCTCGTGAATATAAGACGCGTATCACTGCGTGGCCTTTCCCGGACATTCCCGTGGGTGTTCAGCGAAAAAATGTCCCTGAATACATTGAGCCGCATTTTGAGGCTGGCGACACGTTTACCGGTTATCAGGAACAAAGTCACAGAACGGGAATCACTCCTTTTCGATTATCTCTGCAGGGGATATTCATTCACCAAAATGGGCCGCAAGATGAATTTGAGTGCGAAATATCTTTACTCACTTAAACGAACCACTTTAGTGAAATATGGCCTTCCGGAGTACGGCTGCACGGGCATTCAGGTCTGTCGGGATATTATCGGTATGCGTCCGGGAAAAAATCAGTAAATAACCCAACCTGCAGTATTTGACTGAAAGGAAATAGTTATGTCGTCCGTCGTCTTTTTTTTACGAAAAAGCCTCGTTATTGTCTTTATGCTCATGTTGCCCGCCGTTGCCATGGCTGAGGGCGGGATTTCAATTCAGGGAACCCGCATTATTTATCCACTGAATTCCCGGCAGGAAAGCCTCTCCATTCGGAATTCTTCCGCGGCAGACTCATTCCTTGTGCAGTCGTGGGTTGAAAATGCTGACGGAAGTAAAAGTCGGGATTTTGTGGTGACGCCTCCCCTTTATCTGAGCGGGCCGGGGAATGAAAATATTCTTCGCCTGATACGGGTTGCAGGCTCGCCTTATCAGGACAGGGAATCGCTTTATTATTTTATTGCGAAAGCGATTCCCTCCGTGACCGAGGGTGATAACAGCGGTAAAGCCGTGCTGCGCATTGCTGCGGCCAGCCGTATCAAACTGTTCATCCGTCCTGCCGGACTGAGGCCTGCGGTGGATAAAGCGCCTGCTGAAATGCGTTTTCGTCGTGCCGGTAACCGGCTGGAAATTATTAACCCGACCCCTTACTACATCACACTGACTGAGATTAAGGCCGGCGACATCTCCCTCGATGGCGTCATGGTGGCCCCCGTAAGCACCGCCACCGTCAGTCTGCCTGCGGCCTCCGGCAGCCGGATTACGTTCCGGACCATTAATGATTACGGCGCTGTTTCAGCACCTGTTATTGCCCGTTTTTCATCATAGGACCGGGTATGCTGAAATATTTACTTCGCCAGCCGCTACTGAATGCTTCAGTCATGTGCGCGGTTTCTCTGCCGGCAAACGCCAGACTGCATTTTGACCCCTCTATGCTTTCAGGCGACCCGGTTGCGGTGGCTGACTTGTCACTTTTTTCATCCGGTGGCTCACAACTCCCGGGAGTCTATCTGGTTGACGCTTATCTCAACGGTAGCCGCGTGGCAACCCGTTCGGTCCGTTTTGTTGCCGTTCAGGCGGGGGAGGCACAATCCGCGGTGCGAGATAATACAGGGCTGCAGGCTTGTCTGAGCCGTGAAGAACTGTCGGATATGGGGGTGAATGTCCCGGCATTTGCGGAATTAGCCGCCCAGCCGGATGAGCAGTGTGTGACCCCGGGGTTGTTTATTCCCCAGGCCTGGACGGCGTTTGACTTCCAGAAAATGCGCCTCGATATCAGCATTCCCCAGGCAGCCATGCGCAAACAGCCGGATGGTTGGATAGCGCCGGAACGATGGAATGAGGGCATTAATGCCGCCCTGGCGAGCTGGCGGTTCAGCGGCAGCGAAAGCCGGGGAAAATACGGTAACAGCCGCAGCCAGTTTCTCAATCTGACCAGCGGCGTCAATCTGGGGGCGTGGCGGCTGCGGGATAACAGTACGTGGAGCTATCAGGAAAATGACTATGGCCGTCGGCAACACTGGCAGCATCTGAACACCTGGTTACAGCGTGCGATCATTCCGTTGCGTAGCGAACTGACGCTCGGTGATGGCACGACCAGCGGCGATGTGTTTGATACGGTCTCTTTTCGCGGCGTACACCTTGCGACCGACGACAGTATGTATCCCGCCAGCATGCGGGGATATGCGCCGGTGATTCGCGGCACCGCAGGCAGCAGCGCTGAGGTCAGCATTCGACAGAATGGTCACGAGATATACCGGATCAATGTCGCTCCCGGCGCTTTCGTCATTGACGATTTACCGCTCCTTTCATCCGGTGGCGACCTTGAGGTCATGATAACGGAAGCGGATGGTCAGGGACGTATGTTTACCGTCCCTTACTCTTCGGTTCCTGTACTCCAGCGCGAGGGGCATCTGCGTTATGGCATTACCGCCGCTCGCTATCGCAATGTCAGCGCCAGCTATGACGACCCGCTGTTTATGCAGGCCACTCTCCTGTGGGGAATGCCGCATAACGTGACGGCATACGGCGGTACCCGACTTGCGGAGAACTACCGCGCCGCCACGCTGGGGATGGGATTCAACACCGGCGTATGGGGGGCCGTGTCGGCAGACATAACGCATGCCGACAGCATCCTGGCCGACGGTTCCCGTCACCGGGGGAAGTCCCTGCGCTTCCTCTATGGACGCTCGCTGGTATCTACCGGAACCACACTGCAACTGGCGGGATACCGCTACTCAACCCGCGGTTTCCATACGCTGGATGACACCGCGCTGAAAAGTATGGCCGGCTGGACCGGGGATTCGGAAGGGGCCGTCGATGCCGCTGGCCGCCCGGTAAAACGTGACTGGATAAATTATTACAGCCTGAACAACAACAAGCGCGAGCGTCTGCAGGTCAGTCTTTCCCAGCAGCTGGGAAACGTCGGTTCCCTCTCCCTGACGGGGAGCCGCCAGACATACTGGGACGAAGTGGCGGCCACCTCTTCATTGCAGGCGGCTTTCAGCAGCTCGCTGGGACGGGCCAGTTACAACATTTCATATGCCCATACCCGCTACAACGGACAACCCAGGGCAGATAACGTGCTGTGGTTCTCCCTGTCTCTCCCCCTCGACGGCTGGCTGAGTCAGAACGTATGGGCCACATACAGCACTCATCGGGGGACTGACGGCCAGCTCTCACATCGGGCGGGGATCAGCGGTTCACTACCCGATAGGGAAAATGTGAACTGGAGCGCGTCGCAGGGGTACGGCCGGCAGGACGGAAACAGCGGCGACGCCGCCGTGGACTACCGGGGAACCTATGGTAACGCTTTGGCGGAGTACAGCTACAGCCGTAACTACAGACAGTGGCGCTACGGCACATCGGGCAGCGTGGTGCTTCACCGGGAAGGGGCAACCTTCGGACAACCGCTGGGGACCACAAACATTCTGGTGGCAGCCCCCGGCGCCGCGGGCCTTCCCGTCGATAACGCCACCGGCGTACAGACCGACTGGCGCGGCTATACCGTGGTGCCGTGGGCCAGCCAGTACCGGGAAAGCCGGGTGGCGCTGGATGTCAGTAAGCTGGATAGCCATGCGGACATCGACAACGCCGTATCGCGCGTCGTCCCCACCCAGGGGGCGCTGGTGAGAGCTGATTTCCGGGTACGAACAGGAGTCCGGGCCCTGATAACGCTCACTCATAACGGAAAACCCGTGCCGTTCGGGACCACGGTCAGCGTGGCGGACGGCGGCGGCGGCCTGGTGGGCGATGACGGGCAGGTTTTCCTCTCCGGGTTGAAGCTGAAGGGAGAAATTAACGCGCAGTGGGGAAGTCGGCCCGACCAGCGTTGCTCCGCCCGCTACACCCTGCCGGAAGCGGCCCTGAAATCCCCTGTGACATGGAGCCAGGTTATCTGCAACTGATTAGCGGAAGTGATTATTCCGCACCCACAAGTTTTATACACACAACATAACAGGAGTTGTAAACATGACGTTGATGATTAAGAAAACTTTATTAACCGCAGCAACCGTATCCCTGCTGGCGCTTTCTCCGGGCATTCAGGCCGCATCGGATTCCGCCACCGTGAATATCACGGCGACCGTGGTGGATAATACCTGTACCCCTCAGTGGAGTACGAACGGTGTGGATGTTGCAATGGGCCGGGTTTCCCTGAAAGATTTTGGCAGCGATAAAATCGGGGCAACCGAGGCATTCACCCTTAACCTGGCTGGCTGCGGCAGCGGCGCAACCAGCGTGAAGGTCACGGCAAGCGGGGAGCCAGATACTACCGATTCCTCTTTATTTAAAAACACCGAGACAACAGAAGGAGTCGCCGCGACAGGCGTCGGTGTGGAGATCTGGGGAGACAGCGCTCAGGCCACTAAGATGGCGCCTGATGGTAGCAACAGTGTGATGTATCCCATTGCAAACAGTAAGGCTGACATGACCTTTCTGGCCAAACTGAAGCAGAGCGGAGCCACGGCCCCGGGAGCGGGGGCCGTCAAGAGTGTGGTGACGATGATCTTTGATTATCAGTAACGCCATCGCGTTGTTCCGCAGACAAAGCCGATAAAACCAGCGAACATCGATTCCGTCTGCGGTTAATATTCGCCTGGCGCTTCATGCCATAAGTCGGCTGGCGCCAGGCTCATTATTGATACTGAGATTAATTCAGGAATGAATATATGAAAGCCTCCTGGGGATATTTGGGGATTCTGGCGTTTTTTTCCGCAAACACGCTGGCGGCATCCACCATCAGTTGCAGCGCCGTACCCTATGCAACAATAAGTCTGAGCGACAGTGATTACAGCGATCGTGGATGGGCCCCTGGCGCGGTCATATTTCATTATCAGATTTATGTCAGGGACTGGCCGGCAGATTTAATATCCGCGGAGATAACCTCCTGCCGGTTTGATAATGGTGCGCCATGCTACGTCAGGCTCGATATCGGTTCTAAACTGGATGCTTACGGTACCGCGGTGAACCTTATCTGGAATGGCACCACGCACGACTGGGGAAGGGTGAACTGGAGCGGAAACTTTACCTTCCGGCTGAAGGAAGGGTTGGACAGGAATACGGTGCTTACCTACAGCTTAGAGAAACTGGGAAACAACGGTATCGTCTATGACACGCACACATCAGCCACTCCCTATCAGTCTGGTCATGTGAATATTACCAGTGAAGCCCCGTTCGGAAAGGTGTATCCAGGCAAACAGGATAAACAGCTGAGCATTACCTCTGATGCCAGCGGTGACGCGTTATTAACATTCACGCCAGGCTCCGCTAATGGTCAGTCGGGAACGCTCAAAAATTCGACCGGCGATGAGATTGGCTATTCTGTCCTCAACGCCGAGTGGAATAATGGCAAATGGACGAGCAGGCTGACAACCGGGCAGAATTATATGTTGCAACTCAATGATATTGCTAAAGGGACGACGGCCGGGAAATATGAGGGGAATCTTACCGTAACGCTGACATGTGAATAATAAAAAAGGCAATCAGAATAATTAAAACTCCTGGCGTTGATAAAATCATTCTTGATAACGGGGGATTTTCGTCGCGCGGCCTTTCTTTTTATTTCACTGGACGATGGTGTCAGGCGTATGGTAAACCAACGAATCATTAAGAATAGAAGGAGGGCTGATGGATACCGTCGAAGAACTAAACGGAACAGACTTCTATATGAGAAAGGAAAAGAGAAGATGAAACCGTCCGTCAAGTATGAATTCCATCACTTGGGTATACCGCTGCAGGATGAAAAATTCGAAGGCATTTTCAGCGAAAAAGCGGGGATGTATACCACGGATAACCCGGGAAAATTCAGAATACAGTGGCACCGCTTTACCCACGATTCCCCCTTACATCCTTTGTTGAAAACCATCCCCCATGTTGCGTTCAAAGTTGATAATCTTGAGCAGGCTATCGCGGGGGAAGAGGTCATTCTTGGCCCTTATGAACCAATAGATGATTACTTCGTGGCTGTTATCAATGATGCCGGGGCGCCTGTCGAGTTGATCCAAACCACGTTATCAGATGAAGAACTCTGGCAGCGTGCAAGGTCTGGCAAAGGCAGTTTATACCGCAAGTAGGATATCCTGGCCTTCAGCGCGAGTCCGCCGCGTTTTATTGCCGATGAGTGTGGAATCCGCAGGCCATCGCCAGGCGAATCCCGATGGCGACCCTTACCTGCGCAGGCCATCCACGCTTTCCGCCGGCAGGTTGATCACGGTTTTCATGCTGGTCTCGATGCTGCCAATGATCTCCCCGCGCGGCCCGCTGCGCCAGTCGGCGCTGGCATAAAAGGCATCAAGAGCCGTCGCCATACTCTCGGGGCTGTCGAAGGCGCGAATCAGGTAGTAGCAATCCGGGTCATGCAGCGAGTGACCAAACGAAACAACATCGATCTCGTGGCGTTGGTGCAGGGGAACGCTGATTTCCCGCATGATGGTATGAAAAGCGGTGCCGCTGCCTTTGCGTAAGGTGTATTGCAGTATCTCGACGGTTCTCACAGCGTTATCTCCGTTAATCGCCTCTGGGGGCATCCTTGGTGGTGATGATAAAGTAAACCGGATAGATTCGTGAAGCCACGAAATACCGCTGTACCTGCCGTTTACGGGAGAGGGTGCGTAAGGGCAACAGGTCACGCGGCTTGAAAGGGCAAACCGCCCCGGAGCCTCCTCAATAGTGAAGCGATATTGTTTTCTTTTTCTCTTTTATTTTATAGATGACATATAATAAGCCACCCCATGATAAACCGGTGGCAATACCTGAGCCTGCGCCCCACAGACATTGAAATGATAAGTTCATTAATAATCTCGGGTCATTTTCCGTAAGGCAGGTCATGATAAATTTAAAAATAAAAGATCCAATAATCAACGTGAGAATAAATGGGCTGCCAGGACGCGTCACTACTCCAGTGGCGGCATTATATTCAACTGGGGAGCGCCATAAAAATGCCATTCTGACAATACAAAATATTACTAATGTGGTGATATAGAGCGGGATGGCGGGGAAAAAACTAAATCCAGCTAAATGATAGATGCTCGCCGCTAAGAATAATACCGGTATGATGAAGATGTTTTTTACGGACGTTTCCCGGCAATGCAGTGCAGATATCCCTCTTTTTATTAAAAAAAGTAAAAGGATCCACACCCAGACCGGGGTGTTTGAAAATATAGCTATAGTCGTCGTCATGTGCTGCCTCTTTTTTGCCGTTCGTCGTGCTTTACGGGTAAGTGAATATGGCCCGGCTGAAGAGCTTCAACCACGCCATATTAACGACAGCAGGCAGACAACCTGGCGACAATCACCTGACGCGTTATTGCAACGTATCCATGTTATTATTTGTAAACAGAGTATAGTGCTGCGGGTAGCCAATAAATAAGGGAGATATGCATCATGGGGAGACACGTTCTGGTCTGTATTTTCGTGCTGTTTGCTTGTTCTGCCAGTGCCGGACATGGTGGCGCTGGAGGGAAAGGCGGGGATGGCGGATATATGGGCCAGCCTGGTAAACCCGGTGCCGATGGCGGGAATGGCTCGGACGGAGGCAGTTCAGATAATTCATCGGGGCGGGCAGGGTGTCCGGGAGGAACGGATCCCGATGAGAACGGCAATTTTTATCTTCCGGGAACAAAAGAACAGTGCAATCCAGGTCCGCAGGACTCAGTGAAAAAGGGGCGCGCTCTGTAGAGCATAAGAGGCTAAGCGGTCATGGCCTGTCCCGGCAAAAACCTACGTTATCGTTAAGATAACGTAGGTTCGCCATGACTTAATTAAAACGTGATTCGCTGGCTTGCCAGCTATATGTGCCGTCGGCCATTAACGCATCGCCCAGCTCCTGATAATGGAAATCATAAAACTCTGCGCTGGCGTCATAACCTGAGTAGTCGACAGCCGCAAGGCCAACGAACGCCCCGGTAAAGAACCCGCCATAGCTTTGCAGCACATAATCGTCAGAAAGAATGGCGGCATCTAATTGAACGGGGATTTCAGTAAAGCTGACCCCATCAAAGCTGTATTCATAGCTATACGTTTGTTTGCGCACTTTGCTGCGGAACCAGACATATTCGGTCCCTTCCGGGATCTTGATGGCATCATCTTTCAAATATGACGTGTATTTCCCACGGTTATTTTCGCCGATCTCAATGACTGCGCCATTAATTTCGTTCCAGGTGATGAACACAAAACTCCAGTGGCGATCGTTATAGTAATTCGTTAATCCGGCCATCTGCTGATAATTGAACGGATCAAATTTCACTTTGACCTGGGCATCAAAGTAGAAGGCTTGCCAGCGTCGGGCGATAAGCGACAGGTTATGCGTATTCGCTAATGAACCTTGCCCGATTAAAGTCAGCTTGCCATCGCCGGTGGTCCCCATTTTTTCTGTGAACGGGACACGCAGCGTATTCCAGTCAGGATCGAGGGTTGATGTTTTAAACTCATCGTACTGGCTATGGTCTTTGGCGCTTTCGGTGTAAATGGCATCGCCTGGCCCTTCGACAAAGGTTTTTCCGCCATGACCTCCTGCGATACGCGGCCAGCCATCCGCATCCCAATACACTTTCTGGATTGAGGTTTCTCTGCCCAGGGTTGACCAGCCACGAGGATCATAGGCCGACTCACCTGGACGATTCCACGGACGGGCGCAGAGCGAGGCATAATACCATTCACCTTTGGGGGTGGAGACCAAAGCGCCATGCCCTTGCTTCTGGATGTAGCTGTCTGGTGTGTCGACGTTCGTTAAGAAGACTTCCCCAGGCTCGGTTTCAAAGCTGTTGGCATCCAGGGTTTTAGAACGCGCAACAACTTCCTGGTGGGTGAAAACGGTCCCCCCCTGGGCGGCGAAAAGATAATAATAGCCGTTCAGTTTGTAGAGGTGTGGCCCCTCAACGAGGGCGACGGCGGTGCCCCGATAAATGGTCCGCGCTGTCGCCGGTTTTAATTTCAGGGTCTTCGTATCAAGCTCAGTTAACGTGATGCCATCGAAGGGGTGATGATATTCCCGATGGTCCCAGGTTTGCTGAACGATATATTTACGCCCGTCATCGTCATGGAAAAGCGAGGCATCAAAACCGACGCCGTTCAGTTTGATGGGGTCTGACCACGGACCACGGATATCGGTCGCGGTGGTCAGATAGTTGGTCATGTCTTTAAACGCGCCTTCGGTGATTTTCACATCGGTATACACTAACCAGAATTTGCCATCGGCATACGAAAGCGCCGGCGCCCAAATACCACCGGATGAAGGGTTGCCTTTCATATCTAAAAGGGTGGTGGTAGACAAGGGACTGGGGAGCAGATTCCAGTGCTGTAGATCCTTTGACTCATGTAAACGAACGCCAGGGAACCACTCAAATGTAGAGTTTGCGATATAGTAGGTGTCCCCTACACGGATAATACTAGGGTCCGCATTAAATCCAGGTAATACAGGGTTTTGAATAAGTGACATATCATTCTACCTTTTTAAAATTTATCATTCAGAACTGCGTAATTTTTAATTTATTTTTTCACTATGCCCGTATCTCATCAAGCTGACGGTTGATCTCGATGACATTTTTGTCTGAGACAGGATAGAGTTGAATAATGATCATCGAAATCGCGGCTAACACGATTGGCATCCACACCGCGGTCATAATGATTCCGTCGATCGCGCTTGCGCTTTGTTGCGCGCCGGTTTCGTTAAAGCCATAAGCGGCCAGTAACCACAATGGAATCGCGCCGCCAATCGTAAAACCAATCTTAAAGAAGAGCCCCATAATCGCATTAATGATTGCGGCATTACGCTTGCCTGATTTTAATTCGCCATAGGCAATGACTTCTGGCACCAGCGCCCACATGAAACCGGTCGCCGAGGTTAAACCCCATTGTTTAATGAATGTTGCGATATAAGCAAGCCACAGAGCATCATGCATGCTTTCGCGTGACCATACGTAGGTCAGCAATTCACCCACAATAAACATGCCAAGGAAAAGATGGAAGAAGCCTTTTTTACCAAAAATTTTCTTCAGTTTTGGCCAAAAGACAGGGAAGACAATGCCGGGAATTGAGGCAATAAGACCAATAGCCCCCATCCATTCAGAATGGCCGACAACAAACTGATTGAAAAAGCCATTAACCGTGTTCATGAAAAACATGAAGGTAAAGGCTAACATGAAAAATAACCCGAGAATGACCAGCGGGCGGTTATTCTTGAGTTCAAGGAATAAATCGGTTGTTTTTACGTTAGCCGTCTGTTCGGCCGTCGCGACAACGCGTTCTTTGGTGAATTTATAGCAGAGGTAAAGGGCTACCGCGCCGATCAACATATAAATTGAGTAAACGCCAAACCACGCATAGTTAGCTGAGGGATCGGTATAGTTACCCATATTGAGCTTAAGGCCAAAGAAACCCGTATCTTTGAGGCTGCGATCTTTGGGGGAGGCCATCTGTACAAACATAGGGAACAGGGTATAGACCAGCAGGTTGGCGCTGTTTGCCAGCATCATGCGCGTACTTGTCAGCTTATCAATCGATTCAGGATCCCGGGTCAATGAGGCATTCAGAGAGCCATAGGGAATATTCACCAGTGAATAAACTAAATCCAGTGCCAGATAAATGATAAACGCGAAAGGAACCGAGCCCCTTATTCCAGGAATGGGCGCGAAAAGTAACGCGGAAAGAATCACGAGCGGAATGCCGGCTCTTAAAAGCCAGGGGCGGTATTTCCCGGCGCTTGAACTTCTTTTGTCAACGTAGGTACCGACCATCGGGTCCCAGAAAACATTCACGATGCGGACAAACAGGAATATAAATCCTGCGGTGGCGGTGCTGATTGTATTTACCGTCAACATGTGAAGAGCAAGAAAACCACCTATGGTACCAAAAACAAGGTTTTGCGCAAAATCACCCATCCCATAACCAATACGTTCTCCGCGAGTTAATTTATGATATTCATCATGCCGACTTTGCAGTATGTTTTTGCTCATTCTAATCAAGTCTCCGGTTTCTTACGTGAATGTGAAATACTTTGTTACACGGATGGGCTGGGAGAATCCATTACGTTTTTACATTAATTTGTTATGTTTTTTTACTTCTGTGATCATCGAAACTAAGGCTCTCCACAGGCTGCGTATCTGGCATGTTGAGCGGTCGTCCATAAACATTATCCACAGTATACGAGTACCACTAAAAAACAGGGTTTTATTTTTGTGAGTCATCAGATAAATTCCGTAGAAAAAGACGGGTTAATATGACTATAAATGGCCTGAATATATGGCAATGTTATTTGCGAGATGGTTCACAGTTGTGCATTTTCTTAATTGCTGAGTGAAATAACGTAATTGAGCAACCTCCCAGGAAAATACAGGATAGGTCCAAATTATTTATTTTTCGCTTCCTGAATTATGGAGTTCATTATGCCCGTTTATTTCGATCAACTTGACAGAGTACGTTTTGAAGGTCCAAAAACAGCCAACCCGCTGGCTTTTCGCCATTATAATCCGGATGAAATCGTGCTGGGAAAAAGGATGGCAGAGCACCTGCGCTTTGCCGCCTGCTACTGGCACAACTTCTGCTGGAATGGCGCAGATATGTTTGGCAGCGGGTCTTTTGAACGGTCATGGCAACAGGCCGGGGATGCGCTTAGCCAGGCAAAATTTAAAGCTGACGTCGCTTTTGAATTCTTCCATAAGCTCAATGTGCCGTATTACTGCTTCCATGATGTGGACGTTTCGCCAGAAGGCGCATCGTTGAAAGAATATCGCAATAACCTGGCAAAAATGACCGAAGTACTGGCGCAAAAGCAGCAAGAAACCGGCGTGAAATTGCTGTGGGGGACGGCCAACTGCTTTACTCACCCGCGCTACGCTGCCGGGGCGGCAACCAACCCTGATCCGGAGGTCTTTTCCTGGGCGGCGGCGCAGGTCGTTGCCGCCATGAACGCCACCCAGCAGTTGGGCGGCGAAAGCTATGTTCTGTGGGGCGGGCGTGAAGGTTACGAATCCCTGCTGAATACCGATTTGCGTCATGAGCGCGAACAAATTGGCCGCTTCCTGCAGATGGTGGTTGAGCACAAACATAAAACGGGTTTCCGTGGCACGTTGCTTATCGAACCTAAACCGCAAGAACCGACTAAGCATCAGTACGATTACGATGTTGCTACGGTATATGGATTCCTGAAGCAGTTTGGTCTGGAAAAAGAGATCAAGGTGAACATTGAGGCCAACCACGCAACGCTTGCCGGGCATTCTTTCCACCATGAAATCGCCAGCGCCATTGCCCTGGATATTTTCGGCTCCGTTGATGCCAACCGCGGCGATGCTCAGCTCGGCTGGGATACCGATCAGTTCCCGAACAGCGTCGAAGAAAACACGCTTGTTATGTATGAGATCCTCAAAGCCGGCGGTTTTACCACCGGTGGCCTGAACTTTGATGCCAAAGTACGCCGTCAAAGCACCGATAAATATGATCTGTTCCATGGTCATATTGGCGCAATGGATGTGATGGCGCTGTCACTCAAAAAGGCCGCTCGCATGATTGAAGACGGTAAACTGGAACAACGCGTGGCAAAACGCTATGCCGGCTGGAGTGGTGAAGTGGGGCAGCAAATTCTGCAAGGGAAAATGTCGCTGGCGCAAACCGCTCAATACGCTGAACAGCATAACCTTAATCCTCAGCATCAAAGCGGGCATCAGGAATTACTCGAAAACCTCGTCAACGCTTATCTCTTCGACTGAATTTGGCGTAAGTGCCCCTGCGGGGGCACTGATTGAACATGCCATTAATCGTTACGGCAATTGATTTCGGCACATTCGGTGAACCCGATACGCTACAGATAGATTGACGATTCCTGCGTACTGAGCCATGCGCTTTAAGCAATATCAAAGCGCCGCCGCGACAGCGAGTTATTGGGGGCACACAAATCGCGGGTAAGGAAGTTAACGAGGACGATATTATGCAATATGCCTTTGCCAAAAAACGCTGCCGGGGCAGCACCTGTTCTGCACTGCCAGCCAGGGAGGAGGGCCAAAGACTGCGGTAACGCAAACCATCGATAATGCTGGCTTATGAATTAAGCGAAATGATTCATCTGCCCGGCGCGCATACGTAAATATCACTCATGGAGATACTGTCACGATAATAGCGCAAAGCCTCTGAGACCGTAAAAATAACAATTATATTGTTCTTATGATAGCGACATATTCTGTCACCCCAGAATGGGATTGTTATTATCTGAATAAAATTAAACTATATTGAGATAAACATGAATATGATAAAAAAACTTCCATTAGCTATGGCGGTTATCGCCACTCTTTGCCCTTTTACCTCCGTTATGGCGCAAGAATTTACTCAGGAACAAATTGACGCCATTGTGGCGAAAGCCGTCGATAAGGCACTGGCGGATCGCCAGGCGAAAATGGACGCCGCCGCCGCGAAGAAGGTGGATCTGGAGACCAATCCCCAAACCGCCGCGCAGTCACCGGATATGGCGATTCCGTTCGGCCTGAAGTTTAGCGGCTACGCGCGCTACGGCGCCCATTTCCAGACCGGCGATCAGAAATATATCGGCGTCGATGGCTCTTATAACGGCGCCTCGGCCATCGGCCGTCTGGGCAACGAGGGCAACGGCGGCGAATTCCAGATAACCAAAGCCTTTAAGAGCAGCCAGGGCGCTATCTGGGATCTCAACGTCATGTTCGACCACTGGAGCGACGAAGTTAACCTGAAAAAAGCCTACGTTGGCGTCACCAACGTGCTGGAATCCAATCCGAACGCCTACATCTGGGCCGGTCGTGACTTCCATCAACGTCCGCAACAGGGCATCAACGACTACTTCTGGATGAACCACGATGGCCAGGGCGCCGGGGTGAAAAACTTCGATATCGGCGGCGTGCAGTTCGACGTGGCGGGGGTGTCGCAGGTGAAATCCTGTAGCCCGGAAGTGATGGGGGATGAATCTAACCCCTCGCGCATTACCTGTACCGGCGGGTCTGATACCGGCGACAGCGGTCATTACGCGCTGACGACCAAAACCCACAATATCAAGGCGGGTCCCATCGACGTTGAAGTCTATGCCAACTACGGCTTTGACTCTAAAGCGGTGGATAACGACGCGCAGATTGATGCCTGGCAGGGCGGCCTGCTGTTGAGCCACACCAACGACAGCGGCGTGAACAAAGTGATTCTGCGCTATTCCGATAATGCCGATAACAGCGTGTACGACAAAACGGACGGGTTGACGACGGTTTACGCCAGCTTCGAGGGGCTATACAAGTTCACTCAGCAGGCGCAGGTCGAGTATCTGCTGGCCTTCCACAACTATGACAACAGCAAGGACAACACCGACAACCGGAAGAATTACGGCGCCATCGTGCGTCCGATGTACTTCTGGAACGACGTGCATTCGACCTGGCTGGAAGCGGGCTATCAGCGCGTTGACTACGATCGGGGCGGGGATAACCACGGCTGGAAACTGACGCTGTCGCAGAACATCGCCATCGGCATGGGGCCGGAGTTCCGTCCGATGCTGCGCTTCTACGTCACCGGCGGTCAGGTCGACAACAAACGCACGGCGAAGGTGAACGGCACCAAAGACGATCAGCTGGATTCACTGAACGTCGGCGGGATGTTTGAGGCATGGTTCTGATGTAACGGCAAGACCCTTTTCTGGTGTGTCGCCCGGCTTAGCCGTTCGGCGCACCAGAATATGCCCTTAGCCTGCATCACGAATGCGGGGCGGCGACAGGGTATATACGCTTAAATGCTATCCATACGATGACGGATTGTCCGTGTGCGCGAATATCGCCGTGGGCTACCGCCAGCTTCAGGCCATCGGGCGATTAAGGCAAACACGCCCCAGCCCAGGTCTTCCCGGAACCAGGTCACGTGGCGTCCGGGAGCCATCGTCAGCGCTGATACCAGCCCGCCACCACTTCCGCCAGATCGTCTTCAACCGTATAGAAATAACAGGCCGGGATCTTCAGCACTTCTGCCAGCCGACAGGCCAGCGCGAAGTCAGGAGTGTGGATGCCGCGTTCATACTGGTTCATCCGCGCGCTCGCCGTCGCCTCATCAATACCCGCGAGGATACCCAGTTTTTGTTGGGAAAGTCCCGTTCTGAGGCGCGCTTCTTTTAAACGGTGCGGCAGCATGATGATCCTGAAAGACTGGAAACAGAATCACGATTCTGGTAGCTGTTAGTTGAAAATGTACTAAGTATTACTTAGTGTGGTGGTGAGAATATGTACGACTTCACTAACGCAAAGGAATGAATGAGATGAACAGAACTGATATGCATCCGGCTGATATCATTGCGCAATTAAAAAAGCGCAACCTGTCGCTGGCGGCGGTGTCGCGCCAGGCGGGGCTGAGCTCGTCGACATTGGCCAACACGCTGTCCCGCCCGTGGCCGAAGGGGGAGTTTTTAATCGCGCAGGCGCTGGGTATCGACCCTGCGGAAATATGGCCGAGTCGCTACTTCGATCGGGAGGGCAACCCAATCGACAGAAAGAAACTGATTCGGGACAGGCGTGAATAATCCGTTTTGACGGCAGGCCGGATGCCTGTCCGTAAGGCAGTACATCCGGCCTGCCCGCAGAGCCGGTATTTATTCAGGTTTTCTCTCGGGATATCTATGCCGGTGGCACAGGTATTATTTATACGTTGCAAAAGACGCGCGCGAATACCGCGAAATATCAGGCGTATCGCGATTCGGCAAAACTGAGATGGCGATTGATGTTATCGCTGGCATTTTACGGACATATAGCCATCCAGGTGTTTAAGTGGGTAAAATAAAAAACATAAATCTTGCTATAATAATTTCGCTATGTCTTAATGGCACCATCGGTTTGGAATACAGACCTTATGAAAGCAGTTTTAGTCAAGCAGTCCTCAGTTCAAGTGCTATCCACAGATACTCTTCTTCATGAGCCTCCTCCTAAGTGCCAAATAAGTCACTCTAAATACAGGCCATCATCGCCGCGCTTAGTGGCTCATTAATTAAGGAAGTATCTATGTCTAATAAAATGACTGGTTTAGTAAAATGGTTTAACGCAGATAAAGGTTTTGGCTTTATCACTCCGAACGACGGCAGCAAAGATGTATTCGTACATTTCTCTGCTATCCAGAGTGACAGCTTCAAAACCCTTGATGAAGGCCAGCAGGTTTCCTTCACCATTGAAAATGGCGCTAAAGGCCCGGCAGCTGGCAACGTTACTCCGCTGTAAGCCCTTATCAGCGACGCTTACAATAGCGATGAAGGCGATGGCCTGAGCAGTTAAGTTCTGCTGATAATGAAATGAACCCGCCCCGTGCGGGTTTTTTGTTGCCTTCCGTTCGCCGAATCTAACTCCGTTCTCCACCCACTACCGGCCAGTGATGGCGTAAATGTGAAATATAAGACTCCGATGGAAAATACCTGGCGAAAATAAACGGCGCCGATGCGCCGTCATGATGATGCGGGTTAATCGCGCGTTTGCACCCAGAATGCGTGAATCAGACCCGGGATATAGCCCAGCAATGTCAGTACAATATTCAGAATAAATGCCCAGCCGAATCCTTTACCCAGTAATACGCCAAGTGGCGGCAAAATAATCGTTAAAACAATTCTCCAGAATCCCATATATACTCCCTATAAAAATCAACGTTGTAACAGGTGACGTTAACTTTAAGCATAGTAATTTTAACGGAGACTGCCAGTTTGCCTGCGGCGTGGACTCTGCGCTCATATCACCGATTATCGCTTTGTCCCCATTTTCCAGATCAGGTCAAAGATCGCCCGGGATACCTTCGTTAGTATGATTTCGGGTGACTAAGAAAAATAAAAGGAGAACTGTCGTTATGTTTAATCTGCCACAGGTCATGAAAAAAACGCTCCTGATCGGCGCCATGCTGATGGCGTCGGCCTCATTGTGGGCGGCTGAGCACTGGATTGATGTCCGTACCCCTGACCAGTTTCAGGCAACGCACGTTGAAGGGGCGGTGAATATTCCGCTGAAAGAGCTGGATGCGCGCATCGGCGAAGTAGCAAAAGAGAAGAATGACACGCTGCACCTGTACTGCAATACAGGGAACCAGTCCGGCAAAGCAGAAAAAATGCTGCGCAGCATGGGGTATCAGAATGCCGTCAACGAAGGCGGGCTGCAGGATGTCGAAAAAACGCAGAAGATGGTGAAGTGATCCGCTTGCCCATCGTGAGGGCGCGTCTTAAATCGGCTGGCCCTGAAAGGGTCAGCCGGGCAGGGCAACCGCACGGCAGCAGGCATTATGCTGCTGCCGGCGGCAGCGGTTAACTCAGTACCGAGGTTGCTTTCCCCGCTTTTGCTCGCTCGGGCGGGGTGTTACGCCAGAGCGTGTCATAGCTATAACCCGTCAGGTCTTCAACCACATGGCGCGCTTCAGGCGTGACGTCCTGCTGAAGACCGTTCGCCTTCAGGCGTTCAACTTCATCGACAAAAATCTTGTGCGTACGTTTGTTCAGATGGAAGGTCAGCGCCTGCCATAGCGCAATCAGCAGCAGGACGGCGGTGCCGGCAAACAGCAGCGTCGCGATGGTGTTAATCGCTTCCTGAGGCTGAGTCTGGCTCCCTTTCACGAAGCCACCGCTTTGCAACAGCAGGCCCACGGCAAAGGTGGCGATGGCGACCGTCGTTTTACGCGAGAACGTCATTACCGCGGCAAACAGACCTTCGCGACGCTGACGGGTAATCATTTCGTCAATATCGGGAATAAACGGGAAGACGTTCCACGGCGTAAATTCCAGCACGCAGCGACCAACCTGGTAGATACCGGCGATGATCACCAGCAGCATGACCTTGTTGTCGGTCGGGAACTGATACACGAGGAAGAACCCGCCAAGACACAGCAGCATCAGGCTATAGGCGAAGACATAGAGGCGAGAAGGGCCATACTTAATGATAGCCACCCCCGCCGCCAGCGTAACCGGCAGCCCGACGATACTCATCGACAGCAGCGTGCCCGCCAGCGAGGATGAGACGTTCAGACAGTAGACGCAGAAAAAGACGAACACGGTGTTGTAGACGTCCTTCGCCGTAAAGGAAAAGAGATAAATCGCCAGGTGCTTACGGAACGCCCGTACCTTGAGGGTCGAGGCATATTCCTTAAACAGGTTGCCAAAGGCGGCAAGCTTCTCGGCTGCCGTTGTGGATTTGCGCTCTTTTTCCATTTCCGCCAGCATTTCCGGCGTCAGCTCGCGCTCCCATGTCACTTTCCACGAGATAAAGACGCAGACCATGAACATCACGGCAAACACCACGCCGTTCACCAGATAGGCATCGGCATTATTTTCACCCAGCGCGCCAATCAGCAGGCCGGGGATAAAGGTGGCAAGAAAGGTCCCGGATGCCGACAGGAACATACGGCATGTAGAAAGTTTGGTCCGGCTATTAAAATCTTTGGTCATCTCGGAAGGCAGCGTTTCCCACGGGATCAGCACCATGGCGGCAATGATCTCAAAGGCCAGATACACCGCGAGATAGAACCAGTAGTTCATGCCGTTTAGCCACAGCAGGGTGTAAACCAGCATGAGCGGCGCGCCGATCAGCAGGAAAAACCGGCGTCGGCCAAATTTCTTACCCAGATAGTTTTTATAAAAATGGTCGGTGAAGCTGCCCATAAACAGGCTGACGACGGCATCAACGATACGGGCGATCGCGACAATCGACGCCGCTTCAATCGGCGACAGGCCAACAAAGGTGGTATAGAAGAAAAGCAGCCACGCGCCAATTACGGTAAATGCGCCGCCGCCCATGATATCCGTCAGACCGTAGCCGATACTGACGGGGATGGTCACTTTTCTGTTCTTACGAGTCATGGTTTATCCCTGTATCCGACGGTTCAAAAACGAAAATAACGACGGGCATTGTCCACGCAAATACCGCGGATCATGGCGTCGAGGATGGCGCGATCTTCCGGCACTTCACCTTTCTCTACCCAACTGCCAACCAGGTCACAGAGGATCCGGCGGAAATAATCATGTCGGGTGTAGGAGACGAAGCTGCGGGAATCGGTCAGCATGCCGATAAAGTTGGCCAGCAGCCCCTGATCGGCCAGGGTATTGAGCTGGTTAACCATGCCGCGTCGGGTATCGTTAAACCACCACCCGGAACCGAACTGCAGCGGTGATTTCATGCCATCCTCGCCGCTCTGGAAGTTGGCGAGGGTCGAGGCGACCACGTCGTTATAGCTGGCGTTGAGGTTATAAAGAATGGTTTTCGGCAGACCGTCATTTTCCACCATGGCGTTCAGCAACGCGTTCAGGTTCTGCGCAAGGTGCATTTGATCGCCAATAGAGTCAAAGCCGCAGTTGATGCCGACCTTGTTGAACATGGTCACGTTGTTGTTACGAATGGCGCCAAAGTGAATCTGCATTGCCCAGTCGCGCTGTTTGTACATTTTGGCCAGCGCGACAAAAATCATACTTTCCCAGGCCTGGAGCGCGCGCTCATCCAGCGCTTCTCCCGCCAGCCGGCGCTGAAACAGCGTGCTCTGTCCGGCCTCATCAAGCGGGCAAAAACCGATTGCCAGCGGGCCGTGGTCCGACACGCGACAGCCCGTGCTGTGGAAAAAATCAATACGCGCTTCGAGAGCGGCCAGGAACTGATCCAGCGAGCTTATCGTCCGCTGGGTTTTCTGCGCCAATCGCGAGACAAACGTCAGGAAGCGCTCGGGGCTGGTGTCGAACAGCTCGTCAGGACGAAATGTCGGCAAAACAGCAGTGGAAAAATCACTTTTTGCCGCCAGCAACTGATGGTATTGCAGATCGTCGAGCGGCCCGTCGGTCGTGCACAACGCTTCAACGTTTGAACGGCGGATGAGCGACTGGGGTAAAAAGTCGTCGTGGCGTAATTGCGCATTACACCGCGCCATAATATCGCGCCAGTTTTTGCTATTAAGCGTTTCGTCGATAGCAAAATAATGTTTCAGTTCAAGGTGGGTCCAGTGATAAAGGGGGTTGCCAAAACTGGCTTCGACCGTTTGCGCCCAGGCTTCAAATTTTTCTTCGGCGCAAGCCTGGCCGGTAATTTTGTGCTCAGATATTCCATTCGCCCGCATGGCCCGCCATTTGTAATGATCGCCCTCCAGCCATAGCTGAGTAATATCCGTGAACGGTTTATTTTCCCAAATGGCTCTGGCATCAAGGTGACAGTGGTAATCAATAATCGGTAACGCTTGTGCTACCTCAGAATACAGCCGCTGACCTGGCGCATTGTTTATCATGAAGCTATTATTTATCAGTGACATACCTACTCCGTACACGATATTACTTTTACGACGAATCCCCAGCGTTAAGCCGGGGTCGGTGTATGACGGGAACATAATGGCGTTGAGGGTAAGCTTCCTCTTCACTCATTGTCTACTACCATACAAGATATGATGATAAAATTGTGACTTAAATCATATTATTTTTTCAGTGATATTCGGGACGTAAAATAAATGCCTGTTATGAATTTAGTGGATAAAAATCAAGTCGTGTTATAGATGGTGATGAATTTAAAGTAAATTCGTTATTATTTTTTACAAAATAAAAACAATTAACCCTGGCAGAAATAATAAAACCCATGCTCAGGCCATGCCTCTTTTTATCGCGCCGTCACGCTTTTTTAACGCGGTGGTTGATCAAACGATAATTACTGCATATGCTAGTCAATACTAGTATGGTACATCTTGTAAACATGCACAGATGCAACGATTAAGGCGGATACAAAATGCAGATGACAATGCGCTGGTTTGGGCCACAGGAAGACAAAATCCCACTGGAGTATATCCGGCAGGTGCCGGGTGTGGAGGGGGTTGTCGGGGCACTGTATGACGTTGCTCCCGGAGAAGTCTGGCCAGTCGAAAAGATTAAGGCTCTGGTTGACCAGGCCCATGCCGCGGGCCTGACAATGGAAGTGATTGAAAGCGTCAACATTCACGATGACATCAAAATAGGCACCCCGGCACGCGATCGCTACATTGAAAACTATAAACAGACGATCCGTAATCTGGCGGGCTTTGGCGTCAAGGTCATCTGTTATAACTTCATGCCGGTCTTCGACTGGATGAAGACCGACATGAACTACGTCCTGCCAGATGGCTCGCTGACGATGGCTTTCGAAAAGAGCGGCATCGATAAGAGTCTGGAAGAGGTCGTCAAAGAGGTACTCGATAACGCCAACGGTTTTGCGTTACCGGGATGGGAGCCCGAGCGGCTGGCTAAAGTGCAGGAGCTGTTCGCCCGCTATAGCGGCGTCGATGATAATAAACTGCGGGAAAACCTGTTTTATTTCCTCAGAGAAATTATTCCGGTGTGCGAGGAAGTCGGGGTGAAAATGGCGATTCATCCGGACGATCCGCCGTACTCTATTTTTGGCCTCCCGCGGGTGGTGAAAAATCAGGATGACCTGACGAAGATTTGCGATGCCGTGGATTCACCGGCAAATGGCATCACGCTGTGTACCGGCTCAATTGCGGAAGATCCGGATAATAACGTCTATGAAATTCTTGCCGAATTTACGCGTCGCAAGCGTCTCCATTTTGCCCATGTGCGCAACATTAAGCTGATTAAGGATAAAGACTTCTACGAATCCGCGCATCCGTCGCAGTATGGCTCGCTGGATATGTATCGCGTCATGCAGGCCCTCCATGATAACGGCTTTGACGGCTATATTCGCCCGGATCACGGCCGCTTTATCTGGGGCGAAACCGGCCGTCCCGGATACGGTCTTTACGATCGCGCGCTGGGGGTAACCTACCTGCTGGGCCTGTGGGAAGCGCTGGAGAAGAAGTCGCAATAAATCCGCTTGCCGGAGGCCACTTGGTCTCCGGCTGCGTGTTTTTTGCCGTTGTGAAAACAGGCACATTGCTCCGACGGGGCGGCGCAGAATCAGGTCTGCTGGCGTTTTTTCCGTTATTGCTGCGCGCCAAAGCGCTGTATCAGAAAATCGATCACGCTGCGCAGCTTGGCTGATGGGCGTGTATCCTGTTGATAAATAAGATACATCGGCGTTGGCTTATACGACCACTCGGGCAGCACCGGCACCAGGCGTCCCTCGGCGATATCGTCCTGCAGCAGCGATTCCGGTTGCAGCACGATACCGCAGCCATTCAGGGCGGCAATCCTCAGCGCCTGACCCTGGTTAGACATAAACCGGCCTTTCACCACCGCTTTAAATATCTCGCCGTCGGGGCCCATCAGCTCCCAGCGATCCTGATGTATCCAGTAGGAGATCCCCAGACAGCTAAAGCGACTCAGCTGATCCGGATGCGTCGGCGTCCCGTGCTGGCAGAGGTAGTCGGGAGAGGCGGCAAGGATTCGGCGATAGGCGTGCAGCGGCCGGGCAACGATATCTGGCTGGTGAATTTCACCGATATGAATAGCTAACTCAGCATCCCCGCTACTCAAGCTGGGCGTCTGATTATCCAGCGTCAGCATGACGTTGACCTCCGGGTTTTGCGCCATGTAGACGCTCAACGCCGGGACCAGTATCTGACAACCGAAGCTGACCGGCGCCACCATATGGACCAGCCCTTTGGCCGTCGATTGCAGCTCCATGGCGCTATGCTCGGCGAGTGAAAACTCTGCCAGCACCCGGCGACAGCGCTCATAGTAGAGCTGCCCGACTTCGGTCAACTGTTGGCGACGGGTGGTTCGATGCAGCAAACGTGCGCCAAGCCGCTGCTCAATCGCCCGAATCTGTTTGGCCACCATCGTGGCCGATACGTCGCTGACATTGGCCGCGGCGGCAAAGCTGCCGCACTCGACAACCCTGACAAACATCTCCATTCCGGCAAGTTTATCCATGATTAACAACCTGTAGGTTCTGATTCACTCAACCTGATGCACATTTATTGCTCCTCGCCTTTCGGTAAAGATGAATTTATCGACCCCAGACGGGGTCCCAAACGGAGAGGAAAAATATGCCTGTTTTACGTTTAGAATTACAGCCGGGTCGCACGCCGGAACAAAAGCGCGATTTTGCCCGTGAAGTGACCCGGGTCGCGGTTGAAACGCTGAAATGCAAAGCGGAGAGCGTGGATGTGATCATTGTCGAAATCCCCAAAACGCACTGGGCCAAAGCGGGCGTCTTGCCCACGGAATAGCTGTCGGGCCACGTGACGCGTCGCCGGCGCGGAATCACCGTGCCGGCTAAACGTCGCACCATCCAGATAAATTATCTCCCCCCACCGTGGTTTCTCTGCAACCGGCAATCTCTGCCGTTGCAGGGATATGATTGGATATATCGCGATGAAAAATACCTATACGACCGGCGTGATGTGTTGCCTGTTAGCCACCTTATCCTGGGGGGCGACGTTCCCCATTATGACCAGCGCCTTGACGCGATGCGATCCTTATACTTTTACCACGCTGCGCTATGGCTTTGCCGGACTGGCATTAGTGGTGGCGCTCGGTTTGCGTGAGGGCAGGCAGGGGCTGAGCCTGAAGGGGCAGCGCGTCGGACTGGCCTGGCTCCTGGGCTCGGCGGGATTTGTCGGTTTTGGCTTTTTGGTCTTCTCAGGGCAGCAGATGGCCGGGAAAGACGGGGCGTTGACAGCCTCTATCATGATGGCCACGATGCCGATGCTCGGGATTCTCGTTAACGGGATCGTGCGTCGGATTGCGCCGCCCGCGCTCTCCGTTGGCCTGGTCATGCTGTCATTTTTTGGCGTCATTACCGTTATTACCAAAGGGCAGTATGGCAGCCTGCTGAACAGCCCTTCCAGTTATGTCGCCAATGCGCTGATGATTATGGGAGCGCTATGCTGGGTGATTTATACGCTGGGAGCAGGCTTGTTCCCGCACTGGTCGCCGTTAAAATATACGGCAATGACCACCGGGCTTGGCATGACGAGCATCCTCACGCTCAATGCCGCGCTGTATCTCAGCGGCAAGGTGTCAGTCCCCGCGCCTGCTGATTTTGTCTTTATCATTCCTCATGTTTTTTATACGGCGGTGATTGCCGGTTTTATCGGCATTCTGTGCTGGAATATGGGAAACAAAATTTTGACGCCGATGAATGGCGTGCTGTTTATGGATGTGGTGCCCCTGACCGCCTTCTCTATTTCGGCGATGACAGGCGTGACGCCCACCGCGGCGGAAATAACCGGCGCTGGTATGACTGGCGCGGCGTTGATCCTCAATAACCTCTATTTACGCTATCGCGGCGCGAAAACGGCGATGCTCGCCCGACCGATGCAGGAGGAGAGGCTGCCGTCGCGATGTGACTGACCGCCTCCGTCACGAGCTGATAGCCGCGCGGCGGAGGTTCTGGGCGCGGTTATCGCCAGCCCCTTGCCGTCGCTCGCTTGAGCATGGTGCGCACCACCAGGCGATGGAACGGGGCAATCAACGTGATGTAAAGCTTCCCGGTTCGGTTGTGGCAGTGCACTACGGAGGCCAGCACCACCTCTTGTTCATTCGCCTGCGCCTCGCGGCGCTGGCGAACCAACACAGCGATTCTGAAATCGAGATGGCTGTCATTGGCCCCGACGATAATCTCGTTGGCCTCTACCGCGAGCACCGGGAAAAAATCGATGTGGGGCGTGCCGTCTGCGACCAGTTTTGCGCGCATCTGAGCGGAGGACTGAATGCCGAAGGGCTTGACCATCAGATCCCGGCAGGCCAGCAGCCATCTGAACCAGCACGGTGGCCTCGCCAGCACCTGATGAGCCAGAGTCTTGATATCAGCAGGGGCATCAGGAGGCAGGGTGACGGCGAAAGCGTCCGCAAGTTCGGAGGAAGGAAAGAGGTTCACGATCCGGCTTTCACCGGGTAACGGCACGGTACGAATGGTTGACAAGGCAATCCCTCGGCAGTCGGTGGGCAGAATAGCGGCGCGCCATCATCGAGTATCCTGGCGCGCCGCTGTTCTATTGTTTCACGAAAAAGAGACGCGATGACAGTGTCCCGCCAGTTTACCGACGTAAAACTATTTTACGCGCGCCGATTTTGCTGTATCGCGTGATTGCCGGTATCACTGCGTACGGCGGCGAAGGCTCAGAACAGCGTAAACCGATACTCGATGATGACCTCGGAAGAGAGTGAATTGGCCCGGATGTAGTGACCATCGTTCAGCACCGGCGTTTTTCCGTTCATGCGATAGGACCATCCCGGCCCGAACATCGCCCAGACGGTCAGATTTTTCAGCTGCGGATGCGTTGGCGCCCAGCGGCTAAACGCGTTGATTTCCCCGGTACGCACGCGGTTGCCCTTGTAGTTGAACTGCGCAATGTTGCCCGCCAGACCGACCGCCAGCTCTGGCGTCAGGTTGTAGTCTGACATATTCGCCAGCACCAGCTCCCCGTCGCGCAGGTAGTCGCTACCGGCGTAGGCCATCGAAATAAAGGTACCGCGCGAGTTTTTGCTCATATGTCGGGGGAAAAAGCCGATTTCGTCGGCTTTTTCGGCATCGGTATAGCCCAGCCCCCACTTCGTGCTCCAGTTGTCCGCCTGCCATTTCACATCAATGGCAAAATGCCGGGCATCGCTGTCGAAATCACGCTTGCTGGCCGGCATCGCTTTATATTCATCCAAAGCATGAGTGGCATAAATCTGCGTGCCGATATTCAGCTGCTTCAGCGGTTTGAGTTGTGTGAACAGCACGTGGCGGCGTAGGTAATTATCGCTTTCGCCATAGCCGTACTGTACATTCAGCCGCTCGCCCTGCCACAGGATATCGCCGCTGGCGATGTGGTTGAGGTACCGTCCGGTATTGGTCTGGAAGCGCTTCTTATCCGGCGAGTTACGTTCCATCGAACTTTCGATATAGGCGCCGCGCAGAGTCACGTCATCGTAGTTGACGCTGCCGCTCCAGCCGAGATAAGTCGTCGGCGACAGACGGGTAGAGGTAGAGATGACGCCCGTGTTTTTAATCATCTGCCAACCCCAGCGGGCGTTCAGATTGAGATCGGCGAGTTGATATTTCAGTTTTATGTTGCGCTGACCAAATTTGGAAAAACCTTGGGCATTGCTCTTTTTATTACCGTTCCCCTCGTTGTAGAGCACGCCGCGCGAGTTAAAATAATCGCTGGCACCTAGCTTGATGGCGCCATAATAAATTGCATCGAAGCCAATGATATCGGCGAAATAGCCTGACTGGTAATCCACGGCAACGCCCTGACCCCAGGCGTTGTGCACTTTCTTTGGTTCTGTCTCCTCTTCCTTAAGATATTTCCAGTAGTTTTTAAGCGACAGCGTCATATGTGACTGGCTAAAAAGAGGATCGGCAAATACCGTATCCATCATATCCGGTTGCGGAACGCTATTTGCTGACCAGGCGCTGACAGGAAGGGTCAGAAGCAGCATCGTCATGATATTATTTTTCATTATAAACCCCGAGGCGAGACACCGCGAGCCAACTGGGGCTGGCGGCAACAGTTATCTGTAATAATATAATTAAGCGATCAGTTATTTTTATTGAGAGCCTGCTTTCCGGCTGCGATATATTTCATTGTGCCGATTTCTGCAACGGAATATGTGCCATCTTTATAGACAATTTTTACCACCGCCGCGTTGGCCAGCGGTTTATTTTTTGCCGCATCGTCGGTCAGATCGGAAATCATAATTTGCATCGAGGTGCCGGACGAAATGGCGAGAATATTTTTGTCGCCATGGGTTATGGCATTTTCAACGATGGTATGTAGCGCCGCCTGAGTCCGACGTTTTACCTGCTGATAGTTTTCCGCCATGCCCTGCGGGTCGGCAGCGGCCAGTGCGTTCTGGCTTTCATCTACCGGCAGGGTGCCCGCTTTCATTTTGCTGAACAGGGCGGCGCTGTCTTTTAAGCCCAACTGTTGTGCGCCGGCCGCTGCCATATCCTTGTTGAAGCCGCCTTCAAAGCTGCCAAAGAAGGCTTCGCGCAGGCCTGGCAACTCGATCAGGCGATAATCGTTGATCCCGGCCTGTTTCAGAATCACCGCCATAGTTTCTCGCTGTCGTCCGGCATCGCTGGAATAAAAACGGTCGAACTTCACCTCTTTTAAACCTTCTCCGAGATAACGGGCGACGCGGATACCGTCTTCCGTCAGCGGAGAATCGGCCCATCCCTGCACGCGGTCGAAGGTATTTAATAGCGTTTTCCCGTGTCGGGCAAAATAGATATTAATGCTGCCATCGTCTTTCATTTCCGCGGCTGAACAGGTTGCTGCGCTGGCGAACATGATGATTG
Organism: Klebsiella sp. Lac1; assembly: GCF_009825425.1. Classification (NCBI taxonomy): domain Bacteria; kingdom Pseudomonadati; phylum Pseudomonadota; class Gammaproteobacteria; order Enterobacterales; family Enterobacteriaceae; genus Klebsiella; species Klebsiella sp. Lac1. The sequence continues at coordinate 387,724 of NZ_VJZJ01000002.1, forward strand.
CGGTTAGCCATTTTTTCATATTGTTCTCCTGTTTATTATGTTAAAGCCAAAAAAAAACCTACGTCAGTGACTCGGGATGGGCATAGTGTATGATGCCGCCGGAGTCTCTGACGTAGGTTTTGCCTGTGTTGAAAACAGTAACAATCCACTACCACCGACCTTATCATGTCAGGGAGGGAAAAACAGGTGGAATTTTTTTTGATATTAATAAATGTGATCGTTCGCATGCCCTGTGATTTGTTACCAATAACATTTTAACTCTCCGGGTATTGTCAGGGAATAACAGGGAAGACTCTTAATAATTAGATGTCGGGATTCCGGGGGGAATATCATTTGATACACTTTGCTTTTGGTGGAATAGTTTTTTGTTATTGATCGTAGTCACATAATAAACCTGTTGCCTGTGGATTATTCTGTCGATACGGGGTATTTTCCCCTTGTCCTGGGATTGTAACGGAATAACGGCAAAACCTAAGAGACCTGGCGCAAGTCAATTTGCGTGCAGGTTTCTTAGGTTTTTTTTTGCGCCAGACAAATATCTTGATACTGACTAAGGAGTCATCGTGAAAATCAACATTCTCGCCGCTGCGCTGCTCACCGTACTGACCGCCTCGACCCAGGCGGCGGAAAAACCGCTCAGAATTCTGCTGGTTAACGACGATGGCTGCCAGTCGGTTGGCACCACGTCGTTGCAGGAAAAGCTGGCCGCCAAAGGGTATGACGTGTGGATGGTGGCGCCCGACACCAACCAGAGCGGCATCGGCTCAGCGATAACCTTCAAACCGGGTAAAACGTTCGACGTTAAGAAAGTCGCCGACAAGCGCTACTGCTTCCCGGGCACGCCGGCGGATGCCGTGGATTTTGGCCTGTGGGGGGTGATGAAAGAGGCGGCGCCGGACCTGGTCATTTCAGGGGTGAATGACGGGCCGAATACCGGCATGGCGCAGGTAAACTCCGGCACCGTCAGCGCGGCGGCCCGCGCGCTGCGTTACGGTTTCCCGGCTATCGCCGCCAGCATTGGCTATCGCTTCACGCAAGAGGAGATGAAAAACAAATGGCCGAGCACGCATAAATACTGGCCTGACTCCGTGGATTACGTGGTGACGGTGGTGGATAAACTGAACGCTACGCGCCAGCCCGGCGTAGCGCTGCTGCCGAAAGGCTCCGGGCTGAGTATCAACTATCCGCCGCTGCCGACCGCTGAAATTAAAGGCGTCCACTATATCGACAATCAGCAGTTTCCAACGCCGCAGATCGGTTATGAACTGCAGGCGGACGGTACGGCGAAGCAGACGATGAACCCGGCATCGCTGGAACCCACGACAGCAGATAACGACAGCGGCTGGTTGAACAAGGGCTATATCACTTACACCTTGTTCGATGGTTCGTGGAATGCGCCGCAGTTCCAGGCGCAGTATGAGAAATTACTGGGCCGGTAATCCGGCGCTGAAATCGTAAAAGCGGGTGCCGTTCTGGCCCCCGCTTGATATCAGGCCGCCATCGATTTCCGCCTTTGCCGATGGCGGTACAACCACATCAGCTTATATGCCGCCGGAATAATAAACAGCGACAGCAGCGGGGCGGTGATCATCCCGCCAATCATCGGGGCGGCGATGCGGCTCATCACCTCCGAGCCCGCGCCAGTCCCCCATAAAATCGGCAGCAGACCGGCGATAATCACCGCCACGGTCATCGCCTTTGGCCGCACGCGCAGCACCGCCCCCTGATACAGCGCCTCGTCGAGTTTTTCGACGCTGAAGGTGTGCGGGTTTTCCAGCGACGGGTCGGCCTCGATGGCGTGGCGCAGATACATCAGCATCACCACGCCAAACTCTGCCGCCACCCCGGCCAGCGCAATAAACCCGGTGCCGGTGGCCACCGACAGATGGAACCCCATCCCATACAGGAACCAGATACCGCCAACGAGGGCGAACGGTACGCTGGTAATGATCAGCAGTGCCTCGCCAAAACGGCGGAACGCCAGGTAGAGCAGGACGAAGATGATCATCAGCGTCATCGGCACCATTAGCTTCAGCTTCTGATTGGCGCGTTCGAACAGCTCAAACTGCCCGGAGTACGACACGCTGATCCCCGGTTTCAGCTGCACCTGTTCGGCGATGGTTTTTTGCAGATCGTGAACCACGGAGACCATGTCGCGATCGCGGGCGTCGATGTAGATCCAACTGGCCGGGCGGGCGTTCTCGGTTTTCAGCATCGAAGGACCGGTCACCACCTTCACCTCGGCGACGTCGCCGAGGGTGATTTGCTGCTTCATCGGGGTCAGAACTGGCAGCTGGCGCAGGGCTTCCGGGCTATCGCGATAGCTTTGCGGGTAGCGGATGTTGATCGGATAGCGCTCGACGCCTTCTACCGTTTCACCCACCATGGCGCCGCCGATGGCCGACGACACAAACAGCTGAACGTCGCCCACGGTCATGCCATAGCGGGCCGCTTTTTCGCGGTTGATATCGATATTAAGGTAGCGCCCGCCCACCAGACGTTCTGCCAGCGCCGAGGTGACGCCCGGCACGGTTCGGGCGACCACTTCGATCCGTTCGGCAACCTCGTCGATATCGGAGAGGACCGTGCCGGAAACCTTAATGCCGATCGGGCTTTTGATCCCGGTAGAGAGCATATCGATGCGGTTACGAATCGGCGGTACCCACAGGTTGGCCAGTCCCGGCAGACGCACGGTTTTATCCAGCTCGGCGATAATCTTCTCCATGGTCATCCCCGGTCGCCACTGCGCCTGGGGCTTGAGCTGAATGGTGGTTTCGACCATTTCCAGCGGCGCGGAGTCGGTGGCGGTCTCCGCCTTACCGGTCTTGCCAAACACGCGGGCCACTTCCGGCACGGTCATGATCAGTTTATCGGTTTTTTGCAGCATATCCGCCGCCTGCGCGGCTGAGATCCCCGGCAGCGTCGAGGGCATATACAGCAGATCGCCTTCGTTGATCTGCGGTAAGAACTCGCCGCCTGTTCGGTTCAGCGGCCAGATAATGGTCAGGATCGACAGCAGCGCAACCAGCAGCGTGGTTTTCGGCCAGTGCAGAACTTTCAGCAACAGCGGATGATAAATGCGGATCAGAAAACGGTTGAGTGGGTTGCTGGCTTCCGCCGGGATCTTGCCGCGGATCCAGAAGCCCATCAGGATCGGGATCACCACGATCGCCAGCAGCGCCGCACCCGCCATCGACCAGGTTTTGGTAAAAGCGAGGGGGCCAAACAGCTTCCCTTCCTGACCTTCGAGGGTAAAAATCGGGATAAACGACAGGGTGATAATCAGCAGGCTGATAAACAGCGCCGGACCGACCTCCACCGAGGCATCGGTGATAATTTTCCAGTGCGTGTCGTTGGCCAGTTTCTGCCCCGGGTTGTGGTGCTCCCACTCTTCCAGCCGCTTATGGGCGTTTTCGATCATCACGATGGCGGCGTCAACCATCGCCCCCACGGCGATGGCGATACCGCCCAGCGACATGATGTTGGCGTTCAGCCCCTGAAAATGCATGATAATAAAGGCGATACACAGACCAAGCGGCAGGGAGATAATCGCCACCAGGGCGGAGCGGATGTGCCACAGGAACAGCGCGCAGACCAGCGCCACGACGATGAACTCCTCCAGCAGTTTGTGGCTGAGATTGTCGATCGCCCGGTCGATCAGCTGGCTGCGATCGTAGGTGGTGACGATTTCCACCCCTTCCGGCAGGCTGCTTTTCAGGGTCTCAAGCTTGTCTTTAACGGCGGAAATCACGTCGCGGGCGTTTTTGCCGGAACGTAGGATCACCACGCCGCCGGCCACTTCGCCTTCGCCGTTGAGTTCGGCGATGCCGCGGCGCATTTCCGGGCCGATTTGCACTCGCGCCACATCGCGTAAAAAGACCGGCACGCCGTTCTCGCCGGTTTTCAGTACGATATTATTGAAGTCATCCAGCGTCTGCAGGTAGCCGCTGGCGCGCACCATATATTCGGCTTCCGCCAGCTCGACGGACGAACCGCCAGCCTCCTGGTTGGAGACATTCAGCGCGGATTTTACCGCTGACAGGCTGATGCCATACTGGGTCAGTTTCTGCGGGTCGACGACAATCTGATACTCTTTGACCACGCCGCCGACCGACGCCACTTCCGAGACATTGGGGATGGTTTTCAGCTCGTATTTTAAAAACCAGTCCTGCAGCGAGCGCAGTTCGGCGAGGTCGTGTTTACCGCTGCGATCGACCAGCGCATATTCGAAGACCCAGCCCACGCCGGTCGCATCTGGTCCCATTTCGGCGCTGACGCCCGCCGGCAGTTTGCCCTGCACCTGGTTGAGATATTCCAGGACCCGGGAGCGCGCCCAGTAGGGGTCGGTGCCATCCTCAAAAATGACGTAGACATAGGAGTCGCCAAACTGCGAGAAGCCGCGTACCGTTTTGGCTCCCGGCACCGACAGCATGGTGGTGGTCAGCGGCCAGGTGACTTGATTTTCGACGATTTGTGGTGCCTGCCCCGGATAGCTGGTTTTCACGATAACCTGCACATCCGAGAGATCCGGCAGCGCATCGACCGGCGTATGGACTATCGTCCACGCCCCCCAGAGGCTGAGAAACAGCGCGCCCATCATCACCAGAAAGCGGTTAGCTACCGAGCGACGGATTATCCATTCAATCATGTGTCATCTCCTAGTGGGCGTGCGCGGCAGGCGTCTGCGCGCGCATCCTGTCGAGAGCGCCGGAAATATTGGCTTCTGAATCAATCAGGAACAGGCCGCTGGAGACCACCTTTTCGCCTTCGCTGAGACCGGCGCTGACCGCCGTGACGCCGCCGGATTGCTGGAACACGTCGATACGTTTAGGGACAAAGCGCCCGTCGTTATCCACCGTAATCACCCGCTGCTCCGTGCCGGTATCGATCAGCGCTTTTGACGGAATCAAGAGCATCGGCTGGCTTTGAGTGTTCAGCCGCAGCCAGGCGTTCATCCCCGGTTTGAGCATCTCATCGGCGTTATCTACCTGCAGGCGTAGCTGTAGCGTGCGGGTCGTGGCATCTGCGCTGGGCAAAATCGTCCATTTGCGGATGGTGAAGGTTTTCCCCGGCCAGGCCGGTACGGAAATCGTAAACTGCGCGCTGTCTTTAAGCAGCCAGGCAACCGATTCTGGCACTGCGGCGCTGATCCACACCGGATCCATGCCCTGAATTTTCGCCACCACGTTATCTTTGGTGATGTTCATCCCGCTGCGTAAATCAAAGGCGGTGATAACGCCGTCGATCGGCGCTTTGAGGGTGAAACGGGTCTGAATTTTGCGCGTCGCTGTTAAGCGGCGAATATCCTCTTCCGGCATGCCGGCGAGGCGCAGACGCTCCAGAATCCCCTCCACCTGGGTAGCGGTGCCGCCGGTATCCCGCAGCAGCAGATATTCGCTCTGGGCTTCGACCCAGTCCGCAATGGTCAGATCGACCAGCGGCGTGCCCTGGCGAATTTTATCGCCAACGGTGAGGGGATAGACCTTTTCGATAAACCCCGCCGAGCGCGCCTGCACAATCACAAACTGATATTCGTTAAAGCTGACGCTCGCCGGGAGCAACTGCTCGAAATGCAGCGGGCCACGGCGAACGGGTTCAGTTTTTAGCCCCAGGTTTTGGGTCTGGGTGGGATCGATGCGCACGCCGGGCGTGGAAGCGGGGGCTCCCTCTTCGTCGGCATACTTCGCCACCAGGTCCATATCCATAAACGGTGATTTCCCCGGTTTATCAAAGCGCGTATTGGGGTACATCGGGTCATACCAGAACAGCACTTTACGGGCCTCTGTTGTACCGGTTGGCGCCGCGCTGTCCGCGGCGGTGGGCGGCGAGAACCAGGCGTACAGGCTTGCGGAGATCATGCCGCCAATAAGCATACTGCCGATAATCAGCGCGCTGTTTTTGAGGGGAAACGAGGCCATATCTGTGTCCATTCCGGTGTGATTGGGAAGCTATCTCCGCGGGCGTTACTGTGCGAGATGGATATCCTGTAATAAGGAGAGATTGCCCTGCTGAATAAAGGTAAAGGCGACTTTGCTGCCGGCTTTAATGTTGTTGAGCGGCGTTTGCGGGGTAAAGGTGAAACGCATGGTCATCGGCGGCCAGTTCACCGCCGGAATCGCATCATGGGCGATGGTGACCTTTTTGCTCTCCGTATCAATGGATTTAACCTCGCCGGTGGCGCTGATGGCCTGTGTCTGCTGCGCGGCTGGCTGGGCATTCATCATGTCGCCATGCTGGTGTTCGTTGGCCTGCGCGCTGAACATGAGCGCAGAAAGAAGGCTGAAAATGAAGGTTTTAGTAAGGTGATTCATGCTGCATACTCCTGAAAGTAAATGATGATTTATTCCACCCAGCCGCCACCCAGGGCGGTGAATAGCTTGATTTCGTTGACCTGACGGGCGTAGTTGAGGTCCAGCAGGGTTTGTCGCGTGGTGAACAGCGAACGCTCGGCATCGAGCACTTCGATATAGCTCACCGCGCCATGCTGATAGAGCGCCCTGGCGCGTTGCCGTGTCGTTTGCAGTGAGGCGAGGTAGCGTTGCTGAGCGCTGATCTGGTCAGCCAGGCTCTGGCGCAGGGCCAGCGCGTCGGCGACCTCTTTGAAGGCGGCCTGGATTTTTTGCTCGTAGTTCACCACCGCCTGCTGCTGGCGGATTTTCGCTAAATCGAGGTTGGCCTGATTGCGCCCGGCATTAAAAATCGGCAGTTCGATTTTGGGGACGAAATTCCACATTCCGCTGGCGGGGTTAAACAAGCGGGACAAATCCGCGCTGCTGCCGGAGAGCGAACTGGTTAAGGTTATCGACGGGAAAAAGGCCGCGCGGGCGGCGCCGATATTGGCGTTCGCGGCACGTAAACCGTGCTCGGCTTGTAAAATATCCGGCCGCTGTAGCAGGATCTGCGAGGACAGCGTTGGCGGCAAGGCGACGCCGTTGATATCAAGGAGGCTGCTGGCCGCGTCATCAGGCAGATGCTGATAGCTGCCCAGTAGCAGCTGCAGGGCGTTGTTGGCCTGCGCCAGTTCGCCTTCACGTCTGGCGATATCGGCACGGGTACTTTCGATGACCCCGCGTGCCTGCTCCAGCGCCAGGACCGTGGTGCTGCCGGTCAGCAGCTGTTTCTCGACAAAGGCGTAGGAACGCTGGTAGTTCTGCAACGTCTCCTTCGCCACCTGCAGCTGAGCCCAGGCCAGGCGCTGGTTGAAATAGCTCTGCGAGACATTCGAGACTAATAAAATATGAACCGCCCGGCGGGCTTCCTCGCTGGCGAAATAGTTTTGCCTGTCCGCCTCGCTTAAGTTTTTCAGACGGCCGAAGAAATCGAGGTCAAAGCTGAGGTTAAGCCCGGCCTGATAGTCGCTGGCGGTGGTGGTGTCACCTTTGAGCTTGCCGCTCCAGGTGGTGCTGGCGGCGCTATTCAACTGCGGGTAGCGATCGGCATCGGTGACGCCATATTGCGCTCTTGCCTCCTGGACTTTGAGCGTCGCCATGCGCAAATCCCGGTTGTTCAGCAGCGCTTCGCCAATCAGCGACTTCACCTGTGGGTCGACGAAAAACGTCCGCCAGCCGCTCTCCTGATAAGGCGCGGGTATGGCGACCAGCTTGTTCTGGCTGCGCGAGAACTGCTGCGGCACCGGCGAGGCCGGCTGCTGGTACTCCGGAGCGAAAGAGAGGCAGCCGGTCAGAACAAAAATCACGCTGAGCGTGATGAGCTTTAATTTGCGCATAGGGCAGGACGTTTTTCGGCGGCGAATGAATGACGGGTACTGTACAAAACGGCCGCTGTTCGATGCGTGACAGGAAAATGACAAATCTGTCATTTTCCTGAGAATTCATTGCTATCCGGTTTGGCTCCTCTAAAATTGGAAACCCGCACTCAAAGCGCGTGAAGGAGCATGTCATGAAGATTTTGATCGTCGAAGATGAGAAGAAAACTGGGGAGTACCTGACCAAAGGGCTGACGGAATCCGGTTTTGTCGTTGATCTCGCCGATAACGGTCTGAACGGCTATCACCTGGCGATGACCGGCGATTATGACCTGCTGATTCTCGATATTATGCTGCCTGACGTGAACGGCTGGGATATTGTCAGAATGCTGCGCGCCGCCAGTAAAGGCATGCCCGTCCTGCTGCTGACGGCCCTCGGCACCGTTGAGCATCGGGTGAAGGGGCTGGAGCTGGGCGCGGACGACTATCTGGTGAAGCCCTTTGCCTTTGCCGAGCTGTTGGCGCGGGTCAGAACCTTGCTGCGCCGCGGCGCATCAACAATAGCGGAAAGCCAGTTTCAGGCGGCGGATCTGTTCGTCGATCTGGTGAGTCGTAAAGTGACTCGCGGCGGAACGCGTATCACCCTGACCAGCAAAGAGTTCACGCTGCTGGAGTTCTTTCTGCGTCACCAGGGGGAAGTGCTGCCCCGGTCGCTGATTGCCTCCCAGGTCTGGGATATGAACTTTGACAGCGATACCAATGCCATCGACGTGGCGGTCAAGCGGCTGCGGGCCAAAATCGATAATGACTTTGAACCGAAGCTTATCCAGACCGTGCGCGGCGTGGGCTATATGCTTGAGGTTCCGGATGTTGAGTAAGTGGTTCCCGCGGCCTTTTTCGCTGGCTTCGCGACTGACTTTTTTTATCAGCCTGGCCACGATCGTGGCGTTCTTTGCTTTTACCTGGATAATGATCCATTCGGTCAAAGCGCACTTTGAGGAGCGTGACGTTCACGACTTAAAGCAGCTCGCGACAACGCTTGAAACGGTACTTAATCATGACGACTATCCGCAGGCGCAGCGGCTGGATATCTTAAAAAACGTGATTGCGGGTTACGCCAATGTCTTTATCTGCCTCGATGATGCCAACGGGAATATTCTGTTCCAGTCGCCGAATGGCCCGGATCTGAGCCATATCATGAGCACCCCCGGGCTGGCGGCCCGTCTGCAGGACGGGCGTGTTACCTCGTGGAGCGATCCGTATCCGCAGGCGGTGACGCATGATAACCACCCGATGCAAAGCCGCGCCTGGCGGTTGATTATGCTGCCGCTCGGCAACACGGCGGAGGGCAAACCGGCTTATCATCTGCTGATGGCGTTATCGATCGATTTCCACCTGCACTATATTAATGAGCTGAAGGCGAAGCTGATTTCAGCCGCCTCGGTGATCAGCATTCTTATCATCTTGATTGTGCTGCTCGTGGTCTATCAGGGGCACAAACCGATCCGCCAGGTCAGCCGGCAGATTCAAAACATCACATCCAGAGATCTCGACGTCCGCTTAAATCCCGGGAGTGTGCCGGTGGAGCTGGAACGGCTGGTGATTTCGTTTAACCATATGCTGGAACGTATTGAAGATGTTTTTACCCGCCAGTCCAACTTTTCTGCCGATATCGCCCATGAGATCCGTACGCCGATTACCAACCTGGTGACGCAAACGGAAATAGCCCTCAGTCAGACCCGCAGCCAGAAAGAGCTGGAGGATGTGCTGTACTCCAGCCTGGAAGAGTTTTCGCGGATGTCGCGGATGGTGAGCGACATGCTGTTTCTGGCGCAGGCGGACAACAATCAGCTGATCCCCGAGCAGAAAACCCTGAACCTGGCCGATGAGGTCAACAAAGTGTTCGACTTCTTTGAAGCCTGGGCAGAAGAGAAAGAGGTGACGCTGCGTTTTACCGGCAATGCATGCTGGGTCACCGGCGACCCGCTGATGCTGCGGCGGGCCATCAGCAACCTGTTGTCGAACGCGATTCGCTATACGCCGGGTCAGCAGGCGGTGACGATTCAGGTCAGTGAAATCGCCGGGCAGGCGAAGCTGGTGGTGGAAAATCCGGGGACACCGATTGCGGCTGAGCACTTACCGCGGCTATTCGACCGTTTTTATCGCGTCGATCCTTCCCGGCAGCGTAAAGGGGAGGGGAGCGGTATCGGCCTCGCGATCGTGAAGTCTATTGTCACCGCGCATCACGGCAGCGTGGTGGTGGAGTCCGATAGTCGCTCAACGCGCTTTATTCTGATCTTGCCCAAACAGATGCCGTAAATGCCGAAAGCCGGGTAGAACCAGGCTTTCGGGGGACCTCCGTGCGGGGCGGTGGATTACTTTTCGAAGTACCAGTAGCCCTGATTGATCAGACGCGTCAGTTCACTCACGAACGCCGGATTCTGTAGACCGCTGCCGAGCTCTTCTTTACCGAGTGAGGTATAGCGGCACAGGGCATCCAGCGCTTCAGCATCGGTGGTGTCCAGCTGTTCGCTATGCGCGAAGAAGCTGTCGCCGATATGCAGAACGCGCAGGCCGCTGAGGCGAGAAAGCTTTTCGCCGCCCATTAGCGCATCGACCACTTCCTCTTCTGCATACGCCGGTTCCGCCGGAGCAATATCCAGCTCGTGGCGCGGGGTGGTCACGAAGCTGCCGAACCACTGTTTAAAATCTTCCGGCTGGCGAATCATATCGATCATCATCGACCGCAAGCGCTCAAGCTCATACTCTTCAACCCGGCCAGGATGCTCACGACAGGTGAGGTCCGGATCGCTGTAGTGCTCGCCGCCAAGATCGTTTTCCAGCACATAGTCGGCAAAGCTGCTGATCAGATCGCGACCGTTCGGGCCACGGAAGCCGACGGAGTAGTTCAGCGCGGTTTCGTGGGTAATGCCATCGTGCGGGAATCCTGGCGGGATATAGAGGATATCGCCCGGTTCGAGGTCTTCATCAATAATCGGCGGGAATGGGTCGACATGCAGCAGCGCCGGGTGCGGACAGAACTGGCGCATCGGCAGTTTGTCACCCACGCGCCAGCGACGGCTGCCCATGCCCTGAATAATAAAGACGTCGTACTGGTCGATATGCGGACCCACGCCGCCGCCGGGGACGGAGAAGGAGATCATCAGATCGTCAAGGCGCCAGTCCGGCAGAACGCGGAAAGGGCGTACCAACTCGGCAGCTGGCATATGCCAGTGGTTCACCGCCTGCGCCAGCAGAGACCAGCCGGTCTCGCCCAGACCGTCAAAATGTTCAAACGGCCCGTTGCTGGCCTGCCAACGATCGTTAACCAGGCTCACCAGGCGACTGTCGACTTCGGGTTCCATGGCCAGACCGGCCAGCTCATCCGGCGTAATCGGATCGACGAAGTCCGGGAAAGCATTCTTTAATACCACCGGCTGCTTTTGCCAGTACTTCTCTAAAAACTCGGGCCAGTTGATGTTCAGTTGATAAGCCATAGGTTCACACCAGTAATGTAGAAACGGGCCTGATTATAGAAAGGAGTCGACCAGCGGCGCTTTGTCATGAGTCAAGACAGCCGCTTAATTCGCCATCCGCGATGGTGCGCCGTAAGGGGATTAAAGAAAGAAAGGGGGAAAAATGCCGATAGTGAATACCGCGCGCGCTTTTTTACTCTTTGCGGGATTTGGCCTTGTTGCGGCTGTAAGCTGCGTGGATACTGGGTTTCTGCGCTTTATGGCCACGGGGTGAAATACGGGAAAGTTCAAATAATGAGCGTTTGATAAGTTTTTTGTATTTTAAGGCTTGCCATGGAAACAAAACTCCCTATAATGCGCTCCCACTGACACGGCGAATGTGAACGAGTTCACAGATTAAGTCGGGTCGGCAGAGAAAAAATTCTGAAATTCAGGGTTGACTCTGGAAGAGGAAAGCGTAATATACGCCACCTCGCGACAGAGCGCTAAAGCGCGTCGCAACTGCTCTTTAACAATTTATCAGACAATCTGTGTGGGCACTCAAAGTGACATGGATTCTTAACGTCCTCGGACGAAAAATGAATACCAAGTCTCAGTGAGTGAACATACGTAATTCATTACGAAGTTTAATTCATGAGCATCAAACTTAAATTGAAGAGTTTGATCATGGCTCAGATTGAACGCTGGCGGCAGGCCTAACACATGCAAGTCGAACGGTAGCACAGAGAGCTTGCTCTCGGGTGACGAGTGGCGGACGGGTGAGTAATGTCTGGGAAACTGCCTGATGGAGGGGGATAACTACTGGAAACGGTAGCTAATACCGCATAACGTCGCAAGACCAAAGTGGGGGACCTTCGGGCCTCATGCCATCAGATGTGCCCAGATGGGATTAGCTAGTAGGTGGGGTAACGGCTCACCTAGGCGACGATCCCTAGCTGGTCTGAGAGGATGACCAGCCACACTGGAACTGAGACACGGTCCAGACTCCTACGGGAGGCAGCAGTGGGGAATATTGCACAATGGGCGCAAGCCTGATGCAGCCATGCCGCGTGTATGAAGAAGGCCTTCGGGTTGTAAAGTACTTTCAGCGAGGAGGAAGGCGGTGAGGTTAATAACCTCATCGATTGACGTTACTCGCAGAAGAAGCACCGGCTAACTCCGTGCCAGCAGCCGCGGTAATACGGAGGGTGCAAGCGTTAATCGGAATTACTGGGCGTAAAGCGCACGCAGGCGGTCTGTTAAGTCAGATGTGAAATCCCCGGGCTCAACCTGGGAACTGCATTTGAAACTGGCAGGCTTGAGTCTTGTAGAGGGGGGTAGAATTCCAGGTGTAGCGGTGAAATGCGTAGAGATCTGGAGGAATACCGGTGGCGAAGGCGGCCCCCTGGACAAAGACTGACGCTCAGGTGCGAAAGCGTGGGGAGCAAACAGGATTAGATACCCTGGTAGTCCACGCTGTAAACGATGTCGACTTGGAGGTTGTTCCCTTGAGGAGTGGCTTCCGGAGCTAACGCGTTAAGTCGACCGCCTGGGGAGTACGGCCGCAAGGTTAAAACTCAAATGAATTGACGGGGGCCCGCACAAGCGGTGGAGCATGTGGTTTAATTCGATGCAACGCGAAGAACCTTACCTACTCTTGACATCCAGAGAACTTAGCAGAGATGCTTTGGTGCCTTCGGGAACTCTGAGACAGGTGCTGCATGGCTGTCGTCAGCTCGTGTTGTGAAATGTTGGGTTAAGTCCCGCAACGAGCGCAACCCTTATCCTTTGTTGCCAGCGGTTAGGCCGGGAACTCAAAGGAGACTGCCAGTGATAAACTGGAGGAAGGTGGGGATGACGTCAAGTCATCATGGCCCTTACGAGTAGGGCTACACACGTGCTACAATGGCATATACAAAGAGAAGCGACCTCGCGAGAGCAAGCGGACCTCATAAAGTATGTCGTAGTCCGGATTGGAGTCTGCAACTCGACTCCATGAAGTCGGAATCGCTAGTAATCGTAGATCAGAATGCTACGGTGAATACGTTCCCGGGCCTTGTACACACCGCCCGTCACACCATGGGAGTGGGTTGCAAAAGAAGTAGGTAGCTTAACCTTCGGGAGGGCGCTTACCACTTTGTGATTCATGACTGGGGTGAAGTCGTAACAAGGTAACCGTAGGGGAACCTGCGGTTGGATCACCTCCTTACCTGAAAGAACCTGCCTTTGTAGTGCTCACACAGATTGTCTGATGAAAAGTAAATAGCAAGGCGTCTTGCGATTGAGACTTCAGTGTCCCCTTCGTCTAGAGGCCCAGGACACCGCCCTTTCACGGCGGTAACAGGGGTTCGAATCCCCTAGGGGACGCCACTTGCTGGTTTGTGAGTGAAAGTCGCCGACCTCAGTATCTCAAAACTCATCTTCGGGTGACGTTTGAGATATTTGCTCTTTAAAAATCTGGATCAAGCTGAAAATTGAAACGACACACTGTTTCCTTTCTCCGTAATAAGAAAGGAAAAGCGGTGTGTCTGAGTCTCTCAAATTTTCGCAACACGAACCGTTTTACGAAACAGTTTCGGGTTGTGAGGTTAAGCGACTAAGCGTACACGGTGGATGCCCTGGCAGTCAGAGGCGATGAAGGACGTGCTAATCTGCGATAAGCGTCGGTAAGGTGATATGAACCGTTATAGCCGGCGATTTCCGAATGGGGAAACCCAGTGTGATTCGTCACACTATCGTTAAGTGAATACATAGTTTAACGAAGCGAACCGGGGGAACTGAAACATCTAAGTACCCCGAGGAAAAGAAATCAACCGAGATTCCCCCAGTAGCGGCGAGCGAACGGGGAGCAGCCCAGAACCTGAATCAGTTTGTGTGTTAGTGGAAGCGTCTGGAAAGTCGCAGGGTACAGGGTGATACTCCCGTACACTAAAATGCACAGGCTGTGAGTTCGAAGAGTAGGGCGGGACACGTGGTATCCTGTCTGAATATGGGGGGACCATCCTCCAAGGCTAAATACTCCTGACTGACCGATAGTGAACCAGTACCGTGAGGGAAAGGCGAAAAGAACCCCGGCGAGGGGAGTGAAAAAGAACCTGAAACCGTGTACGTACAAGCAGTGGGAGCCTACTTGTTAGGTGACTGCGTACCTTTTGTATAATGGGTCAGCGACTTATATTCTGTAGCAAGGTTAACCGAATAGGGGAGCCGCAGGGAAACCGAGTCTTAACTGGGCGTTAAGTTGCAGGGTATAGACCCGAAACCCGGTGATCTAGCCATGGGCAGGTTGAAGGTTGGGTAACACTAACTGGAGGACCGAACCGACTAATGTTGAAAAATTAGCGGATGACTTGTGGCTGGGGGTGAAAGGCCAATCAAACCGGGAGATAGCTGGTTCTCCCCGAAAGCTATTTAGGTAGCGCCTCGTGAACTCATCTTCGGGGGTAGAGCACTGTTTCGGCTAGGGGGTCATCCCGACTTACCAACCCGATGCAAACTACGAATACCGAAGAATGTTATCACGGGAGACACACGGCGGGTGCTAACGTCCGTCGTGAAGAGGGAAACAACCCAGACCGCCAGCTAAGGTCCCAAAGTCATGGTTAAGTGGGAAACGATGTGGGAAGGCACAGACAGCCAGGATGTTGGCTTAGAAGCAGCCATCATTTAAAGAAAGCGTAATAGCTCACTGGTCGAGTCGGCCTGCGCGGAAGATGTAACGGGGCTAAACCATGCACCGAAGCTGCGGCAGCGACACGATGTGTTGTTGGGTAGGGGAGCGTTCTGTAAGCCGTTGAAGGTGGCCTGTGAGGGTTGCTGGAGGTATCAGAAGTGCGAATGCTGACATAAGTAACGATAAAGCGGGTGAAAAGCCCGCTCGCCGGAAGACCAAGGGTTCCTGTCCAACGTTAATCGGGGCAGGGTGAGTCGACCCCTAAGGCGAGGCCGAAAGGCGTAGTCGATGGGAAACAGGTTAATATTCCTGTACTCGGTGTTACTGCGAAGGGGGGACGGAGAAGGCTATGTCGGCCGGGCGACGGTTGTCCCGGTTTAAGCATGTAGGCGGAGGTTCCAGGTAAATCCGGTACCTTATTAACGCTGAGGTGTGATGACGAGGCACTACGGTGCTGAAGTGACAAATGCCCTGCTTCCAGGAAAAGCCTCTAAGCATCAGGTAACATCAAATCGTACCCCAAACCGACACAGGTGGTCAGGTAGAGAATACCAAGGCGCTTGAGAGAACTCGGGTGAAGGAACTAGGCAAAATGGTGCCGTAACTTCGGGAGAAGGCACGCTGATGGTAAGTGAAGCGACTTGCTCGTGGAGCTGAACTCAGTCGAAGATACCAGCTGGCTGCAACTGTTTATTAAAAACACAGCACTGTGCAAACACGAAAGTGGACGTATACGGTGTGACGCCTGCCCGGTGCCGGAAGGTTAATTGATGGGGTTATCCGTAAGGAGAAGCTCTTGATCGAAGCCCCGGTAAACGGCGGCCGTAACTATAACGGTCCTAAGGTAGCGAAATTCCTTGTCGGGTAAGTTCCGACCTGCACGAATGGCGTAATGATGGCCAGGCTGTCTCCACCCGAGACTCAGTGAAATTGAACTCGCTGTGAAGATGCAGTGTACCCGCGGCAAGACGGAAAGACCCCGTGAACCTTTACTATAGCTTGACACTGAACACTGGTCCTTGATGTGTAGGATAGGTGGGAGGCTTTGAAGTGTGGACGCCAGTCTGCATGGAGCCAACCTTGAAATACCACCCTTTAATGGCTGGTGTTCTAACGTAGACCCGTCATCCGGGTTGCGGACAGTGTCTGGTGGGTAGTTTGACTGGGGCGGTCTCCTCCCAAAGAGTAACGGAGGAGCACGAAGGTTAGCTAATCCTGGTCGGACATCAGGAGGTTAGTGCAATGGCATAAGCTAGCTTGACTGCGAGCGTGACGGCGCGAGCAGGTGCGAAAGCAGGTCATAGTGATCCGGTGGTTCTGAATGGAAGGGCCATCGCTCAACGGATAAAAGGTACTCCGGGGATAACAGGCTGATACCGCCCAAGAGTTCATATCGACGGCGGTGTTTGGCACCTCGATGTCGGCTCATCACATCCTGGGGCTGAAGTAGGTCCCAAGGGTATGGCTGTTCGCCATTTAAAGTGGTACGCGAGCTGGGTTTAGAACGTCGTGAGACAGTTCGGTCCCTATCTGCCGTGGGCGCTGGAGAATTGAGGGGGGCTGCTCCTAGTACGAGAGGACCGGAGTGGACGCATCACTGGTGTTCGGGTTGTCATGCCAATGGCATTGCCCGGTAGCTAAATGCGGAAGAGATAAGTGCTGAAAGCATCTAAGCACGAAACTTGCCCCGAGATGAGTTCTCCCTGACTCTTTAAGAGTCCTGAAGGAACGTTGAAGACGACGACGTTGATAGGTCGGGTGTGTAAGCGTAGCGATACGTTGAGCTAACCGATACTAATGAACCGTGAGGCTTAACCTTACAACGCCGAAGCTGTTTTGGCGGATTTGAGAGAAGATTTTCAGCTTAGATTCAGGGTTGAGTACGCAATAATTTGCGCAGCAGCAAGGCGACAAGCGAAGTAAAGGAAGGAGCATACTGAAGTATGTGACTGACTTTACGAGCGCAGGCAACGCGGCTGATGCGATAAAGAATTGCGTACTGAGCACAAAGAATTTGCCTGGCGGCACTAGCGCGGTGGTCCCACCTGACCCCATGCCGAACTCAGAAGTGAAACGCCGTAGCGCCGATGGTAGTGTGGGGTCTCCCCATGTGAGAGTAGGGAACTGCCAGGCATCAAATAAAGCAGAAGGCCCGGTCGAAAGACCGGGCCTTTTGTTTTGTCTGCGGTTTATGGCGAAAGCAGCCCGCCCTCACGGACGGGCTTTTTGCGTTTTTGTCCCGATAATCCGTCAGTCAGGCGTCTGGCAGCAATCTGTTTGTTCAGACGACATAAAAGCCTGCCATGACCACCTCCCCACCATATTTCACTTTATTCCTGTTCAATATCTCCCTTCTTTTTTGCCACTGTATCGATTAATGGAAAATATTATTCCCGGGACTTATTAATGACGGCAGAATATAAAATCAAAAATCCATTTTTATATCCATAAGTGTTTATTTGATTTATATTTTAAATTTAATTCATTATTTATCAATATGTTAGATTGATTTTCTCATATTTGACGATACGTGCTGTTGTAACTGGACTTTAGTGGGTAAATGTTTTAGTGTCATTAACAGTTTGTTAACTCGATCGAGTTCGTGTCACGGTAATATCGATATAATGTAGCGCGTACGATCTATATTAATGCTATCCCGATGTCGCTGAGATCCCTTCACCCGACGCAGTCCGATGGGGGTGGCATCAAGGTTATCGAGCGGCACGATGAGAATATCAATGAAGATCCTTTTAAAATGGTCGCCTTTGCGCCAGTTCATCCGTTACCTGCAGGAACGCTTCACCTTTTTGGTTCTGCTATGCTGGCCGGCGATTATCTGGGTTGCTTGTCGGGTGTGCGTCTGGGCCGTTGACAGCGTAATGCTGTTGATGGGTAAACCGCTAAGTGAATCCTTTACCGTCTACCTGCAACCGCTGATGACGTTCAGCGCGTTAGTGCGGATTTCTCTGAGCTGGGTGGTTCTGCTCTTTATCCTGTTTGGCATGGCGATGGGTTTTACCTGGCTGCTACGTCGCGTGATCAACCGCAAGCACTAACCACGTCCTTATCGCCGGTGGCCGCCACTGACGCCACCGCGCCCATTGCCGCAAATGCCCGGACGGGAGAAGGTTAAGCCCGGTTGCTGCATTTTTAATCTGGTTGACCAGAGCGAACTGTTGTATTATTTGCGGCCTTGAAAATAGACCTGTATCGACGAGTGCTTTATTCAATGAGCGATGAAAGCAAGAAATATATCTCCGTTATTTTTAAGGAATGGTTACCGTTGTATGACGGTCTGACGCCGGAAGTGAAGGCGATTCTTAAAAATATTGCCGCTGAGCAGTCTGAAGCTCTGGCCACTCGTTTTTATGACTTCATTTTTCAGGATCCCGATATCGCCCGCCACCTGACTTACGATCTGGTTCAGGAACGTCTTAGTCGTTCTCTGGCCGTGTGGGTCAACGATATTTTGACCAGCGAGAAAGAGCAGCTGCAGGCGCTGGCAGAAAGGCAATACCATATCGGCAGTATTCATGCGCGCATCGGTATCCCCGCCGAGGCTGTACTGCGCGGCGCCCGCCAGCTTAAGGCCGGGCTGATTGAGTATGTGCGGGATAACGATAAGATTGACTACCAGAACGGTCTTGCAACCATCCGCTACGCGGTGATGGCGATTACTATGGCGATCGAGATGATGTGCCATGCCTACACTTTGTCGCACTATCGGGCGACGAAAAATGAAGAAGCCTATCGTCTGTATAGCCTGATGGATAATGTGCCAATGGAATATGGCAAACAGCAGGCCTCGCTCTCCGGTTGGGAGAATAGCGCGATTTATAATATCGTCAGTGAAAACCGGGCCGATATTAACGGGACGTTATTATCTGAATCAGAGTTTGGCCTGTGGTTCCGTCATAAATGCGTTCGTTATTTTAATAAGAATGCGCAGATGGAAGAGATAGCCGACTTGATTGCGCAGGTAGACAATTATATCACCGGCTGGAAATCCTCAGACAGTGGCGCAGAATATAAAAATACGCAAGCTTTGCTCCAGAGTATCCACATCCATTGCCAGAAAATCAGCAGTCAGCTCGGGGTTATCTTCAGCAGTCTGTCGCAGATGCAAAACGGCAAAGACTCCCTGACCAGCCTGCTCAACCGCCGCTATCTGCCGGTGGTCCTCAAGCATGAGGTCACGCTCGCCATGGAACATGAACTGCCGATGACGGTGGCGATTGTGGATATCGACCATTTTAAAGAGATTAATGATAGCTGGGGTCACATGGTGGGCGACCGGGCAATCAAGCACGTTGCCGACCTGCTCAGCAATAACATCCGCTCCAGCGATTATATCTTTCGCTATGGCGGCGAAGAGTTTCTGCTGGTTCTGGTGGAAACCGGCGCGGCTGAAGCCTTTGCGCTCCTTGAACGCTTACGTAAAAGCATCAGCCAGCTGCCGTTTAACGTCGGGGGCGAGACGAATATCGCCATTACCACCAGTACGGGCTATGCCGTGCATACCGGTCACCCGGATTACAACCGGCTGCTGCGCAATGCTGACAGCGCGCTGTACGTGGCCAAGCGCAGCGGGCGCGATTGCGTGAAGATGCATCAGGATGAGCAGGGCCCGCAGCATTAAAGCGTCGCCCCCCGGCGCTCAGAACAGGACCGGCAATCCTAATCCACGCATCACCTCATGCAATGTTTGCTGCGTGAGGCGATGCGCCCGCTCACTACCCTGACGCAGCAGCTCCAGCAACATGCCTTTATCCGCAATATACGTCGCCCGGCGTTGGCGAATGGGCGCCAGCAGCGTCTGCAGACACTCCTCCAGCGCGTTTTTACACTGTCGGTCACCCAGCCCGCCGCGTTGATAATGCGCCTTCATCCCGGCGACGAAGGCTGGATCCGGATGAAAAGCATCAAGGTAAGTAAAGACAACGTTGCCTTCGATTCGGCCAGGATCGCTGACCCGCAGATGGTTCGGGTCGGTATACATAGCGCCGACCGCGCGGTGAATCTGCTCTTCGCTGGCCGAAAGCGTGAGCGTATTACCCAGCGATTTTGACATCTTGGCGCCGCCGTCAATGCCCGGCAGGCGGCTGACATCGCTGAGCAGCGCCCGGCAGTGCTGCAGCACCGGCGTCGTGGTCAGGCTATTCATTTTGTGGACGATCTCATTGGTCTGTTCGATCATCGGCAGCTGATCGTCGCCAACCGGTACCAGGCCGGCCTTAAACGCGGTGATATCGGCCGCCTGGCTGATAGGGTAGGCCAGAAAGCCGACCGGTAGCGAACGGGAGAAGCCCTTCTGGGCGATTTCATTTTTGACCGTCGGGTTACGCTCGACGCGGGCGACGGTGACGATATTCATATACAGCGCGCTCAGCTCCGCCAGGGCGGGAAGCGCCGATTGCAGGCAAATCGTGGTTTTGTGCGGATCGATACCTACCGCCAGATAATCGGCCATCACCTCAAAGATATTGCTGCTGATTTTCTGCGGGTCGCTGCCGTTATCGGTTAACCCCTGCAGATCGGCGATGAGGATAAACTGTTGATGGTCGTGCTGCAGCTGCACGCGCTGGCGTAGCGATCCGACGTAGTGACCGAGATGCAGCTGGCCGGTGGGGCGATCGCCGGTAAGAATGGTCGGGTGGGTGTTCATCAGAGACTCCTTACGTTGCTGTTAAGCCGAAAGACGTCGCTGAGAAACAATAAAGCCGCCTTCCGGCGGCTTTAAAAATGGAAATGTGAATCGTGCCGCCTGTTATGCAGGCAGCCACCAACGATACGGGCGGGCAATGACGACGATTCTGTTCATCGGACTATCCTGCCACGAAAAGCGGCGAAAGTGAAAGCGGTTTTTTATTGCGGCAATATGGCTTATCGAGTGAGGTTTTTGCGCCCTCATGGAACTCAATGAAGGCGCAGGCCGGGTTTACATGCTGGAGAAGACGTTCATGATGATGCCGCCGGAAATAATCAGCACCATGGCGAGGATCGCCGGCAGATCCGGTTTTTGTTTGTAGAGGATCATCGAGCAGATGGTGACGCCGACGATGCCAAAGCCGCACCACAGCGAGTAGGCGACGCCCACCGGGATCGTGCTCATCGCGCGAGTGAGAGCGAAGTAGCACAGGCCGTAGGCGCAGACCACCAGCACCGATGGCGCCAGTTTGCTAAAGCCGTTGGTCTTTTTGATCATCGAGGTACCGGTGATTTCGGAGCCGATAGACAGCGCCAGCCATAAAAATCCGAGGTTAAACATATGCGATTCCTTTTTTGTTAGTTGGCGACTTTTTTATTCAGGGATGAGGCTGAATCAGCCGGTTCAGCAGGCGTTTCTTCGCTCTCTTCGCTACCCATTTTGGAAAACAGATTCATGATAACGATACCGGCGGCAATAATGGCCATACCGATAATCGCCGCGGTATCCGGATGCTGGCCGTAAAACGCCATCCCTAGCGTTGAAACCACCAGAATCCCGGTACCGGACCAGGTGGCGTACGCCAGGCCAACGGGAATATCTTTCACCGCGCGGGATAGCGAGTAGTAGCAGGTGCAATAGAGGACGATCAGCAGCCCGAGCAGCAGCATTTTGGTGGTCCCTTCGCTGCTACCGAACATTTTCAGGGTCGAAGTGGCCGAGGTTTCCGAAAGGATAACCAACAGCATCCATAGCCAGCATTTTGTTTTGGAAGACATAATAAACTCCGGATCTATTTATTAAGGTAGGGTTCTTTTTTTCTGTTTTTCAAAAAATCGATAGCGGCATCGGTTAACTGCGCGTCAGGTGCGCAGACCAGCGCCGGATTATTCACGATGTCTGTGACAGTGAGATAACGCCGCGCGCCGAGGGCCGGGGCCTGAGCGGGCGCCTTGGTTCCCGCAGCCAGCTGCGCCAGCAGCTCATTCATGGTGCACAGCGTAACACCGCATGCCGTCAGCCGCGTCAACGTGGACTGCATATGTCCGGCATAGGGCGTCGTGCTCACCGCCCCGCGCAGCTGGTTTAGCTCGCTGGCCGGGTCGCAGTGATAGCGCAGCGCCAGCACCGGCAGGCCGGCAAGCAGAACGTCATGCAATCGTCTGGCCTGCGGGTTTTGCAAGGTGCCGTTAAGCAGATCGGCCGCCAGCGGATAGTCGAGAAACGGTACCACCACGGCGCGCCAGCTCTCTGAAGACAGCGCTTCTTGCCAGGCGTTGCACGGCAGCGTTTCACCGATCGCCTGCCACTGCGCGGCATCCTGCACGTTTTCGTCCAGTGCCAGCTGCAGACGCTGCCCGCATCCCGCCAGACGGCTGCGGATGGCCTGGCGATAGCCCGCGGCCGGGCCAACCATCACCAGCACCGGCGGCCGCAACCTGTGGATCATTCGCGTGACCAGACGGTCGATCTCTTCATCGGTCATGGCGGCCTCCGTTAAGCGATGAGCGTGACCTGCGCGCCGTTTTTCAGTCCGGCGGCGTTGGCCTCTTCG
This sequence comes from Klebsiella sp. Lac1, assembly GCF_009825425.1. Lineage (NCBI taxonomy): Bacteria > Pseudomonadati > Pseudomonadota > Gammaproteobacteria > Enterobacterales > Enterobacteriaceae > Klebsiella > Klebsiella sp. Lac1. The sequence continues at coordinate 410,038 of NZ_VJZJ01000002.1, forward strand.
GTATCAATATGGAACTCCAGCACGAAGTCTTCGCGCACCCGCACCACCACTTCATCGAAGGTCAGCTGGCGTTCGCCGTGACTGCGGACGCTCACCTTCTGGCCGTTGGCGACGTTCAACTGCCGCGCATCCTGCGGCGACATATGGATATGCCGCCAGGCGCAGATCACCTGAGAGCGCAGTTCAACGTGGCCTGCCGGGCCGATCAGCAGCGCGTTGCCCGCATTATCCAGCTGGCCGGATTCGCGCACCGGCGCTTTAATGCCGAGAGTAAAGCAGTCGGCGCGCGAGATTTCCAGTTGAGTGACCGGCCGGGTCGGCCCAAGGACGCGAACCTGGGCGAGTGAGCCCTTCGGACCGACGACGGTCACGCACTCCTGGGCGGCAAACTGCCCCGGCTGGCGCAGGGGTTTAAACGGCGTCAGCGCATAACCCTGGCCAAACAGCGCCTCGACATCCTGCTGTGACAGATGGACGTGGCGGTTAGAGATACCGACCGGGATATCGGGCGCGGAGCGCGTCAGCCGGGTGGCGATTTTTTCATGGAGCAGGGTGTCGATCATGCCTTTTTCCCTTTCTTCATCGCGGCATTTTTATCTTCAGGCTCGCCCGACGCCGGCGGAGAGGGCGGCGTTTGCGGTCCGACTTTTTCGGCGGGCGCCGACACACCGTGTTGCGCCTCAGCATTTTTCACATCGGTGTGGCTGGCGAGCGGTTTTGCCTGCGGGCGGCCTTTCAGATGGCTCAGCGCTACCACCACGCTGGGTTCCGGACGGGCGATGACCAGCGACTTGACGCATTGCGCCGCGCCCGCCACCTCGACGCCGCGCTCAATGGCGGTGTGGATGGCGCTGATCTCGCCTTCGAAGCAGACGCTGACCAGCCCCGATCCGATTTTGCGATAGCCAATGCAGGTCACGCCCGCAGCTTTACAGGCGGCGTCTACGGCCTGAATGGCGGCGACCAGCCCTCGCGTTTCAATTACGCCTAAACTTTTCATGTCGGCTCCTGTTAATGGCGGACTAAGCGAATATCAAAATCAAACTGTGTAAAGAACGTCTCCAGCTGGTTCAGCTCTTCGGGCGAATAAGACGGGTCCTGGGTAATGGGGTAGGGCATATCCAGGCGCTCGTATTTTTTGCGGCCCAGCTGGTGGTACGGCAGCATATCGATGCGGCGGATATTTCCGCGCTTCGCCAGTTTCTGCACGTAATCAATAGCCCCGGTAATGGCATCGAATGAGTCGTTATAGCCGCGAACCAGCGGCATACGAATAATCACGTTGGCGCCGGAATCCACCAGCCATTCCAGATTGCGGCGAATACCTTCGTTGCCAATGCCAAATAACGCTTTATGGTGCTCGCTGTTAATTTGCTTAATATCGAATAAGAAGGTGTCGGTCACCGGCGCCAGCTTTTGATAATTAGCCAGCGGCGTGGTGCCCTGGGTTTCGATAGCGGTATTGAGCATCATCTTTTTGCATTCGCTGAACAGCGCCACGGCGAAATCGGTTTGCAGGCTCATTTCGCCGCCGCCGATGGTCACGCCGCCGCCGGAAGCGATGTAGAAGTCATAATCTTGCATGATGATGTCCATCAGCTCGCTGACGGTGACGTCTTTACCCATAATATCCAGCGCGTTCTGGGTGCAAATCTCTTCGCATTTGCGGCAGCCAATACAGTCTTTATGACGGTCGACAAAATGCTTCATCTCGCCGTTTTCTGCTGCCCGATAGTGAATACCGGCCGGGCAGACGTTGACGCAGTCGCCGCAGTTAATGCATTTATCCTGCGAGAACATCACCTGGAACTGACTGTTCAGCCCTTCCGGGTTGGCGCACCACGGGCAGCGTATATTGCAGCCTTTGAAAAAAACCAGCGTGCGAATCCCGTCGCCGTCGTAGATTGAATATTTCTGAATATTGAAGATTCGCCCGGTTAATTCTTGTTTTGCGCTCACACATACCTCCAGTAAAACGATCGGGACATCCGTGTCCAAAAACGTCCGTGTTTATCAGAACTTCTCAATCACCGTACGGCTGATAATCTCGTCCTGAACTTCCTTGCACAGCTCAACGAAGTAGGCGCTGTAGCCCGCCACGCGGACGATCAGGTCGCGATATTTTTCCGGCTCCTGCTGGGCTTTTTTCAGGACTTCGTTATCGACGTAGCTGAACTGCATCTGGCCGTTGCCGAGAATCGATGCCGTGCGCAGCAGGGTAATCAGGCCATGGCGCCCTTCCGGCGTGTCCAGCAACCCTTTGAGGAACTTGAAGTTATGCACCATGCCGATATTCATGGTCTCCACGTTCATCTTGCTGACTGACTTGATAATGGCGGTTGGCCCCTGCTTATCCGCCCCCTGCGTCGGGCTGATTCCGTCGGAGAGTGGCATCCACGCCAGACGGCCGTTCGGCGTGGCGTTGGTCAGCTCGCCAATCGGCGTGTTGTTGGAGATAGAGAGGGTGCCGTGGCTCAGCGTGGAGTAGAGCATTTTGTATTTGCGGCACTCGCGCTCGGTCCACTCGGTGATATCCAGCGCGTACTGGTCAACGTAGTTATCGTCGTTACCGTATTTCGGCGCGTTCAGGCAGTCGCGGCGCAGGGCCTCAAAGCCTTCAAAGTTCGCCAGCATCGCATCGCGCATCTGTTCGAGGGTGTACTTCTTATCTTCGAACACCAGCTTACGGATCGCTGCCATGGAGTCGACGTAGGTCGCCAGGCCGGAGAAGATCAGCCCCGGACCGTGGTTGATCACTGCGCCGCCAGCGGCGACGTCTTTGCCGCTCTCCATACAGCCTTCCACCAGCAGCGACATCAGCGGTTTCGGCGCCACGTCGCGGTGTACGCGCTGGCTGATCACCGTGCCAATCGCCGACAGACGAACGATATGGGCAATCTGCTGTTTCACCGCTGCGTCAAACTCTTCGAAGGTGCGCAGGTCGCGCAGATCGCCGGTATCCAGCCCCTGATAGCTATCAAACAGCACCATCCGGCCACGGTTTAAGACGAATTCGATGGCGATAGGCCACTGGGTATAGCCGGTAGAGGTCCACTGGTAGATACGGCCGGATTTCTGCGGCTCGACGCAGCCCATCAGGCAGTAGTCGCGGGCATCTTCGAAATCGAAGCCCTTGCGCAGCATCATCTTGATATGGGAGTCATCGAAGTGGCAGGCCGGGAAACCCATCCCCGCCTTGACGACGTCGACGATTTTTTCCATGTACTTCTGCGGCGACTGGTTGTGAATACGGCAGGCCAGCGACGGCTGGTAAACCTTCACAAAGCGCACGGCGTCCATAATCAGGTAAGTCAGGTCGTTACAGGCATCGCCGCCGGAGCGCTTCTGGCCGCCAACGGTCAGGTTGATAAACGGCTGATAACCGGCGAAGTATTTCGCCCCCAGCTCGCTCGACATCCACATCAGCTCGGCACATTTGATGATAAACGCCTGCAGCAGCTCCAGCGCGGTGTCGTGAGTCAGGCGGCCTTCGCGAATATCGGCTGCAAACATCGGGTAGCAGTACTGGTCCACGCGGCCCAGCGACAGGCCGGTCTGGTTCTCTTCGATTTCAAACAGTGATTCGACGGTCCAGATACTTTGCAGCGCTTCCTGCAGGGTCTTCGGCGGATTCGCCGGGACGTTCTGGTTCACTTCGGCAATGGTCAGCAGCTCGGCGCGCCGCTGGGCGTTTTGCTCAATAGCGGCCAGCTCGCGGGCGCGCGCGGCGATGCGATGCGCATAGTTAATCACCCCTTCGCAGGTTTCAATCGCCGCCTTGTAGTAGTAGATGCGGTCGATATCTTGCGGGTTTTCCATACTCAGGCTGGCAAGATGCGTCTCGGCATCGGCTTTAATGCCGTTCATCCCTTTGGTGAACAGCAGCACGTCATAGCCCGGACAGGTATCGCCGCCGCCGTTGATCTGATGGTAGGAGAGGTCGCTGACGAAGGTTTCGCCGCTGAATGCCCACACCCCCGCTTCGCGGTACTGGGCTTCGCAGATCTCATCCAGCGAGCGGCCTTCCCAGAACGGGACGATCTCTTCGCGGATGGTTTTCTTATCTTCTTCGCTGATCTCAAACGGATCCTGCGGACGGGTGCTCATGGTATCGAGTTCGTCACGCACCCAGCGCCAGGCGATATCCGGCGAGAAGGCCCCGGCGCGCGGCTTGCCGCACGGATGGCCGACGATCAGCTCATCGTCCTGAATCAGAATCGGCGCGGTTTCGCAGGCGTGACGGAAAGCTTTGGCGCGCAGCAGAATGGTCGGCATGCCCGGATTGGCTTTCACCACCTCGGTAAAGGCCAGCGCGCGATAGATAGAGACGCTCGGGCGTACCGTCAGGTAGTGGTTGCGCAGACGCTGCATGCGCGGAGTCAGCCCTTCTGCTGTTGTCGTTTCGCTACAGGCGGCAAACGGCGCGGCGGAGACCTTTTGTTCGCCGTGGAACAGACGCACCGGCAGATTGAGCGCGCTCAGATTCCGCTGTGCGCAGAGGAACAGCACGGAAAGTTCGTTGATGATTGTGCTGGGGTCATCGAGGCTGGCGCCGTGGCGCAGGGCGTCGAACATCGGGTAGCCGTCGATAGCGCAGGCGGCGCGGACTTCGCTCAGTTGCGCCAGTTTGAACCACAGGCACTCCACGATTTCGTAGGCCTGCTGCGGCGTCAGGGTGCCGTTGGCGATGTCGCGCTGATACCACGGCAGCAGAGCCTTATCGGCACCTTCCGGGTTTACCGCATAGCTGCCGTTGTCCAGCTGCAGCGCCAGCTGAAACAGATAAAATGCCTGGCAGGCCTCTTTGAAGCTACGCGCCGGGTGGGCCGGAACGTGATGCAGAATCGCCGCGCTCTCCAGCAGCTCGGCCTGGCGATACGGGTTGCTTTCCGCCGCCGCGAGCGTTTCGGCGCTGGTGGCCAGATTCTGCGCCAGGGCGAGGAGGGCGTCGCAGGCGTAAATGGCGGCCCGGCAGCCGTTGACTTCATCCATACCGCTGCGGCTGACGGCGCTACCCAGGCTGCGGGTTTTCTCTTCCAGCTGGTGTTTAATCGCCAGCACGCCTTTTTCAACAATCAGCCGGTAATCCGGGGAGTCCAGCTCGCTGCTGAGATTCAGGAAACGGAACGCCGACGGACGCTGCGCGGCGCTTTCATCGTGGAAAATCGCCCCGTGCGGTTTGCGGGTCTGATCGCCGACAATAAGCTCATCGGGGCTGATGCACAGCGGCAGCTGGCGCATCAACTCATAGAAACGGCGCGCCGGCTTGACGGCGGCGGGAATGCCCGCGATATCGCCATCAAGGGTGTTCAACGTGGCGGCATGCTCGGTGCACAGGGTGCTTTTTTGTGAGAGTAAACGGTCTGCCAACACGTTGACGCGCGGCGTTAAGCTGTAGTGTGCCATGAAGTATTCTCCAGATGTTCTTGTTAGTTGCCCGCATTGTTGCCGGGTGGCGCTGCGCTGACCCGGCCTACTAGCGCGTTATCCGTAGGCCCGTGCAAGCGGAGCGCCGCCGGGCGATTCCAGTCAACCGGACCAGGCCCGGCGATAAAGCCCGGTTAACGCGTTGGCGTCCGGCGTGCGTGGATTGGTCGGCGTACAGCTGTCGCGTAGCGCCTGGCCAACCATCTCCGCCAGGCGCTGTTCAAACTCGCCTGCCTCGACGCCGGTATCGCGAATGCCGGCCGGCATCGTCATTTCGTCTTTTAACGTCTGAATGGCGACCAGCAGGCTGGCGACGCCCTGGCGGGGATTGGCCGCCGGCAGATCCAGCAGATGGGCTAAGCGCGCATATTTGTGGGCGGCCTCGGTCGCGCACTGCCCGTGATAATCGGCGTTCCAGGCCACCACTTCGGCCATTAACAGCGCGTTCGCGCGGCCGTGGGGGACGCGAAAGACGCCGCCAAGCGCATGGGCCAGGCTATGGGTGATGCCCAGGGAGGCGTTGGTGAACGCCATGCCCGCCATGCAGGAGGCGTTGTGCATCTTCTCGCGAGCCAGCAGGTTGTCGCCGCTGCGCCAGCAGGTGGGCAGATAGCGGAAAACCTGCTGCACCACTTTTTCCGCCAGCGCATCGGAAAAGTCGCTGGCGGCACGGGAGACGTAGGCTTCCAGCGCGTGGCACAGCACGTCCATCCCGGTGTCGGCGGTGATTGCGGGTGGTACTGAGGCCACCAGCGCCGGGTCGAGAATGGCGATATCCGGCAGCAGTGTCGGGTCCACCAGCACCAGTTTTTCAGCATGCGCCTTGACGACCGAAAAGGCGGTCACTTCTGAGCCGGTACCGCTGGTGGTCGGGATCGCCACGAAGCAGGGACGCTGGCGCCCGGCCTGCGGACGGGTCTGCGCGAGGGCGAAAATAACCGCTTTGGCCGCGTCAATCACCGACCCGCCGCCCAGCGCCACCACCAGGTCCGGATAGCGGGCATCCATTACCTTCATCCCGCGTACGATGGTGGCGATATCCGGATCCGCCACCACGTCATCCCAGACCTGGAAAGCGATGCCGCGCTGGCGCCAGGGGCCAGTCACGCGTTCGGCGAGGCCAAATTTGACCATCGCCTTGTCGGTCACCAGCAGCACGTTGCGGGCGGGCAGCTCGTTCAGGATGGCAAGCGCATCCTGACCAAAGCGGATCCGGGGTTTCAGCAAAAATTCACTCATTGGGTTATTCACTCCTTAAGCGTCCCGAAACACGTTCTCGACAATGGCGACCACCGACATGGCTTTGTAGCGTTCGGTGTTGAGCGCGAAATACTCTTCAGCCAGGACGATGTCGTGCATGCCGGCGCCGACGCTATCGACGGCGACCCAGGTCTGGTCCTTCATGGGCTGCTGGTTATCGTCGAGTTTGACGATCAGCAGCAGGTTACTGCCGCGTAGCTCATCGCACTTCTGCGTGGCGACGACATGTCCGACTACCTTTGCGAGAATCATTGTTTTTATCGCCTTATTTCAATGCATTACTGGCCCAGACGCTCAAGCACCTGGCGGATGACGCGTTCCACGTTTTGCTCATTAATCTCGCTGTCCGCGCCGATGGCGGCGGCAGACGCAAAGCGATCGTCGGCGCTGGCCGGGTGGGCTGCGGTGGAAGCGGTCGCCGGGGCGTTAAAACGCTCATCGTCGAAGATGCTGCGGTTCGGGCCGGTCGCCGGGCTGACGATGGTCGGCTGCGGTTCAGGGCGGCTGCCCGGAGCGCGCAGTTCATCAATGGAGCGCACGCCGTAGCCGACCCGGCGGATGTTGAGCAGGTTCATCGGGCCAACGTTATCGGAGCTGGAACCGCCGCCGACTGCGCCGCAGCCGAGGGTCAGCGCCGGGGTGATATTGGTGGTCGCGCCGATGCCACCCAGCGCCGCCGGGGTGTTAATCAAAATGCGGTTAACCGGTTTTTCGAGGCAGAACTGGCGAATTACGTCCTGATTGCGGGTATGGATAACCAGCGTATGGCCGAGCCCTTCGTTGGTCAGCAGCTCCATCACCCGGTGGCAGGCCGCTTTCCAGTCCTCTTCCACGTACAGGCCGAGAATGGGACACAGTTTTTCGCGGGAGTAAGGGTTCTGGTGAGAGACGGTGGTCTGTTCGGCGATCAGCACTTTGGTGCTGGCCGGAACGCTGAAACCGGCAAGCTGGCTGAGATACAGCGCGGTTTTACCCACCACTTTCGGGTTGATGGTGCCGTTCGGGCGCAGCAGCAGAGCCGCCATTTTGGCCGCTTCACCTTCATTCATGAAGTAGGCGCCCTGGGCTTCGAGTTCACGATGCACATCGTGATAAATGCAGCGTTCGACGATGATTGACTGCTCGGAGGCGCAGATCACGCCATTATCGAAGGTTTTGCTGGTGATAATATCTTTCACCGCGTGATGAATATCGGCGCTGCGCTCGATAAAGGCCGGTCCGTTTCCCGGGCCGCCGCTAATGGTCGGGGTGCCGGAAGCGTAGGCCGCGCGAACCATGCCTTCGCCGCCGGTCGCCAGAATCAGCGACACGTCTTTGCTGTGCATCAGTTCTGAAGTGGCTTCGAGGGTCAACTGGCTAATGGCGTCGACGCTGCCCGCCGGCGCGCCTGCCGCTTCAGCCGCGCGTTTGACTATCTCAATCGCCTTCCAGCTACACTGACGGGCGCCCGGATGCGGGGAGAAGATAATCGCGTTGCCGGCTTTCAGGGCAATCAGCGTTTTGTAGATCACGGTAGAGGTGGGGTTGGTTGACGGGACCAGCGCACAAATCACCCCCAGCGGCACGCCCACGTCCATCACTTTTTTTAGCGGATCGTCATGAATGATGCCGACGGTCTTCATATCTTTGATGGCGTCGTAAACGCGCAGCGAAGCGAAACGGTTCTTCAGCACTTTATCCTGCCAGTTGCCAAATCCGGTCTCTTCCGCAGCCATTTTCGCCAGCGCTTCGGCGTGGTGCGCGGCTTCCTGGGCCACGTTTTTCACGATGGCGTCGATTTGTTGCTGCGAAAAGGTGGCCAGAATCGCCTGAGCCTTTTTGGCGCTGCGCACCAGTTCCCGCGCGTTCTGGCGGGACTGCAAATCGTTATCCAGTTCAATCATGAGTCTATCCTTCATCAGACTAAAAGAGTGGAGACGGGGCGCGCCCTGTCAGGTCATGCTTTGTGCTGCGACGCGATTTTTTCGATGTCGTTATGCGGACGCGCGATGACGCGAGAGGTGACGACTTCGCCGATGCGTTTCGCCGCTTCCACGCCGGAGTCAACGGCGGCGTTAACGGCGCCGACATCGCCTTTCACCATCGCGGTGACCAGCCCGGAGCCGACGTTTTCATAGCCAATCAGCTCGACGTTGGCGGCTTTACACATCGCATCGGCGGCTTCAATACAGGCCACCAGACCTTTGGTTTCGATAAGCCCTAGCGCTTCTTTCATCATGTTGTCTCCCGTTATTCCGTCACTTTGTAATGTGCGACGATCTTGTTGATGTCGTTATGTGGACGGGCGATAACCAGCGAGGTCACCACTTCCCCAATGCGCTGCGCCGATTCGACGCCGGAATCCACCGCCGCTTTCACCGCGCCGACGTCGCCTTTCACCATCGCGGTGACCAGCCCGGAACCGACGTTTTCATAGCCAATCAGTTCCACGTTGGCGGCTTTACACATCGCATCCGCGGCTTCGATACAGGCCACCAGCCCTTTGGTTTCAATCAGACCTAATGCATCACCCATTTGCGTTCTCCTGGCCTTAAGCCTTGTGTTTAATGACGATTTTGTTGATGTCGTTATGCGGACGAGCGATAACCAGCGAGGTCACCACTTCCCCGATGCGCTGCGCCGATTCCACGCCGGAATCCACCGCCGCTTTCACCGCGCCGACGTCGCCCTTCACCATGACGGTGACCAGCCCGGAGCCGATGTTTTCATAGCTAATCAGCTCGACGTTGGCGGATTTGCACATCGCGTCCGCTGCTTCAATGCAGGCCACCAGACCTTTGGTTTCAATAAGCCCCAATGCATCACCCATTGTTTCTCCTCCAGAGCAGGTTTTGTGATTCGGGAAAACCGTCCGCGTAACGGCGTCAACACGCGGCAGCGGCGTTCGAAATCCACTATAGGGAAATGGAAAAGGAGTGAAATTTAAATCCGTGAGGGGTTTGTTTTTAGTTTTTTACTCTGTGATTTAGCCTTTTTTAGCCATTGATTTATCTGTTTATGCTGATCGGTCGTGCGAGATTTGGCGTTGCCGCAGGCGGTTTTTGGCGCGTTGAGACGCGCGGCGGGGAATGTTAACGGGGTGCTAATTTATTGCGCACGCGGGGTAATATATCCCTCCATTAAATGTGGGTATGATCATGTTTTTGCCCGCCAGATAAATGCAAAAAGTGCGCTTTCGCGGCGAGGGCGAAACCAGGAAGGCGGGGGGGAGCGGGGTCAATCGAACTGGCTGCCGGATTTCAGGGTGCAGACATAGAGAGGAGAGTTGATGGAGCTCAGCAGAATCGCTTTCTCGTTGAGCTTCTGGGCGTTGAGAAACAGGCCATCGTGGCTGTCGGACATTTCACGCATAAAGTAGGCAAAGATAACGTCCGGGGACTCATCGATTGACGAGGCGCTGGATTCCCACTTACTGATGTGGTAGTGGCGTTCGGTCGATGAGATGCGTTGGCTGGTCCAGTTAAACTGGACGTAGCGCTGCAGATAGAGCCAGCCGGCCGCGGAGTCGGTATAGCCCTCGACGACCATCGATCCCTTGCCGTTGGCGGCAAAATTAAAATGAATATTGCCGTTGACGTTCTCTTTCTCCATGTTTTCAAAACGCATGATCGCTTTGCTTGAGCAGCTCATCATGCCATTTTTTTCAACGGGCAGCAGTTTCCAGGCGCTGACTCCGGCCGCGACGATCAATACCAGCGTAGAGAGGGCGAAAAAGGGGCGAGGAGCGAGTCTCATTGCGGCTTCCAGGAGTAGTAGAAATAGTTATCGCAGTAGCTGAACGGGTTATCTTCATGCATCGCGCAGTGGGCGAGAAACACCCGGCCCAGGCCGTTAGTTTCCAGCCTGTCGCCATAGAAGAAGACGAAGCGTTCGCCGGGTTTACACTCCAGCTTCAGCCGCTGGCGCACCTCATCAAAATTTTTGCCGTAGGCGGTGGCGGAGACCGATCGCAGCATCTCGTCGCTGGCCAGCAGTTCGCACTGGCTGTGGCGCATTTGCGTCAGGGTGATGGGGTGCGATGTGCTGCCGCCGAGAAAACTGCAGACCACCAGCAGCAGGGCGATGGTGAGCAGGCAGCCGCCGGCGAGATACCAGCAGGTGCCTCGCGCATGCCGGGAGGGGGCGGAGGTTTCCTCGGCGCGGGTGAAGGGGGGCCTGGAATCCTGCATCGGCGCGACTTCCGCCGCGGGCTCAGACGGCGCCTCCGCTATGTCGTCAATGATGGCGATGGTTAATTCGGGGTTGAGCTGCAGCATGCCGCGCGACACCGTGACGATGATGTTCTCGATATCATAATGGCGGAAGGTTTTGCGCAGCATGCTCAGATACTGGTTAAGGTTGCTGTTGGATGAGGTTAACCCGTTGTCGTCCCAGACTTTTTTCAGTACCTCATCGCGGCTGATAACATCGGTATGGCGCAGGAAATAGTAGAGCAGCGCGCTGGCGGTGATAGACAGCTGGCTGTCCGGTTCGCTGCTTCCCGGTAGGGTGAGTGTGCCGTCCGTTGCATCATAAATGAGACGGGCATTGATGTTGTAGCGCATCGCGGCCTCGATCTAAGAGCCTTCATGAGGCGATTTTATTTGTCTGTCTGGTCCCGGGTACTCACGTATGTCCGGGTGCTCCAGACGGCCTGCAACCCTGCATAACGCCTGACCGGGCAGGTTTTTCCGGCATCATGCCGGCAGCGTCATTTGCGTCAGATCGCGCACCAGCGATCGCCGGTGGTCGGCGCCCATGGTGCGCCCCTCCGTCAGTTCCGACAGCCAGATACCGTCCGCCGCATAGCGCACCAGGGTACCGGTATGGCTATTATCCAGCGCATCGCCCTGCGCCAGATGCCCCAGCATCCAGTCGCGCCAGCATTTTCTCAGCACCGGCTCATCCGGCATCGCCAGCGACAGCACCATCAGCTGGCGGCTTTCGTGGGTATCCGTCAGTTCCGGGTTGGACAGATAGTGCAAATAGGCGCGGGTAAAGCGTCCGTAGGCGATATTATCGGCGGCCATCAGCTCGCTTATCGCCTTTTCCATAATCGCCAGCAGCCGGGCGAACAGAGCGAAGATCAGCGCCTGTTTATTGGGAAAGTGGTGCAGGAGTCCGCCTTTACTGACTCCCGCCTCGCGCGCGACGGCGTTCAGCGAGAGTGCGGCGATACCATCCCGACCGGCAATCATCGCCGCTGACTCAAGCAACTGGCGGTGCAGACGGACGGGATCTTTTTTTCGGTGCTGGGCTTCTGTATTCATGGCCCGAATCATACCGACCAGACGGTATGATTATTTTTGATCGCTATCAATGTGAGGGGGCGTGTGCGGCGGTGGAATGTCGTTATTGCGCGGAGGCTCACAATTTGTCATAGAAATCAGCGCGTGGCGTGCGGCAGTCGCTGCCGCACGCGGCCGAGTCTTTAATCGACAAGATCCTTCACGATACTCATCAGCTGGCGAATATCTTCCGGGCGGGTATTCCCGCTCTGCGGGTCGATGATTGAGCTGTAGATATGCGGCATCACCTGCGCAACGCCGGCCTGCAGGCAGGCCTGCAGAATGGCGGCGAAGTTATTCAGGTCGATACCGCCGGTGGGTTCAATCAGCGTCATGCCGTTTTGCGCGGCGCTTTGGGCGAGGAGCTTTAGCTCGTCCAGGGAGCGTTCGCCGTCCATAGGAAAGAATTTTGCAGCGTGCGCGCCCATATCCTGAATCATCCTCACCGCCGCATCGGCGGAGACCTTGGCCGGCGTTCCCTGCGCGCTGCTGACTCCAGTCGAGATAAGTACCTCTCCGGGCCTGCCGGTGGGGCTTATCAACGCATTGATCCGCGTGTTTTGCCCGCCGGTGGCGGCCAGCGCGCCTGCGGCAAAGCCGCAGCCGGTAAAGGTCTGATTAACATGGGCGGGATGAAGCTTCGCCGAAATCATCGCCGCTTTATAGAACTGTGCCGGATCGCCTGCCCCCAGGCCGACGGAAATAGCGGGAATTTCTGTCATCCAACGGCGCACTTCTGCCACACCTTCATCCACGGTAGAAAATTGTGCGGATAAAACGCCGATCACCGCATGGCCTTCGGCGGCGTCGTAAATCTCACGGGCGTTGGCGATATCTTTTGCCAGAACGTTAATCGCGACCCGTCGGCGGTAAAAGTTAATCTGCTGCATGTTCGGTAATCTCCTTGAGTCGCGCGATAATAAGCGGCATCTCACCTTCGGCAATGGTCCGCGGATCAAGGCTAAACACGCCCTGATGCAAAGCGTAGCGGCGGGCATAAATGGCAATTTCGCCACCGCGTAGCCTGGCTTCGACTTCGTTGGCGTTGAGGCCCAGGGCTTCTTTATCGACCCTGACCCGAATGCGCCAGATGGCCCGTCCTGCCTCATCCTGTTCGATATCCGCCTTCAGCCCGCGTAGGGCGGATATCGCCTCGGCGAAGGGACGCAGGGTGGTCGCATCGGGCGCTGGAGCGGCCGACTGATAGCGGTTGAGGGCGTACACCAGGCCCACCATATTTTCTTTGCCAACCTTCATCGCTCTGGCGATGCCGTTATGCTGCGCTTTGCAGGCCGCGATCCAGTTTCTTTTTCCGCTAACAAAGCCGGAGGTTGGGGCATTGAAGGCTTTGGCGCCACTGTAAATCACCATATCTGCGCCGGTCGCAACCCACTGCCGAAGATCCTCTTCGGCGGCGGCATCGATAATCAGCGGCAGGTTATGCTGGCGGGCAACCTGCAGAAAGTCGTCAATGCCCAGCATCCCTTTTTGCACGCAGTGGTGCGATTTGACAAATAGTAGCGCCGCCGTACGCTCGCTGACGGCACTCTCCAGTTGCCAGCGTGCGGCGAGATTGCTGGACCCGACCTCGACAATCCGTCCTCCGCCGAGTCGAATCGCGCTGGTAATCGGCGCGCCGTAATCGACGTTGTGACCGCGCAGGATAATGATTTCGTTTGCCAGACCGCTGCTGTCCGGCATCTGCGCGACCTTATCCGGCTCGCCGCGGGTGATCGCCGCCGCTACCGCGATAGCAATTCCCGCCGAGGCGCACGACGTCAGGTAGCTATCCTCGGCGCCGGTGTGGGTGGAGATAAGTTCCCCGGCTCGGTCGGTGAGCTTATCGATTTCAACGAATGCTCTGGCGGCTTCGGTGGCGGCCTGCATCACCTCCGGGTCAACGGACGATACGCCGAGGATCGTCATTTTGCCGCAGGCGTTAATTACCCGCTTTAGTCCGAGCTGTTGATAAATATTACCGTTCATGGCCTACAGCACTCCCGTCAGTGAACAAACGATGCTGATTGCGACAATAGACAGTAAAATCGTGGTGTAGCGCGGACCCTTTTTCAGCAGATAGAAGTAGACGGCAAAGACCGCCGCCAGCGGCAGCAGACCCGGAGCAATAGAGTCGAGGATCTGCTGCACCACCACATCAGAGCCTTTCAGCGCGCTGATTTTCAGCGGCGTGGTGATTTTGACATAGCTTGCCGAAAGCGCGCCCATCATGATCAGACCCAACACGTTGGCGCCGTAGATGAGCTCCTTAATGCGCCCCCCTTGCAGCAGGCCAATTATCGAATCACGCCCGAGGGTGTAGCCTTTATGCACCAGCCCGTAGCTTATCGCCATGGTGATTGCCGGATAGAGGATCAGCGGCGCAATACCGCCGAAGGCGCTGCCGTTGGCGGCAAAGGGGATAAAGATCGCAATTAGCAGCGGCATAACTGCGGCCCAGATTATTGAGTCGCCCATTCCGGCCAGCGGCCCCATCAGGCCGGTTTTGATGCCGGTAATGGAGGCGTCGCTAATCGGTTCGCCGCGGGTTTTCTGCTCTTCCATGGCGATAGATATACCCTGGATAACCGAGCCGAAAGTTTGCTCGGAGTTAAAGAAGTTCAGGTGGCGTTTCAGGGCCTCGGCCTGTTCTTCTTTCTCCGGATACAGCTTTTTGATAATCGGCGTCATCGAGGCGCAGAACACCAGGCTTTGCAGACGCTCGTAGGAGCTGGAGACTTCCGCCCCCAGCCAGTAAATCAGCCAGGCCCTGGTGATATCGGCCTTGCTCAGCGCCCGGCTTTCGCGGGCCCGTTCAACCAGCTCATGTTGCATGACATCGCTACTCATTATGCCGCCCCTTCATTTTTGGCGAGGCCTTTAATCAGGAAGGCCACGCAGGTACCGAAAATCGCCATCGCCATGATGTCCACCTTCAGGTAGAGCACCGCAAAGAATCCGCCGATAAACCAGGGCAGCAGGCTCTTCTTACCAATCACCATGATGGTGATGGCGAAGCCCAGCGCGGGCAGGATGCCGCCCATAATTTCAAACGAGTGGGTCAGCCAATGCGGCATTAGCTTGAGGAACTTCTCGACCACGTTTTGTCCGAAGTAGTTGGCGGCAAAGACCACCGGGAAGCGCAGCAGCAACCCAAGCAGGGCTGGGTAGATAAAGGCGCAGCGCATGATCCCCGCCATATTGGCGCTTTCGGCATGTTTATCAGCCATATGGACCCATGCTGCGTTCAGCGTCCGACGTAGCTGATCGAGGAATACCCCGATCACGCCAAACGGAATCGCCAGCGCGATCGCCAGGTTCGGCTCCATCCCCGCCTTTACGGCAATAGGTATGGCGATACAGGCGGCCAGCGCCGGATCAGACGGGACGTTACCGCCCGGCGTCGAGGTGACGCCCAGATACACCAACTGCATACCTGCGCCGATGATCATCGCGGTCTTCATATCGCCCAGCAGCAGGCCGACGAAAACGGCAACCACGACGGGCTGCAGCAGCATGGCGGAGAAGGTATAGCCTAAACGTAATCGAGCGAACCAGTAATAGAGTCCCATCAGGCTCGCAAAAAGCAATGTGTCCATAGTTTTTACCTGCTTATCAACTGGTTAGAATTTTTTCAGGATGTCGTCCAGTGACTGTGGCTTATCTTCCGGGATCGTCTGGAAGAACACCTGAATTCCGCTGTTTTTCAGCTCACCCAGGATCCCGACGTCTTTTTCATCGAGGGTGATGTTCTGAAATACGGCTTTCCGGTTTGGCCCGCCGCCAAGTCCGCCGACCTGGATCGTGGTGATGTCGAAACCCTGCTGCACGGCCTGCTGGATTGCGCTGAGGGACGGAAACAGCACCAGCACGTTTCCTTCGCCAAGCTGGTTCTCCCGCCAGGCTGCGGTAAAGCCGGCATTGCTGAAACAGTCGACTTTGATATTCGGCGGCGCCGCCATCAGGTAGATATTTTTCATAAACGGATCGGCGTCGAGCTCGTCGCTGACCACGGCGATACGGTTCGCCTGCGACTGGCCGACCCACTTGGTGACAACCTGGCCGTGAATCAGACGGCTATCGATACGACATAAAACGATTTTTGCCATGAAGGGCTCCTTAATGATTTAACTGGTTCGCGTGGGCGACGACGTCGCGACAGCTGCTGCGTCCAGCTTCCACCAGCTCGTTGACGCAGCCGGTCAGCGGCCCCTGTTCGCGTTTATCCAGCGCTTCCAGCAGCAGCGAAGCGTTGAGGCCGCAAATCACGGCGATCGGATAATCGGCGCTCAGGCGGGCGGCGACGTTAGAGGTGGTGCCGCCAATAAAGTCGGTGAGGATCAGCGAGCCTTCCGGCATGGACTTCACCATCGCTTCAACGCGCTGGTAATACTCGCCGAGGGTATCGACGGGCATCAGGGCGATTTCCGTCACGCCTTCGATTTCGCCCGTGACCATGCGCAGGCTGTTGCAAAGCGGCGTACCCCAGCCGCCGTGCGTCAGCAGCAGAATTTGCGGTAATGGGTGTGCAGGTACAGTAGATGACAAGGTGGCCTCCTGGCGCCGTTTTATAGACGCTATGGATAGAGCAAAGGCCGTGCCAGCATTAGTGTCATCTGCGGGGGAGGAGGGGACTGGCGGGCCGATGGGCCGCGCCAGTAAAGGGATCAGCTATACAATAATTCGTAGATATAAATATATTCCGCATCCGATAAGCGGATGGCGTAGGCCTCCTCCACCGGGTGAAAGGCGGATTTAATGACACTAAACGCGTGAGTATCCATATCGGGCTTCATTTCCAGCGCCATCTGTAACGGTTTGCGGTTAATCACGATACGCTCGACCATACAGCAGCAGTGGATCAGAAAGCGTAGTGTCACCTGGCGGCTGGGGGCGATCGCCAGGGTCGCGCGCAGCTGGCTGAGGACGCCCTCCATCTCTTTGAGGATGCGCTGCGGGTTGAGCACCGAAATATGGTTGATGATGCTCTCCATGGTCAGGGCGCTGATAAATCGGGACGCGCTGCGCTCCATCTCCAGCCGCCTCTCGGCGCTGGAGAGATCGGGAGTCAGCAGGCTTAACACCAGCTCCGGGCCCTGCTCGGAAAACAGCTCCTCCAGCGAGATAAACGGAATATCCGGCAGCCCGGGCTGGAAGGTCCCGACAATCCCCGCCAGCCGCTCGTGGGCGTTAATGGCCTGCTGCACGCGCTCCGGGCTGCGCACTTCGTTATAGTCGAGGATCACCATGCGGGTATCCTGCGACATTAGCTCGCCGAAGCTCTCCTCCAGCACCGTTTTGATTTTCTCCGCCGTGCCCATGCCGGTAATGCAGGAGATGACCAGCACCTTGCCGACGTTTTCCTGCTGCGGGGTGCACAGCTGGCTGGGGATGCCTTTTTCCTGCATAAGCGCCGCCAGCCGCGGCAGCTCGCTGGTCTCGTAGCTCAGATCGAGGCCAATCTCCAGCAGGCTGGTCAGGGTGATGTCCGGCATCAGCAGGACGTCTATCTGGAATAGCTTGCTGATGGTGCTGCCGAAATGCACCAGCGAGCCGATATCGACGATCAGGATCAGCCGCTGCCAGCGCTGCGCCTGCATAAGCCGGATTAATGCATCCAGGGTGTCGTGTACCGACTGTTCGAACGGCATATCGATGGCGTTGAACAGCTCGCGTTCCAGCACCCGATTGACGTACTGCGCCATGCTGGTGGCGGTGGTGGCGCCGTGGGCGATCAGTATCACGCCGCAGTCGGGGCTGACGCCGATCCGCTGGCGGTAATGGCGGCACTCTTTGAGGAACAGGCACAGCCAGACCACCTCCGTCGCCGGGCACTGAATATTCAGCAGATCGTTGATTTTCCTGCATAGCTGGGTGGCGTTCTCATATTCATCTTTACAGCGATCGAGAATTAAACTGGAGGAGTAGAGCTGCGGGATCAGCCCCCGCTGGACGTAGCCGATCAGCGCCAGCAGGTGCTTGCGCAGCGGATTGACCAGATTTTCCGGCAGGGAAAAGCCCAGGATCTGCTCGACATAGCTAATCAGCAGGGCGACGCGCTCTTCAATCTGGTCGCCATAGCGCGGTGATCGCGTACCGCTGTCGCGGCTGTAGAGGCCATATTCGAAAATGGAGCTGAGCTTGTTTTTGAGAATGGCCAGCGTCTCTGCAGGCGGAACGTTACTGTTGCGTAGATTGACGTATTCGCGGGTCAGGAAGCTATAAAACAGATCGCTCTCTTCGATGCCGCCATCGCCGCCCGCCGGGCTTTTAAGCTGGGGCAGCGTGCGGGCGTCAATACTGAGCAGGGTTTTACCATTGAACAGCGCGTCGACCAGTATCCGCTGCTCCTGGGTGGGGTTAGTGGAACCGTCCGCCAGCTTGCCATCCAGCAGTAGAACATCGTGCTGCGCCGCCATCCCTGACGCCCAGGCCTGGGCGCATAAAAACTGGATATCGCTTTTTAGCTGGCCGATATTGCCTTCCAGCGGCTTATTCAGCAGCCACAGCAGCAGCGTTTTATCGATGCTTACCGAGCGCTCAATCTTGCGGCTCTCCCGCTGCAGGAAGCCGATAATCAGTTCGATCTGCTCCTCCAGCGAACGCTGGCGGATGCCGGGAAGATCGATGGTGACCTGAATGCGGCGTTGAAAAGTCCGCAGCAGCGACGAGCTCACCGGCTCGGTGGTGGCGCAGATAAGGCGTACGGTGATGCTTCGCGCCGGGCCGCTGGCGCCCAGCGGGCGATACTCGCCTTTATCCAGCAGCGAGAAGAGCTTTTCCTGGCCTTCATAGGGCAGGCGATGGACTTCGTCGAGTAGCAGATAGCCGCCGTCGGCCTGTTCAATCAGCCCCGTCTTGCTCTCCGTTGCACCGGTAAACGCCCCCTGTCGATGACCAAAGAGATGGGAAGAGAGTAGCTCCGGGTTGTTGGCATACTCGGCGCAGTTAAAGTAGACGAGAGGCGGAGGGCTATCACCGCTATGCTCGCAGGCATAGCGGTGCATCAGTTCGGCGAAAAAAGTCTTTCCGACGCCCGAAGGGCCGGTCAGCAAAACGTGTAGCCCATGCGGATAGAGCACCGCCGCTTTACCTTTTTCCACCGCATCCCGCAGGCTGCGATCGTGGCCGATCAACAGCGCGAACGGATCGCTAATCGACGGTAGATTCCTGTCAGGCAGCAAATCGCTAATGGCGCCGATCTCACGCTCCGACTCTGCTAGCGGCCGTTCGAGCAGGGTTTGCGTCGCCTGCAGATGCAGAAAGAATACCGGGCGTCCGCGGGTTTTGATAACCAGCCCGTCGCTCCACAGCTGGTTTAAATCCTTGCTGACAGAGTTGCGCGCCAGGCCGAGGTTAAAACCGATTTGCTCTGCGGTGAAAGCGCTGGAGCCAAGGGCCAGATCGTCCCGGCTGATGGTCTTCGTCAGCCGCTCCAGTTCACGCAGTACTACCTCAATACGTCTCATCTCGTTACCGGATTGCTTAAAGGTGATGCTTGAGAACATACACCATCCTGGCCGATGAGAAAGAGACGGGAAACCAAGTTGCGGGCGTCTGACTACAACAAATAGCCGTTTCGGGATAAATAAGCGTGTCAGGGACTAAATCAGCATTTTTGAATGGCGACGCCGGGTGGCCGGGCATCGCCTTGCTGCGCTTAATCCACCCGGCGATGGATGGCCAGCCCGCTTTCCCCGACCGCCAGCTCCGGGCGCAGCGTCAGGGACGGGATCAGATAGTCGCCGTGGTTTTGTCGGCGGAACGGGATGGGGGACGTTTCCGCCAGCGTATCCAGCCGCTGCGTCAGTTCGCGGCACTGCTGCGCAAAGCGCTGCTCGTCCGTTTTCTCCGTGCGGTAGAACACCAGCGGCGGCAGCACCTCAAAGCCGGGATAAAACAGCATTCCGTGCTGGATCGGAAACAGGATATCGTTAATCGGCCCGTTAATGCCGCGCGGGGCGTAGTGCTCCTCCCAGCCGCCGGTGGTGACAACCAGCATCGCCCGTTTACCCGCCAGGGTGCCTTCGCCGTAGCGGTCGCCCCAGTGGCGGTCGCTGTGCTCGCCGACGCCGTAGGCGAA
Organism: Klebsiella sp. Lac1; assembly: GCF_009825425.1. NCBI lineage: Bacteria > Pseudomonadati > Pseudomonadota > Gammaproteobacteria > Enterobacterales > Enterobacteriaceae > Klebsiella > Klebsiella sp. Lac1. Next base: position 430,072 of record NZ_VJZJ01000002.1, read on the forward strand.
ACCATAGGCATAAACCCGGTCGATCCAGCCTTTCATAATGGCGGGCATGGAGAACCACCACAGCGGAAACTGGAAAATTACCGTATCCGCCCACAGGAGCTTCTCTTGTTCCGCAACGATATCCGCGCTTTGAGTACCTTGTTCAAAGGCCTGTTTTGAATCGAGCGTCGAACGCCAGAACTCGCCGACCGGCGGGGCGCTGCTGTCGTCGGCATCAAAACCGGCTTTCCAGCGCATGGCGTAGAGATCGGAAACCTGCACTTCATGGCCGGCGTTTTGCAGATGCCGGACGGCAAAATCTTTTAGCGCACCGTTCAACGAGCGTGGTTCCGGATGGGCGTAAATCAGCAGTACTTTCATGGCAATCACCTCTGAGCTATTGAGAGCTGCAGAGTAAGTAAGCTGAAGCTATAGTAGAAATTAATTACTTAAATCTCAGGTATAGCCGTGATTAATTTACAGCGTCTGGATCTCAATCTGCTGCGCACTCTCAATGTGCTGTTGAGCGAGCACAACGTCACGCGGGCGGCGCAGCGGCTTAACTTGTCGCAGCCATCGGTCAGCATCCAGCTGGCGCGCCTGCGGGACATTTTTGCTGACCCACTGCTGTTGCCCGGACCGCGCGGGATGCTGCCTACTGCCCGCGCCGATGAACTGCGCGGACCGCTGCGCGATGCCCTGCAGGCGCTGGAGCTGGCGGTCGCCCCCGCCGACAGTTTCGACCCGCTGACGGCGGCGCAGACCTGGCGCATAGCGGCGACGGACTATATGGCCTCGGCGATCCTGCTCCCGGCGCTGCACACGCTGCGTCGGGCCTCCCCGGGCAGCCGCCTGGCGGTCTTCGATCTCCAGCCTTCCCGCCTGGTGCAGCAGGCGGAGAGGGACGAGGTCGATCTGTTCTTTCATACCCGCGACGGCGCTCCGCCGGAGCTGCATCAGCGGCTGCTGTTCAGCGAGCGCTACGTGTTGGCGGGCCGGGCGGGGCATCCGGCGCTGCAGGCGTCGTTGAGTCTGGCGCAGTTTTGCCAGCTGGATCAGGTTATGGTCTCCCCGGACGGCGGCGGTTTCAGCGCCGCAACCGATACTGCGCTGGCCAACCTTGGGCTTTCGCGGCGGGTTGTCCTTTCGGTGCCACATTTCCTGTTTATGCTGGAGACGCTGCGCAATAGCGATCTGGTGGCGGTGCTACCGGAGCGGCTGGTGCGTGGGGTCAGCGGCCTGATGGTCGTCGAGCCGCCGCTGGCGGTGGCCGGGTTTGATATGTTGATGCTGTGGCACGAGCGCTGGCATCGTGACCCGGCCCATCAATGGCTGCGTCAGCAAATCGAGATGTCATTAGAGGAAAAGTCATGTTAAGCGGATTGAATCACCTGACCCTGGCGGTCAGCAGCCTGGCGCCGAGCGTGGCGTTTTATCAGCAGCTGCTGGGGATGAGGCTGCACGCGCGCTGGGATAGCGGCGCCTATCTCTCCTGCGGCGACCTGTGGCTGTGCCTGTCACTCGACCCGCAGCGGCGCGTCACTCCGCCGGAAGAGAGCGACTACACCCACTACGCCTTTAGCATTGCCGAAGCCGATTTCGCCGGGTTCAGCGCGCGGCTGGAAACGGCCGGGGTGGCGGTGTGGAAGGTGAACCGCAGCGAAGGGGCATCGTATTACTTCCTCGACCCCGACGGTCACAAGCTGGAGCTGCATGTCGGTAGCCTCGCCCGGCGACTGGCCGCCTGCCGCGAGCAGCCGTATAAAGGGATGGTGTTTTATGACGAGGATCCACAGGCGGCCGGAAACCCGTAGCCCCGGTCAGCAAAGCGCCACCGGGGGAAATAGCCTGAATCGCCCTGCGGTTTCTCCCCGGAGGCGGCGCCTGGCGCGCCTTATCCGGGCTACTGGCTCCATCGGCTGCAAACCCGTAGCCCCAGTAAGCGTAGCGCCACCGGGGGCGCCTGGCGTGCCTTATCCGGGCTACTGGCTCCATCGGCTGCGAACCTGTAGCCCCGGTAAGCGTAGCGCCACCGGGGGAAATCTTTACAAACTCTACTCTGAAAATGTGAGGTTTTTTCCAACGCGGTTAGTATAATCTTCAGATAATTGTCTATACTTTTTTGTATATACAATCAGGATGAATGCTATGCCAATGGAGTTTGAATGGGATGCAAACAAGGCAGCAAGCAATCTGAGAAAACATGGGATTCGGTTTGAAGAGGCGGTACTAGTCTTTGACGATCCGCAGCATCTTTCCCGACAAGATCGCTATCAAAATGGTGAATATCGATGGCAAACCCTCGGCCTTGTACACGGAATTATCGTTATTCTTGTTGCGCATTCGGTTCGTTTTGAAAGTGGAACGGAGGTCATTCGTATTATCAGCGCCCGGAAGGCAGATAAGAAAGAGAGGAGTCGTTATGAACATGGTTAAACATAAACGCGATAACCCGGCCGCGCTTACCGCCCAGCGTGAAGACGAACTCAAAGCGCTGGCGAAAAAATCAGATGATGACATTGATTACAGCGACATCCCCTCTTCGGACGATGAGCAGTGGTCAGAGGCGGTTCGCGGTAAATTTTATCGGCCGCTAAAAACGCAGGCCTCTGTGCGCATCGATGCTGATGTTATGGCGTGGCTTAAACGCCCGGGAAAAGGTTATCAAACCCGGCTGAACGCGATTCTGCGGGAAGCCATGCTGCGCGAGCAGAATAAGAAATAAGTCTATAGGCTGGTCTATGCCTTCTCTGAGGCGGCGCTTGCCGCGCCTGGCCCGCTCACCATCCCGCAGACGGTTGCGAACCGTAGCCCCGGTAAGCAAAGCGCCACCGGGGGACAAGCCAGTTTGCCACGGCGAAAAACTCACTCCATCGCCACCTTCACCGCCTCGCCCAGCTTCACCATCACCTCCCGGTGCTTCTCGATCGGCGGCAGGGCGCAGTTGATCCTGACGCAATTGCGATATTTCCCGGACGCCGAGAACAGCGAACCCGGCGCGACCTGGATTTTCATGCGGCACAGTTGCTTCGCGACGCAGACCATATCGACATGCTCCGGTAGCTCAACCCACAGCATATAGCCGCCTTTTGGCCGGGTGACGCAGATCCCACACGGAAAATACTCCCGCAGCCAGCAGGTATAGATTTCCATATTGCGCTGGTAGATCTGCCGCATCCGCCGCACGTGTCGGTGGTAGTGGCCTTCGCGAATAAAAATGGATGCCGCCAGTTGCGTCGAGGGAACGTTGGTGCCGCTGGCGGCGTATTTCATCTGCAATAGCCGGTCGTAATAGCGGCCGGGCGCGATCCAGCCGATGCGCAGGCCCGGCGCGATAGTTTTAGTAAAAGAACTACACAACATTACCCGTCCGTCGATATCCCATGAATGGATGGTGCGCGGACGCGGGTAGTCGGTGGCCAGCTCGCCGTAGATATCATCTTCAAAAATAACGATATCGTGACGTTGGGCGAGGGTGAGTATCGCGCGTTTGCGGGCGTCCGGCATGATAAAACCCTGCGGATTATTGCAGTTCGGCACCAGGATAACGCCTTTGATCGGCCACTGATCTAATGCCAGCTCCAGCGCTTCCAGGCTGATCCCGCTATCCGGATCGGTCGGGATCTCAATGGCCTTCAGCCCCAAACCGCGCAGCAGCTGCATGGTGCCGTAATAGGTCGGGGACTCCACGGCGACGATGTCGCCAGGCTGGCACACCGACAGCAGGGCCAGCGACAGGGCGCTATGGCAGCCGCTGGTGATCACTAAATCATCGACGGTGACCACGGAACCGCCGTCGAGCATCAGGCGGGCGATTTGTTCGCGCAGCTCTCGGCGCCCGGCCAGTTCGTCGTAGTTCAGCACTTCGTTGATATTGTGCTGGATAACCCGACTCAGCTCACGCCACAGCGGCTTCAGGCTGGGTTGAGTGACGTCCGGCGAGCCGCCGCCGAAGGGAATAATGCTTTTGTCATTGCGGGCGTCGAGCATGGTCAGCACCTGATCCCACTGGGTGATCTCCACCGGGCGCTGAACCGGGCGCGACATCGGCGGCACCGGCGGCTGCGCTTTACGCGGGGCGACAAAATAGCCGGAACGCGGCTGCGGGGTGATTAGCCGCTGCTGTTCCAGCATTTGATAGGCCTGCTGGACGGTGCTGATGCTGACACCGTGCTCCTGACTCAGGCTGCGTACCGACGGCAGTTTTTCGCCGTCGCGATACAGCCCTTGCTCAATACGTTCTGCCAGCAGGCTGGCCAGATGTTGGTAACGCGTCATGCTGTATCCCTTATTGCCGCCATACAGATAGATAAACCAGTACAGATGAATGAAAAAAAAGCCACGCAGATACCGTTTTAGCCAATCTGTATGTTAAAGAAAAGAGTTTTGTGCATCTGTATTGTCTGGCCTCCGATCCGCGAAGATAAAGACTCTGGCAAGGTGAGGAGGTGGAGTATGGAATTTCATGAGAACCGGGCAAGACAGCCGTTTATCGGCTTCATATTACTGGGCAGAATGATAAGAAAATGGTGGCTTCGGCAGCAAACGCGACGGATTTTGCAGCGAATGAGCGATGAACAGCTGAAAGATGTCGGCCTGCGGCGCGATCAGCTCAATTAAAAAGTCCGGTCTTTCACCCTGCGCTTGTCCGTAGCCCCGGTAATCGGCAGCGCGGGCGGGGTTTTCCCGGAGGCGGTGCTACGCACCTGTCCGGGTGACAAAACCCACGGTGTGTGGCTCCGGTAAGCGACAGCGCGGGCGGGGTTTTCCCGGAGACGGTGCTACGCAGCTGTCCGGGCGACAAAACCCACGGTGTCGTGGCTCCGGTAAGCGACAGCGCGAGCGGGGTTTTCCTGGAGGCGGTGCTACGCAGCTGTCCGGGTGACAAAACCCACGGTGTGTGGCCCCGGTAAGCGACAGTGCGAGCGGGGTTTTCCCGGAGACGGTGCTACGCACCTGTCCGGGCGACAAAACCCACGGTGTGTGGCTCCGGTAAGCGACAGTGCGAGCGGGGTTTTCCCGGAGGCGGTGCTACGCACCTGTCCGGGTGACAAAACCCACGAGGCCATAGCCCCGGCAAGCGGTAGCGCGACCGGGGAAATGTCCGCCAGGGTTATTACATTCACAATATTTATCAATTAATGCTTCTGCGTCCACCGTTTCTTGATACTTATCCTGATAAGTATTATTTTCTTCTCAGCTAACTGAGGAAAGAAACATGACCGAAGACGAACTGTTCGCCCGCCGCCCGATGGGAATGCGGATGGCGATGGTGGTACGCCAGTGGCGCGCGACCATCGACTCTGCTATCACCGATACCGGCCTGACCCAGTCAAGCTGGACGGTGCTGATGCAGCTGCATCAACTGGGGGATAACGTCTCGGTCAGCGAACTGGCGGAAGTGCAGGGTATTGAACTGCCGCCGCTGATGCGCACCCTCACGCAGCTCGAAAGTCAGGGCTATCTGCTGCGTTCAACATCGCCCTATGACAAACGCATACGCCTGCTGACGCTGACGGCGGAAGGCCGGTCGATACTGGAAGATCTGAACCGTGTGATTGAGACCTATCAATCCCGGGTCACCCGGACCATTCCTGCGGACGATCTCGCCACCTTCAGCGCCACCTTAAATCACATCGCCTGCAATTTGCGGACAATCCGCGAAGAAGATAACAAGATCTAAACTATGATGACCCCTGAACAAAAATTTGCCCGCTGGGTAAGGGTGAGTATTGCCGCTTTCCTGGCGATATTCGCCTGGTTTATCGTTGCCGATATCTGGATCCCGCTGACGCCGGACTCGACCGTCATGCGGGTGGTGACGCCCGTTGCACCGCGGGTCTCCGGCTATGTGTCGCAGGTTTATGTGCACAACAATAGCCAGGTGAAGAAGGGAGACCTGCTCTATGAGCTGGATCCGACGCCGTTTATCAATAAAGTCCAGGCGGCACAGATTGCGCTTGCCCAGGCGAAGCTGAGCAACCAGCAACTCGATGCGCAGATCGCCGCCGCGCGCGCCAACCTCCGCACCGCGCAGTACACCGCCCGCAACGATAAGGTCACCCTCGATCGCTACCAGCGCCTGAGCACCATGCAAAACGTTTCGCAAGCGGATCTCGATAAGGTACGCACCACCTGGCAGACCAGCGAACAGGCGGTAAGCGCGCTGAATGCCAGCATTCAGAATCTGCTCATTCAACGCGGGGAGCGCGACGACAGCCGTAACGTGACGCTGCAAAAATACCGTAACGCGCTGGAAGAGGCGCAGCTCAACCTTGGCTGGAGCAAAGTCTACGCCGAAACGGACGGGATGGTGAGCAACCTGCAGCTCAACCCCGGCCTGTATGCCACCGCCGCCACGCCGCTGCTGGCGCTGGTCAGCAACCATACCGATATCGTCGCTGATTTTCGTGAGAAGAGTCTGCGCCACACCGGGGTGAATACCGATGCTGCGGTGGTTTTCGATGCGCTACCGGGCAAAGTCTTTCCGGCGCACGTCACCAGCAGCGATGCCGGGATTTTAGCCGGCCAGGAAGAGGTCAACGGCCAGCTGTCGCAGCCGGAGCAGTCTACCCGCTGGGTGCGCGATGCCCAACGCATGCGGATCCACGTCGCCCTCGATGAACCGCTGGACAAACCGTTGCCGACCGGCGCCCGCGCTACGGTTCAGCTCTATAACAGCGACGGTCCGTTCGCCCGCACCTTCGCCGGTCTGCAGATCCATCTGGTGAGCCTGCTGCACTATGTCTATTAATACGCTGGCTCGCGTTTTCACCCCGCACGGTAATATCGTTTACACGGCGAATGACTTTCGTCAGACGCTGCGGATCGCCTTCGCCGGGATGATAGCGCTGAGTATCTCGACCTTCTACGACGTGCAGTACGGCGTCTTCTTTGTCGTCTATCCGCTGATGCTGCTGTCGCTGGTGCCGGTCTTTAATCGTCACGTCGCCAGGCAGTTTATGTTCAGTGCAGCGGTAAACTGCGTCGAAATGGTGCTGATCGTCGGATATTTATCGCAATGGCCGATTGTGATGACGCTGGTGGTTTTTGGCCTCTATGTGATGCGTTTTCGCTTTATGAGCCAGGGACCGCTGTTTCTGCTGGGGTCGATGGGGGTGGTCTGTCAGAGCACGATGCTCAACTTTATGAGCTATCCCGCCAGCAACTGGCACACGCTGCTGTTCTCTAATATGGAAGCCTGCGTGATGGCGGTGGCGCTCAGCGCATTAATGAATTACCTGATTCCGGATGTCGAACCGCGTAAGCCGCCGCCGCGAATCGAGAAAGACGCCGCCCGGGTGCGCCATGAATCGCTGCTCTCCGGCACCGTCGCCACCCTGATTTTCGTGGTCTTCCAGATCTGCGATCTCAGCGATTCTCTTTCGGCGCTGATGGCGGGGATCCTGATCCTGTTCCCGATGCACTATCGCGGCGCGGTAATAAGCTCGCTGTGGCGCGTTGTGGGCGTGGTGTTGTCCTGCCTGTATATTCTGGTGGTACAATTGCTTATCTATGATTTCAGCAATCATATGATATTGATGATGCCGCTGATTGGCCTGGGGCTGGCCTTTAGCGCCCGCCTGCATGTTATGGAAAAGGTTGGCGCCGGGGTCGGTTTCGCCAGCATCACCACCATCGGGATTATGTTCGGCCAGAACCTGCATCCGGACCAGGATCTGATCTTCAGCGACCTCTATCGCATTACCTCGGTAACCACCTCGCTTATCGTCACGCTGACGCTGGTTTTCCTCGTGCACCGGATTCTGAACTGCTTTGCGCCGACGCGGTTTGTCATCACGGAATAACCTCAGGCTGCCAACGCGCGCTGCTGGCGATCGGGTGATTGACGGGGGATCGCAATGGCCACTGTGCTCGCTTTACGCCGGGTGGCGGCTGGCGCCTTACCCGGCCTACAAAATTGCCGCTGTGCTTGCGTTATGCCGGGTGGCGGCTGGTGCCTGACCCGGCCTACAAAATTGCCGCTGTGCCTGCTTTACGCCGGGTGGTGGCTGGCGCCTTACCCGGCCTACAAAACTGCCGCTGTGCCTGCTTTACGCCGGGTGGCGGCTGGCGCCTTACCCGGCCTACAAAATTGCCGCTGTGCGCGCTTTATGCGGGGAGCGGCTCGGCCTACAAACAGACCGGGGCAGGGCAATCCACGATCGACTGTAGGCCCGCGCAAGCGAAGCGCCGCCGGGCGATAATTGACGCCCTGGCAGGGACAGCCCTTACGCCTGCTGCGGAAAGTTAGCCAGCAGCTGGTAATCATCCCCGGCAACGTGAAATATGGCTTCCGTTTGGCCGGGGATAACCCACTGCTGCTCTTCTCCCGGCAGACAGCGCAGATAAATGCACAGCCCGCAACCGCCGCGCAGCTGGCGTGGGATATCCTTGACCTGAAAGGATAATCCCGCCGCCTGCGGGGCTTTGCGCATCCGTACCATCCCTGCCGTCGAATGAAATAAAAACAGATATACCGTCATCCTTGTCGCCTCTGGCGTTGGCCGATCAGTGCCGCGCCGATGGCTCCGGCAAACTGGGCGTCCGGGTGTCTGTGCACCGTCATGCCGAGGTGGCGCTCCAGCATCGCGGCGAACGTCGCGCAGCGGCTGACGCCGCCGGTAAACAGCAGCGGCCCCTGTGCCGGCAGTCGACCGATGAAGTGAGCGCTGCGCCGGGCCATGGCGTTAATCACCCTGGCCAGAATGGCCTCTGGCGGTACCCCCGCCGATCGCAGGCTGATCGCCTCGGACTCGGCGAAGACCGTGCACATGCTGGTGATGGCGTGCGGCGCAACGCCCTCGGTGAGGGTATCCATCCGCTCGACGCTGGCGCCGAGCGTGCGCGAAATCACCTCGAGAAAGCGCCCGGTACCCGCCGCGCATTTATCGTTCATCAGGAAGTCGCTGAGATTGCCGTGCTCATCAAGCTGGATAACCTTACTGTCCTGGCCGCCGATATCAATCACCGTGCGGGCTGCGGGAGCCAGGCCCGTGGCAGGCAATCTCCGTCACCTGCTTATCGGCGAAATCCACCAGTTGGCGGTCATAGCCGGTTAAGGTCAAAAACGGTCGGGATGCCAGCCCTGCTGGCGGGCTTCGGAGAACTGATCGAAAATAGCGGGTAGATCGGTGATAAGGGACATGGTTTTCCTTCCCCGTACACGGGAGATGATGAAAGAACCTGTATTATAACCCTGTTAATCGTATGTTTATTGATCTCCGCAGGCGTTGACCGGGCTAATAGACCTTTTTCAGATCCATCTCCTCCTGAATCCGCTCGCTCCAGGCGAGATGGGTCCGGATGGCCTCCTCGATACCGGCGTTGTAAAACAGCGGCCCCAGCTCTTTGGCGATAAAGTCGACAAAAAACTCGGCGTCGAACTGCTCCAGTTCGAGGTCGAAATGGGTTTCGCAGTATTTTCTTAGCTTTTCGCATAACAGGTCGCGCTGCGGCAGGCTGAGTTCAATATCGCTCATCTTTGCTCTTTCTCCGTGTGGTTATGTGCCGGGGTCATCAGGATTGCCGGGCTTCGATGGCCGCTTCCGAACGTTGGCGCAGGTTGTGCAATAACCCGACCAGGCAGCAGGAGGCCGCGATCCCGGCGACCACCGCCAGCATGTGGAACGGCAATCTGCCGCCGTGAAACCATAGCCAGCGTGCCCCCTCAATGGAAAGTGCGCTGACGCTGAGGATCACGATATTCAGCGACGCGGAGACGGTGCCCTTCGGCAGATCGTTGGAAAACAGGGTAAAGCGGAACAGCGTCGGGAAAATCAGCCCGATGCCGAAAGAGTAGAAGCAGGTCCCCAGCACCGACCAGAGCCAGACGTGCGGCCATGCCAGGTTGCCGAAAATCAGCAGCGCCAGTCCGATGGCCTGGATGGGGACCGCGCTCAGCACAAAGCGCGGGCGCGTGGGGTCCCGCACCCAGCGCGCTACCGACAGGTTGGCGATAATCACCGCGCTAAAGACCGGCACCTGCACCCAGGCGAATTCGCCGCTGCTGAGCCCGCCGTCATCCATTAAAATAACCGGCGAGACGGCGACCCAGCTCATCAGCGGGATATAGCTCAAGGAGAGCGTGGCGGCGCCGGATAAAAAGATCCGATTGCGGAAGACGTCGCGGAAGTCACGAACCACGCTACCGGCGCTGAAGGGCACGTCGCCGCGACGCACCGTTTCCGGCATGTTCAGCAGCAGCCCCAGCCAGGCGATAAATCCCATCGCGGCGATAATGCCGAACAGGACTTTCCAGTGGACGAAGTGCATCAGCGCCGCGCCGGAAAGCGGGCCGACGATCGGCGCTATCAGCACGATCGAGGTGATCACCGCCATCAGCTTAATCGATCTTTTCTCGTCAAAGGCCTCCTGCACGGTGACGTAGCCGACCGTGGCGATAAAACAGATGCTGGTGCCCTGAACGAAGCGCGCGACGAGGAACTGCGTCATGGAGGTGGTCAACATCGTCGCGAGGCAGGCAAGAGTGAAGATCAGCGCCCCGGCGAGCAGCACCGGTCGACGGCCGATACGGTCTGAGAGCGGTCCCAGCAACCACTGCAGGGCCATGCCGCCGGCCATATACACGCTGACCGAAGCCGGCGCCAGCGCCACGTCGGCGTTGAAATCACGCACCACGTGGATGATCCCCGGCTGGATAAGGTCGGTGGTCAGATAGGCGGAAAAATCATAGAGAATCAACGCGATGGGAAAGACAAGCGTCGCGGAATGACGAGCAAATAGTCGCGATATCCATAACATAGCCTGCTCCCTCCTTATCGGGTCGTTATCGCCGGAAGCGTTGTGATGCTACCATTTTCAACCAATCTTAAGATGTAGCAGCGTCGGGATCTGCGAGAACAGCCACAGCAGCAGGCCGATAGAGCCGCCGACCAGGGTGCCGTTGATACGGATAAACTGCAGGTCTTTGCCGATATTGAGCTCAATTTGCCGCGACATATCCCGCGCATCCCAGCTTTTGACCGTATCGCTGATGTGCCGGGTCAGGAAGGCGGCAAACTCCGGCGCCACCCGATGTGCCGCCTGCTCCAGGTGTTCGTTCAGCGACTCGCGCAGCGCGTCATCGTGGAGCAGCGTTTCGCCAAACCACTGCCCGGCATCGGCAATCCGCTGTTGAATCTGTGAGTCGTCGCGGGTGACATCATTTTTAATCCACGTCCGCAGGTCGGCCCATACCTCGCCAAGGTAGCGGTTGAAAGTCTCATCGTTTTTCAGATATGCCTTCATATTCTCCGCTTTTTCCGCCAGCAGCGGATCGGTTTTCAGGTTATCGATCAGTTTTAAGGTGGCGCGATCGAACGCCTGGCGGATCTGATGGCTGCGATCCTGGGTGACTTCGTCGAGCAGGGTATTGACCGCGTCGGTCACCATGTCGGCGCTGTGTTCGCCCAGCCATTCGGTGGGCAGAATTTTGGCCTTCAGCGGGTGCTCGGTCTCCAGCCAGTGGACAATACCGCGAGCAATAAACGCGCGCGAGCTGTCGCGCTGCAGTAACGCAATGAGCTGGCTAATGAGCGAATCCAGCAGCTTCTGATGGCGATGGTTGCGGGTTAATCCCTCCAGCATCATGGCGCTGGTCTGCGTCAGATCGACCTTATCAATCGCTTTATGTACCGCCCGGCGCAGCAGGCGCTGGATGCGGGCATCGTCGGTCAGTTCCAGAAAACCGCTCATCACCTGCAGCAGATGGTGACCCACTCGCCGGGCGTTTTCCGGCTGGCTGAACCAGTTGCCAAGCATCAGGGCCGGTTCATAGCGACGGATGAGCGCCACCAGTGAAGGGGTATCGAGGAATTTTTCCTGCACGAAATAGCCAAGATTATCGGCGATTCTGTCCTTATTGCGGGGAATAATCGCCGTATGCCGGGAGATAAACGGCAGCGGGATACGGCGAAACAGAGCCACCACCGCGAACCAGTCGGCCAGCGCCCCGACCATCGCCGCTTCGGAGATGGCTTTTAGCGCGCTGACCCACGGCGTTGGCGGCAGTAGCAGCGTGGTGATAAAAATGGCGACCGCAATCAGCAGTAGCGACAGCGCCAGCAGTTTGGCGCGTTTTAGTTCAGCGATTTTTTCCATAGGCTTAAGCATATAGCCTGACGGCGGACTCGTGCAAAAACTGCCACACAATCCAGCCGCCAAAAGCCATCAGTATACCGCCCGCCGCCCGCTCAACGCGCCAGACGACGGCGGAAAGGCGACGCTGCACCGCTGGCAGGGCAATCATCGTCACCAGCAAGAGATCCCACAGTAGCACGATACTGGTCATCCAGACTCCGCTGACGGCCTGTTGCGTCAGGGTGACGTCCGGCCCCAGCAGCGAAGTCATCAGCGCCAGATAAAACAGGGCGTTTTTGGGATTGAGCAGCGAAGAACCCAGCCCCAGCAGAAGCTGTTTTGCCAGCGACGGGCATGAAGCCGAGGCACCGTCGGGAGCCAGCGCCGATGGGCGACTTTGCAGCAGCCGACTGCCAATCCACAGCAGATATGCCGCCCCCAGCAGCTCGACAACGGTAAACAGCAGCGGCGCCTGACGCAGCACGCCCCAGCCGATAATCGCCAGCACGATGTACAGACCGTTTCCGGCGGCGATACCGACGCACAGGCCGGCGCTGCCGCGCAGGCGATAGCGGATGGCGTAGCCCATCAGTAAAAAGAAATCCGGCCCCGGACTCAGCAGAGCAACGAAGTGGGAGAGTGCCAGCGCCGGAAACGCGGGCGGGAAAAACGACGTAAACATGTCCATAGCGACCTCAGAAAGAACCTGAGATCAGCCTATGGCAAGCGGAGCGCTAATTATTGTCTGATATTGATCGACCCAGCGCGTACTGGCGCGGCGTGGCGGCGGTGTAGCTGACAAAGGTTTTGTGGAAATGGCTCTGGTCGGCAAACCCGGCCTGGTAGCCGACGTCGGCGATCTCATCCCCGGCGCGCAGGCGCGTTTTGGCAAATTCGATACGCGCCATATTCATAAAGCTGGCGGGGGTCAGGCCGGTGTCCTGCTTAAAGGTGCGGATCAGCGTCTCTTTGCGCAGGGCGAACTCGTGGGCCAGCGCATCAAGAGAGGGCGGCTGCTGTAGATCGGCCGCCAGGCGACTGAAAAGCTGTGAACTGGTCGCGCGCAGCGGTAGTGGCGGGGCGGCATAGAGCGGGAGCGCCCGGAGCAATTGCGCGATCTGTTCGGGGAGCGCTGCCGTTTGCTGCCGATCCATCAGCGCCACAATCTGCTGATATCGTGCGAAAAGCTCAGGATCGCGGATCACCGGATGCGGCGCGTTCATCTGCGCCTGGCTCGGGAGAAGCGGCAGCTGTTGCCGGCACCACGTCATGTCGAGGTACAGCATATGGTAGCTGCGCGGCCGGCCGTCGCGCGGGTTACAGCTGTGCGGCGCTTGAGCGGGGATAATGATCAGATCGCCGGGACGCAGCAGATATTCCTGCCCGTTGCACAGACAGCACGTTTCCCCTTCGATAATCGCCCCCAGAGAGAGCTGCGAATGGCGGTGCCGTTTATAGGCCTGGCGGCTTTGCCGGGTGCTGCGCAGTTCCAGCCAGGGCAGCTGTTCGTCGCGCCAGAAGGTTTGCAGGATATCGCGCGTATGGCTCACGAAAGACTCCTTAGCGAAGGGGATAGGGGGTTATAGCATGTCCTCCGGGGCCTGTCTGCGGGGGCGTTCTGAGAGCGGGCAGGCAAAAAATTGTCGTTATTACCGCCGGATAAAAATATCTTCCGTCCCGGCGCGCAAAGAGATAAGCGGCGGCGTGTGTGCTGGGCTACCGGCGGGTAGAGTCGTTTTCGTGTCCCTCCGCGCAGGCCATTTACCATGCAAAAAGGCTCAACGTCGACGCCGCATGATGCGGTTTTCAAAAAGTTTCTCCGGCATACGGAGACCGCGCGAGATTTTTTGGATATCCATCTGCCGTCCTCGCTACGCCAGCTTTGCGATCTGCAGACGCTACGGCTTGAATCCGCAAGTTTTATTGAGGAGGACCTGCGTGCTTGCTACTCCGATGTGCTTTGGTCGTTAAAAACCACCGCCGGAGAGGGCTATATTTACGTCGTTATTGAGCACCAAAGCTCGCCGGATGCCCATATGGCCTTCAGGCTGATGCGCTATGCCATTGCGGCAATGCAGCGTCATCTGGATGCCGGACATAAACACCTGCCGCTGGTAGTACCCATGCTGTTCTATCACGGTATTGCCACGCCTTATCCGTATTCGTTGTGCTGGCTGGATAGCTTTACCCACCCGGTTCATGCCCGCGGATTATATACGACCGCTTTTCCGCTGGTGGATATTACGGTGATCCCGGATGACGAGATCGTCCAGCACCGACGCGTAGCGCTGCTGGAGTTCATGCAAAAGCATATCCGCCAGCGCGATTTGACGGGGCTGGTTGAGCAGCTAATTGTCATTTTGGTTAAGGAATATACTAATGACGGCCAGCTAAAAACGTTGTTTAATTACCTGGTATATTCCGGCGATGCCCCCCGTTTTGGCAGGTTTATTCGTGAGCTTGCCCGGCGGGCGCCGCAACATCATAAGGAGGGGCTGATGACTATTGCGGAAAGACTCAAGGAAGTTGGGCGTAGAAAAGGGCGCCGCGAAGGCCAGATTGTGGGCCAGAGAATTGAAGGGCTGCGTATTGCCCGTATGATGCTGGCGAATGGCATCGCTCTGGAGACGGTGCTGCGCGTCACCGGTCTGTCAGAAGAGGAGATTACCGCTGCTAAGCGTTGATTGCGTCGCCACATGGCCTTATCAGGCGGCCTGGCCGCCATTACTACTTCCTCGTTAAGCCTGTTCCTCGCCGGATATCGTCTGACGATCTCCGGCCGGAATCCTCCGTAAATACCTGACTTTACCTTCATGTCTGGCCATCTCTACTAATTTTAATACTCTGAGTGGTTTTTATGACTACGTAAATAGAGATAAAAAGGAGACATACGATATGGCTTATCAGACGGTGAATCCTGCTAATAATCAGCGGATTAAACAGTACGCTGCGCACAGCGATGCGGATGTCGAAGCGGCGCTGCAGAAGGCGGATGCGCTCTATCATTGCGCGTGGGCGTAGGGGGATATCGACCAGCGTTTACCCGTTCTGCACAGGCTAGCGAATCTTATCCAGGATGAACCGATCTGGTGCTCACTGGGTAAACCGGGGACGATCCCGACGAAGCTGAAGAAAATGCGGGAGAATGTGAAGCAATTTATCCTGCCGGAAAAGAGAAAACGGCCCAAAAAGTGGACCGTTCGAATCTCAAAAAACCAGTCCCCCGTTCTCTCAAAACATCTTAAGTGAACGGTGTGAGCCGGATGGCAGGTTTTTTTACGCTGACAGGTGGGTCAGAAGGTGATGCTCCATTGCCTGTAGTTTTTCACGCTGTTATTCAGACCTTCCGGTGCGGCATAACCTTCGCATTCTTATGTCATGCACGCCTCGGCAGGTTTAACGTCTGGTCTGTTTTTTTATATTTTCATTGGCATCCGGGTAATTGATTTACATCAAATGAGGTCTTGTTTAATACGTCTTGTGTACTTTTAGTACTATCGACTAAAAGCGATGCAATATAAAGGTTTTTATCTGGTGTGTAATATTTTAATTGTCAATATTGAGCTGGTTAAATGAGCTTTGTAAGCATTGGTGTTTATTGCATAAATTGGCAGGGTGAGATTTTTATCTTAAAACAAGAAACTCTGGCAATATATAAAAGAACAGTTGATGTTATAGTGTATGCTCATTCAAAAGAAAGTGCCCTCGGCTTCACTTTATTATTCATGGTATGTATTACATCTCCGCCAGTAACCGGGATATCTATAGCTGAGGAGAATAAAACAGATAATTTTGTGACATGTAATCAATGCCAAATCACCTATGCAACGAAGTGAAGAGTGTACCATTTTAAATAATCCAGCATTAAATAATGGGGCTGATGTGTAGAATCTATTATTGTCGCCACGTGGGAAAGGTATGCTATTGATATGGTGAATATATTAGGGAGATATGATGACAGCAGGAAGTCTTGGAAAAATAGCCGGCAGGATTGCAGATATTATTTTATCGCCAGAGACCATTCCGGGATTGATAAATGGCACTTTAACTATACCTCTCGACCTCGGATATCTTGCTCGTGGTTTTTTTGACACCGATAATCGATTTGCTCACCAGACACAACGAATCAGAATGGCACAAGCTATTCATAATGACATTCTTAACTATAACCACATCATCAATGCTGTAGAGCTTATCTTCGAAAAATTCAATAAATACCTGACTATTCATCAACAAGACGCCGTGTATCGTGCCGTTGTTTCATCCGTTGCAGGCCGCTTCCTGGCAGCGAAAATCTCCGCCACTATTGCTGGTGCCGTTCTCGCACGTCTTTCATTCATCAGCGCTAAAAGCGGAGCAAGAGCCACCAGTCAAATAGCTATGCTTATGCTTATTGGTGGAATGAGCGAGCGTTCCATAAGGACTTCTGAAAGTCTTGCCAATGAAGATCCAGAAGTGTACGAGATCCTACGTCCACATGATTATGATTTGACATATTTCCTCATTGAGCCTGCGGTCAAACCGTTCGTGGATGCTATCCACATTGCCGTCACCCGCGGGCAGTCCGCATTTGACAATATAATGAATATCGTTGGGGAGAAGCTCAGTGTCTTTCAATAAGATCTCACGCGGCTTGTTAGATATGCTGCTGTTTGCCATCGTAAATATCTGGGATATTTTCCAGTCGGTGATTTTTGTCGGTGGTTTTATTGTTTGCATCATGCTGCCAGTTGTATGGCCGATGAAATTTTTCTATATGGTAGTATGGTTCATTACAGCCTATGCCATATCTAAACTCGTTGATCGTTTAGACGAGTATCGTAAAAAAGGTAAAAATATAAATTAAGGAAATGGCATGTCAAATCCAGCCTGTTTGTGGTTTACCGATGAGAATGGATCTCCGATTGTCGGCGGTTCCATGGTGCTCGGGCGCGAAGGTTCAATTGAGATAAAATCACTCTCTCATCACCTGGCTATTCCGACTGACCGCAACACGGGGAAATTAACCGGTACGCGGATTCATACCCCAATTCTGATACAAAAAGAATTCGACCGCACCACGCCTTTGCTGGCTCGCGCTATCTGCAAAGGGATTACGCTCAGGTCTGCAGAGATAAAAATGTATCGTATTAACGAGGCAGGGTTTGAGGTCGAGTATTTCAACATTCTTTTAGAAAATGTAAAGGTAACAGGCGTCACTCCCAGTCTACATCCAGGAGCTGTATCGGGAACACATCTGGAAAATATTGAACTGCGTTATGAAACCATCCAGTGGAAGTATACGGACGGGAACATCATCTTTAAAGATGGCTGGAACGAACGAGCGACTGCGTAGCTGGAGGCTGCCTGTCAAAGGCCCGAATTTTTGGGACTAGCCTTGAACGAAATATCTTAGCCGGGCGCACGGCAGGTACAGCATTAATCACTGGCGGGTCTGGGAATTAGGGTGTTTGTGAACCAGAAGCTGGTGGTGAGTTGCCGGTAAGCCATAGATACTAAAGAAAAAACCTGCCGGATGGCAGGTTTTTTTACGCTTACAGGTGGGTCAGAAGGTGATGCCGCCGCCAACATAGGCGCCATCAATCAGGGTATGGTTCGGACGACCGTCTTTCCCGTCAACGCTTACATGGCGGTAACCCACTTTCAGCGTTACCGGGGTAATGGGCGTCCAGCTCACGCCGCCGTTGGCTTCAACGTAGTTTTTCACGCTGTTGTTCAGGCCTTCCGGTGCGGCATAACCTTCGCCAAATACGTGGATGCTGTCGGTCAGCGCAACGTTAACGCCGCCCCCGATAGGGAACGCCACGCCGTTATCGCCTTTTTTCGGGCCCATGTAGATGGCCTTCGCGCCGGCATTGAGCATCACCGGGCCAACTTCCAGGTTATAACCTGCGCCAACGCCGCCGGTCTGGGTACCGTCATCGGTATTTTTCAGCCAGTTGCTTTCGGCATAAAGACCGGAGGAGGATTTACCCAGTTCCATATTAAGGTTGGTAAAGTTTTTACCCTGCTCGACGGTAAAGCCCATCGCCATGGCAGATCCGGAAACAGCGGTCAGCGCGGAAAGAATAAGGATATTGAGCTTTTTCATGGTAGATGCCTCGTCGTAAAACTAATCTGCGGATACCCTATCAAACGATTTTTAAAACTGCAAACATGATTATTTTCGATGCTTTATTCTGATCTTGTTATTTAAATGCTTTACAGATGTTGTAAATTGGTTTCTTTGTCGCAGCGTCAATCATTAACGTTTTGCTGTTTAGGGTCAGTTTAGCTGTTTGGCTAAACCTGAATTGAACAAACGGGGAAAATGAGTTGCCGATAAAATAGTCTACCTCTGTTATTATTCTTGAAAATATTTCAATCGTAACTAATAAAAATTTTAATTTACATTTTTGCTGATAAATTGAGCGGAAGTCGTTCATGCCCAACGCGATATCGCTGAGTCGGGTGAAAGATTATGCCCCGACTGCCATCAGCGTATTACCGTGTGATGGGCAGAAAAGCGGGGCGATAGTGGTGTACTATTTCATGAATTTAACTTATTTTTTTTGAATTAAGATAAAATTGTTGAGAACGAATATATCTTCCGGCGCGCATTTCTTGTCAATATAGCCTTCCGATGTCCTTTCGCGGAATCCATAATGGCCAGGAGCGGCTATGTACTACAGAAATGAAGTCATCAGTTATTTACAATCCAATAATATTCTCGCATTGAAACTTGACCATGCGCTGGCGGGCGTTGAAAACGCGCTGGCAGATCAGATTGCATTGACCGGTGCTGGCGCAAAACGCGCGTTGTATTACGCATCCTGTTTTACTGATGAATATCAGGATGTTTGTCAGCGGCAAAAGACAGAGGATGTACGATTTACTCTCGCAGTCATTCACCTTTTTCAGCATGGCGATGTTGTTTATGAAATGCTCAAAGTATATTTTGAGGAAATATTTAAATACAAAACATCCGCTCAAATAGAGTACATCAAGAAAATGCTCATGGCGGTAAATGTACACATTGCGGCGAGTTCCCTAACCAACGCAGGGGTCGCTTTAGCGGTTGCGACATCGGTTGCTGTTGGCCTGAACCTAAGTCTTAACATGAGCAAATGGGCTGGCCGTCAGTTGGGAACCGTTGTAGGTGGTATCCGACTTTATGGCATTGTACAGAAGGCCGCTGATAGCGCCTGGCGTCTGCATATTACCTGTCCTGCGTATTACGATGCATTGTATGTGCGTGAGCTTGAAATGATGTTTTTCCTGGTTGAGCCTCTTTTTGAACAGGCTGGTGCCTTTAGCGCTAATCGGATTTCTGATTCAGGAATAGCGGATATCATAACTAAAATGATTCGATAGCAATGATTAAATTTCTCAAAAGGTTTTTATGGTGGCAATGTCGGTTCTTATTTTCCATGTATGCTCCCGGCGTACTAACACTGATGTTTGCAATGGCTGAGCAATATTTTTTTCCTGGCAGCCCGATTTGGCCTGTCGGCGTATTCGCTATATTCATGATAGTGATAGTAGGTTGCTACGTGAAATGGTAAACACCCAGAAATAACCGGTTTGTTACATTTATTGATAAGGAAATTATATATGTCTACTCCCGCACACCTCTGGCTTGAGGATGAAAACGGTTCGCCGATTGTTGGCGGCTGTTTAATGCCCCTGCGTGCAGGCTCTATCGAATTAAAATCATTCTCGCACGGCATCACCATTCCCGTTGATCCGCACTGGGGTAAACTTACCGGTACGCGCGTTCATCGGCCGATCGCCATTGTGAAAGAGTTCGACCAGACGACGCCTGTTCTGTATCGCGCGGTGTGCGAAGGCCGTACCCTGAAAAAAGCGACGATCAAGATGTACCGTATTATGGCATCAGGCCTTGAAGCCGAGTATTTCAATATCGTCCTCGACAACGTCAAAATCACCACGGTTGCACCGTACCTTTCTCCCACCGGTCTGAGCAGCACGCACCTTGAAACACTCGAATTGCGTTATGAGGCCATCGTCTGGAAGTACACCGAAGGGAACATTATTTATCGTGATACCTGGAATGAATTCTGTACCGCCTGACGCCTTCACGTTGACCTCCTCCCTCCGGGAGAGGGAGAAGTCCGAACCGTTACTTGCGCAATCCGGCAAACGCCGCGCGAATCTCCTCTTCCGGCAAATTAATGCCGATAAACACCAGCGTGCTGTGGGGCGCTTCATCACCCCATGGACGATCCCAGTCGGCGCTGTATAAGCGCTGGACGCCCTGGAACAGCAGGCGATTTGGCTCGCCGTCAATCCACAGCATCCCTTTGTAGCGCATCAGCTGTTCGGCGAAAGAGAGCAGCAGGTTTTCCATCACCCGCGACACTTCGCTGATATCGACCGGGTAATCCAGCTCGACCACGATAGACGCGACGTCGTTTTGCTTATCGGCGATAAAGTGGAAGCGCGGCGCGCTGCTCACAACGTTCTCTTCCAGCATAAAGCCGCTGGTATTAAACAGCGGGCTCAGATCGATATTACCGTGGGTCACAGTATAAACCGGCGCCCGGGCGTTGATGCGCGCCAGCCGTTCGCGCAGCTTGTCGCTGTCGCCCGCCACGTCCGTTTTCGTCAGCAGGATCCGATCCGCATAGCCCACCTGCGACTGGGCGATGGTGAACTGGTTCATCTGCTGGTCGGCATGGACCGCATCCACCAGCGCAATCACGCCGTCGAGCAGATAGCGTTCGCAGAGAACCTCATGGGAGAAGAAGGTCTGAATTATCGGACCGGGGTCGGCCATGCCGGTGCACTCGATCACCAGCCGGTCAAAATCAATGTCGCCGCGATCGCGGCTGTCGAGCAGGTCGAGCAGCGCATCTTCCAGCTCGTTGGAACGGGTGCAGCAGATGCAGCCGTTGGTCAGGGTTTTGATCTGCGTGGCGCGGTCGCCAATCAGCTGATCGTCAACGGAGACTTCGCCAAATTCGTTTTCGATGACGGCAATTTTAAAGCCGTGCTGCGCATTGAGAATATGGCGCAGCAGGGTGGTTTTACCTGCGCCGAGAAAACCGGTCAGCAGGGTGACTGCAATCGGTGCCATGTTTGCCTCCATTAACAGCAGCGTACGCCGCCTTTGCCATCGCCGCCGTAGCGAGCCTGCTGGCGTTCGCGGAAAAATTCGTTATAGGTCATGTAAGGCTTATCCGGATGGTTGGCTTTCATATGTTCGACGTAGTTGTCGTAGTCCGGAATGCCAATCAGCATTTTGGCTGCCTGACCCAGGTATTTTTTTGCTTCGCCTAAGTTACCAAACATCGTGAGTTCCAGATAGAAAAAGCCCGGTGGCGCTACGCTGACCGGGCCTACAGGACCTTTACAGACCGGATAAACGTAGCGCTATCCGGCCTTAAGGCTTAGTGATGGGAGGAGGTTTTTACGCCGCCTTCCGGTACCGGCACATACGGGGTCTCTTTGTCGGTGCGGACTTTGTTGTTACGCACGTTGAGCCACGTTTTGATGCCGTAGAAGATGATGCTGTAAACCACCACCAGGAACAGAATACTCAGACCGGCGTTAGTGTAGTTGTTCACCACGATATGGTTCATGTTAGCAATCTGCTGCGCGGTCAGTTCGCCGCCGGAAGCAATCTTCTCTTTATACTGCTGAGCCATGAAGAAGAAGCCTTCCATCTGCGGGTTGGTGCTGAACAGTTTCAGACCCAGCGCCCAGGTGGTGCACAGCAGCAGCCATGCGGCCGGGATCACGGTAACCCAGATGTATTTAGTACGCTGCATTTTGACCAGTACCACGGTACCAAGCACCAGCGCCACGGCGGCCAGCATCTGGTTAGAGATACCGAACAGCGGCCACAGGCTCTTCACGCCGCCCAGCGGGTCGACCACGCCCTGATACAGCAGGTAGCCCCACAGCCCGACGCAGCCCGCGGTGCCAATCACGCCCGCGACCAACGAATCGGTTTTCTTCAGGAACGGCACGAAGTTGCCCAGCAGATCCTGCAGCATAAAGCGGCCTGCGCGGGTACCGGCATCCAGCGCGGTAAGGATAAACAGCGCTTCAAACAGAATACCGAAGTGGTACCAGAAGCCCATATCCGCCATCGGCATGATTTTGTGGAACACGTGAGCGATACCGACGGCCAGCGTTGGCGCGCCGCCCGCGCGGTTCAGTACCGACGGTTCGCCGATATCTTTCGCCGTCTGCAGGATTTGCTCAGGTGAGATCACAAAGCCCCAGGAGCTGACGGTCGCCGCTGCGTGCGCGGTCACATCCTTCAACTGCGCGGCAATCAGCGCGGCATTTTCACCGCCCATTTCGTGCAGGTTTGGCATCACAATGCCCAGACCGGCCGGCGGCGTGTTCATGGCGAAGTAGAGGCCTGGCTCAATGATCGACGCCGCAACCAGCGCCATCACCGCCACGAAGGACTCCATCAGCATCGCGCCGTAGCCGATAAAGCGGGCGTCGGTTTCGTTAGCCAGCAGCTTCGGCGTGGTGCCGGAGGCGATCAGCGCGTGGAAGCCGGACACCGCGCCACAGGCGATAGTAATAAACAGGAACGGGAACAGCGCACCTTTCCACAGCGGACCGGTACCATCGATGTACTGGGTGACCGCCGGCATTTTCAGATCCGGGTTGAGGATCACGATGCCCAGCGCCAGGCCAACGATAACGCCGATTTTCAGGAAGGTCGCGAGGTAATCACGCGGCGCCAGAATCAGCCACACCGGCAGCAGCGCGGAGATAAACGCGTAGCCGATCAGGGTAAAGGTGATAGTGGTGTCTTTAAAGGTCAGCGCCGGGCCCCAGTACGGGTCGTGGGCAATGATGCCGCCGAAGTAAATGGAAGCCACCAGCAGGACGATACCAATCACCGACACTTCACCCACGCGACCCGGGCGCAGGAAGCGCATATAGATCCCCATAAACAGGGCAATCGGTACAGTCGAGCAGACGGTGAAGACGCCCCACGGACTTTCCGCCAGCGCTTTCACCACGATCAGCGCCAGCACCGCGAGGATGATTATCATAATCAGGAAGCAGCCGAACAGCGCAATGGAGCCCGGAATTGGCCCCATCTCTTGCTTGATCATCTCACCCAGCGAGGCGCCGTTACGGCGCGAGGAGATAAACAGCACCATAAAGTCCTGTACCGCCCCGGCCAGCACTACCCCTGCCAGCAGCCACAGGGTACCCGGCAGGTAGCCCATCTGCGCGGCGAGAACCGGGCCCACCAGCGGACCGGCACCGGCGATAGCGGCAAAGTGGTGGCCGAACAGCACGTAGCGGTTGGTCGGGACGTAGTTCAGACCATCGTTGTTAATGACCGCCGGCGTAGAACGCGTAGGATCGAGCCTCATCACCTTTTGCGCGATATACAGGCTGTAATAGCGATAGGCGACGAGGTAGACGGAAACCGACGCCACCACGATCCACAGCGCACTGACGTGCTCGCCGCGGCGCAGAGCGACGACTGAGAGGCAAAATGCCCCGATGATTCCAAGAATCACCCAGGGTATGTGCTTGAATAACTTTTTAGTATCCATAGTAAACCTGGCGTTAATTAGATGAATAATGGGCCGAAGCCGTCTGGGTTTAAGTTAGGGTTTGAGGAGGTATTGGTTAGCTATGCTGGAGACGATCTTGCCAGAACTCCGCGCGCGTAAAGTTGGGTAAATCTGCGAGTGGTTATATGTGGGGTTAAGCGGTTGCCAGGCGGGATAAGCGGTTGGGCAGGAAATGAGCAGCGGGTAAACATGTGATTGAGATCACAAGATTTTTTCCACCTCTTTTTCCTCCCCGCAGGGGAGAGGAAAAAGAGAGGAGAACAGAGAACAGGGCACAGAAAAGAGAATGTCAGAAGCGAAGGTGGCAGAACGTTATACCGCGACCTCGATTTCCATCATCACCGGATGGAAACGGCGCTTAAAGTAAATCAGCCCATGGCCTTCCTGGCTCAGGGTGATGTTCTTGATCTCGACCAGATAGACCAGGTGGCTACCGATGGTCTGCACCTGGCTTATCTCCCCTTCAAGGCTGGCCAGCGCCCCTTGCAAAACCGGCTGTCCCAGGGCCCCTTTTTGCCAGCAGGAGAGGCTAAAGCGCTCTTCCATGGCCATGCCGGTCATGCCGGCGAAATGGCGGGCCATCACTTCCTGTTCATGATTCAGCACGTTAATGCACAGTTTGCCGTTCCCCTGGAATACCGGGTTCATCGCGCTGTTGGCATTGATGCACACCATGACCGACGGTGGCGTATCGGTCACCGAGCACACGGCGGTCGCGGTGATGCCGCAGCGGCCGGCGTCGCCCTCGGTGGTTATGACGTTGACCGCAGCCGACAGGCTGGACATGGCATCGCGAAAACGCAGACGTTGTTCATCTAATTGCATTGTGACCTCCCGCTGTGAATTACTTCAGCAGCTTATCCAACATATTGATATCAGCGTTATTGTGCAGGTGTGGCACCGTCCAGCCGTTCTGGTCGTACTCGGACAGGCAGCGGTCGACCATCGCCATCATTTTGTCCATGTTGCCGGAGCTTTGCGCCTGACGCAGACACTGCAGGCGGATTTCATCCTGGCTCCCGGAATAGTTGATTTCATACAGCTCGTGGCGGCCGCCGAATTCGCTGCCGATGGCATCCCACATCAGTTTGAGGATCTTGATACGCTCAACGTGATCCATGCCGTTGGAGCCGCGAACGTATTTCGCCAGATACTGGTCGATCTGCGGGTTATTCAAATCGCGGGCGCTGGACGGCAGGTAGATCAGACCGCTGGTGACGCTGCGCTCGATAATGTTTTTGATTTTGGCGTAGGCCATCGGCGCCATCACGCGATAGGTTTGCAGCGCGGCGTGATCCGGCAGGTATGCGCCGTTTACCCACGGGGTGGCTTCGGCGCACATGGAGTCGCTCAGCGCCCAGAACATATTGCGCCAGGCGACCACTTCGCCGAGATCTGCCTGCACGCCGCGGAACTCCAGGGTGCCGGTACATTCCAGCGAGCGCTTGAGCAGGGCGGTGATAAAATCGAGTTTGACCGCCAGGCGTACGCAGGCCTGCAGCGGATACATGCGCGCAAAGCCGCCTTCCATCGTCCAGCGACGGCAGCGATCGAAATCGCGATAGATCAGCACGTTTTCCCATGGAATCAGAACTTTATCCATCACCAGGATCGCATCGTTTTCGTCGAAGCGGCTGGAGAGCGGGTAGTCGTACGGCGATCCGGTGACCCCAGCAACCATCTCATAGGAGGCGCGGGAGATCAGTTTGACGCCTTCGGCATCCATTGGCGCGACGAACATCAGGGCGAAGTCCGGGTTTTCCCCCATCACCTGCGCAGAACCAAAACCAATCATGTTGTAGTGGGTCAGCGCCGAGTTGGTGGCGACCACTTTCGCCCCGCTGACGATGATCCCGGCGTCGGTCTCTTTTTCCAGCTTGATGTAGACGTCTTTCACTTCGTCGGCCGGTTTATGGCGGTCAATCGGCGGGTTGACGATGGCATGGTTAAAGTACAGGCCGGTTTCCTGAATGCGGGTGTACCAGTTGCGGGCGTTCTGTTCGAACTGGCCGTAGAAGCCCGGGTTCGCGCCCAGTGCGCAGCCAAAGGCGGCTTTGTAATCCGGGGTGCGGCCCATCCAGCCGTAGCTCAGGCGTGACCACTCGGCAATCGCATCGCGCTGCTGGCGCAGGTCGTCGGCGCTTTTCGCCACGCGAAAGAATTTATGCGTATAGCCGCCGCTGCCGGTATCGGTGTTCCAGCACAGGGAGTCCTGCATTTCTGGTTTGTGCAGCGCATCGTACAGCTGGGCGACGGAGGCGGCGGCGTTGCGGAAGGCGGGATGCGTGGTGACGTCTTTGACGCGCTCGCCGTAGATGTAAATTTCGCGGCCATCCTGCAGGCTTTTCAGGTACTCTTCACCGGTTAACGGGCGTTTCGCGTCTGCGCGGAAATTTTCAGGTTTCATAGGGGCCTCTTCAGTATTTATCGGAATATCCCGTCCTGCTTCGGGCTGCCTGTCGGGTGGCTGCCGGCGCATGATTTCGGATATTAATGTTAAATTTATGTTTTGTTTTTGTTGTTCAATTGAAGCGGTTATTGCGCTATTCGTGAAGGGACGTTTGCGACAACGACAGGTACTTTTCAGGGGGAGTGTGGTTCTGTGATCGAGGTGGTGTTTTCGCTGCCGAGGCTCGTCTTTTTCCCGGCGCGGCTACGCTGGGCGGGCTCGACTGCCGGTTTTTCGGCGGGTGGCGCTGCGCTTACCCGCCCTACGGACCGTACCCGCTGGCGCTGTGCTTACCCGCCCTGCGGGCTGTACCCGCTGGCGCTGCGCTTATCCGCCCTGCGGGCTGTACCCGCTGGCGCTGTCGCTTACCCGCCCTGCGGGCTGTACCCGCTGGCGCTGCGCTTATCCGCCCTGCGGACCGTACCCGCTGGCGCTGTGCTTACCTGCCCTGCGGACCGTGCCCGTTGGCGCTGCGCTTACCCGCCCTGCGGGCCGTACCCGCTGGCGCTGCGCTTATCCGCCCTGCGGACTGTAGCCGCTGGCGCTGCGCTTATCCGCCCTGCGGACTGTACCCGTTGGCGCTGCGCTTACCCGCCCTGCGGACCGTACCCGCTGGCGCTGTGCTTACCCGCCCTGCGGACCGTACCCGCTGGCGCTGCGCTTACCCGCCCTGCGGACCGTACCCGCTGGCGCTGCGCTTACCCGCCCTGCGAAGCGTGCCCGTTGACGCCGGGTTTACCCGCCCTGCGGGCTGTACCCGCTGGCGCTGCGCTTACCCGCCCTGCGGGCCGTACCCGCTGGCGCTGTGCTTATCCGCTCTGCGGGCTGTACCCGCTGGCGCTGCGCTTATCCGCCCTGCGGACTGTAGCCCCGCTAAGCGCAGCGCCAGCGGGGGAATTAAGACACCGGTACTTTTTGCGCACGGTAGCTGCTCGGCGAGCAGCCGACCAGGCGACTAAAAAATCGCGCAAAATAGGCCGGATCTTTAAACCCTAATTGCCAGGCTATCTCATTGACCGCGCTGTCGGAAAACAGCAGCAGCCGTTTGGCCTCGCGCAGCTGGCGGTCGAAGATCAGCCGCTTCGGCGGCCGGTTGGCAAAGCGGCGGCAGATGTCGGTCAGCCGTGATTCGGTAACGTGTAACTCGCTGGCATAGTCCGGTACCGCCCAGTGCTGGTGGTAGTGGCTGTCGATCATCTGGTTAAAGCGCTGAAACAGCTTTAGCTCGCCGCGCATCCCGCTGGCGGCCTGGTCGTCGAGCCTGGCATTACGCAAAAGCAGAGTGAACACCGCCTGCGCCAGTAGCACCAGGGTATGCTCGCGCCCCGGCAGTCGGGCGGTCGATTCGCGAGTGATCAGCTGCCAGTAGTGCGCCAGCGCCGCCAGCTCATCGGGTTTATCCGCCAGCGACAGACAGATCCCCGGCAGCCCGAACGCTTCTCGTGTCCCGGGATAGAGGACCTCCAGCAGCGGCCAGATCAGCTCTTCGCGTACGGTCAGTACGTGCCCGTCGCTGTCGGACTCGGTGATAAAAGCGTGCGGCACCGACGGCGGCGTCAGGACAAACAGCGGCGCCTGCACCGAGTAGCGGTGATCGTCGAGCTGCAGTTCAATCTGTCCGGTATCGAGAAAGTGCATCTGAAAATACTGGTCGTGTCGATGCGCCTGCATGTCGCGGCCAAAAAAGGCCGCCATGCGGGCAAACGACTGATAGTGCACATCCTCGGTCCCCAGACTCTCATCGTAATCTTTGTTGATATCGATATTGGTGATTGAGGGCTGACACATGGGCACTCCTTAATGGCTCTTCTGGGCGGCGAGTCCTGCCTCTGCGGCGGCGTCTTCCCGCGCACTCATCGGAATTCGGGTCAGCACCAGCGCGCCGACGATCAGCAGTCCGGCGACAAACCACAGCCCGGAGCTAAAGCTGCCGGTGGTATCACGCAGAATACCGATCAGCAGTGGGCTGACGGCGGATCCGATGTTGCCGATAGCGTTGATCACCGCCAGCGCCACCGCCCGCGATTGCAGACTGATCACCCGATCCGGGGTGGTCCAGAAAATCGCCATCGCGGTAAAAGAGCCCACGGAAGCCATGATGATGCCGAGCAACTGGATCAGCGCATGGTGGGTGGCGGAGGCCAGCAACCACCCGGCGGCGGCGAACAGATAGGGCAGGATGGTATGCATCTTGCGTTCTTTTCGTCGGTCGGATCGCCGGCTCCACCAGATCATGCCGAAAATCGTACAGAACTGCGGAATCGCCGCCAGCATCCCAATCACAATGTTGCTACTGCCGGTGTTGAAGCTTTGCAGGATCTGCGGAGTCCAGATATTAATCGCGCTCAGGGTATTGGTCAGACAGAAGTAGGCGAGCGTGTACATCAGCACCGCCGGCGTCAGCACTTCCCGCAGGGTAGAGCGTCCGGAGGTCGGGAGGACGGTGGCGTTTTCGCGCTCGCGTTCAATCATCGTTTTCAGCGCCTGCTTCTCCTCCTTGTCCAGCCAGCTGGCCTGATCCGGGGTATCGTTGAGGAAGAACCAGGTGACCACGCCGAGCACCACCGACGGCAGCCCTTCCAGCAGGAACAGCCACTGCCAGCCCTTCAGGTTCCACAGGCCATCAAGCGCCAGAATATAGCCGGAGAGGAGGGAGCCAAGCATCATGGTCACCGGCATCGCTATCATAAACAGGGCGTTGGCGCGGGCGCGGTGATAGGCCGGGAACCACCAGGTCAGGTAGACCAGGATCCCGGGCAGGAAGCCGGCTTCAGCGATACCGACCAGCATGCGCAGGATATACAGCGTATGCGGGTTGGTGGCAAACATCGTACAGGTTGACGCGATCCCCCACACCACCATGATCCCGGCGATCCAGCGGCGGGCGCCGACCTTCGCCAGCATGATATTGCTGGGGATCCCGCACATCACGTAGGTGACGTAAAACAGCGTCGCCGCCAGACCAAACATGGTGGAGGTCAGACCGAGATCTTTACCCATCGTCAGCCCGGCGAAACCGATATTAATGCGATCCAGAAACGAGAAAACGAACAGCACGAACAGGAAGGTGATGAGGCGGCGGAACAGCTTTTTGATCACCCGGTTTTCTACTTCAACGACTTTATTTTCATTATGTTGCAGGGTAGAGGTCGTCAT
The DNA here is from genome assembly GCF_009825425.1 of Klebsiella sp. Lac1. Taxonomy (NCBI): domain Bacteria; kingdom Pseudomonadati; phylum Pseudomonadota; class Gammaproteobacteria; order Enterobacterales; family Enterobacteriaceae; genus Klebsiella; species Klebsiella sp. Lac1. The sequence goes on from NZ_VJZJ01000002.1 coordinate 459,301, forward strand.
GATGCGCTCCACATTCTCCGTTCAGTAGACGGATTTATTGTTATCAGTTGTGGTGGGGATTGCGTCGGTAAAGCGTGCCGCCAGCGCTTCTGCGCTGCGGGCCAGCAGGGTGGTGTCGACGCCGACGGCGACAAACAGCGCACCCAGTTCGAGGTAGCGTTTCGCCAGTTGTTCATTGGCCATCAGAATGCCCGGGGCTTTACCCGCCTCGCGAATCAGGACGATGGCGCTTTCAATAGCCGCCTGCACCTCAGGATGCTGCGGATTACCGCCGAAGCCCATATCCGCGCTCAGATCCGCCGGGCCGATAAACACGCCATCGACGCCTTCTACCGCGAGGATCTGCGGCAGATTTTTCAACGCCTCGCGGGTTTCAATCTGCACCAGCACGCACATGGCATCGTTGGCCTGATGGATATAATCCGCAACGCGGTTCCAGCGAGAAGCGCGCGCCAGGGCGCTGCCGACGCCGCGAATACCGGCTGGCGGATAGCGGGTGGCTTTCACCGCCAGCCGCGCTTCATCGGCGTTTTGCACCATCGGCACCAGTAACGTCTGTGCGCCGATATCCAGCAGTTGCTTAATCTGCACCGGATCATTCCACGACGGGCGAACCACCGGTTGGCTGGGGTAGGGGGCGATCGCCTGCAGTTGGGTCAGCACCGTTTGTACATTATTCGGCGCGTGTTCGCCGTCGATCAGCAGCCAGTCAAACCCGGCGCCGGCCAGCAGTTCGGCGCTGTAGCTGCTGCACAGCCCCAGCCACAGGCCGATTTGCGGGCGCCCGGCCCGCAGCGCCTCTTTAAACGTGTTATGCATTATCTTTCCCCTTATACAAAGCGGCAGCTGATTGCGCCCATGTTGCCGTAATCGACGTGGAAGGTGTCACCCTTACGCGCCGCGACCGGGCGGGTAAACGAGCCGCCGAGGATTATTTGCCCGGCTTCCAGCTGGACGTCGTATGGCGCCAGCTTATTCGCCAGCCAGGCGACGCCGTTCGCCGGATGGTTGAGCACTCCGGCGGCAACGCCGGTCTCTTCGATCACCCCGTTGCGGTACAGCAGGGCGGAGATCCAACGCAGATCCAGCTCGTCGGGTTTAATCGGCCGCCCGCCGAGGATCACCCCGGCATTGGCGGCGTTATCGGAGATGGTGTCGAAGACTTTGCGCGGGCGCTGGGTTTGCGGATCGATGTTGTGGCAGCGGGCGTCGATCAGCTCCAGCGCCGGGATCACATAGTCGGTGGCGTTATAGACGTCGAACAAAGTGCAGTTCGGGCCACGCAGCGGTTTCGCCAGCACGAAAGCCAGCTCGACTTCAATGCGCGGCACGATAAAACGGTCGGTCGGAATGTCGCTGCCATCGTGAAAAAACATATCATCGAGCAGCGCGCCGTAGTCCGGCTCGCTGATTTGCGAACTGGCCTGCATCGCTTTTGACGTCAGGCCGATCTTATGGCCTTTCAGCACCCGCCCTTCGGCGATCTTCATCGCGACCCATTCGCGCTGGACGGCGTAGGCGTCCTCAATGGTGATCGACGGATAGTCCAGCGAGATCGCGCGGATCTGTTCACGTTGTTTTTCGGCCTGATTCAGTCGCTGGGCGATCTGGGTGCGGGTTTGTTTATCGAGCATAGTGGCTTCCTGTTACCTTGTTCGGTGTCGCGTTGTCGCGGCGCCGGGTGGCGCTGCGCTTACCCGGCCTACGGTTGGTGCATTGTGCTGGGCGTTATCGGGCTTACCCGGCCTACGGTTAGTGCGTTGTGCTGGTCGTTGTCGGCCCGGCAGGTGGTTCGGCATCGGTTTGCCTTTTGTAGGCCCGGTAAGCGCAGCGCCACCGGGCGAAAAGGCGCGCTATTTAAACAAGGCGTGGACGTTGTTTTGTTTGTAGTTCAGCGTCGGGTGCAGTTCTTCAATCTCAAATGACAGCGCCAGATAGCGGCTCTCCATCAGCGCGGCGAAGTGGCTTTTAATCAGCCCGAACAGCATTTCGCCCACCTCTTCACGGCTCGCCAGACTCCGCCCGCTGCCGATTTTCAGCGTCATATGCACGAAGGCGTAATCCTGCTTGCCGTCGGCCATCTGCCAGGTGTCCAGCCAGATGGCGCGGCTGCGGATGCCACCCAGCGGGAAGATGCCGGTGGCGGCCAGCGCCTGATTGACCTGGGCGAACAGGGCGGGTAAATCAGCCTGTTCGCGGATGTTTTCGGTACACTCAGCGATAAAATGCGGCATAGTGGCTCCTTACGCCTGTGCCGGAAGCGGGAACACGGCGTTCACCTGGCCGGTGCCGGAACTGGCGAACAGGTCGGTAATAAACTCCACCTTGCCGTCGTATTTATCCCAGCCGAGCACGCCGAGCAGCATCACCGTGTCGTGCATATTGCCTTCGCCGTAGCAGTAGTCGGCGTATTCCGGCAGCATGGTGCAGAACTCTTTGAATTTGCCTTCACGCCACAGCTTCACCACGCGTTCATCCATTTGATGGTCAAACTCGCGGGTGTAGCTGTTCATCCCCTCTTCGGCGCGCTGGTCGTCGATAAAGCGGTGCGACAGCGAGCCGCTGGCGAAGACCGCCACGGTACCGTCATATTTTTCAATGGCTTTGACGATGGCTTCGCCCAGCTTGCGGCTGTCGGCAAAATCGTGAACGGTGCAGAACGCGGAAATCGACACCACTTTGAAATGCTTGTCGCTGTTCATGTAGCGCATCGGCACCAGCGTACCGTACTCCAGCTTCAGGCTGGGGATGTTGTGCGCTTTCGCCCGCACGCCCAGTTTGACCGCTTCGTCGGCAATCAGCTGACCCAGCTCCGGGTTGCCGTCGTAGTCGTAGGTCATGTCGCGGATAAAGTGCGGCAGTTCGTTGCTGGTATAGACGCCTTTAAAATGGTCGGCGCAGTTAATGTGGTAGGCGCTGTTGACCAGCCAGTGGGTATCGAAAACGATAATGGTATCAACGCCCATTTCACGGCAGCGCCGGCCAATTTCTTTATGGCCGTCGATGGCAGACTGACGGCAGCCATGATTTTTCCCCGGTAGTTCAGAGAGATACATTGACGGCACGTGAGTGATTTTGGCGGCTAACGCTAATTTGCCCATGCGGTGTTCTCCTTACATAACCTGAATAGTGTGAGCCGCAGCCCGCCAGGGCGCGGCTCGACGGATGACGGTTATACGCCCCATTTCGGGATCGGATGGTCACCCATGGAAATACAGACGTTTTTCATTTCGGCGAACACTTCAAAGCTGTACTCGCCGCCTTCACGGCCGGTGCCGGAGGCTTTCACGCCGCCAAACGGCTGGCGCAGGTCGCGGACGTTCTGGGTATTGACGAACACCATGCCAGCTTCGATACCGCGCGCCAGACGCAGCACTTTGCTGATGTCCTGGGTCCAGATGTAAGACGCAAGGCCATACTCGATGTCGTTCGCCAGGCGCAGCCCTTCCGCTTCGTCTTTAAACGGCAGCAGGCAGGCCACCGGGCCAAAAATCTCTTCCTGTGCGACGCGCATGCGGTTATCGACGTCCGCCAGCACCGTCGGACGCAGGAAGTTGCCGCCTTGCAGATGCGCAGGCAGATCGGACGGCTTGTCCGGGCCGCCGGCCAGCAGGGTGGCGCCTTCTTCGATCCCGAGGCGAATATAGCCGGAGACTTTTTCCCAGTGCTGTTGGCTAATCAGCGCCCCGACCTGGGTAGTCGGATCGGTCGGATCGCCGACGCGCAGGCGGTTGGCGCGTTCGGCAAAGCGTTTTACGAATTCCGCATAGATGCTCTGCTGAATGAAGATGCGCGACCCGGCGGTGCAGCGTTCGCCGTTGATTGAGAAGATGGTGAACAGGGCGGCATCCAGCGCGCGCTCGATATCGGCATCTTCAAAAATCAGCACCGGCGATTTGCCGCCCAGCTCCATGGAATACTTCTTCAGGCCGGCATTTTTCATGATGTTGCGCCCGGTGGCAGTACCGCCGGTAAACGACACCGCGCGGACGTCGTGATGACGCACCAGGGCATCGCCGGCGCTGGCGCCGTAGCCCTGCACCACGTTGAGTACACCAGCCGGAATACCCGCTTCCAGCGCCAGCTCGCCCAGACGATCGGCGGTCAGCGGCGACAGCTCAGACATCTTCAGCACCGCGGTGTTACCCAGCGCCAGGCACGGCGCGACCTTCCAGGTGGCGGTCATGAACGGTACGTTCCACGGCGACACCAGCGCGCACACGCCGACCGGCTGCACGAGGGTGTAGTTGAGCATCTTGTCGTCAACCGGATAGGTCTTGCCGTTCATCTGCTGGCACACTTCGGCGAAAAACTCGAAGTTGTGCGAAGCGCGCGGGATCAGCACATTTTTGGTCTGATGAATAGGCAGGCCGGTATCGGCGGTTTCCATCGCCGCGATCTCCGGGACGTTTCGATCGATCAGATCGCCCAGCCGACGCATCAGGCGCGCGCGCTCTTTCATCGGCAGGTTAGCCCATTTCGGGAACGCCTCTTTCGCCGCGGCAACGGCCTGATTCACTTCGGCTTCGCCGCCGGAGGCGACTTCCGCCAGCACTTCGCCGCTGGCCGGATTGGTGGTATGGAAATACTCGGTGCCTGCGACGTTTTTGCCGTTGATCCAATGGTTAATTTTTTTCATGACAGCTTCTCCTCATACGCTTGCTGGCTGATGATGCGGTTGACCAGGCGACCGACGCCTTCGACTTCGACGATCGCTTCATCGCCCGGCACCACGTCCGACAGCCCCTTCGGCGTGCCGGTGGCGATCATGTCGCCCGGCTGCAGGGTCATAAATTCGCTGAGGTAAGCGATCAGGAACGGAATGCTGAAGATCAGATCGGCGGTGGTGCCCTGCTGGCGCAGTTCGCCGTTGACCCAGGTGCGCAGCGCCAGGTTGTGCGGATCCGGGATCGTCTCTTTAGCGACGATCCACGGGCCGATCGGCGTCAGCGTGTCGCGGCTTTTGACCCGCAGGTTGGGGCGATAGTAGTTTTCCAGATAGTCGCGGATGGCGTAGTCGTTGCAGACGGTGTAGCCGGCAACATAGTCCATGGCATCGGCTTCGGCGACGCGGCGCGCGGTTTTGCCGATCACCACCACCAGTTCGGCTTCGTAATGCATGTACTCCACGTTGTCCGGGCGTACCGACTCTTGTTCATGACCGATAAAGGTGTTCGGCGCTTTGATAAAGACCAGCGGCTCTTCCGGCGGCTTAAATTCCAGCTCGCTGGCGTGGTCGGCATAGTTCAGACCCAGCGCGAACAGGGTGCCGTCGGCGGGAGGCAGCCAGCGAAAGTCACCGGCTTTAAGCAGGGTGCCATCGGTGAGGCGAACCTGGTCGCGTTCGTCGACCTGTACGTCGTAGCGGACGCCTTGCCATTCAATACGTGCCTGTTTCATGCCAGCTCTCCTTCTGCAACAACCGGGTTTTCCAGCGCCGGGAAACCTTCGGCGAGGATCCGCACGCGATCGCCGGGTTGCAGCGTGACGCGAGCGTGAGGGGTGCCGATCAGAATGGCATCGCCGGGATTCAGGGTGGCAAATTCGCTCAGCGCGCTTAACAGTTCGGCGGCATTGCGCTGGAGATCGCCGGTATTCCAGCTGTCGGCTTCGCGGCCGTTGATTTCAGTGATGATGGTCAGATTGTCCACGCTATGCACCGGGGCGAGAGCGCCGACGGGGCAGAAGCCATCGCGGCATTTGGCCTTAATCGCCGGGCGGTAGAAGCTCTCTTCCGGCAGGCTGACGTCATTGGCCAGCGCATAGCCGGCGATAAAAGAGGCGGCGTTGTCAGCGGAAACCTTACGTGCGGTTTTGCCGACAATCAGCGCGACGGTTGCGCCGCTTTGTACGCTTTCGCCCTGCGGGTAGGGAATCGCCTCGCCCGCACCGATAACGGTATTGCGGGGTTTGATAAACCAGACCGCGGTCTTCGGCGGCGTTTTGTAAGGGGCCTGTTGGAACGCGTCGCGCCAGGCGTCAAGCTGGCTGCGATGGTTGAGCGCAACGGCGAAGATGGTACCTTTCATTCACCACTCCTCTGGTACTGATGTCGGATGCTAAGGGATATTCATTAATATGTTAATGATCATCTTTTATTCTTTGTGGCGGGGTTTGGCAAACAGAAGTGAATGTTTTGTGATCTGATTAACAATAAATTTACAGTGTAAATATTTATGTGTTATTAATCAGTGTATTAATGTTTTTTATTGTTCCGGCTGGTACTTTTCAGGTGCAGAAACCGGTTGCGTCATGGCAGGATAGGCGCTAATTATTAACTTATTAATAAACATAAGAGTGCGATGTCGAGGGTATGTGATGCATGATTCGTTAACCATTGCGTTGTTACAGGCGCGGGAAGTGGCGATGGGCCATTTCCGGCCGATCGTTAAACGCCATAATCTCACCGAGCAGCAGTGGCGCATTGTGCGCATTCTCGCGGAAAATCCGTCGATGGATTTTCACGATCTGGCGTTCCGCGCCTGCATCCTGCGCCCCAGTCTGACCGGTATTTTGACCCGTATGGAGCGCGATGGTCTGGTGTTGCGCCTCAAGCCGGTCAACGATCAGCGCAAGCTGTATATTTCGCTGACGTCGGCGGGCTATACGCTGTATCAAAGCGCGCAGGCGCAGGTGGAAGAGGCGTATCGCCTGATTGAAGCGCAGTTCACCAGCGAAAAGATGCAGCAGTTGACCGCGCTGCTGGAAGAGTTTATCGCGCTCGGCAACCGTCAGGACGCCGGGCGCAGTAATGACAGTGATGAGGAAGAGTCGATCGGCGCGTCGTCCGGGTATGGGCCGGCGCGATAAGCGTTACGGTTCTGGCGGGAGGTAGGCCCCCGGTGGCGCTACGCTTAGCGGGGCTACGGGAGAGCGGGTTTTCGTCGATAAGGCGTCAGCCGCTATCCTGCTTATCGCAGCCCTGACAGGAGACGGTTTACAGCGTCAGGCGCATGGCGCAGCGCGTTTCTGGCGCCAGTCCGTGGGCAGTTTCCTGCTGTCGCTTCGCCGCCAGACCTGCTGGCAGCGCTTGTTCATTGAGCATACGAAACCCCAGGCGGCTGTAAAACGGCGCATTCCAGGGGACATCGCGGAAGGTGGTGAGGGTCACCGCCGGATACGCCGCACGGCGGGCATGGTCAATGATCTTCGCCATCATCGCCCGGCCGATGCCCTGGCCTTGCCACGTCTGGTGAACGGAAATCTCGACGATAAACAGCGCGTCATCCAGCGCTTCGGTCAGCAGGAAGCCGGCGAGCTGTCCGTCGGCGACGGCGACCAGACTGTGGCCATCCTCAACAGAGAGGCGATGTTGCCGGAGGTCGATCGTCGGACTTTCTGCCAGCCAGGCGAGGTGCGGAATGAGGCGAAACGCCTGGGCCGCCGAGCGTTCGATTGCGGGCAAACCGGGGATATCGCTCTGCGTGGCCAGGCGAAAAGTCGTTGCGGCGGTTATAGTGTTATTTTTCATCGCTTCAGCATAGCAATCTTCGGGAGAAATGCATGGCATTGATAGCCGTCTCCGCCATCAGTTTTAGCAGCGAGCAGTTAAGCTCGATTCTCAACGACTGTTTTGAAGATTATCTGGTGCCGGTTTCGCTGCCGGTGGCGGCGTTCGTTCAGCGCTTTGGCTCTGAAGGACTGAGCCTGCTCGACTCCTGCGTCTGGCTTGACGGCGAGACGCCAGCGGCCATCGCCATCGTGGCCCGGCGTGGCGATGAGGCGAGGCTGGCGGCCTTTGCGGTGCGTCCGGCCTGGCGTGGAAAAGGCACCGGCCGTCGGCTGATGATCCCGCTCATGGCCTCGTTACGGGAACAGGGCGTGCGGCGGATGTGGCTGGAGGTGATCCGCGAAAACTATGCCGCGGTGGCGTTGTACCAGTCTTTAGGCTTTGTAGTACATCATGGGCTGTGCGGATTTGTCAGTAGCCGGGCAGAGGATGCCGCGGCGGCGTTGGAAGAGAGCGATGTGCTGCCTCTGTTGCGCAGGTCCGCAGCGGAGGTAAACGGTCGTCTGCCGTGGCTGATGGACCCGCTCACCTTCGCCACTCTGCCCTGCCGGGCGCTTACGCTGAACCAGCAGGTTTTTGCGGTGCTGGCAACCTTAACCTCCACGCCGCAGCTACAGTTTTTGTGGGTTGAGCCCTCCGTCCGCGGCCGCGGGCTGGCGCATGAGATGCTGAGGGCGCTGGCCCGCCAGTTCCCTGGCCTGAGTACTTCGGTGATCATTCCCGAATCATTTACGCCGCTGTTTAGCGCGGCGGGGTATGCGACCCTGATGCTGAAACAGTATGAGATGTGCGTGGAGTTCAGCCGCTTACCACCTGCCGAATGCTAGCGGATACGCCCCGGCTCAGGCCATGCGCCGGGGCAGCAGCGTTAACCGTCGCTTTTTACCACTTTCAGATCCACCATGCCGATGCCCAGCTGGCGCGGCGCGTGGCCAAGGATATTCCCTTCGTTGGTGGACTGCGGATCCGGCGGAACGATAATCAACGTATCGCTGCGCGCCGGGTTATCGAAATGCAGCGTGGTGGTGGAGACCTCGTTGGCCAGGGTGAGAATGTGCTCACTGTCGCCCACGCGAACCGGGATCGGTTTATTGGCGTTCGGCCCGTAGGCTTTGGCGGTAATCACCAGATCGAATTTTTCCGGTAGCGGTTCTTTATATTCAATCTTCACCTCGCTGCCGAGCTGGGCGTTGGACCAGCGGCCCCACGATTCCGGGCGCGAGATCCCGCTGAACTGCCTGACCTCTTCCGGCGCACCGGCAACGTTGAAGACGAAGCTGTCGGCTTTGTAACGAATATCGTTATCGACGATCTTCAGGGTATCGACGTTGCCTTTGTAGCGCTGCATATCGATAACGGTATCTTTAAACGCCGTTTTTCCCTGCCACCTGGGCTTATCAACATGTTGCACCTTTTGTTCGCCGCCGAGCTGGCCCTGGGAAACGCACCAGTCGGTGGAGAGCGCCAGCTCAGTGGACCACAGCTGGCCCATTTTGTAGCAGCGATCGATCCACACGAAGTTGTCCCGTGGGGCAAAATCGGCCAGCTGGAAGCGCAGCGGGGCGGAATATTCGCTCTCCGGCAGCGGCTCAACGCGTTTATCGGATACCCGCAGCAGCAGGGGTAAGCGGAAATGGCTGCCGGAGAAGGCGATGGTGTTCTTCTGGCTGTCGATGGTGAAGTTTTTCATCTCTTTCGGGAAGTTCCACAGGCGGATGATATCCGGTTTCCACGCCAGCACTTTCTCTTTCATATTCATGAAAATACCGGACAGCGATTGCCCGGAGAGGCTGCTGCGTCCCAGACCGATAAAGTTATCGCCGCCAAGGATGTCCAGCACCGTGGCGCCGTTGTCCATGGTATTGCGCTTCACGGCCAGCGTCTCCTGCTGCGGCTGGTCGCCGCGCAGGATAAAGAACAGGTTGCTGCGATCCTGCTTGTTGAGATAATCCCAGGCGGTGTTTTTCATCGCCAGATGGTCGGAAGAGACCACGATGACCGTATTTTTGAAATACGGCGATGCTTTGATTTTCTCAATTAATGCCGCGATATGCTCCTGACTACAGGTGACCGCGCTAAAAGAGAGGTTCTTTTTCCCGTCGATATCATAGCTTTTACGCTGGCAGGTACGGGAGATAAAGCCGTCAGGATGGTGGGTGTCGACCGTCAGCGCAAAGAGCGAAAAGCGTTTACCGGATTGAGAAAGCGCTACGAATTTTTTCCAGGTTTCATCCAGAACCGTGTCGTCGTAGAAGCCCCAGTCATTGCGGTAAGCGGGGTCGGCGACCGTGGTTTTCAGCTCTTCAGCGCCGTACAGGTAGTCAAAACCGTGTGATTTCAGAAACACATCTTTGCCAGCGAAACGCAGGTTGGCGCCCTGCACGAAATAGTTTTCATAGCCGGAATTTTTCAGAATATCGCCGAGACAGATATTCTGCGGGAAGAAACTGGAGACCGAGGCGGAGGCGTTGCCTTCAAACGGCGCAAACAGCGGAATGCCGCACTGGGAAGCCACCATGCCGGCGATGGTGTAATCGGTACCCGGCAGCTGGGCGGTATGGCTGAAATCGAGGCCTTCGTTTTTCAGTTTGCCGAGTTCAGGCGTCAGGTCGGGAAAGGCATTGTTATCGAACCAGGTGCGTTCAAGGCTTTCCCCGTAGATATAGACCAGGTTCAGCTTCGGGTGCGGAATGCTCTTCGCCGGTTCTTTGTAGTAGGCGATAAAATCGGGATCGCCATCGCGGGACTGCGATTTGACCAGCTCGCTGATTTGACGAAACGCCGGGCTGGCATCGACGGAGGCCAGCGCCAGAACCAGCGCCAGCAGGCTGTAGCCGAAGTGATGAGGATGGTGGCGACGACGGCGCAGCACCCATCCCAGCGCGCTGAATACGGTCGCCAGCGCTGCCACCAGCCCGATGCCGGGAAGAATATATTTACTGACGCCAGCCCCGGTCAGGCTGTTGGTCAGCGTGTAGAGGACCGCGTCGTTAATTCCGTCCCCGGTGAAGTAGTCGCTGGCATAGAGGGTAATATTAAGAACCACAAACAGCCCCAGTACCGTTAACGTGGCGGCAAACCACCAGGTATTACGACCGGCTTTTAAGGCATAAATCACCACCGAGGTGAGGAACAAGGCGATGGATAACAACTCTGACACAATTCATCCTCATTAGCGCCAGTTGACCGCTGGCAGGATAGACTATTTTTCACGCTACACTGTAATTGCAGTGTCATATAGCTGCAATTGTAGAGTCATTAAACTGTGCAGTAGTTCAGAATTGGTTTAGAAATCGTCATTTTTGAGTAGTATCACATCGCTGAACAACGCGGATCGTGCGGTGAAAAATGACGAAAATCATGGCTGGAACCGCGTTGAACGCGCTAAGGCGTTAAACGCGGCATCAGTGAGAGAATCAGGAGAGGAAGTTAAGGCCCTGTTTTAAGACCAGATCGCAGGCTTTGGTTTTCACTTTCTCCGCCAGCGGGCTGCTGCCGAGGGTGTTGAGGTTCAGCTGCTGACCGCTATTATTGCTCAGAAGGCCCTGCAACCCTTCCAGATAGCTGGTGTCCTCTTTTTGTTTTTCCGGGGTGCTGAGGCCGAGTTTATCCAGAACCTGATTTTTGACGTTTTCCGTGTTGGTGACCGAGGCCAGCTTTTGTTTGGCGCAGTAGGACATAATCCCGGCGGCATTGTTCATGCTGCTGGCGCTCAGGGACTGAGTGCCGCCGTTCAGCAGGCCGGTCAGTGAAGACATCGACAGGGCGCCGCTTTCATGAGAGCCGCTCTGGCTAAGCTGGCTGGCGGCGCTGGACAGGGAGTCCTGCCAGGAGGCAGCGTGGGCGCCGGCGGCAAAAAAAATGCCGGCAATCAAGGTGGTACGGAATAAGCGTTTTGCAGATTTCATCGGTGTACTCATCATGGTTACTTACGCATTTCTGCAGTATAACCCCGGCTGGGTTCGGAAATATCTCAATACTCTTTGCCGGTGACCCGATGACGATAGCTATCCCAGTTGAAGATAACCCACAGGCTGTTGCCAAGACGCATACGATCCATGACGCGCTCGCCGAGCAGCTTGTTCATCTCGTCCATGTTGCTGTTAGTCAGCATCCCGGTCGGGCGCTTTGAGGAGGAGCGGCGATCGACTATCTGGTTGATGATCACTTTCTCGTAGCGTGACTCCGTCTGCATCCCGATCTCATCGATCACCAGCAGATCGACCTTGCTCAGATCGTTAATGAGCTGTTCTTCGCTGGTTTCCCGATTGCCAAAGGTCTCTTTCATCGCCGACATAATATCGGCGACGGTGATGATCAATACCGATTTCCCGCGGAGCAGCAGCTCGTTGCAAATGGCGGCAGCCAGGTGGTTTTTGCCGGTGCCGGGTTTGCCGGAAAAGATAAAACTGGCGATGTTGCCATCAAACTCTTCAACGTACTGGCGCGCCCTGGACAGCGCGTTCATCTGGCCTTCACACTCGACCCGGTAATTTTCAAATGAACAGTTCTGATGCAGCGGACGGATGCCGGAGCGGTTAAACGTTCGCTGCATTTTCATGGCGCGGTTTTCGCGCTCCAGCGCTTCAGAACGCAATTTGCCCTGCTCTTTTTGCCAGGCCAGCAGCTCTTCGCCGGTTTTAAACGCCGGTTCGACATGGGCTGGCATCATTTTTTGCAGACGCTTCATCAGGTCGCCAACGTTTTTCATGCTCATCCTCTGAAACCTCGTGGAATATGGCTATCCGGTTCGCTGACCGTATTCACATCGCGCCGCGGCTGGCCGCCGTTGCTGGCCCGGCCGATCTGTACGCTGCGCGCCAGCTTTTGCTGCCATTGCACATGATGAAAGACTTTGCCTTCCGCCTGCCAGTAGGCGACAAATGCCGCCAGCTCTTCCGGCGTCACCGGCTGGCTGAGGGCGATGCCCCACAGCGCGGCCATGCGCTGGAAATCAGCGTCCGGCTGCCAGTCGGCATACATGGCGAATTTCCCCACGGGGATAGCGGTTGGCGCTGCGCTGGGTTCGTCGAAAAACTGCGTATCGAGCGCAACATCGCTGCCGGGGCGAGCCAGTTTTGCTTCCAGTTCAAGCAACTGCGCCAGACGTTCCGGCGTGAGCGCGTAGAACGCTGGGGCGTTGTTGGCAAAAACGGCAACCGCGCCGCCGGCCGATTTGGCGAGAACGGCCGCGTGGTCCTGAATAAAATCATCCAGGCCGCTAAAATCGGTGGTTAATATTCGCGAAGACATAACACTATCTCAATTCTGAACAACTATAGAGAGGGGTCACCGCCCCCGGATACCTGTCGTCTTTCAGGCGCTTTTGTGCTGACTGAGGGCGTTCATCCGACCCGCTGGCATCAGCGCAGCGTCTCGGGCTGTCGCAGTCAAGCAAACTGAAATCCATTGGCTATAGTAGCACAGCGTCCGGCCAAATCCCTGCTATACCCGCGGGCGCTTACGGTACAGCCAGAGACCCGGAATGGAAAGACCGATAGAGAGGGCGCCAACGATGGAGGAGGCCTTGAGAAAATTACTCAGCAGCATGATCATCATCTCTTCCGAGTAGCCGAAATGGCTGATTTTTACCGCCGAGATCATCGCCGTATAGGCAGAAATACCGGGGAACATCGGGATCACGGCCGCGACGGTGAAAATTTTGGGATGCGCCAGATACCAGCGGGACCATTGAATACCAATACAGCCAACCAGCAGAGCGGCGAGGAACGTCGCCCATTCAATATTGAACCCTGCGCTCATCATCACCATACGCGAACCGTGGCCGATTGCGCCCAGCAGCGCACACCAGCGCAGCGCGCGCTGCGGTACGTTAAACACCATGGCGAACCCGGCGGCCGGAATGGCCGACAGCGCCATATCCTGAAGCAGAGCGAACAGATACGAGATTATGCCCATCCGCGTAGCCCCCACATGGTCATTGCCATCACCACGCCAATGCAGGTGGCCAGCGTCAGCAGGCTGGCCAGCGCCCAGCGCGCGAGACCGGTATTGATATGCCCCTTGAACATATCCGCAACGGCGTTAATCAGAGGGAAGCCGGGAACCAGCAGCAGCACGCTGGCGGCCATCGCCACCGTTGAGGTATGGGTAAAGGCGGGAAGGCGCAGCATCAGCCCGGAGATGGTGGTGGCGACAAAGGCGGTGAGACAGAAGTTAATCTGCGGATGCATCGAGCGATGGGTCAGGAGCTGGCGAATATACATGGCGATAGTGCTGGCGCAGAAGGTGACCAGCGCCCCGTCCCAGCCGCCCTGGTTGAGCTTGCAGAAACAGGCGCAGGAGAGTCCTACCATCAGAACGACCAGCCAGCGCGGATAGCGCAGCGGCTTAATCTGCGTAAAGCGCTTCTCCACATCTTTATAATCCAGCAGCTTATGCTCGGCCATAATCACAATATGCTGCACTTCCGTCACCACGTGCATGTTGATGCCGCGATCGACGTTTTTACGCGTAGAAGTCAGGCATTCGCCGTCTTTAATCGTCGTGAGCACGATCGCATTCGAGGAGATAGCGCTTTCAACGCTGTCCATGCCGAGCGCCCGCCCAAGACGCGTCGAGAGCTCCTCAACCAGCGCGCTCTCTGCGCCATGCTGTAACAAGAAAAGTCCACACTGAATACATAGTCGCGTAATTGTGCGCTGCACTGCCCGATCTGCTTGCATAAGTACCCGCTGTTCGTTACATCCGATGCCGTCGTGTCTGTTGCTACTTTAACCTGAACTCGCGCTTTCTCTGAGGGGGAGCGGATCAAACAATATGCAAAAAGTCGCCGCGGGCGGCCGGAACAGAATTTGAACTCCGCCACACTTTCTAAAAACTGTTGGAAAGTGCATTTTTTATACGGATTTTTGCCTTCTTTTTCCCGTCCGGGTTATCAAAAATGCAGGAGAGTACTTTTATTAAACAAAAAATAAACAAATAATTAACCATCGAGCGTGAGGCAATCCTATGAAAACACAGGTCGCGATTATCGGGGCTGGCCCTTCCGGGCTGCTGCTGGGGCAACTGTTGCATCGTGCCGGGATCAACACCGTTATTCTCGAACGGCAAACGCCGGAATATGTGCTGGGGCGCATTCGGGCGGGGATTCTGGAAAGCGGTACCGTCGAACTACTGCGGGAAGCGGGAGCTGCGCAGCGCATGGATGCGGAGGGGCTGGTGCATCATGGGGTTGAGTTTTTATTTGAGGGGCAGCGGGTACCGGTTGCGCTGACGGAGTTGACCGGCGGAAAAAGCGTGATGGTATACGGTCAGACCGAGGTCACCCGGGATTTAATGGCGGCCCGTGCTGAATGCGGAGCGCCGGCTATTTATGGCGTCAGCGACGTGATGATTCATGATGCGAAGAGCGACCGGCCGTCAGTCTCCTTTGTCAGCGGTGGGGAAACCTGCCGTCTGGAATGTGATTTTATCGCCGGTTGCGATGGTTTTCATGGTGTCTCGCGACAAAGCATCCCGCGCGACATTCTTAAAGAGTATGAAAGCGTCTGGCCGTTTGGCTGGCTGGGGCTGTTGTCGGACACGCCGCCGGTCAACCCGGAGCTGATTTATGCTCACCATGAGCGGGGATTTGTTTTATGTAGTCAGCGCTCACTAACAAGGAGCCGCTACTATTTGCAGGTCCCGCTGAGCGAAAAGGTTGAGGCATGGTCGGACGAACGCTTCTGGGATGAGCTGAAGCGCCGCCTGCCGGATGAGCTGTCTGGCAAGTTAGTGACTGGTCACTCACTTGAGAAAAGCATTGCGCCGCTGCGCAGCTACGTGGTGGAACCGATGCAGTACGGGCGGCTGTTTCTGGTGGGCGATGCGGCGCATATCGTGCCGCCGACCGGAGCCAAAGGGCTGAACCTGGCCGCTTCCGATGTGAACTATTTGTGGCGCATTCTGCGGGAATATTATCACCGCGGCCGCACCGATCTGCTGGCGAGCTACTCTCGTTTTGCCCTGGATCGGGTGTGGAAAGGGGAGCGGTTTAGTTGGTTCATGACCCGCCTGTTGCATGATTTTCCGCAGCAGAGCGAGTTCGATAAAAAAATGCAGGCGGCGGACCGCCGCTATTACCTCGGATCGCGCGCCGGGCTGACCACCATAGCGGAAAACTATGTGGGCTTGCCCATGGAGCGCGTGGCGTAGGGGATCAACAGCCGGAGTTGTTATGCAGGCCACCAATACCGTTCCCGTATTTAAATTGTATGGCGAAGAGCGCGACTGGCCGACGCCCGATCTTCTGCACTGCGAGTCGATTTTGCAGCGCAGCAGCCTGTATGAGTGGCATATCCGTATGCATCAGCATGCGGAGCTGGTGCAACTGCTCTATTTACATAAAGGCAGGGCGGAGATCGAAATTGAAGGGACAACCACCGTGATGACGGAATCCTGTATTCAGGTGGTGCCGGCGTTGTGCATTCATGGGTTTCGTTTTTCACCCGGTACGCAGGGTTATGTTTTGTCGCTGGCGCTGCCGCTGCTCAGCCATTTTGAACGCCAGTTTGGCCGCCAGCTTGATGTCCTCGGCCAGCCGCGGTGCGTGCCCGTTAAGCGCTCCCGCGGGCATATCCGCGCGCTGTTTACGGCATTACGGGAAGAGTATTGCGAAGAGCTGGACGCCCGGGAGATGATGCTGCACTCGCTCTTAGGCGCGCTGTTGGTTTGGCTAAACCGCCAGTGCCTCCCGGCGCCGATCGCCGAAGGAAAAGCGGAACGAAAGCGCAGCGTCATGCGACATTTTTCTCGTCTTATTGAAAGCCATTACCGCGAACATTTGCCGCTGGCGGAATACGCCCGCCAGGTTGGGCTGTCGCCGACGCACCTCAATTATTTGTGCCGTGAATTTCATGGCTGCAGTGCCTTAGGGGTTTTGCACCAAAGATTGATGCTGGAGGCGCGGCGTAATTTGCAATATACCGCCATGACTGTGACTCAACTTTCTGATTATTTAGGGTTTTCAGATGCGACTTATTTTTCGCGGTTTTTTCGCCGCTATAGCGGCGTGTCGCCAAAAACATTCAGGAATGAAATTAAATAAAACCGGTGTGATACATTTGCATAATTGTTTCTAAAGTCTGCTTTCATTTTTTCTAATTTATTGTTGGTCTTTATGTATGCTACTGTCGTTTATTGCTAAGGCCAGCAATGCTATTCCCCACACTAAGATTTGGTACAGAGCGTAGGGCCGAAACGTTCGCCAGGGGTGACACAGATTCACCTGGCAAAATAATATTATGGTTGCCAGGGGGCCATCTGTTTTATGCCAGACGTGAATCTTCTACAGAAAACGGAGGATTTATGTTACCAGGACATGATCAGCACGGCATCATCGTCAGTAAAATTCCGGTTATGCAGGCCGGCTTAAAAACAATCACCAGTGAATGTCTCCCCGACTATACATTCAGCTGCTGCCGTTCATCGGAGGCGCTCACGCGAACCGAACTGAGTCGAGCCCGGCTGGTCATTGTCGATCTGTCCGGTGATATCAGCCAGCCTCAGGCAGTTTGTGAATATTATTGTTTTTTAATGGCTCAGTATAAAGACATTCATTGGGTTTATATTGTCGGGCGTGTCAGCGATCGTGAGGCCCAGATCTTTTTAGCCCGCGATGACAGCACATTAGTTTCCGACGGGGCGCCGGTGGCGCGTTTAAGTGAAGCGATATGCGCGAGGCGCCCGGATGATTTGTCTGCCGCGCATGCGAAAGTGACTTCTCTCAATATGAACGCCGATCGTGTGTCGATAAGCCCGGAGATGATAAGCATTCTGACTTTATCTGAGCGCAAAGTTTTACGGCTTCTGGCGAAGGGTTGGGAAATTAATCAAATCGCCTCTTTATTGAAAAAAAGCAATAAGACAATTAGTGCGCAAAAGAATAGCGCCATGCGCCGTTTATCTTTGAATGGCAATGCGCAGATGTATGCGTGGATTAATAGCGAACAAGGGATGAAAGAGTTGAATATATACTCAGAACACGGAGAGCTGCAGGAATGGATAAGCGCAACGAAGCGCAACGTATTGCTGTCGTCGAACAGTGCGTAATGACGGAGACGGCGCTTCGTTTTATCTTAAACGATCGTGATAACGAAAATACGTGTGTTCATTTTTTTAAAGATGTGCAGTCGCTGGCGCAAGCATTGAATATCAGACATGTTACTGCGATTATTTTTTCACTTTCCGGTCACCGCCAACCACGACTGGAAAGTTTACTTTTCTTTCAGGAGATTGCTTATACCCATCCGGATGTTTTGCGAATTATTATGGCGAACAGTCGAGGGGAGCGCGACTTAATTACTCAGCTGGTACCATTTCATTTGCACGGCGTTTTAAATAAAGCCAGCGGTCGTGAAACGTTGCAGGAACAGTTATTTCGACTACTTGCCCAACAAATGCCGCCGATTGACGAACCCTGCCGTCGGAAGGTGCTCCACGGGCATCGCCTCAGTTCAATAGAGCAAGCGATTCTTCGCTATATAGCCTGCGGTTATTCATTGTCAGAGATAGCGGTTCAGCTGGACCGGGATATCAAAACCATTCGTGCGCACAAGTACAATGCGATGCTCAGGCTGGGTATCAGCTCGGCTCTCGGGCTGCTGAGCGCAGCCGATATTCTTATCCATCTCCCGCCACCGTGCGGCAAAGATGCTGCGGGGGCAGGGATAGCGTAGCGGTGCTTCAGGAATGTGACTGGCAAACATCAATCCAGGTGGCTTCGGTCAACTGGGCTATTCTGTCGGGTGAAATGCGTACTGCGCTATGGACAGCGCCTGCCGCCGGTAAGACTTCCGGGTACTGTTTTAACGAAATATCACAGTAGATAGCCAGCGGGTTTTCCAGCCCGAACGGGCACACGCCGCCCACCGGATGCCCGGTCAACATCACGACCTCGTCGCTGCTGAGCATGCGCGCTTTCGCGCCAAATGCATCCTTTAGTTTTTTATTATCCAGCCGGGCGTTGCCGCTGGCGACGACAAGGACGACCCGTTCTTTTACTTTTAACGAAAGGGTTTTGGCGATTTGACCGGGTTCGACATGATGCGCGGCGGCTGCGAGGGCAACGGTGGCCGTACTTTGATTTAACTCGATGATGTCGATATCGGGGGCATGTTCGGCAAAAAACTGCCGCACGGACTGCAGGCTCATTGGGATCTCCTGATGAATGACCGATTTAATCTGTCACAAGCCTGGCGGAGTGTAAATATTGCCGATGGTGAATCAGGAATTATTCCAATTTCTGGATCTTCTTCACAATCACCGTAACCGGTTACTGTAACCGGTTGCTGTTCTGCTCGCTCAGATGAATACTGGATGAGTAACTTCCCTGTATCACATATAACAAAGAGCCGCGTATGAATCGTGCTGACTTGAACGGTATAGAGAGTGGAATAGCCAGCGTGGTTGTCCGTTCACAGAACATCTTTCATCACAACGGCAGAATAATCGTTGTTGGGCCAGTATCTAAAGCCTGTCAGGAGGGCTGCTATGTCTGCTAACCATGCCGCGTTTAATCTGATATTTCGCTTTGTAGAAAATTATATAAGCCCTGTCGCCGGGCGAATCTCGTCGCAGCGCCACGTGATGGCTATCCGTGACGGTTTCATTTCGGCGATGCCGTTTATGATTGTCGGGTCATTCCTGCTGGTCTTTGCCTACCCGCCGTTTTCGCCAGATACTACCTGGGGGTTTGCGCGCGCCTGGCTGAATTTGGCGAAAGAGTTTGAAGGGCGCATTCTGACGCCGTTCGATATGACGATGGGCATTATGTCTATCTACATTTGTGCCGCGATCTCTTATAACCTCGGCAAGCATTATGAGAAGAGCAACCAGCTCGATCCCTTCATGTGCAGCATGTTGTCCATTATGGCTTTTCTGCTGGTGGCGGCGCCAAAAACGAACGGCACCCTGCCGGTCGATAGCCTTGGCGGCACGGGGATTTTTACGGCGATTCTGGTGGCAGTGTACTGCGTTGAAATGATGCGTTTCCTGAAGGCGCACAATATCGGTATTCGACTGCCGGATCAGGTGCCGCCGATGATCAAAAACTCCTTTGATCTGCTCATTCCGGTGCTGGTGGTGGTGGTGACGCTGTATCCGCTCAGCCTGTTTATTCAGCACCATTTTGACATGCTTATTCCGCAGGCCATCATGGCCATCTTTAAACCCCTGGTATCGGCGGCGGACTCGCTGCCGGCGATTTTACTGGCGGTGCTGATCGGCCATCTGCTGTGGTTCGCCGGGATCCACGGCGCGGCGATTGTGTCTGGCATGCTGCAAATGTTCTGGCTGACCAACCTGGGGATGAACCAGCAGGCGCTGGCTCAGGGCGCGCCGCTGCCGCATATCTTTATGGAGGCGTTCTGGACCTTCTTTATTGTTATCGGGGGATCTGGCGCCACAATGGGCCTGGTCTTCTGCTACCTGCGTAGCCGGTCGGCGCATCTGCGTTCAATCGGTCGACTGAGCGTGGTGCCAAGCCTGTTTAACATTAACGAGCCGGTTATTTTCGGCACGCCTATCGTCATGAACCCGGTGTTCTTTATTCCGTTCCTGCTGGCGCCGATGGTTAACGCAGTACTGGCCTGGGCGGCGATGAAGATGGATCTGATTGGGCGAGTGATTTCAGTGGTACCGTGGACGGCTCCGGCGCCCATTGGCGGCGCGTGGGCGTTGGGCTGGGATTTCCGGGCGGCCATCCTGGTGGTTATTCTGGCCTGTGTCTCTGCGATTATCTACTTCCCGTTCTTTAAGGTGTACGAGAAACAGCTGCTGGCGCAGGAGGCTGAAGAGGCGGAGCGCATGGCGGAAGAGAACCGACAGACGGCATAAGATAACCGGCGGGCGGCCCGAATGCCGCCCGCGGTGAACGGCGCTATTTCAGCGTGCAGTCCCCGCACTGATGAACGTCGGGCAGGCGATGACGTTGACAGCAGGTGCGCCGCACCAGCAATCCTTCACGTAAAATGACCGTTCGCCACAGCGGATTGTCCTGGCCATCAGCAAACTGCTTTTCAAAGAAGCAGTGTTGGCGCAGGGCGGCAACCTGTTCGTCACCCAGCAGCGCTTTCATTTCCCCCAGATACCAGTTGATCAGATTGCCGGTATTGCTCCAGATAAGCTTGCTATTGATATCGCCGGTGGTTTCCAGCGCCTGCACTACCGGCTGCAGCGCGTTGGTCACTAGCGTTTCCATACGGGTTTGCGGCAAATGGGTTCTGGCGCAATCGTCCGCGCTGACCTCGATCCAGAAGCAGGCCGCGCGACCCGTTTCGTGAAATTCAACGCGAAAACGCTCCGGCGCGACGCTGATGGCGGTCTCTTCGCTGAGCAGTGCCAGCATCAGCGGGGGTACCAGCAGGCCGATATACCATTGTGCCCAGAGTGAAAGCAGCGGCTTTTGTTCACGCGGCATCGTTGGCTGGTGGCGATAGATATGATCGGACCAGGTTGCCAGCAGGGATCTGAGTACCGTGGGCGCTGACCATTCAGCGAGCGTCAAGGCACAGGGCGGAGCCTCTTCATCCAGGCGAAGAAAATCCAGCAGATGGGGGCGAAGGGCGGTGATTTTTTCCCGAATCGCCTTCGCCAACGCATCTTCGGCTGGCGGCAACGGAGCCTGCCAGATGATGTCATTGCTGAATGAAGGAGAACGGTAAGCCATCAAATCGCCAGATATGAATCTAAATGATAATGATTAGTGATACTAGTTATTTACCCGGGCGATGGCAAGAAATTTGTCTGCGCCGTGGGCTCAGCAGCACACGGCGGCGAGATTAACTGGCGAGGATAATGTTGCGTCCCTGGCCTTTTGCTTCGTAGAGCGCCGTATCGGCTCTTTTCAGGGCGCCATCGATATCGGTCTCCAGCAGGGGGGTCATGCCAATACTGATAGTGACATTGGTGGCGACGCTTTCATTAAACATATGGGGAATTTTCAAATCGTAGACCTGCTGGCGGATACGCTCTGCGGCCAGCAAAGCCGCTTCCGGCGTACAGTTTGTTAACAGCACCATAAACTCTTCACCACCAAAGCGCGCGACGATATCGCGCGATCGCACGGCATTGCGAATGGCTGCGGAGACCTGAATCAATGCCTGATCGCCCATCATATGGCCGTAGTGATCGTTGTAGGCTTTAAAGTGGTCAATATCCAGCAGCAGCACATGATGCCCGCTGTCACTCACCGACAGAAGGGTATCCAGACGGTTCTGCAGGCCGCGCCGGTTATATAAGCCGGTGAGCGGGTCCAGCATACTCAGATCGTTCAGGGTGTTACGTTCGCGCAGGAGTTTATCCATCAGCCCCTGGGTGAAAGCATCGTTGCGTTTTTGCATGATGCCCTGCAACGTAATGCCGGCAATGGGGAGCGTGAGGCAATACAGCATCCGTAACCACTGTTCGCTTTCGGCAAGGAACAGACAGGCGATAAACGTGGGGACAGAATGCAGGGTAAAGGCAATGATATTATTGGGGAATGCGATAGCGCCAATAAACAATATGCTTAATAACGCAATGACCAGAAAGTTAAAATGGGGCTCTGGCAGTGACAAGGCTTTTTCTGTTATATGCGACGCCCACAGTACGCCAAATATCAGAGAAATAAAAAAAATATTTATTTTGTGCTGTGAAAACTTCCAGTGCCATAGCGTCAGGGTAGCGCTGAGAATAACGATCAGCATGCAGGGAAGGGTGTAGCTGACGGGGGTATAGAGCGGACTGACTAGTGATAAAACCGCTGAAATAAAATTCAGCAGCAAGAAGAGCCGTAATGAATATTGATATTTTTTGTCATAATGCTTTTGCCAGGATTGCGCAGTCATATTGGGCTTGTCGTTATTAGTCATTAAATTTCAAAATGATGGCTGCCAAAAATGAACGATAAAAAGCACTGCACGCAGTGCGCTTTTTGCGAAATAGTCAAATATTTTAATGCATTAGTATGCCTCGCTTAATTTATCACCTTCACCAATCTATGTCATCAGGCCGAACGTAAAGAACGGAATATCCTGACGGGCAAAAGCATGACAAATGATAAAAGCTATCATATGATATTGGTTATCATTATCGATTGGATAGGTGGAAACATGTTGCAGCGAGCTTTGGGCAGTGGATGGGCAGTGCTGCTTCCAGGCATACTGGTGGCTGTACTGGGAGGGGCTGGTCTGTCGGTAGAAGCCTGGCGTGGGCTGGTCACGGTCGGGCTATTGACGTCGGCATTGATGATCTGGCATCGGCGCTTGCGGCATTTTGTCCTGTTACCGTCATGTGTGGCGTTAATTAGTGGGATTATGCTAATGGCGTTGAATTTGAAGCTGACAGGATAATACAGAGAAGGGTAAGAATATTGGTGCGAGGGGGGGGACTCGAACCCCCACATCCTAAGGACACTAACACCTGAAGCTAGCGCGTCTACCAATTCCGCCACCTTCGCACAGTATTCTTTATTTTTGATATCGCCTCGTTGGTGCGAGGGGGGGGACTCGAACCCCCACATCCTAAGGACACTAACACCTGAAGCTAGCGCGTCTACCAATTCCGCCACCTTCGCACAGTGCGAGCGATATCTGCGTGGTTTATGGTGCGAGGGGGGGGACTTGAACCCCCACGTCCGTAAGGACACTAACACCTGAAGCTAGCGCGTCTACCAATTCCGCCACCTTCGCATTCCATCGATACTCAGAAAGTATCGTTACCACGGAGGCGCATTCTAGTGGTTTTCAGCTATTCGTCAATAGTTAATTGTGTGGCCTGGATTGATTGTTGCAAAAATGGTCGGATGTGAGGGAGGGAACCGGCGGCGGGGTGGCGGCCGCCGGAGAAGCGGAAAAATTATTTTTTCGCCTGACGGGTCATGACGGTACGGTAAACCTTAAAGCGGCCGGTCTGGGCAATCACTTCATGGAAGCCGAAGACTTCATCCAGCACATCCGGATACGGCAGGAAGGCGTTGGCGACAATACGCAGCTCCCCGCCGCTGTTCAGATGACGGACCGCGCCGCGAATCAACGTTTGCGCGGCTTCCTGGCTGGTCTGCAGGCCATCGTGGAACGGCGGGTTGGAGATAATCATGTCGAAACGACCGTTCACTTCGGAGAACACATTGCTGGCGAACACGTCACCTTCAATGCCGTTAGCGGCGAGCGTGGCGCGGCTCGCTTCAACCGCCGGTGCGCTGACGTCACAGAGCGTCAGGCGGACCTTCGGCGAGTGGCTGGCCAGTACGGTCGCCAGCACGCCTGCGCCGCAGCCGACATCGAGGACTTTACCCTTGGTGTGCGGCGTCAGCGTTGACAG
This sequence comes from Klebsiella sp. Lac1, assembly GCF_009825425.1. Taxonomy (NCBI): domain Bacteria; kingdom Pseudomonadati; phylum Pseudomonadota; class Gammaproteobacteria; order Enterobacterales; family Enterobacteriaceae; genus Klebsiella; species Klebsiella sp. Lac1. The sequence continues at coordinate 483,113 of NZ_VJZJ01000002.1, forward strand.
CAGCAGCTGGCTGCCAATGTCCAGTCCGTCACGGCTGAATACGCCGGGCAGCGTTTTAATGGTCAGATTTTCCAGCGGGTATTCGCCCCAGTACTGTTGCGCATCGAACGTCGGCTGTTTTTCCAGACGCCCGTGATACAGCCCGCAGCGACGTGCGCTGTCCACTTTCGTCAGGGGGACATATTCGGCCAGCATCTGTTCGGCGCTGCGAACGCCGCTGCGGTTTTCACCGACGACGAAGACGTCAATCCCGACCGGCAGCAGCGACAACAGATTCATCAACTGAAACTGCGCTTCCGGTTTGTTCTTTGGCCAGTAGTAAATCAGCGTATCGCAACCGGCAACATCGCCGGCTTCGGCGACCAGGCTAAAACGAACGTTTTCGCCCATCTGGCCGTTCAGCGCTTGCCAGTGGTGAAACTGCTGGGTGTGGGCGCGACTGGCCGCGGTGTCCAGACGTGCGGGCAGGTCATCCTGCAGGTCACCGGCAAACAGAACGCGTGCGGGTTCGAAATCATCACTGTGGCGCAGCAAGACTTCACTTGCCGGGGTAAAAGCAGACATGAAACACTCCTTCATTAAGACTGGCGCCGATTATACACGTTATCCAAAATGCTGCCTCTTTGTTGGCGCTGCTGGCGCCGCCCGCGCGCGGATAACGTTACGCCGGTCATCTCCGGGCGAACGGCAGGCGCGTCTACGTAGTTTGTTGGCGCAGATAAGCGGGATTTGCTATATTGCGCGCTTAATTCACAGGAGTGTTGCGCTATGACTTCCCGACGAGAGTGGCAATTACAGCAACTGGGTATCACCCGGTGGTCGCTGCGTCGCCCCGGGGCGTTACAGGGTGAAATTGCTATCTCGCTTGCCGGGCATATTCGGTTGGTGATGGTGGCGGAAAACCCGCCGTCGCTGACTGAACCGCTCATCAGCGATATTCTCCGTGCTCTGGCGCTGTCGCCGGATCAGGTACTGCAGCTCACGCCGGATCGCGTGGCTATGTTGCCGCAGGATAGCCGCTGCAACAGCTGGCGGCTGGGTACTGACGCGCCGTTACTGCTGGCGGGCGCACAGGTTTCGACGCCCGCTTTTGATGAACTCCAGACCAGCGCGCCTGCCCGTATGGCGCTCTGGCAACAAATCTGCGCTCATGAACACGATTTCTACCCTCAACACGGCTGATTTGCCCCGTGCCTGGCAAATAGAACAACGCGCCCACGCTTTTCCGTGGAGCGAGCAAACCTTTGCCAGTAATCAGGGTGAGCGCTATCTGAACCTTCAACTGACGGTTGATGGCGAGATGGCGGCCTTCGCGATTACGCAAATTGTCCTGGATGAGGCGACGCTGTTTAACATCGCCGTCGACCCGGCTTTTCAGCGGCGTGGCCTTGGGCGAGCGCTGCTGGAACAGGTGATTGATGAGGTCGAGAAACGCGGGATCGTGACGCTATGGCTGGAGGTGCGCGCGTCGAACGCCGCCGCTATCGCCCTTTACGAGAGCTTAGGTTTTAACGAGGCAACCATTCGTCGTGGCTATTATCCCACGGCCGACGGGCGTGAGGATGCGATCATAATGGCGTTGCCAGTCAGTATGTAACAGCCTGTACGCCAGGCTTTTTTAAGGGCAGGTCTGACGCTGTGATGTTCAGATCTGCTGTAACAAGACGCCTGTGGGGCGGGCAATGACAGGGTGATACGATGAAGTGGGACTGGATTTTCTTTGATGCCGACGAAACGCTGTTTACGTTTGATTCTTTTACCGGTCTGCAGCGAATGTTTCTCGACTATAGCGTGACCTTTAGCGCCGAAGATTTTCAGGACTATCAGGCCGTGAATAAACCCCTGTGGGTGGATTATCAAAACGGCACGATCACTGCGCTGCAGCTGCAACATCAGCGTTTTAATAGCTGGGCGGAGCGCCTCAGCGTGCCGCCGGGCGAACTCAACGACGCCTTTATGAATGCGATGGCCGAGATCTGCTCGCCGCTGCCGGGAGCGGTATCGCTGCTGAATGCGCTGCAGGGCAAGGTGAAGATGGGGATCATCACCAACGGGTTTACCTCCCTGCAGCAGATCCGTCTGGAACGTACCGGCTTGCGCGATCACTTTGATTTATTGATTATTTCTGAAGAGGTTGGCGTAGCGAAGCCGGACGCGCGCATTTTCGAATACGCGCTGGCGCAGGCGGGTCATCCCGATCGTTCCCGCGTACTGATGGTCGGCGATACGGCGGAGTCCGATATTCGCGGCGGGGTGAATGCCGGCCTGGCCACCTGCTGGCTGAACGCCCATCAGGGGGAATTGCCTGCCGATCTTCACCCCGACTGGGCGGTGACCTCTTTAAGCGACCTGGAGCAGCTCCTGTGTAAACACTGATTGCCTCCCCCCCATTGATGGGTAAAATAGCCGCAATTTTTCGTATTCCACATGCGTGGCCGGTTGCCGCGTTTACTAAGAAGAATCAATTATGACGTTGTCTCCTTATCTGCAAGAGGTGGCTAAACGCCGCACTTTTGCCATTATCTCTCACCCGGATGCCGGTAAAACGACCATCACCGAGAAGGTATTACTGTTCGGACAGGCGATTCAGACCGCCGGTACCGTTAAAGGCCGTGGTTCCAGCCAGCATGCCAAATCAGACTGGATGGAGATGGAAAAGCAGCGTGGTATCTCCATTACCACCTCGGTGATGCAGTTCCCGTATCACAACAGCCTGGTTAACCTGCTGGATACCCCGGGTCACGAAGACTTCTCCGAAGATACCTACCGTACTCTGACGGCGGTGGACTGCTGTCTGATGGTCATCGATGCGGCGAAAGGCGTTGAAGACAGGACCCGTAAGCTGATGGAAGTTACCCGTCTGCGCGATACGCCGATCCTGACGTTCATGAACAAACTCGACCGTGATATCCGCGACCCGATGGAGCTGCTGGATGAGGTGGAGAACGAGCTGCGTATCGCCTGCGCGCCGATCACCTGGCCGATTGGCTGCGGTAAGCTGTTTAAGGGCGTATACCATCTCTACAAAGATGAGACCTATCTCTATCAGACCGGTAAGGGCCACACGATTCAGGAAGTGCGGATCGTGAAAGGGTTGAATAACCCGGATCTCGATCAGGCGGTCGGCGAAGATCTGGCGCAGCAGTTGCGCGATGAGCTGGAGCTGGTGCAGGGCGCTTCAAACGAGTTTGATAAAGATCTGTTCCTCGCAGGCGAAATCACCCCGGTCTTCTTTGGTACGGCCTTAGGTAACTTCGGCGTGGATCATATGCTGGATGGCCTGGTGGAGTGGGCGCCGGCGCCGATGCCGCGTAAAACCGATACCCGTGAAGTGACGGCGGAAGAAGAGAAATTTACCGGTTTCGTCTTTAAAATTCAGGCCAACATGGATCCGAAACACCGTGACCGCGTGGCCTTTATGCGCGTGGTGTCCGGTCAGTATGAGAAGGGCATGAAGCTGCGTCAGGTGCGTACGGGTAAAGACGTGGTGATTTCCGATGCGCTGACCTTTATGGCCGGCGACCGTTCTCATGTGGAAGAGGCCTGGCCGGGCGATATCATCGGTCTGCACAACCACGGCACGATTCAGATCGGCGATACCTTCACTCAGGGCGAGATGATGAAGTTCACCGGTATCCCGAACTTTGCACCGGAGCTGTTCCGTCGCATTCGCCTGAAGGATCCGCTGAAACAGAAACAGCTGCTGAAAGGGCTGGTACAGCTTTCTGAAGAGGGCGCGGTACAGGTCTTCCGTCCGATCGCCAATAACGACCTTATTGTCGGCGCGGTCGGTGTGCTGCAGTTTGATGTGGTCGTGGCTCGCCTGAAGAGTGAATACAACGTTGAAGCGATTTACGAATCGGTGAACGTGGCGACCGCGCGTTGGGTAGAGTCCACCGACGTGAAAAAATTTGAGGAATTTAAGCGCAAAAACGAAATTCAGCTGGCCCTCGATGGCGGTGATAACCTGACATATATTGCGCCAACCATGGTTAACCTGAATCTGACGCAGGAACGCTATCCTGACGTGATGTTCCGTAAAACTCGCGAGCACTAATCCCTTCCGGAGCGCGGTTCTCCCCGCGCTCCACGCTATTTTTTCGTCGTTTCCCGCGCTATAGAAAGTTCTTAAAGATGCCGTCAGCGTAACTTTTTGTACATATTTTCCGTCTCTTTGATGACCTTCTACTATATTTAATAAGTAATTTTTAAGATTCTGGCTTAATTAACTACTTATTTTGCTTTAGCGGTAGAAATAACGAGGACAGAGAGATGACAAGACTAAAGAATGCCGGGACGTTGCTGGCTCTCTTCTTAGGCTCAGCCATGATAAGCGCCTCGGCATATGCAGAAAATCCGCCGGCGGGCAGCGCACAATCGGTTGCCACCAGTGCGGGCAAGGCCGTCGACAGCTCGCTGAATAAAGTCGGCGATTTTATGGATGACAGCACGATCACCGCCAGGGTGAAAGCGGCGTTGATTGACGATAAAAATATTCGCAGCAGCGATATCTCCGTGAAAACAGAGAATAAAGTGGTGACGCTAAGCGGTTCGGTTGACGGTGCGGGGCAAAAAGATCTGGCGGTGAACGCCGCGAAAACGGTCAAAGGCGTGACCAGCGTGAATGACCAGCTGCGCGTGGTTGCAGAGCCATCTGCTAGCCTGAAGGGGTATGCAGGCGATACGGCTATTACCAGTCAAATCAAAGCCAAACTGTTGGCGGATGACATTGTGCCGTCGCGAAAAGTCACGGTTGAAACCCGCGGCGGAACCGTCCATTTATCCGGGACCGTTGATTCTCGTCAGCAGGCGGACCGTGCGGCAGACATTGCCAAAGCCGTTTCTGGCGTAAAAAACGTAGAAAATAATCTCAGCGTTAAATAATCCCATTCATTTAATAACGTTATTTCCCGCGAACTATTTCACCTGCGGGAGGTAAATAAATGAATCCTCTGGCGCTTATTCAGGTCATTTTATCGAGGAACACGGGCATCGCCCAACCACCAGTAATTCGACGTATGACGAGTTAAGAAAAAGAGCATGACAGGGTTGATTTATGCGCGGCCTGAGCGCGCAGAAACGCGACCGTTATCCACTATGGTAAGGAGCACATTATGTTTCGATGGGGTATTATTTTTCTGGTCATTGCACTGATTGCCGCCGCGTTAGGATTTGGTAGCCTGGCGGGTACGGCTGCCTGGGCTGCAAAAATCGTCTTTGTCGTCGGTATTATTCTGTTCCTGATTAGCCTGTTTACCGGGCGCCGGCGCCCATAGAAAGCGATCTTTCCCTGTCGCGCAAGATGCGAAAGGCGTTTCACTGACATAGCGTTTTACATAAAGCCAGTCCTCAGGACTGGCTTTCGTGGTTTCTGGGGGGTAATAATTGCAGGACGGCGCGGCGCTGGACGTCAGGATTCCTAAACGCGTGCGGGCGGCGGGCATCGTCCGACGGGCCGGGTGCGCTGGGGGGAGACCCCAGCGGATCTTTTTGGGCTGGTACAATAAAAACATAACAGGAAAGCAGGGTGGGACATCGAATTCCCGTAACGCTTGGCAATATTGCACCGTTGTCTGTCAAACCATTTATTCCGGGCAAGCTTGGCCTGGTGTGTGAGGGCGGCGGTCAGCGAGGTATTTTTACCGCCGGAGTACTCGATGAGTTCATGCGCGCGGGATTCAACCCCTTTGACATTATGTTGGGGACATCCGCCGGAGCGCAGAACCTGTCGGCCTACATGTGCAACCAGCAGGGCTATGCCCGCAAGGTCATCACCCGTTACACCACGGCCCGGGAATTTTTCGATCCTATGCGTTTTGTCCGCGGCGGCAATCTTATCGATCTTGACTGGCTGGTGGAGACCGCGGCGCAAAAAATGCCGCTGGCGATGAGCTATGCGGAAGAGCAGTTCGCTCAGGGGAAAGAGCTGTGGATGTGCGCCTGCCGGGGCGATGATTATACGCCAGACTATTTTGCTCCCACCCAGGCCACGTGGCTCGATCTGATCCGCGCCTCCAGCGCGATCCCTGGTTTTTATCGCAGCGGCGTCATGCTGGACGGCATCAGCTATCTGGATGGCGGCGTCAGTGATGCGATTCCTGTGCAGGAGGCGGCCCGACGCGGGGCGCAAACCATCGTGGTTATCCGCACGGTGCCTTCGCAGATGTTCTATACTCCCCAGTGGTTTAAGCGAATGGAGCGTTGGCTGGGGGAAAGCAGTCTGCAGCCGTTTGTGAACCTGGTCCAGCACCATGAGGCCACCTATCGCACGACCCAACAGTTTATTGAGAAGCCGCCGGGTAAGCTGCGAATCCTGGAAATCTATCCGCAGAAACCGCTGAAAAGCATGGCGCTGGGAAGCCGTTTACCGGCGCTGCTGGAGGACTACAAGACCGGGCGGCAGTGCGGGCGCTATTTCCTCGCGACGGTCGGCAAGCTGCTGGCCGACCGTCCGCCGCTGGTGCGTCATTTGCCGCGTGTCGCGCAGCCCGCCTCGGTCGTGGTGCCGGCGGCTTCCGTCGCCAACGATTCTCACCCGGCGACCTTTGTGACCGCCCCGCAGGCCAATGACGCCCACTTTGATAACGAGGATCTGGCATGACGTGGCCGTTTATCGATACGCATTGTCATTTTGATTTTCCGCCCTTCGCCGACCATGCGGCCGACAGTCTTGCCCGGGCGGCGCAAGCCGGCGTCACGCAGATAATTGTTCCGGCCATTGAAGCGGAAAATTTCCCCCGCGTATTAGCGCTGGCGGAGCAGCATGCGGCGCTTTATGCCGCCGTGGGACTGCATCCCATTGTGATTGAACGGCATGATGAGCGCAGCCTTGAGCTGCTGGAAGCGTGCCTGCGCCAACGCCACCGGAAGCTGGTCGCCGTGGGGGAGACGGGGCTCGATCTGTATCGTGACGATCCGCAGTTTGAGCGCCAGCAGGTCATGCTGGAGGCACAGCTGCGGCTGGCGAAGCGTTACGATCTGCCGGTGATTCTGCACTCCCGACGCACTCACGATACGCTGGCGATGCTGTTGAAAAAACATGCGCTGCCGAGAACCGGCGTGGTGCATGGTTTTGCGGGAAGCCTGCAGCAGGCGGAACGCTTTGTGCAGTCAGGATATAAAATTGGCGTCGGCGGGACCATAACCTACCCGCGAGCCAGCAAAACGCGTGATGTGATGGCGCGTCTGCCGCTATCGGCCCTGCTGCTGGAAACGGATGCGCCGGATATGCCGCTCAATGGTTTTCAGGGGCAACCAAATCGGCCAGAACAGGTGGCCCGTGTCTTTGCCTCGTTATGTGAACTGCGGCAGGAACCTGCGGATGTTATTGCGAATGCGTTGATACACAATACGAAAGCGTTGTTCTATACCCTGTGACGCGGCTGGCGTAGCGCACTCTCAGCGATGTCGCTCGGGCGTCAGCCGCGACTAAGACGTTGCGGCATCATCGTGGGCTGACTGCCTTATGACCTGGATATCCTCTCTTCTGAACCCCTTCCTGTCAAAATGTTATAATTCCATCATTTTTAATTTTCATTAAATTTGTTATTTTTCAATTTTTTATGTTTGAAATTTTATTTTTAGCACAAAATGCACCCGCTTTGATCGAGAGGTTTTGTGGTTTTATGTTATTATTATAACACTCTCTCGCATCTGAGGATTCTGATTATGCTTAAAGTAAACCCGGCGTTCTGAAGCGTAATATTGCACCTTGAAAGGTGATGTGGATCACATTACAGCTATGCAAATTCCAGGTGAGTTTTCATTAACTGTGATGAATGTCGAAGTGTAACGGCGAGGTGATGTTACAATAGTAACAGACTCGCAAGGTGAGAAACTATTGAACCGGCAATAAGCCGTCGGAGTGAGAAATGACTGATTTATCTACAAGCAGCCTGCGCGCGTTGAAACTGATGGACCTGACTACGCTGAACGACGATGACACCAATGAAAAGGTGATCGCTCTGTGCCATCAGGCAAAAACGCCGGTAGGCAATACCGCGGCCATCTGCATCTATCCGCGTTTTATCCCGATCGCTCGTAAGACGCTGAACGCGCAAGGCACCCCGGATATCCGTATCGCCACGGTGACCAACTTCCCGCATGGTAACGATGATATCGCTATCGCGCTGGCGGAAACCCGTGCGGCCATCGCTTACGGCGCGGATGACGTTGACGTGGTATTCCCGTACCGCGCGCTGATCGCAGGTAACGAGCAGGTCGGATTCGATCTGGTGAAAGCCTGTAAAGAGGCCTGCGCGGCGGCTAACGTGCTGTTGAAAGTGATAATCGAAACCGGTGAGCTGAAAGAAGAAGCGTTAATTCGTAAAGCTTCTGAAATTTCTATTAAAGCCGGGGCGGATTTTATCAAAACCTCGACCGGTAAAGTCCCGGTAAACGCGACGCCGGAAAGCGCACGCATCATGCTGGAAGTGATCCGCGATATGGGCGTGCAGAATACCGTTGGCTTTAAGCCTGCGGGCGGCGTTCGCAGCGCTGAAGATGCACAGCAGTTCCTCGCCATTGCCGACGAAATGTTCGGCGCCGACTGGGCGGATTCTCGCCACTATCGTTTTGGCGCCTCCAGCCTGCTGGCAAGTCTGCTGAAAGCGCTGGGTCACGGCGACGGTAAGAGCGCCAGCAGCTACTAAGGCGTAACGGCGACAAAACCGTAGCCCGGATGAGGCGCAGCTGCGCCGATTCCGGGAAATCCCCGGCGTCGCGACGCCCGGCCGGGCTACAGGATCTTAGCGCGGGCGCAGGTTGCGCCGCCCGCCGAATTTGACCTTATTCCTCAGGAGGTTACCTTGTTTCTCGCCCAGGAAATTATTCGTAAAAAACGTGATGGCCATGCGCTGAGCGATGACGAAATTCGCTTTTTCATCAACGGGATCCGCGATAACACCGTTTCTGAAGGGCAGATCGCGGCGCTGGCGATGACCATCTTTTTCCACGATATGTCTATGCCAGAACGCGTCTCGCTAACTATGGCAATGCGGGATTCAGGAACCGTTCTGGACTGGAAAAGCCTCAATTTGAACGGCCCGATTGTCGATAAACACTCTACCGGCGGCGTGGGCGATGTGACTTCGCTGATGCTTGGCCCGATGGTTGCCGCCTGCGGCGGCTATGTGCCGATGATCTCCGGGCGCGGTCTCGGTCATACCGGCGGCACCCTCGACAAACTGGAAGCCATTCCAGGTTTCGATATCTTCCCGGATGACACCCGTTTCCGCGACATTATTAAAGATGTTGGCGTCGCCATCATTGGGCAGACTAGTTCGCTGGCCCCTGCCGACAAACGTTTCTATGCCACCCGCGATATTACCGCGACGGTGGATTCCATCCCGCTCATCACCGCCTCGATTCTGGCGAAAAAACTGGCCGAAGGCCTGGATGCGCTGGTGATGGACGTCAAAGTAGGCAGCGGCGCCTTTATGCCGACCTACGAACTCTCCGCAGCGCTTGCCGAAGCGATCGTTGGCGTTTCCAACGGCGCCGGCGTGCGGACTACCGCGCTGCTGACCGATATGAACCAGGTGCTGGCATCCAGCGCCGGTAATGCCGTCGAAGTCCGTGAAGCGGTCCGCTTCCTGACCGGCGAATACCGTAATCCGCGTCTGTTTGATGTGACCATGGCGCTGTGCGCCGAAATGCTGATTTCCGGCAAGCTGGCCGAGGATGACGCCGACGCGCGGGCGAAACTGCAGGCGGTGCTGGACAACGGCAAAGCGGCGGAACTCTTTGGCCGGATGGTCGCCGCGCAAAAAGGGCCGACCGATTTCGTCGAGAACTACGATAACTATCTGCCCACGGCCATGCTGAGCAAAGCGGTCTTCGCTGATGGCGAAGGATTTGTCGCGGAAATGGACACTCGTGCGCTGGGGATGGCGGTGGTGTCGATGGGCGGCGGTCGTCGCCAGGCATCCGACCCGATTGACTACAGCGTCGGCTTTACCGACATGGCGCGCCTGGGCGACAGCGTTGACGGGCAGCGTCCGCTCGCGGTTATCCACGCCAAAGACGAAACCAGCTGGCAGGAAGCGGCGAAAGCCGTCAAAGCGGCAATTAAACTGAACGATAAGGCGCCGAAAGAAACCCCGACGGTCTATCGCCGAATCACCGAATAACGGTATACTGATCTGATCGCTTTTTTGCAGCGCAAAAGGTACGGAGAATAATATGAAACGTGCATTTATTATGGTGCTGGACTCTTTCGGCATCGGTGCGACTGAAGATGCCGCTCGCTTTGGCGACGTCGGCTCAGACACGATGGGCCACATTGCTGAAGCCTGCGCTAAGGGCGAGGCTGACCACGGCCGCAAAGGCCCGCTGAATTTGCCTAACCTGACCCGTCTGGGTCTGGTGAAAGCGCATGAAGGCTCTACCGGTAAAATTGCCGCCGGTATGGACGGTAATGCGGAAGTCATTGGCGCCTATGCCTGGGCGCATGAGCTCTCTTCCGGTAAAGATACGCCGTCCGGCCACTGGGAAATCGCCGGGGTGCCAGTTCTGTTCGAATGGGGCTACTTCAGTGACCATCAGAACAGCTTCCCGCAGGAGCTGCTGGATAAACTGGTTAAACGCGCGAATCTGCCGGGCTATCTCGGCAACTGCCACTCCTCCGGGACGGTGATTCTGGATGAGCTTGGCGAAGAGCATATGAAAACCGGCAAGCCGATTTTCTATACTTCCGCTGACTCCGTGTTCCAGATTGCCTGCCACGAAGAGACCTTTGGTCTGGATAAACTCTACGCGCTGTGCGAAATCGCGCGTGAAGAACTGACTGAAGGGGGTTATAACATTGGCCGCGTTATCGCGCGTCCGTTTGTGGGTGATAAACCGGGTCACTTCCAGCGTACCGGCAACCGTCACGATCTGGCCGTTGAACCGCCAGCGCCGACCGTATTGCAAAAGCTGGTTGACGAAAAAGATGGCCACGTGGTTTCCGTCGGGAAAATCGCCGATATCTATGCCAACTGCGGGATCACGAAAAAAGTGAAAGCGACCGGCCTGGATGCGCTGTTTGACGCGACCATCAAAGAGATGAAAGAAGCGGGTGATAAGACCATCGTTTTCACTAACTTCGTGGACTTCGACTCTTCCTGGGGCCACCGTCGCGATATCGCCGGTTATGCTGCGGGTCTGGAACTGTTCGACCGTCGTCTGCCGGAGCTGATGGCGCTGGTGGGTGAAGATGACATTCTGATCCTGACCGCTGACCACGGCTGTGACCCGAGCTGGCAGGGCACTGACCACACGCGTGAGCACATCCCGGTCCTGGTCTACGGCCCGAAAGTTAAACCGGGTTCGCTGGGCCACCGTGAAACCTTCGCCGATATCGGCCAGACGCTGGCGAAATATTTTGGTACGTCCGACATGGAATATGGCAAGGCCATGTTCTGATGTCATTGCCGGGTGGCGGCTGCGCCTTACCCGGCCTACAAAACCGTAGGCGCGGATTGCTGCGCGCCACCGGGCAAAAAAAATTCAAATGAAAAGGAACTGAAGATGGCAACTCCTCACATTAATGCAGAAATGGGTGATTTCGCTGACGTCGTGTTGATGCCGGGCGACCCGCTGCGCGCGAAGCACATCGCGGAAACTTTCCTTGAAGACGTGCGCGAAGTGAACAACGTGCGCGGTATGCTGGGCTTTACCGGCACCTATAAAGGCCGCCAGATCTCCGTCATGGGTCACGGCATGGGTATCCCGTCCTGCTCCATCTACACCAAAGAGCTGATCACCGATTTCGGCGTGAAGAAGATTATCCGCGTGGGTTCCTGCGGTGCGGTACGTGCGGATGTGAAACTGCGTGATGTGGTGATTGGCATGGGCGCGTGCACCGACTCCAAAGTCAACCGTCTGCGTTTTAAAGATCACGATTTTGCTGCGATCGCTGACTTCGATATGGTGCGTAACGCGGTGGATGCCGCGAAAGCGCTGGGCGTTGATGCCCGCGTTGGTAACATCTTCTCCGCAGACCTGTTCTATACGCCGGATCCGTCCATGTTCGACGTGATGGAAAAATACGGTATCCTGGGCGTGGAAATGGAAGCCGCCGGTATCTACGGCGTAGCGGCGGAGTTCGGGGCGAAAGCGCTGACTATCTGCACCGTATCCGATCATATTCGTACGCATGAGCAGACGACTGCGGCTGAGCGTCAGACGACGTTCAACGATATGATCAAAATCGCGCTGGAATCCGTTCTGCTGGGCGATAAAGCGTAAACGTTGCATTGCCCGGTGGCGCTGCGCTTACCGGGCCTACTAAACTGAGCGGAATCTGTACACATTCACGCGTTGAGCGGGTGCAGAATTTGTAGGCCGGACAGGGCGTAGCCGCCATTCGCGTGCTGAGCGGGTGCAGAATTTGTAGGCCGGATAAGGCGTAGCCGCCATCCGGCTTTTTTCATCAGCGCACCGCGCCGGCAATCCACGCCGACAGCTCCCTCAGCTCTCTCTCCTGCTCCGGGAAATCGACTAATAATCCTTCACAGATCTGCTGCAGCACGTCAGCCCGATACGGGCAGCCCTGCAATCGCGTAGCCAGCGCCTCCAGCGGTGCCGGATTCAGGCTATCGGTAAAGACCTGCGTACGGGTGATATGCCCTTTCTCAACGTCGAAGTGCAGCTCCACGCCGCCCCAGACAAAGCGCTCATCCAGCAGGTGGGAGAAGGCCGGCGCCTGACCAAAATTCCATGCCCAGCTGCTCTGGCGGGCGAAGGTTTCGGCAAAGTTCGGCAGATCCGGCATCTTATCGGGTGAAATCACTTCCGCGGCGACGCGCTCGCCGTAGTAGGCGAAAAAGGCTTCTTCAATCGCTGAGCAGACCTGCTGGTGCGTAATACCCGGCAGCAGCTCAACCAGGTTGGCCACACGGCCGCGTACCGAGGTGATGCCTTTCGCCTGCAGCTTCTTTTTATCCGGATTGAGATAGTTTGCCAGACGACTTAAATCGGCATTCAACAGCAGCGTGCCGTGGTGAAAACCGCGGTCAAGGGTTTCGCGATAGGCCGAACCGGAGATTTTACGATCGCCTTCGGCAGTGTTAACGACCAGGTCATTGCGCCCGGATGCTTCCGCGGTGACGCCCAGCGCCGCCAGCGCCGCCAGCACAATCCGCGTGGAGACGGTCTTATCGTACTCGGGTTTCCCCGCCATGAAGGTAAAACAGGTGTTCCCGAGGTCGTGAAATACCGCGCCTCCGCCGCTGCTGCGGCGGGCCAGGCGGACGTTATCCTCTTCCATCCGGCGGGTGTTGCACTCTTTCCACGGGTTTTGCGCCCGGCCAATGACCACCGTGTCGGCATTGCGCCACAGGAACAGCACGCGCTGGGTGGCGGGCATCTGGCGGAAAATACACTCTTCAACCGCGAGGTTGAACCACGGGTCCGTGGAGTCTGAGAGCAGCAGGCGTAGCGTCGACATCAGCGATTTCCTTATTCTGATTCATCTTTATCTTCGTCCTGCACCGGCTTATTGGCGGTGAGCAGGAAGGGCGATTGCTGCCAGCGGGTGCGCTTGCCCTGCAGCAGCGTGCGGGTCAGCACCACGCCGATAGCCAGCGACAGCAGCAGCATCAGACGTAAAATATTGGTGGTATTATCCACCTGTTGCGCCTCGGTGGCTAACGTATGGGTATCCAGCGTCAGGCGCAGGTAGCCAAGCGGCCCGTTTTTACCCTGAATCGGCTCCACGATTTGCTGATTGAAGTAGCCGCCCGCTTTTTTGCCGTCCAGCGCCAGCCTGTCGCGCACATTGACCCCTTCGCCCGAGCGGGCGACCAGATCGCCCTGGTCGTCATAGACTCCGGCATCGAGGACCCGGCTCTGGCGGGTGAGCCGCTCCAGCAGCTCACCGATCCGTTTTTCATCGGGCGTCTCGCTGCGCATCATTGGCGCCAGATTCAGCGTAACCTGCTGCGCAAGGGTGCGAGCCAGTTCTTCTAACTGTGGATTACGTTGCTTTTGGCTGTTCTGGCTGAACCACGACGCTCCCTGCATCAGGGCAACGAGAAGTGCGAGGCAGATAAGAACAATGACGGCGCGATGCAGTCGGAATTTCAGTTTTGCGCGTACCATATTCCACCTTTAATATTTACAGCTTAATGTTGCCAGAAGCGCTGGTTACAAGGTAGCCTCATGCGTTATTTTCCTGGCCTGAATAAAGAAATGTGGAGCCGTAATGCCAAACAGTTTGACCTGGTGCGATCTGCCCGAAGATGTTTCCCTGTGGCCTGGATTACCGCTTTCGTTGAGCGGTGATGAGGTCATGCCGCTGGATTATCATGCCGGACGCAGCGGCTGGCTGCTCTACGGGCGCGGCCTTGATAAACGCCGGCTGACGGACTGGCAGCGTGAGCTGGGGGCGGCGCTGGTTATCGTTGCCGCCTGGGTTGTCGAAGATTATCAGGTTATTCGTCTGGCGGGCTCTCTGACGCTGCGGGCAACCCGACTGGCGCACGAAGCGGGGCTGGATGTCGCTCCGCTGGGGAAAATTCCGCATCTGCGCACGCCCGGGCTGCTGGTGATGGATATGGATTCTACGGCGATTCAAATCGAGTGCATTGACGAAATCGCCAAACTGGCCGGCACCGGCGAAATGGTGTCGGAAGTGACTGAACGCGCGATGCGCGGCGAGCTGGATTTCACCGCCAGCCTGCGTCAGCGGGTGGCGACGTTGAAAGATGCCGATGCCAGTATTCTGCTGCAGGTGCGTGAATCGCTGCCGCTGATGCCGGGGCTGGCGCAGCTGGTGCTGAAGCTGGAGACGCTGGGCTGGAAAGTCGCGATTGCCTCCGGCGGGTTTACCTTCTTCGCCGAATACCTGCGCGACAAGCTGCATCTTGACGCCGTGGTCGCCAATGAGCTGGAGATTATGGACGGCAAGCTGACCGGGAACGTCATCGGCGATATTGTCGATGCCAAATATAAAGCCGCCACGCTGAGAAAACTGGCGGAAAAATATGCAATCCCGCCGGCACAGACCGTGGCAATCGGCGATGGCGCCAACGATCTACCGATGATCAAAGCGGCGGGACTGGGGATCGCGTATCATGCTAAGCCAAAAGTGAATGAGCAGGCGGAAGTCACCATCCGTCACGCTGACCTGATGGGGGTCTTCTGTATTCTCTCCGGCAGCATGAATCAAAAGTAAGAGGTAACACGTGGCGAAAGCTCCAAAACGCGCATTTGTCTGTAATGAATGTGGTGCGGATTACCCGCGCTGGCAGGGGCAGTGCAGCGCCTGTCATGCCTGGAATACCATCACCGAGGTGCGTATTGCCGCTTCGCCGCAGGTGGCGAGAAACGAGCGTCTGACGGGCTACGCCGGGAATGCCGGCGCGTCGAAGGTGCAAAAATTGTCGGAGATCAGCCTTGAGGCGCTACCGCGTTTCTCCACCGGTTTTAAAGAGTTTGACCGCGTGCTCGGCGGTGGCGTGGTGCCGGGCAGCGCCATTCTGATTGGCGGCAGTCCGGGGGCAGGTAAATCGACGCTGCTGCTGCAGACCCTGTGCCGACTGTCGGAAAACATGAAAACGCTGTACGTTACCGGGGAAGAGTCGTTGCAGCAGGTAGCGATGCGCGCGCACCGGCTGGGGCTGCCGACCGCTAACCTCAATATGCTCTCCGAAACCAGCATTGAGCAAATTTGCCAGATAGCCGATGACGAAAAACCGCAGCTGATGGTTATCGACTCGATCCAGGTGATGCATATGGCCGATGTGCAGTCGTCGCCGGGCAGCGTCGCTCAGGTACGCGAAACGGCGGCTTATCTGACGCGCTTTGCCAAAACGCGCGACGTGGCGATCATTATGGTCGGTCATGTGACCAAAGATGGCTCGCTGGCCGGACCGAAGGTGCTGGAGCACTGTATCGACTGTTCGGTGCTGCTGGATGGCGACGCCGATTCTCGCTTTCGGACCCTGCGCAGCCATAAAAACCGCTTTGGCGCGGTGAATGAGCTGGGGGTATTCGCGATGACCGAGCAGGGGCTGCGTGAAATCAGCAACCCTTCGGCGATTTTTCTCAGCCGCGGCGATGAAGTGACTTCCGGCAGCTCGGTGATGGTGGTCTGGGAAGGCACCCGTCCTCTGCTGGTGGAGATTCAGGCGCTGGTCGATCATTCCATGATGTCTAACCCGCGTCGCGTTGCGGTCGGGCTGGAGCAGAACCGTCTGGCGATTCTGCTGGCGGTGCTGCATCGTCACGGCGGCCTGCAGATGGCCGATCAGGATGTCTTTGTTAATGTCGTGGGCGGGGTGAAGGTGGCGGAAACCAGCGCCGACCTGGCGCTGCTGCTGGCGATGGTTTCCAGCCTGCGCGATCGTCCGCTGCCGCACGATCTGGTGGTATTTGGTGAAGTGGGGCTGTCCGGCGAAATCCGCCCGGTGCCCAGCGGCCAGGAGCGTATCTCCGAGGCGGCGAAACATGGCTTTCGTCGCGCCATCGTCCCGGCGGCCAACGTGCCGAAAAAAGCACCGGAAGGGATGCAAATCTTTGGTGTGAAAAAGCTTTCCGACGCGTTAAGCGTGTTTGACGACTTATAATTAAATACCCGCCGCCTGTCCGGCGGCAGAGGGCTGGCGGCGCAGGGCCGTATGAACGGCTGAATTGTCCCGGTTTATCGCCGTCTGCCGCCCGCAACCAACAGGGTATTTCTTCAGTTTTGCTAAAGCAGGAGGCTCTCGTGTCATCTTTCGACTATCTCAAAACCGCGATTAAGCAAAAGGGCTGTACGCTGCAACAGGTCGCGGAAGCCAGCGGAATGACCAAAGGCTATTTGAGCCAGCTGCTGAATGCCAAAATCAAAAGCCCAAGCGCGCAGAAGCTGGAAGCCCTGCACCGTTTTCTTGGCCTGGAATTCCCGCGTCGGCAAAAGAGCGTCGGCGTGGTATTTGGTAAGTTTTATCCGCTGCATACCGGGCATATCTATTTGATTCAGCGCGCCTGTAGCCAGGTGGACGAGCTGCATATCATTATGGGCTATGACGATCCCCGGGATCGCCAGCTGTTTGAAGACAGCGCGATGTCGCAGCAGCCGACGGTGCCAGATCGCCTGCGCTGGCTGCTACAAACCTTCAAATATCAGAAAAACATCCGCATTCATGCGTTTAATGAAGAGGGGATGGAACCTTATCCCCACGGCTGGGACGTGTGGAGCCGAGGGATCCGCGCATTTATGAGCGATAAAGGGATTCAGCCGAACTGGATCTACACCTCGGAAGAGGCCGATGCACAGCAATATCTGCAGCATCTGGGGATCGAAACCGTGCTTATCGATCCGAAACGGACATTTATGAGCATCAGCGGCGGGCAGATTCGTGAAAACCCGTTCCGCTACTGGGAGTACATCCCGACGGAAGTGAAACCGTTTTTCGTTCGTACGGTGGCCATTCTGGGCGGCGAATCGAGCGGGAAATCGACGCTGGTCAATAAGCTCGCGAACATCTTTAACACCACCAGCGCCTGGGAGTATGGTCGTGATTACGTCTTCTCGCACCTCGGCGGCGATGAGATGGCGCTGCAGTATTCCGATTATGACAAAATTGCGCTCGGCCACGCGCAGTATATTGATTTCGCGGTTAAATATGCCAATAAGGTGGCGTTTATCGACACCGATTTCGTCAGCACCCAGGCATTTTGCCTGAAGTATGAAGGGCGCGAACATCCCTTTGTTCAGGCGCTGATCGACGAGTACCGTTTTGACCTGGTGATTCTGCTGGAGAACAATACCCCGTGGGTCGCCGATGGCTTACGGAGTCTCGGGAGCTCGGTGGATCGCAAGGAGTTCCAGACGCTGCTGGTGTCGCTGCTCAAAGCCAATGAGATTGATTTTGTGCATGTGAAAGAGTCGGATTACGACATGCGCTTCCTGCGCTGCGTTGAGCTGGTCAAACAGCTGATGGGTGAACCGGGCTAAGCACATTCAGGGGCGTTCTGGCGCTCAGCATAAAAAAACGGATGGCCTGGGCCATCCGTTTTTCGTCATCCCGAAACCACCTCCTGGGAGGTGGCGATGGATTACTTCGCAATACGCTTGTACTTGATACGTTTTGGCTCCAGCGCATCGGCGCCGAGGGTGCGTTTCTTGTACTCTTCGTACTCGGTGAAGTTACCTTCGAAGAATTCGACTTTACCTTCATCCTGGTAATCCAGAATATGGGTCGCGATACGGTCGAGGAACCAACGGTCGTGCGAGATAACCATCGCGCAGCCCGGGAACTCCAGCAGGGCGTTTTCTAACGCGCGCAGGGTTTCGATATCCAGGTCGTTGGTCGGTTCATCGAGCAGCAGCACGTTACCGCCAACTTGCAGCAGCTTCGCGAGGTGCAGACGACCGCGTTCACCGCCGGAGAGTTCGCCCACGCGTTTACCCTGGTCGACGCCTTTAAAGTTAAAGCGACCGACGTAGGCGCGGCTAGGCATTTCGGTGTTGCCGATCTTCATGATATCCAGCCCGCCGGAGACTTCTTCCCAGACGGTTTTGCTGTTATCCATCGCGTCGCGGAACTGATCGACGGAAGCCAGCTTCACGGTTTCACCCAGGGTGATGGAACCGGCATCAGGCTGTTCCTGACCGGACATCATGCGGAACAGGGTCGATTTACCGGCGCCGTTAGGGCCGATAATCCCGACGATGGCCCCTTTCGGTACCGAGAAGGTCAGATCGTCAATCAGCACGCGGTCGCCGTAAGACTTACGCAGGTTGCTGACTTCAACAACTTTATCTCCCAGACGGGCTCCAGGCGGAATAAACAGTTCGTTGGTTTCGTTACGCTTCTGGTATTCGACGTTGTTAAGCTCTTCAAAGCGCGCCAGACGGGCTTTGCCCTTCGACTGACGGCCTTTCGCCCCCTGACGTACCCACTCCAGCTCTTTCTCAATGGATTTACGGCGCGCCGCTTCCTGAGAGGCTTCCTGCGCCAGACGCTGATCTTTCTGCTCCAGCCAGGAGGAGTAGTTGCCTTCCCACGGAATCCCTTCGCCGCGGTCCAGTTCGAGGATCCAGCCGGCCACGTTATCAAGGAAGTAACGGTCGTGGGTAATCGCCACCACGGTCCCTTCGAAGTCATGCAGGAAGCGCTCCAGCCAGGCCACGGATTCAGCATCCAGGTGGTTGGTCGGTTCGTCGAGCAGCAGCATGTCTGGTTTTTCCAGCAGCAGGCGGCACAGCGCCACGCGGCGGCGTTCCCCCCCGGACAGGTTGGCGATTTTCGCCTCCCAGTCCGGCAGACGCAGGGCATCGGCCGCACGTTCCAGCTGCACGTTCAGGTTATGGCCGTCGTGAGCCTGAATGATCTCTTCGAACTTGCCCTGCTGCGCCGCGAGTTTATCGAAGTCGGCATCTGGCTCAGCGTATTTGGCATACACCTCATCCAGGCCTTTCAGCGCGTTAACCACTTCGGCTACCGCTTCTTCTACCGACTCACGTACGGTCTGCTCCGGGTTCAGCTGTGGCTCCTGCGGCAGATAGCCAATTTTCAGGCCAGGCTGCGGGCGGGCTTCACCTTCGATGTCGGTATCAATGCCGGCCATAATACGTAACAGGGTAGATTTACCGGCGCCGTTCAGACCGAGAACGCCGATCTTCGCGCCAGGGAAGAAGCTCAGGGAGATATTTTTCAAAATATGACGTTTCGGCGGAACCACTTTGCCGACACGATGCATGGTATAAACGAATTGAGCCACGGTGGACTTCGCCTCTTTTATTTTGATGAATAGTTTTCAAAGGCGAAGTGTAGCCTTTTTCACGCGTTAAGCCCAGCGAGGCGATGGGATTCACAAAAGAGTAAAAAAATGTCCAGGACGTGGCACGTTTGGCGTTGTCTGGTTAGCATATCTATAGCGACACCGGGACATTTAAAAAGCGGCATGATGCTGCTCAGATGTAGTGAGATGTACTTTTAACAGAGGAAGAGCTTGTGGAAAAAGCCAAAACGATGGCATGGCGTCTTCTGGCGGCCAGCGTGAGTTTGCTGACGCTCAGCCAGCTGGCGCATGCGGATTCACTGGATGAACAGCGCAGTCGCTACGCTCAAATTAAGCAGGCATGGGATAGCCGGCAGATGTCCGTTGTCGAACAGCTCATGCCTACGCTGACTACCTATCCGCTGTACCCCTATCTGCAGTACCGGCAGATCACTGACGATCTGATGAACCAGCCGGCGCTGGTGGTGAAAAACTTCATTGAAGCGAATCCGACGCTGCCGCCGGCGCGTACCCTGAAATCGCGCTTTGTTAACGAGCTGGCGCGCCGTACCGACTGGAGCGGACTGCTGGCGTTCAGCCCGGAAAAACCCGCCACCACCGAAGCGCAATGTAATTACTACTACGCGAAGCTGAGCGTGGGCCAGGCGCAAGAGGCCTGGGACGGCGCGAAAACACTGTGGCTGACCGGCAAGAGCCAGCCAAATGCCTGTGACGTGCTGTTTAGCGCCTGGCGCGATTCCGGTAAGCAGGATCCGCTGGCCTGGCTTGAGCGTATTCGCCTGGCCATGAAGGCGGGCAACACCGCACTGGTCAGCGTGCTGGCCCAGCAGATGCCGCCTGAATATCAGACGATTTCGTCAGCGGTTGTGGCGCTGGCTAACGATCCGAACACCGTCATGACCTTTGCCCGCACCACCGGCGCGACGGATTTTACCCGCCAGATGGCGGCGGTGGCCTTCGCCAGCGTGGCGCGCCAGGATGTCGAAAACGCCCGGCTGATGATTCCGTCGCTGGTGCAGGCGCAGAAGCTCAATGAAGACCAAACCCAGGAGCTGCGGGATATTGTTGCCTGGCGCCTGATGGGCAACGATGTGACCGAAGAGCAGGCTATCTGGCGCGATGACGCGATTATGCGTTCGCAATCCACCGCGTTAGTGGAGCGCCGGGTGCGGATGGCGCTGGGAGCGGGGGATCGCCACGGGCTGAATACCTGGCTGGCCCGTCTGCCGATGGAAGCGAAAGAGAAAGATGAGTGGCGCTACTGGCAGGCGGATCTGCTGCTGGAGCGCGGGCGCGATGACGAAGCGAAAGCGATTCTCCGTTCGTTGATGCAGCAGCGTGGTTTCTACCCGATGATTGCCGCCCAGCGTCTGGGAGAGGATTTCACCTTCCGGATCGATAAGGCGCCAGCGAATCTCGATCCTGCGCTGACCTCCGGGCCGGAAATGGCACGGGTACGCGAGCTGATGTACTGGAATATGGACAATACCGCTCGCAGCGAATGGGCAAATCTGGTGACCAGCCGGACGAAAGATCAGCAGGCGCAGCTGGCGCGCTATGCATTCAACCAGCACTGGTGGGATCTCAGCGTCCAGGCGACCATCGCCGGGAAGCTGTGGGACCAGCTGGAGGAACGTTTCCCGCTGGCCTACAACGATCTCTTCGCGCGCTATATCAGCGGTAAAGCTATCCCGCAGAGCTATGCGATGGCGATTGCTCGCCAGGAGAGCGCATGGAACCCGAAAGTTCGCTCTCCGGTTGGCGCCAGCGGCCTGATGCAAATCATGCCGGGGACGGCGACCCATACGGTGAGTATGTTCAGTATCCCAGGCTACAGCAGTCCGTCGCAGCTGCTGGATCCCGAGACCAATATCAATATCGGCACCAGCTATCTGCAGTATGTTTATCAGCAGTTTGGCAATAACCGCATCTATGCTTCCGCGGCCTACAATGCAGGCCCTGGGCGGGTTCGAACCTGGCAGGGCAATAGCGCAGGGCGAATTGATGCGGTGGCGTTTATCGAGAGTATTCCGTTCTCGGAAACGCGGGGTTACGTGAAGAACGTGCTCTCCTACGATGCCTATTATCGTTACTTTATGGGGCAGAAAGCAGCACTGCTCAGCGATGCGGAGTGGCAGCAGCGGTACTAATCTCCGGCGGATTACGCGTGACAAAACGGGCCAGCCACTGCGCTGTTGCGCGAAATCCATAGAGTATTGCCCGGAGTATGTTATGCTTTGTACTCGTTAATGAGTACATCAGACAGGCGGCCCTGGTCGCCTGTCGCAACATGGCGGCGTAACATGACCCAACAATCCCCTTATTCAGCGGCTGTAGCCGAACAGCGTCATCAGGAATGGCTTCGCTTTGTGGCGTTACTCCAGCAGGCGTACGCCGACGATCTGCATCTGCCATTGCTGCAATTAATGCTGACGCCCGACGAGCGCGAGGCGCTGGGCACGCGCGTGCGGATCATTGAAGAGTTGCTGCGTGGCGAGATGAGCCAGCGCGAGCTGAAAAGTGAACTCGGCGCCGGGATTGCCACCATTACCCGTGGCTCTAACAGTCTGAAATCCGCGCCGCCCGAGCTGCGACAGTGGCTGGAACAGGCGTTGCTTAACGGTAAATAAGGTTATGGAACGGGCTTAATGCCAGTACCACCGCCTGGTGGTAGACGCTGCTGCGCGTGAGCTTCCCGGCGGTAAAGACGCCGATAGCCCCTTCTTTACGACCAATTTCATCAATGCCGGTATGCTGCGACATCACCGGCCCTAATGCTTCGCCGGCACGTACTTTTTCCAGAATCACCGCCGGTAGCGGCAGCGTCGCCGAGCGCGCTTCGCCGCGCTGATGACGATCCTCAATCACTATCCAGCTAAAGGTGCTGTCGTCGTCGATCCCGGCCTCAATGGCGACCCAGAAGTCGGCATTTGGCTGCACGGCGCGCGCATTGGCGACCCTGTTTCGTGCGCCAGCGCGCGTTTCCTCGTTTCCAAACGGCTGTTCCGGCACACCACTCTCGACGGCGACGGACTCAATGTGGCAGGATCCTTCGCCGAAGATCTCGTTAAAAGCCTGTAGAATTGCCTGAATTTTGGCGGGATTAGTGGTAGCTGAGACAACATGGTGCATAATCAAACAACTCAGAATAAATTTACGTCATCGCAGTATACTCCAAATCGTTTTCGTTGCCGCGCGCGACGCCGGCAGCCGAAATTGTGAAGAGCACAGAACGGAAAAATAGCATGTTACAGGTACACCTTGTTCGCCATGGCGAAACGCAGTGGAACGCCGAGCGGCGCATTCAGGGCCAGTCAGACAGCCCGTTAACGCCTCACGGCGAGCGCCAGGCCTGGCAGGTCGGCGAACGCGCCAGAACGCTGGGCATTACGCATATCATTGCCAGCGATTTGGGGCGTACGCGCCGGACGGCAGAGATTATCGCGGAAGCCTGCGCCTGCGATGTCATCCTTGATTCACGGCTGCGTGAGCTGGATATGGGGATTCTTGAGAAACGCCATATCGACTCGCTGAGCGAGGAAGAAGAAGAGTGGCGTCGTCGGTTGGTTGATGGCACCCCGGATGGCCGTATCCCGCAGGGAGAGTCGATGCTGGAGCTGAGCGAGCGTATGCACGCGGCGCTGGCGTCCTGCCTGGAACTGCCTGCCGGAAGCCGGCCGCTGCTGGTGAGCCACGGTATTGCGCTGGGCTGTCTGGTCAGTACGATTCTGGGGCTGCCGGCACATGCGGAACGCCGCCTGCGTCTGCGTAACTGCTCGATTTCACGCGTTGATTATCAGCAGAGTCTGTGGCTGGCATCGGGCTGGGTGGTGGAAACCGCGGGAGATGTGTCGCATCTTGACGCCCCCGCTCTGGATGAACTGCAGCGTTAACGACGAATCGGGATCAGGTATTCGCAACGCAGCTGAATCGGCGTGGCTTGATCCCGGCTATTATCCTCAGGGAAGAAGCGTTCGATATCCAGACCTTTGCGGCGGGTCAGGTTCAGCATTGGCATGCAGGTGCCATACACCGTCAGGATAAACTCCTGCAGCCCGCTTGCTAAGCCTTCATAAGCGAACATCACGTACTCGCCACCTTCCAGAGTGATCGGCTGGGAGTTGTGCAGGTGGCCGTTAGCCATCTCCGGCGTCAGCGCAGTGGTGTAGAAGACCTCTTGCTCGTCATCTTTCTCGAGGCTTGGACGCGGTTCGTGCAGACCGTACAGCGTGGGCGGAATCGACGGCGAATTGCCGAGGAAATCACGCCAGAACTGAACGCGCATCTGGTTACGAAAGTCGGAGATTTCCTCCAGCTTACAGGTGTAGCTTTGGGTGATGCCGATCAGTTGGGTATTGCTCAGGGTGACGAACTCATACTGCGGCATCGTGAATTCGCCGAGGCGCAGCGGGGGACGCATCCCGTAAGAGCTCCAGTCAGGAGAGCGGCGATACAGCGCCGGCGTTAACGAAAACTGCTTTTTAAACGCGCGGGTGAAGGTCTGCTGCGAGTCAAAACGATACTGGAGCGCGATGTCGAGAATCGGGCGGGCGGTCAGGCGCAGGGCGACCGCTGATTTTGATAAACGGCGAGCGCGAATATAGGCACCGATGGCTTGGCCGGTTACGTCTTTAAACATTCTTTGCAAATGCCACTTGGAATAACCCGCCTTGGCTGCCACATTATCTAGTGAGAGCGGTTGATCCAGGTGACCTTCCAGCCAGCTAAGGAGATCGCGAATAATCCCTGCTTGATCCATAAAATGTCCTCATCCTTAAACTCAGGTGCCTGCTTACTAAGGTAGCGGATAATAGCATTTTTTGATGTTTTAGCATTCAGTGTTTTTTTTGCCTGTAAATGCGATTTGTCAGCAGGCGTTTTAGCTGTTTTGGTAACGCGTTGATCTATAAACCTTTTTCCGCTGAGTCTGGAATCATCACTTAGCTAAATTTTAATAAAATGGTAATAATATGAAATACAAGAGGTTAGTTGCGGGGCTGCTTTTACTGGCGGGATGTCAGGTTGCGCAGGCGGAACAAATTGGTTCCGTAGATACCGTATTCAAATTCTTTGGCCCGGATCATAAAATCGTCGTTGAGGCCTTTGACGATCCGGATGTTCAGAACGTGACGTGCTATATCAGCCGGGCGAAAACCGGTGGGATTAAGGGCGGTCTGGGCCTTGCGGAAGATACGTCAGATGCGGCGATTTCTTGCCAGCAGGTGGGGCCTATCGAACTGAACGATAAAATCAAAAACGGTAAGTCACAGGGCGACGTGGTTTTCCAGAAACGTACCTCGCTGGTGTTTAAAAAGCTGCAGGTGGTCCGTTTTTACGATAGCAAACGTAATGCGCTGATCTATCTGAGCTATTCGGATAAAGTCGTCGACGGTTCACCGAAGAATGCGCTCAGCGCCGTGCCAATCATGCCGTGGAATAAATAACGCGGCGCCTCGTGGCATCTGATTTGCACATAAAAAAACGGCGCATTAAGCGCCGTTTTTACGTTGCGGGAGCAGGAAAACGACTGTTATTCCTGCAGGTCGCCGCAGAAGCGATAACCTTCGCCGTGAATCGTGGCGATGATTTCCGGTGTATCCGGAGTCGACTCAAAATGCTTACGAATGCGACGGATGGTCACGTCAACGGTACGGTCGTGCGGCTTAAGCTCACGGCCGGTCATTTTCTTCAGCAGTTCAGCACGTGACTGGATCTTGCCCGGGTTCTCGCAGAAGTGCAGCATCGCGCGGAATTCACTGCGCGGCAGCTTGTACTGCTCACCGTTTGGGCTGACCAGCGAACGGCTATTGATATCCAGTTCCCAGCCGTTGAACTTATAGCTTTCTACGCTGCGACGCTCTTCGCTTATGGTACCCAGATTCATGGTACGGGAGAGGAGGTTGCGTGCGCGAATGGTCAGTTCACGGGGGTTAAACGGTTTAGTGATATAGTCATCAGCGCCGATTTCGAGGCCCAGAATCTTATCAACTTCGTTATCGCGGCCGGTAAGGAACATCAGCGCGACGTCAGCCTGTTCGCGCAGTTCACGCGCTAACAGAAGACCATTTTTACCTGGCAGGTTGATATCCATGATCACCAGGTTGATATCATTTTCAGACAGGATCTGATGCATTTCCGCGCCATCGGTCGCTTCGAACACATCATAACCTTCTGCTTCGAAAATACTTTTTAACGTGTTGCGTGTTACCAACTCGTCTTCAACGATAAGAATGTGCGGGGTCTGCATGTTTGCTACCTAAATTGCCAACTAAATCGAAACAGGAAGTACCAAAGTCCCTGACCTGCCTGGTACATGTCGCAAATTAACATGTCCGGCGTAACATGACTAAAGTACGTAATTGCGTTCTTGATGCACTTTCCATCAACGTCAACAACATCATTAGCTTGGTCGTGGGTACTTTCCCTCTGGACCCGACGGTGTCAAAAACGGCTGTCATCCTAACCATTTTAACAGCAATATAACAGGCTAAGAGAGGCTGAACACCCCATAAAACTACGCTTCGTTGACATATATCAAATTCAATTGTAGCACGTTAACAGTCTTGTGAAATCATTGTATTGAAATGCTATTTATCGTCACAAATCTTACACCGCTCAAATGGTTGCGCTGGTAAATTGATAAACACGTTGAATCCAACGATCGTTCAGCGCGGTTTCGATAAATATCATTGGCAAACATATGGATAAATGCGTTCTGTTAACATACTCCGCCCCATGGTCCGTTGGAAACAGTTTAGGCTTTTTTATGGGGAATAATGCGCAATTTTAGTGATTTTTGTTGCAAATTTGTAAATTTTCGCCGCGTAAAATGGGGATAGTTTCATTTTCGCCGCGTGAGAGAGTAGAAGAGAGCTACCATGCATGTATCGATTGTATTAGTTGCCCCGGCGAGGGCAGAAAACGTTGGCGCGGCGGCACGCGCGATGAAAACCATGGGTTTTCGCGATCTGCGTATCGTTGACAGCGATGCCCATCTTCAGCCTGCGGCTCGATGGGTTGCGCATGGTTCCGGAGATATTCTCGATAATATAAACACTTATCCAACGCTGGAACAGGCGCTGCATGACGTCGACTTTACCGTCGCCACAACGGCCCGCAGCCGGGCGCGTTTCCATTACTACGCCACGCCGCAGCAACTGCTGCCGCTGATGGCGGAGAAAGCCGCGTGGATGAACCACGCGGCGCTGGTCTTTGGGCGGGAAGATTCCGGGCTGACTAACGAAGAGCTGGCTCTTGCCGATGTGCTGACAGGTGTGCCGATGGTGGCCGACTATCCTTCGCTTAACTTAGGGCAGTCGGTGATGGTCTACTGCTATCAATTGAGCGCTTTGGTTCAGCAGACGCCGGCAGTTTCTGCCAGCGTCGATGAAAATCAGCTGCAGGCATTGCGTCTGCGGACGCTCGATTTATTGACCCGCCTGGGCGTGTCTGAAGACGTCAAACTGACCGACTGGCTCCAGCAGCGAATTGGGCTTTTAGAGCAGCGAGACACGGCAATGTTGCACCGGTTGCTGCACGATATTGAAAAAAACCTGCCAGATTAAAGTTCTGCTATAAGTTTTAAATATGGTTATATCTGCCAGTATCAAGCGCTACATATCGCAAATTCAGGTGAATTGTCAGATCATTGTGGCGCATTGACCCGATGCGGCGAAGTGGGTGAAATGTAAAAATTCGTTGACTTAAACCGGCAGATACTTTAACCAATATAGGCACAGGACACAGACAGATAAAAATTACAGAGTACACAACATCCATGAAACGCATCAGCATGATGACAACCATTATCACCATCACCATTACCACAGGTAACGGTGCGGGCTGACGCGTACAGGAAACACAGAAAAAAGCCCGCACCTGAACAGTGCGGGCTTTTTTTTCGACAAAAAATCTAGGGGTAACAACCATGCGCGTGTTGAAGTTCGGCGGTACATCAGTGGCAAATGCAGAACGTTTTCTGCGGGTTGCCGATATTCTGGAGAGCAATGCCAGGCAGGGGCAGGTAGCAACCGTCCTGTCTGCCCCGGCGAAAATTACCAACCATCTGGTCGCGATGATTGAAAAAACCATCGGCGGCCAGGACGCGCTCACCAATATCTCCGACGCTGAACGCATTTTTGCTGAACTGCTGCAGGGCCTCGCCGACGCGCAACCGGGGTTCCCGCTGGCGCGGCTGAAAGCCTTCGTCGCGCAAGAGTTTGCCCAGATTAAACATGTGCTGCATGGTATCAGCCTGCTTGGTCAGTGCCCCGATAGCGTCAACGCCGCGTTGATTTGCCGCGGCGAGAAGCTGTCTATCGCCGTGATGGCGGGCCTGCTGGAAGCTCGCGGCCACAAAGTTAGTGTGATTAACCCCGTCGAAAAACTGCTGGCCGTTGGCCATTATCTCGAATCCACCGTCGATATCGCTGAATCGACCCGCCGCATTGCCGCCAGCCAGATTCCGGCCGACCATATGGTGCTGATGGCCGGGTTTACCGCCGGTAACGAAAAAGGGGAGCTGGTGGTGCTGGGGCGCAATGGCTCAGACTACTCTGCCGCCGTGCTGGCCGCCTGCCTGCGCGCCGACTGTTGTGAAATCTGGACCGACGTCGATGGGGTATATACCTGCGACCCGCGTCAGGTTCCCGATGCGCGTCTGCTGAAGTCGATGTCATATCAGGAAGCGATGGAGCTCTCCTACTTCGGGGCTAAAGTTCTGCATCCGCGCACCATTGCCCCTATCGCTCAGTTCCAGATTCCCTGCCTGATTAAAAATACCGGTAATCCGCAGGCACCAGGTACGCTGATCGGCGCCAGCCTTGATGAAGATGGTCTGCCGGTCAAAGGCATTTCTAACCTCAATAATATGGCGATGTTTAACGTCTCTGGTCCGGGGATGAAAGGCATGGTCGGTATGGCCGCCCGCGTGTTTGCCACCATGTCCCGCGCCGGGATTTCAGTGGTCCTGATCACCCAGTCCTCTTCTGAATACAGCATCAGCTTCTGCGTACCGCAAAGCGACTGCGCGCGCGCAAAACGGGTGATGGAAGAAGAGTTCTACCTGGAGCTGAAAGAGGGCCAGCTGGAGCCGCTGTCGATCATGGATCGTCTGGCGATTATCTCCGTGGTGGGCGACGGTATGCGCACGCTGCGCGGGATCTCGGCGAAGTTCTTCGCCGCGCTGGCTCGCGCGAATATCAATATTGTGGCGATTGCCCAGGGCTCTTCCGAGCGTTCTATTTCCGTGGTGGTCAGCAATGATGATGCGACCACCGGGGTGCGCGTGACCCACCAGATGCTGTTCAACACCGATCAGGTGATTGAAGTCTTTGTTATCGGCGTCGGCGGCGTCGGCGGCGCGCTGATTGAACAGATTAAGCGTCAGCAGGGCTGGCTGAAGAACAAACATATCGACCTGCGCGTCTGCGGCGTGGCGAATTCACAGGCCCTGCTGACTAACGTGCACGGGCTGAATCTCGAAAACTGGCGCGCGGAACTGGCCGAAGCGAAAGAGTCGCTGAATCTGGGCCGCCTGATTCGCCTGGTCAAAGAGTACCATCTGCTGAACCCGGTTATCGTCGACTGTACTTCCAGTCAGGCGGTCGCCGATCAGTACGCCGATTTCCTGCGCGAAGGTTTCCACGTGGTGACGCCGAACAAAAAGGCCAATACCTCCTCGCTGGATTACTACCATCAGCTGCGTCATGCCGCCAGCAGCTCGCGCCGCAAATTTCTCTACGACACCAACGTTGGCGCCGGTCTGCCGGTGATTGAAAACCTGCAAAACCTGCTGAATGCCGGCGATGAGCTGCTGCACTTCTCCGGTATTCTTTCTGGCTCTCTGTCGTTTATTTTCGGTAAGCTGGATGAGGGCATGAATCTCTCCGAAGCAACAACCCTGGCGCGCGAGATGGGGTATACCGAACCGGATCCGCGCGACGATCTTTCTGGCGTCGATGTTGCGCGTAAGCTGCTGATTCTGGCCCGTGAAACCGGCCGTGAGCTGGAGCTGTCCGATATTGTCGTCGAACCGGTATTGCCTGCACAATTTGATGCCAGCGGCGACGTTGAGAGCTTTATGGCGCGCTTGCCTTCGCTGGATGACGAGTTTGCTTCCCGGGTTGCTCAGGCGCGTGATGAAGGTAAAGTCTTGCGTTACGTCGGTAACATCGAAGAGGATGGGACCTGTCGCGTGAAAATTGCCGCTGTTGACGGTAACGATCCGCTGTTCAAAGTGAAAAATGGCGAAAACGCCCTGGCCTTTTACAGCCATTATTATCAGCCGCTGCCGCTGGTGCTGCGCGGCTATGGTGCAGGTAACGACGTCACGGCGGCCGGTGTGTTTGCTGACCTGTTGCGCACCCTGTCATGGAAGTTAGGAGTTTAAGATGGTCAAAGTATATGCCCCGGCTTCCAGTGCCAATATGAGCGTCGGGTTTGATGTGCTGGGCGCGGCGGTGACGCCGGTTGATGGCACGCTGCTGGGGGACAACGTTTCGGTTGCGGCGGCAGACAGCTTCAGCCTGCAAAACGTCGGCCGCTTTGCCAGCAAGCTGCCCTCCGCGCCGCAGGAGAACATTGTTTACCAGTGCTGGGAGCGTTTTTGCCAGGAGATCGGCAAAAAAGTTCCGGTGTCGATGGTGCTGGAAAAAAACATGCCGATTGGTTCTGGCCTCGGCTCCAGCGCCTGCTCTGTCGTCGCCGCGCTGGTGGCGATGAATGAATTCTGCGGTAAGCCGCTGAATGAGACGCGTATGCTGGCGCTGATGGGGGAGATGGAAGGGCGTATTTCCGGCAGTATCCACTATGACAACGTCGCGCCTTGTTACCTGGGCGGCATGCAGCTGATGATTGAAGAGAATGGCATTATCAGCCAGCAGGTACCGGGGTTTGACGAATGGCTGTGGGTGCTGGCTTATCCGGGCATTAAAGTGTCGACGGCGGAAGCGCGTGCCATCCTCCCGGCGCAGTATCGCCGCCAGGACTGTATCGCTCACGGTCGTCACCTGGCGGGCTTTATTCATGCCTGCTACACCCGCCAGCCGCAGCTGGCAGCGAAATTGATGAAAGATGTGATTGCCGAACCGTATCGCACTAAACTGCTGCCGGGCTTCAGTGAAGCGCGTCAGGCGACGATGGAGATCGGTGCGCAGGCGTGCGGTATCTCTGGCTCCGGCCCGACGCTGTTTGCGCTGTGCGATAAGCCGGAAACTGCGCAGCGCGTTGCGGACTGGCTGGGCACGCATTATCTGCAGAATCAGGAAGGCTTCGTTCATATTTGCCGGCTGGATACGGCGGGCGCACGAGTAGTGGGATAACCAATGAAACTCTATAATTTAAAAGATCATAACGAACAGGTCAGCTTTGCGCAGGCCGTTACGCAGGGGCTTGGCAAGCAACAGGGGCTGTTCTTTCCGCACGATCTGCCGGAATTTAGCCTGACTGAAATTGACGACATGCTGGAGATGGATTTGGCCTCCCGCAGCGCCAGAATTCTGTCGGCTTTTATTGGCGACGAGATCCCGCAGGAGATCCTCAAAGAGCGTATCGCCGCCGCTTTCACCTTCCCGGCTCCGGTCAGTAAGGTGCAGGATGATGTCGGCTGTCTGGAGCTGTTCCACGGCCCGACGCTGGCGTTTAAGGATTTCGGCGGTCGCTTTATGGCGCAGATGCTGACCCACATTGCCGGCGATAAACCGGTGACGATTCTGACCGCTACCTCCGGTGATACCGGCGCGGCGGTTGCACATGCGTTTTACGGCCTGCCGAATGTCAAAGTCGTTATTCTGTATCCGCGCGGCAAGATCAGCCCGCTGCAGGAAAAACTGTTCTGCACCCTGGGCGGCAACATTGAAACCGTGGCGATAGATGGCGATTTCGATGCCTGCCAGGCGCTGGTGAAACAGGCCTTTGACGATGAAGAGCTGAAGGTCGCTCTGGGCCTGAACTCCGCGAACTCCATCAATATCAGCCGTCTGCTGGCGCAGATTTGCTACTACTTCGAAGCGGTGGCCCAGCTGCCGCAGGAAGCCCGCAACCAGCTGGTCATTTCCGTGCCGAGCGGTAACTTTGGCGATCTGACCGCTGGTCTGCTGGCGAAGTCTTTAGGTCTGCCGATTAAGCGCTTTATTGCCGCCACCAACGCCAATGACACCGTGCCGCGCTTCCTGCAGGACGGCAACTGGGCGCCGAAAGCGACTCAGGCGACGCTGTCTAACGCCATGGACGTCAGCCAGCCGAACAACTGGCCGCGCGTGGAAGAGCTGTTCCGTCGCAAAGTCAGGCGCCTGAACGAGCTGGGCTATGCGGCCGTCGACGATGAAACCACCAAACAGGCGATGCGTGAGCTGAAAGCCATTGGCTACACCTCAGAGCCGCATGCGGCTATCGCCTGGCGCGCGCTGCGCGACCAGCTGCAGCCGGGCGAATACGGTCTGTTCCTCGGTACCGCGCACCCGGCGAAGTTCAAGGAGAGCGTAGAAGAGATCCTCCAGCAGACGCTGCCGCTGCCGAAAGAGCTGGCCGATCGCGCCGACCTGCCGCTGCTGTCGCATAATCTGCCGGCGGATTTCGCCGCGCTGCGCCAACTGATGATGGGCAAAGCATAACGGCCTTTTATCGCCGCATGATGTTCTCAGGCCGGGCCTTTGCGCCCGGCTTTTTTATTGGTGAAAATGGAGAAACTATGCAGAAAAAAAGCAGGGAAAATGGATGAATGACCAATAAATGCCGGGGGGCAAAGATTAGGATTGCGGAGAATAACTCACGGTGTCGCTCAGGGGTAATCTTTGATTATCGCCCCCATGCGGGGACTGTTAATGAAGGGGAAACCGATGTCAACGCTGAAGTCTGTGATCCTTGCGCTTTCGATGTCGCTGGTGGCTCCCGCTGTGGTTCACGCATCGGAGATCACGCTGGTGCCGGCAGTCAAACTGCAAATTGGCGATCGCGACAATTACGGTAACTACTGGGACGGCGGCCGCTGGCGCGACCACGAATGGTGGGGTCGTCATTACGACTGGCGCGATAACCACTGGCGCGCGCATGACGAGCATCGCCATGATCATCATAATGACCGCGATCGTGGCCCGGATCGTGACTGGCGCCATCACTAAGTCTTCCGTCCCGGTCGCCGTGAGGGCGGCCGGGAAGGGGATTAGCGTTCGTGGCGTTTAAAGACCATCTCATCTTTCTTGTCGGAGGCTTCGGCGTCGAAGAAATAGCCTTCGCTGTTGAAGCGGGTTAGCTGTTCAGGCCGGGTTAAACGGTTCTCAATGATATAACGGCTCATTAACCCGCGCGCCTTTTTGGCATAGAAACTGATCACTTTAAACTGGCCGTTTTTCTCATCGAGGAACACGGGCTTAATGATTTTACCTTGTAACTGTTTTGTCTTCACCGAGCGGAAGTATTCATCAGAAGCCAGGTTAATCACGATATCGTCTCCCTGAGCCTTCAGCGCCTGGTTCAGTTTATCGGTAATCACCTCGCCCCAGAACTGGTAGAGATCTTTGCCTTTGCTATTCTCCAGCTTAATGCCCATTTCCAGACGATAGGGTTGCATCAGATCCAGCGGACGCAGCACGCCGTAGAGGCCGGAAAGCATACGCAAATGCTGCTGGGCAAAATCGAAATCGTCTTCGCTGAGGGTTTCCGCCTGCAGTCCGGTATAAACGTCGCCTTTAAACGCCAGAATGGCCTGGCGCGCATTTTGCGGCGTGAAGTCCGGGTGCCAGTCATGAAAGCGGGTGGCGTTCAGGTCTGCCAGCTTATCGCTGATGCTCATCAATTTGCCGATCTGCGGCGCTGAGAGCCGACGCGCGACGCCGATCAGCTCCTGGGAATATTCCAGCAGTTCAGGCTGGCTGTAGCGTGCTGTGGCCAGCGGACTTTGGTAGTCGAGTGTTTTGGCAGGTGAAATAAGAATCAGCATATCCGGTCCTTGCAGGGGATTTTCCGTGACTTTAACAAAAAAAGAGCGCGCTGGGATCGATAGCTGCGATTGCCGCGTTATTCACGCGGCAGCTCATCCCAGGCTCCAGGTGCCAGCTGCTGGTTAATTTCCGGGTAGCGCGTGGCGTCAAACGTCGGCCGCACGCCCAGCCGCCGCTGGCTAAGATAATCAGTGGCCAGAATCCGCACCGTAGGCGACAGCAGTAAAATGGCGGTCAGGTTAGTGATGGCCATCAGCGCCATGATGGTATCCGCCAGCTGCCAGACAACCGGCAAACCGATCAGCGCGCCGGTGATGACCATCACCAGGGTGAGGATCCGCAGCGCCCAGATATACCGGGGGCCATTAATACGCAGAAATATCAGGTTATTTTCAGCATAGATGTAGTTTGCGACGATAGAGCTGAAGGCGAAGAGCAGCACGATGATCGCCACGAATCCCGCCCCCCAGCTGCCAACCAGAGAGGTCATGGCATGCTGAATACTCTGGATGCCATTCGCGGCATCTTCCGCATCGTCTTGTGGCGCCAGCATGATAATGACCGCGCTGGCGGTACAGATGACGATGGTATCGATGAGGACGCCAATCATTTGCACGATCCCCTGCGCCGCCGGGTGCGGGGGCCAGGAAGCCGCTGCCGCCGCGGCGTTAGGGGTTGACCCCATTCCCGCTTCATTTGAGAACATGCCGCGCTGAAAACCGCTGGTGATTGCCTGGCTGATGGTATAGCCCACTGCGCCGGCGGCGGCTTCCTGCCAGCCGAACGCACTGCGGAAAATGGCCTCGAAAATGGCCGGCAGTGCCGTAATGTGCCAGAGGCCAATCAGCAGGCTGGTGGCTATCCAAAGCAGAGCCATCAGCGGCACAATCCACTGCATTAACTTCGCCACGCTCCGCAACCCCCGGACGATAACCAGCAGGGTCATCAGCGCCAGCGCGCAGCCGGTCACAATGGCGGGAAGGTTAAAGGCATAGGCCATCGCGTGCGCGATGGAGTTGGCCTGCACGGTGTTGAAAATCACTCCATAGGCCAGCAGGAGCAGGATAGAAAACACGATGCCCATCCAGCGCATGCCCAGACCCCGGGACATGTACCAGGCCGGGCCTCCGCGGAATTGCCCGTGGGCATCGCGCTCTTTGTAGAGCTGGGCAAGAGAACATTCGGCAAAGCTGCTGGCCATGCCGAGCAGCGCGGAAACCCACATCCAGAAGACGGCACCGGGCCCGCCGGCAGAGATAGCCAGCGCGACGCCAACCAGGTTGCCGCTGCCCACGCGCGCCGCGAGGCTGGTGCACAGGGCCTGGAAAGAGGTTAAGCCGCCGGGCTGGGGCTGGAGGCTTTTTTTTAGACTTTTCCCAAACTGGCGAACATAACGAAACTGAATGAATTTTGTTCGCCAGGTAAACCAGATGCCGGCGCCCAGTAACAGATAAATCATGACTGAGCCCCAGAGTATTTCATTGATAAAAGAGAAAAAATCAGGCATTAACCGTCCTCTTGTCCATGCCGGAACGCTAGTGTAAGCGCTACCAATTCAGTGACAATCCCTTAGCATTCAGCGAACTAATTCATCGAGTTTATCACACTCTGCGGTCTTGCATGGTCC
Organism: Klebsiella sp. Lac1; assembly: GCF_009825425.1. Classification (NCBI taxonomy): domain Bacteria; kingdom Pseudomonadati; phylum Pseudomonadota; class Gammaproteobacteria; order Enterobacterales; family Enterobacteriaceae; genus Klebsiella; species Klebsiella sp. Lac1. Next base: position 518,393 of record NZ_VJZJ01000002.1, read on the forward strand.
ACAGTTGCGCTGAACATGCAGCGTGTTATCATCTTGGAAGACCGGTTACATCCCCTTAACTGCTGTTTAAGAGAAACACTATCATGACGGATAAATTGACTTCTCTGCGTCAGTACACCACTGTCGTAGCTGATACCGGAGATATTGCGGCAATGAAGCTGTATCAGCCTCAGGATGCCACGACTAACCCTTCTTTGATTCTCGGCGCGGCTCAGATTCCTGAGTACCGCAAGCTGATTGATGACGCTGTCGAGTGGGCCCGCGGCCAGAGCAGCGATCGCGCTCAGCAGATTATCGATGCTTCCGATAAGCTGGCGGTGAACATTGGTCTCGAAATTCTTAAGCTGATTCCTGGCCGTATTTCGACCGAAGTTGATGCGCGCCTCTCCTACGACACCCAGGCATCTATCGCCAAAGCGAAACGCATCATCAAACTGTATAACGATGCGGGCATCGGCAACGATCGCATTCTGATTAAACTGGCTTCAACCTGGCAGGGTATTTGCGCCGCCGAGCAGCTGGAAAAAGAAGGCATCAACTGTAACCTGACTCTGCTGTTCTCCTTCGCCCAGGCTCGCGCTTGTGCTGAAGCGGGCGTCTTCCTGATCTCTCCGTTCGTTGGCCGCATCCTCGACTGGTACAAAGCGAACACCGACAAGAAAGAGTACGCGCCGGCTGAAGATCCGGGCGTCGTTTCCGTCAGTGAAATCTATGAGTACTACAAGCAGCACGGTTACGAAACTGTCGTGATGGGCGCAAGCTTCCGTAACGTCGGTGAAATCCTTGAACTGGCTGGCTGTGACCGCCTGACTATCGCTCCGACCCTGCTGAAAGAGCTGGCGGAAAGCGAAGGGGCTATCGAACGTAAACTGGTGTTCAGCGGCGAAGTGAAAGCGCGTCCGGAACGCATCACCGAAGCTCAGTTCCTGTGGCAGCACAACCAGGATCCGATGGCGGTAGACAAACTGGCGGAAGGTATCCGTAAGTTTGCGATCGACCAGGAAAAACTGGAAAAAATGATCGGAGACCTGCTGTAATCATTTGGGCGTGGCCGGGTTCCCGGTCACGCTACTTCTCCTGAACCCTGTCTGTATTGCCTTCCAGCGTGTATCATTCCGTCTAATTGTACTGTCTGAACGGAATAACGATGAATACCTTACGAATCGGCTTAGTTTCCATCTCCGATCGCGCCTCCAGCGGCGTTTATCAGGATAAAGGCATCCCGGCACTTGAAGAGTGGCTGGCGCGTGCGCTGACGACTCCCTTTGAGCTCGAGACCCGCCTGATCCCTGACGAACAGGGGATTATCGAACAAACGCTGTGTGAACTGGTTGACGAGATGGCCTGCCATCTGGTGTTAACTACCGGCGGCACCGGTCCTGCCCGACGCGACGTGACGCCGGATGCAACCCTGGCCATCGCCGACCGTGTGATGCCGGGTTTTGGCGAGCAAATGCGTCAGGTCAGCTTACACTTCGTTCCGACGGCTATCCTTTCTCGTCAGGTTGGCGTTATCCGCAAGCAGGCGCTGATTTTGAATCTGCCGGGCCAGCCGAAAGCCATTCAGGAAACCCTTGAAGGCGTTAAAGATGCTGACGGCAAGGTCCTGGTGCACGGGATCTTCGCGAGTGTACCTTATTGTGTACAGTTGCTTGAAGGGCCTTATGTCGAGACTGCGCCGGAAGTGGTAGCGGCTTTTCGTCCAAAAAGCGCGAGACGCGAAACTTTATCCTGAATTTGATACTTTCCTGACATAACCTGCATTGTCGGTGGTGTGCTGTTTTATTTACGATATAGTGTTTTTTACTTTACACATTGCGTGATAGCACTTACACCTCTGGATGAATAGCTCGTTATGTCACAACATACCCGACCTCTGAATCGACAAGATTATAAAACGCTGACGCTGGCCGCCCTTGGCGGCGCGCTGGAGTTTTATGATTTCATTATCTTTGTCTTCTTCGCCGCCGTCGTTGGCGACCTGTTCTTCCCGGCGGACATCCCGGAATGGCTGCGTCAGGTGCAGACCTTCGGCATCTTTGCTGCGGGCTATCTGGCGCGTCCATTGGGCGGCATCATCATGGCCCACTTCGGCGATCTGGTCGGGCGCAAGAAGATGTTCACCCTGAGCATTCTGCTGATGGCCCTGCCGACGCTGGCGATTGGCCTGCTGCCGACCTACGCATCAATAGGTCTTGTCGCGCCGCTGCTGCTGTTGCTGATGCGCATTCTGCAGGGGGCGGCTATCGGAGGAGAAGTTCCCGGCGCCTGGGTTTTTGTCGCCGAACACGTGCCGGAAAAACGCATTGGTATCGCCTGCGGCACTCTCACTGCCGGCCTGACGGTTGGCATTCTGCTGGGCTCGGTGGTCGCGACGCTGATCAATACCAGCCTGACGCCGCAGGGGATCCTCGACGGCGGCTGGCGTATTCCCTTCCTGTTAGGCGGCGTATTTGGCCTGGTAGCCATGTATTTGCGTCGTTGGCTGCAGGAGACGCCGATATTTCTCGAAATGCAGCAGCGTAAGGCGCTAGCGCAGGAGCTGCCGGTCAAATCGGTGGTGCTGAAGCACCAGAAAGCAGTGGTAGTTTCCATGTTGCTGACCTGGCTGTTATCCGCCGGCATAGTGGTGGTTATCCTGATGTCGCCGGTCTGGCTACAAAAACACTACGGTTTTGCCCCGGCAACGACCCTGCAGGCCAACAGCATTGCCACCATTATGCTGTGCATCGGCTGTCTGCTGGCAGGGCTGGCGGCGGATCGTTTTGGCGCCAGCCGCACATTCATCGTCGGCAGCGTGCTGCTGGCGGTCTCCAGCTGGGCGTTCTATCACCTTTCCGGCAGCAGTCCCGGGCAGCTGTTCCTGCTGTATGGTGCGGTGGGGTTGTGCGTCGGGGTCGTGGGCGCCGTGCCTTACGTCATGGTGCGCGCTTTCCCGGCAGAAGTTCGCTTTACCGGTATTTCCTTCTCGTACAACGTCTCTTACGCCATTTTTGGCGGCCTGACGCCGATTGCCGTGACTATGCTCATGGGGGTTTCGCCGATGGCTCCGGCGTGGTACGTGCTGGCGCTTTCATTGCTGGGGCTGGGATTAGGGATCTGGCTGCGCCAGGGGATGAACCGCGAGGTGGCCGCCGCAGAGGGGGAATTGCAGCGCTTGCCGTAACGTTCCGTAAGCAATCCCCTCGTCCGTCAGAACGAGGGGATTGTTGATCAATGCGGTGCGCCGATCGGCAGTACGGTGCGACCAAACTGTTCGTTCAGTACTTCACCCATCGCCAGATAAATAGCGCTACCGCCGCAGACTAAACCAATCCAGCCCGCGATTTTCACCAGACCTTCGTTATCGGCGAGGTGGCCGATTGCCAGCAGCGCAAACAGGACGGTCAAACTGAGGAGCACGAATTGCAACATTCGTGCGGCTTTCAGGGTGCCGAAGAACATAAACAACGTGAAGACTCCCCACAGACCGAGGTACATGCCGAGGAAGTGCGCATCAGGCTTTTCCGCCAGGCCCATTTTCGGCATGAGAAGAATAGCGACCAACGTCAGCCAGAAGGCGCCGTAGGACGTAAAAGCGGTTAAACCAAAGGTATTACCTTTTTTAAATTCCAGCAGGCCTGCGAAAATCTGCGCAATGCCGCCGTAAAAAATGCCCATCGCCAGGATAGCTACATCAAACGCGAACAGGCCGCTATTTGCCAGGTTAAGCAGAATAGTGGTCATGCCGAAGCCCATAAGGCCCAGCGGTGCCGGATTAGCCAACTTAGTGTTGCCCATAATTCCTCAGAATAATGATTAGAAAGGGAAGCATTACCCCACCACTCGTGGACGGGGCGCGGCATCATAATGAGGCGCAGGGTAACTGTCTATGATCTGGCGAGGTATTTTTCGCCAATTTACGCAGGCGAGGAGAGATGGTGTGCGTTCGCTACCGGTAAACGGGGACGCAAGCGCCCGGCGGGACAGGTGTTATCGATAAAAGCCGCTTTATTACCGGTTTATTCAGTCGGCCTTCCTTATTTCTCCCTTTATCCGGCAAGAAAGTGAAAAATTTTTTTGCTTGCCCCCTTGAGGAAGCGATGGGCGACCCCATCTTGTAGTCAACCGCAGTGAATGAACCTGAAAAAAATGATGTCTGGGCAGTTGAAACCATCGGTTTCGCCCTTATTACAGGTTCACAACCACATGTTGATCGAATTTTTAGTGGAGACGTTTAGATGGGTAAAATTATTGGTATCGACCTGGGTACTACCAACTCTTGTGTAGCGATTATGGATGGCACTACTGCACGTGTGCTGGAGAACGCCGAAGGCGATCGCACCACGCCTTCTATCATTGCTTATACCCAGGATGGTGAAACTCTGGTTGGTCAGCCGGCTAAACGTCAGGCAGTGACAAACCCGCAAAACACCCTGTTTGCGATTAAACGCCTGATTGGTCGCCGCTTCCAGGACGAAGAAGTTCAGCGTGACGTATCCATCATGCCGTACAAAATCATCGGCGCCGACAACGGCGACGCATGGCTTGATGTGAAAGGTCAGAAAATGGCACCGCCGCAGATTTCTGCTGAAGTGCTGAAAAAAATGAAGAAAACGGCGGAAGATTACCTGGGTGAGCCGGTAACTGAAGCGGTTATCACCGTACCTGCATACTTCAACGATGCTCAGCGTCAGGCAACGAAAGATGCCGGCCGTATCGCAGGTCTGGAAGTCAAACGTATCATCAACGAACCGACCGCCGCTGCGCTGGCTTACGGTCTGGATAAAGAAGTCGGCAACCGTACTATCGCGGTTTACGACCTCGGTGGTGGTACCTTCGATATCTCGATTATCGAAATCGACGAAGTTGACGGCGAAAAAACCTTCGAAGTTCTGGCAACCAACGGTGATACCCACCTGGGTGGTGAAGACTTCGACAGCCGTATGATCAACTACCTCGTTGATGAGTTTAAGAAAGATCAGGGCATTGACCTGCGTAACGATCCGCTGGCCATGCAGCGCCTGAAAGAAGCGGCTGAAAAAGCGAAAATCGAGCTTTCTTCCGCTCAGCAGACCGACGTGAACCTGCCGTACATCACCGCAGATGCCACCGGTCCGAAACACATGAACATCAAAGTGACGCGTGCGAAACTGGAAAGCCTGGTTGAAGATCTGGTTAACCGTTCTATCGAGCCGCTGAAAGTTGCGCTGCAGGACGCTGGCCTGTCGGTATCTGACATCCAGGACGTTATCCTGGTCGGCGGTCAGACCCGTATGCCAATGGTGCAGAAGAAAGTGGCTGAGTTCTTTGGTAAAGAGCCGCGTAAAGACGTTAACCCGGATGAAGCTGTGGCGATCGGTGCTGCGGTTCAGGGCGGTGTACTGACTGGTGAAGTTAAAGACGTTCTGCTGCTGGACGTTACCCCGCTGTCGCTGGGTATCGAAACCATGGGCGGCGTGATGACGGCGCTGATCAACAAAAACACCACAATCCCGACCAAACACAGCCAGGTGTTCTCTACTGCAGAAGACAACCAGTCTGCGGTGACCATCCACGTGATTCAGGGCGAGCGTAAACGCGCCTCCGATAACAAATCACTGGGTCAGTTCAACCTGGATGGGATTAACCCGGCGCCGCGCGGTATGCCGCAGATCGAAGTCACCTTCGACATCGATGCTGATGGTATCCTGCACGTGTCCGCGAAAGACAAAAACAGCGGTAAAGAGCAGAAAATCACCATTAAAGCGTCTTCCGGTCTGAACGAAGAAGAAATCGCCAAAATGGTCCGCGATGCGGAAGCGAACGCTGAATCTGACCGTAAGTTCGAAGAACTGGTTCAGACCCGCAACCAGGGCGACCATCTGCTGCACAGCACGCGTAAGCAGGTTGAAGAAGCAGGCGACAAACTGCCGGCTGACGACAAGACTGCCATCGAGTCTGCGTTGACCGCACTGGAAACGTCGCTGAAAGGTGAAGACAAAGCGGACATCGAAGCGAAAATGCAGGCGCTGGCCCAGGCTTCCCAGAAGCTGATGGAAATCGCTCAGCAGCAGCATGCTCAGCAACAGGCTGGCGGCGCTGAAGCTTCCGAAAGCAACGCGAAAGACGACGATGTCGTTGACGCCGAGTTTGAAGAAGTGAAAGACAAAAAATAATCGCCCTTTGAACGGGTAAAACACTGGCACGGGCGAAGAGGTTTCCTCTCCGCCCGTGCACGCATGTTAAGGGGCTGAAAAACACCAATGGCAAAGCAAGATTATTACGAGATTTTGGGCGTTTCCAAAACAGCGGAAGAGCGTGAAATCAAAAAGGCTTACAAGCGCCTGGCGATGAAATACCACCCGGACCGTAACCAGGGTGATAAAGAAGCCGAAGCGAAGTTTAAAGAAATTAAAGAAGCGTATGAAATCCTGACTGATGACCAGAAGCGTGCGGCCTACGATCAGTACGGCCACGCTGCCTTTGAACAAGGTGGCATGGGCGGCGGCGGCGGTTTTGGCGGCGGCGCTGATTTCAGCGATATCTTTGGCGACGTGTTTGGCGATATCTTCGGCGGCGGTCGTGGCCGTCAGCGCGCGGCGCGCGGCGCTGACCTGCGCTACAACATGGACCTGACGCTGGAAGAAGCCGTTCGCGGCGTGACCAAAGAGATTCGCATTCCGACGCTGGAAGAGTGTGACGTCTGCCACGGTAGCGGTGCGAAAGCCGGTAGCAAACCGCAAACCTGTCCAACCTGTCACGGTGCCGGTCAGGTGCAGATGCGCCAGGGCTTCTTCGCCGTTCAGCAAACCTGTCCGCATTGCCAGGGACGCGGTACGCTGATTAAAGATCCGTGCAACAAATGCCACGGTCACGGTCGCGTCGAGAAGACCAAAACTCTGTCGGTCAAAATTCCGGCGGGCGTGGATACTGGCGATCGTATTCGTCTGTCAGGCGAAGGCGAAGCGGGCGAGCACGGCGCTCCGGCGGGCGATCTGTACGTTCAGGTCCAGGTTAAGCAGCACGCTATCTTTGAGCGTGAAGGCAACAACCTGTACTGCGAAGTGCCGATCAACTTCACTATGGCTGCCCTCGGCGGCGAGATTGAAGTCCCGACGCTGGATGGCCGCGTCAATCTGAAAGTGCCTGGCGAAACGCAGACCGGTAAGCTGTTCCGCATGCGTGGCAAAGGCGTGAAATCCGTACGCGGCGGCGCGCAGGGCGATCTGCTGTGCCGGGTGGTGGTTGAAACGCCGGTAGGACTTAATGAAAAACAGAAACAGCTGCTGAAGGAGCTTCAGGAAAGTTTTGGCGGCCCGACGGGTGAGAAAAACAGCCCGCGCTCTAAAAGTTTCTTTGATGGCGTGAAGAAATTCTTCGACGACCTGACGCGCTAATCTCCTGCGATTCTGAAAAGCCACTTTATTGTTAAAGTGGCTTTTTTGTTTCCAGCCGCTATCTGTTAATGATGGCTGAATCCCTCCGGTCAGCGTCGCGCTTTACTGTCAGCCTTATATCGTAAAAACCGAGTAATAATGCAATAATAATCTTATTTTTTCGAAGTGTTATGGCGGCTAGAATAGTTTCATCGATGAATTAGCCTTACAGAGAGAGTAACAGTGAAACATCTGCAGCGTTTTTTTAGTAGCGATGCTTCAGGAGGCATTATCCTCATTTTCGCGGCCGCGTTGGCTATGGTATTGGCTAATACTGGCGTGACCAGCGGTCTTTACCATTCCTTTCTGGACACCCCCGTTCAGTTGCGTGTTGGCGCGTTAGAAATCAATAAGAACATGCTGCTGTGGATTAACGATGCGCTGATGGCGGTCTTCTTCTTGCTGATTGGCCTCGAAGTAAAGCGCGAGATGATTCAGGGGGCGCTGGCCAGCCGTCGTCAGGCCGTTTTCCCGGTGCTGGCCGCCTTAGGTGGGATGATTGTCCCGGCGCTGATCTATCTGGCGTTCAATGCTCAGGATCCGATCACCCGCGAGGGGTGGGCGATTCCGGCGGCGACCGATATCGCCTTTGCCCTGGGAGTGCTGGCGCTGCTGGGCAGCCGCGTGCCGCCAGCTCTGAAAATCTTTCTGATGGCGCTGGCGATTATCGACGACCTGGGCGCCATTATCATCATTGCCCTGTTTTATACCAGCGACCTTTCCATATTGTCGCTGGGCGTGGCGGCAGGGGCGATGGCCGTGCTGGTCGCGCTCAATCTTTGCGGCGTCCGACGCACCGGTATCTATATCCTGGTCGGCGCGGTGCTATGGATTGCGGTGTTGAAATCCGGGGTGCATGCGACCTTAGCCGGGGTGATTGTTGGCTTTATTATCCCGCTGAAGGAGCAGGGCGGTAAATCCCCGGCTAAGCAGCTTGAGCATGTCCTGCATCCGTGGGTGGCTTACCTGATTCTGCCGCTTTTCGCCTTCGCTAACGCCGGCGTGTCGCTGCAAGGGGTGACGATTGAAGGGCTGACGTCACTGCTGCCGCTGGGGATTATCGCCGGGCTGTTTGTCGGCAAGCCGCTGGGTATCAGCCTGTTCTGCTGGCTGGCGTTAAAACTGAAATGGGCATCGCTGCCGGAGGGGACGACCAGCAAGCAGATTATGGCGGTCGGCATTCTGTGTGGGATTGGCTTCACGATGTCGATTTTCATCGCCAGTCTGGCCTTCAGCAGCGTTAATCCTGGCTTAATCAACTGGGCTAAGCTTGGCATTCTGACCGGCTCGGTACTGTCAGCCGTCAGCGGATATCTGCTGCTGCGCAAGCGCATAACGGTTCCCGCCCACCTGGCGTAATACTTTCGGAGAGCCGGCAGAGGTTCTCCAGGACATTATCAGGGAGAGAAGCATGTCGCATATTAATTACAACCATCTGTATTACTTCTGGCACGTTTATAAAGAAGGTTCTGTTGTCGGCGCGGCGGAGGCCTTGTTCCTGACGCCGCAGACCATTACCGGGCAGATCAAAGCGCTTGAAGAGCGTTTGCAGGGGAAATTGTTTAAACGCAAGGGGCGGGGGCTGGAGCCGAGCGAACTGGGCGAGCTGGTATTCCGCTACGCGGACCGCATGTTCACGTTGAGCCAGGAGATGCTCGATATTGTGAACTACCGCAAAGAGTCTAACCTGCTGTTCGATGTCGGCGTTGCCGACGCATTGTCGAAAAGACTGGTGAGCGGGGTGCTGGATGCGGCGGTCGTGGATAATGAACAGATTCACCTGCGCTGCTTTGAGTCGACCCACGAAATGCTGCTGGAGCAGCTCAGCCAGCACAAGCTTGATATGATCATCTCTGACTGCCCCATCGATTCCACTCAACAGGAAGGGCTGTTCTCCGTGCGTATCGGCGAGTGCAGCGTGAGTTTCTGGTGCATGAACCCGCCGCCGGAAAAGCCGTTTCCCGCCTGTCTGGAGGAACGTCGTCTGCTGATCCCCGGTCGTCGTTCGATGCTGGGACGCAAACTTCTGAACTGGTTCAATTCGCAGGGGCTGAAGGTGGAGATTCTCGGCGAGTTTGACGATGCGGCGCTGATGAAGGCGTTCGGTGCGGCGCACAATGCGATTTTTGTCGCGCCGACGCTTTACGCGCATGATTTCTATCAGGATGAGACGATTATTGAGATCGGTCGGATGGAGAATGTGATGGAGGAGTATCACGCCATTTTTGCTGAAAGAATGATTCAGCATCCGGCGGTGCAACGGATTTGCAATCGCGACTATTCGTCACTCTTCGCGACGCCGCAGGCGTAACTCGCAGACATAAAAAAACCCGCTTTCGCGGGTTTTTTTACAAAGCGATAACAAGCAGGCGATTAAGCCAGTTTGTTGATCTGAGCGGTCAGGTTTGCTTTATGACGCGCAGCTTTGTTTTTGTGGATCAGACCTTTAGCAGCCTGACGGTCCACGATCGGTTGCATTTCGTTAAATGCTTTCAGTGCAGTAGCTTTGTCGCCAGCTTCGATAGCTGCGTATACTTTCTTGATGAAAGTACGCATCATAGAGCGACGGCTAGCGTTGTGCTTGCGGGCCTTTTCAGACTGAACGGCGCGCTTCTTAGCTGATTTGATATTAGCCAAGGTCCAACTCCCAAATGTGTTCTATATGGACAATTCAAAGGCCGAGGAATATGCCCGTTTAGCCTTCTTTTGTCAATGGATTTGTGCAAATAAGCGCCGCTTAAAACAACGACGCTTTATTACGTAGTGATGGCGCAAGATTCTACCAGCTTGTTGCTGGCGAATACAGCCTTTCCACCATAAAAATCGCTGGGCGAGGGGAGTTTTTGCCGCATTCCCGCGCTGAGTTGATGAATTACCGGGATCTTTCGGTTAAGAGGTGCAATCGCTGGTTAACGTCGTCAGTTGTACAAGGTATACTCGGACGATTTTCACTGTTTTGAGCCAGACATGAAGCTGATACGCGGCATACATAATCTCAGTCAGGCGCCGCACGGGTGCGTGCTGACCATTGGTAATTTTGACGGTGTGCATCGCGGGCATCAGGCGCTGTTGCAGCGTTTGCGCGCCGAGGGCCGCCAGCGTGGTTTACCGGTGGTGGTGATGATTTTCGAACCACAGCCGCTGGAGCTGTTTGCCGCCGATAAGGCGCCAGCCCGTTTGACGCGTCTGCGCGAAAAGCTGAGCTATCTGGCTGAAAGCGGCGTCGACTATGTGCTGTGCGTGCGCTTTGACCGCCGCTTCGCCGCCCTGACCGCCCAGGATTTTATCAGCGAACTGCTGGTGCGCCGTTTAGGCGTGCAGTTTCTCGCGGTGGGGGACGATTTCCGCTTTGGCGCTGGCCGCCAGGGGGATTTCTTGTTATTACAGAAAGCCGGTGCGGAATATGGTTTTGACGTGACCAGCACCCAAACTTTCTGCGAAGGCGGCGTGCGCATCAGCAGTACAGCGGTGCGCCAGGCGCTGGCGGACGACGACCTTGTGCAGGCGGAAAACCTGCTGGGCCATCCCTTTACGATCTCCGGACGCGTGGTCCACGGCGATGAGCTGGGGCGCACGATTGGTTTTCCGACGGCGAATTTACCGCTACGTCGTCAGGTTTCCCCGGTAAAAGGGGTCTATGCGGTGGAAGTGACAGGACTGGGCGACAAACCGTTGGTGGGTGTCGCCAACATTGGCACCCGTCCAACGGTTGCTGGCGTTCGCCAACAGCTGGAAGTGCATCTGCTGGACGTTGTAATGGACCTTTATGGTCGCCATATAGATGTAATACTGCGTAAAAAAATACGTAATGAGCAGCGATTTGCGTCGCTCGATGAGCTAAAAGCGCAAATTGCACGTGATGAGTTAACGGCCCGCGAGTTCTTTGGGCAGGCCAGGCAGGCATAAGTCTGTTGGTGTTTATCAAACCGAAATACGGAACCGAGAATCTGATGAGTGACTATAAATCGACCCTGAATTTGCCGGAAACAGGGTTCCCGATGCGTGGCGATCTCGCCAAGCGCGAACCGGGAATGCTGGCGCGTTGGACCGATGATGACCTGTACGGCATCATCCGGGCAGCGAAAAAAGGCAAAAAAACCTTCATTCTGCATGATGGCCCTCCTTATGCGAATGGCAGCATTCATATTGGTCACTCGGTTAACAAGATTCTGAAAGACATTATTGTGAAGTCCAAAGGACTGACGGGCTATGACTCGCCTTACGTTCCGGGTTGGGACTGCCACGGTCTGCCGATCGAACTGAAAGTGGAGCAGGAATATGGCAAGCCGGGTGAGAAATTCACCGCTGCTGAATTCCGCGCCAAGTGCCGCGAATATGCTGCGACCCAGGTTGACGGTCAGCGTAAAGACTTTATCCGCCTGGGCGTGCTGGGCGACTGGTCGCGTCCGTACCTGACCATGGACTTCAAAACAGAAGCCAACATCATCCGTGCGCTGGGTAAAATCATCGGCAACGGCCACCTGCACAAAGGCGCGAAGCCGGTGCACTGGTGCGTCGACTGCCGTTCTGCGCTGGCTGAAGCGGAAGTCGAGTATTACGACAAAACGTCTCCTTCTATCGACGTGGCTTTCCACGCGGTAGACAAAGCCGCCGTGCTGGCGAAATTCGGCGTTGCCGACGTCGCCGGTCCGCTATCCCTGGTCATCTGGACCACTACCCCGTGGACCCTGCCAGCTAACCGCGCCATCTCCCTGTCGCCGGAATTCGACTATGCGCTGGTGCAGGTTGACGGTCAGGCGCTGATCCTGGCGAAAGATCTGGTTGAAAGCGTAATGAAACGCGCGGGTATTGCTGACTACACTATCCTGGCGGTGGTGAACGGCGCGGAACTGGAGCTGATGCGCTTTAAGCATCCGTTCCTCGACTTCGATGTGCCGGCAATCCTCGGCGATCACGTTACCCTCGATGCGGGTACCGGCGCGGTCCATACCGCCGGCGGTCACGGTCCGGATGACTATACTATCAGCCAGAAATACGGCCTGGAAATTGCCAACCCGGTTGGCCCGGACGGTTCCTACCTGCCAGGCACCTACCCGGCGCTGGACGGCATCAACGTCTTTAAAGCCAACGATATTATCGTTGAGATGCTGCGTGACAGCGGCGCGCTGCTGCACGTTGAAAAGATGCAGCACAGCTATCCGTGCTGCTGGCGCCACAAGTCGCCTATTATCTTCCGTGCCACCCCGCAGTGGTTCGTCAGCATGGATCAGAAAGGCCTGCGCGCGCAGTCGCTGAAAGAGATCAAAGGCGTGCAGTGGATCCCGGACTGGGGCCAGGCGCGTATCGAATCGATGGTTGCCAACCGTCCTGACTGGTGTATCTCCCGCCAGCGTACCTGGGGCGTACCGATGTCTCTGTTTGTGCACAAAGAGACGCAGGAACTGCACCCGAACACCCTGGAGCTGATGGAAGAAGTGGCGAAGCGCGTCGAAGTGGACGGCATTCAGGCGTGGTGGGATCTCGACTCCCGCGACATCCTGGGCGCTGACGCTGACAGCTACGAGAAAGTGCCGGATACCCTGGACGTGTGGTTCGACTCCGGGTCTACCCACTCCTCCGTGGTTGACGTACGCCCGGAATTTTCCGGTCACGCCGCCGATATGTATCTGGAAGGTTCTGATCAGCACCGCGGCTGGTTTATGTCCTCGCTGATGATCTCCACGGCGATGAAGGGCAAAGCGCCGTATCGCCAGGTTCTGACCCACGGTTTCACCGTCGACGGTCAGGGCCGCAAAATGTCCAAGTCTATCGGTAATACCGTTAGCCCGCAGGACGTGATGAACAAGCTGGGCGCCGATATTCTGCGTCTGTGGGTGGCATCTACCGATTACACCGGCGAAATGGCGGTCTCCGACGAGATCCTCAAACGCGCTGCCGACAGCTATCGTCGTATCCGTAACACCGCGCGCTTCCTGCTGGCGAACCTGAATGGTTTCGATCCGGCGAAAGACATGGTCAAACCGGAAGAGATGGTGGTGCTCGATCGCTGGGCGGTGGGCTGCGCGCAGGCGGCGCAGGAAGATATCCTGAAAGCCTACGAATCCTACGACTTCCACGAAGTGGTGCAGCGCCTGATGCGCTTCTGCTCCATCGAAATGGGCTCGTTCTATCTCGATATCATCAAAGACCGCCAGTACACCGCGAAAGCGGAAAGCCGGGCGCGTCGCAGTTGCCAGACCGCGCTGTTCCACATCGTGGAAGCGCTGGTGCGCTGGATGGCGCCGATCATGTCCTTCACCGCAGACGAAATCTGGGGCTACCTGCCGGGTTCCCGCGAGAAATACGTCTTCACCGGGGAGTGGTATGAAGGTCTGTTCGGCCTGGCCGACGACGAAGCGATGAACGACGACTTCTGGGACAAGCTGCTGCAGGTGCGCGGCGAAGTCAACAAGGTCATCGAGCAGGCGCGCGCCGACAAACTGGTAGGCGGCTCTCTGGAAGCGGCGGTCACGCTGTATGCCGATGACGCTCTGGCCGCGAAGCTCAACGCGCTGGGCAGTGAATTACGCTTTGTCCTGTTGACCTCCGGGGCAACGGTTGCCGATCATGCGCAGGCGCCGGCCGATGCCTGGCAGAGTGAACTGCTGAAGGGGCTGAAAGTCGCGTTGAGTAAAGCCGAGGGCGAGAAATGCCCGCGTTGCTGGCACTACACCAGCGATGTCGGCAAGGTGGCGGAACACGCGGAAATCTGCGGTCGCTGTGTCAGCAACGTCGCCGGTGACGGCGAAAAACGTAAGTTTGCCTGATGAGTAAATCTGTCTGTTCAACGGGGCTACGCTGGCTTTGGGTCGTCGTCGCCGTGCTGATTATTGACCTGGGCAGTAAATTCCTGATCCTCCAGAACTTTGCTCTGGGGGAGACGGTAGCGCTGTTCCCGTCGCTTAATCTGCATTATGCGCGTAACTATGGCGCGGCTTTTAGTTTCCTTGCCGATAGCGGCGGCTGGCAGCGCTGGTTCTTTGCCGGCATTGCCATCGGGATCTGCGTGATTCTGGCGGTCTTGATGTATCGCTCAAAAGCCACGCAAAAGCTGAACAACATTGCCTACGCGCTGATTATCGGCGGCGCGCTGGGGAACTTGTTTGATCGGTTATGGCATGGTTTTGTCGTCGATATGATTGATTTCTACGTCGGGGACTGGCATTTCGCCACCTTCAACCTGGCCGATAGCGCAATTTGCATCGGCGCGGCGCTGATTGTGCTGGAAGGCTTCCTGCCAAAACCTGCGGCGAAAGAGCCGGTGTAAATGTCAATGCCGGGTGGCGCTGCGCTTACCCGGCCTACAGAATTTGTGCCCTTCCGTAGGCCCGGTAAGCGTAGCGTCACCGGGCAAACAGGCGGGCCAAAACAAGCGAGCAATTTGCATGTCTAAATCCGTACAGAGCAACAGCGCGATCCTCGTTGACTTCACGCTGAAACTGGATGATGGCTCAACGGCTGAATCCACCCGCAATAACGGCAAGCCTGCCCTGTTTCGCCTTGGCGACACCTCCCTGTCTGAAGGTCTTGAACAACAGCTTCTGGGTCTGAAAGAGGGGGAGAAAAAGGTCTTTTCGCTGGAGCCCGATGCTGCGTTTGGCATCCCAAGCCCGGATCTTATCCAGTACTTTTCACGTCGTGAATTTATCGACGCGGGCGAGCCGGAAATCGGCGCGATTATGCTCTTTACCGCAATGGATGGCAGCGAAATGCCCGGCGTGATTCGTGAAGTGAACGGCGATTCGATCACCGTTGATTTCAACCATCCGCTGGCCGGGCGCACCGTCCATTTTGATATTGAAGTGCTGGAAATCGATCCGGCGCTGGAGGAGTGAAATGCAGATCCTGTTGGCTAACCCGCGCGGCTTTTGCGCTGGCGTTGACCGCGCTATCAGCATTGTTGAAAACGCGCTGACGCTCTACGGCGCGCCGATCTATGTGCGTCATGAAGTGGTGCATAACCGCTATGTGGTCGATAGCCTGCGTAAGCGCGGCGCCATTTTTATCGAACAGATTAGCGAAGTGCCTGACGGCGCGATCCTGATTTTCTCCGCGCACGGCGTGTCCCAGGCGGTGCGTAATGAAGCGAAAAACCGCGATCTGACGGTCTTCGACGCGACCTGTCCGCTGGTGACCAAAGTGCATATGGAAGTCGCCCGCGCCAGCCGTCGTGGCGAAGAGTCGATCTTGATTGGCCATGCCGGTCACCCGGAAGTGGAAGGGACGATGGGCCAGTACAGCAACCCGGAAGGGGGAATGTATCTGGTGGAGTCGCCCGACGATGTCTGGAAGCTGGAGGTGAAAAACGACGCCCGGCTGTCATTTATGACGCAGACAACCCTCTCGGTAGATGACACTTCGGATGTGATCGACGCGCTACGTGAGCGCTTCCCGAAAATCGTCGGGCCGCGTAAAGACGATATCTGTTATGCCACCACTAACCGTCAGGAAGCGGTTCGCGCGCTGGCGGAGCAGGCCGATGTTGTGCTGGTGGTGGGGTCGAAAAACTCCTCTAACTCCAACCGTCTGGCGGAACTCGCTCAGCGGATGGGGAAAGCGGCCTATCTGATTGACGATGCGACGGATATTCAGGAAGCATGGGTCAAAGAGGCCGCGTGCGTTGGCGTGACCGCAGGCGCATCGGCCCCGGATATCCTGGTGCAGAACGTGATCGCGCGTCTGCAGGCGCTGGGCGGCGGAGAAGCCGTTCCGCTGGAGGGGCGTGAAGAAAATATTGTTTTCGAAGTACCGAAAGAGCTGCGGGTTGATGTCCGTGAAGTAGACTAAGTTCTTTCGCCAGCGGATGTGAGAAGATGCCAGACTTAACGTCTGGCATTTTTTTTGGGAGAGACGATGCGCTTACCGATCATTCTTGATACCGATCCCGGCATTGACGACGCAGCGGCGATCGCCGCCGCGCTGTTTGCCCCCGAGCTCGATCTGCAGCTGATGACGACGGTGGCGGGGAACGTGTCGGTGGAAAAAACCACCCGCAACGCCCTGCAACTGCTGCATTTCTGGCAGGCGAAGGTGCCGCTGGCTCAAGGGGCGTCAATGCCACTATTGCGTCCGCTGCGCGATGCGGCCTCCGTGCACGGTGAATCCGGCATGGAAGGGTATGATTTTGTCGAGCATGACTGCCAGCCGTTGCCGAAACCGGCCTTTCAGGCCATTCGCGACGCGCTGATGCATGCTCAGGAGCCGATTACGCTGGTGGCGATTGGTCCGTTGACCAATATTGCGCTGCTCCTGACGCAGTATCCGGAATGCCGCTTTAATATTCGCCGGCTGGTGATCATGGGCGGTTCCGCCGGGCGCGGTAACTTCACGCCCAATGCGGAGTTCAATATTGCTATCGATCCGGAAGCCGCGGCCAGCGTGTTTCGCAGCGGTCTGGAGATCGTGATGTGCGGTCTCGACGTGACCAACCGGGCAATGCTGACGCCGGAGTACCTCGCCACGCTGCCCGCGCTGAACAAAACCGGAAAGATGCTCCACGCGCTGTTCAGCCATTATCGCAGCGGCAGTATGAGCAGCGGGCTGCGTATGCATGACCTGTGCGCCATCGCGTGGCTGGTGCGCCCTGAGCTGTTTACCCTGCAACCGTGCTTTGTAGCGGTGGAAACGCAGGGGACCTGGACCGCCGGCACCACCGTCGTCGATATCGAAGGGCGGCTCGGGCAGCCGGCGAACGCGAGCGTTGCGCTGGAACTGGATGTGGACGGTTTTCAGCGCTGGGTGACGGAAGTATTGTCTCTGGCGCCGTAAGCGGCCTGGCGGCCGTCAATTTTCTCGCTCAGATAATCAATCATGGCCCGCATTCTGGCGGGCATATGTTTATTGCCCGACCACAGCAGCCACAGCTGCCCGCTATAGCTACTGATAAACTCCCATTGCGCCAGGACCTGCACGATATCGCCCTGGGCCAGCGCGTCGCGAGCGGTAAACAGCGGCAGGCTGCCGATACCTAAATGTTGCTGCACCGCATCAAGGCGCACGGCAGTATGGTTGGCGGCGTAGCGTCCGTGAGTCTGGATAGTTTCCGTTTTACCCGCCCGGCGGAATTTCCAGCGTGAGTCGGCCGGTGTTTCGCCCAGGCTGATACAGCTGTGGCCCCGCAGCTCCGCCGGCGTTTGCGGCGTGCCGTGCCGCTGTAAATAGTCCGGTGTGGCGCAGATCACGTGCGTTACCGGCATCAGCGGTTTGCCGTGCAGTCCGGGAGAGGGGCTGTGGGTAATACGCAGCGCCAGATCAATACCATCATCAATCAGATCCAGATAGCGGTCCTCGAGCCGCAGACAGACGTCCACGCCGGGATGACGGGTGAGAAATTCCGCCATTAACGGATGAATCACAAAACGCCCGACGGCTTTTGGCACGCTGAGGGTCAGCTTCCCCTGCGCCACCTCCTGGCTACTGCTGGCGGAATCCATCGCCTGACGAGCCGATTCCAGCATCTCCTGTGCGTGCACATACACCGTTTTTCCGGCATCGCTCAGGCGCAATTTGCGCGTGCTGCGGTGCAGCAGCTTACAGCCCATTTCGTGTTCCAGCCGCGAGACGCTGCGGCTGATCGCCGAAGGCGTTGCCCCGGAAAGGCGGGCGACGGCAGAAAAACTGCCCTGGTCGACAATTTGCACAAACAGGGCAAGGTCGGGGAGTAAATTGAGATTCATTTGTGCCCTTGAGGCAAAAGTGCATTGATGAATGGCGGGATTATCGCCACGGATAATATCAATATACTGTCCTGACTAAGCGGAGGACAACCATGACTGAACGTCTTTATTACACTTGCGATGAGACCGAGGCGCGAGCCCAGGTCGTGCATTGCCTGACTGAGGCCGATGGCCGTTACGCCATTGAGTTGAACCAGACCCTGTTTCATCCACAGGGCGGCGGACAGCCAGCCGATCGCGGCTGGATTGGCGGTATTGCTGTTGAAGGTGTCGTGACGCGAGGTGACCGCGTTATGCACATTATCGCTCAACCGCTGCCGCCTGGAGAGGTGGCAATTCGGGTGGATGAAGCCGCCCGGCGCCTGCATTCGCGGCTGCACTCCGCGGGGCATCTGATAGGCCTGGCGGGCGAACGCGCTGGCTGGCGGCCTGTCAAGGCGCACCACTGGCCTGGAGAAGGGCGGATAACGTTCACCGCTATCGGCTCCGCCATCATGCCGGAGGCCAGCGCGCTTCTGGCGACGATTGCGGGCTGGCAAGCGGAAGATCTGCCGCGGCATCTGACTTTTGAGGATGGGCTGCGTCAGGTCGGATTTGGCTCATTACCGGCCTATCCCTGCGGCGGCACGCATGTTGCCAGCCTGTCTGAAGTGGGGAGCGTGACAATCGCCGAGGTGAAAATCAAAAAAGGACAGCTGATCGTGAATTATACCCTCGCGTGAACCGGGGCGCGATTTGACGTACCTGGTTTCGATGAGAGGCGCGAAGCGGCGCAGGATCCGAGTATCCTGCTCTTTTCGTCGTGGAATGTGTGGGATGGAACCCATGAGAAAGGCCTGATATTGATGCCAGCGTATAGTTTTTACTGATATCGAACGCCGTTTGTCATAAATTTCTAATTATCGGTGTTTTAGAGTAGCGGCTCAGCGATGGGCTGGTTAATCTGGAAACAATTTACGTTAAGTTAACAAAAGAGAATAGCTATGCATGATGCACAAATCCGCGTGGCCATCGCAGGCGCGGGCGGCCGGATGGGACGCCAGTTAATTCAGGCCGTACAGCAGATGGATGGCGTGGCGCTGGGCGCTGCGCTGGAGCGCGAAGGTTCTTCCCTCCTGGGTAGCGATGCCGGTGAGCTCGCCGGTGCCGGTAAAGCCGGTGTCGCGGTGCAAAGCAGTCTTGCGGCAGTCAAAGATGATTTTGATGTGCTGATCGATTTTACCCGCCCGGAAGGTACGTTAAACCACCTTGCTTTCTGCCGCGAACACGGTAAAGGGATGGTGATTGGCACCACCGGTTTTGATGAGGCGGGGAAACAGGCCATTCGCGATGCGGCGCAGGACATTGCCATTGTTTTCGCGGCCAACTTCAGCGTCGGCGTCAACGTGCTGTTAAAGCTGCTGGAAAAAGCGGCGAAGGTGATGGGTGACTACACCGATATTGAGATTATTGAGGCGCACCACCGCCATAAAGTGGACGCGCCGTCGGGCACCGCTCTGGCGATGGGCGAGGCGATTGCCGGTGCGCTGAACAAAGATCTGAAGGATTGTGCGGTCTACAGCCGTGAAGGTCATACCGGCGAACGCGTCCCGGGGACCATTGGCTTTGCTACCGTGCGCGCCGGGGATATCGTTGGCGAACATACCGCAATGTTTGCCGACATCGGCGAGCGTATTGAAATCAGCCACAAGGCTTCCAGCCGGATGACTTTTGCCAATGGCGCCGTTCGTTCTGCATTGTGGTTAAAAGATAAGAAATCAGGCCTTTTCGACATGCGTGACGTGCTTGATCTCAATGCTTTATAAGTTTTATTACCCATCGTGATGTGGTTATTGCATTCAATATGTAATTGATTGCAAAGGGCAATGTTTTATTGCCCTTTTTATTTTTTAGCATTTCATCGGTTTTAATTGATGAAGTGAGCGTAATATTATCTTATCCTTTCTTTTTTTGTTGTGTCTTTGTGAATTTTGACCATATGGTCTACTTTTTTGTTGTTGCACGCGTTGTTTTGCAATCTTCCTGCTCCGCAAGCGTTTTCCCTGCATAGTTTGTTGATCTTTTTGCCTGCTAACGCAGGGCTGAGAGGTCAGTGACGTGAAAAGAGATAAAAAATATCGGCTTTAAGTTGACTTTTACCCGACATCTCTCCAGAATGCCGCCGTTTGCCAGAAATCCATAGGTAAGCAAATTTGCATTGATTCATGTCACGCACATGCATTAATATGCAAATAAAGTGAGTGAATATTCTCTGGAGGGTGTTTTGATTAAGTCAGCGCTATTGGTTCTGGAAGACGGAACCCAGTTTCACGGTCGGGCCATCGGGGCAACGGGCACGGCGGTTGGGGAAGTCGTTTTCAATACTTCAATGACCGGTTATCAAGAAATCCTCACTGATCCTTCCTATTCCCGCCAAATTGTCACTCTTACTTATCCCCATATTGGTAATGTCGGCACCAACGACAGCGATGAAGAATCTTCTCAGGTACATGCGCAGGGCCTGGTCATTCGCGACCTGCCGCTGATTGCCAGCAATTTCCGCAATACCGAAGACCTCTCTTCTTACCTGAAGCGCCATAACATCGTGGCGATTGCCGATATCGATACCCGTAAGCTGACGCGTTTGCTGCGTGAAAAAGGCGCACAGAACGGCTGCATTATCGTAGGTGATAACCTGGATGCGCAGCTGGCGCTGGAAAAAGCCAAAGCATTCCCTGGCCTGAACGGGATGGACCTGGCGAAAGAAGTCACCACTTCAGAAACCTACAGCTGGACGCAAGGGAGCTGGACGCTGGCAGGCGACCTGCCGGAAGCGAAGGCGGAGAGCGAGCTGCCGTTCCACGTTGTGGCCTACGATTTTGGCGCCAAACGCAACATTCTGCGCATGCTGGTTGACCGCGGCTGCCGCCTGACGGTCGTACCGGCGCAAACCTCTGCTGAAGAGGTGCTGAAGATGAATCCGGACGGTATCTTCCTGTCCAACGGCCCTGGCGACCCGGCGCCGTGTGATTACGCCATTACCGCGATTGAGAAATTCCTTGAGACCGATATTCCGGTATTCGGCATCTGCCTCGGCCATCAGCTGCTGGCGCTGGCGAGCGGTGCGAAGACCGTTAAGATGAAGTTCGGCCACCACGGCGGCAACCACCCGGTTAAAGATATCGATAATAATGTGGTGATGATTACCGCCCAGAACCACGGTTTTGCGGTCGACGAAGTCTCCATGCCGGCAAACCTGCGCGTGACCCACAAGTCGCTGTTCGATGGGACGCTGCAGGGTATCCACCGTACTGACAAACCGGCGTTTAGTTTCCAGGGCCACCCGGAAGCGAGCCCAGGCCCGCACGATGCCGCGCCGTTGTTCGACCATTTCATTGAGTTAATTGAGCAGTACCGCCAGTCCGCGAAATAATCAGGAGAAAAAAGCCATGCCAAAACGTACAGATATAAAAAGCATCCTGATTCTTGGCGCTGGCCCGATCGTTATCGGCCAGGCTTGTGAATTTGACTACTCTGGCGCTCAGGCCTGTAAGGCCCTGCGTGAAGAAGGTTACCGCGTCATTCTGGTGAACTCGAACCCGGCCACCATCATGACCGACCCGGAAATGGCCGATGCGACCTATATTGAGCCGATCCACTGGGAAGTGGTACGCAAAATCATCGAAAAAGAGCGTCCGGATGCGGTGCTGCCGACCATGGGCGGCCAGACCGCGCTGAACTGCGCGCTGGAGCTGGAGCGTCAGGGCGTGCTGGCTGAATTCGGCGTCACCATGATCGGCGCTACCGCCGATGCAATTGATAAAGCGGAAGACCGCCGTCGTTTCGATGTGGCGATGAAGAAAATTGGTCTGGATACCGCGCGTTCCGGGATTGCGCACACCATGGAAGAAGCGCTGGCGGTGGCCGCTGACGTGGGCTATCCGTGTATCATTCGTCCCTCCTTCACCATGGGCGGCACCGGCGGCGGTATCGCTTATAACCGCGAAGAGTTCGAAGAAATTTGTACCCGCGGTCTGGATCTCTCGCCGACCAACGAGCTGCTGATTGATGAATCGCTGATCGGCTGGAAAGAGTACGAAATGGAAGTGGTGCGCGATAAGAACGATAACTGCATCATCGTCTGCTCGATTGAAAACTTCGATGCCATGGGCATCCACACCGGTGACTCCATCACCGTGGCGCCGGCGCAAACCCTGACCGATAAAGAATACCAGGTGATGCGTAACGCTTCGATGGCGGTGCTGCGCGAAATTGGCGTGGAAACCGGGGGATCTAACGTTCAGTTCTCGGTTAACCCGAAAGACGGCCGCCTGATTGTTATCGAAATGAACCCGCGCGTATCACGCTCCTCTGCGCTGGCATCGAAAGCGACCGGCTTCCCGATTGCCAAAGTGGCGGCCAAGCTGGCGGTGGGCTATACCCTGGATGAGCTGATGAACGACATCACCGGCGGTCGTACGCCGGCCTCGTTCGAACCGTCTATCGACTACGTCGTCACCAAGATTCCCCGCTTCAACTTTGAAAAATTCGCCGGCAGCAACGACCGCCTGACTACTCAGATGAAATCCGTTGGCGAAGTGATGGCGATTGGCCGCACCCAGCAGGAATCTCTGCAAAAAGCGCTGCGCGGCCTGGAAGTGGGCGCCACCGGCTTCGACCCGAAAGTGAGCCTCGATGACCCGGAAGCGCTGACCAAAATTCGCCGTGAGCTGAAAGATGCTGGTGCCGAGCGTATCTGGTATATCGCCGATGCGTTCCGCGCGGGCCTCTCCGTCGATGGCGTCTTCAACCTGACCAACATCGACCGCTGGTTCCTGGTGCAAATTGAAGAGCTGGTTCGCCTGGAAGAGAAAGTGGCTGACCTCGGCATTACCGGCCTTACTCCGGAGTTCCTGCGTCAGCTGAAGCGTAAAGGCTTTGCCGACGCGCGTCTGGCTAAGCTGGCGGGCGTTCGTGAAGGCGAAATCCGCAAGCTGCGCGACCAGTACAACCTGCACCCGGTCTACAAGCGCGTGGATACCTGCGCGGCGGAGTTCGCGACCGACACCGCCTATATGTACTCCACCTATGACGACGAGTGCGAAGCGAACCCGTCCGTCGACCGCGATAAGATTATGGTTCTCGGCGGCGGTCCAAACCGTATCGGCCAGGGCATCGAATTTGACTACTGCTGCGTACACGCTTCGCTGGCGCTGCGTGAAGACGGTTACGAGACCATTATGGTTAACTGTAACCCGGAAACCGTCTCTACCGATTATGACACCTCCGATCGTCTGTACTTTGAGCCGGTGACCCTCGAAGACGTGCTGGAAATCGTCCGTATCGAGAAGCCGAAAGGCGTTATCGTCCAGTACGGCGGCCAGACGCCGCTGAAACTGGCGCGCGCGCTGGAAGCGGCTGGCGTACCGGTTATCGGCACCAGCCCGGATGCGATTGACCGCGCGGAAGACCGCGAGCGTTTCCAGCAGGCGGTTGACCGTCTGAAGCTGAAACAGCCGGCCAACGCCACCGTTACGGCTATCGAGCAGGCGGTAGAGAAAGCGAAAGAGATTGGCTACCCGCTGGTGGTTCGCCCGTCGTACGTCCTCGGCGGCCGGGCGATGGAAATCGTCTACGACGAAGCCGACCTGCGTCGCTACTTCCAGACCGCGGTCAGTGTCTCTAACGATGCGCCGGTTCTGCTGGACCGTTTCCTTGACGATGCGGTCGAAGTCGACGTTGACGCCATCTGCGACGGCGAAATGGTGCTGATTGGCGGTATCATGGAGCACATCGAGCAGGCGGGCGTGCACTCGGGCGACTCCGCATGTTCTCTGCCGGCTTACACCCTGAGCAAGGAAATTCAGGATGTGATGCGCGAGCAGGTACAGAAGCTGGCCTTCGAACTGCAGGTCCGTGGCCTGATGAACGTCCAGTTCGCGGTGAAGAACAACGAAGTGTATCTGATTGAAGTGAACCCGCGTGCGGCGCGTACCGTTCCGTTCGTCTCGAAAGCCACCGGTATCCCGCTGGCCAAAGTCGCGGCGCGCGTGATGGCTGGTCAGACTCTGGCACAGCAGGGCGTGACCAAAGAGATTATCCCGCCGTACTACTCGGTGAAAGAAGTGGTGCTGCCGTTCAACAAATTCCCGGGCGTTGACCCGCTGTTAGGGCCAGAAATGCGCTCTACCGGGGAAGTGATGGGCGTGGGCCGTACTTTCGCGGAAGCGTTCGCTAAAGCGCAGCTGGGTAGCAGCTCAACGATGAAAAAACAGGGGCGCGCGCTGCTCTCCGTTCGCGAAGGCGACAAAGAGCGTGTCGTCGACCTGGCGGCGAAACTGCTGAAGTTCGGTTTCGAGCTGGATGCGACTCACGGCACCGCGATTGTACTGGGTGAAGCGGGTATCAACCCACGTCTGGTGAACAAGGTGCATGAAGGTCGTCCGCACATTCAGGACCGTATCAAGAATGGCGAATACACCTACATCATCAACACCACCGAAGGTCGTCAGGCGATTGAAGACTCCAAGCTGATTCGCCGCAGCGCCCTGCAGTACAAAGTGCATTACGACACCACCCTGAACGGCGGTTTCGCGACGGCGATGGCACTCAACGCCAACGCCATCGAGAAAGTGACCTCGGTTCAGGAAATGCACGCGCAAATTAAAAAGTAAGCCGCCTCGTTAACATCGGGTCGCGGAACAACAAGGGCTGACGAGAAATCGTCGGCCCTTTTTTTATCCGCGCCATCTTCGGAGAGTTCTGCTTTTCGCTGCCCGTTCAGTGAGGCTAACTATAGTTAGCATCATAACGATATCAATTGACGGCAAGACAGGAGGATACAATGCGGAACAAAATTCTGATGGCATCCGCGCTGGCGGCGACGGCAATGTTGTTTGTGGCGGGCTGTTCATCGAACCAGGCGCTGAAAACGACCGACGGTAGAACGATCGTGACTGATGGCAAGCCCCATGTGGATGATGACACCGGCATGGTGTCGTACAAAAATGCGCAAACCGGTCGGACCGAACAGATCAATCGCGATCAGGTGAAGTCGATGGACGAGCTGGATAACTAAGGTTGTCCGGGGCCCCGCGAAGGATCTCGTGGGCCTCCTTGAACGGCCCTTCTGGCGCGATCGGCAGACCTTTGTTGCCGGCGCCGCTTAAGGTATCGCTAATCATGCCGCGAAATGCCTGAAGCGGGTTGAGATAAAAGCAGGTTGTGATTGTAAGCGCTTCGATTAACTGACTACACTCTTGCTGATTACAACGAGAGTGAACGCAGGCTAATCAATGATTCTGATAATTTATGCCCATCCCTATCCGCAGCACTCGCATGCGAATAAGCGGATGCTTGAGCAGGCAAGGACGCTGGATGGCGTAGAAATACGCTCCCTCTATCAACTTTACCCCGACTTTAATATCGACGTCGCCGCCGAACAGGCGGCGCTGGCGCGAGCCGAGCTGATTATCTGGCAGCATCCGATGCAGTGGTACAGCGTGCCGCCGCTAATGAAACTGTGGATGGATAAGGTGCTGTCGCACGGCTGGGCCTACGGACATAACGGCATCGCCCTGCGCGGCAAATCGCTGATGTGGGCGGTGACCACCGGCGGCGGCGAGAGTCACTTTGATATCGGCGCGTTTCCCGGATTTGATGTGCTTTCCCAGCCGCTA
The DNA here is from genome assembly GCF_009825425.1 of Klebsiella sp. Lac1. Lineage (NCBI taxonomy): Bacteria > Pseudomonadati > Pseudomonadota > Gammaproteobacteria > Enterobacterales > Enterobacteriaceae > Klebsiella > Klebsiella sp. Lac1. The sequence goes on from NZ_VJZJ01000002.1 coordinate 544,124, forward strand.
CAGGCGACCGGCCTGTACTGTGGTATGAGGTGGCTGCCGCCTTTCGCCATGCACTGCACCTTTATCTGCGACGATGAAACCCTTCAGGCGCAGGCGCGCCGCTACCGACAACGCCTTATCGAATGGCAGGAGACGCATTATGGATAGCCATACGCTTATACAGGCGCTGATTTATCTGGGGTCCGCCGCGCTGATTGTGCCGATCGCCGTGCGTCTCGGTTTGGGCTCGGTGCTTGGCTATCTGATTGCCGGCTGTATCATCGGGCCGTGGGGGCTGAGGCTGGTGACCGACGCCGAGGCGATTTTGCACTTTGCCGAAATCGGCGTGGTGCTGATGCTGTTTGTTATTGGTCTGGAGCTCGACCCGCAGCGCCTGTGGAAGCTGCGCGCGTCGGTGTTTGGCGGCGGCGCTTTACAGATGGTGGTGTGCGGTGTACTGATTGGCCTGTTCTGCATGCTGCTGGGGATGCGCTGGCAGGTAGCGGAGCTGATCGGCATGACGCTGGCGCTGTCGTCGACGGCGATCGCCATGCAGGCGATGAACGAACGTAATCTGACGGTCTCGCAGATGGGGCGGAGCGCATTTGCCGTCCTGCTGTTTCAGGATATCGCGGCGATCCCGCTGGTGGCGATGATCCCGCTGCTGGCCGCCAGCGGTGGTTCCACGACGCTGGCGGCGTTTGCCTTGTCGGCGCTCAAGGTGGCAGGCGCGCTGGCCCTGGTGGTGGCGTTGGGGCGCTATGTGACCCGTCCGGTGCTGCGCTTCGTGGCCCGTTCCGGTCTGCGCGAAGTGTTCAGCGCCGTGGCCCTGTTCCTGGTCTTTGGCTTTGGCCTGTTGCTGGAGGAGGTCGGGCTGTCGATGGCGATGGGGGCCTTCCTCGCCGGCGTGCTGCTGGCGAGCTCGGAATATCGCCACGCGCTGGAAAGCGACATTGAACCGTTTAAGGGGCTGCTGCTGGGGCTGTTCTTCATCGGCGTCGGGATGTCGATTGATTTCGGTACCCTGATGAGCCATCCGCTGCGTATTCTGGTTTTACTGGTCGGTTTCCTGATTATCAAAGGCGCCATGCTGTGGTTGATTGCGAAGCCGCTCGGAGTGCCGCGCGCTCAGCGCCGCTGGTTTGCGGTTCTGCTGGGGCAGGGGAGCGAATTTGCCTTCGTGGTATTTGGCGCGGCGCAGATGGCCGACGTACTGGATAGCGACTGGGCGAAAGCGTTGACCCTGGCGGTGGCGCTGTCAATGGCGGCAACGCCGATCCTGCTGGTGCTGTTGACCCGTCTGGAGAAGTCGTCCAGCGGCGAAGAACGCGAAGCGGATGAGATTGATGAAGAGCAGCCGCGGGTGATTATTGCCGGCTTTGGCCGCTACGGGCAGATCGCCGGTCGTGTGCTGCTCTCCGGCGGGGTGAAGATGGTGATCCTCGATCACGATCCTGACCATGTCGATACGCTGCGTAAATTTGATATGAAAGTGTTTTATGGCGATGCCACGCGTGCGGATCTGCTGGAATCGGCGGGGGCAGCAAAAGCCGAGGTACTGATCAATGCGATTGACGATCCGCAGGTCAGCCTGCAGCTGGTCGAGCTGGCGAAAGAGCATTTCCCGCACCTGCAGATTATCTCCCGCGCCCGCGATGTGGATCACTATATCCAGCTGCGTCAGGCCGGCGTGGAGGCCCCGGAGCGTGAAACCTTCGAGGCGGCGCTGAAATCCGGGCGAATGGCGCTGGAGGCGCTGGGGCTGGGCGCATATGAAGCGCGTGAGCGCGCCGACCTGTTCCGTCGCTTCAACCACAAGATGGTGGAGGAGATGGTGGCGATGGCGGAAAACGACGCGGCTTCCCGCGTGGCGGTGTTCAAACGAACCAGTGACATGTTGACCGGAATTATCAACGAGGATCGTAACCATTTGTCGTTGGTTCAGCGCCACGGCTGGCAGGGAACCGAAGAGGGCAGACATACCGGGAATATCGCCGATGAACCGGAGAATAAGCCTTCTGTCTGAGGCAAAAACTCACTGTTACGTTTTGTTTACAGTTAACATTTTGTTTTCAATTTAGTTCCGCAGCAGGCGGCTCGCGTAGCTTACGTGGGCTCGCCTGCAAATCCGAAAATTTTCTTATTCTTTACTCTCCGCGCAGTCGACGAACTATTACGCTTTACGTATAGTGGCGGCAATTTTTTGCATTCGGGAAATTTTCAATGATCAGTCTGATTGCGGCGTTAGCGGTAGATCGCGTCATTGGTATGGAAAACGCCATGCCATGGGACCTGCCTGCCGATCTCGCCTGGTTTAAACGTAATACCTTAAACAAGCCGGTGGTCATGGGGCGTCTGACCTGGGAGTCTATTGGCCGCCCGTTGCCGGGGCGTAAGAATATCGTTATCAGCAGCCAGCCCGGCACCGACGATCGCGTGCTGTGGGTGAAATCGGTTGATGAAGCGATTGCCGCCTGCGGCGACGTTGAAGAGATGATGGTGATCGGCGGCGGTCGTGTCTATGAGCAGTTCCTGCCGAAGGCCCAGAAGCTTTATCTGACGCATATTGATGCCGAAGTGGAAGGGGATACCCATTTCCCGGACTACGATCCGGACCAGTGGGAGTCGGTATTCAGCGAATTTCACGATGCCGATGCGCAGAACTCGCATAGCTACTGCTTCGAGATCCTCGAACGTCGCTAATGGCATTCCGGGCAGCGCGTAGCGCTGGCCGGGGCAAGATGATGATATCCCGGATACCGCGTACCGCTATCCGGGATTTTTTCAGGAGGCAACCGCCTCGCCTTCGTCCAGTTCTTTCTGGCGGTTCGATGGTTGGGTGAAATACTGCTTATCTTCCCAGCGTAGACAGGTCAGTTCTCCGCCCCAGCAGCATCCTGTATCCAGCGCGTAAATCCCTTCCGGCGTCCCTTTTCCTTCCAGCGAAGCCCAATGACCAAACGCAATGCTGTACTCGTTGCTCACCGGGCCCGGAATGGCGAACCACGGTTTTAACGGCGCAGGGGCATTTTCCGGCGCTTCTTTGGCATACATATCCAACTGCCCGTTCGGGAAGCAGTAGCGCATACGGGTGAAGGCATTGGAGATAAAGCGCAGGCGGGCGAGACCGCTCAGTTCAGTGCTCCAGTTATTCGGCATATCGCCATACATCGCATCGAGGAAGAACGGATAGGAGTCGCTGGCGAGCACGGCTTCAACATCGTGCGCGCACTGTTTTGCCGTTTCCAGATCCCACTGTGGCGTGATGCCCGCATGGGCCATCACCAGCTTTTTCTCTTCATCAATCTGCATCATCGGCTGACGGCGCAGCCAGTTGAGCAGCTCGTCGGCATCCGGGGCTTCGAGCAGCGATTTCAGGCGATCTTTGGGCTTGTTGCGGCTGATACCGGCGAAGACGGCCAGCAGATGCAGATCGTGATTGCCGAGGACCAGGCGCACACTATCGCCAAGGGATTTAACGTAGCGCAAAACCTCCAGCGAACCCGGGCCGCGCGCGACTAAATCGCCCGTCAGCCACAGCGTATCGATCCCTGGGGTAAACTCCACCTGCTTTAATAGGGCGAGCAGTTCATCGTAGCAACCATGAACGTCGCCAATAAGGTATGTAGACATTGTTTTAATGAATGAGCGTTGGTACTGCGAGACGGAAAACAGGGATATCGATCGAGAACGGCGCGCCGTTCACGTCGATCATGTCATAATGTCCCTGCATGGTGCCCAGCGGCGTTTCAATGACCGCCCCGCTGGTATACTGGAATTCACCGCCAGCGGGAATATGCGGCTGTTCGCCGATAACGCCTTCACCCTGCACTTCAGTCTCACGACCGTGGCCGTTGGTGATAAGCCAGTAGCGGCCAAGAAGCTGAACCTGAGTCCGCCCCAGATTGCGAATCGTGACGGTATAAGCGAAAACGTAGCGCTCTTCTTCCGGAGAAGACTGCGATTCGATATAGACGCTTTGCACCTGCACGCAAACTCGAGGCGAATCAATCATGGTTAGCTCTCCTTGGTGGGCGAGTTGTCAGACAGCCAGTTAGCCAGCTGACAGTATTGTGCCACGGAAATATTCTCTGCACGTTTTGCCGGGTCAATGCCCAGCTCGTTCAGTACCTCAACGCTGAACAGGTTGCCGAGGCTGTTACGAATCGTTTTACGACGCTGGTTAAAGGCCTCGGTAGTGATTCGGCTCAGCACGCGAACCTCCTTCACCGGGTGCGGCAGCGTGCGATAAGGCACCAGGCGCACGACGGCGGAATCCACTTTAGGCGGCGGCGTGAAGGCGCCCGGCGGCACTTCGAGTACCGGGATGATCTGGCAGTAATACTGCGCCATGACGCTCAGTCGACCATAAGCCTTACTGTTCGGTCCGGCAACCAGGCGATTGACGACCTCTTTTTGCAGCATAAAGTGCATGTCGGCGATGGCATCAGTATAGCTGAACAGATGGAACATCAGCGGCGTCGAGATGTTGTACGGCAGGTTGCCGAACACGCGCAGCGGCTGACCCATGGTCTGCGACAGCTCGCCGAAGTTCATGGTCATGGCATCCTGCTGATAAATGGTCAGCTTCGGCCCGAGGAACGGATGCGTCTGCAGGCGAGCGGCCAGATCGCGATCCAGCTCGATAACGGTAAGTGCGTCCAGGCGTTCACCGACCGGTTCGGTCAGCGCCGCCAGGCCCGGACCGATCTCGACAATTGCCTGCCCTTTCTGGGGGTTAATGGCCGAGACAATGCTGTCGATCACGAACTGATCGTTGAGGAAGTTTTGCCCGAAGCGTTTACGGGCTAAGTGGCCCTGATGGACTCGATTATTCATTGCGTATTAACAATCATTTTGATGGCGAGATTAAGCGCCGTGATAAAACTGCCGACATCCGCTTTTCCCTGGCCCGCCAGTTCAAGCGCGGTACCGTGGTCAACAGAGGTGCGAATAAAGGGTAAACCGAGCGTAATGTTCACGCCACGGCCAAAGCCCTGGTATTTTAGCACGGGAAGGCCCTGATCGTGGTACATCGCGAGTACCGCATCGGCATTGTCGAGATATTTCGGCTGGAAAAGGGTATCCGCCGGCAGCGGACCGCTCAGATTCATCCCCCGGGCGCGCATCTCTTCCAGCACCGGAATAATGGTATCGATCTCTTCCGTCCCCATATGCCCACCTTCGCCGGCGTGTGGGTTCAGGCCGCAGACCAGCACGTGCGGCTGGGCGATACCGAATTTATGGCGCAGATCGTGGTCCAGAATCGTTATCACTTCACGGAGCAAATCAGGCGTGATCGCGTCGCTGATCGCTTTTAGCGGCAGGTGCGTGGTTGCCAGAGCGACGCGCAGCTCTTCGGTCGCCAGCATCATGACCACTTTACTGGCATGAGCCCGCTCTTCAAAGAATTCGGTATGCCCGGTAAAGGCGATACCCGCGTCGTTGATATTGCCCTTATGTACCGGCCCGGTAATCAATGCCGCAAATTCGCCGCTCAGGCAGCCGTCACATGCGCGAGCCAGCGTCTCAACCACATAGCTGCCGTTGCGCACATTCAGCACGCCGGGTGTCACAGGGGCGTTCAGCGCGACGGGGAGGAGCGTCAGGGTGCCGGCGCGTTGTGCCGCTGCGGGAAGAGAGGGGGTGTAGGGCAGGAGAGATAAAGGAAGACCGAGCTGTTGAGCCCGGTCAGATAACAGAGCGCCGTCGGCGCAAACCACCAGCTCTACCGGCCAGTCGCGTTGCGCAAGCTGTACAACAAGGTCCGGGCCGATTCCGGCGGGCTCACCGGGAGTGATAACAACTCGATTCATACACTTCATCCTTCAGGACGTCTTTCTGTTGGCAACGCCGTCGGCCCGCTCACATCGTGAGTTGTCCGGGCCGACGGCTTGCCGCCTCAATACACCCCGCGTGCTGTTGTGTATGAGGCCGTGATATTAGTTGCTCAGAATTTTGACGTAAGCGCTGGCGCGTTGTTCCTGCATCCAGGTTGCCGCTTCTTCAGAGAACTTACGGTTCATCAGCATCCGGTACGCGCGGTCTTTCTGCGCGGCGTCGGTTCTGTCGACCTGACGGCTGTCCAGCAGTTCAATCAGGTGCCAGCCGAAGGAGGAGTGAACCGGCGCGCTGGTCTGGCCTTTGTTCAGACGCATCAGCGCATCGCGGAACGCCGGATCGAAGATATCTGGCGTTGCCCAGCCTAAATCGCCGCCCTGGTTCGCGGAGCCCGGATCTTCGGAGAACTCTTTCGCCGCTTTAGCGAAGGTGGTTTTCCCGCTCTTAATATCGGCGGCAATCTGCTCCAGTTTAACCCGCGCCTGTTCGTCATTCATGATAGGCGACGGCTTCAGCAAAATGTGACGGGCGTGAACTTCGGTGACGGAGATGTTCTTGCTGCCGCCGCGCATATCGTTCACTTTCAGAATATGGAAGCCGACGCCAGAGCGAATCGGGCCGATAATATCGCCTTTCTTCGCGGTGCTCAGCGCCTGGGCGAAGATCCCCGGCAGTTCCTGAATACGGCCCCAGCCCATCTGGCCGCCTTTCAGCGCCTGCTGGTCGGCAGAGTAGGTGATAGCCAGCTTACCGAAGTCAGCGCCGCTGCGCGCCTGCTCAGCGATAGAGTTAGCCTGTTCCTGCGCTTTCGCTACGTCGTCGGAGGTCGGGTTTTCTGACAGCGGAATCAGGATGTGGCTGAGGTTCAGCTCGGTGCTGGCATCGTTCTGATCGCCAATCTGTTTTGCCAGCGATTCGACTTCCTGCGGCAGCACGGTGATGCGACGACGGACTTCGTTGTTACGCACTTCCGCAATCAGCATCTCTTTACGAATCTGATTACGGTAGGTGCTGTAGTTAAGACCGTCATAGGCCAGACGGCTGCGCATCTGATCCAGGGTCATGTTGTTCTGTTTCGCGATGTTGGCAATCGCCTGATCGACCTGATCGTCAGTGATTTTCATGCCCATCTTCTGGCCCATCTGCAGAACTATCTGGTCCATGATCAGTCTTTCGAGGATCTGATGACGTAAGGTCGCGTCATCGGGCAGCTGTTGACCGGCCTGGCCAGCATTAAGCTTAACCGATTGCAATAAGCCATCGACGTCGCTTTCAAGAACAACGCCATTATTGACGACAGCCGCTACTTTATCGACAACCTGTGGGGCAGCGAAACTGGTATTCGCGATCATGGCGATACCGAGAAGCAGCGTTTTCCAGTTCTTCATACTTTTTCCATTTCAATTAACCGCAAATGCGGATTACGTTTTAAACCAGCCACATCACAGGGAGTTCTGGTACGGTAAAATGTTCGAACGCAGCATCTGCTGGGTGCCGAGACCGTAGTTGGAGCTCAGGCCACGCAACTCGATGTTAAAGCCAAAGGTGTTGTCATATTTGCTCTCGCCGCTGCCATTGCCGTTGTTGGTCCAGCCGTTGATCTTACGTTCGTAGCCAAGGCGAATAGCGTAACAGCACGAGTTATATTGCACCCCTAACATCTGGTTAGCGCTCTTTTTGGTATTGGTGTCAAAGTAGTACGCGCCCACCACCGACCAGCGATCGACGATCGGCCAGCTGGCGGCCATGCCCACCTGAGAAATACCATTTTTGTACTGCTCAGCGGTGGAGTACGACGGCAGCGTGGCCTGAATGTATTCCGGGCTGGCATAACGATAGTTAAGCTGTATTAAGCGGTTTTCATCGCGACGGTATTCCACGGTGCCGTTACCGGTAGCGACGTTAGCCAGACGAGTATCGTACTGAATTCCCCCGCGTAAACCCCAGTTATCGGCGATGCGCCAGTAAGTATCGCCGGCCCATACCAGTGAACCCGTTGTGTTGTTGTTCTCCCAGTTGATGTTGTCATCACCGGTCCGGGACTCGGTGAAATAATAGATTTGACCAACGGAAATATTAAAACGTTCAACGGCGGCGGAATCATATACGCGCGAAGTTACGCCGGTAGTGACCTGGTTCGCGGAAGCAATACGGTCCAGGCCGCTGTAGCTGCGGTCGCGGAACAGGCCGCTGTAGTCTGACTGCAGCAGCGTGGAGTCGTAGGAGCCGATTTGGCTCTGATCGCGATACGGGATATACAGATACTGCATACGCGGTTCCAGCGTCTGGGTGAACCCCTCCTGCATATCGCGCTCGAAGACCATTTTCCCGTCGACTTTAAACTGCGGCATCACGCGGTTAACCGACTCTTTATAGTTGGTGTTATTGGCGGCGTTGTAGTCATCGAGGTTGCTCTGCTGATAGTGCGTTGCCAGCAGCCTGGCTTCGGTATTAATACTGCCCCAGCCGTTAGACAGCGGCAGGTTGATCGTCGGTTCGAAGTGAACACGCGTGGCTTCCGGCATGTTGCCGTTGGTGTTGACGAAATGCACCGCCTGCCCATAGAGATGAGTATCGAACGGACCGACATCATTCTGGTAATAGTTGACATCCAACTGCGGCTGAGCGGCGTAGGAATTACTCGACTCACGGTTGAAGACCTGGAACTGTTTGGTCGACACGGTCGCGTCGAAGTTCTGGTTGACGTAGCCCGCGCTGAATTTCTGCGTGGCGTAGCCGTCGGTACTGGAGCCGTATTTCGAGCTGAAATCGTTAAAGTAGTTCGGATCGCTGACCTTGGTGTAGTCGGCGTTAAGGCGCCATACCTGGTCAATCACGCCAGAGTGGTTCCAGTAGAACAACCAGCGGCGGCTGTTGCTGTCGCTGGAGTGGTCGTCCTGGTAGACTTTATCCGACGGCAGGTAGTCAAACTCGAACAGGCCCATACCGGCTTTGGTCAGATAACGGAATTCGTTTTCCCACATTACGCCGCCGCGCTCGCTCATATAGTGCGGCGTCAGGGTGGCGTCAAAGTTCGGCGCGATATTCCAGTAGTACGGCAGTGAAAACTCGACGCCGTTCTTGGTGCTGTATTTGGCGTTCGGAATCAGGAAGCCAGAACGGCGTTTGTCGCCCACCGGCAGCTGCAGGTAGGGACTATAAAAAACAGGGACCGAACCGAGTTTGAAACGGGCGTTCCAGATTTCCGCCACCTGCTCTTCGCGGTCGTGGATAACTTCGCTACCGACGACGCTCCAGGTGTCAGAACCCGGCAGACAGGAGGTAAAGCTGCCGTTTTCCAGAATGGTGTAGCGGTTTTCGCCGCGCTGTTTCATCAGGTCGGCGGTACCGCGGCCCTGACGACCGACCATCTGGTAATCACCCTGCCAGACGTTGGTGTCTTTAGTGTTGAGGTTTGCCCAGCCTTTCGGACCTTTCAGGATAACCTGATTATCGTCATAGTGAACGTTGCCGAGCGCGTCAACCGTGCGCACGGGCTGAGGCTGGCCAGCAGCCTGCTGCTGATGAAGCTGGACCTCATCCGCCTGGAGACGACTATTACCCTGGTTAATATCAACATTACCGGTAAAGACGGCGTTATCAGGATAATTGCCCTTCGCATGATCGGCATTGATCGTCACCGGCAGCTCGTTAGTCTGGCCTTCAACGAGGGGACGATTATAGCTTGGTACGCCAAGCATACATTGCGTGGCGAGATCGGCGGCGAGGCCTTGTTGGCTATACAAGGCGCTGGCGATCATGGTGGCCAGGAGGCTGGGAATACGTTTTTTCATACGTTGTATTTGTTGTTCCGTCATCTTGTGGCAGCGGCTTGCAAACGGTCAGAGCCTAACGTACTCATCTTCATCGCGCTAGTGTTAATCCTGCCGGTTTGAATCCCGAGCGTTAGGCACCGTGTAGAATGACGAGTATGATAAAGCAAAATATAGGCTATGTCCCACAATTGACCGAAGCGTCAGCGCTTTGTAACGTGCGGTCATATATAGCTTAACTGGCGGCGGAAAGATTGGGGAGTCTATGCAGTATTTGGGAAAAATAATTGGGGTTGCGGTCGCGCTGATGATGGGCGCAGGCTTTTGGGGACTGGTGCTGGGCCTGCTGGTCGGCCATATATTTGACCGGGCGCGAAGCCGCCGTATCAATGTGTTTGCCAACCAGCAGGAGCGGCAGTCGCTGTTTTTCTCCACCACCTTTGAGGTGATGGGTCATTTAACCAAATCCAAAGGTCGCGTCACCGAAGCCGACATTCATGTCGCCAACATCCTGATGGATCGCATGAATTTGCATGGCGAGTCGCGCACGGCGGCACAGCAGGCCTTTCGCGTAGGGAAATCAGATGATTATCCGCTGCGCGAGAAAATGCGCCAGCTGCGCAGCGTCTGTTTCGGACGCTTCGATTTGATTCGGATGTTTCTGGAAATTCAGCTGCAGACGGCCTTCGCCGATGGCGAATTACATCCTAATGAACGTGAAGTTCTGTTTGTGATTGCCGATGAGCTGGGGATTTCCCGCGCGCAGTTCGAGCAGTTCCTGCGCATGATGCAGGGCGGCGCTCAGTTCGGCGACGGTTCTCAACAGGGCTCGTATGGCCAGAGCGGCAGAAATGCCGGCTGGCAGCAGGCGCAGCGCGGGCCAACGCTGGAGGATGCATGCAACGTGCTGGGCGTGAAGCCTACCGATGATGCCGCGACCGTGAAGCGCGCCTATCGCAAGCTGATGAGCGAACACCATCCGGATAAGCTGGTGGCAAAAGGGTTGCCGCCTGAAATGATGGAGATGGCGAAGCAGAAAGCCCAGGATATTCAGAAAGCCTGGGAGCTTATCAAAGAGCAGCGCGGGTTCTGAGCCGCAGGTCTCTCCCCGGCGGGAGAGACCTCATGATGTGCTTTGAGCGCGTCGGTACATCCGGCGCGGGTGACCAATCTTTCCGTACAACATCTCCACTTCGAGATAACCGATTTCCACACAGTGCTCCAGGTAACGGCGGGCGGTGGTTTTACTTAACCCGGCGTCGTTTACCACCTCATCCACGGAAAAACTGTGATTTTCCCGGCCGCTGAACAGATTTTGCACCAGCGCCAGCGTTTTCTCCTCGATCCCCTTACTGCCGCCGCTATCGGCGCGATAGTTCTTCGCCTGCAACTGGTACAGCGAATCAACGTTTTGCTGATCGACGATTTTCCATTCTCGCTGCTGATCGTAAAACTGCACGAAACGCTCCAGCGACTGGCTCAGACGTTTCCAGGAGACGGGTTTAAGAATGTAGTCGAAGGCGCCGTTGCGGATCGCCTGACTACAGGTTTCCATATCGCTGGCGGCGGTAATAAAAATCACCGAGCAGTTGGCCTCTGCCAGAATCGGGTCGGTCATCAATATGACCCCTTTGCCGTCGGGTAAATAGTTATCGAGCAGTATCAGCTGCGGCGGTTGGCTATTGAGCATCTGCCGCGCCTGGGAGAGGGAGGCGGCCATGCCCGTCAGCCGCATACGCGGATGCTTCTGAATCAGCTCGGCATGCAGCCTCGCCAGCTCGCTTTCATCTTCGATGATCAACACATCGACCAGATCATGATGCATAGTTCGCCTCGTGTCGGGGATGAACAGGGCCGTCGGCGGGGATAAACAGCGTAAAGATCGCGCCGCGCGGTGAGTTATCGGCGACTTCAATGGTGCCGCCAGCCTGTGTCACATAATGTTCAATAAGATACAGGCCGATACCGTGATCGCCACGGGTTTTGGTGGTAATACCGCGTTCAAAGATATGATCGCGGATAGCCGGGTCAATACCGATGCCACGGTCGGCAACTTCAATCATCAGCTCGCGGGCATTCAGTTGAATCAGCACTTCCACCGGCTCGTGCGGCAGTTCGGCACGCTGCGTGGCTTCAATGGCGTTATCCAGCAGGTTGCCGATAATCGAAATCAGCTCCGGTTCAATTAAGGCAGACAGCGGCCGGTCGAGCTGACAGGCGGGGTCAAAGCTGAGCGCCACCCCTTTTTCGCGGGCGCGGGCAGCCTTACCCAGCAGCAGGCCGCAGAGCGTCGGCGAGCTGAACCGGGAAGAGATAAAGTCCAGCAGCTCCTGCGCATGTTCCGACTGCGCCTGAATATAGCGAATCGCTTCGTCATAGTGCCCCATATGCAGCAGACCGGAGAGCGTGGTCATTCGGTTCAGCTGTTCATGGCGCATGATGCGCAGGTTATCAACATAGCGTTTAACCTGGCTTAGCTGGGCACTGAGGGAGTTGATTTCATCACGATCGCGGAAAGTAATCACCCAGCCCTGCAGCGACTCCTCCAGCATGATGCGCACCCGGCTGGCGAGGACGGTCAGTTGGTTGAAGCGGCACAGCTCATCGTGAGTGTCGTTTTCCAGCATTTCATCGCTGGCGAAAAAGGGTTGCGGGGCGATGACGCTGTCGATCGACTGGCCGCGTAGCAGCCGCGCGGGCTTGCTCAGTCCCAGCAGGCTGCGCGCGGCGTGATTGATCACCTCGATACGCCGCTGGCGATCGATAACGATAACGCCCTCATAGATCGATTCCATCATCGCCTTTTGTTGGCGTACCAGCAGGCCGATTTCTCGCGGTTCCAGCGAAAAAATTTGTTTTTTTATGCTGCGGGTAAAATACCAGGAGAAAATAAACAGCGCGATCAGCAGTAGCACGGCGGCGGCGAAGATATTGATGACCTTTGTCAGCGTGATGCTATCGAGATAACTGGTCAGGTAACCCACGGAGACGATGCCCACAACCCGGCCGGTGGCGTCGACGATGGGCGCCTTGCTGCGCAGCGACACCCCAAGCCCGCCTTTACGGATGGTGGTGACGCTTTTCCCTTCCAGCACCGCCTGATTATCACCGCCCACCAGCCGGGTACCGACCCACTCCGGGTGGACGGAATGAAACAGATGCACCCCCTGCGCGTCGCCAATAACAATAAAGCTCGCGTCGCTGCGGGCGGCGATTTTTTGCATCAATGACGTTAGCGGCTGCCGGTCTTTCGCAATAACCTGCTGGCGTAAATCCGGCATCAGCGCGATCTCTTCAGCCTGTATTTTGGCGCGGGTACTCATTTCCTGATAAAGCTGATGACTGGCATCGATGTAGTAATAGACGCCCAGCAGCGCGAATAATACGGAGAAAAAGGCGACCAGCGAAATAAACAGCTTAAATTGAAAGGAAACCTTCATAAGTCGTGTGCAACGTCTCTGCGCTACCGGCACGGTAACATTTTCCCGGCGCCGATATGGGTTAGGCGGCAACGGGGTGAACGTTGCCGCAGGCGATGAGAAACCAGAATCATCTACTGGCGATGATTTATCAAGACACCACGGCAGGCCGCTTATTGCGCCTGAGCGTATCGCGGACGGTCGGTCAATCCGCCGGAGCCCGCGGTGGTCAGCGGTGACGAGACCTCGCGAAGAGGCTCGTCGCAGTATTCCCCTCTGGCGTGCAATAAAAACCATAAAAACCACGCTAATAAATCAGAGAGATATCACGTCGTGGAATAGAAACCATAAAAACCATAATGACCATTAAAACTTCATTTCTAATTCGTCACGCTTCACATTAAGTCTGCTTCAGGCTCCCTAATCTCAAAAATGAATAATAACGAAAGGGCCAAACCTATGAGCACCACTGACAATGCATTCTCTGCGACCCTCGATCCCATCAACACCCCGAAAGCCACCCTCAAACAACGCTGGTGGCACGTGATGGATAATATGAAAGTCGGGATTATCCCGCTGCCTTTGTTCCTGCTGGCCGGCGGATTAATCGCCCTCGACTGTCTGGGCGGAAAGTTGCCGAGCGATATCGTGGTCATGGTCGCGACGCTGGCCTTTTTCGGTTTTGCCTGCGGTGAGTTTGGCAAGCGCCTGCCGATCCTCGGTAAGCTGGGCGCGGCGGCTATCTGCGCCACCTTTATCCCTTCCGCGCTGGTGCATTACGGCCTGCTGCCGGAAGTGGTGGTGGAATCCACGACCAAATTCTACAAATCGACCAATATTCTTTATCTCTATATCTGCTGCATTATCGTCGGCAGCATTATGAGCATGAACCGCACGACTCTGATTCAGGGCTTTCTGCGTATCTTCTTCCCGATGCTGTGCGGTGAAATCGTCGGCATGCTGGTGGGCATCGGCGTCGGTACGGCCCTGGGGATGGCGCCGTTTCAGGTGTTCTTCTTTATCGTGCTGCCGATTATGGCCGGTGGCGTAGGAGAGGGGGCGATTCCACTGTCAATCGGCTATGCCGCCCTGATGCATATGGATCAGGGCGTGGCATTAGGCCGCGTGTTGCCGATGGTGATGCTGGGCAGCCTGACGGCAATAGTGATTGCCGGTTGCCTGAACCAACTGGGCAAGCGCTTCCCGCATCTGACCGGTGAAGGTCAACTGATGCCGAACCGCCGCAATGAAACGCATCGGGCGGACGATGCTGAGACCTCCGCTGGCAAGGCCGACGTGACGACGCTGGCATCCGGCGCTCTGCTGGCCGTGCTGCTGTATATGCTGGGGATGCTGGGGCAGAAAATGACCGGTTTACCGGCGCCGGTGGGCATGCTGTTTCTGGCGGTACTGCTCAAACTGGTTAACGGCGTCTCGCCGCGCCTGCAGGAAGGATCGCAGATGGTCTATAAATTCTTCCGCACCGCGGTGACCTACCCGATTCTGTTTGCCGTGGGCGTGGCCATTACCCCGTGGCAGGAGCTGGTGAACGCCTTTACGATAACGAATCTGCTGGTGATCGTCAGCACCGTCTCGGCGTTGGTGGCGACCGGGTTCCTGGTCGGTAAAAAGACAGGCATGCACCCGATTGATGTGGCGATTGTCTCCTGCTGCCAGAGTGGTCAGGGAGGCACCGGCGATGTGGCGATTCTGACCTCCGGCAACCGTATGAGCCTGATGCCGTTCGCCCAAATCGCCACCCGTATTGGCGGCGCGATTAATGTTTCATTGGGTTTGCTGTTCCTCAGTCATTTCCTGGCATGATTTAGCTCTGCGCTAACAGGAAAACCTGCAATTTTCCTCCACGGGACGAAGAAAATTTCTTTGTCCCGTGCCCTAAATTCTGTTCGTTTAGCGATACAATCAGCAGCGTAATCCGCTATCGCGGCGGCGGCTTTGTCGTCGTCATTTTATCAAGTGAAGGAGAGGAATTAATGTCTGTGGATACTCCCGCCCGTGCGGGCGCCAGCGTAGAAACCGAGCTGGCGACGAAAGTGCAGCGTGCAGCGCGCCAGGCCGAGTGGCTTGGCCATTATCAACAACCGGTCATTGCGCTGACGCTGGTGACGCCGGGCGCGGTAAAAGACAGCATCCGCTATCGCAATATGATGGGCGTGGCGCTGCAGGCCTGCGACCAGCTGTTGTGGAAGCGCCGCTGGAAAACGCTGGACCGTCAGGTGCTGTGGTTGCCAACCGGGCCGGAGGCGCTGTGGTGCGTTGAGCATTCTGCCAGCGAGGTCAAGGCGCTATGCACGGAGCTGCTACAGACTCATCCGCTTGGCCGCTTATGGAATATCGAAGTGATTTGTCCGCAACAAGGCCGGCAGGTGCAGGATGAAAGTACGCGCCGTTGCCTGCTGTGCGATGATGCCGCTCAGACCTGCGAGAGCCTGCATCGCCATGATGCCGAAGAGGTTGTCACCCGCGTTGAGCAGATGATCGATGCGTGGTTTGCCCGCGATTAACCGCCGGTAGTCAGAACGTGTAGCCCGGGTAAGGCGTATGCGCCGCCACCCGGGGTAAACGCCCGATCAGAAATCGACGGGCGCGCGAAAGGTCATCGCGTTGCCGTAGGCCGGATGGGTAATGGTCAGCGTTTCGGCGTGCAGCAGCAGCCGTGGGGCCATCGCCAGCGCCTCTGGCGTCGCATAAAAGCGATCGCCAAGAATCGGATGGCCCAGCGCCAGCATATGTACGCGCAGCTGATGTGAACGCCCGGTAATCGGCTTCAGGCGCACGCGGGCGCTGTTATCGTCGGCATACTCCAGCACTTCATACTCAGTTTGCGCCGCTTTACCGGTTTCGTAACACACCTTCTGCTTTGGCCGGTTCGGCCAGTCGCAGATCAGCGGTAAATCCACCAGCCCTTCCGCTTTTTCCGGATGCCCCCACACGCGGGCGACGTACTGCTTCTTCGGCTCACGCTCGCGAAACTGACGCTTCAGCTCGCGCTCCGCCGCTTTGGTCAGCGCCACCACAATCACGCCGCTGGTAGCCATGTCGAGGCGGTGCACCGACTCGGCCTGCGGGAAGTCGCGCTGCACGCGCGTCATCACGCTGTCTTTATGCTCCTCCAGTCTCCCCGGGACGGACAACAAGCCGCTCGGCTTGTTGACCACCATGATGTGCTCATCCTGATAGAGGATAACCAGCCAGGGATCCTGTGGCGGATTGTAGTTTTCCATCGCCATATTCGCGTTCCGTTACTGGTGGGTGACCACGATTAAGCGCAGCGCATCGAGACGCCAGCCAGCCTGCGCCAGCGCGTCCATCACCTGCTGACGGTTGCTCTCGATGGCCGAAAGCTCGTCGTCACGGATGTTCGGGTTAACCGCTTTCAACGCTTCCAGACGAGAGAGTTCCGCCGACAGCTTGTCATTGGCTTCATCGCGGGCCGCGTCGATCAGCGCCTGCGCGGCTTTGGCAACCTGCGCCTCACCGAGCTGGAGGATCGCATGCACGTCCTGCTGTACCGCGTTGACCAGTTTGCTGCCGGTATGACGGTTGACGGCGCTCAGCTGGCGGTTGAAGCTTTCAAACTCCACCTGACCGGCGAGGTTATTGCCGTTTTTATCGAGCAGCATGCGCACCGGCGTCGCCGGCAGGAAGCGCTTAAGCTGCAGTTGTTTCGGCGCTTGCGCTTCGACAACGTAAATCAGCTCCAGCAGCAATGTACCGACCGGCAGCGCCTTGTTCTTCAGCAGGGAGATAGTGCTGCTGCCGGTATCGCCGGAAAGGATCAGATCCAGGCCGTTGATAATCAGCGGGTGCTCCCAGGTGACGAACTGCGCATCTTCGCGAGACAGGGCAATATCTCGTTCGAAGGTGATAGTGCAGCCGTCTTCCGGCAGACCCGGGAAGTCCGGAACCAGCATATGATCGGAAGGGGTGAGCACGATCAGGTTCTCGCCGCGATCGTCCTGGTTGATGCCGACAATATCGAACAGGTTCATGGCAAAGGCGATCAGGCTGGTATCGTCATCCTGCTCTTCAATGCTTTCAGCTAATGCCTGGGCCTGCTCTCCGCCGTTGGAGTGAATCTCCAGCAGGCGGTCGCGACCCTGTTCCAGCTGCGCTTTCAGCGCATCGTGCTGCTGGCGGCAGGTTTTGATCAGCTCATCGAAGCCTTCGCTGGTTTCCGGCGCGGCAAGATAATTAATCAGCTCGTTATGCACGCTGTCGTACACGGTGCGGCCGGTCGGGCAGGTATGTTCAAATGCATCCAGACCTTCGTGGTACCAGCGAACCAGCACGGACTGCGCGGTTCTTTCCAGATACGGAACGTGGATCTGAATATCGTGCGCCTGACCGATACGGTCGAGACGGCCAATACGCTGCTCCAGCAGGTCCGGGTTGAACGGCAGATCGAACATCACCAGGTTGCTGGCAAACTGGAAGTTACGGCCTTCGGAGCCAATTTCAGAACACAGCAGCACCTGGGCGCCGGTATCTTCTTCGGCGAACCATGCGGCGGCGCGGTCGCGCTCAATGATCGACATGCCTTCGTGGAAGACCGCGGCGCGGATCCCTTCGCGTTCGCGCAGCACCTGCTCCAGCTGGAGCGCGGTAGTCGCTTTCGCGCAGATCACCAGCACTTTCTGCGAGCGGTGGCTGGTCAGGTAGCCCATCAGCCACTCAACACGCGGATCGAAGTTCCACCAGGTACCGGTATCGCCTTCAAATTCCTGATAAATCTGCTCCGGGTAGAGCATATCGCGCGCGCGTTCTTCTGCGGTTTTACGCGCCCCCATAATGCCGGAGACTTTAATCGCCGTCTGATATTGGGTGGGCAGCGGCAGACGAATGGTGTGCAGCTCGCGTTTCGGGAAGCCTTTGACGCCGTTACGGGTGTTACGGAACAGCACGCGGCTGGTGCCGTGGCGATCCATCAGCATCGAGACCAGCTCCTGGCGTGCGGCCTGGGCGTCATCGCGATCGCTGTTAGCGGCCTGCAGCAGCGGTTCGATATCCTGCTCGCCGATCAGATCGCCGAGGGTGTTCAGTTCGCTATCGCTCAGCTTGTTACCCGCCAGCAGCAGCGCGACGGCATCGGCCACCGGGCGATAATTCTGTTGTTCTTCAACAAACTGCTCGAAGTCGTGGAAGCGGTTGGGGTCCAGCAGGCGCAGACGGGCGAAGTGGCTTTCCATACCCAGCTGTTCCGGGGTGGCGGTCAGCAGCAGCACGCCCGGCACGCGTTCGGCCAACTGCTCGATTGCCTGATATTCGCGGCTCGGCGCTTCTTCGCTCCACACCAGGTGGTGCGCTTCATCGACGATCATCAGATCCCATTCGGCGTCGCACAGGTGCTCAAGGCGCTGTTTGCTGCGGCGCACGAAATCCAGCGAGCAGATAACCAGCTGTTCGGTCTCGAACGGGTTGTAGGCATCGTGCTGGGCTTCGGCATAACGCTCATCGTCAAACAGCGAGAAACGCAGGTTGAAGCGGCGCAGCATCTCAACCAGCCACTGATGCTGCAGGGTTTCCGGGACGATGATCAGCACGCGTTCCGCCGCGCCGGCAAGCAGCTGCTGATGCAGAATCATCCCGGCTTCGATGGTTTTACCCAGACCGACTTCATCGGCCAGCAGAACGCGCGGCGCGTGGCGGCGGCCGACGTCATGGGCGATATGCAGCTGGTGGGGAATCAGGCTGGTGCGCTGTCCGCGCAGGCCGCTCCACGGCATCCGGTACTGCTCGCTCTGGTATTTGCGGGCACGGTAGCGCAGCGCAAAACGGTCCATCCTGTCTATCTGGCCGGCGAACAGTCGGTCCTGCGGCTTGCTGAACACCAGTTTGCTGTCGAGCAGCACTTCGCGCAGCGTGACGTTGGCCTCTTCGGTATCGAGACGGGTACCGGTGTAGGCCAGCAGGCCATTCTCTTCATTAACTTCGTCAACCTGGAGCTGCCAGCCTTCATGGCTGGTAATGGTATCTCCGGGATTAAACATCACGCGGGTGATCGGGGAATCATTGCGCGCGTACAGACGGTTTTCGCCGATGGCGGGGAAAAGCAGGGTCACCATACGCGCATCCAGCGCAACTACCGTCCCTAATCCCAGTTCGCTCTCTGTGTCGCTAATCCAGCGTTGACCAAGTGTAAAAGGCATATATGTTCAGCTCTTGTGTTCTTAAATTGCAGGCAATAGTTAATCTTCTCCAGGCAAGCCAGAGGGAGATCAAAATTGGGTCCAGGAATGGAAAGGGCGCTATATTACTGGATGGCAGCTCGTTCGTCACGTCCTCGTCGTCCTTCAATTTGCAGATATGTTGGCTGGAAATTGAAAGAGCGAGGAAATTAAAATAGCCCCAGTTGCCCTGTCACTATTGTAGCAAAATCATCGTCGACAAAGGGAAGTATTCCTTCCGCGACCGGCTGGAGTTGCCTGGACAAATAGTGCTCATAATCAAGCGGCGACAGCTGATAATCCACCGGCTCCGGGCCGCTGGTGGTCCAGACATACTGGATGCTACCGCGCTGCTGGTACTGTTGCGGCCTGCCGAGCCTGACGTTTTGCTCATCGGCCAGCCGGGCGGCGCGGACGTGCGGCGGCACGTTGCGCTGGTATTCGGCCAGCGGGCGGCGCAGGCGCTTACGGTAGATCAGGCGATCGTCGAGCTCGCCGCTCATCAGCTTAGCAATGGTTTGCAGAATATAGTCGCGATAGGGCTGGTGGCGGAAAATGCGCAGATACAGCTCCTGCTGAAACTGCTGGGCCAGCGGCGTCCAGTCGGTACGCACCGTCTCCAGTCCTTTGAAGACCATCCGCTGCGCTTCTCCCTCCTGAATCATCCCGGCGTAGCGTTTTTTGCTGCCGGTATCGGCTCCGCGAATGGTCGGCATTAAAAAGCGGCTGAAGTGGGTCTCAAACTCCAGCTCAAGGGTGCTGGTGAGCTGGTCTTTACTCAGCTCTGCGGCCCACCAGTCGTTGACGAAAGCGACCAGCGAGCGCCCGATTTGCGTCGCCTCTTCTTCGCGATGAGGACGTTTAAGCCAGACGAAGGTGGAGTCGGTATCGCCGTAGATAACGTCATAGCCCTGCGACTCAATCAGCGCTTTGGTCTGGCGCATAATCGCATGCCCGCGCATGGTGATAGAAGAGGCCAGACGGGGATCGAAAAAGCGGCAGGCGCTGGTGCCGAGCACGCCGTAGAAGGCGTTCATAATGATCTTCAGCGCCTGAGAAAGAGGGTTGTTCTTGTGCCGTTTGGCATCATCGCGGCCGTGCCAGATTTGCCCGACAATCCCCGGTAGACAATGGTTCTGACGCGAGAAACGGGCGCCGAGAAACCCCTCGGTGCTGTGCGCATTGTCCGGCTGCGCCATCCCTTCGATAAGCCCGACCGGGTCTATCAAAAAGGTGCGGATAATCGAAGGGTAGAGGCTTTTATAATCCAGTACCAGCACCGAATCGTAGAGACCGGGGCGCGAGTCCATGACGTAACCGCCGGGGCTGGCCTGCGGCGGCACTTCGCCCAGGTTAGGCGCGACGTAACCCAACCGGTGCATGCGTGGAAAATAGAGATGGCTGAAGGCGGCGACGGAACCCCCGTGGCGGTCGGCGGGCAAACCGTTGACCGTGGCTCGTTCGAGCAGAAACGGCATGATCTCCGTTTTATGGAAGATACGCGTGACCAGCTCGCAGTCCTGCAGATTATAGGTCGCCAGCGCCGGTTTATCTTCGTGGAAGCGGCGGTCGATTTCGTCCATCCGATCCCAGGGATTATCAATCGCTTTCCCCTCGCCGAGCAGCTCACGCGCCACCGCTTCAAGGGAAAAAGAGGAGAAGTTCCAGAAGGCGGATTTCAGCGCCTCAATACCGTCGATAATCAGGCGGCCGTTGGCCTGGGCAAAGAAGACGCCCTGCTTAAACCCATGTTCGCGCCACTCCAGTTCCGTATTCCCACGGCCGAGCATCAGCGGAATGCGATAGCGTTCGGCATGCTTTTGCAGGATCCTAAGGTCGAACTGGATAACGTTCCAGCCGATCAGCACATCCGGGTCGTGTTCGGCAAACCAGGCATTGAGTTTTTCCAGCAGCTGCGGGCGGCTGGCGACGTACTCCAGCTGGAAATCGACGGCGGGGGCGTCGGGCGCGGCGGGGCCGAGCATGTAGACCACCCGTTGCCCGCAGCCTTCCAGCCCGATGCAGTACAGCTCGCCGTGGCGGCTGGTTTCAATATCCAGCGACACCCACTTCAGCGGCGGCCGGTAGTGCGGGTTGGGTTTCATGCGGGCGTTGATCAGCCGCGCGCCGCGCGCGTCGCCTTCGACCCAAACCGGCGCGGTGATGAAGCGCTCCATCAGATAGCGCTCCGGTGGGCGGATATCGGCTTCGTAAACGGTGATGCCGTTTTCACGCAGCTTTTTTTCCAGGCGCATCAGCTGGCGATGAGCGCGACAATAGAGGCCGAAAACCGGCTGACGATGAAAGTCTTTTAAGGCGAGCGGGGCGAGACGCAGGCCGTTTTCGCCCTGCAACAGACGTTCGACCTGGGCGCGTTGCGCTTCGGGAATGAAGGCGACCGACTCCTGCGGCGGCAGGGTGACCTCAAGCGGGCCGCCGTCGGTGGCAAGCCAGAAGGACAGCTCGGTGCCTTGCGGGGTATCCCGCCAGTGACGGGTCAGTAAGAAACCTTCTCGTGGCTGGGTCACGCCGTGCTCTCATCAATTAAAACCAGGCCTGATTATAGCCTGGTTCAATCGATGATGCTGGGGTTTTATACAGGTATGGCGCGTGCTATTTCCCGGAGGCGGCGCTTGCGCGCCTGTCCGGGCTACCCGCCCGCAGCTCGCTGTGCGTCAGTAGCCCGGCTAAGCGGAGCGCGAGCCGGGGACACCGTGGGTTTATTGCCCGTAATAGCGCCAGTAGCCCGGCTAAGCGGAGCGCGAGCCGGGGATACCGCGGGTTTATTGCCCGTAATAGGCTTTCGCGCCGTGCTTGCGCAGATAGTGTTTATCCAGCAGCGTTTGCTGCATCGCGGGGAGCTGCGGCGCCAGCTGGCGGCAAAAGATGCCCATATAGGCGATCTCTTCCAGCACGATAGCGTTGTGTACCGCGTCTTCGGCGTTTTTCCCCCAGGCGAACGGGCCGTGCGAATGCACCAGCACGCCGGGCATCTGTGCTGGATCGATACCCTGGTCGCGGAACGTTTCAACGATAACGCGTCCGGTTTCCCACTCATATTCGCCGTTGATCTCCTCATCTGTCATCAGACGGGTACAAGGGACCGGGCCGTAGAAGTAATCAGCATGAGTGGTGCCGGTCGCCGGAATGGCTTGTCCGGCCTGCGCCCAGATGGTGGCATGGCGCGAATGGGTATGGACAATTCCGCCCAATGACGGGAAAGCCTGGTAGAGCAGGCGGTGGGTCGGCGTATCTGAAGAGGGTTTCTTGTTCCCTTCGACCACTTCGCCGCTTTCAAGACTCACCACCACCATATCGTCGGTACCCATCGCGCTGTAGTCGACGCCCGATGGTTTGATGACCAGCACGCCGCGTTCGCGATCGACGGCGCTGACGTTGCCCCAGGTGAGAGTAACGAGATTGTGTTTCGGCAGGGCCAGGTTGGCTTCAAGCACCTGCTGCTTTAAGGCTTCGAGCATTGCGTTCTCCTTGCCGGGTGGCGTTTCGCTGACCCGGCCTACAAAACCGCAGTTTGTAGGCCCGGCAAACGAGGTGCCGCCGGGCAATTGGCTGCCGTGGTTAACGTTTTGAAGCGTAATAAACTTCGTTCCAGCGCAGCGCGTCTTTAAAGGACGGCAGACGGGTTTCGTTATCGATAACCGCCAGTTCGATATCCTGCAGCTCGGCAAACTGACGCATATCGTCGAGCGTCAGCGCGTGGCTGAAGACGGTGTGGTGCGCGCCGCCGGCGATGATCCAGGCTTCAGACGCGGTGCGCAGATCCGGCTGGGCTTTCCACAGCGCGTTGGCAACCGGCAGCTTCGGCAGATCGTGCGGCGTCGATACCGTTTCAATGGTGTTAACCAGCAGGCGGAAACGATCGCCAAGATCGATCAGGCTGGCGACGAGCGCCGGGCCGGTTTGCGTGTTGAAGATCAGGCGCGCCGGATCGGCTTTACCGCCGATGCCCAGCGGCTGAACGTCGAGGATCGGTTTGTCTGCCGTGGCGATAGTTGGGCAGACTTCCAGCATATGTGAACCCAGAACCAGATCGTTGCCGTTATCGAAGTGGTAGGTGTAGTCCTCCATAAAGGAGGTGCCGCCCTGCAGACCGGTTGACATCACCTTCATGATGCGAAGCAGGGCGGCGGTTTTCCAGTCGCCTTCGCCGGCAAAGCCATAGCCCTGCTGCATCAGACGTTGTACGGCAAGGCCCGGGAGCTGCTTCAGGCCGTGTAAATCTTCAAAGGTGGTGGTGAAGGCATGGAAACCGCCCTGTTCAAGGAAGCGTTTCATCCCCAGCTCAATGCGCGCGGCGTCGAGAAGATTCTGGCGCTTATCGCCGTGGATCTGCGCCGCCGGGGTCAGGCGATAGCTGCTTTCATACTCATCCACCAGCGCGTTGATATCCCCCTCGCTGATGCTGTTGACCACCTGAACCAGATCGCCCACCGCCCAGGTATTGACCGAGAAGCCGAATTTGATCTGGGCGGCAACTTTATCGCCATCGGTAACCGCGACTTCCCGCATGTTGTCGCCGAAGCGGCAGACTTTCAGATGACGGGTATCCTGCTTAGAAACCGCCTGACGCATCCAGGCGCCAATACGCTGATGGGCGACCTGATCCTGCCAGTGGCCGGTGACCACGCTGTGCTGTTGGCGCATGCGCGCGCCGATGAAGCCGAACTCGCGGCCGCCGTGCGCGGTCTGGTTCAGGTTCATAAAGTCCATATCGATGCTGTCCCACGGCAGCGCCGCGTTGTATTGCGTGTGGAACTGCAGCAGCGGCTTATTGAGGATAGTCAGGCCGTTAATCCACATTTTGGCCGGAGAAAAGGTGTGCAGCCATACCACCAGACCCGCGCATTTATCATCATAGTTAGCGTCGCGGCAGATATGGGTGATTTCATCCGGCGTGGTGCCCAGCGGCTTTAACACCAGCTTACATGGCAGCTTTGCTTGCGCATTCAGGCTGTTCACCACATGTTCGGCATGCTTCGTGACCTGACGCAGCGCTTCCGGGCCATACAGATGCTGGCTGCCAATCACGAACCATACTTCGTAGTTATCAAAAATCGTCATTTTCGTGTCCTTAATGGGTGAGAGCTGCCTGAGAATGCGGGGCTTTTTCCGCCTTCGCAGCCGAAGGGAGATACTGTTGTTCTGCGCTGACCGACCACTGCTGGTAGCGCTGGTAAAGTTGTTCAAAGCGTTGAGCCTGAGCAGGACGCGGCTGCAGGGTGCTTTCGACCTCACTTGCCATGCTGTGCTGAGCCGTTGGGATATCCTGATGCACGCCTGCGGCGACGGCGGCGAAGATAGCCGCGCCGAGCGCGCAGCACTGATCGGAGGCGACGATTTGCAGCGGACGGTTCAGCACGTCACAGCAGGCCTGCATGATGATCGGGTTTTTGCGGGCAATGCCGCCCAGCGCCATCACGTTGTTGACCGGGATACCCTGTTCGGTGAAGCACTCCATAATGGCGCGCGCGCCGAAGGCGGTGGCCGCGACCAGGCCGCCAAAGAGCGCTGGCGCATCGGTGGCGAGATTGAGATCGGTAATCACCCCCTTCAGGCGCTGGTTGGCATTAGGGGTACGACGACCGTTAAACCAGTCCAGAACCACCGGCAAATGTTCCAGCGACGGGTTTTTGGCCCAGGCCGCGGTAAGCGATGGCAGCAGCTGTTTTTGCTGGGCAGCGATCTGTGTTTTCAGTTCCGGATGCTGTTGCGCCAGCTGTTCCAGCGGCCAGCCGAGAATACGGCCAAACCAGGCGTAAATATCGCCGAAGGCGGATTGTCCGGCTTCCATACCAATAAAGTCAGGAACCACGCTGCCATCGACCTGGCCGCAGATCCCCTTGACCGTGCGATTGCCCACGCTCTGTTTGTCGGCGATCAGAATGTCGCAGGTGGAGGTGCCGATGACTTTGACCAGGGCATTGGGCTGCGCGCCGGCGCCGACGGCGCCCATATGGCAGTCGAAGGCGCCGCCGGACAGGATGACGGTTTCCGGCAGGCCCAGGCGCTGCGCCCATTCGGCGCAGAGGGTGCCGACCGGGACATCGGCGGTCCAGGTGTCGCTAAACAGCGGCCAGCTCAGGTGCTGGTTGATAAGCGGATCGAGTTCATCGAAGAAGCTGGCCGGCGGCAGCCCGCCCCAGCTTTCATGCCACAGTGATTTATGCCCGGCGCTACAGCGGCCGCGACGAATATCCTGCGGGCGGGTGGTGCCGGAAAGCAGGG
The DNA here is from genome assembly GCF_009825425.1 of Klebsiella sp. Lac1. Lineage (NCBI taxonomy): Bacteria > Pseudomonadati > Pseudomonadota > Gammaproteobacteria > Enterobacterales > Enterobacteriaceae > Klebsiella > Klebsiella sp. Lac1. The sequence goes on from NZ_VJZJ01000002.1 coordinate 569,570, forward strand.
CGGGAACCCAGTCACACAGCTCAATCCACGAAACGGCTGCCTCGGCGACGGCGCTGTCCTGACGGGTGACGTGGAGTATTTTGGCCCAGAACCATTCGCTGGAGTAGATACCGCCGATGTAGCGGGAGTAGTCCTCTTTGCCCGGCTGATGGCACAGGCGAGTAATGGCTTCCGCCTCTTCGACCGCGGTGTGGTCTTTCCACAGCACGAACATGGCGTTGGGGTTATCGGCAAACTCTTCGCGCAGCGCCAGTACGTTGCCGTCCGCATCGATAGGCGCCGGCGTTGAGCCGGTACTATCGACGCCGATACCCACCACCTCATCACGCTGTCCGGCGCTTAACAATGCCAACACACTTTTCAGCGCGGCTTCCATCGATTCAATATAGTCGCGCGGATGGTGGCGAAACCGGTTGTTCGGGCCATCGCAAAACAGCCCCTCCTGCCAGCGCGGATACCACTCTACGCTGGTGGCCAGCTCCTCACCGGTGGCGCATTCCACTGCCAGCGCGCGTACGGAATCACTACCAAAATCGAGGCCAATCGCAATTGCCATGCTGTTACTCCATGCAGAAAACCATTCATGGTGAAACAGTAGATATTCACGACAAAAACCGTCAGGCTGTATTCGCTAATCTTATGGATTATTTTGCTATAACATCGCAAAGTGTGACGCTGTGCAAATATTCAATGTGGACTTTCCTGCCGTATTTATAGACACTTCTGTTATGCGACAAAAGTGCTTTAATTGTGCGTCACCATCGATTTTTGCTGTGACGAGGCGGGTTTTAATCGAAATTTTAACCGACGTCCCAGTACGGCGAGCTGCGTTGGCAGTACAATGTTGAATATGGACAATTGGTTTCCATAATATCTCCAGGAGAGCTGAGCCTATGGCTGAAACACAAAACGATCCGCTGCTGCCGGGCTACTCGTTTAATGCCCATCTGGTGACGGGGCTGACGCCGATTGATGCCGATGGCTATCTGGATTTCTTTATTGACCGTCCGCTTGGAATGAAGGGGTATATTCTGAACCTGACGGTGCGTGGTGAAGGGGTGATTAACAATCACGATGAGCAGTTTATTTGCCGACCGGGTGATATTCTGCTCTTTCCGCCGGGAGAAATTCATCACTATGGCCGCCATCCCGACGCCCGCGAATGGTATCACCAGTGGGTCTACTTCCGGCCGCGCGCGTACTGGCATGAATGGCTGAACTGGCCGACTATCTTCGCTCAGACCGGTTTTTTCCGTCCTGATGAGCCGTGGCAGGCGCGTTTTTGTGAGCTGTTTGGGCAGATCGTTGAAGCCGGCCAGGGAGCCGGACGTTATTCGGAGCTGCTGGCGATCAATTTGCTGGAACAACTGCTGCTGCGGCGCATGGAGGCGATCAATGAGTCGCTGCATCCGCCGCTGGATAATCGCGTGCGCGATGCCTGCCAGTACATCAGCGATCACCTGGCGGACAGCCATTTCGATATCGCCAGCGTCGCCCAGCATGTCTGCCTGTCGCCTTCGCGCCTGTCCCATCTGTTCCGTCAGCAGCTGGGCATCAGCGTGCTGGGGTGGCGGGAGGACCAGCGCATCAGCCAGGCGAAGCTGCTGCTCAGCACCACGCGTATGCCTATCGCCACGGTAGGGCGCAACGTCGGGTTCGAAGACCAGCTCTACTTTTCGCGGGTATTTAAGAAATGCACCGGGGCCAGTCCCAGTGAATTTCGTGCAGGGTGTGAATAAAACGTAAAGAAAACGAAATGTTGCGCCGGGAAATTGTCACAACCAGTAAACTAAACCCTAACTAATTCGAGTTGCAGGACAAGAGGCAAAGCCGAATTGAACAGCGCTTGCGCTGGCCCCGAAGGGGTGAGGCCATAGGCCGAATCACGCGGCAACGCAGAGAATCCCAGGCGCTTACTCAAGTCAGTGACTGGGGTGAGCGAGTGCAGCCAATGCTCATGCAACTTGAAGTATGACGGGTCTATTCGGACAATTGATGGCTTGACGAAAGCGCGACGGCTCCGGAGAATCCGTGCTTCGTTTTGAAACCGGGCACATTATGCAAGCATTGCTGGAACATTTTATCACCCAGTCCACGGCCTATTCCCTGATAGCCGTGATGCTGGTCGCCTTCCTTGAATCGCTGGCGCTGGTGGGGCTGATATTGCCGGGAACGGTGATGATGGCCGGGCTGGGGGCGTTGATTGGCAGCGGAGACGTCAATTTCTGGCAGGCGTGGCTGGCGGGGATTATCGGCTGTTTACTCGGCGACTGGATCTCTTTCTGGCTCGGCTGGCGGTTTAAAAAACCGCTGCATCGCTGGTCTTTTTTGAAGAAAAACAAAGCCCTGCTGGATAAAACCGAGCATGCGCTGCATCAGCACAGCATGATCACGATTCTTATTGGCCGCTTTGTCGGTCCGACGCGGCCGCTGGTGCCGATGGTCGCCGGCATGCTCGACCTTCCGCTGGCGAAGTTTATTCTGCCCAATATTATCGGTTGCCTGCTGTGGCCGCCGCTGTACTTCTTACCCGGTATTCTGGCTGGCGCGGCGATTGATATCCCCACGGATGAGAATAGCGCCAGCTTTAAGTGGCTGCTGCTGGCCGCCGCGCTGCTGGTTTGGCTGGCCGGCTGGCTGTGCTGGCGCTTGTGGCGCAGCGCGAAAATGCGCGATCGCCTGACGCGACTCTTACCCCGCTCGCGTCTGCTGTGGCTGACGCCGGTGATGGTAGTGCTGGCTGGTGCAGCGCTAACGCTGGTGATTCGCCATCCGCTGATGCCCGTCTATCTCGATATTTTGCACAAGGTTATCGCGCGCTAATGCCTAACAGGTGAGAGGCGCTGCTGTTGCCGCTGAGCAACGTTTCGGTCGCGCCGTCCCAGGCTATCCGCCCGTCGGCCACCACCAGCGAGCGTGGGGCGATGCGGGCGGCATCTTCCACGCTATGTGACACCATCAGCAGCGTTAGATTTTGACGCTGACAGACATCGCTCACCAGCGTCAGCATCTCCTGGCGCAGCGCGGGGTCGAGTGCGGAAAACGGCTCGTCCAGCAGCAGGACCGGCTGTTCCCGGACCAGGCAGCGCGCCAGCGCCGCGCGTTGACGCTGGCCGCCGGAAAGCTCGCCCGGCAATCTGTCCAGCAGTGAATTGATCCCCATTTGCCCGGCAATCTCCTGCAGGCTGGCGACCTGCGCCGGGTTAAGCTTCAGCCCCGGATGCATCCCGAGACCGATGTTCTGGCGCACGGTAAGATGATGAAAGAGATTGTTTTCCTGAAACAGCATCGACACCGGTCGGCGGGCCGGCGGCGTCGTGGTATGCGGCTGGCCGTTAATCAGAATTGTGCCGCTTACCGGCGGTAGAAAGCCGGCGATCAGATTGAGCAGCGTGCTTTTGCCCGCGCCGCTTGGGCCGAGCACGGCGAGGCGTTCACCCTGCTGGACGGAGAGCGTGAAGCGCATCGGCAGATGCTGGTAAAGCCAGGTCACATCATTCAGTTTTAACATCACGTCCCGGAAGTTTCTCAATCACCGTAAAGAGTAAAAAGCACAGCAGCAGCAGCAGCAGGGCGGTGACGGCACCGTCCTGGCTACGATAAGAGCCAATTTGCTGGTACAGATAGAACGGCAGCGTGCGGAATTGTTCGTTACCGAACAGCGCCACGGCGCCAAAATCGCCGATGGACAGGACGCAGGCAAACGCCAGCGCCTGGGCCAGCGGACGCTTTAATGCGCGCAGCTCCACCACCCGCAGGCGGGTAAAACCGCTCATGCCCAAAGAGTGACAGAGCATAGCGTAGCGTACGGCAATATCGCGCATCGGGTTTTCCAGCACCTTCAGCGCATAGGGAATGGCCATCAGCGCATTGGTGAAGATCACGATACCGTCGGCGGAAGCCGGAAGTCCAATGCTGTTATTGAGCAGTAAAAAGAAGCCGGTCGCCAGCACGATTCCCGGCATCGCCAGGATCAGCATGCCGCTGAGCTCCAGCGTCTGACCCGCCAGCGGGCGGTTGCGAAGACGCAGTTCGCGGCTGCTCCACAGCAGCATCATGGTTAACATGACGCTGAGCAGACCGGCGGAAATCGCGATGCGTAACGAGGTGCCGAATGCCTGCCACAGCGCGGGCTGCGCCAGCACGCTGAGCAGGTTGTGATTCAGACCATCGGCGACGACCGCCAGCAGCGGGGGCAGCAGCAACAGCAGCATGAGAGCAATCAGCACGGTATCGGCCAGACGACTGTGCAGGCGATCGTCCGGATCGCGCCAGCCGTGAACCTGGGTGGTACCGATAGCGACGGCCTTGCTCAGGCGCTGGGCGAGAAGCACCAGCCCGAGACAGCAGACCATCTGGATCAGCGCCAGCATCGCCGCACGCGCCGGGTCATAATCAAAGTTCAGCGCCTGGTAGATAGCCAGCTCAATCGTGGTGGCCCGCGGGCCGCCGCCGAGCGACAGCACGGTCGCGAAGCTGGCGAAGCAGAGCATAAAGATCAGTGCCGCGACGGGGGGAATTTGCCGCCGTAGCCAGGGCCACTCCACCAGACGGAAAAAGGGGTAGCCGCGCATGCCCAACTGGGCGGCTATCTGGCGCTGCTCTCCGGGGATATTCTCCAGCGCCTGCAGCAGCATCCGGGTGGCCATCGGCATATTGAAAAAAACGTGCGCCAGCAGGATGCCTTGCAGGCCATACGGCGAGAAATCCCACTGCCAGCCGACGGCGTTAAACAGTGTCGCCAGCCAGCCCTGACGGCCATAGACGCTGAGAATGCCAAAGACCGCCACCAGTACCGGCAGAATCAGCGTCATGGCGCACAGGCGCAGCAGAAGCGTGCGCCCCGGGAAGCGGCGACGATACAGGGCGCGGGCGAGAAAAATCGCCGGTACGACGGAGAAGAGCGCGGAGAGAAACGCCTGCCAGAAAGAGAAACGGATAACGTGCCACAGATAGCTGTCGCTGAAAATCGAGCGCCACGCCGCCTCCGGCGCACTACCCCAGAGCGCCAGAAACGCGGCCAGTGCGACGGCGACCAGCAGCGCGGCGGCCGTCAGACCCGGCGCCAGCCAGCCGATATTTAGCGGCTGACGGCGCGTTGCCATGCATTAATCCAGTTCTGACGTTCTGCGGCGACCTGCTGCGGAGTATATTCCAGCGTGGTCTGCGGTTTCGGCAATGCGGCAAAACCCGCGGGTAGCGCAACCTGGGTGACCGGATACATCCAGTTGCCGGTCGGGATGGCATTCTGGAAGGCCGGAGACAGCATAAACGTGAGGAATTTCTCCGCCAGCTCCGGTTGTTTGCTGGCGGCGGTACGCGCGGCGACTTCTACCTGCAGATAGTGGCCTTCGGCGAAATTAGCGGCCGCGTACTGGTCTTTTTTCTCTTCAATGATGTGGTAGGCCGGCGAGGTGGTGTAGCTAAGAACCAGATCGCTTTCCCCTTTCAGGAACAGACCGTAGGCCTCGCTCCAGCCTTTGGTGACGGTGACGGTTTTCGCCGCCAGTTTTTGCCACGCTTCCGGCGACTTCTCGCCATACACTTTTTGCATCCACAGCAGCAGCCCCAGGCCCGGGGTACTGGTGCGGGGATCTTCGTAGATCACGCGCCATTTTTGAGTGCTTTCCACTAGTTCTTTCAGGCTTTTCGGCGGGTTTTTCAGCTTGTTTTTGTCGTAGACAAAGGCGAAATAGCCGTAATCAAACGGCACAAACGTGTCGTTATCCCAGCCGCCCGGTACCGTGACAGCGCTGGCCGGTACCTGGCTTTTAGCGAACAGTTTGCTCTGCGTAGCCGCTTCCAGCAGGTTGTTGTCCAGCCCGAGCACCACATCGGCTTTGCTATTCTTGCCTTCCATCCGCAGACGATTAAGCAACGAAACGCCATCTTCCAGCGCCACGAACTTCAGTTCACAGTTGCAGTCGGCTTCAAAGGCTTTTTTCACGACCGGTCCAGGGCCCCAGTCTGCCGCAAAGGAGTCATAGGTGTAGACGGTGAGTACAGGTTTAGCAAACGCGGGAACGGCGACCAGCGCCAACAGCGGGAGTAATTTTTTCAACACTTTGCACCTCATAACCAAGGGGGGGCAAAGGATTTTGAGTGGGCCTCAAATCCCTTCGCCGGCGTTATCCGGATCAGGTTCGACGGGTATTTTCTCAGCTTATACACTTCATCCTTCGCGCTGCCTCTGCGTTAGCATCGCGTGTCCACCCGCTTGCTGCTTTGATGCAACCCGAATGAGATGGTGTACGTATATCAGCACCCCGTTGAGAACGGCGTTAGTGTAATGATTTTGTGAACTGACGGAAAGCGCTTCAGCGCCTGCCGGACTGCTATCAGGGATCCGGCGGCGCAAACCACGCCGATTTGAAATCAAACCAGCCCAACGTATTCATTCTCACGCCACGCATACTGCGCTGCCCCTGGATAATCAGCCAGTGGTGGATCAGCGGCACGATAGTTTGATTGGCCAACAGCTGCTGGCTCCAGGTGGCCGGGTTTAGCTCGCCTGCGTGCCAGCGACGGGCATCCTGTTCCCAGTCGACGGGAATACAATGTCGTATCAGCGGGACTTCATACAACCAGGCAAACAGAGAAAAATCAATCGGTAGGGTAAAGTTAGCGCTGTTCAACCAGATATCGCTGACCACCTCGCCACGGTGCCACTCTTCGTACTCCAGCTCCTGAATCTGCAGTTTGACCTGATGCTCCGCCAGCAGCGTCGCCATGATCCCGCCCATCACGCGGTGTTCGACGTGATCCCGATAATAGGTGAGGGTGACGGACTCCAGCCCCGGGGGTTTTTCACAGGCATGACTGCGGGCGTGGTGCCAGCGGGGCAACAGACCATAGGCCGGGAACCAGTTGCCCTGGTACTGTTCACCGGCGTGATAAAGCAGATTGGCGGGCTGTAACAGATAGCTGAGCCACTGGCGAACCGCGAGGTTGCTGCCCAGAGGACTGCGGGCATCAAACAGCAGATAGTAGCACCCTTCCTCCAGCCGACTCTCAATCGCTTTCTCACTTTGCGTGGTTCCCTGTAGCGTCAGGCCGCCGTTGGGCTCTTCGCTAATCTCAGGCAGGACCCAGACGTTAACTTCATCAATTAACGCCCGGTAGCCGAAATAATCGTCAAAAGCGTGGATCTTCAGCTGATTTTGATTGTTGCGAACCACCGCGTAAGGCCCGGTACCTACCGGCATCGCGGAGAAATTCTCCATCGACTGCCATTCGCGCGGCAAGATGACAGCCGACACCTGACCGAGCAGCCACGGTAGCCAGCGATCGGGCTGCGTCAGATGAATATCCAGCGTCCAGGCGGTGGGGGAGACAATACGTTCAATGTGTGAGTACAGCGGCAGGGCGTTGCTGCGCTGCAACGAGGCAATCACATCCTCCATATCCAGCTCTCTGCCGTGGTGAAAATGAATACCGGGGCGGAGGAAAAAGCGCCAGTGGGTGGGGGAGAGCTGCTGCCAGTGGTGCGCAATATCGGCTTCCAGTTCCCCGTTTTCCTCATTTACCCGCGTTAAGGCGCTGAAAATTTGCCTGGCGATATGATTTTCCGAGCGGCGCAGCGCGCTGCCGGGGAGCAGGTTTTTCATCGGCCGGTAGTAGAGTACGCGCAGAATATGCCGCCCCTGGCGAAAGCTACGGCCCAGATGCGAGACCAGCATCTGACGAACGGCGGCTTTGTCGCCCACCAGCTGGACCAGTTGATCGATTCGATCCTGTTCCAGCAGATCCTCGGCCCGCTGCTGCTGCAGCGCCAGGCCGGTATACAGGAAAGCCAGCGTTGAGCGCTTGCCGCGCCCGGCTTCCGCTTCCCAGGTTAACCAGCCGCGCTCTTCCATCATATTCAGCAGCGTGCGCATGTGGCGGCGGGAACAGCAGAGCATCTCCGCCAGCTCGTTGAGGGTTGTCTCCTGCGATTTACCTTCGCAGCACTGCCATAAACGGATGAACTGTTGTTGCAGACGAGCAGAAGACATAAAAGGGGAACTCCTGATGAAAACTCAGCAATTTATTAATCCCTATATTAGGCCAATAATGCATTCCGATGAAGCAAGGAGGTGAATATGCTGAGGTCTACAGCGAAACAGTTCGACCAACGTGACTTTTCTGCGACGCAGGACGCGTCATGGCTGGCCCGCCTGATGACAGGGAGACAGCAGAAGATTCCTGGCGAACTGATGCACTGGGGAGTGACATCAGACCTCTGATCATTGACTTGCCCACATCATGTGTGACTGAGTATTGGTGTGTACCGATCGTCTTTCAGACCCCAGGCCAGTTGGCTGAGCTATAACGTTGCGGTCGCCAGCCTGTCGCCTGAAATCGATAGAGTATAAAATCACCCGCCAGCAGATGACTTCTGCTGGCTTTTTTCGTTTTCTTAGCGTGCTTTTAAGGACATGACATGCTCTGGTTGATGACGATGGGACGGCGGCTTAACGGGGTTTACGCGGCGTTTATGCTGGTCGCTTTTATGATGGGGATTGCGGGCACGCTGCAGGCGCCAACCCTCAGCCTGTTCCTCAGCCGCGAGGTGGGCGCACAGCCCTTCTGGGTTGGCCTGTTTTATACCGTTAACGCGATCGCCGGTATTCTGGTTAGCCTGGCGCTGGCGAAACGATCCGATAGCCAGGGGGATCGCCGCCGGCTGATCATGTTCTGCTGCCTGATGGCGGTGGGCAATGCGCTGCTGTTTGCTTTTAACCGTCACTACTTAACGTTGATCACCTGCGGCGTGATGCTGGCGTCGATTGCCAATGCCGCGATGCCGCAGCTGTTCGCCCTCGCGCGGGAATATGCCGATAGCTCGGCGCGAGAAGTGGTGATGTTCAGCTCGGTGATGCGTGCGCAGCTGTCGCTGGCGTGGGTGATCGGCCCGCCGCTGGCCTTTATGCTGGCGCTGAACTATGGCTTCACCACCATGTTCTCGATTGCGGCCGGTATTTTCGTCATTAGCCTGGCGTTAATTGCCGTTAAGCTGCCGTCGGTTGCCCGGGTAGAGCAGCCTGTGGAAGCGGAGGGCGTGGTGCAGACCGGCGGCTGGCAAGATAAAAACGTGCGTATGCTGTTTATCGCGTCGACGCTGATGTGGACCTGTAACACCATGTATATCATCGATATGCCGCTGTGGATCAGTAGCGATCTGGGTTTGCCGGATAGTCTGGCCGGGATCCTGATGGGGACGGCGGCCGGGCTGGAAATCCCGGCGATGATCCTGGCGGGGTATTACGTCAGGCGCTGGGGCAAACGCAAAATGATGGTCGCCGCGGTGGCTGCCGGCGTGCTGTTCTATCTGGGGCTGATCGTATTTCACGATCGCAGCGCGCTGCTGGCGCTGCAGCTGTTTAACGCCATTTTTATCGGTATTGTCGCCGGGATTGGCATGCTGTGGTTCCAGGATTTGATGCCTGGACGAGCCGGGGCGGCCACCACGCTGTTTACCAACAGTATTTCCACCGGGGTGATTCTCGCCGGCGTGCTGCAGGGGGCGCTGTCGCAAAACTACGGCCACGCCAGCGTGTATTGGGTCATTGCTGCCATCTCGCTGCTGACGCTGTTTTTGACCAGCAAAGTCAAAGATATTTAGCCAGGCGCCGCACCGCAGATTACTGCGATGCGGCGGGCTTTCAGGACAGAATATTCATCATTTCCCGCAGCTGACGCACGGCAATTTGTCCGGGTGCCGATGCCTGACCCACGCTGCCAAACGTCATCGCTGAGCCGAACAGGCGTCCGGTGACCCGGCTGATGCCGCCCGGTTTGCCCATCGACATCGTGATTAACGGGCGGGTGGCGTACTGTTCTTTCATCACCAGAGTGGCAGACAGTAACGTCAGCACGTCGTGCGGCGACTGAGGCATGACCGCGATTTTCGGCAGATCGGCACCCAGATCCTGCATCCGACGTAGCCGGGCGATGATCTCTTCCTGCGCCGGCGTTTTGTGGAAATCATGATTGCTCATAATCACCTTCACCCCGGCGGCATGAGCTTCATCGATCAACGCCCGGATCGACGCTTCGTCATTGAAGAGCTCAATATCAATGATGTCCACCAGCCCGCTGGTGACGGCCAGGCGGTTGAGGGCGAAGTACGCGTCATCGGCAAGTTCCGTTTCACCCCCCTCTTTGTAGCTGCGAAAGGTGAACAGCAGCGGCATATCGGCGAGCAGCCGGCGAATCTCCGTCAGCGCCAGCAGGACCTGTTGTTGTTCATGGACGCGGATAAAGTGGTCGACGCGCCATTCGATAAGATCGGCTCCGGCCTCCGCCAGGGTATGGGCATGGGTTTGCAGCTCATCGAGCGTCTGGCCGATCAGCGGCACGCAAATTAACGTGGCGCCTTCCTGAAAGGTGATGTTTTTAATGGTGACAGCTGTCGTCATGTGAGGGTCCATCGGTCAGGGCCGGGTGGGGGTATTTGTGGTCATCACCCGCGCGAAAAAGCTAAAAAAATGCCCGGTCACAGGACCGGGCTCGGGTATCAACGGCGTGCTTAGTTCATAAAGGCCGGCAGTTGGTTTTCGTAGGCTGAAATCGCCTCTTCGTGCTGCAACGTCAGGCCGATGCTATCAAGTCCGTTGAGCATACAGTGGCGGCGGAAGGCATCGATTTTAAAGCTGTAGGTTTTGTCGCCCGCTTTCACCACTTCGGATTCCAGATCCACTTCGAACGTTATGCCCGGATTCGCCTGAACCAGACTGAACATCTCGTCGACCTGTTCATCGCTCAGCGTCACCGGCAGCAGCTGGTTGTTAAAGCTGTTGCCGTAAAAGATATCGGCGAAGCTGGGGGCGATGACCACTTTAAAACCGTAATCGGTCAATGCCCACGGCGCATGCTCACGGGAGGAGCCGCAGCCGAAGTTTTCCCGCGCCAGCAGGATCGATGCGCCTTTATACTCCGGGAAGTTCAGCACGAATTCCGGATTCGGCTGCTGTCCCTGATCATCAAGAAAACGCCAGTCGTTGAACAGATGCGCGCCAAAACCGGTGCGCGTGACTTTCTGCAGGAACTGCTTAGGAATGATCGCATCGGTATCGACGTTTGCGGCATCCAGCGGAACCACCAGGCCCGTATGTTGGGTAAATTTCTCTGCCATGATGGTCTCCTTATTTGATGTCGCGGATATCGGCGAAATGGCCGGTCACGGCTGCCGCAGCGGCCATAGCCGGGCTGACTAAGTGAGTACGTCCGCCGCGGCCCTGACGGCCTTCAAAGTTACGGTTGCTGGTTGATGCGCAGCGTTCGCCAGGATTCAGGCGATCGTTGTTCATGGCCAGGCACATAGAGCAGCCCGGCAGTCGCCATTCAAAACCAGCTTCGATAAAGATCTTATCCAGCCCTTCAGCTTCCGCCTGAGCTTTCACCGGGCCAGAACCCGGGACCACTAATGCCTGCACGCCCGGTGCGACTTTGCGGCCTTTCGCGACTTTGGCCGCGGCGCGCAAATCTTCAATACGCGAGTTGGTACAGGAGCCGATGAACACCTTATCGATAGCTACGTCGGTTAACGGGATACCTGGCTTCAGGCCCATATAGGCCAGCGCTTTTTCTGCGCTCGCTCGCTCGACCGGATCGGCGAAAGAGGCCGGGTCGGGGATCCTCTCGTTAACGGAGATGACCTGGCCCGGGTTTGTGCCCCAGGTCACCTGCGGGGCAATCTCTTCAGCCTGCAGGGTTACGACGGTATCGAAGGCCGCGTCAGCGTCGGTTTTCAGGGTTTTCCAGTAGGCAACGGCAGCGTCGAAGTCCTGGCCTTTTGGCGCATGCAAACGGCCCTGCACATAGTTAAACGTGGTTTCATCCGGCGCAACCAGGCCTGCTTTCGCGCCCATTTCGATGGCCATATTGCACAGCGTCATACGACCTTCCATGCTCAGATCGCGAATGGCTTCACCGCAGAACTCCACTACGTGGCCGGTGCCGCCGGCGCTACCGGTTTTGCCAATGATGGCCAGCACGATATCTTTGGCGGTGATGCCCGGCGCCGCTTTGCCCTTCACTTCAATCTTCATGGTTTTGGCACGGCCCTGCTTCAGGGTCTGAGTCGCCAGGACGTGCTCAACTTCGGAGGTGCCGATGCCAAAAGCCAGTGCGCCAAAGGCGCCGTGAGTCGCGGTGTGAGAATCGCCGCAGACGATGGTCATTCCCGGCAGAGTGACGCCCTGTTCCGGCCCCATCACGTGGACGATCCCCTGATACGGGTGATTCAGATCGTACAGCTCAACGCCGAACTCTTTGCAGTTTTTGATCAGTTCCTGCATCTGAATGCGCGCCATTTCGCCGGACGCGTTGATATCTTTCGTCTGGGTGGAAACGTTATGGTCCATGGTGGCGAAGGTTTTACCCGGCTGACGAACCTGACGGTTGTGCGCGCGCAGGCCGTCAAAGGCCTGCGGGGAGGTCACTTCATGCACCAGATGACGGTCGATGTACAGCAGCGGGGTTTCATTTTGCGCTTCATAAACAACATGCGCATCAAACAACTTCTCGTATAAGGTCTTCGCCATGATTACACCCCTTCAGCGACATAGCGGGCAATGATATCGCCCATTTCATCGGTACTGACCGCCGCCGTACCACGCGCTAAATCGCCGGTACGTACGCCTTCTTCTAATGCACGGTTGATAGCATTCTCAATCGCTGTTGCCGCGTCATCGGCATTCAGGCTGTAGCGCAGCAGCAGCGCCAGAGAGAGGATCTGCGCGATAGGGTTGGCGATATTCTTGCCCGCGATATCCGGGGCTGAGCCGCCTGCCGGTTCATACAGACCAAAACCTTGTTCATTGAGGCTGGCCGACGGCAGCATGCCCATTGAACCGGTGATCATGGCGCATTCGTCAGACAGGATGTCGCCGAACAGGTTGGAGCACAGCAGAACGTCGAACTGGGACGGGTCTTTAATCAACTGCATCGTGGCGTTGTCGATGTACATGTGCGCCAGCTCAACGTCCGGGTATTCTTTGGCAATCTCGTTGACCACTTCGCGCCACAGAATAGACGACTGCAGAACGTTCGCTTTATCAATAGAAGTCACTTTATTACGTCGTTTGCGTGCGGACTGGAACGCAATATGCGCGATGCGCTCGATTTCAAAGCGATGATAGACCTCGGTATCAAACGCTTTCTCGTGTTGACCGCTGCCTTCGCGGCCTTTCGGCTGGCCGAAGTAGATGCCGCCGGTTAATTCGCGGACGCACAGAATGTCGAAGCCGTTGGCGGCGATATCCGCGCGCAGCGGGCAAAACTCTTCCAGCCCCTGGTACAGCTTCGCCGGACGCAGGTTGCTGAACAGTTTGAAATGTTTACGCAGCGGCAGCAGCGCGCCGCGCTCCGGCTGACCAGCCGGCGGCAGATGTTCCCATTTCGGGCCGCCTACGGAGCCGAACAGGATCGCATCGGCCTGCTCGCAACCTTCTACGGTCGCCTGCGGCAGCGGGGTGCCCTGACGGTCGATAGCGATGCCGCCGACGTCATACTGACTGGTGGTAATGCGCATATCAAAACGGTGACGAACGGCTTCCAGTACTTTCATCGCCTGGTTCATGACTTCCGGGCCTATGCCATCACCTGGCAAAACAGCAATATGGTAATTCTTCGACATTACACGGTTTCCTTCTTGTTCTCGTTATTTTGAGCTTTGCGTTGCAATTCTTTTTCGACTTCTGCTGCGCGCCAGATATTGTTCAGCACGTGAACCATGGCTTTCGCGGAGGATTCAACGATATCCGTCGCCAGACCGACGCCGTGGAAGCGACGACCATTGTAGGTCACGACGATATCTACCTGACCCAGCGCGTCTTTGCCCTGACCTTTGGCGTTCAGGTCATATTTGACCAGCTCAACGTCATAGCCGGTGATGCGGTTGATTGCCTGGTAAATAGCGTCGACCGGGCCGTTGCCGTTTGCGGCTTCCGCTTTGGTCTCTTCACCGCAGACCAGTTTTACGGAGGCGGTGGCGATATCGCTGGAGCCTGACTGGACGCTGAAGTAATCCAGACGGAAATGTTCCGGCTCTTCCTGCTGCTTGTTGATGAACGCCAGCGCTTCCAGATCGTAATCAAAGACCTGGCCTTTTTTGTCTGCCAGCTTCAGGAATGCGTCGTAGAGGTGATCCATGTTGTAGTCGGTATCTTTGTAGCCCATCTCTTCCATGCGGTGTTTCACTGCCGCACGGCCGGAGCGGGAGGTCAGGTTCAACTGCACCTGATTCAGACCGATGGATTCCGGCGTCATAATTTCGTAGTTTTCGCGATTCTTCAGCACGCCGTCCTGATGGATACCGGAAGAGTGGGCGAAGGCGCCGGTGCCGACGATGGCTTTGTTAGCCGGAATAGGCATATTGCAAATCTGGCTGACGGTCTGGCTGGTACGCCAGATTTCATTGTGATTAATGCCGGTACGGACATTCATAATGTCTTTGCGCACCTTGATGGCCATAATCACCTCTTCCAGCGAACAGTTGCCCGCACGCTCGCCAATACCGTTCATGGCGCCTTCAACCTGGCGCGCGCCGGCGTGGACCGCGGCGATCGCATTACCCACGGCCAGACCTAAATCGTCATGGGTGTGCACAGAGATGATAGCTTTGTCGATATTCGGGACACGATCGTACAGGCCGGTAATGATACTGGAGAACTCGAACGGCATGGTGTAGCCGACGGTGTCCGGGATATTAATCGTCGTGGCGCCGGCGCTGATAGCGGCTTCGACGACGCGCGCCAGATCGGCGATCGGCGTACGGCCCGCATCTTCACAGGAGAATTCGACGTCGTCGGTATAGTTGCGTGCGCGTTTGATCATATAGATGGCGCGCTCAATGACCTCATCCAGGGTGCTACGCAGCTTGGTGGCGATGTGCATCGGCGAGGTGGCGATAAAGGTGTGAATACGGAATGCTTCGGCGACTTTTAAGGATTCTGCCGCCACATCAATGTCTTTTTCGACGCAACGAGCCAGGGCGCAGACGCGGCTGTTTTTGATGGTACGCGCGATGGTTTGTACGGACTCAAAGTCGCCAGGAGATGAGACCGGGAAACCGACTTCCATCACATCAACGCCCATCCGTTCGAGGGCCATCGCAATCTGCAGCTTCTCTTTCACGCTCAGGCTGGCCTGTAACGCTTGCTCTCCGTCACGTAAGGTCGTATCGAAAATAATGACTTGCTGGCTCATGGTATAGATCCTTAATCGGTGTCCTGGGCGCCTTGCTGACGAGCATAAAAAAACCCGCGCAATGGCGCGGGTTTACTAGTCTTGCTGGAAGATGACTTAACGCTGAACGTCGCCCAACAGCCTACCGCGCATAGTGGATGCGTTTAGTAGTAGTAGGCCGGTGAAACGAGTGGTGCGAATCATTAGGTCATGCTCCAGATGAAATCGATATGCTTTTAGAGTTACTGGATACGCGTTTTGATGTCAACCCCTGGCAAGGAAAAACCCTCTGTTTGCTACCGGAAGGCATTAGCTAATTATGCTGGTTAACGCGCATTTTTGCCGACGATAGTATCAGGGGGTAGGTTGTCAGGAAAAAATTTTAAACGGATCGCAGCGAGGTTGTTTCAGGCCGGAGTGAAGAAACGTGGATAGAGGGAAGCGCGTATTGTAATGAAACCGGTAAATTTATGGGTTCTGTGAATGTTTTGGTGTGGAAGCCAGGGAGTCATCAATGATAGCCCGATGTCAGTCTAAGGCAGAGAGTAAATTCATATTTTAATCCTGCTTAAATTAACATTCATCATGAGGATGTTGTTTGTTTTTTCTAATTATGAGTACACTTAACATTATCAAGTAATCGATATGATTTAAGTGAATTAGGAATTTTCCCGATAATTTGACCGGGTTGGCGTTACTTATAATTTTGATAAATTCCTAAAATGCGTCCCTGCCCTTTTGTAAATGACATATGTATGGTAAATGATATTTCCTGTATTGATTACCGCATTTTTAAAAGGGAATTAAACGCGATGGTGGAGCCGGGTATGATAATTGAAAATGCTGAGATGACACTCCCCTCCGGCGAGGATGTCAGCAAACCTCAGCTCAGAACGGTCGATCTTAATCTGCTTACCGTTTTTGATGCGGTAATGCAGGAGCAAAATATAACGCGGGCGGCGCATTCTCTGGGGATGTCTCAGCCTGCGGTGAGTAATGCCGTAGCGCGGCTGAAAGTGATGTTTAATGATGAGCTGTTTGTCCGTTATGGCCGGGGTATTCAGCCGACGGCTCGCGCATTTCAGCTATTTGGCTCAGTACGCCAGGCATTGCAACTGGTGCAAAATGAGCTACCGGGAGCCGGTTTTGAACCGATACACAGCGAGCGCATATTTAATCTCTGCATCTGTAGCCCGTTAGATAACTATCTTACTTCGATTATATTTAACAAAGTTAACGAAGTGGCGCCGAATATTCATTTAATTTTTAAAGCATCGCTTAATCAAAACACCGAACATCAATTACGTTATCAGGAAATAGAGTTTGTGGTTGGTTATGAGGAGTTTCGCCGCCCCGAGTTTGCCTGTGTGCCCTTGTTTAAAGATGAAATGATATTAGTGGCCAGCAGTAGACACCCGCGTATTTCCGGGCCAGTGATGGAAGCGGATATTTATCGTGAAGAACATGCGGTTGTGGCTTTGGATCGCTATGCTTCGTTCAGCCTGCCCTGGTATAGCTCTGTCAATAAGCAGACGCAAATTGCGTATCAAGGGAATGCCATGGTCAGCGTACTCAATGTGGTATCGCAAACTCACATGGTCGCCATTGCCCCGCGCTGGCTGGCGAGCGAGTATGCAGAAAGGCTGAACCTGCAATTATTGCCGTTACCGCTCAAAGTAAATAGCCGTACCTGCTATCTTTCCTGGCATGAGGCTGCCGGAAAAGACCGCGGTCATCAGTGGATGGAAGAGCTGCTGGTACGTATTTGCCAGCGCTAAATATAGCGCTATCCGGGCGGGAGCGGTCGCTCTCGCTTTATGTGATCAAAACCACAAAATATAGGATTTTATCCTGTTTGCCGCCCCCGGCCAGCGCGTGCGGCAAGTGAAAAATGGATGAATTCCTGTCATCAGACAGTTTATCCGAGTAATTTCAGCACTCGCTTCTTATTTATGAAGCTTTCAACCACGTTTCATAGAAAATTCTTATCTTTTATTCTTTTAGCGGCTCGCATACGCCTGAGGTCGCTAATTGCCTGCCCGTTGGCGAGCAGTTATGGTAAGAGCACGCAGTCCATTCACCTCAATGCCAGGCGTCGATTTCTGGCATTGTGCGAACGCGCGGAAATTGAATTCTGCTGCCGTTAGAAACAGTAAGCCTGGAGGCAAACCATGGAGATGTTGTCAGGAGCCGAGATGGTCGTCCAATCGCTTGTCGATCAGGGCGTCAAGCAAGTATTCGGCTATCCCGGAGGCGCGGTCCTCGATATCTATGATGCGTTGCATACCCTGGGGGGTATCGACCATATTCTGGTGCGCCATGAGCAGGCGGCGGTGCATATGGCGGACGGCCTTGCCCGCGCGACCGGCGAAGTGGGGGTTGTGCTGGTGACTTCGGGGCCGGGCGCGACGAATGCCATTACCGGTATCGCAACGGCATACATGGATTCTGTTCCGCTGGTGATTCTCTCCGGGCAGGTCGCGACTTCCCTGATCGGTTATGACGCCTTCCAGGAGTGCGATATGGTCGGTATCTCCCGGCCGGTGGTGAAACACAGTTTCCTGGTCAAGCAGACGGAAGATATTCCCGGCGTGCTGAAAAAAGCGTTCTGGCTGGCCGCCAGCGGGCGTCCAGGTCCGGTGGTCGTTGATTTACCAAAGGATATCCTCAATCCGGCGAACAAACTGCCGTACGCGTGGCCGGATACCGTCAGTATGCGTTCTTACAACCCGACAACCAGTGGTCATAAAGGACAAATTAAACGCGCTCTGCAGACGCTGGTGGCGGCAAAACATCCGGTTGTCTACGTCGGCGGCGGGGCGATTAATGCCGGATGTGAACAACAGCTGCGTACCCTGGTGGAAAAACTGAATCTGCCGGTGGCTTCGTCGCTGATGGGGCTCGGCGCGTTTCCGGCCACCCATTCCCAGGCTTTAGGGATGCTGGGGATGCATGGAACGTATGAAGCCAACATGACGATGCATCACTCCGATGTCATCTTTGCCGTCGGCGTGCGTTTTGACGATCGCACAACCAATAATCTGGCGAAGTACTGCCCGAATGCGACGGTGCTGCATATCGATATCGATCCGACCTCCATTTCGAAGACGGTCCCGGCTGATGTGCCGATCGTCGGCGACGCCCGTCTGGTGCTGGATCAGATGCTCGATCTCCTGGAGCAGGAAGAGGTGCAGCAGCCGCACGATGAGATCCGCGACTGGTGGCAGCAGATCGAGCAATGGCGCGCGCGCCACTGCCTGCAATACGATACGCAAAGCGGCAAGATCAAACCCCAGGCCGTCATCGAGACCATCTGGCGGCTGACCAACGGCGACGCTTACGTGACCTCCGATGTCGGTCAGCACCAGATGTTTGCCGCCCTTTACTATCCTTTCGACAAGCCAAGGCGGTGGATTAACTCAGGCGGCCTCGGCACGATGGGCTTCGGTTTGCCCGCCGCTCTCGGCGTGAAGATGGCGCTGCCGGAAGAGATGGTCGTTTGTGTGACCGGCGATGGCAGTATCCAGATGAATATTCAGGAGCTTTCCACTGCTTTACAGTATGAGCTGCCGGTGCTGGTGTTGAACCTGAACAACCGCTACCTCGGGATGGTGAAGCAGTGGCAGGATATGATCTATTCTGGTCGCCATTCACAATCTTATATGGAGTCCTTACCGGATTTCGTCCGGCTTGCGGAAGCTTACGGGCACGTAGGGATTCGCATCAGCGAACCGCAGGAGCTGGAGTCTAAGCTGGCCGAAGCGCTGGAGCAGGTGCGTAATCATCGTCTGGTCTTCGTTGATGTGACGGTGGACGGCAGCGAGCATGTGTATCCCATGCAGATCCGCGGCGGCGGCATGGATGAGATGTGGTTGAGCAAAACGGAGAGAACCTGATTATGCGCCGGATATTATCTGTCTTACTGGAAAACGAATCAGGCGCCTTATCACGCGTCATCGGTCTTTTCGCGCAGCGCGGCTATAACATTGAAAGCCTGACGGTCGCCCCCACCGACGATCCGACGCTTTCAAGAATGACTATCCAGACCGTGGGCGATGAAAAAGCCATCGAGCAAATTGAAAAACAGCTGCATAAGCTGGTGGATGTTCTGCGCGTCAGCGAACTGGGGCAGAATTCACACGTTGAGCGTGAAATTATGCTGGTGAAAGTCCAGGCGAGCGGTTTTGGCCGTGAAGAGGTGAAGCGCAACACGGAGATTTTCCGCGGGCAAATCATCGATGTCACGCCGTCGCTGTATACCGTCCAGCTGGTAGGGACCAGCGATAAACTGGACGCTTTTCTGGCTTCCTTGCGCGATGTTGCGCGCATTGTCGAAGTGGCGCGCTCCGGTGTGGTCGGACTGTCGCGCGGCGACAAAATCATGCGCTGAGTTGCTGAAACTGACGTAAAAATAGCCCGACACAATCTGTCGGGTTATTTTTTTGCGAAATCGGTGGGAACTGGAGACAAAACCGGTTGCTGCGCTAACTATTCTGCGTTTAGATGTTATGAAAATGAATCCATAGCTGAAGAAAGGTTATGTTCTGTACTCATTACCCAAGGGGCAATTGTGAAACTGGATGAAATCGCCCGGCTGGCCGGTGTCTCGCGTACCACCGCTAGCTATGTGATTAACGGTAAAGCGAAACAGTACCGCGTCAGCGACAAAACGGTCGAAAAGGTGATGGCCGTCGTTCGTGAGCACAACTACCATCCGAATGCGGTCGCTGCCGGCTTGCGTGCAGGACGCACGCGTTCTATTGGTCTGGTGATTCCCGATCTGGAAAATACCAGCTATACCCGTATTGCTAACTATCTTGAGCGTCAGGCGCGCCAGCGCGGCTATCAGCTGCTGATTGCCTGTTCGGAAGATCAGCCTGATAACGAAATGCGCTGTATTGAGCATCTGTTACAGCGCCAGGTGGATGCGATTATCGTCTCGACGTCACTTCCGCCAGAGCATCCGTTCTATCAGCGCTGGGCCAACGATCCTTTCCCGATTGTCGCCCTTGACCGTGCGCTCGATCGCGAGCACTTCACCAGCGTTGTTGGCGCCGATCAGGATGATGCCGAAATGCTGGCCGCTGAACTGCGCAAATTCCCGGGGGAAAACGTTCTGTATCTTGGCGCGTTACCGGAGCTGTCGGTCAGTTTCCTGCGTGAACAGGGCTTCCGTACCGCGTGGAATGACGATCCGCGGGAAGTGCAGTATCTGTACGCCAACAGCTTTGAACGCGAAGCGGCAGGACAGCTGTTTGAGAAATGGCTGGAAACACATCCCATGCCGCAGGCGCTGTTCACAACGTCATTTCCGCTGTTGCAGGGGGTGATGGACGTGACGCTGCGCCGGGAAGGGAAGCTGCCGTCCGAGCTGGCTATTGCGACCTTCGGCGACAATGAACTGCTCGATTTCCTGCAGTGCCCGGTACTGGCCGTGGCCCAGCGTCACCGCGATGTGGCTGAACGCGTGCTGGAAATTGTGCTCGCCAGCCTCGACGAACCGCGTAAGCCAAAACCGGGCTTAAGCCGTATCCGTCGTAATTTGTATCGCCGGGGAAGTTTGAATCGTCGCTGAGACGCCAGGCTATCGAGCGCCTGCATCGGTGTGTGCTAAAAACCTGGAAATGGATGGCGTTACTCGCCAGACGAAAGTTGTCTGGCGATAATCCGTACTAATTACCATAAAAAAGTAAATTTGGATCGCTTTCAGACAAATCCCTAAACTTCTTTACGCATTATTTTGTTTTATTCTGGCGTTGCCGCTTTTCGGCACCCGTTAGCGATAAAAAAAGTGAAATCAGTCTTTATTTGTATTATTTTGTTACATTCGTTAAGTTAATCGCTGAATTAACACTCATTTTACAGCCCATCACACGGTCATCTCCCCGCACCCCGCGGCAAGAGTGCTTCTCTGACGATAACAGGCACTGTTAACGGGCACCATAATCGCCTAAAATGCCGCTCGCGTCGCAAACTGACACTTTATATTTTCCCGCCGAAGATATTTTGTTGCTTTTAACTGTTACGAATTTGTTGGTTGTTTTCTTACACGTATTCATAGCGTTAATTTGCCTCGTTTGTTGATGATTATTTCATCAGGCCGGATATCGGCTGCAAATAATGGGTTTTTGAGCTTCGTTGGTATTCGTGCTGGCTTGACAAGCTTTTCCTCCGCTCCGTAAACTCCTTCTGGTGGGAATTTGTGGGTTAAAGTGGCGAAAAGGGGTGAGGCTGGCATGTTCCGTGGGGCAACGTTAGTCAATCTCGACAGCAAAGGCCGTCTGGCCGTACCGACGCGTTACCGCGACGGGCTGATCGAGGACGCTTCCGGTCAACTGGTTTGTACCATTGACATTCATCACCCGTGCCTGCTGCTTTACCCCTTGCCTGAATGGGAAATCATCGAGCAAAAATTGTCGCGTTTATCGAGCATGAATCCCGTTGAGCGGCGCGTGCAGCGTCTGCTTTTGGGTCATGCCAGCGAATGTCAGATGGATAATGCCGGGCGTCTGCTGATCGCGCCGGTGTTACGGCAGCATGCCGGGCTGACAAAAGAAGTGATGCTGGTCGGACAGTTCAATAAGTTTGAACTGTGGGATGAAACGACCTGGTATCAACGGGTCAAGGAAGATATCGACGCTGAACAGTCGTCTACCGACGCGTTGTCGGAGCGTCTGCAGGATTTGTCTCTATAACAACATGATGGAAAATTTTAAACATACTACGGTACTTCTGGATGAAGCGGTTAACGGCCTGAATATTCGTCCGGATGGTATCTACATTGATGGGACCTTTGGTCGCGGCGGTCACTCGCGCCTGATCCTTTCCCAACTGGGAGCGGAAGGACGCCTGCTGGCTATCGATCGCGATCCGCAGGCTATCGCCGTGGCGAAAACCATTGATGACCCTCGCTTTTCCATCGTACATGGACCTTTCTCAGCGCTGGCTGATTATGTCAGTGAGCGCGGACTAACTGGCCAGATCGACGGTATTCTTCTCGATCTTGGCGTCTCTTCACCTCAGCTTGACGACGCAGAGCGTGGCTTCTCATTTATGCGCGATGGCCCGCTGGATATGCGTATGGACCCCACGCGCGGCCAGTCTGCCGCCGAGTGGCTGCAGACGGCGGACGAAGCGGATATCGCCTGGGTGATTAAAACCTTCGGCGAAGAGCGCTTTGGCAAGCGCATCGCGCGCGCCATCGTCGAGCGTAACCGTATCGAGCCGATGACCCGCACGAAAGAGCTGGCGGAGGTGGTGACGGCGGCGACGCCGGTGAAGGATAAATTCAAACATCCCGCGACCCGTACCTTCCAGGCGGTGCGCATCTGGGTGAACAGTGAACTGGAGGAGATAGAGCAGGCGCTAAAAAGCTCGCTCAGCGTGCTGGCCCCGGGCGGGCGGCTTTCTGTTATCAGTTTCCACTCGCTGGAAGACCGTATTGTGAAGCGCTTTATGCGTGAGCAAAGCCGCGGTCCGCAGGTTCCGGCCGGGTTACCGATGACCGAGGCGCAGCTCAAAAAACTGGGCGGCCGCGAGTTGCGGGCACTAGGCAAGTTGATGCCGGGCGAAGAAGAGGTGGCAGAGAATCCACGGGCCCGTAGTTCAGTTCTGCGCATTGCAGAGAGGACGAACGCATGATCGGCAGAGTGACAGAAGCCTTAAGCAAAGTTAAAGGATCGTTAGGAAGCAACGAGCGCCATGCCTTGCCTGGCGTCATCGGGGACGATCTTCTGCGGTTTGGGAAACTGCCACTCTGTCTGTTCATTTGCATCATCATTACGGCGATTACCGTGGTGACGACGGCACACCATACCCGTCTGTTAACCGCGCAGCGTGAGCAACTGGTTCTGGAACGTGACGCGCTGGATATTGAATGGCGAAACCTGATCCTCGAAGAGAACGCGCTCGGCGATCATAGTCGGGTTGAGCGGATCGCGACCGAGAAGTTGCAGATGCAACACGTCGATCCATCACAAGAAAATATCGTTGTACAAAAATAAGGATTATTGCGACGCATGAAAGCAGCGCCGAAAACGCTAAAACCAAAACGTCAGGAAGAACAGGCCAGCTTTATTAGCTGGCGTTTTGCGTTGCTGTGCGGGTGCATTTTAATCGCGCTGGGTTTCCTGCTGGGCCGCGTGGCCTGGCTACAGGTGATCAGCCCGGACATGCTGGTCCGTCAGGGTGATATGCGTTCTTTACGCGTGCAGGAGGTCTCTACCGCCCGCGGAATGATTACTGACCGCTCCGGCCGCCCGCTGGCGGTGAGTGTGCCGGTGAAGGCTATCTGGGCAGACCCGAAAGAGCTGCACGATGCTGGCGGAGTCACCCTTGATAAGCGCTGGAAGGCGTTGGCCGATGCGTTAAACATGCCGCTGGATCAGCTGGCATCGCGCATCAACACCAACCCGAGAATGCGTTTTATCTATCTGGCGCGTCAGGTTAATCCTGATATGGCGGATTACATCAAGAAGCTGAAGCTGCCAGGGATTCACATGCGCGAAGAGTCGCGCCGTTACTACCCGTCAGGTGAAGTTACCGCTCACCTTATTGGTTTCACCAACGTCGATAGCCAGGGTATTGAAGGCGTCGAGAAGAGCTTTGATAAATGGCTGACCGGTCAACCCGGCGAACGTATTGTGCGTAAAGACCGCTACGGCCGCGTTATTGAAGATATCTCCTCCACCGACAGCCAGGCCGCGCACAATCTGGCGTTGAGTATCGATGAACGTCTGCAGGCGTTGGTTTATCGCGAACTGAATAATGCCGTGGCGTTTAACAAAGCGGAGTCGGGAAGTGCGGTTCTGGTCGATGTCAGCACTGGCGAAGTGCTGGCGATGGCGAACAGTCCCTCTTATAACCCGAATAATTTCTCCGGTACGGCGAAAGATATCATGCGTAACCGTGCCATCACCGACGTGTTTGAACCGGGTTCGACGGTCAAGCCGATGGTGGTGATGACGGCGCTGCAGCGCGGCATTGTGAACGAAAATACCGTACTGAATACCATTCCTTACCGAATTAACGGCCACGAGATCAAAGACGTGGCGCGCTATAGCGAATTGACCCTGACCGGGGTGCTACAGAAGTCGAGTAACGTCGGTGTTTCCAAACTGGCGTTAGCGATGCCGTCCTCAGCGTTAGTAGATACTTACTCACGTTTTGGACTCGGAAAAGCGACCAATTTGGGGTTGGTCGGAGAACGCAGTGGCTTATATCCTCAAAAACAACGGTGGTCTGACATAGAGAGGGCCACCTTTTCTTTCGGCTACGGGCTAATGGTAACGCCGTTACAGTTAGCGCGAGTCTATGCAACGATCGGCAGCTATGGCATCTATCGCCCGCTGTCGATTACCAAAGTTGATCCACCGGTTCCCGGCGAGCGTGTATTCCCGGAACCTCTCGTTCGTACCGTGGTGCATATGATGGAAAGCGTGGCGCTGCCCGGCGGCGGCGGCGTGAAGGCGGCGATTAAAGGCTACCGCATTGCGATTAAAACCGGTACGGCGAAGAAAGTGGGGCCAGATGGCCGCTACATCAACAAATATATTGCTTACACCGCAGGCGTTGCGCCCGCCAGCCACCCGCGTTTTGCGCTGGTGGTGGTGATCAACGACCCGCAGGCGGGTAAATACTACGGCGGCGCCGTTTCCGCGCCGGTCTTCGGTGCCATCATGGGCGGCGTACTGCGTACCATGAACATCGAGCCGGATGCGTTGGCAACGGGCGAAAAAAGTGAATTTGTGATTAATCAAGGCGAGGGAACAGGTGGCAGATCGTAATTTGCGCGACCTTCTCGCTCCGTGGGTGCCAAATGCGCCGGAGCGAATTCTGCGAGAGATGACGCTGGACAGCCGGGTGGCTGCTTCCGGCGATCTCTTTGTCGCGGTATTAGGTCATCAGGCGGACGGGCGTCGTTATATCCCGCAGGCGATAGCGCAAGGTGTTGCTGCCATTATAGCTGAGGCCAAAGATGAGGCTGCTGACGGCGAAATCCGTGAAATGCACGGCGTTCCGGTCATCTATCTCAGCCAGCTCAACGAGCGCTTATCCGCGCTGGCCGGGCGTTTTTACCATCAGCCTTCAGAACAACTGCGCCTGATTGGCGTCACCGGCACCAACGGTAAAACCACCACCACCCAGCTACTGGCGCAGTGGGCCAACCTGCTCGGCGAAACCAGTGCGGTGATGGGCACGGTCGGCAACGGTCTGCTGGACAAAGTTATTCCGACGGAAAACACCACCGGTTCTGCGGTCGATGTTCAGCACGTGCTTTCAGGCCTCGCAGGGCAGGGCGCTACCTTCGCGGCCATGGAAGTCTCTTCCCACGGTCTGGTTCAGCACCGCGTGGCGGCGCTGCAGTTTGCCGCCTCGGTCTTTACTAACCTGAGCCGCGATCACCTGGATTATCACGGTGATATGGAACATTACGAAGCGGCAAAATGGCTGCTTTATTCCACTCATCATTGCGGACAGGCTATCGTCAACGCCGATGATGAAGTGGGTCGCCGCTGGCTGGCGAAGCTGCCGGACGCGGTTGCCGTATCGATGGAAGACCGCATCAACCCGAACTGTCACGGCCGCTGGCTGAAGGCTACGGCGGTGAACTACCACGATAGCGGCGCCACCATCCAGTTTGATTCCAGCTGGGGCAAGGGCGAAGTTGAAAGCCGCCTGATGGGCGCCTTTAACGTCAGCAACCTGCTGCTGGCGCTGGCCACGCTGCTGGCGCTGGGCTATCCGCTGGCTGAGCTGCTGAAAACCGCGGCTCGTCTGCAGCCGGTCTGCGGCCGAATGGAAGTGTTCAGCGCGCCGGGCAAACCGACCGTGGTGGTGGATTATGCCCATACTCCGGATGCGCTGGAAAAAGCGCTGCAGGCGGCGCGTCTGCACTGTAACGGCAAGCTGTGGTGCGTCTTCGGCTGCGGCGGCGATCGCGATAAAGGCAAACGTCCGCTGATGGGCGCTATCGCCGAAGAGTTCGCCGATATTGTGGTGGTGACCGATGACAACCCGCGTACCGAAGAGCCGCGCGCCATTATCAACGACATCCTCGCGGGCATGCTTGACGCCGGACACGCGAAGGTGAAAGAAGGCCGGGCTGAAGCGGTGACCAACGCCGTGATGCAGGCCGCGGAAGGCGATGTCGTGCTGGTCGCTGGCAAAGGTCATGAGGATTACCAGATTGTTGGCAATCGTCGTCTTGACTACTCCGATCGCGTGACCGTAGCCCGTCTGCTGGGAGCGGTAGCATGATTCGCTTGATGCTAAGCCAGCTCGCCGACGTGACGCGCGGCGAACTGCACGGTCGCGATCTGGCCATTGATGAGGTCACGTCGGACACCCGTAAGATCACGGCAGGCTGCCTGTTCGTTGCTTTAAAGGGCGAACGTTTTGATGCGCACGATTTCGCGCAGCAGGCGAAACAAGCCGGCGCCGGTGCGCTGCTGGTCAGCCGTCAGCTGGCGTGTGATTTACCGCAGGTGGTGGTGAAAGATACCCGCCTGGCCTTTGGCGAACTGGCGGCGTGGGTTCGCCAGCAGGTGCCAGCCCGCGTGGTGGCGCTGACTGGATCTTCCGGAAAAACGTCGGTGAAAGAGATGACGGCGGCGATCCTGAGCCAGTGCGGAAATACGCTGTATACCGCCGGTAACCTGAATAACGATATTGGCGTACCGATGACGCTGCTGCGTCTGACCAAAGAGCATCGCTATGCCGTCATTGAGTTAGGGGCCAATCATCAGGGCGAAATCGCCTGGACCGTCAGCCTGACGCGCCCGGAAGCCGCCCTGGTCAACAATCTGGCCGCCGCTCACCTTGAAGGTTTTGGTTCGCTGGCGGGCGTGGCGAAAGCAAAGGGCGAAATCTTTACCGGTCTGCCGGAAAACGGCATTGCCATCCTGAATGCTGACAATAACGACTGGCTGAACTGGCAAAGCGTCATCGGCGCGCGCAAGGTATGGCGTTTCTCGCCGAATGCGGCCAACAGCGATTTTACGGCTACCCAGATTCATATCACCAGCCACGGGACAGAATTTACGCTGCAAACCCCGCAGGGGAGCGTGGATGTGCTGCTGCCGCTGCCGGGGCGCCACAATATCGCCAATGCGCTGGCAGCCGCCTCGTTAGCGATGGCGGTGGGCGCCGACTTAAATGCGGTGAAGGCCGGTCTGGCGCAGTTGCAAGCGGTACCGGGACGTCTGTTCCCTATCACGCTCGCGGAAAATCAGCTGCTGCTTGATGATTCATACAATGCCAACGTCGGTTCAATGACCGCCGCGGTGCAGGTGCTGTCCGAGATGCCGGGCTACCGGGTGCTGGTCGTCGGCGATATGGCCGAGCTGGGTACCGAAAGCGAAGCGTGCCATCGCCAGGTGGGCGAGGCGGCAAAAGCGGCAGGGCTTGACCGCGTACTCAGCACCGGCGTGCTGAGCGCAGAGATTAGCCGCGCCAGCGGCGTGGGCGAGCATCTCAGCGATAAAGCGTCGCTGGTGGCTCGGCTGCGTGAGCTGACGGCGGAACATAAGATCATCACCATTTTAGTGAAGGGTTCACGTAGTGCCGCCATGGAAGAGGTAGTACGCGCATTACAGGAGAATGGAACATGTTAGTATGGCTGGCCGAACATCTGGTCAAATATTATTCCGGCTTTAACGTCTTTTCTTATCTGACGTTTCGCGCCATCGTCAGCCTGCTGACCGCGCTGTTCATCTCTTTGTGGATGGGCCCGCGCATGATCGCCCGTCTGCAAAAACTCTCTTTCGGCCAGGTCGTACGTAACGATGGTCCGGAATCACACTTCAGCAAACGCGGTACGCCGACCATGGGCGGGATCATGATCCTGACCGCTATTGTGGTCTCAGTCCTGCTGTGGGCTTACCCGTCCAACCCGTACGTATGGTGTGTTCTGACCGTACTGATCGGCTACGGCATCATCGGTTTCGTCGATGACTACCGCAAGGTGGTGCGTAAAGACACCAAAGGGTTGATCGCCCGCTGGAAGTACTTCTGGATGTCGGTGATTGCGCTGGGCGTGGCGTTCGCGCTGTATATGGCCGGTAAAGATACGCCAGCAACCGAGCTGGTTGTGCCGTTCTTTAAAGACATCATGCCGCAACTGGGGCTGTTGTACATTTTGCTGGCTTACTTCGTGATTGTCGGGACCGGCAATGCGGTCAACCTGACCGATGGCCTTGATGGCCTGGCGATTATGCCGACCGTGTTTGTGGCGGCGGGCTTCGCGCTGGTGGCATGGGCAACGGGCAACATGAACTTTGCCAACTATCTGCATATCCCTTATCTGCGCCACGCCGGGGAACTGGTTATCGTCTGTACGGCGATCGTCGGCGCGGGTCTTGGCTTTTTGTGGTTCAACACCTATCCGGCGCAGGTCTTTATGGGCGATGTCGGCTCCCTGGCCCTCGGCGGCGCGCTGGGCATCATTGCCGTGCTGCTGCGTCAGGAGTTCCTGCTGGTGATTATGGGTGGCGTATTCGTGGTGGAGACTCTGTCGGTTATTTTGCAGGTCGGTTCCTTCAAGCTGCGCGGTCAGCGCATCTTCCGTATGGCGCCGATTCACCACCACTATGAACTGAAGGGCTGGCCGGAGCCGCGCGTTATCGTGCGCTTCTGGATTATTTCGCTGATGCTGGTGCTGATTGGCCTGGCGACGCTGAAGGTACGTTAATCATGGCAGATTATCAGGGTAAAAAAGTCGTCATTATTGGCCTGGGGATGACCGGGCTGTCTTGCGTGGACTTTTTCATGGCGCGCGGCGTGACGCCGCGGGTGATGGATACCCGCGTCGCGCCTTCCGGGCTGGATAAGCTGCCGGAAGAGGTAGAACGCTACGTGGGGGGCCTGAATGAAGACTGGCTGCTGGCAGCGGATCTGATTGTGGCAAGCCCTGGTATCGCGCTGGCGCATCCTGCGCTGAGCGCGGCAGCGGATGCGGGCGTCGAAATCGTCGGTGACATTGAGCTGTTCTGTCGCGAAGTGCAGGCGCCGATTATCGCGATTACCGGCTCAAACGGGAAAAGCACCGTGACGACGCTGGTGGGCGAGATGGCGAAAGCGGCCGGCATGAATGTTGGCGTCGGCGGCAATATCGGCCTGCCGGCCCTGATGCTGCTCGATGCCGACCGCGAACTGTACGTTCTGGAACTCTCCAGCTTCCAGCTGGAAACCACCTCCAGTCTGCGGGCGGTGGCCGCGACTATCCTCAACGTCACCGAGGATCATATGGACCGCTACCCGCTGGGCCTGCAACAGTATCGTGCGGCCAAACTGCGGGTGTATGAAAATGCGAAAACCTGCATCGTGAATGCCGATGATGGGCTGACGATGCCGGTACGCGGCGCCGATGAGCGCTGCATCAGCTTCGGCGTTGATGTCGGCGACTATCATCTTAACCGCCAGCAGGGAGAAACCTGGCTGCGGGTGAAAGGTGAGAAGATCCTGAACGTCAAAGAGATGCACATCACCGGGCAACACAACTACAGCAATGCGCTGGCTGCATTGGCGCTGGCTGATGCTGCCGGCCTGCCGCGGGCCAGCAGTCTCAAGGCGCTGACCACCTTTACCGGTCTGACGCATCGCTTCCAGCTGGTGCTGGATCATAACGGCGTGCGCTGGATCAACGATTCCAAAGCCACCAACGTCGGCAGTACTGAGGCGGCGCTGAACGGACTGCATCTGGACGGCACTCTGTACCTGCTGCTGGGCGGCGATGGCAAATCCGCTGATTTCACGCCGCTGAAACGTTATCTGGCGGGCGACAATATTCGCCTGTACTGCTTCGGTCGCGATGGCGATCAGCTGGCGGCACTGCGCCCGGAAGTGGCGACGCAAACCGGGACGATGGAAGAGGCGATGCGTCAGATTGCCCCGCTGCTGAAGTCGGGCGATATGGTGCTGTTATCGCCAGCTTGCGCCAGTCTCGATCAGTTTAAGAGTTTCGAACAACGGGGCGATGTCTTTGCCCGCCTGGCGAAGGAGTTAGGTTGATGCGTTTATCCCTCCCGCGCCTGAAAATGCCTCAGTGGAGACTGCCGCGCCTGCCGGGGATGTTTATCTTCGCCTGGCTGTTTGCGGCGCTGAAAGGCTGGGTGATGGGCTCGCGGCAGAAAGATAACGATAGCCTGGTCATGTATGACCGGATGCTGCTGTGGCTGACGTTTGGTCTGGCCGCCGTGGGTTTCATTATGGTGACCTCGGCTTCCATGCCGGTAGGGCAGCGGCTGGCCAACGATCCTTTTCTGTTCGCTAAGCGCGACGGGTTATACATTCTTCTGGCGCTGGGTCTGGCTCTGGTGACGCTGCGCCTGCCGATGGAGTTCTGGCAGCGGCACAGTACGGCGATGTTGATTGCTTCGATAGTCATGTTGCTGATCGTTCTGGTCGTCGGTAGCTCGGTAAACGGGGCATCGCGCTGGATTGCATTGGGTCCGCTGCGTATTCAGCCTGCGGAATTTACCAAGCTGTCGCTGTTCTGCTACATCGCCAACTATCTGGTGCGTAAAGGCGATGAGGTGCGCAATAACCTGCGCGGCTTCTTAAAGCCGATGGGCGTGATTTTCGTGCTGGCGATTCTGCTGCTGGCGCAGCCGGACCTCGGTACGGTCGTGGTGCTGTTCGTTACCACTCTGGCGATGCTGTTTCTCGGCGGCGCTAAGCTGTGGCAGTTCATCGCCATTATCGGCATGGGGATCTCGGCGGTGGTGCTGCTGATCCTTGCCGAACCGTATCGTATTCGCCGCGTCACTTCTTTCTGGAACCCGTGGGAAGACCCGTTTGGCAGCGGTTACCAGCTGACTCAGTCGCTGATGGCTTTCGGCCGTGGCGAAATGTGGGGGCAGGGCTTAGGCAACTCGGTACAGAAGCTGGAGTATTTACCGGAAGCGCATACCGATTTCATCTTCGCCATTATCGGCGAAGAACTCGGTTATATCGGTGTGGTACTGGCCCTATTAATGGTATTCTTCGTCGCCTTTCGCGCCATGTCGATTGGGCGTAAGGCGCTGGAGATTGATCATCGCTTTTCCGGCTTCCTGGCCTGCGCCATTGGAATCTGGTTTAGCTTCCAGGCGCTGGTTAACGTCGGGGCCGCGGCAGGCATGCTGCCGACGAAAGGCCTGACGCTGCCGCTTATCAGTTACGGCGGTTCCAGTTTGCTGATTATGTCGACGGCCATCATGTTGCTGTTGCGAATTGATTATGAAACGCGTCTGGAAAAAGCCCAGGCGTTTACACGGGGTGTTCGATGAGCGGTCAGGAAAAGCGGTTAATGGTGATGGCGGGCGGTACCGGTGGGCATGTGTTCCCTGGGCTGGCGGTCGCGCACCATTTAATGGACCAGGGCTGGCAGGTTCGCTGGCTCGGCACCGCCGATCGTATGGAAGCGGATTTAGTGCCGAAACACGGCATTGAGATTGATTTTATCCGTATATCCGGCCTGCGCGGCAAAGGGCTGAAAGCGCTGCTGTTCGCGCCGGTACGTATCTTCAACGCCTGGCGTCAGGCGCGGGAGGTCATGAAGCGTTTCCAGCCGGACGTGGTGCTGGGGATGGGCGGTTACGTTTCCGGCCCTGGCGGCCTGGCGGCCTGGTCGCTGGGTATCCCGGTGGTGCTGCATGAGCAAAACGGCATTGCTGGCCTGACAAACAAATGGCTGGCAAAGATCGCGAAGAGGGTGTTGCAGGCGTTCCCAGGTGCGTTTCCGCATGCTGATGTGGTGGGCAACCCGGTGCGTACCGATGTGCTGGCGCTGCCGTTACCGGAACAGCGCCTGGTCGGGCGCCAGGGGGCGATCCGCGTGCTGGTAGTGGGCGGCTCGCAGGGGGCCCGCGTCCTGAACCAGACGATGCCGCAGGTGGCGGGGAAACTGGGTTCGGCGGTCACTATCTGGCATCAAAGCGGGAAAGGCGGCCAGCAGACGGTGCAGCAGGCCTATGCGGATGCCGGGCAGCCGCAGCATAAAGTGACTGAGTTTATTGATGACATGGCGGCGGCGTATGCCTGGGCCGATGTTGTTGTGTGTCGTTCCGGCGCGCTGACGGTGAGTGAAATTGCCGCAGCAGGTTTACCGGCGTTATTTGTGCCGTTTCAGCACAAGGATCGTCAGCAGTACTGGAATGCCCTGCCGCTGGAGAAAGCGGGCGCGGCGAAAATTCTCGAACAGCCTCAGTTCACCGTCGATGCCGTTGTGCAGACGCTGGCTGGCTGGGATCGGGAAACGCTGCTGGATATGGCGGAACGAGCGCGTAGAGCCTCGATTCCGGATGCTACCGAACGGGTAGCGGAAGAAGTGAGCGCTGTAGCACTGGCGCGCTAATCGCGGTGAATCCCACCGCCCGTATAAAGAAGTTGATGGCGTAAAGAATGAATACACAAGATCTGGCGAAACTGCGTTCCATAGTGCCCGAGATGCGTCGCGTCCGGCATATTCACTTTGTTGGCATCGGTGGTGCCGGTATGGGCGGTATTGCCGAAGTTCTGGCTAATGAAGGCTACCAGATTAGCGGTTCCGACCTGGCGCCGAATCCGGTTACGCAACAACTGTCGCAACTTGGCGCCACGATCTATTTCAATCATCGCCCGGAAAACGTTCGCGATGCGAGCGTGGTTGTCGTTTCCAGCGCAATCTCTGCGGAAAACCCGGAGATTGTTGCCGCGCATGAAGCGCGTATTCCGGTCATTCGCCGCGCGGAAATGCTGGCGGAGCTGATGCGTTTTCGTCATGGCATTGCGATTGCCGGTACCCACGGCAAAACCACGACCACGGCGATGGTCTCCAGTATTTATGCGGAAGCCGGTCTTGATCCCACTTTCGTCAACGGTGGGCTGGTTAAAGCGGCAGGCGTTCACGCCCGCCTCGGCCATAGCCGCTATCTGATTGCGGAAGCCGATGAGAGCGATGCGTCGTTCCTGCATCTGCAGCCGATGGTCGCGATTGTGACCAATATTGAAGCCGATCACATGGATACCTATCATGGCGACTTCGAAAACCTGAAGCAGACGTTTATTAACTTCCTGCACAACCTGCCGTTCTACGGACGCGCGGTGATGTGCGTGGATGACCCGGTGATTCGTGAACTGCTGCCGCGCGTGGGCCGTCAGATAACCACCTACGGTTTTAGCGAAGATGCCGACGTGCGCGTTGAGGATTATCGTCAGGTCGGCGCCCAGGGCCACTTCCGTCTGATTCGTCAGGATAAAGAGGTGCTGCAGGTGACCCTGAATGCGCCCGGTCGTCATAATGCGCTGAACGCGGCGGCGGCGGTTGCGGTGGCGACGGAAGAGGGAATTGAGGACAGCGCGATCCTGCGGGCGCTGGAAAGTTTTCAGGGAACCGGCCGTCGCTTTGATTTTCTCGGTGAATATCCGCTGGCTGAGGTCAATGGCAAAAGCGGCAGCGCGATGCTGATCGATGACTATGGCCATCATCCGACAGAAGTCGATGCCACGATCAAAGCGGCACGCGCCGGCTGGCCGGATAAAAATCTGGTGATGTTGTTCCAGCCGCACCGTTTTACGCGTACGCGTGATCTGTATGACGATTTCGCTAACGTACTGACTCAGGTTGATGCGCTGCTGATGCTGGACGTCTATTCCGCTGGTGAAGCGCCGATTCCTGGCGCCGACAGCCGTTCGCTGTGCCGTACGATTCGTGGTCGTGGCAAGGTGGATCCGATTCTGCTTTCCGATCCGGCGCAGGCCGCTCAGATGCTGGCATCGGTGCTGACCGGCAATGACCTGATTCTGGTGCAGGGCGCGGGAAACATCGGAAAAATCGCCCGTCACCTGGCTGAAATCAAGCTCGTGCCGCAAAAAGCGGAGGGGGAGCGCCATGGCTGATAAAATCGCGGTTCTTTTCGGTGGTACCTCTGCTGAGCGCGAAGTGTCGCTCAATTCAGGGGCTGCGGTACTGGCAGGCCTGCGTGAAGCTGGTGTGGATGCGCACCCTGTCGATCCGCGCGACGTGGATGTTACCCGGCTGAAAGCGCTGGGCTTTAAGAAAGCGTTTATTGCGTTGCATGGTCGCGGTGGGGAAGATGGAACGTTGCAGGGGCTGCTGGAGCTGATTCAGTTGCCCTACACCGGCAGCGGCGTGATGGCGTCGGCGATTTCCATGGACAAAGTTCGCAGCAAATTGTTGTGGCAGGGCGCGGGTTTACCGGTCGCGCCATGGGTGGCGCTGACGCGGGCGCAGTTCAATGCTGGCCTGTCTGTTGAGGTTGAACAGCAGATTGCCGCACTGGGTCTGCCATTAATTGTTAAACCGGCTTGCGAAGGTTCGAGCGTCGGGATGTCGAAAGTCAGCGAAAGTTGTGCATTACATGATGCATTGACGCTGGCTTTTCAGCATGATGAAGATGTTCTGATTGAGAAATGGCTTAGTGGGCCTGAATTCACCGTCGCTATCGTCGGTGAAGAAATTTTACCGTCAATTCGTATCCAGGTGGCTGGAACCTTCTATGATTATGAGGCGAAGTATCTCTCTGATGAGACGCAATATTTCTGCCCTGGTTGTGAAGATCCCGCCCGTGAGTCAGAAATTCAGGCCCTGGTAGTTAAAGCCTGGAATGTTCTCGGCTGTAAAGGCTGGGGACGTATTGACGTGATGCTGGACAGCGATGGCCAGTTTTATTTGCTGGAAGCCAATACTTCCCCTGGCATGACCAGCCACAGCCTGGTGCCGATGGCGGCGCGTCAGGCGGGGATGAGCTTCTCGCAGCTTGTTGTTCGAATTCTGGACCTGGCGGGGTGATATGTCGCAGGCTGCGCTGAATACGCGGAACCACGAAGAAGAGGAAGCCTCTTCTTCGCGTCGCAGTAATGGAACTCGTCTGGCCGGGATTGTCTTCCTGCTGACGGTGCTATGTACCGTGTTGGTCAGCGGGTGGATGGTTCTGGGCTGGATGGAGGATGCACAGCGCTTACCTCTGTCCAGGATGGTGGTAACCGGCGAGCGTCACTACACGCGCAACGATGATATCCGCCAGGCGATTCTGGCGCTGGGTTCGCCGGGGACCTTTATGACTCAGGATGTCAACATCATCCAGAGTCAGATTGAGCGTCTGCCGTGGATTAAGCAGGCGAGCGTCAGAAAGCAGTGGCCGGACGAATTGAAGATTCATCTGGTTGAATATGTGCCGATTGCGCGTTGGAATGATCAACATATGGTCGATGTAGAAGGTAATTCCTTCAGCGTCCCGGCGGATCGCACCAATAAGCAGAATTTACCGATGTTGTATGGCCCGGAAGGCAGTGAGAACGAAGTGTTGCAGGGGTATCGTGACATGGGGCAGGTGCTGGCAAAGGATAAGTTCACGTTGAAAGTGGCGGCGATGACCGCACGTCGCTCCTGGCAGTTGACGCTGAATAACGATATTAAGCTCAACCTTGGCCGAGGCGATACCATGAAACGGCTTCAGCGCTTTATGGAACTCTACCCGGTTCTACAGCAGCAAGCGCAGACCGACGGCAAACGGATAAGCTACGTTGATTTGCGTTATGACTCGGGCGCGGCGGTAGGCTGGGTACCAGCTCCCGCAGAGGAAACTAATCAACAACAGAATCAGGCACAGGCAGAACAACAATGATCAAGGCGACGGACAGAAAACTGGTAGTTGGACTGGAGATTGGCACCGCGAAGGTTGCCGCTTTAGTAGGGGAAGTTCTGCCCGACGGCGTGGTCAATATCATTGGCGTGGGCAGTTGCCCATCGCGTGGTATGGATAAAGGCGGGGTTAACGACCTGGAATCCGTGGTGAAATGCGTTCAGCGCGCCATTGATCAGGCCGAACTGATGGCGGATTGCCAGATTTCGTCAGTGTATCTGGCGCTTTCAGGTAAACATATTAGCTGTCAAAATGAAATTGGTATGGTGCCGATTTCAGAAGAAGAAGTCACGCTGGACGACGTTGAGAACGTGGTGCATACCGCGAAATCGGTCCGCGTGCGCGATGAGCATCGTGTCCTGCACGTTATCCCGCAGGAATATGCGATCGACTACCAGGAAGGGATCAAAAACCCGGTGGGCCTGTCCGGCGTACGTATGCAGGCAAAAGTCCATCTGATTACCTGCCATAACGATATGGCGAAAAATATTGTTAAAGCGGTGGAACGTTGCGGTCTGAAAGTGGACCAACTCATTTTTGCCGGTTTAGCGGCCAGTTATTCCGTGTTGACGGAAGATGAACGTGAGCTGGGTGTCTGCGTTGTGGACATCGGCGGTGGTACAATGGATATCGCCGTCTATACCGGCGGTGCGCTGCGTCATACCAAAGTGATCCCCTATGCGGGCAACGTGGTCACCAGCGACATCGCCTACGCTTTCGGAACGCCGCCGAGCGATGCCGAAGCGATTAAAGTTCGCCATGGTTGCGCGCTGGGTTCCATTGTCGGTAAAGACGAGAATGTCGAAGTACCGAGCGTCGGCGGGCGTCCGCCGCGTAGTCTGCAGCGCCAGACGCTGGCAGAGGTGATTGAGCCGCGTTATACCGAGCTGCTCAACCTGGTGAATGAAGAGATCCTGCAACTGCAAGAGCAGCTGCGCCAGCAAGGGGTGAAGCACCATCTGGCTGCAGGGATTGTTTTAACGGGCGGCGCCGCGCAAATTGAAGGTCTTGCCGCCTGTGCTCAGCGCGTGTTCCATACGCAGGTTCGTATTGGCGCGCCGCTGAATATTACCGGTTTAACGGATTATGCCCAGGAGCCGTATTATTCGACGGCGGTTGGGTTGCTGCACTACGGGAAGGAATCTCATCTCAGTGGTGAAGCAGAAGTGGAAAAACGCGTAACTGCATCAGTTGGCTCGTGGATTAAGCGACTTAATAGCTGGCTGCGAAAAGAGTTTTAATTTTTTAAGTGAACGCAGAAAATTAGCGTTCTCAGGCGACAGGCACAAAACGGAGAGAAACTATGTTTGAACCTATGGAACTGACCAACGACGCGGTGATTAAAGTCATCGGCGTCGGTGGCGGCGGTGGCAATGCCGTCGAACACATGGTACGCGAGCGTATCGAAGGTGTGGAATTCTTTGCGGTGAACACCGACGCGCAGGCGCTGCGTAAAACGGCTGTTGGCCAGACAATTCAGATCGGTAGCGGGATTACCAAAGGTCTGGGTGCCGGTGCAAACCCGGAAGTCGGTCGCAATGCGGCTGATGAAGACCGTGAAGCGCTGCGTGCTGCTCTTGATGGCGCAGACATGGTGTTTATTGCCGCAGGTATGGGTGGCGGTACCGGCACCGGCGCCGCGCCAGTCGTCGCTGAAGTAGCGAAAGATCTGGGCATCCTGACCGTGGCGGTGGTCACTAAGCCGTTTAATTTTGAAGGCAAGAAGCGCATGGCGTTCGCCGAGCAGGGGATCACTGAGCTGTCCAAGCACGTGGACTCGCTGATCACTATTCCGAACGATAAGCTGCTGAAAGTTCTCGGCCGCGGCATCTCTCTGCTGGATGCTTTCGGAGCAGCAAACGATGTGCTGAAAGGCGCAGTACAGGGTATCGCCGAACTGATTACCCGTCCGGGTCTGATGAAC
This sequence comes from Klebsiella sp. Lac1, assembly GCF_009825425.1. NCBI lineage: Bacteria > Pseudomonadati > Pseudomonadota > Gammaproteobacteria > Enterobacterales > Enterobacteriaceae > Klebsiella > Klebsiella sp. Lac1. The sequence continues at coordinate 607,289 of NZ_VJZJ01000002.1, forward strand.
GTCGACTTTGCGGATGTGCGTACCGTGATGTCCGAAATGGGCTATGCGATGATGGGCTCCGGCGTAGCGAGCGGTGAAGACCGTGCGGAAGAAGCGGCTGAAATGGCCATCTCTTCTCCGCTGCTGGAAGATATCGATCTGTCCGGCGCGCGCGGCGTTCTGGTCAACATTACGGCTGGCTTCGATCTGCGTCTGGATGAGTTCGAAACCGTCGGTAACACTATCCGTGCTTTCGCTTCGGATAATGCGACCGTGGTTATCGGTACGTCCCTTGACCCGGATATGAACGACGAACTGCGTGTGACCGTTGTGGCCACCGGTATCGGTATGGACAAGCGTCCGGAAATTACCCTGGTGACCAACAAACAGGTTCAGCAGCCGGTTATGGATCGCTACCAGCAGCACGGTATGGCTCCGTTAACGCAAGAGCAGAAACCGGTTGCGAAAGTGGTGAACGACAACACGCCGCAAACTGCGAAAGAGCCGGATTATCTGGATATCCCAGCGTTCCTGCGTAAGCAAGCCGATTAAGAATTGGCTGGAAGTTGGGCATCAGCGCTCTTTGTGCTAAACTGCCCTCCCGAATGTATTGTACACTTCGGTTGGATAGGTAACTTGGCGAGATTATACGATGATCAAACAAAGGACTCTTAAACGTATCGTTCAGGCGACTGGCGTCGGTTTGCATACCGGCAAGAAAGTCACCCTGACGTTACGCCCTGCGCCGGCAAATACCGGGGTCATCTATCGTCGCACCGACTTGAATCCACCGGTTGATTTTCCGGCTGATGCCAAATCTGTGCGTGATACCATGCTCTGTACTTGCCTGGTGAACGAGCATGACGTGCGGATTTCAACGGTCGAGCACCTGAATGCCGCACTGGCGGGCCTTGGCATTGACAACATCGTTGTTGAAGTCGATGCGCCGGAAATTCCAATTATGGATGGTAGCGCTGCGCCGTTCGTTTATCTGCTGCTGGACGCCGGCATCGATGAGCTGAACTGTGCCAAGAAATTTGTCCGTATCAAAGAGACCGTTCGGGTCGAAGATGGCGACAAATGGGCTGAATTCAAGCCGTTCAATGGTTTTTCGTTGGATTTTACCATCGATTTTAACCACCCGGCGATTGATGCAAGCAGCCAGCGCTATGCGATGAACTTCTCTGCCGATGCATTCATGCGCCAGATTAGTCGCGCTCGTACTTTTGGTTTTATGCGTGATATCGAATATCTGCAGTCCCGCGGCCTGTGCCTGGGCGGCAGCTTCGATTGTGCCATCGTTGTTGACGATTATCGCGTATTGAACGAAGACGGTCTGCGCTTTGAAGATGAGTTTGTCCGTCACAAAATGCTGGATGCGATTGGTGACCTGTTTATGTGTGGTCACAATATCATCGGTGCATTCACGGCGTTCAAGTCAGGTCACGCGTTGAATAACAAACTGCTGCAGGCTGTTCTGGCAAAACAGGAAGCCTGGGAGTATGTGACTTTCGAAGACGAAGCAGAAATGCCGCTGGCATTCCGCGCACCGTCAATGGTTATGGCATAAGCCTGACCATTCAGTAAAACAGACTGGTAACCTGGTACTCTCTCCGACCAGGGGGCCAGTCTTTTTTCTTTTTTTGCCTCCCTCTGCCGTTTCTGCCCTGATTCTGCGGCGCTGTTCATTGTTCGTTCGCTGATTTATTGAACGTTTTTGCCTTGCCGCAACCGTCATTCCTGCTGCTGTCGTGCAGTATTAATGGTAGTATTTGGGCGCAAAAAATATTTCCTCGGGTTGCTTCAACTAAAGGTAACGTACGTGAGTGGATTGCTGACGCGCTGGCGACAGTTTGGCAGACGGTATTTCTGGCCGCATCTCCTGTTGGGGATGGTCGCGGCTGGCTTTGGCCTGCCCGCGCTAAGCAACAGCCACGAAACGGCTTCGCCGACCAAAACCACGGCCAGCAACCACAGCCCGAATAAAGTCAATTTCTCCCAGCTGGCGCTGCTGGACGCCAGCCGTCGACCTAACTTTACCGTCGATTACTGGCATCAGCATGCTATCCGCACGGTCATCCGCCATCTCTCATTTGCGATGGCACCGCAAGCGTTGCCGGTTGCCGAAGCGTCTTCGCCATTCCAGGCGCAGCATCTGGCTTTACTTGACACGCTCAGCGCCCTGCTGACGCAGGAGAGCAAACCGCCGGTGATTGTTCGCCAGGCGGCTTACACCCCGTCCCATTCTGCATTTTCTGTCTCGGCCTGGATTAGCCAGGTGGCAGGGATTCGCGCAGGACCTCAACGCCTCAGCTGAACTAAAAACGGATGATTCTTTTTTGTGACTCCGCATCGCGGGGCGTTTGAGATTTTATTATGCTAATCAAATTATTAACTAAAGTTTTCGGTAGTCGTAACGATCGTACTCTGCGCCGCATGCGCAAAACCGTTGGCCTCATCAATGCCATGGAACCGGAGATGGAAAAGCTCTCGGATGACGAGCTGAAAGGCAAGACCGCCGAGTTTCGCGCTCGTCTGGAAAAGGGCGAAAGCCTGGAGAGCCTGATCCCGGAAGCCTTTGCCGTGGTACGTGAAGCCAGTAAACGCGTATTCGGTATGCGTCACTTCGACGTCCAGCTGCTGGGCGGCATGGTGCTTAACCAGCGTTGCATCGCGGAAATGCGTACCGGTGAAGGTAAAACGTTGACCGCAACGCTGCCTGCGTACCTGAATGCGTTGTCCGGTAAAGGCGTTCACGTGGTCACCGTCAACGACTATCTGGCGCAGCGTGATGCTGAAAACAACCGTCCGCTGTTTGAGTTCCTCGGTATGACCGTCGGGATCAACATGTCCGGTTTACCGGCGCCTGCCAAACGTGAAGCGTATGGCGCGGATATTACCTACGGTACCAATAACGAATACGGCTTTGACTACCTGCGCGACAATATGGCGTTCAGCCCGGAAGAGCGCGTTCAGCGTAAACTGCACTATGCGCTGGTCGATGAGGTGGACTCCATCCTGATCGATGAAGCGCGTACTCCGCTGATCATTTCCGGTCCGGCGGAAGACAGCTCGGAAATGTACAAGCGCGTTAACAAGATAATCCCGCACCTGGTTCGTCAGGATAAAGAAGATTCCGACACCTTTACCGGTGAAGGCCACTTCTCCGTTGATGAAAAGGCGCGCCAGGTTAACCTGACCGAACGTGGTCTGGTGCTGATCGAAGAGCTGCTGGTGCAGGAAGGGATCATGGACGAAGGCGAATCGCTGTATTCGCCGTCGAATATTATGCTGATGCACCACGTGACGGCGGCGCTGCGCGCGCACGTGCTGTTCACCCGCGACGTTGACTATATCGTCAAAGATGGCGAAGTGATTATCGTTGATGAGCATACCGGTCGTACGATGCAAGGGCGTCGCTGGTCTGATGGTCTCCACCAGGCGGTTGAAGCGAAAGAGGGCGTGGATATCCAGAATGAAAACCAGACGCTGGCTTCCATCACCTTCCAGAACTATTTCCGTCTGTATGAGAAACTGGCGGGGATGACCGGTACGGCGGATACCGAAGCCTTTGAATTTAGCTCTATCTACAAGCTGGATACCGTCGTGGTACCAACTAACCGCCCGATGATCCGTAAAGATATGGCGGATCTGGTCTATATGACCGAAGCGGAGAAAATTCAGGCGATCATTGAAGATATCAAAGAGCGCACCGCCGCAGGCCAGCCGGTTCTGGTTGGTACCATTTCGATTGAAAAATCAGAAGTGGTTTCCCATGAGCTGGCCAAAGCCGGTATCAAGCACAACGTGCTGAACGCGAAGTTCCACGCCAGCGAAGCGGATATCGTTGCCCAGGCGGGTTACCCGTCAGCGGTAACCATCGCCACCAACATGGCCGGTCGTGGTACGGATATTATGCTCGGCGGGAGCTGGCAGGCCGAAGTCACCGCGCTGGAAGATCCGACGCCAGAGCAAATCGCACAAATTAAAGCCGACTGGCAGGTGCGTCACGATGCCGTTCTGGCGGCAGGCGGCCTGCATATTATCGGTACCGAGCGTCATGAATCCCGTCGTATCGACAACCAGCTGCGCGGCCGTTCCGGTCGTCAGGGGGATGCCGGTTCTTCCCGCTTCTACCTGTCGATGGAAGATGCTCTGATGCGTATCTTTGCCTCCGACCGTGTCTCCGGCATGATGCGCAAGCTGGGGATGAAACCAGGCGAAGCGATTGAGCACCCGTGGGTCACCAAGGCCATCGCTAACGCACAGCGTAAAGTCGAAAGCCGCAACTTTGATATTCGTAAGCAGCTGCTGGAATATGATGATGTTGCTAACGATCAGCGCCGGGCAATCTACAGTCAGCGTAACGAATTGCTGGACGTTTCTGATGTTAGCGAAACCATTAACAGCATCCGCGAAGATGTGTTCAAAGCGACCATCGATGCCCATATCCCGCCGCAGTCTCTGGAAGAGATGTGGGATGTTGAAGGTCTGCAGGAACGTCTGAAAAATGACTTCGACCTTGAGCTGCCGCTGAAAGAGTGGCTGGATAAAGAGCCGGAGCTGCATGAAGAGACGCTGCGTGAGCGTATTCTGCAGAGCGCTATTGAGACCTATCAGCGTAAAGAAGAAGTTGTGGGCGCCGAAATGATGCGTCATTTCGAGAAAGGCGTCATGCTGCAGACTCTGGACTCGCTGTGGAAAGAGCACCTCGCGGCGATGGACTACCTGCGTCAGGGCATTCACCTGCGCGGCTATGCGCAGAAAGATCCGAAGCAGGAGTACAAGCGTGAGTCCTTCTCCATGTTTGCCGCGATGCTGGAATCACTGAAGTATGAAGTGATCAGCACCCTGAGCAAGGTTCAGGTCCGCATGCCGGAAGAAGTTGAGGCAATGGAGCAGCAGCGCCGTGAGGAAGCTGAACGTCTGGCGCAGATGCAACAGCTTAGCCATCAGGATGACGACACTGCCGCCGCGGCTGCGCTGGCTGAGGAGACCGGCGAGCGTAAAGTGGGTCGTAACGATCCTTGCCCGTGTGGTTCCGGTAAAAAATATAAGCAGTGCCACGGCCGTCTGAGCTAAGCTCAGAGTATGAAAAATGAAGGCGCAGATATCTGCGCCTTTTTTATGGAATAATCACGATGAAACAACTGCAAATCTCCGTGGGTATTATCCGCAATCCGCAAGGGGAGATCTTTATCACCCAGCGGGCCGCCGATGCCCATATGGCCAATAAACTTGAGTTTCCCGGCGGTAAAATTGAAGCCGGAGAATCTGCGGAGCAGGCGCTGGTGCGTGAACTGCAGGAAGAGGTGGGGATTACGGTACGCTCATCCCGTCTGTTTGATACGCTGGAGTATCAGTTCCCGGACCGCCACATTACCCTGTGGTTCTGGCTGGTGGAAGAGTGGTCCGGCGAGCCGTGGGGGAAAGAAGGGCAGCCGGGTCAGTGGATTGCGCAACGAGCGTTAGATTCTGAGGCGTTTCCGCCGGCCAATGAACCCATTATTACGAAACTCGTACAGGCGGCTTCCTGAATCAGCGTTCCCCGGACAATGCGCGAAATTGCTTTGCCCGGGAACCGGTCACGGTTGTTGTTCCTCGCTCCAGCCATCGCTATCGGACAGATCGCTTGCGCTGGGAATACGTTTTTCTTCTGCAGCCCATTCACCCAGATCTATCAGCTGACAGCGTTTAGAGCAAAAGGGGCGAAACAGGCTCTGTGCATTCCAGACCACGGATTTACCGCAGGTGGGGCAATTGACGATCGTCTCTTCTGACATTTTTTCTCCTTAACAACAAGCCAGTTCGAAATCAAAACGCTCAGGTACCACCCCGAACTCGCTGTCCAGCGGCATGAAGCGGATAGCAAAACGACTCTTATGGCCGGAGATTTGTGGGTAGAGCTGGCTGGCAATGTCCAGTCGCAGACGAAGCAGGTCAGCATCTTCGCCATTGTCCTGATAAAAGCCGTTGAGGCTGGTCTGCTTACGGAAAGGGGCGGCATTACGAATCAGATCGAGGATAAGCACCAGAGATTGAGTCAGCGGCTCAAGGCTGGCTATCCAGACTCCGACCTGTTCATCGCGGTATGCCTGCGGCATGTGCAGCCAGATATGCAGCGTCGGCAAATCAAAACTGCAGCAGCCGCCGGGAATGCTCAGACGCTGGCGTACCAGCGCAATCAAACGGTCTTCGCGCAAGAACTGGCCGATGCGCGGCGCGGACATCAGCGTGCTGCCGCATTGCTTGAGCTGCTGGCGTAATACGTCAATACGCTCCCGATCGACGCCGGGAATATCTGCCCATGACTGCAGTTTACGCTGCTGGCGTTCCAGCTCTTTCAGCAGGTCCGTCCTGACCTCTCCACGTTCCAGTACATCTAAAAGATCGCCCGCGTTGCGGAAAAAATGGAGTGCATCGGCGTAGCTGGCGATTGTCGGATGAACGGACAATTGTTGAGTCAAAAATTCAATACGCAGCCAGGTGCGCATTTTCTCGTTGAGTGGATGTTCAAACAGAACGGGGGTGTGCATTACGATTTTTCCTGTGAGGCTGCCTGCGATGCCAGCATTAGATACTTTTCGTGCAGGCGGGCAACATCCGATGCGATAGCATCCGGAGGGCCCATGTTTTCAATGATATCATCCGCAACGGCAAGGCGCTGTTCGCGCGTCGCCTGGGCGGCAAGAATATGTTCTGCATGTTCGCGGCTGACCCGATCGCGAAGCACCGTACGCGCGATCTGCGTCTCTTTTGGAACATCAACGACCAGTACGCGATCGGCATTCGCGGCCAGACGGTTTTCGACCAGTAAGGGAACGACCCAGAGAAGATAAGGGGAGCTCGCGGCCAGCATCTGCCGGCGTGTTTCCTGCTGAATGAGCGGATGCAGTAGCGCGTTAAGCCAGGCTTTATCCTCGGGGTGAGCAAAGATTTTTTCACGCAGAGCGCGGCGGTTCAGCGTGCCGTCATCGTTGAGCATCTGCGAGCCAAAGTGAGTGGCGATGGCCTGAAGCGCGGTGGTGCCGGGTTCTACAACCTGGCGGGCGATAATGTCAGCGTCAATAACGTTAATCCCGAGCCGGGAAAATGCATCGGCCACGGTACTTTTGCCACTGCCAATGCCGCCTGTTAACGCTACCGTATACCTCATACGCTCCGATCCTGAACTGACCATATACACATTACTCTTCACAGGCGCCCGTTTTGCTGAGCACCACGACCGGGTGAACGCTATCCCATCAAGGTGACTGCCGGCCAGTAAACGGCCATCACAATATATACTGGATTGTTTTGTATATAAATCAAATGGTTAAAAATGATGCGCTGGACGTCGATTATCGTCAGCGCGCCATCTACTGTTCACCAGGTAAATTTATACGATTGTAGCGTAAAAAAAGTGAAAATCGCAGTCTTGCGCGGCCATGATTCGTGCGTATGATAACGTCACTGGAGTTGTGCTCTCACAATAATGCCATTAACCCCAGGAATTCGTTCATGCGTATCGAAGAAGATCTGAAGCTTGGTTTTAAAGACGTTCTTATCCGCCCAAAACGCTCTACTCTCAAAAGCCGTTCTGATGTTCAGCTGGAACGTGAATTCACTTTTAAACATTCTGGCCTGTCCTGGTCTGGCGTGCCGATCATTGCCGCTAACATGGATACTGTCGGGACGTTTGACATGGCGAAAGCGCTGGCCTCTTTCGGTATTCTGACCGCGGTTCACAAGCACTATACCGTTGAACAATGGCAGGGGTTTGTCCAGTCGGTGTCTGCAGATGTGCTGAAATACGTCATGGTGTCCACCGGGACCTCGGATGTTGATTTTGAAAAAACCCAGCAGATCCTTTCTCACAATCCGCAGCTTAGCTTCGTCTGCATCGATGTGGCGAATGGTTATTCTGAACACTTTGTTCAGTTCGTCGCTAAAGCGCGCGCAGCCTGGCCGCAGAAAACCATTATTGCCGGTAACGTCGTGACGGGTGAAATGTGCGAAGAGCTGATTCTGTCCGGCGCTGATATTGTGAAAGTGGGGATCGGTCCGGGCTCCGTATGTACTACTCGCGTGAAGACCGGCGTCGGTTATCCGCAGCTGTCTGCCGTTATCGAGTGTGCCGATGCGGCGCATGGCCTGGGTGGTCAGATCGTCAGCGACGGCGGTTGCACGATGCCTGGTGATGTGGCGAAAGCCTTCGGCGGCGGCGCAGATTTTGTCATGCTGGGGGGAATGCTGGCCGGCCATGAAGAGAGCGGCGGTACCGTCGTTGAAGAAAACGGCGAGAAATTCATGCTGTTCTACGGCATGAGCTCCGAATCCGCCATGACGCGCCACGTTGGCGGCGTTGCGCAGTATCGCGCCGCGGAAGGCAAAACCGTGAAGTTGCCTCTGCGCGGACCGGTGGAGAATACGGCTCGCGATATCCTCGGCGGCCTGCGTTCTGCCTGTACCTATGTGGGCGCTTCTCGCCTGAAAGAGCTGACCAAGCGTACGACCTTCATTCGCGTGCAGGAACAAGAGAACCGCGTGTTCAACAGCCTGTAATGCCAGATGCTGGCGCGTTGCGCGCCAGCGCTTATCCTCCCATTCCGCTAATGGCGTCACCCAGATGAAAGATGGGTAAATACATCGCCACCACCAGCACGCCGACAATCGTTCCTGTGACCAACAGCAGGGCTGGCTCCAGTAACGTTGCCAGGTTTTCTGCCTGATTATGCGTCTGCTCGCTATGATGACGGGCGAGATTTTCCAGCATCGTATCCAGCGATCCGGATGCTTCACCGGTACGGATGAGCTGCAGGCATAGCGTGGTAAAACCACCGCTTCGCTCAAGCGCCTGCCAGATGGGCGCTCCGTGGCTAATGTGCCGATGTACCTGCTGGATCCGCTGGCGCCATAGTGGGCAGTTCAGTGTTTCCTCGACGCTTTCCAGACCTTGCAGAAAGCTAATACCTGCACTTTGGGTGAGTGCGAGTACGGTAAAGATCTGGCTAAGCCGCTGTCCGCGTATCAGTTTTCCCACGACCGGAAGCGCGTGCAGCATTTTTTGCCGCCGTAGCAGCCACGGCGGACGGCGGGCGGCTATCAGGTTAAGGAGCGCGGGCAGCATAATCGGCAGAATCAGCATTGGCCAGCCATGGCTAAGGCTTTCGCTGGCGTGAATAATCAGGCGCGTCAGCAGCGGTAGCGGTGTGTTGAAGGTTTGGTAAATCGCCGCAAATTCCGGCAGGACGAAGCACAGCATCGCTACCACCACCGCCAGAGCGAGGCTCAGAATCACGACCGGGTAGCGCACCGCTTTCTTCACTTTATCCGCCAGCTGCTGCTGTTCCTGCTGCTGACGCGCCAGCTGAAGACAACAAAAATCCAGTTTACCGGTGAGTTCACCGGTACGGATCATTGCCAGACAGAGCGGGGCAAAGGCCTGAGGCCACTTTTCCAGCGCGGCAGAAAGCGAGACGCCTTGCGCCAGATCCTGAGCCAATGCGCGCAATAACGCCTGCCATTGCGCGCTTGGCTGCTGCTGCGCCAGTAGTTCGAGCCCTTCAGCTAAAGAAAGCCCGGCCTGAAGGAGCACGGCCAACTGGCGAACAACCTGACTGCCATAGCGCGGATGCCAGAGCGTGTTTTTGACCGCACAGCGGCGAATGGCCAGTGGCATAATGCGTTCATGCTGAAGCGCCTGGAATACTTCCAGTCGACCAGGGTTCCACTGTGTCCCCTGACAAATCTGGCCCTGCATATCCACGCCTTGCCAGCGCCAGAGACGGTTAGCGGTCATGAGGGATCCCCAGTACGCGGATGATTTCTTCAAGGTTAGTCAGCCCCTGCTCGACCGCCAGACAGCCGCTTTCAAACAGCGTCATCATGCCCGCTTCGCGTGCCAGAGATTCGATTTCCAGCGCGCTCAGGCCGCGGGCAATCGCTTGACGTAGCGGGGCATTCACCGGCAATAGCTCAAATAATGCCTGGCGACCATAGTAGCCGTGATAGCAGTGCTGGCAACCTACGGCCTGCCAGCGTGGGAGGGGCCGGGGCCACAAACGGTGCGGTATATCCGTCGCCTTTCCGGTTTCACGACGGCAGTGTACGCACAGTTTACGCACCAGGCGTTGAGCGATGACCAGCGACAGCGCAGAAGAGAGCATCCAACCGGCAACCCCCATTTGCTGTAGGCGAGTGAGAGTTTCACTGGTGGAGTTGGTGTGCAGTGTCGAGAGGACCAGATGTCCGGTTTGCGCCGCTTTAATCGCAATCTCTGCGGTTTCCGCATCGCGAATTTCCCCGACCATGACGATGTCAGGATCCTGGCGTAACAGCGCGCGCAGAACGTTTTGAAAAGTCAGCCCGGCACGGGGGTTGATTTGTGTCTGGTTCAGGCCGGCTATCGGCATCTCCAGCGGATCTTCCACGCTACAGATATTGACCGCATCGTGGTTCCTGGTTTGCAGCGCGCTATATAGCGTAACGGTTTTACCGCTACCGGTTGGGCCGGTAACCAGCAGCAGTCCCTGCGGCTGATCGAGGGCCGAGCGCAGCGCGATAAGCTGGTCTGACGACAGTCCCAGCGCCCCCAGATCCAGCGCCTGATCGACCTGATGCAGTAAACGCAGCACGATTTTCTCCCCGTGGCGACAGGGAAGGGTGGCAATACGGAAAGAGACCGGGCGACCGGCAAGGGGCAGGGTGAACTGACCATCCTGCGGCAGCCGATGCTCAGCGATGTCCAGGTTGCCGAGCACTTTAAGTCGTGCGGCAATCGGGGCTGCGCGTTCAGCGGGAAGGGGCGACAGCGCATGGAGTACGCCATCGACCCGCAGGCGAATGCGCAGGTGATTTTCTGCGGGTTCAAAATGAATATCGGAGGCCCGCTGGCGTAGCGCTTGCTCAAGGATCTGCTGAACCTGCCCGATAACATCGGCCGCGGTATCGCTGTGAGCAGGGAGCGGGGCGTGGGCCGCTCCCTGCTGCCGCTGATGCATCTGCTCCTGGCTCCAGCATTCGATATCGATCCGTTTCTGAGTGGCGAAACGCAGCGCCTCCATCAGTTCAGGCGCCGGAGCGTCGACAACTGCGATGGCGATGGTTTGCTCATCGCTGTTCAACAGCAGCGCCTGATAGCGCTGGCAAAGGGAGATTAACCGATCGGTTTTCATCGCGGCGGCCTCAGTTTATGCGGAACACATCTTCACAGGCCTGCTGGAGTGCGCTGTTGCTGGCTATGCTGCAGACGCGCTGCCAGCCGGTGATACCGTTGGCGTTGTCCCAGGACGGCGTCATGGCGACGCTCAGCCCGTTCAGGCTTTCTTGTCCGTTAAGCGTGACAACACCTTGCGCGACGGTCATTGTGGCGACATAGCGCGTGGTCGCTGAGGAAGGGATCCCGTTGGCGCCGGCGTCGCAGCTTGCCAGCCCTCCGTGTTCGAGTGCGCACAGTTCAATGGCCGTACGGTACGGGACAAAGGTTTGCAGCATGTCGGTCAGGGCCGCTTTGCGCAGGTAGTTCTGATAAGCCGGAATGCCGATAGCGCTCAGAATGGCGATAATGCCAATGACCACCATCAGCTCGATCAGGGTAAATCCGCGTTGTCTGTCCATATATGCTCCTTGTGATTAAGGACGCACTGTGACGCGCTTGAGGCGCAGCGGCGAATGGCAAATGATGAGGCGGGAAACGATCTTCCAGATTTTCTGCTGTTCTTGCAGGTGTGAGCGTCAGCGATGCTCGCTGTCTCGCAAAAGAGCGCCCCGGCGCGTTGTCGATCCGGGGCGGGGCGATTAACGAAAACGCATGGAGAGATCCAGGGCGTGTACGTGCTTGGTCAGAGCGCCGACGGAGATGTAGTCAACGCCGGTTTCGGCAAATTCGCGGATGGTTTTAAAGGTGACGTTGCCGGACACTTCCAGCGCGGCCTTGCCGTCGGTCCGCTTCACCGCCTCGCGCATCAGCTCGGTGGTGAAATTATCGAGCATAATGATATCCGCGCCGGCTTTAAGCGCTTCATCCAGTTCATCAAGCGATTCCACTTCCACTTCCACCGGAACGTCCGGGTGCAGCCAGAAAGCTTTTTCTACCGCCTGGCGCACTGAGCCGGAGGCAATAATGTGGTTTTCTTTAATCAGGAAGGCGTCGAATAAACCCAGGCGGTGGTTGGCGCCGCCGCCGCACAGTACGGCATATTTCAGGGCGGTGCGCAGGCCAGGCAGCGTTTTACGCGTATCGAGCAGCTGGGTTTTGGTTCCTGCCAGGAGCGCCACGTAGCGATGTACTTCGCTGGCGACCCCGGACAGGGTCTGCACGAAATTCAGCGCGGTGCGCTCACCGGTCAGCAGCAGCCGGGAAGGCCCCTCCAGCTCAAACAGCGTCTGGTCCGCTTTGATGAGATCGCCATCTTTGACGTGCCAGGTGATGCTGACATCGTCGCCAGCCAGTTGAATGAAGACCTCTTCCACCCAGCGTTTACCGCAAAATACGCCCTCTTCGCGCGTAATAATGACCGCATGCGAGCGCGCGTCTTCCGGCAATAATTGGGCGCTAATATCGTTGTTGGCATTGACCTCTCCACCCAGATCTTCCCGCAGGGATTGGGCGACGGCATCGGTGATATCCAGGTTAATGCGTTCCAGCAGCGCGTCACGGCGGCGGTCGGGATTGTAGCGACGAAGCGACATGATAAAGCTCCAGATAGATAAGATTCAGCAGTGGGAAACATGCTAACCTGAACAGCGTTTCTACACCATACAGACTTCGCCCTTCGGGGCGCCTGTGTATCGGCTATGTCTCTGCTTTTTAGCGATGATTTATGGGGCGCCGGGCCGCAGGCCGAACGATTTTGTGTATGATAATCAGCATCCTTTGGGCCACGGGCGGCCCGGGAGCATGAGTTAGCGAAAGGAGATTCCGCATGCAGTTGAATGGGGGATGGTTGGTGGATGCGCGTCGGGTTCCTTCGCCGCACCATGATTGCCGCCCGGATGATGAAGCCCCTTCCTTACTGGTGGTGCATAATATTAGTCTGCCGCCGGGGGAATTTGGCGGCCCGTGGATCGATGCTTTATTCACCGGAACGCTTGATCCCAACGCTCATCCTTTCTTTGCGGAAATCGCGCATCTGCGCGTTTCAGCGCATTGTCTGATTCGTCGCGATGGCGAAATTGTGCAGTATGTTCCCTTTGATAAGCGAGCGTGGCACGCGGGCGTCTCCAGCTATCATGGACGTGAACGTTGCAATGACTTCTCTATCGGCATTGAGCTGGAAGGAACCGACACGCTGGCCTATACCGATGCCCAGTACCAGCAGCTGGTGGCCGTAACGCGGCAGCTGATCGCGTTGTACCCTGCCATCGCCAACCATATGACTGGCCACAGCGATATTGCGCCAGTGCGAAAAACGGATCCCGGTCCGGCTTTTGACTGGGCAAAATTCCGCGGCCTGCTGGCCGCTTCGTCAGAAAAGGAGATGCCATGACGTTGTTTACTACGCTGCTGGTTCTCATCGCCGAGCGGCTGTTTAAGTTGGGTGAGCACTGGCAGCTCGATCACCGTCTGGAAGTGCTGTTTCGCCGGGTAAAACACTTTTCACTCCCTGCGACGCTGCTGATGACGGCGCTGGCAATGGCGGTGGTCTATCTTATTCAGCGCGTGCTGCACGGGGTGCTGTTTAACGTCCCGCTGCTGGTGTTCTGGATCTTGCTCGGTCTGCTGTGTATTGGCGCGGGCAGGGTACGACTGCACTATCATGCGTACCTGAAAGCGGCATCGCGCAACGATCGTCATGCCTGCGATGCGATGGCCAGCGAGCTGACGCTGATTCACGGCGTGCCACCCGGCTGTGACGATCGCGAGTTTCTGAGCGAATTGCAAAATGCGCTGCTGTGGATTAACTACCGCTACTATCTGGCTCCGCTGTTCTGGTTTGTGGTTGGCGGGTCATGGGGACCCATTACGTTGATCGGTTACTGTGTGCTGCGCGCCTGGCAGACGTGGCTGGCGCGTTATCAAACGCCGCGCCATCGCTTACAGTCGGGGATTGATGCCATTCTGCACGTGGTGGACTGGCTGCCGGTGCGTCTGGTCGGCGTGGTGTATGCGCTGGTCGGGCACGGTGAAAAAGCGCTGCCGGCCTGGTTTGCTTCGTTGGGCGATCGCCACTCGTCGCAGTATCAGGTTCTGACCCGACTGGCGCAGTTTTCGCTGGCGCGCGAACCGCATGTGGATAAGGTCGAGACGCCTAAAGCGGCGGTCTCAATGGCCAAAAAAACATCGCTGGTGGTGGTCGTTATCATGGCGCTACTCACCATTTACGGTACCCTGGTTTAAGCTCCACCCGCTGTCGGGCAGGGGGAATCAAGAGGTATCGGCGGGCGGGATGCCGGAGTCAGGCATCCCGTTTTCTTGCCTGCGAACCCGTTTGAACCGCATGTGGCGATGAGATAGTACCGCAGACCCCCCCCCTCAATCCCGGTATCGTTCCGGGCACGATAGACCCATACCTCTTCCCCTACCGGCGTTTGCGTAACCCGCTGTGGCCGGGACCCTACTGACGGTTCTCATCGCCGGTGTGAAATACGGGCTCTGCTGATTTAGACCCGTTCCGGGGTGAACGGAATCAGCAATAAAGGCGTCGCCGTATCAGAATGACAAAATGGCTAAAACTACCGGGAAGGGAAGGCGTGAACCCGATAACAATGCGCTGTGCCCGCCATCACGGGACGGGCACAGCGTGTAGAGAGGGATTATTGCGCTTTTAGTGCGCCAGCGCTTTTCTGTTTAAACAGATAGCCAATGCCGAGAACCGCAATCCAGACCGGGATCAGGTACACGGAAATCGCCATGCCCGGCGTCATCAGCATAATCACCAGTACCGCCACCATGAACAGCAGGCAGACCCAGTTGCCGACCGGGTAGAACAGCGCCGGGAAACGCGAAACCACGCCCTGCTGCTGTTTTGCGCGACGGAACTTCATATGCGCGAGGCTAATCATCGCCCAGTTAATCACCAGCGCGGAGACCACCAGCGCCATCAGCAGGCCAAACGCCGACTCCGGTGCAAAGTAGTTAATCAGGACGCACAGCGCGGTGACCACGGCGGAGACCATAATGGTGTTGACCGGCACGCCGCGCTTATCGACGCTCATCAGCGCTTTCGGGGCGTTCCCCTGCTGGGCCAGACCGAACAACATGCGGCTGTTGCAGTAGACGCAGCTGTTATACACGGACAGTGCAGCGGTCAGCACCACCACGTTCAGGGCGTTGGCCACAAAGGTATCACCCAGCTCGTGGAAGATCAGCACGAACGGGCTGGTATCCGCGGTAACGCGCGTCCACGGCAGCAGTGAAAGCAGGACGGCGAGCGAGCCTACATAGAAAATCAGGATACGGTAGATAACCTGGTTGGTGGCTTTCGGGATGCTCTGTTCCGGGTTATCCGCTTCAGCGGCAGTGATCCCGACCAGCTCCAGACCGCCAAACGAGAACATGATAATCGCCATCATCATCACCAGTCCGGTGAAGCCATGCGGCAGGAATCCCCCCTGGTCCCACAGGTTGCGAACGGTTGCCTGTGGGCCGCCGTTGCCGCTGAACAGCAGCCAGCCGCCAAAGAGAATCATCGCCACAACGGCCACCACTTTGATAATGGCGAACCAGAACTCCATTTCACCAAACACTTTCACGTTGCTCAGGTTGATGGCATTGATGGCAATAAAGAACACCGCAGCGGACACCCAGGTTGGGATCTCGGGCCACCAGAACTGAATATATTTCCCGACGGCGGTCAGCTCGGCCATGGCCACCAGAACGTACAGTACCCAGTAGTTCCAACCGGAAGCAAAGCCGGCAAAACCGCCCCAGTATTTATACGCAAAATGACTGAATGAACCAGCCACCGGCTCTTCTACGACCATCTCACCCAGCTGACGCATGATCAGGAAGGCGATAAAACCGGCGATCGCATAGCCCAGAATAATCCCGGGGCCGGCGGACTGGATAACGGATGCACTGCCCAGGAACAGGCCGGTGCCGATAGCGCCGCCCAGAGCAATAAGCTGAATATGGCGGTTTTTCAGGCCGCGCTTGAGCCGATCGCCATGCTGTTGACCTTCCATCATGAAACCTCGTGTGTGGTTATTATGTTTATACGCGTCGTCCTTCAGGCTACTGCTTCGTTGTCTGTCCCTGCCAGATAGCATAGCTATCTAAATTCAGGGGCGTTCTGGTCAGCTCTGCCCTGATTGATTCAGCTTACATATTGTTGTGTGGTGTCATTGCGAAATTCCGTTTTCGTATTGATTTCTTTACGCAAGGCGAAACATAAAAATACCAAAAGGCCTTTCGTCTCATCGAGAATAGTGATAAGCGCGATTGAATGCACCTGCTTTATGAAGGGGTGATGACGAAGCGAGCAAAAAGAAACCATTTGTAAATAATGCTCTGAAGAGGGAGGTAGTAATTCCTTTTGATTAACTAATCATATTTTGTGAATTAAAAATCGAATTTGTCGCAGTTGAATCGGTTCAGATGGTTTAGTTTTTCGTTTCATAAACGTTAACGCTACCTCTTATGGGGTAAACACATCATTTGTGGGAAGTTACAATTCTGAAATGTTATTTCTGTAAGGTTGTTAAAATGTGCGTGGTTTCCTGATTTCAATCAAAACCTGTATGGACAGAAGGTGAATACTTTGTTACTTTAGCGCTACGAACTGCGAATTGGTAAGACCAATTGACTACGGGCTAATGGCAGAGACAGGGAATATGGCCTACAGCAAAATCCGCCAACCAAAACTATCTGATGTGATAGAGCAGCAGCTTGAGTTTTTAATCCTTGAGGGGACCTTACGCCCCGGTGAAAAACTCCCGCCTGAACGCGAACTGGCCAAACAGTTCGACGTTTCCCGTCCCTCGCTGCGTGAGGCGATTCAACGCCTCGAAGCCAAGGGCCTGTTGCTCCGTCGCCAGGGCGGTGGAACTTTTGTGCAAAGCAGCCTGTGGCAGAGCTTCAGCGATCCGCTGGTCGAGCTACTGTCCGATCACCCTGAATCCCAATTTGATCTGCTGGAAACCCGTCACGCGCTGGAAGGCATCGCGGCTTATTACGCGGCGCTGCGCAGCAATGATGCTGACCGCGAACGTATTCGCGAGCTGCATCAGGCTATCGAACGGGCCCAGCAGTCCGGCGACCTTGACGCCGAATCTGACGCCGTCGTCCAGTATCAAATTGCCGTCACCGAAGCGGCGCACAATGTCGTGCTGCTCCATCTGCTACGCTGCATGGAGCCGATGCTCGCGCAAAACGTTCGTCAGAACTTCGAATTGTTGTACGCCCGTCGGGAGATGCTCCCGCAGGTCAGCAATCATCGTACTCGTATTTTCGAGGCGATAATCGCCGGAGAGCCGGAGCAGGCGCGCGAAGCGTCGCATCGACACCTGGCGTTCATTGAGGAAATTTTGCTGGATCGTAGCCGTGAGGAGAGTCGTCGAGAACGCTCACTGCGTCGTTTACAGCAACGGAAAGATGAGAACTCCGGTTCTTAAGCGCCATTTTTAGAGCGCGGCAACTAAACGCAGAACCTGTCTTATTGTGCTTTTGGTTGTTCAAATAGTTCGGGTTATATCGCGGCGGCAAGCGCGTGAATCCCCGGGAGCATAGCTAACTATGTGACCGGGGGGAGGAAGCGCAGCCAACAAAGAGATAACCTGAAATATGAAGAACAAAGAGTGCAATGGGACAGGTTCCAGATTAATCAACGATTAGATAGATAAGGAATACCCCCCATGTCAGAACGTTTACCAAATGACGTGGATCCGATCGAAACTCGCGACTGGCTACAGGCGATCGAATCGGTCATCCGTGAAGAAGGTGTTGAGCGTGCTCAGTATCTGATTGACCAACTCCTTTCTGAAGCCCGCAAAGGCGGGGTGAAGGTTGCTGCTGGCACATCTACAGGCAGTTACGTCAACACTATTGCCGTTGAAGACGAACCGGAATATCCGGGGAATCTGGATCTGGAACGTCGAATTCGTTCTGCGATTCGTTGGAACGCCATCATGACCGTTCTGCGCGCATCGAAAAAAGATCTGGAGCTGGGCGGCCACATGGCTTCTTTCCAGTCCTCCGCAACGTTCTATGAAGTGTGCTTTAACCACTTCTTCCGTGCGCGCAACGAGCAGGATGGCGGCGACCTGGTTTACTTCCAGGGCCACATCTCTCCGGGCGTATACGCACGTGCGTTCCTGGAAGGTCGTCTGACTGAAGAGCAGATGAACAACTTCCGTCAGGAAGTTCACGGTAACGGTCTGTCCTCTTACCCGCACCCGAAACTGATGCCGGAATTCTGGCAGTTCCCGACCGTTTCCATGGGTCTGGGCCCAATCGGTGCTATCTACCAGGCTAAGTTCCTCAAGTATCTGGAACACCGTGGTCTGAAAGACACCTCTAAACAAACCGTTTACGCCTTCCTGGGCGACGGCGAGATGGACGAGCCGGAATCTAAAGGCGCTATCACCATCGCGACCCGTGAAAAACTGGATAACCTGGTCTTCGTCATCAACTGCAACCTGCAGCGTCTGGACGGCCCGGTCACCGGTAACGGCAAAATCATTAACGAGCTGGAAGGTATCTTCGCTGGTGCTGGCTGGAACGTTATCAAGGTTATCTGGGGCGGTCGTTGGGATGAGCTGCTGCGTAAAGACACCAGCGGCAAGCTGATTCAGCTGATGAACGAAACCGTTGACGGCGACTACCAGACCTTCAAATCCAAAGATGGCGCGTACGTTCGCGAGCACTTCTTCGGTAAATATCCGGAAACCGCCGCGCTGGTCGCTGACTGGACTGACGAGCAGATCTGGGCGCTGAACCGCGGTGGCCACGATCCGAAGAAAGTCTTTGCGGCACTGAAAAAAGCGCAGGACACCAAAGGTAAAGCGACCGTTATCCTGGCACATACCATTAAAGGGTATGGCATGGGCGATACCGCTGAAGGTAAAAACATCGCTCACCAGGTGAAGAAAATGAACATGGACGGCGTGCGTCATATCCGCGACCGCTTCAATGTTCCGGTAACCGATGAGCAGGTTGAAAACCTGTCTTACCTGACCTTCCCGGAAGGTTCCGAAGAGTACACCTATCTGCACGCCCAGCGTGAAAAACTGCACGGCTATCTGCCGAGCCGTCAGCCGCACTTCGATGAGAAGCTGGAGCTGCCGACCCTCGAAGATTTCGCTCCGCTGCTGGAAGAGCAGAACAAAGAAATCTCTACCACTATCGCGTTCGTTCGTGCCCTGAACGTGATGCTGAAGAACAAGTCCATCAAAGACCGCCTCGTGCCGATCATCGCCGATGAAGCGCGTACCTTTGGTATGGAAGGCCTGTTCCGTCAGATTGGTATTTACAGCCCGAACGGCCAGCAGTACACCCCGCAGGACCGTGAGCAGGTTGCTTACTACAAAGAAGACGAAAAAGGTCAGATCCTGCAGGAAGGGATCAACGAACTGGGTGCCGGCGCATCCTGGCTGGCTGCTGCGACCTCTTACAGCACCAACAACCTGCCGATGATCCCGTTCTACATCTACTACTCCATGTTCGGGTTCCAGCGTATCGGCGACCTGTGCTGGCAGGCTGGCGACCAACAGGCTCGCGGCTTCCTGGTCGGCGGGACTTCCGGTCGTACCACTCTGAACGGCGAAGGTCTGCAGCACGAAGATGGTCACAGCCATATTCAGTCTCTGACTATTCCGAACTGTATCTCTTACGATCCGTCTTACGCGTATGAAGTTGCGGTCATCATGCACGATGGTCTGGAGCGCATGTACGGTGAGAAACAAGAGAACGTTTACTACTACATCACCACGCTGAACGAAAACTACCACATGCCGGCCATGCCAGCAGGTGCCGAGGAAGGTATCCGTAAAGGTATCTATAAACTCGAAACCGTTGCAGGTAGCAAAGGTAAAGTTCAGCTGCTGGGCTCCGGTTCTATCCTGCGTCACGTTCGTGAAGCAGCGCAGATCCTGGCGAACGACTACGGCGTGGGCTCTGACGTGTACTCCGTCACCTCCTTCACCGAACTGGCCCGTGACGGTCAGGACTGTGAGCGCTGGAACATGCTGCACCCGCTGGAAACTCCGCGCGTTCCGTACATCGCTCAGGTGATGAACGACGCTCCGGCTGTAGCATCAACCGACTATATGAAACTGTTCGCCGAGCAGGTCCGTACTTATGTACCGGCTGACGACTACCGCGTGCTGGGTACTGATGGCTTCGGTCGTTCCGACAGCCGTGAAAACCTGCGTCACCACTTCGAAGTCGATGCTTCTTATGTGGTGGTAGCAGCACTGGGCGAACTGGCTAAACGTGGCGAAATCGATAAGAAAGTGGTGGCGGATGCCATCATCAAATTCAACATCGATGCAGAAAAAGTTAACCCGCGTCTGGCGTAAGAGGTAAAAGAATAATGGCTATCGAAATCAAAGTACCGGACATCGGGGCTGATGAAGTTGAAATCACCGAGATCCTGGTCAAAGTGGGCGACAAGGTTGAAGCTGAACAGTCGCTGATCACCGTAGAAGGCGACAAAGCCTCTATGGAAGTGCCGTCTCCTCAGGCAGGTATCGTTAAAGAGATCAAAGTCTCTGTTGGCGATAAAACCGAGACCGGCAAACTGATCATGATTTTCGATTCCGCCGACGGTGCAGCAGCTGCTGCACCTGCTAAGGCAGAAGAGAAGAAAGAAGCCGCTCCGGCAGCAGCACCTGCTGCAGCGGCGGCAAAAGACGTTCACGTACCGGACATCGGCGGCGACGAAGTTGAAGTCACCGAGATCATGGTCAAAGTGGGCGACACCGTTGCCGCTGAACAGTCCCTGATCACCGTAGAAGGCGATAAAGCTTCTATGGAAGTTCCGGCGCCGTTCGCGGGCACCGTGAAAGAGATCAAAATCAACACCGGCGACAAAGTTTCTACCGGGTCGCTGATCATGGTCTTCGAAGTGGCGGGCGCAGCACCAGCTGCGGCTCCGGCCCAGGCTGCGGCTCCGGCCGCCGCTGCGGCACCAGCCGCTGCTGCTGGCGCGAAAGACGTTCATGTTCCTGACATCGGTGGTGATGAAGTCGAAGTCACCGAAGTGATGGTGAAAGTGGGCGATAAAGTTGCCGCTGAACAGTCACTGATCACCGTTGAAGGCGACAAGGCTTCCATGGAAGTCCCGGCGCCGTTCGCGGGTACGGTAAAAGAAATCAAAATCAGCACCGGCGATAAAGTCTCTACCGGTTCTCTGATTATGGTCTTCGAAGTGGAAGGCGCTGCGCCTGCCGCCGCTCCGGCTGCTGCACCGGCACCTGCTGCTGCACCGGCGGAGAAGGCTAAACCGGCTGCTGCCCCTGCGGCGAAAGCGGAAGGCAAATCTGAGTTCACAGAAAACGACGCTTACGTTCATGCAACGCCGCTGATTCGTCGTCTGGCGCGCGAATTCGGCGTTAACCTGGCGAAAGTGAAAGGTTCCGGTCGTAAAGGCCGCATCCTGCGCGAAGACGTTCAGGCTTACGTGAAAGAGGCGGTGAAACGCGCCGAAGCAGCGCCTGCCGCTGCCGCCGGTGGTGGTCTGCCGGGCATGCTGCCGTGGCCGAAAGTGGACTTCAGCAAGTTTGGTGAAGTGGAAGAAGTTGAGCTGGGCCGTATCCAGAAAATCTCTGGTGCGAACCTGAGCCGTAACTGGGTGATGATCCCGCACGTTACGCACTTCGATAAAACTGATATCACCGATCTGGAAGCCTTCCGTAAGCAGCAGAATGCTGAAGCTGAGAAGCGCAAACTGGACGTGAAATTCACCCCGGTGGTCTTCATCATGAAAGCCGTTGCCGCTGCGCTTGAGCAGATGCCGCGCTTCAACAGCTCGCTGTCCGAAGATGCACAGCGTCTGACGCTGAAGAAATACATCAACATCGGTGTGGCGGTTGATACGCCGAATGGTCTGGTTGTTCCGGTCTTTAAAGATGTGAACAAGAAGAGCATTACCGAGCTGTCTCGCGAACTGACGGTTATCTCTAAGAAAGCGCGTGATGGTAAGCTGACGGCTGGCGAAATGCAGGGCGGTTGCTTCACCATCTCCAGCATCGGCGGCCTGGGGACAACCCACTTCGCGCCGATTGTCAACGCGCCGGAAGTAGCCATCCTCGGGGTGTCTAAATCCGCGATGGAACCGGTGTGGAATGGTAAAGAGTTTGTACCGCGTCTGATGATGCCTATCTCTCTGTCCTTCGACCACCGCGTGATCGATGGTGCTGATGGTGCGCGCTTTATCACCATCATCAACAACATGCTGAGCGATATTCGCCGCCTGGTGATGTAAGCGAAAAGCCGGCCTGACGGCCGGCTTTTTTCTGGTAATCTTGTTTTCGTTTCGGGGTTATCAGCAACAAAGGACAAAATCGTTTGCCGTTTGTTGTTTCAAAATTGTTAACAATTTTGTAAAATGCAGGCGGATAGAACGTCCCGGTGGACATGGGCGTAATTTACACAAAATAATTCGAGTTGCGTCAAGGCGGCAAGGGAGTGAATCCCAGGAGCGTACAAGCGGTACGTGACCGGGGTGAGCGAGCGCAGCCAACGCAGAGGCGGCTTGAAGGATGAAGTGTATAACAATAGCGTCAGACCCGCCGGATACAAACTACAGAGGTCATGATGAGTACTGAAATTAAAACTCAGGTCGTGGTACTTGGGGCAGGTCCTGCAGGCTATTCTGCTGCCTTCCGTTGCGCTGATTTAGGTCTGGAGACCGTCATCGTAGAACGTTACAGCACCCTCGGCGGTGTTTGCCTGAACGTCGGCTGTATCCCTTCTAAAGCGCTGCTGCACGTTGCTAAAGTTATCGAAGAAGCGAAAGCGCTGGCCGAGCACGGCATCGTTTTCGGCGAACCGAAAACCGACATTGACAAGATCCGCACCTGGAAAGAAAAAGTCATCACTCAGCTGACCGGTGGTCTGGCTGGCATGGCCAAAGGTCGTAAAGTGAAGGTGGTTAACGGCCTGGGTAAATTCACCGGCGCTAACACCCTGGAAGTGGAAGGCGAAAACGGTAAAACCGTGATTAACTTCGACAATGCGATCATCGCGGCGGGTTCCCGTCCGATTCAGCTGCCGTTCATTCCGCACGAAGATCCGCGCGTATGGGATTCTACCGATGCGCTGGAGCTGAAATCCGTACCGAAGCGTATGCTGGTTATGGGTGGCGGTATCATCGGTCTGGAAATGGGTACCGTGTACCATGCGCTGGGTTCAGAGATCGATGTGGTTGAGATGTTCGACCAGGTTATCCCGGCTGCCGACAAAGACGTGGTGAAAGTCTTCACCAAACGCATCAGCAAGAAATTCAACCTGATGCTGGAAACCAAAGTGACTGCCGTTGAAGCAAAAGAAGACGGTATCTATGTTTCCATGGAAGGCAAAAAAGCCCCAGCGGAAGCACAGCGTTATGACGCGGTGCTGGTGGCTATCGGCCGCGTACCGAACGGTAAAAACCTCGACGCAGGCAAAGCGGGCGTTGAAGTTGACGAGCGCGGCTTTATCCGTGTTGACAAGCAGCTGCGTACCAACGTGCCGCACATCTTCGCTATCGGCGATATCGTCGGTCAGCCGATGCTGGCGCACAAAGGCGTTCACGAAGGTCACGTTGCCGCCGAAGTTATCTCCGGTCTGAAGCACTACTTCGACCCGAAAGTGATCCCGTCCATCGCCTACACCGAGCCAGAAGTTGCCTGGGTTGGTCTGACCGAGAAAGAAGCGAAAGAGAAAGGCATCAGCTACGAAACTGCCACCTTCCCGTGGGCAGCCTCTGGCCGTGCGATCGCTTCTGATTGCGCAGACGGTATGACCAAACTGATCTTCGACAAAGAGAGCCACCGTGTTATCGGCGGCGCGATTGTCGGCACCAACGGCGGCGAGCTGCTGGGTGAAATCGGTCTGGCTATCGAAATGGGTTGTGACGCAGAAGACATCGCGCTGACCATCCACGCCCACCCGACTCTGCACGAGTCCGTTGGCCTGGCGGCAGAAGTCTTCGAAGGTAGCATCACCGATCTGCCGAACCCGAAAGCGAAGAAAAAGTAAGTTTTTCTTTCCGGCAAAATGCAAAAGCGGCTCTGAGAGCCGCTTTTTTTATGCCCGATGTTCAGAACTGTGTCTGCGTTAATAAATCGCCACACCTTATAGATACCCTGGTAATAATTACGTCGTAAACTTATAGGTGGTTAACTATATGGTGAGGTGTGTCATGAAACTCGTTTTAACAACAGCCCTGTTAGCCGCCACCCTGGCTTCCGGGGCGGCTTGCGCCGCAGATCCTGCCATTCCGTGGGCCGACAACAGCGGCGGCACGGAAAATACCCATATCGCCGCCATGGGGCAGAACCTGAATGCACAGCATCAGGCGATCAGCAAAACCCCGGAAGGCGTGTGGGCGGCGAACTCTGGCAGTATTCACCAGGATGAGGCGGCATTAAGCAGCAGCAAGCCGGCCTTCAGGGGCTATCCGCAGCTGATGCCGCATCAGGGCTAAACACTGTTTCAGCGTCTCAGATGTCCGGCGCAGGACGAGGCGCCGGGCATGTTTTTATGCCTTTTCTCCTGCAAGGGCGTGCCAGCCGTACGAGGGGATGAAGCGGCTGATTTTTTCCGGAATCCTGGTCAGCTATCGGCAGCGGCCTGAAATTTATATCCCGGGAAATGTACCTAAAGCCTGTAAAATCCTGCCCTTAACGATTCAGCTAAATTTTAATGTTGCTTTTTTGTAAACAGATTAACACCTCGCTGAAATCCTGCTATGCTGCCGACGCGGTATCGGGCATTTACCCTACAAACTGCTGTCTCACAGGAGCGTGAAGAGAATCGCCTACCGCATTTTACAATGAGAGCGAGGAGAACCGTCGTGCTAGAAGAATACCGTAAGCACGTAGCTGAGCGTGCAGCCGTTGGGATTGTTGCCAAACCCTTAGATGCAACCCAAATGGCCGCGCTGGTAGAACTGCTGAAGAACCCGCCTGCGGGTGAAGAAGAATTCCTGTTAGACCTGTTAATCAACCGTGTACCGCCGGGCGTCGACGAAGCCGCCTATGTTAAAGCCGGATTCCTTGCCGCTGTCGCCAAAGGCGAAGCAACCTCCCCACTGGTTACCCCTGAAAAAGCCGTTGAACTGCTGGGCACCATGCAGGGCGGTTACAACATTCACCCGCTGATCGATGCGCTGGACGATGCTAAACTGGCGCCGATCGCCGCCAAAGCGCTGTCCCATACCCTGCTGATGTTCGATAACTTCTACGACGTCGAAGAGAAAGCCAAAGCGGGTAACGAGTACGCTAAACAGGTGATGAAATCGTGGGCTGACGCCGAGTGGTTCCTGAACCGTCCGCCGCTGGCTGAGAAAATCACCGTCACCGTCTTCAAAGTGACCGGCGAAACCAACACCGATGATCTCTCTCCGGCGCCGGATGCCTGGTCCCGCCCGGATATCCCGCTGCACGCGCTGGCGATGCTGAAAAATGCCCGCGAAGGTATCGAACCGGATCAGCCGGGTTCCGTGGGCCCGATCAAGCAAATTGAAGCGCTTCAGCAAAAAGGTTTCCCGTTGGCCTACGTCGGTGACGTGGTGGGTACCGGTTCTTCGCGTAAATCCGCCACCAACTCGGTGCTGTGGTTTATGGGCGACGATATTCCGAACGTGCCGAACAAGCGCGGCGGCGGCCTGTGCCTGGGCGGCAAAATCGCACCGATTTTCTTCAATACCATGGAAGATGCGGGCGCGCTGCCAATTGAAGTGGACGTGAACAACCTGAATATGGGCGACGTGATTGACGTTTACCCGTTCAAAGGCGAAGTGCGTAACCACGAAACTAACGAGCTGCTGGCAAGCTTCGGGCTGAAAACCGATGTGCTGGTTGATGAAGTCCGCGCCGGCGGCCGTATTCCGCTGATCATCGGTCGCGGCCTGACCACCAAAGCGCGTGAAGCGCTGGGTCTGCCGCATAGCGACGTCTTCCGTCAGGCAAAAGACGTGGCAGAAAGCAGCCGCGGCTACTCGCTGGCGCAGAAAATGGTCGGTCGTGCCTGCGGCGTAGCCGGTATTCGTCCGGGCGCTTACTGCGAACCGAAGATGACTTCCGTGGGCTCCCAGGACACCACCGGTCCGATGACCCGTGATGAACTGAAAGACCTGGCGTGCCTTGGTTTCTCCGCCGACCTGGTGATGCAGTCCTTCTGTCACACTGCGGCCTATCCGAAGCCGGTTGACGTCACCACTCACCATACGCTGCCAGACTTCATTATGAACCGTGGCGGTGTCTCTCTGCGTCCGGGCGATGGCGTTATCCACTCGTGGCTGAACCGTATGCTGCTGCCGGATACCGTCGGTACCGGTGGTGACTCCCATACCCGTTTCCCGATTGGTATCTCCTTCCCGGCGGGCTCTGGTCTGGTGGCGTTTGCCGCCGCGACCGGCGTGATGCCGCTGGATATGCCGGAATCCGTGCTGGTTCGCTTCAAAGGTAAGATGCAGCCGGGGATCACCCTGCGCGATCTGGTCCATGCGATCCCGCTGTATGCAATTAAGCAGGGGCTGCTGACCGTTGAGAAGAAAGGGAAGAAAAACATCTTCTCTGGCCGCATCCTGGAAATCGAAGGTCTGCCGGATTTGAAGGTGGAGCAGGCGTTTGAGCTGACCGATGCTTCCGCAGAACGTTCTGCTGCCGGCTGTACCATTAAGCTGAATCAGGAGCCGATCGTTGAGTATCTCAACTCCAACATCGTCCTGCTGAAGTGGATGATTGCCGAAGGCTACGGCGATCGTCGTACCCTGGAACGTCGTATCCAGGGGATGGAAAAATGGCTGGCGGATCCGCAGTTGCTGGAAGCCGACGCTGACGCGGAATACGCGGCGGTGATCGACATCGATCTGGCGGATATCAAAGAGCCTATTCTGTGTGCGCCGAACGATCCGGACGATGCGCGTCTGCTGTCCGACGTACAGGGTGAGAAGATCGACGAAGTGTTCATCGGTTCCTGCATGACCAACATCGGTCACTTCCGTGCGGCGGGTAAACTGCTGGACAGCCATAAAGGCCAGCTGCCGACTCGTCTGTGGGTGGCTCCGCCAACCCGTATGGATGCGGCGCAGCTGACGGAAGAAGGCTACTACAGCGTGTTTGGTAAGAGCGGTGCGCGTATCGAAATCCCTGGCTGTTCCCTGTGTATGGGTAACCAGGCGCGCGTGGCGGACGGTGCGACGGTGGTGTCCACTTCGACCCGTAACTTCCCGAACCGTTTAGGGACCGGCGCTAACGTTTATCTGGCCTCTGCGGAACTGGCTGCGGTCGCTTCTCTGCTTGGCAAACTGCCGACGCCGGAAGAGTACCAGACCTTCGTCGCGCAGGTGGATGAGACCGCGGCGGACACCTATCGCTACCTGAACTTCAACCAGCTGGAACAGTATACCGATAAAGCTGATGGGGTTATTTTCCAGACGGCGGTCTAAGGTGAGGCGTCAGCTCGCCTGACGAATTGCCTGTAAACTCTCCAGTGCCCGGTGAACATTGCATCACCGGGCATTTTTATTTCCAATCCTTCATCCGCCCGGCTTTTTTTCTTCCCCGGTACTGCGATAATTACCCTATGGGTACAATGTAGCGGTGACGCATTGCCCTTGCAGAGGAAGACACTATGGATTACGAATTTCTGCGCGATATTACCGGAGTGGTAAAGGTGCGAATGTCGATGGGCCACGAGGTGGTAGGGCACTGGTTTAACGAAGAGGTGAAAGATAACCTCGCCCTGCTGGACGAAGTGGAACAGGCCGCGCGTACCGTACAAGGCAGCGAGCGTTCCTGGCAGCGTGCCGGACATGAATACACGCTATGGCTGGATGGCGAAGAGGTGATGATTCGCGCTAACCAGCTGGAGATTTCAGGTGATGAAATAGAAGAGGGCATGAGCTACTACGACGAAGAAAGCCTCTCTTTGTGCGGCGTTGAGGATTTTTTACAGGTCGTTGCCGCCTACCGTCGCTTCTTACAAGACCGCTAACTCCCCGGCAGCGCTCTTTCAGGCGCTGCCCGCACTACCCTTCTTGATTACATTTAATCAAATAATCATTAAACGGCTTAATATTGGCCTGGAACTGCGATCTGAGCCTTATTTTTCTTTTATTTGATTTAATATAATCATTTGTGATTATATTAAATCAACCAGGAGGGCGATGTGAAAATTAAAGCGACAATAGAAAAAATCCCGGGAGGGATGATGGTCGTCCCGCTTGTGCTGGGGGCTATGCTCAATACTTTCGCCCCCGAGGCGCTGCAGGTCGGGGGCTTTACCACGGCATTATTTAAGAACGGCGCCGCGCCGCTTATCGGGGCGTTTTTACTCTGCATGGGGGCGGGTATCCATATAAAAGCCGCCCCTAAATCTCTGTTGATTGGCGGCGGTATTACCTTCACTAAATTTGTTGTGGCGGTGGCGCTTGGATTTACCGTCGAGACGTTTTTTGGCGTCGACGGTCTGTGGGGGCTCTCCTCCGTCGCCATTATTGCCGCGATGAGCAACACGAATGGCGGCCTGTATGCCGCACTGGCCGGCGAGTTTGGCAGCGAGAATGAGGTGGGGGCTACGCCGCTGATGTCGCTGAGCGATGGCCCGATACTGACGATGATCGCTCTGGGCGCGGCGGGTATGGCTAATATTCCGCTGATGTCGATCGTGGTGGTGCTGATCCCCATGCTTATCGGCATGCTGCTCGGCAATCTGGATGTGCAGATGCGTGAATTCCTCACGAAGGGCGGCCCGCTGCTGATCCCGTTCTTTGCTTTTGCGCTAGGCGCCGGAATCGACCTGTCCATGCTGCTGAAGGGCGGGCTTGCCGGGATCCTGCTGGGCGTGCTGACCACTCTGGTAGGCGGTTTCTTCAATATTAAAGTCGATCGTCTGCTGGGCGGCACTGGTATTGCCGGTGCAGCGGCTTCCAGCACCGCGGGTAACGCCGTTGCCACGCCGATGGCCATTGCCCAGGCGGATCCCGCGCTGGGCGAGATCGTGGCGGTGGCAACGCCGCTGGTGGCCACGTCGGTGATTGTGACCGCCCTCTTAACGCCAGCGCTGACGTCGTGGGTGGCGAAACGTAACCAGCAGCAGGCGAAGGTAGTCCTCGGGGAGAAACCATAATGAAGATGATTGTTATCGCAGATGATTTTACCGGAGCAAATGATACAGGAGTCCAGCTGGCCAAAAAGGGCGCGCGTACTGAGGTCATGTTCAATGAGCGGCAGCAAGCGTCACGTCAGGCTGATGTGCTGGTGATAAATACCGAAAGCAGGGCGTTGGAGCCGGCTCAGGCGGCAGAGAAGGTGGGCGCGGTCGTCGCGCCCTGGTTTTGCGAGCGGGACAATTCACCGCTGGTATACAAAAAGATAGATTCGACGTTCCGCGGTAACGTCGGCGCGGAGGTCGAGGCGGCAATGCAGGCCAGTGGTGCCAGGCTGGCCATCGTGGCGGCAGCGATTCCCGCGGCGGGCCGGGTGACGAGGAACGGGCAGTGTCTGGTGCATGGCGTACCGCTCGTCGAAACAGAATTTGCCAGCGATCCCAAAACACCGATTATCTCTTCCCATATCAAGACATTGCTTGAATTACAGACCACCTGTCCGGTTTATGAGCTGGATCTGGCGACGGTACGTGGCGGTGGCTCAGGCGCCGAACTCCAGCGTATCGGTGAGAGCGACGGCGGGATTGTGGTCGTTGATGCCGAAAACGATGGCGATTTGGCTCTGCTGGCGCAGGCGGTGGCTGGGCTTAACCAGCGTTACTTACTCGTTGGCGCGGCGGGTTTTGCTAACGCGCTGCCGGCAGAGTGTTACCTCAGTCCACGGCTGCAGCTGCCGGTGCTGGTGGTTGCCGGTTCGATGAGTGAGGCAACCCGGCAGCAGATTGTGTTTGCGGCGAAAGAGAGGGCGCTGGGGATTGTCGATATTGATGTTGAGGCGCTGCTACAAACGGACAGCGATAGCATAAAGGAAAAGATAGTCCGCCAGGCCAGCGCTATTTTGCGCGACCGTCAGCATTGTGTGCTGAGAACCTGCCGCGACGCCGATGCGCGCGGGATGATTGAGACGCTGTGCGAACGCTACCAGCTTTCACGCCAGCAGCTAGGAGACAGCATTAGCTCAGCACTAGGCGGTATCACGCTCGCCGTCATCAACCGGGCGCAAATCGGAGGGCTGTTCCTCACGGGCGGAGATATTGCCATCGCCGTGGCGAGAGCGCTCGGGGCTGAAGGTTATCGTATCGCCGGCGAAGTGGCGCCCTGCGTGCCCTGCGGAACGCTGGTGAACAGCGAAATTGACGATCTACCGGTGATCACCAAAGCCGGCGGATTTGGCGGCGAAGCCACGCTTCGGGATGCACTTTATTTTATTGAGGAGCTGTACAGTGACAAATAACGTAATTGCCGTCACGATGGGCGACCCGGCAGGCATCGGGCCCGAAATCATTATCAAATCTCTGGCCGAAGGCGCGCTTTCCGGCACGCCGGCAGTGGTGGTGGGATGTTTACAGACGCTACAGCGTCTGCAGGCGTCCGGCGTCACGCCGCCCGTAGAATTACGTCCGATCAAGCAGGTTTCCCAGGCGCGCTTTGCGCCGGGGATCGTTAACGTCATTGACGAACCGCTGAAAGACCCGGCCAGGCTTATACCGGGAAAGGTGCAGGCTCAGGCTGGCGATCTGGCGTACCGCTGCGTTAAGCGGGCCACCGAAATGGCGCTGGCGGGAGAGGTTTCCGCCATTGCGACCGCGCCGCTGAATAAAGAGGCGCTTCATCTGGCGGGGCACATGTATCCGGGCCATACCGAACTGCTGGCCCGCCTGACGGACAGCCGTGATTATGCGATGGTGCTGTATACCGACAAGCTGAAGGTCATACACGTTTCGACGCATATTGCGCTGCGTAAGTTCCTCGATACGCTGAACGACGAGCGTATTAAAACGGTTATCTCGCTTGCCGACACTTTCTTACGGCGCGTGGGGGTCAGCTCCCCGCGTATCGCGGTCGCCGGCGTTAATCCTCATGCTGGTGAAAACGGTCTTTTTGGCGATGAGGAGATCAACATTGTCGGCCCGGCGATTGCGCAGATGCAGCAGCAGGGCGTGGCCGTTTATGGCCCTTGCCCGCCGGATACCGTCTTTCTGCAGGCCTGGGAAGGGCAGTACGATATGGTGGTGGCGATGTATCACGACCAGGGGCATATTCCGTTGAAGCTGCTTGGCTTCTATGATGGCGTTAATATCACCGCCGGGCTGCCGTTTATCCGCACCTCAGCGGATCATGGCACCGCGTTTGATATTGCCTGGACAGGTAAAGCTAAGTCTGAGAGCATGGCGATTTCTATCCAGCTAGCCGCTCAGCTTGCTTAATTTATAGACTGTTATCCGGATTCATTCAGGTTGCACAAGGCGGCAGTCCGCAGTGCCTGAGGCGGTTACCCGCGCCGGTTAAGCGCTGGCGTGGCTGTCGGCTTACAACGTGAAAGATGAAAGGGATATGAAGTCACAAAATCGCTTAGACCAGATTCTGGACTATCTGAAAGGCCATAATCTGGTCACCGTTGAACAACTGGTTACCGCTATTGACGCTTCGCCCGCGACCATACGTCGCGATCTGATTAAGCTGGATGAGCAGGGCGTGATTAATCGCAGCCACGGCGGCGTGGCGCTTAACCGCTTTATCCCGGCCCAGCCGACGACCAATGAAAAGCAGCTGCTGCATCCCCAGGAAAAGAGCGCGATTGCCCAACTGGCCCTGTCGATGATTAAAGCCGGCGATTCGGTCGTGCTGGATGCCGGGACGACGATGCTGGAGCTGGCGCGTAACCTGACTTCGCTGCCGCTGCGCGTAATTACCTCCGATTTACGCATCGCCCTGTTTCTCTCGGAGTTTAAGCAGATCGAGGTGACCATCATCGGCGGTCGCATCGATGACAGCAGCCAGTCATGCATTGGCGATCACGGTCGTAAACTGCTGCGCGGTATCTACCCGGATATCGCATTTATTAGCTGTAATTCATGGAGTCTGGAGAAGGGGATTACCACGCCGACGGAAGAGAAGGCGGGGCTCAAGCAGGATCTGGCGCTGAATGCGAGCCGCCGGGTGCTGTTAGCGGACAGCAGCAAATATGGCTCCTGGTCGCTGTTTTGCGTCACCCCGCTTGCCAGTCTGACGGATATCGTCACCGATCGCGGCCTGGCGACCCAGGCGCAGGAGGCGCTCGCCAACCTGCCTTGCCGGCTTCACCTGGCATAACCAGACAGGGCCACTGCCGTAGCCCTGTCTGCGTTTCTCAGATATGCGGAATGTTGCGGGCGTAGTAAATTTCTCGCATCTCTTTCCACAGTAGACTGGTGATGGACTTGCGCTCTTCTGCGCTGAGGTCTTCGGGCCTGGTGTGGAACATGTAGTGCTTCAGATCGAACTCTTTCAGCAGCATTTTGGTGTGGAAGATATTTTCCTGGTAGACGTTGACGTCTACCATGTCATACAGCGCTTTGATGTCCTCGGACATAAAGTTCTGAATGGAATTGATTTCATGGTCAATAAAGTGCTTCATGCCATTGATATCACGGGTAAAACCGCGGACGCGATAATCAATAGTGACAATGTCAGATTCCAGCTGATGGATGAGATAATTCAACGCATTAAGCGGTGAAATAACCCCACAGGTGGAGACTTCGATATCAGCACGGAAGGTGCACAGCCCGCCCTCGGGATGGCTTTCCGGGTAGGTGTGCACGCAAATATGGCTCTTGTCGAGATGGGCGACAACGGCTTCCGGGAGCGGGCCCGGGCGTTCGGTCTGGTCGATAAGCTGCGGATCAACCGGTTCTTCACTGACCAGAATCGTGACGCTGGCCCCCTGAGGTTCATAATCCTGGCGGGCAATGTTCAGAATGTTGGCACCGATGATCGAGCAGGTCTCTGACAAAATCTCGGTCAGACGGTTGGCGTTATAGAGTTCATCGATATAGGCGATGTAGCCATCGCGCTCCTCTGCCGTTTTGGCGTAGCAGATATCGTAAATACAAAAACTCAGGCTCTTGGTCAGGTTGTTAAAGCCGTGCAGCTTCAGTTTTTTCAATTTAGTTCACCCCCTTACTGAGGATCGCTGGCGGACAGCGCATCCTGTAAATATTGCGGTAGGGCAAAGGCCGCCTTGTGAATGGCCGGATTATAGTAACGGCACTTCAGGTTCGCTTTGTGAAAACGCGCCTGGATAATTTCATTGGACAGGTCGCGCAGGGCAGCATTATCGGTCGCCCACGCGAAGGTCATAATGCCGCCATAGTAGGTCGGAATCGCGGCCTGATAGAAGCTGACATCGCTGAAATAGTGGCCGAGTTTGCGGTGGCTGTCGATCGCTTCATCCTGTTGCAGGAAGCAGACGCCGTTCTGGGCGACAAAAATACCGCCGGGGTTCAGGCAGCGCTTGCAGCCTTCGTAAAAGGCCGAGGTGAACAGGCTCTCGCCGGGACCGATAGGGTCGGTGCAGTCGGAGATTATCACATCAAACGTTTGCGTGGTCTGGTTAACAAAATTGACGCCATCGTCAATCACCAGCGTAAAGCGCGGATCGTCATAAGCGCCCGCGTTATGATTTGGCAGATACTGGCGGCAGAACGAGACCACGCCAGCGTCGATTTCGACCATAGTGATGGTTTCGATGGTGCTGTGACGAGACACTTCTCGCAGCATCGCGCCGTCACCGCCGCCGATGATCAGCACATGTTTCGCCTGGCCGTGGGCCATCAGCGGGACATGGGTCATCATCTCATGATAGATAAACTCATCGCGTTCGCTGGTTTGTACCACCCCGTCCAGCGCCATCACGCGGCCAAAGGCTGCATTCTCAAAAATGATCAAATCCTGGTGATCGGTCTTTTCGTGATACAGCACCTTATCAACCGCAAAATACTGACCAAAATGGTCGTGCAGCGTTTCATGCCACAGATTGTTATCAGCCACAGGCGGGTTCCTCCATTGTGAACATCCGGTACGCTCGAAAAACGAGCGCAACATCATAGCCAACTCTGGATGATGATGCACGGTGGATATTTCAGCCGTTCGCATGGCGGCAGGCTGCATGGCAGGAATGGCGGGACGGGAAGACCATGCCACCTTATACAGGCGGCGGGATTGTGTTCGGGCCCGGCGGGTGGACTATTTCACGTAAGCGAGCAGGCTCAGCGAATCGCGGGCCAACGCCTTGCATTTTTTCGTCGTGGGGATTTTGATACCGCTGAGGTCGCGGTAGCTATCTTCACCGAGCGCCTTCATATTGAAGCTGTCGTAGTTGCTCAGATCCCATTGGTTCTGTTGAGCAAAAAAGACCAGCGCGCGACGAATTTGGGTATTCGGCAGATTCTGGTAACCGCAGTCGTTTTTCAGAAAGACAAATACCGCCGTTAAATCAGCCATATCTTCCGCTTCGGACTCACTTAACGCATAGCTATTGGCGGATAGAGCAAGCAGGCTGCCGAGCACTATTGTTCTGAAAAGCGTCTTCATTTTCTCTACCATTGAATCACGGACGCTCAACGTTAGCATACTTCTTTACACTACGTAGAGCTTTATTCTTACTCTTCTGCTTGACCTTCCTGCTGGTGGAAGGTTTAAGCTCAAAAGTTCACCAGCAGAATAAAAAGGATGTGAAAATGCAACGTCGTGAATTTATCAAATTAACCGCGGCGGCCAGCGTATTCAGCGCGCTGCCGCTGTGGAGCCGCTCGGTTTTCGCCGCCAGCCGCCCGGCTCTGCCGGTGCCCGATCTTCTGACCGCCGACGCACGTAATCGCATCACATTAACGATCCAGGCCGGAAAAACGCAGTTTGGTCCGCATCAGGCGACCACCTGGGGCTATAACGGCAATCTGTTGGGGCCGGCGCTGAAGCTCAAAAAAGGGGAGGCGGTGACCGTGGATATCCATAATCGCCTGGCCGAAGAGACCACCGTACACTGGCATGGGCTGGAGGTGCCGGGTGAGATCGACGGCGGTCCGCAGGGGATCATCGCGCCAGGCGCCTCCCGCAGCGTGAACTTTACCCCCAGCCAGCGGGCCGCCACCTGCTGGTTCCACCCGCACCAGCATGGAAAAACCGGTCGTCAGGTGGCGATGGGGCTGGCGGGGCTGGTGCTGATTTCTGATGAGGAAAGCGAGCGGTTGCTGTTGCCCAGGCAGTGGGGGATCGATGATGTACCGGTGATTGTGCAGGATAAGCGTTTTACCGCCGCCGGCGAGATCGATTATCAGCTCGACATCATGAGCGCGGCGGTCGGCTGGTTTGGCGATACCTTGCTGGCAAACGGGGCGCTCTACCCTGAACATGCCGCGCCGCGCGGCTGGCTGCGCTTACGTTTACTGAACGGCTGTAACGCCCGCTCGCTGAATTTCGCCACCAGCGATAACCGGTCGATGTACGTTATCGCCAGCGACGGCGGACTGCTTGCCGAACCGGTGAAAGTCAGCGAGCTGCCGGTGTTAATGGGGGAGCGCTTTGAAGTGCTGGTGGATACCCGCGACGGTAAAGCCTTCGATCTGCTCACCTTGCCGGTGAGTCAAATGGGGATGGCGATCGTGCCGTTCGACACCCCGCAGCCGGTCCTGCGCATCCAGCCGCTGACTATCCAGGCATCCGGCACACTGCCGGATTCTTTGGTCAGCATGCCGGCGCTGCCGTCGCTGGAGGGGCTGACACAGCGCACGCTCCAGCTGTCGATGGATCCGATGCTGGACATGATGGGAATGCAGGCGCTGATGCAAAAATATGGTGATCGGGCGATGTCCGGCATGAACCACGGTAGCATGATGGATCACGGCAATATGGGTCACGGCATGATGGGCAACATGAGCGCCAAGGGGCAGATGAATCATGGCGATATGGGGAACATGAACCACGGCGGCATGGGACAGATGAACCACGGTGCCGACGGTTTCGATTTCCATAATGCTAACCGGATCAATGGCCAGGCCTTTGATATGAATACCCCGCTGTTCGCCGCGGCGAAAGGGCAGTTTGAGCGCTGGGTGATTTCCGGCAAAGGCGACATGATGCTGCACCCGTTCCATATTCACGGCACCCAGTTCCGTATTCTGTCGGAAAATGGCGCTGCGCCTGCCGCGCATCGTTCAGGCTGGAAAGATACCGTCCGGGTTGAGGGGGGCGTTAGTGAAGTGCTGGTGAAGTTCGATCACGGGGCGTCGAAAATGCATGCCTATATGGCGCACTGCCACCTGCTGGAACATGAAGATACCGGCATGATGCTCGGCTTTACGGTGTAGGTTTTTCCCCGCCGGGGATATTCTGCCCGCATAATAAAGAGGCCCGGTGTTCACCGGGCCTTCTGTTTTGTTACCGCGTTTTACCTGGGCTTATTGCGCCTCATCAGGCAGCGCATAGGCGACGATATAGTCACCCATCTTCGTGCCAAACGAGCCGTGGCCGCCTGCGGCGATGACCACATACTGTTTGCCATTCACTTCATAGGTCATCGGCGTCGCCTGGCCGCCTGCCGGCAGACGGGCCTGCCACAGTTTTTCCCCGTTGCTCATGTTGTAGGCACGCAGGTAGTTATCGGCGGTAGCGCCAATAAACAGCACGTTGCCCGCGGTGGAGATTGGGCCACCAAGCATCGGCATACCGAGGTTAAACGGCAGCTGAACCGGCATCGGGAACGGCAGGCTATCCTGCGGCGTACCGATACGTTTTTTCCATACCACTTCGTTGGTTTTCAGATCCAGCGCGGAGATGTAACCCCAGGCCGGCTGTTTGCACGGCAGGCCAAACGGCGACAGGAAGGCGTTGAGGGTCACGCCGAACGGTACGCCATACTGCGGCTGTATGCCGGATTCGGTACCGGAACCTTTCGCGTCTTTTGGCGGCTCCATCGGGTTGCCCGGGCCGCGTGGGATCAGTTTCGATACAAACGGCAGCGCCATTGGGTTGGCGATGGCCACCTGACGGTTCGGATCAACGGAAATCCCGCCCCATTCAAACATTCCCAGGTTACCCGGGAAGACCAGCGTGCCTTGTTCTGACGGCGGGGTGAAGATGCCTTCATAACGCAGCTGGTGGAAGATAACGCGGCACACCAGCTGATCGAACATGGTGGCGCCCCACATATCCGCGCCGGTCAAATCTTTCTTCGGACGGAAGCTCAGGTCGGAGAATGGCTGAGTTTTCGAGACATAATCGCCTTTCGCTGCGCCCTGAGGAACCGGTTTTTCCGGTGCCGGGACAACCAGTTCGCCGTTACGACGGTCGAGAACGAAGATATTACCGGTTTTGGCCGGTGCGTAGATGACCGGAACAGTTTTACCGTTAACGTCGATATCCGCCAGCGTAGGCTGAGACGGCATATCCATGTCCCACAGATCGTGGTGAACGGTCTGATAGCTCCATGCCAGTTTACCGGTGGTCGCGTTCAGCGCCACGATAGAGCTGGCGTAGCGTTCCTGTTCCGGCGTACGGTTACCGCCCCAGATATCCGGCGTGGTCACGCCCATCGGCAGGTACACGAGGTCCAGCTTCGCATCATAGGCCGCAGGCGCCCAGGAGTTCGGGGAGTTCAGCGTGAAATGATGTTGATCATCCGGAATGGCGTTCGGATCTTTCGCGCCCGGATCGAAGACCCACAGCAGTTTACCGGTGTTGACGTCAAAGCCGCGAATAACGCCCGACGGTTCGCGCGTTGAGAAGTTATCGGTCACGGCGCCGGCAATGATAATGGTGGTATCGGTCACGATCGGCGGAGACGTTGGTTCATACATCCCCGGCGTGGTGACCGGCATATTGGTCTGCAGATTGAGAATACCTTTGTTGGCAAAGGATTCGCACAGCTGGCCGTTGTCGGCGTTAATCGCGAACAGGCGACCATCGTTGACCGGCAGGATAATCCGGCGCGGACAGTTGGCGACGACGTCTGCCGGCGCCTTGTCTGCTTTCGCTTCGTGATAAGAGACGCCGCGACAGGTGACGTGCTGGAAGGACGGATCCGCGTTCAGCTGCGGGTCAAAGTGCCATTTTTCTTTCCCGGTAGCCGCATCAAGAGCAAACAGACGCTGGTGGGCGGTACACAGGTACAGCATGTTCCCCACTTTAATTGGCGTCACTTCGTTGGTGATTTCACCCGGATCGTTCGGCTGCTTCAGGTCGCCGGTGCGGAACACCCAGGCTTCCTTCAGGTTTTTCACGTTATCGGCATTGATTTGCTTCAGCGGCGAATAACGCTGACCTTCCTGATTACGGCCATACGCCGGCCAGTCGCTATCGGCAACCGCGGAGATCGGCGCCGCAGGCGTCGCATCGGCATTCAGGGTACCGTTCACTTCCTGCGGGTCATTAAAACCGGCCCAGGTCAGGATGCCGCCGCTGATCAGCAGGGCAACGATCAGACCGGCGACCGCGCCGCCCGATGGGATCGGCAGACGACGCCAGACAAAAGGCAAAATAAGCCAGATGCCGAAGAAGACCAGGATATCGCTACGCGGCGTAAGCGCCCAGAAGTCAAAGCCGACTTCCCAGACGCCCCAGATCATGGTGGCGAGAAGCAGCGCAGCATACAGCCAGAGCGCTGCGCGTTTGCCCTGTAACAGCATCACGGTGACGGCCAGCATGACCAGGCCAGCAATAGGGTAGTACCAGGAGCCGCCAAGAGCCGCCAGCCATACCCCGCCAATAAGAAGATACAGGCCGCAGAACGCTGCAAAGAGCGCTGTCAGCGTCACGAGAAGCCGTGATTGTTGAGACTTTGTTTCTGCCATAGAAAGACACTCGGTTGTTTGTTAATTTTTAATTGCAATTAATTATAGGATTTAACAAGTGTGATCGGAATCACAAAATGGGCTTTATTATTCCCTGCATCGCATATTTCTTTTTACTGGTATACTGCATAGCTTGCCGGTCAATGTCGGTGCATTCGCAGCGGTATTGATGATTTACATTAAGAATCAAATGGTTAGTTTAATGAAACATACTGTAGAAGTGATGATCCCGGAAGCCGAGATCAAAGCGCGTATCGCCGAACTGGGTCGTCAAATCAACGAGTGCTACAAAGACAGCGGCAGCGAAATGGTGCTGGTGGGGCTGCTGCGCGGCTCATTTATGTTTATGGCCGACCTGTGCCGTGAAGTGCAGGTGCCGCATGAAGTCGATTTTATGACCGCCTCCAGCTACGGCAGCGGCATGTCGACGACCCGTGACGTGAAAATCCTGAAAGATCTGGATGAAGACATTCGCGGTAAAGACGTATTGATTGTGGAAGACATTATCGATTCCGGCAACACGCTGTCTAAAGTGCGTGAAATTCTCAGCCTGCGTGAGCCGAAATCTCTGGCTATTTGTACGCTGCTGGATAAGCCGAGCCGTCGTGAAGTGAACGTGCCGGTCGAGTTTGTTGGTTTTGCCATCCCGGATGAGTTCGTGGTCGGCTACGGGATTGATTACGCGCAGCGCTACCGTCATCTGCCGTACGTCGGCAAAGTGGTACTGCTGGACGAGTAAGGTTTCATGCGACCCCGGACGATGGCGCGCCGCGCTGCCGGGGTTTTCTCAAGCGGGTGGCTTACTTGTGGTTGGCGTGTTTGCTCTTGAGGTTGGAAATCCCGTGACGGTAGCGCTGTTCAAGGGTTTCACGGCTGACGGCGGTCACATCAAGATCGCGTAACATCCCGTCATGGATACCGTAGGCCCAGCCGTGGATGGTGACCTTCTGACCCCGTTTCCACGCCGACTGCATAATAGTCGAGTGGCCCAGGTTATAAACCTGCTCCATCACGTTCAGTTCACATAATGTATCCAGTCGGCGCTCTTCGGGCATTTCGCCCAGCAGCGAGCTGTGTTTGAACCAGATATCGCGAATATGCAGCAGCCAGTTGTCGATAAGCCCCAGCTCGGTGTTTTCTACCGCCGCCTGCACGCCGCCGCAGCCATAGTGGCCGCAGATGATGATATGCTCGACTTCCAGCACGTCGACGGCATACTGCACCACGGAAAGACAGTTCAGGTCGGTATGAATCACCAGATTGGCGACGTTACGATGGACAAACAGTTCACCGGGCTCAAGGCCGGTTAACCGTTCCGCAGGAACACGGCTATCAGAACATCCAATCCACAGAAAGCGTGGCTTCTGCGCTTGTGACAATTTTGCGAAAAAACCGGGGTCTTCTTCCACCAGCATTTTTGACCATAGTGCATTATTGCTGATGAGTGTATCTATATCATTCATGGACGTTTACGGCCTGTAACCAAGTAAGTGCGTTGGGCTAATATAGGTTAACCTCACTTTATTTAAAACAACCCATCGCGTGTCATGACACGAGAAGAGATATTTAATGACCATTGCTCTGGAATTAAAACAGCTCACCAAGACCTACCCCGGCGGGGTTCAGGCGCTGCGGGGAATCGATCTGCAGGTGGAAGCCGGGGATTTTT
Source organism: Klebsiella sp. Lac1 (assembly GCF_009825425.1). NCBI lineage: Bacteria > Pseudomonadati > Pseudomonadota > Gammaproteobacteria > Enterobacterales > Enterobacteriaceae > Klebsiella > Klebsiella sp. Lac1. The sequence continues at coordinate 647,782 of NZ_VJZJ01000002.1, forward strand.
ATGCGCTGCTCGGCCCTAACGGGGCGGGGAAATCCACCACGATTGGCATTATCAGCTCGCTGGTAAATAAAACCTCCGGCGAGGTCAACGTCTTTGGCTACGACCTGCAAAAGGACGTGGTGAACGCCAAGCGTCAGCTCGGGCTGGTGCCGCAGGAGTTCAACTTCAACCCGTTTGAAACCGTCCAGCAGATCGTCGTGCATCAGGCGGGCTACTACGGCGTGGAGCATAAAGAAGCGCTTCTGCGCAGCGAAAAGTACTTAAAACAGCTCGATCTGTGGGAAAAACGCAACGAACGCGCAAGGATGCTCTCCGGCGGGATGAAGCGACGCCTGATGATCGCCCGCGCGCTGATGCATGAACCTAAACTGCTGATTCTCGATGAACCCACCGCGGGCGTGGATATCGAACTTCGCCGCTCGATGTGGGGTTTTCTCAAGGATTTGAACGATAAAGGCACCACCATCATCCTGACCACCCATTATCTGGAAGAGGCGGAGATGCTGTGTCGCAATATCGGGATTATTCAACGGGGAGAGCTGGTGGAAAACACCTCGATGAAGGCGCTGCTTGCCAAGTTGAAATCAGAAACGTTCATCCTCGATCTGGCGCCGAAAAGCCCGCTGCCGACGCTGGAAGGTTACCAGTATCGCCTGGTGGATACCTCCACGCTGGAAGTCGAAGTGCTGCGCGAGCAGGGGATTAACAGCGTATTTGCCCAGCTGAGTGCCCAGGGCGTTCAGGTGTTAAGTATGCGTAACAAAGCCAACCGGCTGGAAGAGTTGTTTGTCACGCTGGTGCAGGACAGAAAAGGAGAATCAGCATGATGCAGCTTTATTGGATCGCGCTGAAAAGCATCTGGACCAAGGAAATTCACCGCTTTATGCGTATCTGGATCCAGACGCTGGTGCCGCCAGTGATCACCATGACCCTCTATTTTGTCATCTTTGGCAATTTGATCGGCTCGCGGATCGGCGAAATGCATGGCTTTACCTATATGCAGTTTATTGTGCCGGGTCTGATCATGATGGCGGTGATCACCAACGCCTATGCCAACGTGGCCTCCTCGTTCTTCAGCGCGAAATTTCAGCGCAATATCGAAGAGCTGCTGGTGGCGCCGGTGCCGACGCACGTGGTTATCGCCGGTTATGTTGGCGGCGGGGTTGCGCGCGGGCTGTGCGTAGGGATTCTGGTTACCGCGATCTCGTTGTTCTTCGTGCCGTTCCAGGTGCATTCCTGGCTGTTCGTTGGGCTGACGCTGATTCTGACCGCGGTCCTCTTTTCGCTGGCGGGTTTGCTGAACGCGGTTTTTGCCAAAACCTTTGATGATATCAGCCTGATCCCCACCTTTGTGCTGACGCCGCTGACCTACCTCGGTGGGGTATTTTACTCCCTGACCCTACTGCCGCCCTTCTGGCAGGCGCTGTCGCACCTTAATCCGATTGTGTACATGATCAGCGGCTTCCGCTATGGATTCCTCGGTATCAACGATGTTCCGCTGGTTACGACTTTTGGCGTGCTGGTGGTCTTTATTGTTCTGTTCTACGCGCTGTGCTGGTATCTGATCCAGCGTGGACGCGGTCTGCGCAGCTAACCGCGCGTCGGCGAATAGCGCCTGGCCTTCAGGCGAGGCGCTATCTGCTAATCTTGACTGCCATCACTCATCTGCTTCATCCCCTTTGTTACAGTGTTTCTCTGCTAAGGAGGCTGTCTATGTTGGGGTGGGTGATTACCTGTCATGATGAGAAGGCGGAAGTGCTGCTGGATCGTCTGGAAAAAAAGTTTGGCCCGCTGGCGCAATGTCGGGCGGTAAATTACTGGCGTAATCTTAGCAGCAATATGTTGAGCCGGATGATGTGCGATGCGTTGCACGCCACGGACAGCGGCGATGGGGTGATTTTTTTGACCGATAACACCGGAGCGCCTCCCTATCGCGTGGCGGCCCTGATGAGCCATAAACATACCCACTGTGAAGTGATCTCCGGCATCAGCTATCCATTGCTGGAGCGCATGTATCTTCTGCGCTACACCCTGAGCAGCGAAGCGTTTCGCGATGCGATCGTGAGCAGCGGAAGCCCGGTCGTCAGCAGCCTCTGGCACCAGCAGCAAAAAAATCCGCCTTTTCGCCTGCGTCATGATGCGTTCGGGAATTAAGCATTGGTATTGATGCCGCTTTTGTTACAATGGCGGTTGATTTCTCTAGCGGTCCGACCTGCATGTTTGCCCGAATTTTTGCCCTGCTCCTTTTACTGACATCACTCAGCGCTTCAGCCAGTCTGCTTAGCCAGCAGGGCATGCCCGCCCGCTACATGCAGACGACGGAAGATGCGGTTATCTGGGCGCAGATCGGCAATGACGTGGTGAGCGTGGGGAACATTCGGGCCGGGCAAATTATCGCCGTGGTGCCGACATCCGCCGATTATTATGAATTCAGCTTCGGTTTCGGCACCGGCTTTATCGATAAGGGCCACCTCGAACCGGTGCAGGGCAAGCAGCGGGTTGAAGACAGTCTTGGCGATTTGCATAAACCGCTGAGTAACCAGAATCTGCTTACCTGGAAAGATACGCCGGTGTACGATGCGCCTGCCGTCGGCAGCGCACCGTTTGGCACCCTGGCGAATAATCTGCGCTATCCCATTATCAGCAAGCTGAAAGACCGCCTTAACCAGACCTGGTTTCAAATTCGCCTTGGTAACCGGCTGGCGTGGGTCAGCAGCCTCGACGCGCAGGAAGATCGCGGTATTCCGATGCTGACCTATCATCACATTCTGCGCGATGAAGAGAACACCCGTTTTCGCCACACCTCTACCACGACTTCGGTACGTGCCTTCAGCAACCAGATGACCTGGCTCCGCGATCGGGGCTACACCACGCTGACCATGTATCAGCTGGAAGGCTATCTGCGTAATAAAATCAATCTGCCGGCCCGCTCGGTGGTGATTACCTTTGATGATGGTCTGAAGTCGGTTAACCGCTATGCGTACCCGATTCTGAAGCAGTATGGCTTTCACGCGACGGCATTTATTATCTCATCGCGTATCAAGCGCCACCCGCAGAAGTGGGAGCCGAAATCGCTGCAGTTTATGAGCGTTTCCGAGCTCAAGCAGATTCAGGACGTTTTTGATATACAGTCCCATACGCACTTCCTGCACCGGGTGGATGCGCTACGCCATCCGATTTTGTTGAGTCGCAGCTACCATAATATTCTGTTTGATTTTGAGCATTCACGGCGCGCGCTTTCGCAGTTCAATCCGCATGTGCTCTATCTTTCTTATCCCTTCGGCGGCTATAACGCGACGGCGATCAAGGCGGCGAACGACGCCGGTTTTCATATGGCGGTGACCACGGTGAGAGGGAAGGTGACGCCGGGGGATAACCCGTTCTTACTAAAAAGGCTCTATATTCTGCGGACCGATTCGCTGGAGACGATGTCGCGGTTGATCAGCAATCAGCCGCAGGGATAAAGGATGTCGGTGATACGAAACCGGCCACCCCGCTAATAAATTCCTGACAAGGTTTTCCAGAGAACATCTTATTTATTTTCAGAATTTGTTGTCTGGCATAAAGTCCATTTTTCATTTATGGTTATTTGATTTAATTCGCCCACAATACAGGAAGTTGCGTCATTAACTGCTTTCGGTACCGTACAGGTGTTCTCATGAAGCCAATACAATACGTACTATTATGGTTTGGGCAAGCATTGCTGTTTACAGTTGTGTTTGTCCTGTTATACGTGCTGATACCAGAAATAAAGATGTACAGACTGATTACAGAATTAACAGGATTCATGTCCGATTTTACATGGGATAAGTATTATTTTTTGGCTCTTTGTATTGCTTCACTATTCATCGTGGCAATAGTGGTTTATGTAACGGCTGCAATTAAAAGACGTTTAGCCTGACTGTTCTATTATAAATAAACGGTGCCCCGCCTGGGCGGCGCACCGTCAGCGATTGGCTATCAGGCAACCTGCACCGAAATGATTCGCGAGCCACGTTCAGCGGCAATGGCATGATAGACGATCTAACATGGGTGGGAGAAGTACAGAGAGGACATTTCAGACTTCATCCAGCAGGTTATAAGGGGGTTAGTGAAGGTTGTATTACCCTACCTCGACTATCTGATTTTATGTTGTTACGTGCTGCGTTGCTTAATACGCCAACAATACAGGTAACAGCGTCATTAACTGCTTTCGGTACCGTACAGGTGTACTAATGAAACCGATACAATACGCGCTATTATGGATTGGCGAAGCATTATTATATACAGTAGTATTCGTGCTGCTGTTTTTATTTATGCCTGAAGTCAAAACCTACTATCTGATCAGGCGCTATACAGAAGTTATACCTGGTGATATATGGGATAAGTATTACTTTCTGTCGCTTTGTATTGCTTCACTATTCATCGTGGCAATAGTGGTTTATGTAACAGCTGCAATTAAAAGATGTTTATCCTGACTATTCTATTATAAATAAACGGTGCTCCGCCTGGGCGGTGCACCGTCAGCGATTGGCTATCAGGCAACCTGCACCGGAATGGCCTTTGCCTGGCGCTTCATTTCGTTGTCGCCTTCGAAATAGGCCACTTTCGGCTGCCAGCGGCGGGCTTCTTCATCAGGCATGGTGACGAAGCTGGCAATAATCAGAATGTCACCCACGCTGGCGCAGTGTGCGGCAGCGCCGTTCACCGAAATGATTCGCGAGCCACGTTCGGCGGCAATGGCATAGGTGGAGAAGCGGTTGCCATTGGTCACGTTCCAGATGTGGATCGCTTCGTTTTCAAGAATACCGGAGGCATCCAGAAAATCCTGGTCAATGGCGCAGGAACCTTCATAGTGCAGGTCGGCCTGCGTGACTTTTACGCGGTGGAGTTTGCCCTGCAGCATATTACGAATCATGATGTCTACCTTTCTTCCCGTTCTGCTCCAGCGTACAGGGGCTGGCGGGCGAGCGACTTTCCCTGCCGGGGGACCGTAATGCTCTTGCCTGCCGCCGCTCTGCAAGCGGATGAGTCAGGGTCTATACCTTAATGATACGAAGCGGACATGACATCCGCTTTGAGTAAATGTCCGGCAATATTGCCAGATTTTTAACCCTTGTCTACTGACCCAGCTCGACGATGTGGTTATCGATCAACCGCGCCTGTCCCAACCATGCGGCCATCAGGATCACCGCACGTTGACTGGTTGCCGTCAGCTCCAGCAGCGTATCCGCATCCCGGATCTGGATATCGTCGGCGCGGAAGCCTTTCTCGTTCAGCTCCTGCCCGGCAAGGGTAATGATTTCATCCAGGTTACGTTCACCGGCGGCGAGCTTGTCGGCGACGGCGCTCAGCACTTTATACAGGCCCGGCGCAATTTTACGCTGCTCTGTGGTGAGGTAGCCGTTGCGCGAGCTCAGCGCTAAACCATCTTTAGCACGAATAATCGGTACGCCGATTATCTCAATATCGTAACCCATGTCGGCAACCATTTTACGAATCAGCGCCAGCTGCTGGAAGTCTTTCTCGCCAAAGCAGGCGACGTCTGGCTGCACCAGGTTAAACAGCTTGCTGACGATGGTCGATACGCCGCGAAAGTGGCCTGGACGACTGGCGCCCTCAAGCATGGTCGACAGCCCCGGCACATCCACACTGGTCTGGTTTTCGGTGCCGTGCGGATAGATCTCTGCCGGCGCGGGGGCGAAAACAAAATCCACCTTACGTTTGTTCAGCTTTTCGCAATCATCCTGCAGGGTACGCGGATAGCGCGACAGGTCGTCAGGACGATCGAACTGCATCGGGTTGACGAAAATAGTGACCACCACGACATCGGCGCTGGCTTTTGCGGTATCTACCAGCTGCATATGACCGTCGTGCAGGTTGCCCATAGTGGGAACCAGCGCGATACGCTTACCTTCCTGGCGCAAACGGCGAATATGCTGGCGTAGCAGCGGCAGGGATTCAATAATCAGCACAACAAGACTCCTTAATGGAAACTGTGTTCTTCGCCCGGATAAACGCCGGACTCCACGTCGGCAATATACTGCCGCACTGCGGCGCGCATGTCGCCCGCTTCAGCCAGGAAATTTTTAGCAAATTTAGGGATATGGCCGCCGGTGATCCCGAAAGCGTCATGCATCACGAGGATCTGCCCGTCGGTGACGTTGCCCGCACCAATGCCGATAACCGGAATGGTTAACGCCTCGGTGATACGTTGAGCCAGCTCGACCGGGACGCACTCAAGGACCAGCAGCTGTGCGCCTGCCGCTTCCAGTGCCAGCGCGTCGTCGAACAGCGCCTGCGCCGCATCGCCGCGGCCCTGCACTTTATAGCCGCCAAAAATATTGACCGACTGCGGGGTCAGACCGAGGTGGCCGCAAACCGGCACCGCGCGTTCCGTCAGCATTTTTACCGTTTCCGCAAGCCAGGCGCCGCCTTCAAGCTTGACCATGTTGGCGCCTGCGCGCATCACGATGGCGGCGTTAGCGAAGGTCTGTTCCGGGGTGGCATAGGCCATAAACGGCAGGTCAGCGAGCAGCAGGCAATGGGGGGCGCCGCGGCGTACTGCCTGGGTGTGATAGGCGATATCTTCCACGGTCACCGGCAAGGTCGAGTCGTGCCCTTGCACCGTCATGCCCAGCGAGTCACCTACCAGCATCACGTTGATCCCTTCATCGGCAAACAGCTTCGCAAAGCTGTAGTCATAGGCGGTGATGGTGGCGAAGCGCTGCTTCTCCTGTTTGCATTTCTGCAGCAGGGCGATAGTGGTCGGTTTCATAACGTTTCCTGATGATGAAAGTCATATTAACCGGCATTCTAACAGCAGCGTTCAGAGGGGCAATGGTTTTAGGCAACCGATAACAACGATCGCCGTAATGGCTAAAAATGGGGAAGGGGGAAACTACCAGATCGCCGGCTTTTCGGCGCCAAGGTTTTCCAGCACCTGACGCAGAGTGGCGCCGTCAGGGAAATGGAGCGTCGGGGCAATCTCATACAGCGGCCACAGCATAAAACCACGGTTTTTCATATCGTAGTGCGGTACCGTCAGGCGCTCGCTGTGAATCACCGCATCACCAAACAGCATGATATCGAGATCCAGCGTGCGGGGGCCCCAGCGTTCGGCTTTGCGTTGGCGACCCTGCTGCAGTTCGATGCGCTGGGTATGATCCAGCAAGGCTTCAGCCTGCAGTTCCGTCTCCAGGGCGACGGCGGCGTTGAGGTAGTCAGGCTGATCCTGCGGCCCCAGCGGCGGCGTGCGGTAAAAAGAGGAGACGGCGACCATCCGGCTGTCCGGGATGGCCGCCAGCGCCGTCACGGCAGCATTGACCTGCTCCAGAGGAGAAGCCAGATTACTGCCGATCGCGATGTAGACGCGGGTCATGCGCCACCCTGACGCGGAGCGCGTTTACGCGGGCGGCGATGGCGGCGGCGCGGTATGGGTTCGTCATCAAGCTCGTTAAGCATCTCTTTTTGATCTGGCGGCGCGGCAACCTGGAACTCGCCCCACCATTTGGTCAGACGCTGCAGTTCGCCATTCTTCTCGGCGCCGGCACGCAGCTCCAGCAGATCGTAGGCGGCGCGGAACTTCGGATGTTCCATCAGCTTCCAGGCGCGTTTGCCCTGGCGGCGGGACATGCGCAGCTGCAGCTGCCAGATATCGCGGACCAGAGTGGTAATACGCTTCGGAATGGCCAGCGTACGGCAGGCTTCATCCAGCACATCGTTCATCGCCAGGGCGAAAGCGTCGTTGTAGGCCAGACCGCTCTCCTGGGTGATTTTCTGCGCCATTTCCAGCAGCGGATACCAGAACATGACCGCGAACAGGAAAGCCGGGTTAACGCGCATATCGTTATGGATGCGGTTATCGGTATTCTTCAGCACCTGGGTAATGATGTGTTCCATCGGGCTATCGCCGCGCTCGGTAAAGTAGCGGGTGATGGTCGGGAACAGCGGCTGGAACAGGTTATATTCACGCAGCAGCATGTAGGTATCATAGCCATAGCCCGCCTGCAGCAGCTTCAGCACTTCTTCGAACAGACGCGCCGGAGGAACGTCGTGGAGCAGTGCGGCAAGACGCGGAATCGGCTCGGCGGTTTCCGCGCTGATGTTCATATTGAGCTTGGCGGCAAAACGCACAGCGCGCAGCATGCGGACCGGATCTTCGCGGTAGCGGGTTTCCGGATCGCCAATCAGGCGAATCATGCCCTCCTGCAGATCTTTCATGCCGCCGACGTAGTCGCGCACGGTAAAATCGGCCACGCTGTAATACAGGCTGTTAATGGTGAAGTCGCGACGCTGGGCATCTTCTTCGATCGAACCGAAGATGTTGTCGCGCAGCAGCATCCCGTTCTGGCCGCGCTGTGAAGTCACACGGTCGGTGGTGTGCCCTTCATGGTGGCCGCGGAAGGTGGCGACTTCGATGATTTCCGGCCCGAACATCACGTGCGCGAGGCGGAAACGACGGCCCACCAGACGACAGTTGCGGAACAGTTTACGTACCTGATCCGGCGTCGCGCTGGTTGTCACGTCAAAATCTTTCGGTTTTTTACCAAGCAGAAGGTCACGTACGCCACCGCCGACGAGATAGGCTTCATAGCCCGCCTTGTTCAGTCGATAGAGCACCTTGAGGGCATTATCACTGATATCTTTGCGGGAAATTGCATGCTGTTCACGCGGGATAACCGTCATATGCGTTTGTTCAACGGCGGCTTCTGCGTCGCGCTCTTCACGGCTTAGCACCTTACGGCAAAAATTAGCGACTCGGGTAAAAATGTTGCACCTCGTAGTGTCAGACGGACTTCAGATCAAAATATTACTCTAGGCATTTCGGGTTGCAGCCAATGCAGGAGCAACTTGAAAGGCGACGAGAAAAATAGCGGCTAATCATAGCTCAGAGAGAGCCATTTGAGAATGCTGGATTTTTTGCAGGTCCCAGTTGGCTACCGCATTCTTCAGCAGATCCTCAATAGTCAACGCTCGCCATTCCTGCTCAATATCCTGATTAAGAAACATTAACGCCCGCATAATTTCGGGGCGCGGATCGCCCTCCGGCAGCGCCGGGGCGTGGTTTTGTTTGGAGAGTTTATTCCCCTGGGCATTCACTGCCAGCGGCAGATGGACATAATCCGGGGCCTGCCAGCCAAAATGCTGATACAGCGAAATCTGACGCACCGTCGGTTCGATAAGGTCCGCCCCGCGGACGATTTCGCTGACCCCCTGGAAATGATCGTCCACGACCACCGCCAGATTATAGGCGAACAGGCCGTCGCGGCGGTGGATAATGAAATCCTCCCGCGCCAGCGCCTCATCGGCGACGAGGGGACCGCGCAGACGGTCATCAAACGCGAGGACCGGCCGCGTCTGACGTAAACGCAGGGCGGCGTCATGTGCGCCGAGTCGTAAATCGCGGCAGTGACCGTCATACACACCGCCGACGGCGTGTATGCGCGCCCGGGTGCAGGTGCAGTAATAGCAGAGTCCCTGTTCGTGCAGCCAGGCCAGCCGTTCGCGGTAGGCTTCGTGACGCTGCGACTGCCACAGCACTTCGCCGTCCCAGTGCAGGCCGTAGTGCTCTAGCTGGCGCAGAATCGTACTGGCGGCGCCGGGGACTTCACGCGGCGGATCGATATCTTCAATGCGTACGCGCCAGATACCGTTGTGCGCACGGGCCTGAAGATAGCTGCCGAGAGCGGCAATCAAAGAGCCGAAATGAAGTTCGCCGGAAGGTGAGGGGGCAAAGCGGCCAATATAGTGTGAGTCATTCATGAGTGACGAATAAAACATGTAGGCGGGAGAGACTCCCGCCGGAGATACGATAGCGAAGCGAATTAGCCAGCCATCTGCTTTTCGCGAATTTCCGCCAGCGTTTTGCAGTCGATGCACAGGTCAGCGGTCGGACGCGCTTCCAGACGGCGAATGCCAATCTCAACGCCGCAGGATTCGCAGAAGCCGAAATCCTCATCTTCGACTTTCTTCAGCGTTTTCTCGATCTTTTTGATCAGTTTACGTTCGCGGTCGCGGTTACGCAGTTCCAGGCTGAACTCTTCTTCCTGAGCGGCACGGTCTACCGGATCCGGGAAGTTAGCCGCTTCATCCTGCATGTGCGATACGGTGCGATCCACTTCATCCCTGAGTTGATTACGCCATGCTTCAAGAATACGCTTGAAGTGCGCCAGCTGGGCTTCGTTCATATACTCTTCGCCCGGCTTCTCTTGATACGGCTCCACCCCAGCGATGGCGAGAATACTCAGGGACGATGTTTTACGGTTTTGCCCTTCTTGCATGTTGCTTCTCCTTAACACGCACTATCGATCCCCATGTTGGGGGAAAAATCAGGCCGCTATAAATAGCAGATGCTTTTCCGGATAGCAATTATCTAAACGTTACACTTGACAACCCTGTGAAGAAAAGCGTATTTGCGCTCGCGACCCGGACATAATTTAGCCGTTTATTTACCGGGGGTTAACACCGCGGCAATCGGCTTATTCAGAGTCATCATCTCGGTAGAAAGTTCCGCTTTATAAACGAGAATTTCTACCCCCTTGGTTTGCGCCTCAATCAACAGCTGTGCGTATCTGGCATCAATATGATGCGCGGGTGAGAAACAGTCGATCGCCGAATGGAGCACGGCGAACAAGATTACGGCCCGGTCGCCTGCCGCCGCCACGCTCATCAGCTCCCGAAGGTGCTTTTGACCGCGTTCGGTCACAGCATCGGGGAAATAACCGCTGTCATTTTCCGCCAACGTAACCGATTTCACTTCAATATAGCAGTTTTGTCGATCTTCTGCCTGTAACATTATGTCAATGCGACTCTTTTCCTCGCCATATTTTACTTCACTTTTCAGCGTGTTATAGCCAGAAAGTTCGATAATATTCCCCGCAAGTATCGCCTCTTTTGCCAGTATATTCGCGCGTAGAGTATTAACACAAATTATCGCGCCGCGCTGGGTTTGCGTTAATTCCCAGGTATGAGCGTATTTGCGTTTCGGATTATCCGACGTTGAGTACCAGACGGTATCGCCGGGAGTCGCGCAGCCGGTCATCGCGCCGGTATTCGGGCAGTGCAGCGTAAGCTCCCGGCCGTCGGGGGTGACCACATCCGCCAAAAACCGTTTGTAACGCTGAATCAGGGTGGCGGATTGTAAAGGTGGATTGAACTGCATCAGCTTTCCTTGTTAAAGGGGTAACGTTCCAGCGCGGTATAGCGGGTGCGTCCGCGGGAAAAACGGGATTCATAAAGCACAAATTCGCTGACGGCAAAGGTCCAGCTGAAGCCCGGCGGCGGAATGGGCACCGCGTGGCGGGCCTCGCGCAGCAGGGTGATGTGCGGATGAAACGGCTGCGGACTTTGATAGCAGCCGCTGCGTGCCGCCTGGGCGCGCAGCAGGCTGGCCAGCTGTAACAGGCCGCGCGGAGGCCGGCGGGTGCCAAGCCACACCACGCGGGAACGCAGCCACTGGCCGGCATCGTCGAGGGTGAGCGTAAATCCGGGCTGGTGGATGCGTCCGGCCAGCGCCGCCAGCGCACGCTGCTTGTCCGCGCTGACTTCGCCGAGAAAGGCCAGCGTCAGGTGCAGGTTATCTGCGGCCACCGGCCGTCCGGCATCTTCCGCAAAGTTCGCCGCGCGCCAGTGAACGATTTGCCGCTGGGCTTCAGCCGGTAGCTCAAGGGCGAAAAACAGCCTTTTCGGCTCGGACATGATAGAGACTCGGTAATGAATTATCAGGATGCTACAATGCTTGCCCGCAAATGTTAACCTCCGGAGCCATTCGTGTCCCAATTGCCGGTTGCCGCCGTCCTCCCTGAACTTCTTTCCGCACTGCAGCAGGCGCCGCAGGTATTGCTCAATGCGCCAACCGGCGCCGGGAAATCGACCTGGCTGCCGCTGCAAATACTCGCCGATGGTCATATCGACGGGCGCATTATCCTGCTGGAGCCGCGGCGATTGGCCGCCCGCAACGTGGCCCAACGCCTGGCGGAGCTGCTGGGCGAGAAACCGGGGGAGACCGTCGGCTACCGGATGCGCGCCGAAACCTGCGTTGGACCAAATACGCAGCTGGAGGTGGTGACTGAAGGCATCCTGACGCGGATGATCCAGCACGATCCCGAACTGAGCGGCGTCGGGCTGGTGATCCTTGATGAATTCCACGAGCGTAGTCTGCAGGCGGATCTGGCGTTGGCGCTATTGCTGGATGTCCAGCAGGGGCTACGGGAGGATCTTAAACTGCTGATTATGTCAGCGACGCTGGATAACGATCGCCTGCAGCGGCTGTTGCCTTCGGCTCCGACCATTTGCTCTGAAGGGCGTGCGTTCCCGGTGGAAAAACGATTTCAGGCGCTTGCCGCGCATCAGCGTTTCGATGAAGCGGTCGCCATCGCTGCTGCGGAACTGCTGCGCCAGGAGCGCGGCTCGCTGCTGCTGTTCCTCCCGGGCGTGGGGGAAATTCAGCGGGTACAGGCGCAGCTGGCCGAACGGGTGGCCGACGATGTGGTGCTGTGCCCGCTGTACGGAGCGTTGCCGCTGAGCGAGCAGCGCAAAGCGATTCTCCCCGCAGCGGCAGGCAAACGTAAGGTGGTGCTGGCGACCAATATCGCCGAGACCAGCTTAACCATCGAAGGCATCCGGCTGGTGGTCGATAGCGCCCAGGAGCGCGTCGCTCGCTTTGACGCCCGTACCGGCTTAACCCGCCTGATGACACAACGCATCAGCCAGGCGTCGATGACCCAACGCGCCGGTCGCGCCGGTCGTCTGGAGCCGGGGATTTGTCTGCATTTGCTTGGCAAAGAGCAGGCGGAACGCGCGGCGGCCCAGAGCGATCCGGAGATACTGCACAGCGATCTCTCCGCGCTGCTGCTGGAGCTTTTACAGTGGGGATGTCCCGATCCGGCGCAACTGAACTGGCTCGATTTGCCGCCTGAGGCAAACCTGGCCGCGGCGAGGCGCTTGCTGACGGCGCTATCGGCGCTGGAGGGGAACAGACTATCGGCGCGCGGGCGCGAAATGGCCGCCCTGGGTAACGATCCGCGTCTCGCGGCGATGTTGACTGCGGCCACTGATGCGGATGATGCGGCGACCGCGGCGAAACTGGCGGCGATCCTCGAAGAGCCTCCGCGCGGCGCAAGCAGCGATCTCGGCGCGGCGTTTGCCCGCCAGCAGCCGAACTGGCAGCAGCGGGCCCGGCAGCTTCTGAAGCGGCTGGGCAGCCGCGATGGTCAGCCCGATGCACAACGCCTGGCGCCGCTGCTGGCCCCGGCATTTGTCGACCGGATCGCCCGTCGCCGCGGTCAGGAAGGGCGCTACCAACTCGCCAACGGGATGGGGGCGATGCTGGACGCCGACGATGCGCTCGGGCGCCACGAATGGCTGATTGCGCCTCTGCTCCTGCAGGGAAGCGCCTCGCCGGACGCGCGGATTCTGCTGGCGCTGCCGCTGGACGTCAATGCGCTGCTGGCGCAGTGCCCTGGGCTGGCGCAATGTTCCGATACCGTCGAATGGGATGAGGCGCAGGGGACGCTGAAGGCCTGGCGACGCACCTGCATTGGTCAACTGGTGTTAAAAACCCAGCCGCTGGCGAAGCCCTCGGAAGAGGAGCTGCATCAGGCGATGCTCAACGGCATTCGCGATAAGGGGCTCGGCGTGCTTAACTGGACGGCGGAAGCCGAACAACTGCGCCTGCGCCTGCACTGCGCGGCACAATGGTTGCCAGAAGAGGCGTGGCCGGCCGTCGATGACGCCTCGCTGCTGGAGTCGCTGGAAGCCTGGCTGCTACCGCAGATGAGCGGGGTGCACTCGCTGCGCGCGCTGAAAGCGTTGGATATGCGCCAGGCGCTACAAAACTGGCTGCCGTGGTCGTTGCGCCAGACGCTGGACAGCCAACTGCCAACCCACTACACGGTGCCGACCGGGAGCCGGATAGCGATCCGCTACCATGCCGACAATCCGCCCGCGCTGGCGGTACGTATGCAGGAGATGTTTGGCGAAGCCGCCACGCCGACGATAGCCCAGGGCCGGGTTGCGCTGGTGCTGGAGCTGCTGTCGCCTGCGCAGCGTCCGCTGCAGATTACCCGCGACCTCAGCGCTTTCTGGCAGGGGACCTATCGCGAGGTGCAAAAAGAGATGAAGGGGCGTTACCCCAAACACGTCTGGCCGGACGATCCGGCCAATACCGCGCCGACGCGGCGCACCAAAAAGTATTCGTAGCGGACGGGCCGGGAGGCATTATTGAAGACAGCCCTCAAGGGGAATAAAACGGTGTGAAATAAAACACAGGTAGGCTATTTGGTCATGACTGACGGCGTAGGCAATCAATAAATGGCGCCAGCGGGCGATTAAACTGGCTGCATTCTGCGGCTTCCGGCGTACTGTTGCTCTTCACTTCTTTGCCCGAATATTTCTGGTTACCGGCGGAATATCATATTCATCCAGCGCTGAAGCCGTTGTTTTTTATCGCCGAAGAGGCCCTCAGGCAGACCGCTGAGGCGATGAACGGCGAAGGATATTTTTATGTTATTAAAAAACATAATATTTTCGCTTTTGTTACCTCGTGAGGGAGTAAAATGCTGGTTAAGCCTGTCCCGGTTTAGTGCTATCCTGTGTCACCTGGACTATTTGTGCTATGTCCCAAAATTCTCGTCAGGCGATGTGTGTAAGATGATGATTTATATTATGAATTCTCAGCGAGTGCATAAGCGTACATCATGACCGCGCCCTGAGACGCGACGTGCGGTGATACCAGGGGCGTTGTCTGCGGATGGCGACCTCCGGGCGTGAATTTGAGAGATATCTTCTTCCTCTTTCAAGAGGAAGTATTGAGAATCAGGCTTTTACGCCTGAAAGTTGCGGAGAAGAAGCATGGCGGGAGATGACCGCGAGCCTATCGGACGTAAGGGAAAGCCCTCGCGTCCGGCAAAACAAAAGGTGACTCGTCGTCGGGTCCGGGATGAGGACTATGACGATGATTACGACGACGATGATTATGAGGATCAAGAGCCGATGCCGAAGAAAGCAAAAGGCAAAGGTAATAAGCCTCGCCGTAAACGGACCTGGCTATGGCTGCTGTTCAAGATAGGGGTCGTGATTGCGGTGCTGGTTGCCGCTTACGGTGTCTATCTCGATCAGAAAATCCGTAGCCGTATCGACGGCAAGGTTTGGGAGCTTCCGGCGGCGGTTTATGGCCGCATGGTTAACCTCGAACCGGATATGCAGATCAGCAAAAGCGAGATGGTTCGTCTGCTGAATGCCACGCAGTACCGCCAGGTCAGCGCGATGACGCGTCCGGGCGAGTATACCGTGCAGGCCAACAGCATTGAGATGATCCGTCGTCCGTTTGATTTCCCTGATAGTAAAGAAGGGCAGGTGCGCGCGCGCCTGACCTTTGACGGCGATCACCTGGAGACGATCGAGAATATGGAGAACAACCGCCAGTTCGGTTTCTTCCGTCTCGATCCGCGGCTGATTACCATGCTGCAGTCGGCAAATGGCGAACAGCGTCTGTTTGTCAAGCGCAGCGGCTTCCCGGATCTGCTGGTGGATACGCTTCTGGCGACCGAAGACCGTCACTTCTATGAACACGACGGGATTAGCCTGTACTCGATTGGTCGCGCGGTGCTGGCGAACCTGACGGCCGGGCGCACGGTGCAGGGGGCCAGTACGCTGACCCAGCAGTTGGTGAAAAACCTGTTCCTTTCCAGCGAGCGCTCTTACTGGCGTAAAGCGAACGAAGCCTATATGGCGCTGATCGTTGATGCGCGTTACAGCAAGGATCGTATCCTTGAGCTGTATATGAACGAGGTGTACCTCGGTCAGAGCGGCGACAACGAAATTCGCGGTTTCCCGCTGGCGAGCCTTTATTACTTTGGCCGCCCGGTCGAAGAGCTCAGCCTCGATCAGCAGGCGCTGCTGGTCGGGATGGTGAAAGGCGCATCGATTTACAACCCGTGGCGTAATCCGAAGCTGGCGCTGGAAAGACGCAATCTGGTGCTGCGTCTGCTGCAGCAGCAGAACGTGATCGATCAGGAGCTGTATGACATGCTGAGCGCGCGTCCGCTGGGCGTGCAGCCGCGCGGCGGCGTGATCTCGCCACAGCCGGCGTTTATGCAGATGGTTCGTCAGGAACTGCAGGCGAAACTGGGTGATAAGGTGAAAGATCTCTCCGGCGTGAAGATCTTTACGACCTTTGACTCCGTCGCGCAGGATGCGGCGGAAAAAGCGGCGACCGACGGCATTCCGCTGTTGAAGAAACAGCGTAAGCTGCCGGATCTGGAAACCGCGATGGTGGTGGTTGACCGCTTTACCGGTGAAGTGCGGGCGATGGTCGGCGGTGCGGAACCGCAGTTTGCCGGTTACAACCGCGCGATGCAGGCCCGCCGTTCAATCGGTTCTCTGGCGAAGCCAGCGACCTATCTGACGGCGCTGAGCTTGCCGAACCAGTATCGTCTGAACACCTCGATTGCCGATGCGCCGATCACCATCCGTCTGCCCAACGGTCAAACCTGGTCCCCGCAGAACGACGATCGCCGTTTTAGCGGTCAGGTGATGCTGGTGGATGCGTTGACGCGCTCGATGAACGTGCCGACCGTTAACCTCGGGATGGCGCTGGGTCTGCCGGCGATAACCGACACCTGGGTCAAACTGGGGGCGCCGAAAGATCAGCTGCACCCGGTGCCGGCGATGATTCTCGGGGCGCTGAACCTGACGCCGATCGAAGTCGCGCAGGCGTTCCAGACTATCGCCAGCGGCGGTAACCGCGCGACGCTTTCGGCGCTGCGTTCGGTCATCGCCGAAGATGGTACCGTGCTGTATCAGAGCTATCCACAGGCAGAGCGGGTGGTGCCGGCGCAGGCTGCGTACATGACGCTGTGGACCATGCAGCAGGTTGTGCTGCGCGGTACCGGCCGTCAGCTTGGAGCGAAGTATCCGGGTCTGCATCTGGCGGGGAAAACCGGGACCACCAACAATAACGTCGATACCTGGTTTGCCGGGATTGACGGCAGCCAGGTGACCATTACCTGGGTGGGTCGCGATAACAACCAGCCGACGAAACTCTACGGTGCCAGCGGCGCAATGTCTATTTACCAGCGCTATCTGGCTAACCAGACGCCGACGCCGCTGGCGTTGACGGCACCGGAAGACGTGGTGGATATGGGCGTGGACAGCAATGGCAACTTCGTGTGTAGCGGGGGAATGCGTTCGCTTCCGGTCTGGACAACCACCCCGGATGCGCTGTGTCGCCAGGGCGAGCAGATGCAACAGCAGCTGCTGGAGCAACAGCAGCAGAACAATCCGTTCAATCAGTCCGGGCAGCAGCAACCGGCGCAACAGCAACAGCAGCAACAGCCAGCGAAGCAGGAAAAGAGCGATGGCGTAGCTGGCTGGATTAAGGATATGTTCGGCGGTAACTGATCGTCGTCACCAGGCCCCCTGATAGCAGAGTATCAGGGGGCTTTTTTATTTCTGCGCATGACTTAACAGTCACTTATCCCCACAGTACTGCCTGGTTATTATTTCATCCTTCGGTCTGCCGCATGGGGCATAGCTCTTGCCTTGCATTCTGCGTTTCGCCTATCATGGAAATAGTCATAATAATAATTCTCGTTTACGTTATCATTCACTTTCATCAGAGATATCCCCATGGCGCGTCCAAAAACTGCTCAGCCAAATCACTCGCTGCGTAAAATCGCAGTCGTAGTAGCCACGGCGGTTAGCGGCATGTCTGTCTATGCGCAGGCAGCAGTTGAACCGAAGCAAGAAGAAACCATCACCGTTATCGCGGCGCCAGCCCCGCAAGAGAGTGCCTGGGGTCCGGCGGCGACCATTGCCGCACGGCAATCCGCCACGGCGACTAAAACCGATACCCCGATTCAAAAAGTACCGCAGTCTATTTCCGTGGTAACCGCCGAGGAGATGGCTCTGCATCAACCGAAATCAGTTAAAGAAGCGTTGAGTTACACCCCTGGCGTCGCCGTAGGAACACGTGGTGCTTCTAATACTTACGATTATCTCATCATTCGCGGTTTCGCAGCAGACGGTCAAAGCCAGAATAACTATTTTAATGGCCTGAAAATGCAGGGCAATTTCTACAATGATGCGGTGATCGATCCCTACATGCTGGAGCGAGCCGAAGTCATGCGTGGTCCTGTTTCCGTTCTCTACGGAAAGAGCAACCCGGGTGGCCTGCTGAACATGGTCAGCAAGCGTCCGACTACGGAGCCGTTGAAAGAAATTCAATTCAAACTGGGTACCGACAACTTGTTCCAGACCGGTTTTGACTTCAGCGATGCGCTGGATGATGACGGTGTTTATTCCTACCGCTTAACTGGCCTGGCCCGTTCTGCGAATGCTCAGCAGAAGGGAGCGGAGGAGCAACGTTACGCCATTGCGCCATCTTTTACCTGGCGTCCGGATGACAAAACCAATTTTACGTTCCTCTCCTACTTCCAGAACGAGCCAGAAACAGGCTACTACGGTTGGTTGCCGAAAGAGGGGACGGTTACACCACTGCCGAACGGTAAGCGTCTTTCTACCGATTTTAACGAAGGGGCTAATAACAATACCTATTCTCGTAACGAGAAAATGGTGGGTTACAGCTTCGATCATCAGTTCAATGAGACTTTTACTGTGCGCCAGAATCTGCGTTACGCGCAGAATAAAGTTTCACAGAACAGCGTCTACGGCTACGGCATGTGCTCCGATCCGCTCTACTCGGGTAATCCAACCACCAGCCCGTGTGCCAGTATCGCCCCCTCTGAATGGGACCACTACCTGACCCGGCAATACGTTATTGATAATGAGAAACTGCAGAATTTCTCCGTAGACACCCAGTTGCAAAGCAAGTTCGCGACCGCTTCCGTAGATCACACTCTGTTGACCGGTGTGGACTTTATGCGCATGCGTAATGATATCGATTCCTGGTTTGGCTATGCCGGTTCAGTCCCGCCGTCCGATATCTATAACCTCAATCGTAGTGACTTTGATTTTGGTTCACACCCGAGGCCGTCAGGTGCTTACCAGGTGCTGAACAAACAGAAACAGACCGGTCTGTACGTCCAGGATCAGATGCAGTGGGATAAGGTGCTTGTTACCCTCGGTGGCCGTTACGATTGGGCGAAGCAGGACTCTCTCAGCCGCGTAACTGCGACTCAGAACTCCCGGGATGATAAAGAGTTCACCTGGCGTGGCGGTGTTAACTATCTGTTCGATAACGGCGTGACACCATATTTCAGTTATAGTGAATCGTTTGAACCAGCTTCTCAGACGGGCGCGAACAACAACATTTTCACACCATCCAAAGGCAAGCAATACGAAGCGGGCGTGAAATACGTTCCAAACGATCGTCCCATCGTTGTTACCGGCGCAGTCTATCAATTGACCAAAACCAACAATCTGATGGCCGATCCAGCCGGATCGTTATTTTCGGTTGAAGGTGGTGAAATTCGCTCGCGTGGCGTTGAAGTAGAAGCGAAAGCGGCACTCTCTGCGAGTATCAATGTGGTCGGTTCCTACACTTACACCGATGCCCAATACACCACGGATACTCACTATAAAGGCAATACGCCTGCTCAGGTGCCAAAACATATGGCGTCACTGTGGGGCGATTACACGTTCTTTGACGGTCCTCTGTCCGGCCTGACAGTGGGTACTGGCGGTCGTTTCACGGGCTCCAGTTATGGTGATCCGGCTAACTCCTTCAAAGTGGGTAGCTACACGGTGGTGGATGCATTAGTGCGCTACGACCTGGCACGCGTAGGCATGGCGGGTTCTAATGTGGCGCTCCACGTAAACAATCTCTTTGATCGTGAGTACGTCGCCAGCTGCTTTAACACCTACGGCTGTTTCTGGGGCGCAGAGCGTCAAATCGTTGCAACTGCAACCTTCCGCTTCTAATCACTTACCGGGCGCGGTTCGCCGCGCCGTTCACCAGGTCGCCGCTATGCAGGAAAACTCTCCGCACGCTGATACCACGTTTTCGTTGAATCACGTTACCTTTCGCGTACCTGGCCGTACGCTGCTGCATCCTCTCTCCTTAACTTTCCCGGCGGGAAAAGTGACGGGGCTGATTGGCCATAACGGCTCCGGCAAATCCACGCTGCTGAAAATGCTCGGCCGCCATCAGCCGCCGTCGCAAGGCGATGTACTGCTGGACGGGCAGCCGCTGGATAGCTGGGGCAGCAAAGCCTTTGCCCGTAAAGTGGCCTATCTGCCGCAGCAGCTGCCGCCAGCGGAAGGGATGACGGTGCGCGAGCTGGTGGCCATTGGCCGCTATCCGTGGCACGGTGCGTTGGGGCGTTTTGGCGCCGCCGATCGGCAGAAAGTTGAAGAGGCGATTGCGCTGGTCGGCCTGAAACCGCTGGCGCACCGGCTGGTTGACAGCCTGTCCGGCGGCGAACGCCAGCGGGCGTGGATTGCTATGCTGGTGGCGCAGGACAGCCGTTGTTTACTGCTGGATGAACCCACCTCGGCGCTGGATATTGCCCATCAGGTTGATGTCCTGGCGCTGGTACACCGTCTGAGTCAACAGCGCGGGTTAACGGTGATAGCCGTCCTGCACGATATCAACATGGCCGCCCGTTACTGCGATTATCTGGTCGCGTTACGCGGCGGTGAGATGATTGCGCAGGGAACGCCCGCGCAGCTGATGCGCAGCGAAACGCTGGAGCAAATTTACGGTATTGCGATGGGTATTCTGCCGCATCCGGCGGGTAGCGCGCCGGTAAGCTTTGTCTATTGATGGAAAAGACCCCTTTAATCACCCGTCGCCGTCTGCTGGCGGCGATGGCCCTGTCGCCCCTGCTGTGGCAGATGCGCGGCGCCCAGGCCGCAAGCTTCGATCCGCAGCGTATTGTGGCGCTGGAGTGGCTGCCGGCAGAACTCCTGCTGGCGCTTGGCGTGACGCCCTACGGCGTGGCCGATATCCCGAACTATAACCTGTGGGTGAATGAACCGGCGCTGCCCTCCTCGGTGATTGATGTCGGGCTGCGTACGGAGCCGAATCTTGAGCTGCTGACGCAGATGAAACCGTCATTTATCGTCTGGTCGGCCGGATATGGACCGTCGGCAGAGAAGCTGGCGCGCATTGCCCCGGGGCGGGGATTCACCTTCAGCGACGGTAAACGACCGCTGCTTATGGCGCAGCAATCCCTCAACGAGATGGCCGGGCTGATTGGCCGGCAGCAGGCGGCGAAGCGCCATCTGGCGGAATTTGATGCGCTGATGGAGAACCTGCGCCCGCGTTTCGCCCATCGCGGCGAGCGTCCGCTGCTGATGATCACTGTGCTCGATCCCCGTCATGTCCTGGTTTTCGGCCAGAATTGTCTGTTCCAGGAAGTGCTCGATCGCTTCGGCATTAAAAATGCCTGGCGCGGTGAAAGCGCCTTCTGGGGCAGCGTCAGCGTGGGAATCGATCGGCTGGCCGCCTACAAAGAGACCGATGTCATCTGCTTTGACCATGGTAATCATGCCGACATGTGCCAACTGATGAGTACGCCGCTATGGCAGGCGATGCCGTTTGTCCGCGAAGGGCGCTTCCAGCGCGTGCCGGCTGTCTGGTTCTACGGCGCGACGCTGTCGGCGATGCATTTTGCCCGCGTGCTGGCGGATGCCCAGGGAGGTGCGGCATGAGATCGCGACTGTCTCCTCTGGCGGCTCTGCTGCTGACCGTGCTGGCGATTGCCGCGTTTGCGCTCAGCTTCTTGAATCTCCAGGCGGCGCTGCCGCAGCACGAGTGGCGTCAGGCGCTGTGGCAGCCGGATATCGACAATATCGCTCAGATGTTATTCCACTACAGCCTGCTGCCGAGGCTGGCGGTGTCGCTGCTGGTTGGCGCGGGACTCGGACTGGTGGGTGTGCTGTTCCAGCAGGTGCTGCGTAACCCGCTGGCGGAACCGACCACCCTCGGGGTGGCGACCGGCGCCCAACTGGGGATGACGGTGACGACGCTGTGGGCGATTCCCGGGGTACTGGCTTCGCAGTTTGCCGCGCTGGCGGGGGCCTGTCTTGTCGGAGCGCTGGTTTTCGGCGTCTCGTGGGGGAAGCGGCTCTCGCCGGTGACCCTGATTCTTGCCGGTCTGGTGGTCAGTCTGTACTGCGGGGCGCTGAATCAACTGATGGTTATTTTCCATCACGATCAGCTGCAAAGTATGTTTCTGTGGAGCACCGGTACGCTGACGCAAACCGACTGGAGCGTGGTGCAACGGCTGTGGCCGCAGCTGCTCGGTGGCTTCATCTTAACGCTGCTGCTGCTGCGCCCCCTCACGCTGATGGGACTGGATGATGGCGTGGCGCGTAATCTTGGACTGGCGCTTTCCCTGGCGCGCCTGGCCACGCTGACGCTGGCGATCGTTATCAGCGCGATGCTGGTGAACGCGGTGGGGATTATCGGTTTTATCGGCCTGTTTTCGCCGCTGCTGGCGAAAATGCTCGGCGCGCGTCGTCTGCTGTCGCGTCTGCTGCTGGCGGCGCTGATTGGCGCGCTCATTCTCTGGTTGTCGGACCAAATTATTCTGTGGCTGACCCGGGTGTGGCGGGAGGTTTCCACCGGCTCTGTGACGGCGCTGATCGGCGCGCCGCTGCTGCTGTGGCTGCTGCCGCGCTTGCGCAGCATCAGTGCGCCGGTGATGAATGCCGGCGATAAGGTGCCGGTGGAACGGCAAAACGTATCGGGATTTGCGTTGGGGGGCGTGCTGATCCTGCTGCTGGCGCTCCTCGTTGCGCTGGCCTTTGGGCGGGATGCTCAGAGCTGGCACTGGGCGAGCGGCTCGCAGCTGGATCAACTGATGCCGTGGCGCTGGCCGCGGGTGTTCGCCGCGCTGTTCGCCGGGGTGATGCTGGCGGTCGCGGGCTGTATTATCCAGCGCCTGACCGGTAACCCGATGGCCAGTCCGGAAGTGCTGGGCATCAGCTCCGGCGCAGCTTTTGGTATTGTCCTGATGCTGTTTTTCGTTCCCGGTAATGCTTTCGGCTGGCTGCTGCCTGCCGGTAGTCTGGGGGCGGCGGCGACGCTGCTGGTGATCCTCGTTGCTGCCGGGCGCGGCGGTTTCTCGCCGCACCGGATGCTGCTGGCGGGGATGGCGCTCAGCACCGCCTTCACCATGCTGTTGATGATGCTGCAGGCCAGCGGCGATCCGCGAATGGCGCAGATTCTGACGTGGATCTCCGGGTCGACGTACAGCGCAACGCCGGAAATGGTGATACGTAGCGGGATCGCCATGGTGCTATTCCTGATTCTGCTGCCGCTGTGTCGGCGCTGGCTGACGATTCTGCCGTTGGGCGGTGAAGCCGCGCGCGCGGTAGGCATGGCGCTGACATCGTCGCGGGTTGTTCTGCTGCTGCTGGCCGCCTGTCTGACGGCAGCGGCTACGCTGACCATCGGTCCGTTAAGTTTTGTTGGCCTGATGGCGCCGCATATTGCGCGCATGATGGGCTTTCGCCGCACGATGCCGCAGATGGTGATGGCCGGGCTGATCGGTGGGTTGCTGTTGGTCTTTGCCGACTGGTGCGGGCGGATGATGATGTTCCCGTATCAGATCCCAGCCGGGCTATTGTCGACCTTTATCGGTGCGCCGTACTTTATTTATTTGCTGAGGAAACAGAGCCGGTAATGCCCCCGGTGGCGCTTTGCTTACCGGGGCTACAAAAACGCATCCCGGTGGTGCTTCGCTTAACAGGGCGACATAAATGCCCCCCGGTGGCGCTTCGCTTACCGGGGCTACAAAAAAAGTATTCCTGGTGGCGCTTCGCTTACCGGGGCTACAAAAAAGTATCCCTGGTGGCGCTTTGCTTACCGGGGCGATAAAAATGTAGGCCGGGCAAGCGAAGCGCCGCCCGGCATTGCGTTACAGCTTCGCAAACGCCTTGCGGGCGGCGGCGATGGTGTCGTTGATATCATCGGGGGTGTGGGCAATCGACATAAAGCCGGCCTCAAATGCCGATGGCGCCAGATAGACGCCTTCGTCCAGCATCAGATGGAAGAAACGCTTAAAGCGCTCAACGTCGCACTTCAGCACATCCTGATAGCAGGTGACCGTTTCGGCATCGGTAAAGAAGAGGCCAAACATACCGCCGACATTATTCACCACCAGCGGAATGCCCGCTTCGCGTGCGGCATCCAGCAGCCCTTGCGAGAGCTGGTTGGTTAAATCGGTCAGCGTTTCGTGGACGCCCGGCTGCGCGACTTCGTTCAGGCAGGCAAAACCGGCCGCCATGGCAATCGGGTTACCAGACAAGGTCCCGGCCTGATACACCGGGCCGGTCGGGGCCAGGGCATCCATCACATCGCGACGACCGCCAAATGCGCCGACCGGCATACCGCCCCCGATGATTTTGCCCAGACAGGTCAGATCCGGGACCACGTCATAGTATGACTGCGCGCCCGCCAGCGCCACGCGGAAGCCGGTCATCACTTCATCGATAATCAGCAGCGCGCCAAATTCGTCGCACAGTGCACGCAGGCCCGGCAGGAACGCCGGCAGCGGTGGGATGCAGTTCATGTTGCCAGCGACCGGCTCCACGATGATGCAGGCAATCTCTTGCGGATACTGCTCGAACGCGGCGCGAACGGAGGTCAGATCGTTATAGGTGCAGGTCAGGGTATGTTTAGCGAAATCAGCCGGTACGCCCGGCGAGTTCGGCTGGCCCAGCGTCAGTGCGCCGGAGCCTGCTTTCACCAGCAGACAGTCGGCATGGCCGTGATAGCAGCCTTCAAACTTGATGATTTTGTCGCGGCCGGTAAAGCCACGAGCCAGGCGAATGGCGCTCATCGTCGCCTCGGTACCGGAGTTCACCATCCGCACCATATCCATCGTTGGGACCAGCTCGGTCACCAGCTCCGCCATTTTGACTTCCATTTCCGTCGGCGCGCCAAAGCTCAGGCCGCGCTCTGCGGCTTCAATCACCGCGTTGCGAATGGCCGGATGGTTATGGCCCAGCACCATAGGTCCCCAGGAGCCGACATAATCGATATATGCTTTACCGTCGACATCGTACAGTCTGGCGCCGTCGGCGCGTTCGATAAACAGCGGCGTACCGCCCACGCCGCTAAAGGCGCGAACCGGCGAGTTCACGCCGCCGGGGATGAGTTCACGTGCGGCGCTATAGAGAGTTTCAGATTTGCTCATTGCCATGATCCTGGTTCGTGATAAATGTTTTGCTGGTTATTCTAAGTTATTCCCGGATAGTTATGAAAGTTTTGCCCAATTGAAACAAGGCGTAGCAGGCGCATTTTCTCCGCGACGCGAGACGTTCAGAAGGCTAAACTGTCCTCTTCGTATTGGTATGACTATTGACGATAAGAGTATGAAAACAGAAGCCTCTACTTTTGAAGCAAAACAAATCGTGCGCTTGCGTCGTGGCGATGTGGTACGTCGTTTAGTTCAACGTGACAAAACGCCGCTGGCGGTGCTGCTGATGGCCGCCGTAGTCGGTACGCTGGCCGGGCTGGTGGGGGTCGCTTTTGAAAAGAGCGTCAACTGGGTGCAGAACATGCGCATCGGTTCGCTGGCGCAGGTGGCGGATCACGGGTTCCTGATTTGGCCGTTGGCCTTTATTTTATCTGCCTTGCTGGCGATGGTGGGCTATTTTCTGGTGCGACGTTTTGCGCCGGAGGCGGGGGGATCCGGCATACCGGAGATCGAAGGGGCGCTGGAAGAGTTGCGTCCGGTTCGCTGGTGGCGAGTGCTGCCGGTAAAATTTATTGGCGGGATGGGGACGCTGGGCGCTGGCATGGTGCTCGGTCGCGAAGGGCCGACGGTGCAGTTGGGCGGCAACGTCGGGCGAATGGTGCTGGATATCTTCCGTATGCGCAGTCCCGAAGCGCGTCATACGTTGCTGGCCACCGGGGCAGCGGCGGGGCTCTCTGCGGCATTTAACGCGCCGCTGGCGGGGATCTTATTCATTATTGAAGAGATGCGCCCGCAGTTTCGCTACAACCTGATTTCGATTAAAGCCGTCTTTACCGGCGTGATTATGTCGAGCATCGTGTTCCGTATCTTTAATGGCGAATCGGCGATTATTGAAGTCGGCAAGCTGAGCGATGCGCCGGTGAATACGCTGTGGCTGTACCTGATCCTGGGGATGATTTTTGGCTGCGTCGGCCCGCTGTTTAATAGCCTGGTGCTGCGCACCCAGGATATGTTCCAACGTATTCATGGCGGCAATACAAAGAAGTGGGTGCTGATCGGCGGGTTAATCGGCGGGATGTGCGGCGTCCTCGGGCTGATTCAACCGGCGGCGACGGGGGGCGGCTTTAACCTGATTCCGATTGCGGCGGCGGGCAATTTTTCCGTCGGACTGCTGCTGTTTATCTTTGTCGCCCGCGTGATTACCACGTTACTCTGTTTCTCCTCCGGGGCGCCCGGCGGCATTTTTGCGCCGATGCTGGCGCTGGGAACCTTGCTGGGAACCGCCTTCGGGATGGCGGTAACGCCGATGCTGCCGGCCTATCATCTGGATGCCGGGACCTTTGCGATTGCCGGAATGGGGGCTCTGCTGGCGGCATCAATCCGCGCTCCGCTGACCGGGATTGTGCTGGTACTGGAGATGACCGATAACTATCAGCTCATTTTGCCAATGATTATTACCTGTCTTGGCGCAACACTACTGGCGCAATTCCTTGGCGGTAAGCCTTTGTATTCGACGATCCTGGAGCGCACGCTGGCGAAACAGGCCGCAGAACAGGCGGCAAAAGCGCAGCAGGTTGCCGGGGAGAATACTTGAACGATTTGACCCCGTATTAGATAATGGCTCATAAGGTCGGGTTATTATTTAACCGGTCAGAAGTATCAATGGGAGCATAAAATGAGTGATGACGTAGCGTTGCCGCTGGAGTTTACTGAAGCTGCAGCCAAAAAAGTAAAATTCCTGATTGCAGATGAAGACAATCCAAACCTGAAACTGCGTGTGTATATCACCGGTGGTGGTTGCAGTGGTTTCCAGTACGGCTTCACCTTCGACGATCAGGTTAACGAAGGCGATATGACCATCGAAAAACAGGGCGTCGGCCTGGTGGTCGATCCGATGAGCCTGCAGTATCTGGTCGGCGGTGCCGTCGACTACACCGAAGGCCTGGAAGGCTCGCGTTTTATCGTGACCAACCCGAATGCGAAAAGTACCTGCGGCTGCGGGTCCTCATTCAGCGTCTGATCCCCGCACTGGATTCTCGCCCCGGTAGAGTGTCTCCGCCGGGGCAATTCCCCCGTTTTAGCGCCCGTTATCGTCGAGAGCAAAAGTCGGCAGCTTCAGATGCCAACGGATGGCCGCAAGGCGAATCATCAGCGTGACGACCATGCCCATCATCGCCGAATTTTGTAGCGAAACATGAAACGCGTCATAGGCCGTGGCGTGCACAATACCGCCGGCAATACAGGCCGTGGCATAGATTTCCGTGCGTAAAATCATCGGAATTTCGCGGGCCAGCACGTCGCGAATAATCCCGCCACCCACGCCGGTGACGACCCCCATACAGATAGCGACCAGCGGGCCGCTGTGGGCCAGAAATGCTTTATTCACCCCGATGCCGACAAACACCGCCAGCCCAACGGCATCAAGCACCGGCAATATCCATTTCGGCAGCCGACGCGGCTGACGCACCAGCAGAATGGTCATCATGCTGGTGACCATCGCCACCACCAGGTCGGTGGGGTCTTTGACCCAGAACACCGGGCCGTTGGCGAGCGCCATATCGCGAATGGTTCCACCGCCCACGGCGGTGACCACGCCGAGCACCAGTACGCCAAAGGGGTCCATCCGGAGTTTACCGGCCAGTAATACGCCCGAGATAGCAAATACGGCGGTGCCAATAATATCCAGCCAATAGACTAGCATCGTCAGTTCTCGTTAAGCGCCCGGTTCTCTGGGCTGTTTTACTCATCAAATTAAATCGGCACAGTGTCCGCCAGGCGTTCGTATAGCGGTTACGCGCTGGCGTTCTCTGTGCCGGATGTTGTTTTACCCTGCGCAAACGGTGCTTATTTAACCTGCCCGAGCGCCTCGCAGAGCTGTTTTGCGGCGAGGATAATACGCGGGCTTGCGCGTTCAAACCAGTCGCCATCGACTGCAATCAGGGAAATTTTTAACTGATTATGCCAGTAGCGTTCAACTTCAGGGAGTTGGCGGGCATCACCGGCGATAACAATGGCCTGAGGCTGTCTCGCCAGGACCTGTTCACGGCTCACCTGGGGCCAGGGAACCGGGCTGGAGGCAAATATATTGTCACCGCCGCACAACGTCAGCACCTGGTCCTGAATCGACCCCCGACTGCTGGTGAAAAGAGGATTGGCGCCAAACTGCAGAAAGACGCGTTTTTTCGGCGTATGGGCGTAGCGGGCTTTGAGAACATCATAGTCGTCCTGCATGCGCTGTGCGGATGCGCGGGCCTTTTCCGGCTGCGGACTCCACTGCGCCAGCTGCCGCAGCGTCGCAATGATCTCTTCAATAGTGGCGGTATTGACCCACAGTACCTTGATCCCCAGTGCGCTCAGTTGATTAACCTGCCGCTCGGCATTGCCGCCGCGCCATGCCAGAATCAGATCCGGTTTCAGCGCGACGATGCGCTCAAGGTTCATCCCTTGCCAGCTGGCAACCTGCTCGATACCGACAGCTTCCGCTGGATAATCGGAATGGCTGCTGACGCCAACCGGCGTAATGCCAGCGGCAAAGGCCAGTTCGGTATTGGACGGTGACAGCGTGATTACCCGCGGCGCGGCGAAGAGCCACGCCGGGGTCATCAGCAGCAGAGCGGCAAGCGCCCGTTTTAGCGACTTAGCCACGCGCCAGCGTCTGTACCAGCTTTTCCACCATCAGCGTGGACTGTCTGGCGGCAACGGCGAGGAACTCATCAAAGCTCAGATGAGACTGCTGATCCGCCACGTCGGAAATCGCGCGTACCACCACGAACGGCACGCCGAAGTTGTGGCAAACATGGGCGATCGCCGTGGCTTCCATTTCAACCGCTACGGCCTGCGGGAAGTTGTGGCGGATTTTCGCCAGTCCGACCGAGCCGTTGATGAAGGCGTCGCCGCTGACGATCAGGCCGCGGACCGCGTGCAGATTCAGCGCTTCGATGCAGCTTTGCGCGGCGGCAATCAGCTTATCGTCGGCTTTGAAGCCTGCCGGGCAGCCGGGCAGCTGGCCATACTCATAACCAAAGGCGGTGACGTCAGCATCGTGGTAGCGCGTCTCGTCGGAGATGACGATATCACCCACTTTCAGCGTCGACGCCAGCCCGCCTGCGGAACCGGTGTTGATAATCACGTCCGGCTTACAAATCTCCAGCAGCAGGGCTGCGCCCATGGCCGCAGCCACTTTGCCAATGCCTGATTTGAGCAGGACAACATCGGTGCCGTTCAGCTGACCGGTGTAGATTTCGCTCCCGCCATGAGTCAGAGTCTGGCGGTTTTCGATTTTGTCGCGCAGAAGGGTAACTTCTTCTTCCATAGCGCCAATAATGCCGATTTTCATAGATTTACTCGCGATGTGTCAGGTTTAGTTGCATAGTCTATCATGCACTCAAAGGGAAACGTTATTGCTCGCGCGGGAGAGGCCATGGCAAAGATTGATTTTCGCAACAAGATTAACTGGCGTCGGCGCTACCGCTCGCCGCAAGGGGTCGAAACGGAACGTGAGATCCTGCGTATTTTTGAAAGCGACCGCGGGCGAATTATCAACTCGCCGTCCATCCGCCGTTTACAGCAAAAAACCCAGGTCTTCCCGCTGGAACGTAATGCCGCGGTGCGTACCCGGTTAACCCACTCCCTTGAAGTTCAGCAGGTGGGACGCTATATCGCCAAAGAGATCCTCAGCCGCCTGAAAGAGCAGCGTCAGCTGGAGGCGTACGGGCTGGATGATCTCACCGGGCCGTTTGAGAGCGTGGTGGAAATGGCCTGTCTGATGCATGACATCGGCAATCCGCCGTTCGGCCATTTTGGCGAGGCGGCGATAAATGACTGGTTCCGTCAGCGGCTCGCGCCTGACGATGCGGCCGGCGCGCCGTTAGCGCACGATCGTTGTACGGTGGAGGCGCTCCGTTTGCAGGAGGGCGCTGCCGGGCTGAATGCGCTGCGGAGCAAGGTTCGTCAGGATCTGTGCTGGTTTGAAGGCAACGCGCAGGGGATTCGCTTAGTGCATACCCTCATGCGGATGAATCTGACCTGGGCGCAGGTTGGCTGCATTCTAAAATATACCCGCCCGGCGTGGTGGCGGGGAGAACTCCCCGCCAGCCACAGTTATTTAATGAAGAAGCCTGGTTATTATTTAGCCGAAGAGGGGTATATTGAGAGGTTGCGTAAAGAACTTGCTCTGGCTCCTTACAATCGCTTCCCTTTGACATGGATTATGGAGGCGGCGGACGATATCTCATATTGTGTGGCCGATCTTGAGGATGCGGTAGAAAAACGTATTTTCAGCGTAGAGCAACTCTATCAACTCCTTCACGAGGCGTGGGGACAGCATGAGAAAGGCTCTTTATTTTCGCAGGTGGTGGAAAATGCCTGGGATAAATCGCGCTCTAATTCTCTGAGTCGGAGTACGGAAGATCAGTTCTTTATGTATTTACGAGTCAATACGCTGAATAAACTGGTGCCGTATGCGGCCCGCCGGTTTATCGATAATTTACCGAAGATCTTTACCGGTGATTTTAATCACGCGTTGCTTGAGGACGATAGCGACTGCAGTCAACTGCTGGAGCTATATAAAAACGTCGCGATAAAACATGTGTTTAGTCATCCCGATGTTGAGCAGCTGGAATTACAAGGCTATCGGGTGATTAGCGGTCTTCTGGATATCTATGAGCCGTTGCTAAAATTATCGCTGGAGGAGTTCAGCTTATTAGTGGAGAAAGAGCGGGTGAGGAGTTTACCTATCGCCTCGCGCTTGTTCCAGAAACTTTCGACGCGTCATCGGTTGGCCTATGTTGAAGCAGTAAATAAGGTTTCACGAGATGCTGAGGAATTTCCGGTGATGGAATATTATTATCGCTGTCGCCTGATACAGGACTATATCAGTGGGATGACGGATTTGTATGCATGGGATGAATATCGGCGCTTGATGGCGGTGGAATAGGTACAGGTTTTGTAAAGACGGACAATAAATTTTTACTTTTTCCAGATACTTAATTCCGGAACTTAGCGCGATAAAATGACTCTGATGGTCACATACATAGCAATTTTCGTTATCTAAAATAGAGTGAGACATGATGAAAAAAACCACGTTAGCAATGAGTGCACTGGCTCTGAGTTTAGGTCTGGCGTTATCACCGCTCTCTGCGAGCGCGGCAGAAACGTCCTCTTCGGCCTCAAGTACACAGCAAATGCCAAGCCTGGCTCCGATGCTGGAAAAAGTGATGCCGTCGGTTGTCAGCATTAATGTTGAGGGCAGCACGACCGTCAACACTCCGCGGATGCCGCGTAACTTCCAGCAGTTCTTTGGTGATAATTCACCGTTCTGCCAGGATGGTTCGCCGTTCCAGAGTTCCCCGTTCTGTCAGGGCGGTGGACAGGGCGGCGGGGCACCGGCTGATGGCAGCCAGCAGCAGAAATTTATGGCGCTGGGCTCCGGGGTCATCATTGATGCTAATAAAGGCTATGTCGTGACCAATAACCACGTTGTCGATAATGCGACCACGATTAAAGTCCAGTTGAGCGACGGACGGAAGTTTGATGCCAAAGTCGTCGGCAAAGATCCGCGTTCCGACATTGCGCTGATCCAGATTCAGGATCCGAAAGATTTGACGGCGATTAAGCTGGCAGATTCCGATGCGCTGCGCGTCGGCGACTACACCGTGGCTATCGGTAACCCGTTTGGTTTGGGTGAAACCGTCACGTCGGGGATTGTCTCCGCGCTTGGCCGTAGCGGTCTGAACGTTGAAAACTACGAAAACTTTATCCAGACCGATGCGGCGATCAACCGCGGTAACTCCGGCGGCGCGCTGGTGAACCTCAACGGCGAACTGATTGGGATTAATACCGCGATCCTGGCGCCGGACGGCGGCAATATCGGTATCGGTTTTGCCATCCCGAGCAACATGGTCAAAAACCTGACCGAGCAGATGGTCAAGTATGGCCAGGTGAAACGCGGCGAGCTGGGTATTATGGGAACCGAGCTGAACTCTGAGCTGGCGAAAGCCATGAAGGTTGATGCGCAGCGCGGCGCCTTCGTCAGTCAGGTTATGCCGGGTTCCGCGGCCGCGAAAGCGGGTATCAAAGCCGGTGACGTGATTACCTCGCTGAACGGTAAGTCTATCAGCAGCTTTGCTGCGCTGCGTGCGCAAGTCGGCACTATGCCTATCGGCAGCAAAGTCGAGCTGGGGCTGGTCCGCGATGGCAAAGCGGTCAATGCGACCGTCGAGCTGCAGCAGAGTAGCCAGAATCAGGTTGACTCCAGCACCATCTTCAATGGTATTGAAGGTGCGGAAATGAGCAACAAAGGTCAGGACAAAGGTGTGGTGGTCAATAATGTGAAAGCGGGGACTCCGGCGGCACAAATTGGCCTCAAGAAAGGTGACATCATCGTCGGCGCTAACCAGCAGCCGGTGAAAAATATCGCCGATCTGCGCAAAATCTTTGATGCCAAACCTTCGGTACTGGCGCTGAACATCCAGCGTGGCGATAGCACTATCTATCTGCTGATGCAGTAATCGCCAACGGCTAAGCCCGCCCCTTCTCCTCGTTGAGGGAAGGGGCTTTTTTTGGCCCCGCTATCCGGTGCGTTTCCCTTTCTGTGACTCCACACGCAACTCCATACTTCTCTGTCATGCTTTATGCGTATGCACAATGCAGCGTCCAGCCGACTCTTTTATGCTGGCCTCCTGTTGACGGGAGGATTACATGGCTGGCTGGCATCTTGATACCAACATGGCGCAGGATATTGTGGCGCGTACGATGCGCATCATTGATACCAATATCAACGTAATGGACGCCCGCGGGCGCATTATCGGCAGCGGCGATCGCGAGCGGATTGGGGAATTGCACGAAGGCGCGCTGCTGGTGCTTTCCCAGGGACGGGTTGTGGATATTGATGATGCGGTCGCTCGCCATCTGCACGGCGTGCGTCAGGGGATTAACCTGCCTTTGCGCCTGGAGGGGGAGATCGTCGGCGTCATCGGCCTGACCGGCGAACCCGAAACGCTGCGTAAATATGGCGAGCTGGTGTGTATGACTGCCGAGATGATGCTGGAGCAGTCCCGGCTGATGCACCTTCTGGCCCAGGATAGCCGCCTGCGTGAAGAGCTGGTTATGAACCTGATCCAGGCCGAAGAGAATACGCCCGCATTAACCGAGTGGGCGCAGCGGCTGGGTATC
Organism: Klebsiella sp. Lac1; assembly: GCF_009825425.1. Lineage (NCBI taxonomy): Bacteria > Pseudomonadati > Pseudomonadota > Gammaproteobacteria > Enterobacterales > Enterobacteriaceae > Klebsiella > Klebsiella sp. Lac1. The sequence goes on from NZ_VJZJ01000002.1 coordinate 681,048, forward strand.
GATCTGAACCAGCCTCGCGTGGTCGCCATGATTGAAGTGGATAGCGGTCAGCTCGGCGTAGACAGCGCTATGGCCGAACTGCAGCAGTTGCAAACCGCCCTGACCACGCCCGATCGCCACAATCTGGTGGCGATTGTCTCACTGACCGAGATGGTGGTGCTCAAACCGGCATTGAATGCTTTTGGCCGCTGGGACGCGGAGGATCACCGCAAAAGGATCGATCAGCTGATCGCCCGAATGAAAGAAAACGGCCAGCTGCGTTTTCGCGTGGCGCTAGGGAACTTCTTTACCGGTCCCGGCAGCATCGCCCGTTCCTGGCGCACCGCCCGTACCACAATGATGGTCGGCAAACAGCGTATGCCTGAGAGCCGCAGCTATTTTTATCAGGATTTAATGTTGCCGGTGCTGCTCGATAGCCTGCGCGGCGGCTGGCAGGCGAATGAGCTTGCCCGTCCACTGGTGCGGCTGAAGGCGATGGATAATAACGGTCTGCTGCGACGCACGCTACAAGCCTGGTTTCGCCATAACGTGCAGCCGCTGGCGACGTCAAAGGCGCTGTTTATTCATCGCAATACGCTGGAGTATCGCCTGAATCGTATTGCTGAACTGACGGGGCTGAACCTGGGGAATTTTGATGACCGCCTGCTGCTGTATATCGCGCTGCAGTTGGATGAGCAAAGATAGTCTGTTTTAGACAAAAAAATGCCGGGTGGCGGCTTCGCCTGACCCGGCCTACAGCGACATCCGCGTACGGCTATTTGCGCGTCAGTTTTTCCAGATCGGCTTCAATTTCACTGATCTTATGGGTGACGACGCTTTCCAGATGACGCAGATCGTCGAGGATCTTACGTTTGAGGTCGACTTCGGTACGATCGCGCTGGCAGATCTGATCCAGCTCATCGATAACGTAGCGCAGATTCGGGCTAATTTCCTGAACCTCTTTATACCCCTGGCCTACGCCATCGGCGACAACGGTCTTACGCTGGCGCGGGTATTTAAACTTGACGCTTTTGGCGAAGAACTCGCCTTTGTCTTTCTGAAAATAGATTTTCAGAATGTCGTTGTTGGCTTCCTGCCGCAGGCTATAGCGATCGATCTCATCGGGATTGGTAATGCCAAGACTTTTCAGATTATCGTACATAACGGTACCTTTGATATCATCATAACCTTTGAATAATTAACGAAAAGATCCATCTTCGCCAGCTTCAAATATAAAAAAAGCGGGATATCTCCCGCTTTTTATTCTGCTTAGTCGATGGTACGCAGCAGTTCGTTAATGCCGACCTTGCCGCGAGTTTTCGCATCCACTTTCTTCACGATAACGGCGCAGTACAGGCTGTACTTGCCATCTTTCGACGGCAGGTTGCCGGAAACCACCACTGAACCCGCCGGAACGCGGCCGTAATGGACTTCGCCGGTTTCGCGATCGTAAATTTTGGTGCTCTGACCCAGGTACACGCCCATGGAGATCACGGAACCTTCTTCAACGATCACGCCTTCAACCACTTCAGAGCGCGCGCCGATGAAGCAGTTGTCTTCGATGATGGTCGGGTTAGCCTGCAGCGGCTCGAGGACGCCGCCGATACCGACGCCGCCGGACAGGTGCACGTTTTTACCAATCTGCGCGCAGGAACCCACGGTGGCCCAGGTATCTACCATGGAGCCTTCGTCCACGTAGGCGCCGATGTTGACGTAGGACGGCATCAGCACGGTGTTGCGGGCAATAAATGCGCCCTGGCGAACCGCCGCCGGCGGAACCACGCGGAAGCCTTCTTTCTGGAAACGCGCTTCATCATAGTCAGCGAATTTCATCGGCACTTTATCGAAGTAGCGGCTTTCAGCACCGTCGATAACCTGGTTATCGTTAATACGGAAAGAGAGCAGAACCGCCTTCTTCAGCCATTGATGGGTGACCCACTGGCCATCGATCTTTTCAGCGACACGCAGCGCGCCGGAATCAAGCAGAGAAATCACCTGGTTAACCGCTTCGCGGGTTACGGTATCCACATTTGCCGGCGTGATGTCGGCGCGACGCTCAAAAGCGGACTCAATAACATTCTGTAATTGCTGCATTGTTTTACTCTTTCTCTTTACACATTAAAAGTTCGTCACCCTTTATCGTTTGGATTGAGGGCCTCTGTCAACCGTTGTTGTACTTCTTGTTGCAGCGCATTATTAAGCGCACGCCGGTCCGCCGTCGCGATTATAAATAAATCTTCTACTCGCTCACCGATTGTCGTAATTCGCGCTCCGTGAAGCGAAATATTGAGGTCGGCGAACACCTGACCCACGCGCGCCAGCAGGCCCGGCTGATCGAGTGCAATCAGCTCAAGAAACGATTTTCTGTCGGTGTGTGTCGGCAGGAAATTGACTTCCGTAACGACGGAGAAATGGCGAAGTTTCGCCGCCTGACGGCGCGGGGCCGGCGGCTGCCAGCTGCGCTGGGTAATGGTCTGTTCCAGACCGTGACGGATAATCTCATGGCGATCGGCGGAAAGCGGACTGCCGTCCGGCTCCAGCACAATAAAGGTATCCATCGCCATGCCGTCGCGGGTGGTAAAAATCTGGGCATCGTGAACGCTGAGGTTGCGGCGATCCAGCTCGCCACAGACGGCGGCAAACAGATACGGGCGGTCCGGGCTCCAGATAAAAATTTCGGTCCCGCCGCGCGTGGCCTGCGAGCTGAGCAGGATCATCGGTTTGCTCAGGTCGTGTTTGAGCAAATTGCGGGCGTGCCAGGCGAGCTGGTTGGGCGTATGGCGCACGAAGTAGTTGGCGCGGCAGCGATTCCAGATTTGATGCAGCGCCTCTTCATTAATATTTTCCATCCGTAGCAGCGCCAGCGCCTGCAACTGATGGTGGCGAACCCGTTCGCGCATATCCGGCGTGCTTTGCATGCCGCGGCGCAGCTGTTTTTCGGTGGCGAAATAGAGCTCGCGCAGCAGGCTCTGCTTCCAGCTGTTCCACAAGGTTTCGTTGGTCGCACAGATATCGGCGACGGTCAGGCATACCAGGTAGCGCAGGCGGTTTTCGGTTTGCACCTCTTCGGCAAACTGCTTGATGACCTCGGGATCCTGAATATCACGGCGCTGGGCGGTGACCGACATCAACAGATGATGGCGCACCAGCCAGGCCACCAGCTGGGTTTCCCGCGAGTTAAGCCCGTGCAGCTCGGCGAATTTCAGCACATCCTGGGCGCCGAGGACCGAATGATCGCCGCCGCGACCTTTGGCAATATCATGGAACAGGGCGGCAATCAGAATCAGCTCCGGGTGCGTCAGGCGAGGCCACAGTTCCACGCACAGCGGATGGCGGCTGCGGGTCTCTTCTTTAGCGAAGCTTTCCAGCTTCAGCAGCACGCGGATCGTATGCTCATCGACCGTATAGGCATGGAACAGGTCAAACTGCATCTGGCCCACGATATGCGACCACTGCGGCATATAGGCCCACAGTACGCTGTGGCGGTGCATCGGCAACAGCCCCCGGCTGACCGCTCCCTGGTGACGCAACATACTGAGGAAAATCGTGCGCGCTTCCGGGATATAGCACAGCGGCTGCGTCAGGTGGCGCCGCGCGTGACGCAGGTGGCGAAGCGTCGTCGAGTAGATGCCGGTGATGCTGCTGTTACGCACCATAATATAGAACATGCGCAGGATAGCCTGCGGTTCGCGGATAAACAGCGTGTCGTCGCGCAGGTCAATCAGCGTGCCGCGCAGCTGAAAATCATCATCGATGGGCCGCGGCTTTTCATCTTCGGTGAGGGCGAGGATGGCTTCATCAAACAGCTGGAGCAGCATGTGATTCAGTTCGCTGACCCGCCGGGTGACGCGGAAGAAATCCTTCATCATGTATTCGATAGGCTGATTGCCTTCGCCTTCGTAGCGCAGTCGGCGGGCGACGCTGAACTGGCGATCGAATAACAGACGGTTGTCGTAGCGGTTTAACTCGAGGTGCAGCGCAAAGCGAATCCGCCACAGCTGGTGCAGACATTCGTTAAGCTCGTTGCGTTCGGCTTCGGTAAGAAAGCCGAAACCGACCATTTCATCCAGCGAAGTGGCGCCGAAGTGACGACGGGCGACCCACTGCAGGGTGTGGATATCGCGCAGGCCGCCGGGACTGCTTTTCACGTCCGGTTCGAGGTTATAGCTGGTGCCGTGGTAGCGCTGGTGGCGTATATTCTGCTCTTCGACCTTGGCGGCGAAAAACTTCTCCGAGGGCCAGAAGCCATCGCTGAAAATATGTTTTTGTAGCTCCAGAAATAGCGCGACGTCGCCAATCAGCAGACGCGTTTCGATCAGGTTGGTGGCAACGGTCAGATCGGACAGTCCTTCCAGCAGGCACTCTTCGAGCGTGCGCACGCTGTGGCCGACTTCGAGCTTGATATCCCACAGCAGCGTCAGCAGTTCGCCCACTTTCTGCGCCTGCTCATCGGAGAGTTTTTTGCGGCTGAGAATCAGCAGGTCGATGTCGGAGAGCGGGTGCAGCTCGCCGCGACCGTATCCTCCAACCGCGACCAGCGCCAGATCGCTGACTGAACCAAAACCGTAATCCACCCACAGGCGCTGGAGCAACTGGTCGATAAATTCGGTTCGCGCTTCGATGAGCTCCCCGGCGGGGATACCGCTATCAAATGCTTCGCCCAGCCAGCGCTGGAAAGTATCGAGATGTGCCTTGATGGCGGCACAGTTCAAATCCCCTTGTGGCCAGCTACCTGGATTCTCAGGTTGAGCGGAGAGGGTAGGGGAGACAGTATCAGGTAAAGAGTTACTCATCGCGTCACCATATGAAAAAACTATCAACTATCGCCCATAAAAAATCGCCGGGAGCGATTTTTAACGTCGCCTGCGGCGGCCCGTAGGGTGACGGGCAGGACGCCCGTCATACAAAATCGCCGGGAGCGATTTTTAACGTCGCCTGCGGCGGCCCGTAGGGTGACGGGCAGGACGCCCGTCATACAAAATCGCCGGGAACGATTTTTAACGTCGCTTGCGGCGGCCCGTAGGGTGACGGGCAGGACGCCCGTCATAAAAAAGCCGGCGGGCGCCGGCTTTTCGTTATGCGTTGTGCGAGATTATCGCCGGGATGGTGTCATCCTTGCGTAGCGTCAGAATCTCACAGCCGTTCTCTGTCACCACAATAGTATGCTCGTACTGCGCAGACAAGCTCCGGTCTTTGGTTTTCACCGTCCAGCCGTCTTTCATACTGCGGATCTCTTTCTTGCCGGCATTGACCATCGGTTCGATGGTAAAGGTCATGCCTGGCTTGAGCACCACATTGGTCTCAGGCGAGTCGTAGTGCAGCACCTGCGGCTCTTCATGGAAACCACGACCGATACCGTGACCGCAATACTCACGCACCACCGAGAAACCTTCCGCTTCGACGAATTTCTGGATGGCTGCGCCGATGGCGCGCAGGTTAATTCCCGGCTTAACCATCTTCAGGGCCAGATACAGGCTTTCCTGAGTGATGCGGCACAGGCGCTCGCCAAGAATCGTCGGTTTGCCGACGATGAACATTTTAGAGGTGTCGCCGTGGAAATCATCCTTAATGACCGTGACATCAATGTTGACGATGTCGCCGTCTTTCAACAGTTTTTCGTCGTCAGGAATCCCGTGACAGACGACTTCGTTAATAGAGATACAGACGGATTTCGGGTAGCCGTGGTAGCCGAGGCAGGCGGAGATCGCTTTCTGTTCGTTAACAATGTAATCGTTACAGATACGGTCCAGTTCGCCGGTGCTGACCCCAGGTTTAACGTAGGGTTCGATCATTTCCAGCACTTCAGCGGCCAGGCGGCCGGCGACGCGCATTTTTTCGATGTCTTCAGATGTTTTGATAGATATAGCCATGGATTGTGTCCAGCTGTGTCGGTTTTTTCGACAATAATAGAGTTATTCCTGCCAATGTTAACAGTCCGGGTGTCCTGGTGCCAAATTGAGAATCATTAACAGCACTCAGCGTCAACAACAGTTGGTTTCCGATCGGATTTTGTGGTATAAAGCGCGCCGGACTTCCGTTCCATTTGGTACTACACAGGATGGACTGAAGCGACAAATCTCACTTTGTGTAAATAACACACACGTATCGACACATATTCCGGGGTGCCCTTTGGGTCGGTAATATGGGATACGTGGAGGCATAACCCCAACTTTATCTATAGAGGTTTTAAACATGGCAACTGTTTCCATGCGCGACATGCTCAAGGCTGGTGTTCACTTTGGTCACCAGACCCGTTACTGGAACCCGAAAATGAAGCCTTTCATCTTCGGCGCGCGTAACAAAGTTCACATCATCAACCTTGAGAAAACTGTACCGATGTTCAACGAAGCTCTGGCTGAACTGAACAAGATCTCTGCTCGTAAAGGTAAAATCCTTTTCGTTGGTACTAAACGCGCTGCAAGCGAAGCGGTAAAAGAAGCTGCTAACAGCTGCGACCAGTTCTTCGTGAACCATCGCTGGTTGGGCGGCATGCTGACTAACTGGAAAACCGTTCGTCAGTCCATCAAACGTCTGAAAGACCTGGAAACTCAGTCCCAGGACGGTACTTTCGAGAAGCTGACCAAGAAAGAAGCTCTGATGCGCACTCGTGAGCTGGACAAGCTGGAAAACAGCCTGGGCGGTATCAAAGACATGGGCGGCCTGCCGGACGCACTGTTTGTTATCGACGCTGACCACGAGCACATCGCTATCAAAGAAGCAAACAACCTGGGTATCCCGGTATTTGCTATCGTTGATACTAACTCCGATCCGGACGGCGTAGACTTCGTTATCCCGGGTAACGACGACGCAATCCGCGCTGTTAGCCTGTACCTGGGCGCTGTAGCTACAACCGTGCGCGAAGGTCGTTCTCAGGATCTGGCTTCTCAGGCGGAAGAAAGCTTCGTAGAAGCTGAATAATAAGGTTTCACCCCTTATTAGTACCGTGTATGAATAGGGGCCCATTTTTGGCCCCTTTTTTCAATTTATACTGTTTGGCCCCCGGCCGGGCAGTTCACATCTCCCGAGGATTTAAGAATGGCTGAAATTACCGCATCCCTGGTAAAAGAGCTGCGTGAGCGTACTGGCGCAGGCATGATGGATTGCAAGAAAGCGCTGACCGAAGCGAACGGCGACATCGAGCTGGCAATCGAAAACATGCGTAAATCCGGTGCGATCAAAGCAGCTAAGAAAGCAGGCAACGTTGCTGCTGACGGCGTGATCATCACTAAAATCGACGGCACCTACGGCATCATTCTGGAAGTTAACTGCCAGACTGACTTCGTTGCTAAAGATGGCGGTTTCCAGGCATTTGCTAACAAAGTTCTGGACGCAGCTGTGGCTGGCAAAATCACCGACGTTGAAGTTCTGAAAGCACAGTTCGAAGAAGAGCGTGTTGCGCTGGTTGCTAAAATCGGTGAGAACATCAACATCCGTCGCGTTGCGGCCCTGGAAGGCGAAGTTCTGGGTTCATACCAGCACGGCGCGCGTATCGGCGTTCTGGTTGCGGCTAAAGGCGCTGACCAGGAGCTGGTTAAACAGCTGGCAATGCACATCGCTGCAAGCAAGCCGGAATTCGTTAAGCCGGAAGACGTGTCTGCTGAAGTGGTAGAGAAAGAGTACCAGGTTCAGCTGGACATCGCGATGCAGTCTGGTAAGCCGAAAGAAATCGCTGAGAAAATGGTTGAAGGCCGCATGAAGAAATTCACCGGCGAAGTTTCTCTGACCGGCCAGCCTTTCGTTATGGACCCGAGCAAATCTGTTGCTCAGCTGCTGAAAGAGCACAATGCCGACGTTACTGGCTTCATCCGCTTTGAAGTGGGCGAAGGCATCGAGAAAGTTGAGACTGACTTTGCAGCAGAAGTTGCTGCGATGTCCAAGCAGTCTTAATTTTCAAAAGGAGCCGCCTGAGGGCGGCTTCTTTTTGTGCCCGTTTTGTAAATTCAGCTCATCGCTTATAGTGGCTGTGCTGAAAAGCGGCATACAATGTCGCCAGAATTAACTCATCTCACTCGTTGACAGTCTCAGGAAAGAAACATGGCTACCAATGCAAAACCCGTCTACAAACGTATTCTGCTTAAGTTAAGTGGCGAAGCTCTGCAGGGTTCGGAAGGCTTCGGTATTGATGCAAGCATACTTGACCGTATGGCTCAGGAAATCAAAGAACTGGTTGAACTGGGTATTCAGGTTGGTGTAGTGATTGGTGGTGGTAACCTGTTCCGTGGTGCTGGGCTGGCGAAAGCGGGTATGAACCGCGTTGTGGGCGACCACATGGGCATGCTGGCAACGGTGATGAACGGCCTCGCCATGCGTGACTCACTGCATCGCGCCTATGTGAACGCTCGCCTGATGTCAGCGATTCCGCTGAATGGCGTGTGTGATAACTACAGCTGGGCAGAGGCCATCAGCCTGCTGCGTAATAATCGCGTGGTGATTCTTTCCGCCGGTACCGGTAACCCGTTCTTCACCACCGATTCCGCTGCCTGCCTGCGCGGTATTGAAATCGAAGCTGATGTGGTGCTGAAAGCCACCAAAGTCGACGGTGTGTTTACCGCTGATCCGGCCAAAGACCCGTCTGCCACCATGTACGATCAGCTGACCTACAGCGAAGTGCTCGATAAAGAGCTGAAAGTCATGGATTTGGCCGCCTTTACCCTGGCGCGTGACCATAAATTGCCGATTCGCGTTTTCAACATGAATAAACCTGGCGCACTGCGTCGCGTGGTGATGGGCGAAAAAGAAGGCACACTGATTACGGAATAATTCCCGTCAGCGCCAAATCCGGGTAATATTCCGCCTTACTTTCGCGGGCTGATTGCCCGGTGATTTGCATTAAATCTGACTATACTTAGCTCACTTTCGCGGTGAGCGACCGTCTGGTCTGTCTGAGACAAGTTTTCAAGGATTCGTAACGTGATTAGCGATATCAGAAAAGATGCTGAAGTACGCATGGAAAAATGCGTCGAAGCGTTCAAAACCCAAATCAGCAAAATACGCACGGGTCGTGCTTCTCCCAGCCTGCTGGATGGCATCGTCGTAGAATACTACGGCACGCCGACGCCGCTGCGTCAGCTGGCAAGCGTCACGGTGGAAGACTCCCGTACTCTGAAAATCAACGTGTTCGATCGCTCGATGAGCCCGGCCGTTGAGAAAGCGATCATGGCTTCCGATCTCGGTCTGAACCCAAGCTCTGCGGGCAGCGACATCCGTGTTCCGTTGCCGCCGCTGACCGAAGAACGTCGTAAGGATCTGACGAAGATCGTTCGCGGTGAAGCCGAACAAGCGCGTGTTGCCGTGCGTAACGTGCGTCGTGACGCCAATGATAAAGTAAAAGCGCTGTTGAAAGATAAAGAGATCAGCGAAGATGACGATCGCCGTTCTCAGGACGACGTGCAGAAAATGACTGACGCCGCCATCAAGAAAGTGGATGCGGCGCTGACAGATAAAGAAGCGGAACTGATGCAGTTCTGATTCTCTGCCGATACGTTCGCCGCCTGCCATTATTCATGGGCTGCGGGCGTTAAGTCTGAAACGCCGTACAGAAGACCGAACGCTCAATTCCTGGGATTGTGTTAACACGGTCGGCCCTGTAGCCTCTGGCATGCTTGCCGAAGGTGATAGACCGCCGACCTGCTCCCGGATGATTGTGGCGTAAGGGCTACTGGCGGCGTTTTTCTTTTTATCCTGTCTCAATTCTTCTGGACATCTCATGAAGCAATTAACCGTTCTCGGTTCGACCGGTTCAATTGGCTGCAGCACGCTGGATGTGGTGCGCCATAACCCCGATCGCTTTTCCATCGCCGCGCTGGTCGCAGGGAAAAATGTCGACCGCATGGTTGAACAATGTCTGGAATTCTCTCCCCGCTACGCGGTGATGGACGATGTTCAAAGCGCCGACGCGCTGCGCATCCGCCTGCGTGAAAACGGTAGCCGCACTGAGGTATTGAGCGGCCAGCACGCTGCCGCGGAAGTGGCTGCGCTGGACGACGTTGACCAGGTGATGGCGGCGATTGTGGGAGCTGCGGGACTGGTGCCAACGCTGGCGGCCATCCGTGCCGGCAAAACGGTGCTGCTGGCGAATAAAGAGTCGCTGGTCACCTGCGGGCGCCTGTTTATGGATGCTGTGCAACAGTACGGCGCGCACCTGTTGCCCGTGGACAGCGAACATAACGCGATTTTTCAGAGTATGCCGGTAACCGTACAGCATAATCTTGGATACGCTGACTTAACGCAGAATGGCGTTTCGTCGATTCTGCTGACCGGTTCCGGTGGTCCTTTCCGGGAAACGGCGATAGCGGAACTGGCGGCGATGACGCCGGATCAGGCCTGCCGTCACCCCAACTGGTCAATGGGACGCAAAATCTCTGTCGATTCCGCCACGATGATGAACAAAGGGCTGGAATATATCGAAGCCCGCTGGCTGTTCAACGCTTCAGCCCGGCAGATGGAAGTGCTGATCCACCCGCAGTCTGTCATTCACTCGATGGTGCGTTATCTTGACGGCAGCGTCATCGCGCAACTCGGTGAACCGGATATGCGCACGCCTATCGCCCATACGATGGGCTGGCCAGATCGCCTGAATTCTGGCGTGCCAGCGTTAGACTTCTGTCAGTTGAGCCACCTGAGCTTTTCCGCGCCGGACTACGGGCGCTATCCGTGTCTCAAACTGGCGATGGACGCATTCGATCACGGTCAGGCGGCGACAACGGCGCTGAATGCGGCAAATGAAATCTCAGTGGCAGCCTTCCTGGCTGAAGAGATTCGCTTTACCGACATTGCGGGAGTCAACCTGGCAGTACTGGATCAGCTGACGCTGGATGAACCGCAAAGCATTGATGAGGTGCTGGTTATTGACGCTCAGGCCAGAGTCGTTGCCGGGAAGCAGATTAAACATCTGACAACGCGGGGCTGAACCTCACGCCACGCTGTGATATTTGTGGGCGCTGGGCTTCAGTGATATAGTCTGCGCCACCCAATCGTTGCATTTTGTTGTAAAAGATTGTGGTGGCCGTGGAAAAACACGGCTTTTTTGCGTAAAGCTTTGGGTTGTTCTCTGCGATGAGCTGTAGCTTCGGCACTGGATAAAAATGCGTATACAGCGCTGACCGGTTGCTCGCGTTTAGTGGCTTGGCTAATCCTTATTATGGACTTAAAACGCGTTATGTTGTCTGCTAATCACACTGTCAGCGAAATATCGCCTGCACATGGCTGTCGTCATGTCGCCATTATCATGGACGGCAACGGTCGTTGGGCGAAACAGCAAGGAAAAATTCGCGCATTCGGCCATAAAGCCGGGGCGAAGTCGGTTCGTCGCGCGGTCTCCTTCGCGGCGAACAATGGTATTGAAGCGTTGACGCTGTATGCATTCAGCAGCGAGAACTGGAACCGCCCCGAGCAGGAAGTCAGTGCCCTGATGGAGCTGTTCGTTTGGGCGCTGGATAGCGAAGTGAAAAGCCTGCATCGGCATAACGTCCGCCTGCGGATCATCGGCGAGACAACGCGTTTTAATGCTCGCCTGCAGGAGCGTATCCGCAAAGCGGAAGCGCTGACGGAGAACAACACGGGCTTAACGCTGAATATTGCGGCGAACTACGGTGGGCGCTGGGATATTATTCAGGGTGTCCGCAATCTGGCAAGACAGGTTCAGAACGGGTTACTTCAGCCCGAACAGATCACGGAAGACATGCTGAGTCAGCAGGTCTGTATGCATGAACTGGCACCTGTAGATTTAGTTATTAGGACCGGGGGAGAGCATCGCATCAGTAATTTTTTGATTTGGCAAATTGCGTATGCCGAACTTTACTTTACCGATGTTCTTTGGCCCGATTTTGCTGAACAGGACTTTGAAGGTGCACTCCATGCCTTTGTTAATCGAGAGCGTCGTTTCGGCGGCACTGAGCCGGGTGGCAATCATGCCTGATGGGGGTCACTTTTGCTGAAGTATCGCCTGATATCGGCTTTCGTTTTAATCCCCGTGGTGATTGCGGCGCTTTTTCTGTTGCCGCCTGCGGGTTTTGCCATCGTTACGCTCGTGGTGTGTATGCTCGCTGCGTGGGAGTGGGGGCAATTTAGCGGTTTCACTTCAACTTCACAACGCATCTGGCTGGCGCTGCTGTGTGGCCTGCTACTGGCGTTGATGCTTTTCCTGATGCCGGAATATCACTATGACGTTCATCAACCGTTGGTTGAAGGATCGCTCTGGGCGTCGTTTGGCTGGTGGATTGTGGCGCTGCTGCTGGTGCTTTCTTACCCGGCGTCCGCTGCTTTCTGGCGCAACTCGAAAGCGCTGCGTCTGATCTTTGGTATTCTGACTATCGTCCCGTTCTTCTGGGGCATGCTGGTGCTGCGCGCCTGGCATTATGCGGATAACCATTACAGCGGCGCGCTGTGGCTGCTGTACGTGATGATTCTGGTCTGGGGCGCGGACTCTGGCGCCTATGTGTTTGGCAAGATGTTCGGCAAGCATAAGCTGGCTCCGAAAGTGTCTCCGGGTAAAACCTGGCAGGGTTTCTTCGGTGGCCTGGTGACGGCGGCGATCATCTCCTGGGCCTACGGTCAGTGGGCGAATCTGGATGTTACGCCAACGGTATTGCTGGTTTGTTCCGTTGTTGCGGCGCTGGCCTCAGTGCTCGGCGATCTGACAGAGAGTATGTTTAAGCGAGAGGCCGGCATTAAGGATAGCGGTCATCTGATTCCCGGACACGGTGGAATACTCGATCGTATCGACAGCCTGACGGCGGCGGTACCGGTGTTTGCTTGTCTGCTATTGTTGGTCTTCAGGACGATTTGACGGAAGGTTTTATGCTAAGCGTTCTCTGGAATTTGGCTGCCTTTATCATTGCGCTGGGCGTATTGATCACCGTGCATGAGTTTGGCCATTTCTGGGTGGCTCGTCGCTGCGGCGTTCGCGTTGAACGCTTTTCCATCGGCTTTGGTAAAGCGCTATGGCGGCGTTTTGACAAACAGGGAACGGAATTCGTCATCGCTCTTATTCCACTCGGCGGCTATGTCAAAATGCTCGACGAACGCGTCGAGCCGGTGGTGCCTGAGATGCGCCACTACGCTTTCAATAACAAAACCGTTGGCCAGCGTGCGGCCATCATTGCCGCTGGTCCTGTCGCGAACTTCATTTTTGCCATCTTTGCCTACTGGCTGGTCTTTATTATCGGCGTCCCTGGCGTACGTCCGGTTGTTGGTGAAATAGTACCCGACTCGATTGCCGCGCATGCACAAATTGCAAAAGGTACGGAACTTAAAGCGATAGATGGCATCGAAACGCCTGATTGGGATGCAGTGCGTATGGCGCTGGTCTCGAAGATAGGTGACGAGCAAACAATAGTTACGCTCGCCCCTTTCGGGAGCAGTCAGCGCCAGGATAAAATCCTCGATCTGCGGCACTGGGCGTTTGAGCCGGATAAACAAGATCCGGTGACATCGCTGGGCATTCAGCCTCGCAGCGCGCAGATTGATACGGTGCTGGCTGAAGTACAATCTGGTTCGGCGGCGCAGAAGGCCGGTTTGCAAGCGGGCGACAGGATCGTTAAAGTCGATGGTCAACCGTTAACGCAGTGGATGACGTTTGTCAATCTGGTGCGTGATAATCCGGGTAAGGCGCTGGTTCTGGAGATCGAGCGACAGGGGAGTCCCTCGTCTGTTACGCTGACGCCAGATAGCCGATCCGCAAAAGGTCAAGCCGAAGGGTTTGCAGGGGTTGTACCTAAGGTCATCCCGCTGCCTGATGAATATAAGACAGTGCGTCAGTACGGGCCGTTTGCCGCCATTGCTGAAGCCACGGATAAAACCTGGCAACTGATGTCATTAACCGTCAGGATGCTGGGTAAATTGATAACCGGTGATGTCAAACTGAACAACCTCAGCGGGCCGATTTCTATCGCCCAGGGGGCTGGAATGTCAGCGGAGTTTGGGTTGATTTACTATCTGATGTTCCTTGCGCTGATTAGCGTGAACCTCGGGATAATCAATCTGTTCCCGCTTCCCGTCCTGGACGGGGGGCACCTGCTATTTTTGGCGATTGAAAAGCTGAAGGGCGGGCCGGTATCCGAGCGAGTTCAAGACTTTAGTTATCGCATTGGCTCAATACTGCTGGTGTTGTTAATGGGGCTTGCACTTTTCAATGATTTCTCTCGGTTGTAAGAGAGTTTGTTAGGAAGAACGCATAATAACGATGGCGATGAAAAAGTTGCTCATAGCGTCGCTGCTGTTTAGCAGCGCAACCGTATACGGTGCTGAAGGGTTCGTGGTGAAGGACATTCATTTCGAAGGCTTGCAGCGTGTCGCTGTTGGTGCGGCCCTCCTCAGTATGCCAGTGCGTCCTGGCGATACGGTGACCGATGATGATATCAGTAACACCATTCGTGCTTTGTTTGCCACTGGCAACTTTGAGGACGTCCGCGTCCTGCGCGATGGTGATACCCTGTTGGTGCAGGTGAAAGAGCGCCCAACGATTGCCAGCATCACTTTCTCCGGTAATAAGTCGGTGAAGGATGACATGCTCAAGCAAAACCTTGAGGCATCCGGCGTTCGCGTTGGGGAGTCCCTTGACCGCACGACCCTCGCTGATATCGAGAAAGGGCTGGAAGATTTCTACTACAGCGTCGGTAAGTACAGCGCCAGTGTAAAAGCTGTCGTCACGCCGCTGCCGCGTAACCGCGTCGACCTGAAACTGGTATTCCAGGAAGGCGTCTCGGCGAAAATCCAGCAGATTAACATTGTCGGTAACCATGCGTTCAGCACCGATGAACTGATCTCAACATTCCAGCTGCGCGATGAAGTGCCGTGGTGGAACGTTGTCGGCGATCGCAAATACCAGAAGCAGAAGCTGGCCGGGGATCTCGAAACCCTGCGCAGCTACTATCTGGATCGCGGCTACGCGCGTTTCAACATCGACTCCACGCAGGTGAGCCTGACGCCGGATAAAAAAGGCATCTACATCACCGTGAATATCACTGAAGGCGAGCAGTACAAGCTTTCCGGTGTTCAGGTGACGGGCGATCTGGCGGGGCATTCGGCAGAAATCGAAGCGTTGACCAAAGTCGAGCCGGGCGAGCTGTATAACGGCGCCAAAGTGACCAAAATGGAGAATGATATTAAGAAACTCCTTGGTCGCTATGGCTACGCCTATCCGCGCGTCCAGTCTCAGCCGGAAATTAACGATAGCGATAAGACTGTGAAGCTGCACGTTAACGTCGATGCCGGCAACCGCTACTACGTGCGTAAAATTCGCTTCGAGGGCAACGACACCTCCAAAGACTCCGTCCTGCGTCGCGAAATGCGTCAGATGGAAGGGGCATGGCTGGGCAGCGACCTGGTCGACCAGGGTAAAGATCGTCTCAACCGCTTAGGCTATTTTGAAACGGTAGATACCGATACGCAGCGCGTACCGGGCAGCCCGGATCAGGTCGACGTGGTCTATAAAGTCAAAGAACGTAACACCGGTAGCTTCAACTTTGGTGTCGGCTACGGTACGGAAAGCGGCGTCAGCTTCCAGGCCGGCGTTCAGCAGGACAACTGGTTGGGTACCGGCTATTCCGTCGGAATTAACGGCACCAAAAACGATTACCAGACCTATACTGAACTGTCGGTCACTAACCCGTATTTCACCGTTGACGGCGTGAGCCTCGGTGGTCGTATTTTCTATAACGACTTCGACGCGAACAACGCGGATCTGTCTGACTATACCAATAAAAGCTATGGTACGGACGTTACGCTGGGCTTCCCGATCAACGAATACAATACGCTGCGCGCGGGCTTAGGTTATGTCCATAACGCCCTGTCCAATATGCAGCCGCAGGTGGCGATGTGGCGTTATCTGAACTCGATGGGGCAATATCCGAGCGACACGAATGACAGAAACTCGTTTAGCGCCAACGACTTCACCTTCAACTACGGTTGGACCTATAACAAGCTCGACCGTGGCTTCTTCCCGACGGAAGGTTCGCGTGTCAACCTGAATGGTAAAGTGACCATTCCAGGTTCTGATAACGAATACTACAAAGCGACGCTGGATACGGCGACCTATGTACCGATCGATAACGATCATCAGTGGGTGGTTCTGGGACGTACCCGCTTTGGCTACGGTGATGGCATTGGTGGCAAAGAGATGCCGTTCTACGAGAACTTCTACGCCGGTGGCTCAAGCACCGTGCGCGGGTTCCAGTCGAACACCATTGGTCCGAAAGCGGTTTATTTCCCGGCCAGCAACCGCCACGATGGCGATAATAGCTATGACAATAACTGTAAGAGCACTGAATCCGCGCCGTGTAAATCGAATGATGCGGTGGGCGGTAACGCCATGGCCGTTGCCAGCCTGGAGCTGATTACGCCGACGCCGTTTATCAGCGATAAATATGCTAACTCGGTCCGTACCTCCTTCTTCTGGGATGTGGGTACCGCGTGGGATACGCACTGGGATTCGAGCGCTTACGCGGGTTATCCGGATTACGGTGATCCGAGCAACATCCGTATGTCCGCCGGTATTGCGGTACAGTGGATGTCTCCGTTGGGGCCGTTGGTATTCTCCTACGCCCAACCGTTTAAAAAGTACGAAGGAGACAAGGCCGAGCAGTTCCAGTTTAACATTGGTAAAACCTGGTAATTGCGGGCGGCAATGGAATGTAAGTGCAGTATAGCGCTGACTTTAGGCGATAATTACGGTTATCGCCTGGCCACGCAAATAACGGTACCCCTGGGTACTCATGGGATGGTAAGGAGTTAATTGTGAAAAAGTGGTTATTAGCTGCAGGTCT
Organism: Klebsiella sp. Lac1; assembly: GCF_009825425.1. Taxonomy (NCBI): domain Bacteria; kingdom Pseudomonadati; phylum Pseudomonadota; class Gammaproteobacteria; order Enterobacterales; family Enterobacteriaceae; genus Klebsiella; species Klebsiella sp. Lac1. The sequence goes on from NZ_VJZJ01000002.1 coordinate 697,790, forward strand.
GGGTTTAGCAATGGTAACTTCCGCTCAGGCGGCAGATAAAATTGCAATGGTTAACATGAACAGCCTGTTCCAGCAGGTTGCCCAGAAAACAGGCGTTTCTAACACGCTGGAGAACGAGTTCAAAGGCCGCGCGAGCGAGCTGCAGCGTATGGAAGGCGATCTGCAGTCCAAGATGCAGCGTCTGCAGTCCATGAAACCGGGTGCTGACCGTACCAAGCTGGAAAAAGACGTTATGGCTCAGCGCCAGACCTTCTCTCAGAAAGCACAGTCTTTTGAGCAGGATCGCGCACGTCGCTCCAACGAAGAGCGCGGCAAACTGGTTACCCGTATCCAGACTGCTGTGAAAAGCGTAGCGAGCAGCCAGAGCATCGACCTGGTTGTTGATTCTAATGCCGTTGCATACAACAGCAGCGATGTAAAAGACATCACCGCTGATGTGCTGAAACAGGTTAACTAAGTAATGCCTTCTATTCGACTGGCTGATCTGGCACAGCAGTTGGATGCAGAATTACACGGTGATGGCGATATCGTCATCACCGGCGTTGCGTCCATGCAGACTGCAAGAGCAGGTCATATTACGTTCATGGTCAATCCTAAGTACCGTGAACACCTGGCCGCCTGCCAGGCTTCTGCCGTTGTCATGACGCAGGATGATTTACCTTTTGCCCACAGCGCCGCACTGGTCGTGCGTAATCCCTACCTGACCTATGCGCGTATGGCTCAAATTCTGGATACCACGCCGCAGCCGGCGCAGAATATCGCCCCGAGCGCGGTGATTGATGCCACGGCGAAGCTGGGTAAAAATGTCTCGATTGGCCCTAACGCGGTGATCGAATCTGATGTTGTGCTTGCTGACAATGTGGTGATTGGCGCCGGGTGCTTCGTTGGGAAAAAGACGAAAATTGGCGCTGGCTCCCGTTTGTGGGCCAACGTGACCGTTTACCACGAAATTGAGATCGGTGAGAATTGCCTGATTCAGTCCAGCACCGTGATCGGTGCCGATGGTTTCGGTTATGCCAACGATCGCGGTAACTGGGTGAAGATCCCGCAGCTGGGTCGCGTTATTATTGGCGATCGCGTGGAGATCGGCGCCTGTACCACCATTGACCGTGGTGCGCTGGATGATACCGTGATCGGCAATGGCGTTATCATTGATAACCAGTGTCAGATTGCGCATAACGTGGTGATTGGTGACAATACTGCCGTTGCGGGTGGCGTTATCATGGCAGGCAGCCTGAAAATTGGCCGTTACTGCATGATTGGCGGAGCCAGCGTGATTAACGGACATATGGAAATTTGCGACAAAGTCACCGTCACCGGGATGGGGATGGTCATGCGTCCTATCACCGAGCCTGGCGTCTATTCTTCAGGTATTCCGCTGCAACCGAATAAGGTGTGGCGTAAAACCGCAGCGCTGGTGATGAATATTGATGAGATCAACAAACGCCTCAAATCGATTGAGCGTAAGGTTAATCAGCAAGATTAGCGCATTCGTTGACACACAAAATCATGCAAAGCAGCATCTACGCGGGTAACTGCCGCTGACAAAGACGCTGCCTGAAAGATGAAGTGTAAAAATTTTCGGCCTGTTGCATTCATAAGATTGCCGCAGGCCGTGTTATTATTGCCTTTTAGTATATTTAGACAGGAAGAGTATTTTGACTACTGAAACTCATACTCTGCACATTGAAGAGATTCTGGAACTTCTCCCTCACCGCTACCCGTTCCTGCTGGTAGACCGCGTGCTGGATTTTGAAGAAGGTCGTTTTCTGCGCGCAGTAAAAAATGTTTCTGTTAACGAGCCGTTTTTCCAGGGGCACTTCCCTGGTAAACCGATTTTACCGGGCGTGCTGATTCTGGAAGCGATGGCGCAAGCCACCGGTATTCTGGCATTCAAAAGCGTAGGTAAGCTCGAGCCGGGTGAACTTTATTACTTCGCCGGGATTGATGAAGCGCGTTTCAAACGTCCGGTAGTACCAGGCGATCAGATGATTATGGAAGTCACTTTCGAGAAAACCCGTCGCGGCCTGACTCGTTTTAAAGGCGTCGCGCTGGTCGATGGTAAAGTGGTTTGCGAAGCAACGATGATGTGTGCGCGTAGCCGGGAGGCCTGATACGTGATTGATAAAACCGCCTTTATTCATCCGACTGCCATCGTGGAAGACGGTGCCGTTATCGGTGCAAACGCCCACATTGGCCCGTTTTGTATTGTTGGTGCTAACGTCGAAATTGGCGAAGGTACCGTACTGAAGTCTCATGTTGTTGTTAACGGCCATACCAAAATTGGTCGTGATAATGAGATCTATCAGTTCGCTTCCATCGGTGAAGTTAACCAGGACCTGAAATACGCTGGTGAACCGACACGTGTGGAAATTGGCGATCGCAACCGCATCCGCGAGAGCGTCACCATTCATCGTGGCACAGTACAGGGCGGTGGATTGACGAAGGTGGGCAGCGATAACCTGCTGATGATCAACGCGCACGTTGCACACGATTGTACGGTCGGAGATCGCTGTATTCTGGCCAACAATGCCACGCTCGCCGGACATGTCTCGCTGGATGATTTCGTCATCATCGGCGGCATGACGGCAGTCCATCAGTTCTGCATCATCGGCGCGCACGTCATGGTCGGCGGCTGCTCAGGCGTCGCGCAGGATGTCCCGCCGTTCGTGATTGCTCAGGGCAACCACGCGACGCCGTATGGCGTCAATATTGAAGGGCTGAAGCGTCGTGGCTTTAGCCGCGAAGCTATCACCGCGATTCGCAATGCGTACAAACTGCTGTACCGCAGCGGGAAAACGCTGGATGAAGCGAAACCGGAAATCGCCGAGCTGGCGGCTCAGTATCCTGAAGTTCAGCCATTTGTCGATTTCTTCGCCCGCTCCACACGCGGTCTGATTCGTTAATGTCCGCACAGCGTCCCCTGACAATTGCCCTGGTCGCCGGAGAAACCTCCGGCGATATTCTTGGTGCAGGTCTGATCCGCGCCCTTAAAGCACGTATTCCCGATGCTCGCTTTGTCGGCGTGGCGGGCCCATTGATGCAGGCTGAAGGCTGTGAGGCCTGGTATGAGATGGAAGAGCTGGCGGTGATGGGCATTGTCGAAGTGCTCGGTCGCCTGCGTCGCCTGCTGCATATCCGGGCCGATCTTACCCGCCGCTTCAGCGAATTACGTCCTGATGTTTTCGTCGGTATTGACGCTCCGGACTTTAACATTACGCTTGAAGGCAACCTGAAAAAGCAGGGTATTAAAACCATTCATTACGTCAGCCCCTCCGTATGGGCCTGGCGGCAAAAACGCGTTTTCAAAATCGGCAGATCGACGAATCTGGTACTGGCATTTCTGCCTTTCGAAAAAGCGTTTTACGACAAATTTAACGTTCCCTGCCGCTTTATCGGCCATACCATGGCGGATGCCATGCCGTTGGATCCGGATAAAGGCGCCGCGCGGGATCGCCTGGGCATTGCCCGGGATGCGCACTGTCTGGCGCTGCTGCCGGGCAGCCGCGGCGCTGAAGTCGAAATGCTCAGCGCAGATTTTCTGAAAACCGCGCAAATTCTGCGCCAGGATTACCCTGACCTGCAGGTCCTGGTACCGCTGGTGAATGCCAGAAGGCGGGAGCAGTTCGAACGTATTAAAGCGGAAACGGCGCCAGAGCTGACGGTACATCTGCTTGATGGCCAGGCGCGCGATGCCATGATCGCCAGCGATGCGGCCCTGCTGGCTTCCGGAACCGCGGCGCTGGAGTGCATGCTGGCCAAGTGTCCGATGGTGGTTGGCTATCGTATGAAGCCGTTTACTTTCTGGCTAGCGAAACGACTGGTGAAAACCGACTACGTGTCGTTACCGAACCTGCTGGCCGGCCGCGAACTGGTCAAAGAGCTGTTGCAGGAAGAATGCCAGCCCGGGTTGCTTGCGGATGCGCTGCGGCCGCTGCTGGCCGATGGTAAAACCAGCCATGAAATGCATGACACTTTCCGCGCTCTGCATCAACAAATTCGCTGCAATGCGGATGAGCAGGCGGCGGACGCAGTACTGGAGTTAGCAAAATGATGGAGTTTGTGTATCCGCATACTCACCTGGTCGCCGGCGTCGATGAAGTCGGTCGGGGTCCGCTGGTCGGCGCGGTCGTGACCGCCGCGGTGATCCTTGACCCGGTACGGCCAATTGTGGGTCTGAATGACTCCAAAAAATTAAGCGAAAAGCGTCGTCTGGCGCTGTTCGATGAAATCAAAGAGAAGGCGTTAGCCTGGAGTTTCGGCCGCGCGGAAGCGCATGAAATAGACGAGCTGAATATTCTGCATGCGACCATGCTGGCGATGCAGCGCGCCGTTGCCGCCCTGCCGGTTGTGCCGGAGTTTGTGCTGATTGATGGCAACCGCTGCCCGCCGCTGCCCGTGCCTTCACTGGCGGTGGTCAAAGGCGATAGCCGGGTGGCAGAAATCAGCGCAGCGTCTATTCTGGCTAAAGTCGCGCGCGATGCGGAAATGGCTGAGCTGGATCTTGAATTTCCTCAATACGGCTTTGCGCAGCATAAAGGCTATCCTACCGCTTTCCATCTGGAAAAACTGATCGAACATGGCGCAACCGAGCATCATCGGCGTAGTTTTGGCCCGGTAAAACGCGCGCTGGGCCTTGCGTCCTGATTCTTGTGTCGAGAAATAAGTAAACCGGAATCTGAAGATGTCTGAACCACGTTTCGTCCACCTGCGGGTGCATAGCGACTATTCCATGATCGATGGGCTGGCAAAAACCGGGCCGCTGGTGAAAAAGGCGGCCTCGCTTGGCATGCCTGCGCTGGCGATCACCGATTTTACTAACCTGTGCGGGCTGGTGAAGTTCTACGGAACGGGACATGGCGCCGGGCTGAAACCTATCGTCGGCGCGGATTTTCACGTCCAGAGCGAACTGATGGGCGATGAGTTCACTGAACTCACGGTGCTGGCGGCCAACAATGTGGGTTATCAAAACCTGACGCTGCTGATTTCGCGCGCCTATCAACGCGGCTACGGCGCGCTGGGTCCGTGGATTGACCGGGACTGGCTGGCCGAACACCATGAAGGGCTGATCCTGCTTTCCGGCGCACGTAAGGGCGATGTTGGCGTCAGTCTGACGCGCGGCAATATGGCACTGGTCGATCAATGCCTCGCGTTCTACCAGCAACATTTCCCGGATTGCTACTATCTGGAGCTGATCCGCACCGGCCGTGCCGATGAAGAGACCTATTTACATGCCGCCGTGCAGCTGGCGGAGGAGCGCGGGCTGCCGGTAGTGGCGACCAACGACGTGCGCTTCCTTGAGACCGGCGACTTTGACGCGCATGAAATCCGCGTGGCGATCCATGACGGTTTTACCCTCGACGATCCGAAGCGCCCGCGTAACTATTCGCCGCAGCAGTATATGCGCAGCGAAGAAGAAATGTGCGAGCTGTTCTCTGATATTCCTGAGGCGCTGGAAAATAGCGTCGAAATCGCCAAACGCTGCAACGTCACCGTGCGCCTTGGCGAATACTTCCTGCCGCAGTTCCCGACCGGGGATATGACGACGGAAGATTTCCTGGTGGTTAAATCGAAAGAAGGGCTGGAAGAGCGTCTGGCTTTCCTGTTCCCTGATCCGCAAGAGCGCGCTAAACGCCGTCCTGAGTACGATGAACGTCTGGATATCGAGCTGCAGGTGATTAACCAGATGGGCTTCCCCGGCTACTTCCTGATCGTTATGGAGTTTATCCAGTGGTCCAAGGATAACGGCGTACCGGTCGGCCCAGGCCGCGGCTCCGGCGCCGGATCGCTGGTTGCGTATGCGCTGAAAATTACCGACCTCGATCCGCTGGAATTCGATCTGCTGTTCGAACGTTTCCTGAACCCTGAACGTGTATCGATGCCCGACTTTGACGTCGACTTCTGCATGGAGAAGCGCGATCAGGTTATCGAGCACGTCGCCGATATGTACGGTCGCGATGCGGTATCGCAGATCATCACCTTCGGTACGATGGCGGCGAAAGCGGTTATTCGCGACGTGGGTCGCGTGCTTGGTCATCCGTACGGGTTCGTTGACCGGATCTCAAAACTGGTGCCGCCCGACCCGGGGATGACGCTGGCGAAAGCGTTTGAGGCCGAGCCGCAGCTGCCGGAGATCTACGAAGCTGACGAAGAGGTTAAAGCGCTAATTGATATGGCGCGGAAACTGGAAGGCGTCACGCGTAACGCCGGTAAACATGCGGGGGGAGTGGTTATCGCTCCGACCAAAATTACCGATTTCGCCCCGCTATATTGCGATGAAGCCGGTTTGCATCCGGTCACCCAGTTTGACAAGAACGACGTCGAATACGCCGGGCTGGTGAAGTTTGACTTCCTTGGCCTGCGTACGCTGACCATCATCAACTGGGCGCTGGAGATGATCAACAAGCGGCGGGCGAAGCACGGCGAGCCGCCGCTGGATATCGCGGCGATTCCGCTGGACGATAAGAAAAGTTTCGATATGCTGCAACGCTCGGAAACCACGGCGGTGTTCCAGCTTGAATCGCGCGGCATGAAAGACCTGATTAAGCGTCTTCAGCCCGACTGCTTCGAAGATATGATAGCCCTGGTGGCCCTGTTCCGCCCGGGGCCGCTACAGTCGGGGATGGTAGATAACTTTATCGACCGTAAACACGGCCGCGAGGAGATCTCTTACCCGGACGTGCAGTGGCAGCATGAGTGTCTAAAACCGGTGCTTGAGCCGACGTATGGCATTATCCTGTATCAGGAACAGGTCATGCAGATTGCCCAGGAGCTTTCCGGCTATACCCTCGGCGGCGCGGATATGCTGCGTCGCGCGATGGGTAAGAAGAAGCCGGAAGAGATGGCCAAGCAGCGCGGTACCTTCGAAGAAGGGGCGAAAAAGCGCGGCGTGGACGGCGAACTGGCGATGAAAATCTTCGACCTGGTGGAGAAGTTTGCCGGTTATGGATTTAACAAATCGCACTCGGCGGCCTATGCGCTGGTCTCCTACCAGACGCTGTGGCTGAAAGCGCACTATCCGGCCGAATTTATGGCGGCGGTAATGACCGCGGATATGGATAACACCGAGAAAGTGGTCGGGCTGGTGGATGAGTGCTGGCGAATGGGGCTGAAAATCCTGCCGCCGGATATTAACTCCGGTCTGTACCATTTCCACGTCAACGACGACGGTGAAATCGTCTACGGTATCGGCGCGATTAAAGGGGTCGGCGAAGGCCCAATTGAAGCTATTATTGAAGCACGTAACAACGGCGGTTATTTCCGCGAGTTGTTCGATCTTTGCGCCCGCACCGATACCAAAAAACTGAACCGTCGGGTGCTGGAAAAACTGATTATGTCCGGGGCATTTGACCGCCTCGGGCCGCATCGCGCGGCATTAATGAATTCGCTGGGCGATGCGCTGAAGGCCGCCGATCAGCATGCGAAAGCCGAGGCGATTGGCCAGGCGGATATGTTCGGGGTGCTGGCGGAAGAGCCGGAACAAATCGAGCAATCCTATGCCAACTGCCAGCCGTGGCCGGAGCAGGTGGTGCTGGATGGTGAACGGGAGACCCTGGGGCTGTACCTGACGGGTCATCCTATCAACCAGTATTTGAAAGAGATTGAGCGCTATGTTGGCGGCGTGAGACTCAAAGACATGCATCCGACCGATCGTGGTAAAGTCACCACGGCGGCGGGGCTCGTTATTGCTGCGCGGGTAATGGTCACCAAGCGCGGCAATCGTATCGGTATCTGTACGTTGGATGACCGTTCCGGGCGTCTGGAGGTGATGTTATTTACCGACGCGCTGGATAAATATCAGCAATTGCTGGAAAAAGACCGCATACTTATCGTCAGCGGACAGGTCAGCTTTGATGACTTCAGCGGGGGGCTTAAAATGACCGCCCGCGAAGTCATGGACATTGACGAAGCCCGGGAAAAATATGCTCGCGGGCTTGCTATCTCGCTGACGGACAGGCAAATTGATGACCAGCTTTTAAACCGACTCCGTCAGTCTCTGGAACCCCACCGTTCGGGAACCATTCCAGTACACCTCTATTATCAGAGGGCGGATGCGCGCGCGCGGTTGCGTTTTGGCGCAACATGGCGCGTCTCTCCGAGCGATCGTTTACTCAACGATCTGCGTGGCCTTATCGGCCCGGAGCAGGTGGAACTGGAGTTTGACTAATACAGGAATACTATGAGTCTGAATTTCCTTGATTTTGAACAGCCGATTGCAGAGCTGGAAGCGAAAATCGATTCCCTGACTGCGGTAAGCCGTCAGGATGAGAAACTCGATATTAACATCGACGAAGAAGTGCATCGTCTGCGCGAGAAAAGCGTTGAACTGACGCGTAAAATCTTCGCCGATCTGGGGGCATGGCAGGTTGCTCAACTGGCACGCCATCCACGTCGCCCGTACACCCTGGATTATGTTCGCCTGGCATTCGACGAATTTGACGAACTGGCCGGCGACCGCGCTTACGCTGACGATAAAGCCATTGTTGGCGGTATTGCGCGTCTGGACGGGCGTCCGGTGATGATTATCGGCCACCAGAAAGGACGCGAAACGAAAGAGAAGATTCGTCGCAACTTCGGTATGCCGGCGCCAGAAGGCTACCGTAAGGCGCTGCGCCTGATGGAGATGGCCGAGCGTTTCAAAATGCCGATCATCACCTTTATCGACACCCCAGGTGCCTACCCGGGCGTGGGCGCGGAAGAGCGCGGCCAGTCCGAGGCGATTGCCCGTAACCTGCGCGAAATGTCGCGTCTGAGCGTTCCGGTCATCTGTACCGTTATCGGGGAAGGTGGGTCCGGCGGCGCGCTGGCAATCGGCGTTGGCGATAAGGTCAACATGCTGCAGTACAGCACCTACTCGGTTATTTCGCCGGAAGGCTGCGCCTCCATTCTGTGGAAAAGCGCGGATAAAGCCCCGCTGGCGGCCGAAGCGATGGGGATCGTTGCCCCGCGTCTGAAAGAGCTGAAGCTTATCGACTCGATTATTGCGGAACCGCTGGGCGGCGCCCACCGTAATCCGGAAGCCATTGCGGCAAGCCTGAAGGCGCAGCTGCTGGCGGATCTGGCCGATCTCGACACGCTGAGTAAAGAAGAGCTGTTAAATCGTCGCTACCAGCGTCTGATGAGTTACGGCTACGCCTGATTATTTCTCGCGTCAATATTGCCAGGGGCCGGATTTTCCGGCCCCTTTTTTATGTGCGATACGTCAGCGCGATTGCTATGATGCCTGACTCAGGTCAATTCCAGGAGGAAAGCGTGAATATCATCGCCATTATGGGGCCCCACGGCGTCTACCACAAAGACGAACCGATCAAAGAGCTGGAGGCGGCCCTGCAACGGCAAGGCTTTCAGACTATCTGGCCGCAAAACAGCGCCGACCTGCTGCAGTTTATCGAACATAATCCGCGGATCTGCGGGGTCATCTTTGACTGGGATGAGTACAACGCCGATCTGTGCAGCGATATCAATCAGCTGAATGAGTATCTCCCGCTATACGCCTTTATCAACGCGCATTCGACGATGGATGTCAGCAGCCAGGATCTGCGTATGACGCTGTGGTTCTTTGAATACGCGCTTGGTCTGGCAGAAGAGATAGCTACCCGAATCGCCCAGTACACGCGCGAATACCTGGATAACATCACGCCGCCGTTTACCAAAGCCCTGTTCAACTATGTGCAGGAGGGAAAATATACCTTCTGTACGCCTGGGCATATGGGGGGAAGCGCGTACCAGAAAAGCCCGGTTGGCTGCCTGTTTTATGATTTCTTCGGCGGTAATACGCTGAAAGCCGACGTGTCGATTTCGGTCACCGAGCTGGGGTCGCTCCTCGACCACAGCGGGCCGCACCTGGAGGCTGAAGAGTATATCGCCCGCGCTTTTGGCGCCGAGCAGAGCTATATGGTGACCAACGGGACCTCGACGTCGAACAAGATTGTCGGCATGTATTCGGCGCCGGCGGGCAGCACGCTGCTGATTGACCGTAACTGCCATAAGTCACTGGCGCACCTGCTGATGATGAGCGATGTTGTTCCGCTGTGGCTGAAACCGACGCGTAACGCGCTGGGCATTCTGGGCGGCATACCGAAACGGGAATTCACTCGCGACAGCATTCAGCAGAAGGTCAATACCGCGAGCGGCGCCGGGTGGCCGGTACATGCGGTGATCACCAACTCCACCTATGACGGACTGTTGTATAACACCACCTGGATCAAAGAGACGCTCGATGTGCCCTCGATCCATTTTGATTCCGCCTGGGTACCTTACACCCATTTCCACCCGATCTATCAGGGGAAAAGCGGGATGAGCGGCGATCGTATTCCGGGAAAGGTGGTCTTCGAAACGCAATCAACGCACAAAATGCTGGCGGCGCTGTCGCAGGCCTCGCTTATCCACATTAAAGGTAGCTACGACGAAGAGACCTTTAATGAAGCTTTTATGATGCACACCTCGACGTCGCCAAGCTATCCGATCGTTGCTTCGATAGAAACCGCGGCGGCGATGCTGCGCGGCAATTCGGGCAAGCGGTTGATCCAGCGCTCCATTGAACGAGCGCTGGATTTCCGCAAAGAGGTCCAGCGTCTGCGCGAAGAGTCTGACGGCTGGTTCTTTGATATCTGGCAGCCGGAGGATATTGAGCAGGTGCAGTGCTGGCCGGTGGCAAGTGGTGAGAACTGGCACGGTTTTAAAGACGCTGACGATAACCATATGTTCCTCGATCCGGTGAAGGTGACTATCCTGACGCCGGGAATGGATGAACAGGGCAATATGGATGACGAGGGGATCCCGGCGGCGCTGGTGGCGAAATTCCTTGATGAGCGCGGCGTGGTGGTGGAGAAAACCGGGCCCTACAACCTGCTGTTTCTGTTCAGTATCGGTATCGATAAAACCCGGGCGATGGGGTTGTTGCGTGGCTTAACCGAGTTTAAGCGCGCCTACGATCTCAACCTGCGGGTGAAGAACATGCTGCCGGATCTCTACGCGGAAGATCCCGATTTTTATCGCAATATGCGTATTCAGGATCTGGCGCAGGGGATCCATCGCCTGATCCGCCAGCACCAGCTGTCACAGCTGATGCTGAGTGCGTTTGATGTGCTGCCGGAAATGAAAATGACGCCACATCAGGCCTGGCAGCGGCAAATCAAAGGTGAAGTCGAAACCATTGAGCTGGAAAATCTGGTCGGGCGCATTTCGGCTAACATGATTCTGCCGTACCCGCCGGGCGTGCCGCTGCTGATGCCCGGTGAGATGATTACCGAAGAGAGCCGGGCGGTGCTCGATTTCCTGCTGATGCTTTGCTCGATTGGCCGCCATTATCCGGGCTTCGAAACGGATATCCACGGGGCGAAGCGTGATGACGACGGCGTCTACCGTGTACGAGTCTTAAAAAATGACCCACTGCTTGCGCCGCGTTAAGCGGCGCGAGTAACCTGGATGGTATTAACTGGAGGAGTAGATATGCTGGGTTTAAAACGGGTTCACCATATTGCTATCATCGCGACCAACTATGCGCAGAGCAAAGCCTTTTACTGCGATATCCTGGGCTTTACGTTGCAGAGCGAGTTCTATCGTGAAGAGCGCGACTCGTGGAAGGGCGATCTGGCGTTGAACGGCGAGTATGTCATTGAACTGTTCTCTTTCCCGTTTCCGCCTGCTCGTCCGAGCCGCCCGGAAGCCTGTGGGCTGCGTCATCTGGCCTTTAGCGTGGATGATATTGACGCGGCGGTGGCCCATCTGCAAGCGCATGGGGTGGCCTGTGAGGGGATTCGTATCGATCCTTTTACCGGCAAACGCTTCACCTTTTTTAACGATCCCGACGGCCTGCCGCTGGAGATTTATCAGCAGTAACCCTTGCCAGAGCGCGCCCGGCCCGGTAACGTGCCGGGCTATCTCCCCAGCGACACTATCAAGATGATGACGCCCGATATTGCGCAAACCCTACACCCCTGTCGTCAGTTTTTGATCGCCTTCAGCGGCGGTCTGGATTCGACGGTGCTTTTACATCAGCTGGTCTGCTGGCGTGAACGAGACCCGACGCTACAGCTGCGGGCCATCCATATCCACCATGGCCTGAGCGCGAATGCCGATAGCTGGGTTGCGCACTGCCAGCAGGTTTGTCAGCACTGGCTGGTGCCGCTGGTGGTCGAGCGCGTTACCCTGGCGGATGACGGACTGGGCGTGGAGGCGCATGCGCGTCAGGCGCGTTATCAGGCTTTCCGGATGGCGCTGCAACCGGGAGAAGCCCTGGTGACGGCTCAGCATCTCGACGATCAGTGTGAAACCTTCCTGCTGGCGCTCAAACGCGGCAGCGGCCCAACCGGGCTGGCGGCGATGGCGACATCCTCCGAATTTGCCGCTACGCGGCTGCTGCGTCCTCTGCTGAATACCCGCCGTGAAACGCTGCTCCAGTGGGCGCTGGCCCATCAGCTCAGCTGGATTGAGGACGAGAGCAATCAGGATGATACCTACGATCGTAACTTCCTCCGTCTGCGCGTCGTTCCGCAGCTTAACGCGCGCTGGCCCCACTTCACCGAGGCGGTCGCCCGTAGCGCCAGCCTGTGCGGCGAGCAGGAGCAGTTGCTGGATGAACTGCTGGCGGAAGATTTGGCAAAACTGGTGGCGAATGACGGTTCGTTAGCTATCGACGCGCTGGCGTCCATGAGCGCGCCGCGCCGTGCCGCGCTGCTGCGGCGTTGGCTGGCCGGGCACTCTGCGCCGATGCCCTCGCGCGAGGTGCCGGAGCGAATCTGGCGTGAAGTCGCGCTGGCGCGGGAGGATGCCTTTCCCTGCCTGCGTCTTGGCGATTTTTCCGTGCGTCGTTATCAGCAGCGGCTGTGGTGGGTCAGATATCAACCCGGTCAGACGGACGCGGTGCTAGCGTGGCCGGATTACCGCCAGCCGCTGCGGTTGCCGGCAGGCCTTGGCGAGCTGACGCTGCGGCCAGGCGGACCGTTACGCGCCCCGCGTGGTGAAGAGCCGGTGACGGTGCGCTTTCGCGCCAGCGGAAATCTGCATATTGTCGGCCGTCACGGCGGCCGCAAGCTGAAGAAAATCTGGCAGGAGCTGGGGGTTGCCCCCTGGCGCCGCGATACGACTCCGCTGCTGTTTTACGGCGAGACGCTGATTGCGGCGGCGGATTCGCTGTTCGTCACCTGCGAAGGGGCCGCGCGGGAAGGCGAGGGGACAGAGATGATATGGAGGAAAACGGGCGGCTGAACCACCCGTTTTTATTCAGGACTCACTGACCACCACGGTACCGATTTCCGGGTGGCTGAAGCTGGCGATTTTATCCAGGCGTAGCTCGCGACTGTTTCCGCTCAGGTCCACCACCAGATACTCGATATTTTTGCGCGAGATAAGATCGTTTGCCTTCGCTTGCAGCTGCTCACCATCTTTGAGCGTCAGGACAAGCACCAGGTGATGCTGGCAGGCAAGTTCGAGGTTGTCATAATCATCACAATTGATGGGTTGATAAGTATCATTCATTGACATAATCGCTCACCAGTAAGTTTGCTGCCGCACAGGCGGCCTTTTCCCTGACTGACTCCGAAAGGGCCTCATCCGCCGCAATTTCATTCAATACTTTCAACACGCAACCCAGCGCGTCTGAAATATACCCTAGGTCTCCGCTGGCTATTTCCGCATACCGTTTGCGTATTAACTCACAATATTGGTCCACATGCCCTCCTGTCAGTATTCTGACTCAACCGTGGGATGTAAGTTTAAGCCTACGAAGATACACTCTGTTTAGCAAGGTGACTATACCATAGTCATTTAAGCAATATCAGCAGGATGAAAAGAGAGCCGCCGATTGTCGGCAGCCTTTTGTCGTGAGTTTCGTTACAATGTACGCCATTTATTTCAGGAGTGTATTCATGGCGCTGAAAGCGACAATTTATAAGGCTACGGTGAACGTCGCCGATCTCGATCGCAACCAGTTTCTGGATGCCAGCCTGACGCTGGCTCAACATCCGTCGGAAACCCAGGAGCGTATGATGCTTCGCCTGCTGGCGTGGATCAAATACGCCGACGATCGTCTGCAGTTTACCCGCGGTCTGTCGTCAGATGATGAGGCGGAGCTGTGGCTGCTCAACGATCATCTCGGCGTTGACCTGTGGATCGAGCTTGGTTTGCCGGATGAGCGGCGGATTAAAAAAGCGTGTTCGCGGGCTCAGGAGGTGGTGCTGTTTGCCTACAACAGCCGGGCGGCTGAAATCTGGTGGCAGCAGAACAAGAGCAAAATGGCGCAGTTTAGCAAGCTGACGGTGTGGTATCTGGATGATGAGCAGCTCGCCCGGCTCAGCGCTTTTGCCGATCGTTCAATGGTGCTGCAGGCGACGTTACAGGACGGCGGCATCTGGCTATCTGACGCTAAGAATAATCTGGAAATTCATTTAACGGCGTGGCAGCCGTCGGCATGATTACGATTAGCCGCAGCGTGGTGATTGCGGATGAAGAGATAACCCTGTCCGGGATACGCGCGCAGGGTGCGGGTGGTCAGCACGTGAATAAAGCGTCTACCGCCATCCATCTGCGCTTTGACATAAAAGCATCCAGCCTGCCTGACTCTTATAAAGAACGCTTACTGGCCGCCAGTCACCACTTAATTTCTGCCGATGGTGTGGTTATCATTAAGGCTCAGGAATATCGCAGCCAGGAAATGAATCGCGAAGCGGCCATTTCTCGTCTGGTTGCGTTAATACAAGAATTAACCGCAGTGCAAAAAAGTCGCCGTGAGACCCGGCCGACCCGGGCGTCAAAAGAGCGTCGTCTTGCCTCGAAGGCGCAAAAGTCCTCAGTCAAAGCACTGCGTGGGAAAGTTCGTCAGTAAGCGGCATGGCGAACGGGTGGAATGGATTATAAGGAATTCACAGTGAAGAAAATCGTACTCTCCGTTGCGCTAGCGTGTTCGTTCTTTGCGCTATTTGGCTGCAATCATCGTTCGGATGTCGAGATGCTGCAGCCAGCGCCGATGGCCGAACTGAAGCCGATGCAGCAAAGCTGGCGCGGTATTTTGCCCTGCGCCGATTGTGAAGGGATTGAAACCTCGTTGTTCCTCGAAAAAGATGGCAGCTGGGTAATGAACGAACGCTATCAGGGGGTCAGTCATGAGCCGTCATCGTTCGCCTCTTACGGGACCTGGGCGCGGACCGCAGATAAGCTGGTACTGACCGACAGCAAAGGTGATAAGTCCTACTATCGCGCGAAGGGGGAAACCCTCGAGATGCTCGATCGGCAAGGCAACCCCATTGAGTCGACGCTCAACTACACCCTGAAATCGGTCCAGGCCAGCCTGCCGACCACGCCGATGACGATGCGCGGGATGTATTTCTATATGGCGGACGCGGCCACCTTCACCGACTGCGCGACCGGTAAGCGGATCGCGGTGGCTAACAATGCCCAGCTTGAGCGCGATTATGCCGCCGCTCGCGGGACGCAAACGCGCCCGGTACTGCTGGTGGTGGAAGGGCACTTTACGCTGGAAGCCAATCCCGATAGCGGGGAGATGGTGAAAACGCTGATGGCGGATAAAGATATTAAATTCGTGCCGGGCAAAGACTGTAACCAGTAAGTCGTTTTCTCGCGAACGCGGCAAACAGCGTTGAAATAAAAAAAGGCCCCGCTTCAGCGGGGCCTTTTACGTTTAGCGGTGGGGTCAGCCTTTGATAGCGTTAACCAGGTAATTCACGATATCGCCGGTTTTGATCAGCTGCTTCTCGCCGTTGCGACGATATTTGTATTCAATATCGTCATTGTCGAGGTTGCGATCGCCGAGCACGATGGTATGCGGAATACCAATCAGCTCCATATCGGCAAACATCACGCCCGGACGCTCTTTACGATCGTCCATCAGCACTTCGATGCCCTGTGCGCGCAGTTCGCTATACAGCTTCTCTGCCAGTTCCTGCACGCGGTAGGATTTGTGCATGTTCATCGGCAGGATGGCGACCTGGAACGGTGCAATCGCGTCTGGCCAGATAATACCGCGATCGTCATGGTTCTGCTCAATGGCGGCAGCCACCACGCGGGTTACCCCGATACCGTAGCAGCCCATCGTCAGCACCTGGTTACGACCGTCTTCACCCTGCACCGAGGCGTTCATCGCCTGGGAGTACTTGGTCCCCAACTGGAAGATGTGACCCACTTCGATGCCACGCTTAATCAGCAGCGTGCCCTGACCATCCGGGCTCGGATCGCCGGCGACAACATTACGGATATCAGCGACTTCCGGGGTCGCCACATCGCGATCCCAGTTAATACCGAAGTAGTGTTTGCCATCGATATTGGCGCCGGCAGCGAAATCGCTCATGGCCGCCACGGTACGGTCGATAACCAGCGGAACCGTCATGTTGACCGGACCGAGAGAGCCAGGGCCCGCTTTGACGATAGCGCGGATCTCTTCTTCGGTGGCGAAAGTCAGCGGGCTGGCAACCTGCGCCAGTTTTTCTGCCTTCACTTCGTTCAGCTCATGGTCGCCGCGCACCAGCAGGGCAACCAGCGGATAGCTGCTGCCTTCAACGGCTTTGACCAGCAGCGTTTTGACGGTTTTCTCAACCGGCAGGTTGAACTGCTCAACCAGCTCGGCGATGGTTTTCGCATTCGGCGTATCGACCAGGGTCATCTCCTGAGTGGCCGCTGCGCGCGGCGCTTTCGGCGCGATCGCTTCCGCAAACTCAATATTGGCCGCAAAGTCGGAGCTGTCAGAGAAGATCACGTCATCTTCGCCGCTCTGCGCCAGAACCTGGAACTCATGAGAAGCACTACCGCCGATTGAACCGGTATCAGCCTGTACCGCGCGGAAATCGAGACCCATACGGGTGAAGATTTTGCTGTAGGCGGCATACATCGCATCGTAGGTCTCTTGCAGCGATTCCTGAGAGGTGTGGAAAGAGTAGGCATCTTTCATCAGGAACTCGCGGGAGCGCATCACGCCAAAGCGCGGGCGAACTTCGTCACGGAACTTGGTCTGAATCTGGAAGAAGTTCAGCGGCAGCTGCTTATAAGAGTTCAGTTCGTTACGGATCAGGTCGGTAATGACCTCTTCATGCGTCGGGCCGAGCACAAACGGACGATCGCCACGGTCAACGAAACGCAGCAGTTCCGGACCATACTGTTCCCAGCGACCGCTCTCCTGCCACAGGTCCGCTGGCTGAACTACCGGCATGGACACCTCGATGGCACCGGCGTTGTTCATCTCTTCACGCACGATGTTTTCGACTTTTTTCAGGACGCGCAGACCGGTCGGCAGCCAGGTATACAACCCGGAGGCCAGCTTGCGGATCATCCCGGCGCGCAGCATCAACTGATGGCTGATGACTTCGGCGTCGGCAGGTGTCTCCTTTTGAGTGGAGAGCAGGTATTGGCTAGTACGCATGTTGTTACGGTTCCATTTGGACGATCGGAACAGGCTGGGGGACCAGCCTGAAACAAAAAAGTGGTTTAGTTTACCAGTGTGGCAAAGATGCCAAAAGAGAGGAAAATAAAATTAGCGCGCTTCAAGGGAAAAGACTTCAAAACCGGACGGAATCACCCGCCAGCGGACGTTAAAATCGAGCAGCCAGACGGCATAGGTTTTTCCCGCTTCTTCCTCTTTACGATAGGCCGGCCGCGGATCCTGCGCCAGCACCTCGCAGATGAACGCTTTAAGGTGCGGATAGCGCTTTTCCAGGGCGAAGAGCTGCGCCTGCGTTTCAGGGGTAAAGCTGACCGCCATCTCCGCCTGCGGCGCCTGCTGGGCGTAGCTGGCGCTGGCATCCGGCAGCGCTTCGGCAAACGGAAGATAGGGTTTGATATCGACGACCGGCGTACCGTCAACCAGATCCAGACTGCCAAGCTCCAGGATGACCCGATCTTTATGGCAACGGATGCCCTTGAGCTCAACCAGCGACATCCCAATGGGATTCGGGCGAAACGTCGAACGCGTAGCGAACACGCCCATGCGCGCATTGCCGCCGAGGCGAGGTGGGCGCACGGTGGGTCGCCAGCCGCCTTCCATCGTCTGATGGAAAACAAACAGCACCCACAGATGACTGAATGCTTCCAGACCGCGTACGGCATCAGCCTGGTTATAAGGGGGCAGCAGATGCAATTCGCCGCCGCCATGTTTGACCAGGCCTGGCTGGCGCGGGACGGCAAATTTTTCTTTATATGGCGAGCGAATAACGCCTATCTGCGTAAACTGAAAAGCACTCATTGCGCCGAGACATCAAGCGCTGACCCCAGGCAAACGGCCTGGCGATAGCAACCTGGCGTGCCGCTGGTGACTTCACAGCGGTGCAGAAGGACCGCGTTGGCTTTCATTCTCGCGGCGTTGATTTGCAGACGCTTGCGTGCGGTTGGGATATTGGGCGGCGAGTCCTGATTGCTGGCCTGGCATGATTCGCCGGTCACCTCACCGAGATCGCGAAATGGCTTCCCGACCAGTGCGGAGGCATCGGTATAAATTCTTACTGGCGCCGGGCGTACGGCTTTCGGTTTGGCTGGTTCCGTTTTAGCCGGTGCGGTTGCGGTACTTTGTACAGGCTCGACGGGAGATCTGCTTAGCATGGAACAGCCGCTTAACATGAGTGCTAATAAACAGACCGGTAAAGCACGCATAGTATTTCCTCAATAAAAGATCAAACAGGGCGCTATTGAATCAGGCGCTTGCATAAATGACAAGACGGGCATAAAGCCCGTCCTGAATGATATTACGGTGAACAGAGATTACCAGCCTTTCACTGCACCGCCGTTAAAGATTTTGTTAGCGGCTTCATAAACTTCATCGCTCTGGTAAGCCTGAACAAATTTCTTAACATTTTCCGCATCTTTGTTGTCTTCACGAGCAACAATCAGGTTTACGTACGGGGAGTCTTTATCTTCTACGAAAATACCGTCTTTGGCCGGGGTCAGGCCGATCTGGCTGGCGTAGGTGGTGTTGATGACTGCCAGCGCAATCTGTGCATCGTCGAGGGAACGCGGCAACTGCGGTGCTTCCAGCTCAACAATCTTCAGGTTTTTCGGGTTTTCAATGATATCCAGGGCGGTCGGCAGCAGACCTACGCCTTCTTTCAGTTTGATAAGGCCCACCTGTTGCAGCAGCAGCAGGGAACGACCGAGGTTGGTCGGATCGTTAGGAATGGCAATCTGGGAGCCCGGCTGCAGCTCATCCAGTGATTTGATTTTTTTGGAATAACCGGCAATCGGATAGACAAAAGAGTTGCCCACGGCAACCAGTTTGTAGCCACGGTCTTTAATTTGCTGATCGAGGTACGGTTTGTGCTGGAAGGCGTTCACGTCGATATCGCCTTTGCTCAATGCTTCGTTCGGCAGAACGTAATCGTTAAAGGTCACCAGCTCAACATCGAGACCGTATTTCTCTTTCGCCACTTTTTGTGCCACTTCAGCAACCTGCTGCTCGGCACCCACGATGACGCCGACTTTAATGTGGTTCGGATCTTTTTCATCCTGACCACAACCTACCAGAGCCAGAGAACCGATTAATGCGCCGACTGCCGCAAAGGTTTTGAAATTAAAGGCCATGTTATTTCCTTCTGTAAGAGTCTGTGTATACACGAGTCATTGGGTCGCGCGAAGACGGCCCAATGAGGTGGTGTAGATAATGTTATTTGTGAGTCACAGCCCGGACGATGCGATCGCCAGAGAATTGGATTAAATAAACCAGAATAACCAGTAATACCAGCACGGTATTCATTACCGTAGCGTTGTAGCCGATATAGCCGTACTGATAGCCAATCTGCCCCAGACCGCCGGCGCCCACCGCCCCGCCCATCGCGGAATAGCCGACCAGCGTAATGAGGGTGATGGTTGCGGCGTTGACCAGACCCGGCAGCGCTTCAGGCAGCAGCACTTTACGCACGATCTGTATCGGCGTGGCACCCATCGCGCGGGATGCCTCGATAAGCCCGGTTGGAATTTCCAGCAGCGCATTTTCCACCATACGGGCGATAAACGGCGCCGCGCCAACCGTCAGCGGCACAATGGCGGCCTGCAGCCCAATGGACGTACCGACAATCACGCGGGTGAAAGGAATCATCCACACCAGCAGGATAATGAAAGGAATGGAACGGAAAATGTTAACCAGCGCGGACAGCGTCCGGTACAGTTTTGCGTTGGCGACAATCTGTCCTGGGCGGGTGACGTACAGCAGCACACCTACCGGCAGGCCGATAACGAAACCGAAAAAGCCGGAGACGAACGTCATGGCCAGCGTTTCCCACACGCCGCGCAACAGCAGCCAAATCATTGCCTCAGACATATCCCAGTACCTCTACTTTTACATGGTGTTCCTGCAACCAGGCGATAGCCGCCTGGGTATCTTCCTGCGTGCCGTGCATCTCAGTCAGCATGATGCCGAACTTCACGCCGCCGGCGTAATCCATCTGCGCGCTAATAATGTTGTTATTTACATTAAAGCGACGGGCGGTTTCAGAGAGCAGCGGAGCGTCGACAGAATGGCCGGTGAACTCCATGCGCAGCATAGGAACGCTATCGGGCAGCGCGGTCGGCTTCAGGCGTGCCTGGTAGTCGTCCGGAATATCCAGATGCAGCGTGGATTGAATAAATTGCTGGGCCAGCGGGGTTTTCGGGTGAGAGAAGACCTCACTCACCGTATCCTGCTCGATCAACTGGCCATTGCTGATAACCGCGACGCAATCGCAGATGCGTTTGACGACATCCATCTCGTGCGTAATCAGCAGAATAGTCAGGCCCAGACGACGGTTGATATCTTTCAGCAGCTCCAGAATGGAGCGCGTGGTTGCCGGGTCCAGGGCGCTGGTGGCTTCGTCACACAGCAGCACCTTCGGGTTGCTTGCCAGCGCGCGAGCAATCGCCACACGCTGTTTCTGGCCGCCGGAAAGGTTCGCCGGGTAGCTGTCATGTTTATCGGCAAGACCGACCAGATCCAGCAGTTCAGTGACGCGGCGTTTAATCTCCGCCTGCGGGGTATTGTCCAGTTCCAGCGGAAGCGCCACATTGCCGAAGACGGTGCGCGAGGCCAGCAGGTTAAAGTGCTGGAAAATCATGCCAATCTGGCGACGCGCGCGGGTCAGCTCTTTTTCAGACAGCGCTGTCAACTCCTGGCCGCCAACCTGGACACTGCCTTCGGTCGGACGTTCAAGCAGGTTAACGCAGCGAATCAACGTACTTTTACCGGCGCCGGATGCGCCGATCACGCCATAAATTTGTCCGGCAGGGACATGCAGGCTGACATTATTCAGCGCCTGTATAGTGCGATTCCCCTGCTGGAACACTTTGGTGATATTCGAAAGTTTAATCATCAGTTATTTATTATCGTTTAGCCGTTTGCCGTGGCATTTTCTTCTGCCGTGTTCAGGCGATGCCTGTCAATGAAATGGATGTTAAGGCATCCAGACGTCTAAATCAATCTGCCTCTGTATAATGAGCACTTTCTTGCCTCCAGAAACATGCGATACTAATCAGACTAGCCTTTATCAGGAGTAAACCGGTGGCAAAGTCAGTACCCGCAATTTTTCTCGACCGTGACGGCACGATTAATGTCGATCATGGCTATGTCCACGAAATCGACAACTTTGAATTTATCGATGGCGTCATTGACGCGATGCGTCAGTTAAAGGAGATGGGATTCGCCCTGGTGGTGGTCACCAATCAGTCCGGCATTGCGCGCGGTAAGTTCACGGAAGCGCAGTTTGAAACGCTGACCGAATGGATGGACTGGTCTCTGGCCGATCGCGGTATCGACCTGGACGGCATCTATTACTGTCCGCACCACCCGCAGGGGACGGTTGAAGAGTTTCGTCAGACCTGTGATTGCCGCAAGCCGCAACCGGGGATGCTGATCTCGGCGCGCGACTATCTGCACATAGATATGGCCGCTTCTTATATGGTTGGCGATAAAGTGGAAGATATGCAGGCCGCTGCCGCCGCATCTATTGGGACTAAAGTCCTGGTTCGTACCGGTAAGCCGGTCACGCCGGAAGCGGAAAAGGCCGCCGACTGGGTGCTGAATAGCCTGGCAGACCTGCCGGAAGCCATCAAAAAGCAGCAAAAATAGGCGTTAAGTACAAAAGATGAGCGGTTGAAATAAAAATGCATTTTTCCGCTTGTCATTCCCGTTCGGCTCCCTATAATGCGCCTCCATCGACACGGAACAACGGCAGACAAGCCGCCGGGTTGAAAGAGAAAACTTCTGAAAAATGAGGTTGACTCTGAATGAGGAAAACGTATTATACGGGACCTCGCGACAGAGCGCTAAAGCGCGTCGCAACTGCTCTTTAACAATTTATCAGACAATCTGTGTGGGCACTCAAAGTGACATGGATTCTTAACGTCCTCGGACGAAAAATGAATACCAAGTCTCAGTGAGTGAACATACGTAATTCATTACGAAGTTTAATTCATGAGCATCAAACTTAAATTGAAGAGTTTGATCATGGCTCAGATTGAACGCTGGCGGCAGGCCTAACACATGCAAGTCGAACGGTAGCACAGAGAGCTTGCTCTCGGGTGACGAGTGGCGGACGGGTGAGTAATGTCTGGGAAACTGCCTGATGGAGGGGGATAACTACTGGAAACGGTAGCTAATACCGCATAACGTCGCAAGACCAAAGTGGGGGACCTTCGGGCCTCATGCCATCAGATGTGCCCAGATGGGATTAGCTAGTAGGTGGGGTAACGGCTCACCTAGGCGACGATCCCTAGCTGGTCTGAGAGGATGACCAGCCACACTGGAACTGAGACACGGTCCAGACTCCTACGGGAGGCAGCAGTGGGGAATATTGCACAATGGGCGCAAGCCTGATGCAGCCATGCCGCGTGTATGAAGAAGGCCTTCGGGTTGTAAAGTACTTTCAGCGAGGAGGAAGGCGGTGAGGTTAATAACCTCATCGATTGACGTTACTCGCAGAAGAAGCACCGGCTAACTCCGTGCCAGCAGCCGCGGTAATACGGAGGGTGCAAGCGTTAATCGGAATTACTGGGCGTAAAGCGCACGCAGGCGGTCTGTTAAGTCAGATGTGAAATCCCCGGGCTCAACCTGGGAACTGCATTTGAAACTGGCAGGCTTGAGTCTTGTAGAGGGGGGTAGAATTCCAGGTGTAGCGGTGAAATGCGTAGAGATCTGGAGGAATACCGGTGGCGAAGGCGGCCCCCTGGACAAAGACTGACGCTCAGGTGCGAAAGCGTGGGGAGCAAACAGGATTAGATACCCTGGTAGTCCACGCTGTAAACGATGTCGACTTGGAGGTTGTTCCCTTGAGGAGTGGCTTCCGGAGCTAACGCGTTAAGTCGACCGCCTGGGGAGTACGGCCGCAAGGTTAAAACTCAAATGAATTGACGGGGGCCCGCACAAGCGGTGGAGCATGTGGTTTAATTCGATGCAACGCGAAGAACCTTACCTACTCTTGACATCCAGAGAACTTAGCAGAGATGCTTTGGTGCCTTCGGGAACTCTGAGACAGGTGCTGCATGGCTGTCGTCAGCTCGTGTTGTGAAATGTTGGGTTAAGTCCCGCAACGAGCGCAACCCTTATCCTTTGTTGCCAGCGGTCCGGCCGGGAACTCAAAGGAGACTGCCAGTGATAAACTGGAGGAAGGTGGGGATGACGTCAAGTCATCATGGCCCTTACGAGTAGGGCTACACACGTGCTACAATGGCATATACAAAGAGAAGCGACCTCGCGAGAGCAAGCGGACCTCATAAAGTATGTCGTAGTCCGGATTGGAGTCTGCAACTCGACTCCATGAAGTCGGAATCGCTAGTAATCGTAGATCAGAATGCTACGGTGAATACGTTCCCGGGCCTTGTACACACCGCCCGTCACACCATGGGAGTGGGTTGCAAAAGAAGTAGGTAGCTTAACCTTCGGGAGGGCGCTTACCACTTTGTGATTCATGACTGGGGTGAAGTCGTAACAAGGTAACCGTAGGGGAACCTGCGGTTGGATCACCTCCTTACCTGAAAGAACCTGCCTTTGTAGTGCTCACACAGATTGTCTGATGAAAAAGTAGCAGTAAAAATCTCTGCAGGCTTGTAGCTCAGGTGGTTAGAGCGCACCCCTGATAAGGGTGAGGTCGGTGGTTCAAGTCCACTCAGGCCTACCAAATTCGCCTCCGTGCTGTGTTACGGCGATGCTCGCATACTTCAGTATGCTTCGCACCACCGCGCCTTGCCCGGAAACGAATTAGGATACAGAGATTAGCATTTTACGATGGGGTTATAGCTCAGCTGGGAGAGCGCCTGCCTTGCACGCAGGAGGTCTGCGGTTCGATCCCGCATAGCTCCACCATCCTTTACTGCTGCACAACAAGAAAACTTCAGAGTGTACCTGAAAAGGTATGCTGCGAAGTTTTGCTCTTTAAAAATCTGGATCAAGCTGAAAATTGAAACGACACACTGTGTATGTTCTCCGTAATAAGAACAGATAAGCGGTGTGTCCGAGTCTCTCAAATTTTCGCAACACGAACCGTTTTACGAAACAGTTTCGGGTTGTGAGGTTAAGCGACTAAGCGTACACGGTGGATGCCCTGGCAGTCAGAGGCGATGAAGGACGTGCTAATCTGCGATAAGCGTCGGTAAGGTGATATGAACCGTTATAACCGGCGATTTCCGAATGGGGAAACCCAGTGCAATTCGTTGCACTATCGTTAAGTGAATACATAGCTTAACGAAGCGAACCGGGGGAACTGAAACATCTAAGTACCCCGAGGAAAAGAAATCAACCGAGATTCCCCCAGTAGCGGCGAGCGAACGGGGAGCAGCCCAGAACCTGAATCAGTTTGTGTGTTAGTGGAAGCGTCTGGAAAGTCGCAGGGTACAGGGTGATACTCCCGTACACTAAAATGCACAGGCTGTGAGTTCGAAGAGTAGGGCGGGACACGTGGTATCCTGTCTGAATATGGGGGGACCATCCTCCAAGGCTAAATACTCCTGACTGACCGATAGTGAACCAGTACCGTGAGGGAAAGGCGAAAAGAACCCCGGCGAGGGGAGTGAAAAAGAACCTGAAACCGTGTACGTACAAGCAGTGGGAGCCTCTTTATGGGGTGACTGCGTACCTTTTGTATAATGGGTCAGCGACTTATATTCTGTAGCAAGTTTAACCGAATAGGGGAGCCGCAGGGAAACCGAGTCTTAACTGGGCGTTAAGTTGCAGGGTATAGACCCGAAACCCGGTGATCTAGCCATGGGCAGGTTGAAGGTTGGGTAACACTAACTGGAGGACCGAACCGACTAATGTTGAAAAATTAGCGGATGACTTGTGGCTGGGGGTGAAAGGCCAATCAAACCGGGAGATAGCTGGTTCTCCCCGAAAGCTATTTAGGTAGCGCCTCGTGAACTCATCTTCGGGGGTAGAGCACTGTTTCGGCTAGGGGGTCATCCCGACTTACCAACCCGATGCAAACTACGAATACCGAAGAATGTTATCACGGGAGACACACGGCGGGTGCTAACGTCCGTCGTGAAGAGGGAAACAACCCAGACCGCCAGCTAAGGTCCCAAAGTCATGGTTAAGTGGGAAACGATGTGGGAAGGCACAGACAGCCAGGATGTTGGCTTAGAAGCAGCCATCATTTAAAGAAAGCGTAATAGCTCACTGGTCGAGTCGGCCTGCGCGGAAGATGTAACGGGGCTAAACCATGCACCGAAGCTGCGGCAGCGACACGATGTGTTGTTGGGTAGGGGAGCGTTCTGTAAGCCGTTGAAGGTGGCCTGTGAGGGTTGCTGGAGGTATCAGAAGTGCGAATGCTGACATAAGTAACGATAAAGCGGGTGAAAAGCCCGCTCGCCGGAAGACCAAGGGTTCCTGTCCAACGTTAATCGGGGCAGGGTGAGTCGACCCCTAAGGCGAGGCCGAAAGGCGTAGTCGATGGGAAACAGGTTAATATTCCTGTACTCGGTGTTACTGCGAAGGGGGGACGGAGAAGGCTATGTCGGCCGGGCGACGGTTGTCCCGGTTTAAGCATGTAGGCGGAACGATTAGGTAAATCCGGTCGTTTATTCAACGCTGAGGTGTGATGACGAGGCACTACGGTGCTGAAGTGACAAATGCCCTGCTTCCAGGAAAAGCCTCTAAGCATCAGGTAACATCAAATCGTACCCCAAACCGACACAGGTGGTCAGGTAGAGAATACCAAGGCGCTTGAGAGAACTCGGGTGAAGGAACTAGGCAAAATGGTGCCGTAACTTCGGGAGAAGGCACGCTGATGGTAAGTGAAGTGACTTGCTCATGGAGCTGAACTCAGTCGAAGATACCAGCTGGCTGCAACTGTTTATTAAAAACACAGCACTGTGCAAACACGAAAGTGGACGTATACGGTGTGACGCCTGCCCGGTGCCGGAAGGTTAATTGATGGGGTTATCCGTAAGGAGAAGCTCTTGATCGAAGCCCCGGTAAACGGCGGCCGTAACTATAACGGTCCTTAGGTAGCGAAATTCCTTGTCGGGTAAGTTCCGACCTGCACGAATGGCGTAATGATGGCCAGGCTGTCTCCACCCGAGACTCAGTGAAATTGAACTCGCTGTGAAGATGCAGTGTACCCGCGGCAAGACGGAAAGACCCCGTGAACCTTTACTATAGCTTGACACTGAACACTGGTCCTTGATGTGTAGGATAGGTGGGAGGCTTTGAAGTGTGGACGCCAGTCTGCATGGAGCCAACCTTGAAATACCACCCTTTAATGGCTGGTGTTCTAACGTAGACCCGTCATCCGGGTTGCGGACAGTGTCTGGTGGGTAGTTTGACTGGGGCGGTCTCCTCCCAAAGAGTAACGGAGGAGCACGAAGGTTAGCTAATCCTGGTCGGACATCAGGAGGTTAGTGCAATGGCATAAGCTAGCTTGACTGCGAGCGTGACGGCGCGAGCAGGTGCGAAAGCAGGTCATAGTGATCCGGTGGTTCTGAATGGAAGGGCCATCGCTCAACGGATAAAAGGTACTCCGGGGATAACAGGCTGATACCGCCCAAGAGTTCATATCGACGGCGGTGTTTGGCACCTCGATGTCGGCTCATCACATCCTGGGGCTGAAGTAGGTCCCAAGGGTATGGCTGTTCGCCATTTAAAGTGGTACGCGAGCTGGGTTTAGAACGTCGTGAGACAGTTCGGTCCCTATCTGCCGTGGGCGCTGGAGAATTGAGGGGGGCTGCTCCTAGTACGAGAGGACCGGAGTGGACGCATCACTGGTGTTCGGGTTGTCATGCCAATGGCATTGCCCGGTAGCTAAATGCGGAAGAGATAAGTGCTGAAAGCATCTAAGCACGAAACTTGCCCCGAGATGAGTTCTCCCTGACCCTTTAAGGGTCCTGAAGGAACGTTGAAGACGACGACGTTGATAGGTCGGGTGTGTAAGCGTAGCGATACGTTGAGCTAACCGATACTAATGAACCGTGAGGCTTAACCTTACAACGCCGAAGCTGTTTTGGCGAAGAGACGAAATAGATTTTCAGTTTGATTACAGATTACTCATCACGCAGGAATGCGGGGTGAAAACAGAATTTGCCTGGCGGCACTAGCGCGGTGGTCCCACCTGACCCCATGCCGAACTCAGAAGTGAAACGCCGTAGCGCCGATGGTAGTGTGGGGTCTCCCCATGTGAGAGTAGGGAACTGCCAGGCATCAAATTAAGAACGCAATCACAGCGATGTTGTGAGTGGTTCGACAGTTAAAGTAGTCAACCGGGGTGACAACCGGTAGCAGTAAAACAGAATTCAGTGGAGCGGTAGTTCAGTCGGTTAGAATACCTGCCTGTCACGCAGGGGGTCGCGGGTTCGAGTCCCGTCCGTTCCGCCACTTATTAAAAGCCCTGAGCATTTGCTCAGGGCTTTTTCTTTTTCCGTCGAACTATTGTTGCTGTTTCAGCAAAAATCCTCTGCATTTATCGATCTTTTTCCCCTCCGTCGCCTCAGCCATAATCATTCTCAATGAGTTAACACTAAGTAAAAACGAGGAATTTTATGGCAATCCCTGCATTTGGTCTTGGAACCTTCCGTCTGAAAGATGATGTGGTTATCGCATCGGTAAAAACGGCGCTGGAACTGGGCTACCGTACGATTGATACCGCTCAGATTTATGATAACGAGGCCGCTGTCGGCCAGGCTATTGCAGAAAGCGGTGTGCCGCGTGATGAGCTGTTTATCACCACCAAAATCTGGATTGAGAACCTGAGTCCGGAAAAACTTATCGCCAGTCTTGAAGAGAGCCTGCAGAAGCTGCGTACAGATTATGTCGATCTGACGTTGATCCACTGGCCGTCGCCGAACGATACCGTTGCCGTCGAAGCATTTATGCCTGCACTGCTGGCCGCGAAAAAGCAGGGGCTGACCCGCCAGATTGGTATCTCTAACTTTACGATTCCGCTCATGGAACGTGCGATTGCCGCCGTTGGCGCTGAAAATATCGCCACCAATCAGATTGAGCTCTCGCCATACCTGCAAAACCGCAAGGTGGTGGAGTGGGCCGCGGAACACGGTATCCATATCACCTCTTACATGACGCTGGCTTATGGTAAGGCGCTAAAAGATGAAGTGATCGCCCGTATTGCCGCGAAACACAATGCGACACCGGCACAGGTGATTCTGGCCTGGGCGATAGGTGAAGGCTACGCCGTGATCCCGTCTTCCACGAAGCGCGAAAATCTGGCGAGTAATTTGAAGGCTCAGGATCTGCAGCTGGATGAGGAGGATCGCAAAGCGATCGCCGCGCTGGATTGCAACGATCGCCTGGTTAGCCCGGAAGGTCTTGCCCCTGAGTGGGATTAAAATAATTAACTCTCTGTAGCCCTTATTTAACCCTCTACAGCTCCTTCGGGAGCTGTTTTACATGCTCGCTGAGAAAATCAATAAACGCCCTGATCCGGGTGCTGACCGCTCTGTCGCTGTAGTAAACGGCGCTAAACGGCATCTCTACCGGCAGTCGCTTGTCGGCAAGAAGCTCGACAAACTCCCCGCTCGCAATCTCCTGATTCACCATATAATCCGATAAACAGGCGATGCCGTTACCGGCAAGGCACAGCTGTTTTATGGTTTCCCCACTATTTGAGGATATCTCGCAGCTGACTTCCAGCAACTGACCATCGCAGCAGGAGACGGGCCAGCTATTCAACGAGACCGGCTCGGTAAAGCCCAGGCACAGGTGATCTTTCAGGTCAGCGACATTTTTCGGCGTACCGCGGCGAGCAATGTAGTCCGGGGAGGCGATAATTTTGCGGTAGCTGTTAAAAAGCGGCCGGGCGCGAAGGCTCGAATCCGTTAACGTACCGGCACGGATCGCGACGTCGACTTTACGCTCAATCAGATTGATAAAGGTTTCTGATGACACCAGCGACAGGGTCATTTCCGGATAACGCTCGCGGAAAGGTTTCACCAGCGGCATCAGAAAATGCAGCATCACCGGCGTAGCAGCGTCAACGCGCAACAATCCCCTCGGCGTCGTTCGTGTCTCCAGAAGCTCATTCTCCGCCGCCGCCATTTCCTGCAGAACGACCTGCATGCGACGAAAATAGCGCTCTCCTTCTTCGGTCAGGTTGAGCTGACGGGTCGTACGGTTCAGCAGGCTGACACCAAGTTTTGATTCCAGCTTTTTTACCGCCCGGCTGACGGCGGAATTAGCCTGCCCCAGCTGTTCGGCCGCCCTGCTAAAGCTCCCGCTTTCAACGACAGCAACAAAGATGGCTATCTCTTCTGAAGTGGCTCTCATTATTGCACCTGTAGCAAAATTCTATTGAGACTTTGATGGTTTTTGTTATTTAAACACCGCTTCATACTATGTGTCATCTTAATCCTGATGATACGGAGTAAATTATGCCACTGGCGCTACTTGCCTTAACGATCGGTGCCTTTGCTATTGGTACCACGGAATTTGTGATTGTGGGGCTGGTCCCCGCGATTGCTGAACAACTGGCGATCTCGTTGCCTTCTGCCGGTCTGCTGGTTTCTATCTACGCACTGGGGGTTGCCATCGGGGCGCCGGTACTGACCGCATTGACCGGGCGTATGCCGCGTAAACAGCTGCTTCTGGCGCTAATGGTGCTTTTTACCGCTGGTAATCTGTTGGCCTGGCAGGCTCCCGGTTATGCGACGCTGATCTTTGCGCGTCTGCTGACCGGGCTGGCGCACGGTGTGTTTTTCTCGATTGGCTCAACCATCGCGACGAGTCTGGTACCGAAAGAGAAAGCCGCTTCGGCGATCGCCATTATGTTTGGCGGCTTAACGGTCGCCCTGGTGACCGGTGTGCCAATCGGGACCTTTATCGGTCAGCATTTTGGCTGGCGAGAAACCTTTCTCGCCGTCTCGATCCTCGGCGTCATTGCACTGGTGAGCAGTCTGATTCTGGTACCAAACAACATCCCAGGCCGCGCCAGCGCTAGTCTTCGTGATCAAGTAAAAGTACTCACCCACCCGCGCCTGTTGATGATTTATGCTATTACCGCATTGGGATATGGCGGCGTCTTCACCGCATTTACTTTCCTGGCTCCCATGATGCAGGAGCTGGCCGGGTTTAGCCCATCAACGGTGAGCTGGATTCTGTTGGGCTATGGGATCTCGGTCGCCGTTGGCAATGTCTGGGGCGGAAAACTGGCCGATAAACATGGGGCCGTTGCGGCACTGAAGTTTATCTTTGCCGCGTTGGTCGCCCTGCTGCTGGTATTCCAGTTTACCGCCAGCATCCAGTATGCGGCGCTGGCAACGGTGCTGGTAATGGGGATTTTTGCCTTCGGTAACGTGCCGGGGCTGCAGGTTTATGTCGTGCAAAAAGCCGAACAGTATACGCCGGGTGCGGTTGACGTGGCCTCCGGCCTGAATATCGCCGCG
The DNA here is from genome assembly GCF_009825425.1 of Klebsiella sp. Lac1. Classification (NCBI taxonomy): domain Bacteria; kingdom Pseudomonadati; phylum Pseudomonadota; class Gammaproteobacteria; order Enterobacterales; family Enterobacteriaceae; genus Klebsiella; species Klebsiella sp. Lac1. Next base: position 728,573 of record NZ_VJZJ01000002.1, read on the forward strand.
TTCAACGTTGGCATTGCGTTAGGTTCAGTTATCGGTGGGCAAACGGTGGAACGCTATGGGCTGGCCGAGACGCCGTGGACAGGGGCCGTCATTGTCTTCGCCGCGCTGCTGCTGATTGTGCGTAGCGGTCGTCTGGATAAGTACCAACCGGCAAAGACGGTGAATGTCGAAGGATAAAGGTTTCTCGCGAATTGCATTGAAAGTACCGGTGAAAATCCCTATAACAGAAGAACCAGCCGCAGTCAGGCTGGTTTCCTGTTATCGAGGTTTGATGCCCAAATTGCGAAAGAATACTTATGCTATGCGCTACATCGCCGGACAGCCCGCGGAGAGAATTTTGCCTCCGGGGTCGTTTGCAAGCGTGAGCCAGGCATTTGCGGCCGGCGTGCCATTAAGCACAGATGAAAAGATCCGTGTCCTGGTGTGGAATATCTTTAAGCAGCAGCGCGCTGAGTGGAAGTCAGTTCTCAAGAGCTTCGGTAAAGATGCCCACCTTGTGCTGTTACAGGAAGCGCAAACTACCCCTGAAATGGTCCGATTTGCGACGACTAACTACCTTGCCGCCGATCAGGTCCCGGCCCTGGTCTTGCCGCAGCACCCCTCTGGCGTCATGACGCTGGCTTCGGCACATCCGGTATACTGCTGCCCGCTGCGCGAGCGTGAGCCGATTCTGCGGCTGGCAAAATCCGCATTAGTGACCGTGTACCCGCTGCCGGATACGCGTTTACTGATGGTTGTGAATATTCACGCCGTTAATTTCAGCCTCGGTGTTGATGTCTACAGCAAGCAGCTGCTGCCAATTGGCGATCAAATTGCCCATCACAGTGGACCGGTGATTATGGCCGGTGACTTCAATGCCTGGAGCCGTTCACGAATGAATGCGCTCTATCACTTTGCGCGAGAAATGTCGCTGCGCGAAGTTCGTTTCCCTGACGATCAGCGCCGCCGCGCGTTTGGTCGCCCGCTTGATTTTGTGTTCTATCGGGGGTTAAGCGTCCACGATGCTTCCGTACTGGTGACGAGCGCCTCTGACCACAACCCGCTACTAGTCGAATTCAGTCCCGGCAAGCCTGATTAATAAAGGTATGTCAGGCCTGCCATGGGGCGGGCCTGTGCAAGCATGGTGCCGCCTTTATTCTTCAAACCGCTAAAGGACAACACAATGACAACACGCTCTCATCATGACAACGTCGAAAAACAGTTTGGCTCACAGGCAAGCGCCTACCTGACCAGCGCCGTTCACGCGTCCGGACGCGATCTGCAGCGCCTTGCCGAACGCCTGGCTGATTTCCCCCATGCACATGTTCTGGATATGGGGTGTGGCGCCGGACATGCCAGCTTTGCGGCGGCGGGACAGGTGGCACAGGTTACGGCGTATGATTTATCCAGTCAGATGCTGGAGGTTGTTGCCCAGGCCTCGCGCGATAAAGGCATGTCGAATATTGCCACTCAGCAGGGGTATGCTGAATCGCTGCCGTTTGCGGATGCCAGCTTTGATGTGGTGATAAGCCGCTATTCTGCCCATCACTGGCATGATGTCGGCCAGGCGCTGCGTGAGGTTAAGCGCGTCCTGAAGCCGGGCGGAGTGATGATGATTATGGATGTGATGTCGCCCGGACACCCCGTGCGCGATATCTGGCTGCAAACCGTTGAAGCGCTGCGCGATACGTCTCATGTACGTAACTACTCAAGCGGAGAATGGCTGGCGTTAGCGAATGAGGCCGGGCTGGCCATCAATCAGCTGTTGACCGACCGTTTGCCGCTGGAATTTGCCTCATGGGTAGCCCGTATGCGCACGCCCGCGCCGCTGGTGGAGGCCATCCGTTTATATCAGGAGAGCGCATCCGCAGAGGTCAAAGCCTATTTCGCTTTGCAGCAGGACGGCTCATTTACCAGCGATACGATTATGTTTGAAGCGCATAAAGCGCTTTAAAACAGCAAGCGCTTTAAAATAAAAAGGCACCGGGATCCGGTGCCTTTTCTACTAAGAGATGTATCAGGAGTCTGGTCTGCTGCTGTTCTTCACGTACAGCGTCAGCTGATCGCCAGGCCTCAGGTCATCAGTACCGCTATTCCAGCGCATCACATCACGTGTATTCACGCCGTGACGTTTGGCGATGCTCGACAACGAATCGCCTTTACGCACGCGATAGGTAATGCTATCGCTGTTGTTGGCAAGACGCTGGGCGCTGCTACCGGCGCCAATCACCAGGTTCTGACCCACTTTCAGCCCAGACCCGCGCAGGTTATTCCACTGCTGCAGATCTTTCGTCGATACGCCAAGACGCGATGCAATCCCGGAAACCGTATCGCCCGAACGCACCTGGTAGCTACGGCTGGTCAACGGCGTGTTGTCCACCAGCTGCGTAGGTTGCACGGCGGCAATATCGCCAGAGGCCAGTGATTCACGCAGCTGAACAGCGTGCTTCTGTGGCACCATCACGTACTGTGGCCCGTTTGCACCGAGGGTTGAGCCCTTGACGCCAGCGTTGAAGGTTTTCAACTTGCCGACGGGCATGCCTGCCATATCTGCAAGCTGGCTAATCTCAACCGGACTGTCGAGGCGAACACGCGCCAGCGCACGGCTTTCGTCTGCCGTCGGCAGCTTCACGCCATAACGTTTGCTGTTTTTGAGAATATCACTCAACGCCAGCATTTTCGGCACATACACCTTGGTTTCCCGCGGTAATGGAAGTGACCAGAAATCGGTGGATTTACCACGCGAACGGTTCGCTTTCATTGCCTTCAGCACCCGGCCTTCGCCGCTGTTGTACGCCGCGACCGTTAACAACCAGTCGCCGTCGAACATCTTGTTCAGACGCTGCATCATATCCAGCGCCGCCGTTGTAGAGGCGACGACGTCACGACGCGCATCGTAGCTGCGGGTCTGTTTCAAACCATAATTGCGCCCGGTGCTCGGAATGATCTGCCAGATGCCTGCGGCATTGGCGCCAGACGTTGCGTGCGGGTCAAAAGCGCTCTCCACTATGGGTAGTAATACCAGTTCCATTGGCATGTTACGTTTCTTAACTTGCCCGGCTATCCAGTACATATACGGCTCTGCCCGTAAAGTTACATCGTGGAGATAGCTCTTATTACTTAAATATTTCTGTTTTTGTTCGCGAATCCGGGGATTTTCCGGTATTCCCATCTTTAGCTCGTCGCCTATGGAAGTCCACAGATCCTGGTCTTGCGCGTAGAAGGTTCCATCATCTAACCAGCGCGCTTGACTTGTGAACTTACCTGCTTCCCCTTGACCAGCTGCAGAAAGGCTCTGTGCGTGCTGTTGGACGTTGCCATCGTTTTTCGACGACTGGCACCCCACCAGCAAGACAGAGGCGAGTAAAATCGCTCGTGCCTTCATGTGTGTGTCAATAGTTGCTTAAAAGACGAGCAAGAATAACGGTGAAGGCGGCGAATGACAAGAATTAAATGTCAGAAGTCATCTTTCTTTGACCTTAACCAGGCAAATCTCTGTGCAGAGTGTTGCAAATTTGTTTCTTTGGATATTTCTTTAATTAAATCATTATCATCCGTGCGTAAAAAAATATTTATACGTCGCTCATTTTTCAGAGTTACGGGGAGTGTCATTTGTTTTTTTGCACGTAACTCATTAACTTTACGGTAGTAATCATTTATATCCCTGTCATGAGGAAGGATACTCAATGCAAACTTCATATTTGCTAAAGTATACTCATGTGCGCAACAAATCAGGGTATCCTCGGGAAGGGCGTTTATTTTCCTAAATGATTGATACATCTGCTCTGCTGTTCCTTCGAAAAGCCTTCCGCAGCCGCCGGAAAACATTGTATCGCCACAAAAAAGATAAGGTTCGCTATAGAAACAGATGTGTCCTAAAGTGTGACCGGGCGTAGAAAAAATAGAAAATTCGTGACCCAAAATCGTCACCCGATCGCCGTCGGCCACAAGGTGAGTGGTGCCTTTATCCTGGGTTTCTGCCGGTCCGTAAACGACAAGAGCCGGGAATTTATCACGCAGTTGTTTTACGCCGCCAACATGATCGTGGTGGTGGTGGGTCAGTAAAATGGCTTCTGGTTGCCAGTGATTGGTTTCGATGGCGGCCAGTAGCGGTGCAGCTTCGCCGGGATCGACGATAAGGCAACGGCCGTTCTCCTCACTAAGAACCCAGATGTAGTTGTCCTGAAATGCGGGAATGCTGATAAGATTCATAAATTACCTCTCAAAGCGTAGCGGAAGGTTGCGATGAAGCCGGCAAGGATACCTCAGTCAATCACAGCGCCCGAGCACTGGTCCAGTATGCCCTGGGGCGAATACTATCGTGAATCGCTGGAACGGCAGATGAAACCGTGGCTGGCTAAATTATATGGCTTTCATTTGCTTAAAATTGGCAATCTGAGCGCGGAAATCAATACCGAAGCTTGTGCCATCTCCCATCAGGTGAATGTGTCTTTGCAAGGCAACCCGATGCAGGTTAAAGCCGATCCGCTGCATCTTCCTTTTGCCGAAAAGTCGGTTGATGCTTGCCTGCTGGCGCATACTTTGCCGTGGTGCGGCGATCCGCATCGTTTGCTGCGTGAAGCCGACCGGGTATTAATAGATGACGGCTGGATGATTTTGACCGGGTTTAACCCCGTCAGCCTGATGGGCCTGCGTAAGCTGGTGCCGGTATTGCGTAAGACGACGCCCTACAACAGCCGGATGTTTACGCTGATGCGCCAGCTGGACTGGCTGGCGTTGTTGAATTTTGAGGTGCTGCATTATGGTCGCTATCAGGTGCTGCCGTGGTCCAGAAATGGCGGCAAACTGCTCAGCGCTCATCTGCCGGCGCTGGGCTGTTTACAGCTGATTGTTGCCCGGAAGCGGACGATTCCGCTGACGCTAAATCCGATGAAATCAGGAAAAGCCAAAACGCAGCTGCGTCAGACGGTTGGCGCCACGCGACAGAGTTAGCTTTCTGGCTGGTAGCCAGTATCGCTTTGCGTCGGGCTGGAGGCGGCCGCGCGTGCCAGCTCATCGCAGCGTTCATTTTCCGGGTGGCCGGCGTGGCCTTTGACCCATTCCCATTTGATTTGATGCTGGCCGAGCGCCGCATCCAGGCGCTGCCAGAGATCGACGTTTTTGACCGGTTTTTTGTCAGCGGTTTTCCAGCCGCGTTTTTTCCAGTTATGGATCCACTGGGTGATCCCCTGGCGCACATACTGGCTGTCGGTGCTGAGGATCACTTCGCACTGCTCTTTCAGCGCTTCGAGGGCGACGATTGCCGCCATCATCTCCATCCGGTTATTGGTGGTGAGGTGATAGCCCTGACTAAAGATTTTTTCTTTTCCGCGATAGCGTAAAATCGCCCCATAACCACCGGGCCCGGGATTGCCCAGGCATGAACCATCGGTGAAAATTTCTACCTGTTTAAGCATCTCTGGTAGACTTCCTGTAATTGAAATCGATAGATAAACGGCAAGTCTGACATAAATGGCTGATATGAGCACTGCAATTACACGACAGATTGTTCTCGATACAGAAACCACCGGTATGAACCAGATCGGTGCGCACTACGAAGGACATAAGATCATCGAGATCGGTGCGGTAGAGGTGATAAACCGCCGCCTCACCGGGAACAACTTCCATGTTTATCTGAAACCGGACCGGCTGGTGGACCCGGAAGCGTTCGGCGTTCACGGGATCGCCGATGAATTCCTGATGGATAAACCGGTGTTTGCGGATGTGGCCGACGAGTTTATGGACTATATCCGCGGCGCGGAGCTGGTCATTCATAATGCCTCGTTTGATATCGGCTTTATGGATTATGAATTCAGCAAGCTGAATCGCGGCATTGCGAAAACCAATACCTTCTGCAAAGTCACCGATAGCCTCGCGCTGGCGCGGAAAATGTTCCCCGGCAAGCGTAATAGCCTGGATGCGCTGTGCTCGCGTTATGAAATAGACAACAGTAAGCGAACGCTGCACGGGGCATTACTCGATGCCCAGATTCTGGCCGATGTCTATCTGATGATGACCGGTGGTCAGACGACGATGGCATTTTCAATGGAAGGTGAGGGGCAACAGCAGGCCGGAGAAATGGGAATACAGCGGGTTGTTCGCGCAGCCAGCAAATTACGCGTGGTTTATGCAACTGATGAAGAGATAGTGAGCCACGAATCCCGACTCGATCTGGTGCAAAAGAAGGGCGGAAGCTGCCTGTGGCGCGCCTGAACCATCGGGATATGCTGTAAAAATCACCTGGCGGGCGATTTTTACAGCAAACGATTCAAAACTGAAGAAAAAGCGTTGACGGCGTTATGGGGAATCCGTAATATTCGCCTCGTTCCCAAGGGAACAGTAAGTGGAGCGGTAGTTCAGTCGGTTAGAATACCTGCCTGTCACGCAGGGGGTCGCGGGTTCGAGTCCCGTCCGTTCCGCCACTATTCAGGCCCATGTTATTCATTAACGTGGGCCTTTTTTATATCTGCAGTTTTACTGCCCGCTATTGCCGCCTGACTTGCGCGATGATGACCCATTTTATTGATGTCTGCGCCCAGGTCATCGCCAGGTAAAATAGCGCGTAACAGCATCGCTGTTTCTGTTACGCGCGGTCACTACGCTGACACCCGTCAGTCAGAAAAGCTCTCGTACTGACTTTATCAATCTTTGCTGGTCGAAGGCTGTTTCTCTTTCACTTCGCGATACCAACGCGGGTGATGTTTCTTCGCCCATGTTTTGCTAACCCAGCCCTCCACCATCGCGGTAATGGTGCCTTTCACCCACAGGGCGGCGTAAATATGCACCATAATAACCACAATCAGGGCAACGGCGGCAAATGAATGCAGCATCAGCGCGAAGCGGATCACCGGGATTGAGAACGCCGGCGCAAAATACGGACGCCAGATGATCACGCCACTCGCCAGCAGCAGCACCAGCAAGATAATCGCCGCCCAGAATACGCACTTCTGGCCGAAGTTATAGCGCCCGGTGTCACCCACTTCCTCGTTGACGACGATCTTACGAATATTCTTCGCCCAGAAGATATCATCCCGGTTGATGAGGTTATGGTGCCAGTAGCGGAAAAACATGATGATGAACGACGCGAACATGATAACGCCGACAAACGGGTGCAGTATACGCGCCAGCTGCGGTGTCCCCATGATCTGCATCAGCCAGTTGAAGGACGGAAAGAAAAAGCCCAGTCCGCTCACCGCCGCCAGCACGAAGCAGAAGGCGGTGACCCAGTGGTTGATGCGTTCCGGCGCCGTGTAGCGCACGATGGTGTCACGTCTTTTCATTTGCGCACCTCGTCATTCTCTTCATGCAGGTTGTCCTCTTCCTCTTCCGCACGGTTCGGACCGACCCCGACATAGTGGAAGACGCTGGCGGCGAAAGTCGCGGCGAATCCTACCGCCGCGAGCGGTTTCCAGATACCTTTCCAGAACTTCACGGTGGCGCTGATTTCCGGGTTCTCCGGCAGGCCGTGATACAGATTCGGTTTGTCGGCGTGGTGCAGCACGTACATCACGTGCGTGCCGCCGACGCCGGCCGGATCGTACAGGCCCGCGTTGTCGTAACCACGGGTTTTCAGTTCAGCGACGCGCTCGCCTGCCAGCGTTTTCATATCCTCTTTGGAGCCAAAGTGGATAGCGCCGGTCGGGCAGGTTTTCACACAGGCAGGCTCCTGACCCACGGTGACGCGGTCGACGCACAGCGTACATTTGTAGACGCGGTTGTCTTCCGGGTTCAGGCGCGGCACATTGAACGGGCAGCCGGCGATACAGTAGCCGCAGCCGATGCACTGCTCGGACTGAAAATCCACGATACCATTGGCATACTGAATGATAGCCCCTTCCGACGGGCAGGCCTTCAGGCAGCCGGGGTCGGCGCAGTGCATGCAGCCATCCTTACGGATAAGCCACTCCAGTTTGTCGTTCTGCTCCACTTCGGAGAAGCGCATCACCGTCCAGGATTTGGCGGTCAGATCCGCGGGGTTGTCGTACACCCCGACGTTGTGACCGACTTCATCGCGGATATCGTTCCATTCTGAACAGGCGACCTGACAGGCTTTACAGCCAATACAGGTGGTGACGTCGATAAGCTTCGCGACTTCCTGCTGGTGGTCCCGCGCCTGAGGCGCGGGAGTGAAACCGTTAGTCGCGGAACGACGAATAATGTCTTGCGATTGATAAGCCATAAGTCGTCTCCGTTACACCTTTTCCACGTTCACAAGGAAAGCTTTGTATTCCGGAGTTTGCGAATTCGCATCGCCCACTGAAGGCGTCAGCGTGTTCGCCAGGAACCCTTTCCGGGTCGCCCCCTCAAAACCCCAGTGACAGGGAATGCCGATCGTATTGACCGTACGCCCATCGATGGTCAGCGTTTGCAGACGTTTCGTCACCACCGCTTTGGCCTTGATAAAACCGCGTTTCGAGACGATTTTGACTATGTCGCCGCTCAAAATACCTTTCTCTTTAGCCAGATTTTCGCCGATTTCAATAAACTGCTCCGGCTGGGCGATGGCGTTCAGACGCGCATGCTTGGTCCAGTGACGGAACAGTTCGGTGATCGAATAGGTGGTCGCTACATACGGGAACTCATCCGCATGACCCATATTCGCCAGATCATCGCTAAAGATCCGCGCCACCGGGCTGGAGACTACCTTCGGGTGGAGAGGGTTAGTACCAATCGGCGACTCTATTGGCTCATAGTGCTCAGGGAAGGGGCCATCGTTCATTTTGTTCAGGGAGAACAAACGGCCCACCCCTTCAGGGTTCATGATAAACGGCCCGACGTTGCTGTCCGGTGCCGCCAGGCTATAGTCGGCGACATCCATTCCCGCCCAGCGTTTACCGTCCCAGTGCAGCAGCGCGCGCTGCGGATCCCAAGGCTTACCCGCCGGATCGGCGGATGCGCGGTTATACAGGATGCGGCGGTTAGCCGGCCAGGACCAGGCCCAGCCGGGCGTACAGCCCAGCCCGTAAGGATCGCTATTATCACGATTCGCCATCTGGTTGCCCTGTTCAGTCCAGCAGCCGCAATAGACCCAGCAGTAGCTGCTGGTGGAACCATCATCCTTCAATTGCGCAAAGCTGCTGAGCTGCTGGCCTTTTTTGACGATAACCTGGCCCTGGTCATCAACAATATCGCGCAGCGCTTTACCATTGGCCTCACGGGCCACCTCTTCCGGCTGCGGGTCAAGGGGATCGTGATAATCCCACGACATATTCAGCACCGGCGCCGGGTTGGCGCCGCCTTCCTGCCGATAAAGATCGCGCAGGCGCATAAACAGGCGGCCGAGAATTTTGCCGTCGTGGAGCGCTTCGCCCGGCGGTTCGGCCGCCGCCCAGTGCCACTGCAGCCAGCGGCCCGAGTTGGCAATCGAGCCGTTCTCTTCGGCGAAACAGGAGGATGGCAGACGGAAGACTTCGGTCTGGATATCTTCAGGACGAACGTCGTTCATCTCACCGTGGTTCTGCCAGAAGTTCGACGACTCTGTCACCAGCGGGTCAATCACCACCAGGTACTTGAGCTTTGCCAACGCGCGGGAAGATTTGTTCTTATCAGGAAACGCCGCCAGTGGGTTAAAGCCCTGGACAATATAACCATTGATTTTTCCCTGCGTCATCAGCTCGGCCTGAGTCATCACATCGTATAGCCGGTCCCATTTCGGCAGCCAGTCATAGCCCCAGTTGTTCTCCGCTGTTGCCGAATCGCCCCAGAAACTCTTCATCATGCTGACGAAAAATTTCGGCGTATTTTGCCAGTAGTTAACTTCACCCGCGCCTAAGGCCGCAGGGGTGATTTGCGCAATATAGGTTTGATAATCCGGCTGTTTTTCCGATGGTAACGGCATATACCCCGGCAGATTGGTGGAGAGTAGCCCCAGGTCGGTATAGCCCTGAATATTGGAGTGCCCGCGCAGCGCGTTAATCCCGCCGCCGGCCATGCCGATATTGCCCAGCAGCAGTTGCAGCATCGCCGCGGCACGGATGGTTTGCGCGCCCGCCGTATGGTGGGTCCAGCCGAGGGCATATAAGATAGTGGCGGTGCGATTCGCCACGCTGGTGCTGGCCAGAAGCTGACAAATGCGCAGGAAATCGTCGATCGACGTTCCGCACAGGCGGTTGACCATTTCCGGGGTGTAGCGCTCGACATGCTGCCGCATTAGATTCCAGACGCAGCGCGGGTGGCGATAGGTTTCATCGCGCATGGCGAAACCGTTCTCATCCAGCTCGTAGTTCCAGCTGGTTTTATCGTACTGCCGTTGTTCAGGATCAAAACCGCTGAACAGCCCGGCATCGAAAGCATAATCTTCGCGCACGATCATGCTGGCGTTGGTGTAGTGGCGCACGTACTCATGCTGCACCCGATCGTGCGCGATCAGATAGCGAATGACGCCAAGCAGGAAGGCGCTGTCGGAACCGGCGCGGATCGGCGCGTACAGATCGGCTACCGCCGCGCTGCGGTTAAAACGCGGATCCACGACGATGACCGTCGCATTATTTTTAATTTTGGCTTCGATAACCCATTTAAAGCCAACCGGATGTGCTTCCGCCGCGTTGCCGCCCATAATCAGCACAACGTTGGCGTTTTTGATATCCACCCAGTTGTTGGTCATCGCCCCACGGCCAAAGGTCGGCGCCAGCGCCGAGACCGTCGGGCCATGGCAAAGACGCGCCTGGCAGTCAATCGACACCATCCCCAAGGCGCGGGTAAATTTGCCGTCGAGGATCCCGGTCTCATTACTCGCCGCCGAAGAGCACAGCATGCCGGTGGTCAACCAACGGTTCACGGTGACGCCCTGGGCATTCTTTTCGATAAAGTAGGCATCGCGGTCGTCCTTCATTAACCTCGCGATGCGATTAATCGCCTCATCCCAGCTGATGCGCGTCCATTTATCCGCCCCCGGAGCCCGATATTCCGGATAGCGCAAACGGCTGTCGCTATGGATATAGTCCAGCACTCCGGCACCTTTCGGGCACAAAGAACCGCGGCTCACCGGATGATCGGGATCGCCTTCAATGTGGTAAATACTTTCACGTACGTTCTTCGCGTTATCCCCGAGGCTATACATGATGATGCCGCAACCCACCGAGCAGTAGGTGCAGTTATTACGGGTTTCTTTGGATTTTAATAGCTTATATTGACGCGTCTCGGCGTTAGCGGAAAACGCAGGAAGAAAACCAAGCGATGCTACGGTTGTCCCTGCCATCCCACCCACGCAGATGCGAAAGAACTGCCTGCGACTGAGCTCCATTGTATCTCCAGCTTAAACTTAAGACAGGAAAGGGTGCAGCGATTATAAGGTTATTTTGCAGGGCTGCGCCAGAAAACCGGCGTATTAATGCTGTGACCGCAAGCACAGCTAAGCTCATCCGGGGCCATTTGCGGTGGCGGCGTTTTCAAAAACGAAAGGGAAACGCTTTTCCCCTCGATGACGAGGGGGAGAGGGAAATTAATCCAGGCTAAACGGATCGGCATCCTGCCAGGCGGGGAATTTTTCGCGATACTCGTTGAGCGCGGTGAGCGACAGTTCCGCATCGAGGCGCGTGGCCTGGTGAGGTTCTGCCGTTGCCAGAATTTCACCCTGCGGGCTGATAATGCGACTGTCTCCCCGGTAGTGGTGGCCATTTCCATCGGTACCGACCCGATTGCAGCCGGCGACGTAAGCCTGGTTTTCAATGGCCCTGGCGACCAGCAGCGACTGCCAGTGCAGCGAACGCGGCGCCGGCCAGTTGGCCACGTACAGCGCTAAATCGTAGTCGTTATGGTTGCGTGACCAGACCGGGAAGCGCAGGTCGTAGCAAACCAGCGGCAGGATCCGCCAGCCGCGCCACTCGAAAATGACCCGCTGGTTGCCCGCCGTATAATGATGATGCTCTTCGGCCATCCGGAACAGGTGCCGCTTATCATAAAAATGGGTTTTCCCGCCTGGCTCTACCAGCAGGAAGCGGTTAACCGGGCCGCGCTCGGTTTGCAGCGCAGCGCTCCCCGCAATCAGGGCATTGGTCTGCAGCGCTTTCGCCAGCATCCAGTCAATGACCTCTTCCTGCGGTAGCGACTGTTTCGCGGCTTCCATAGCGAAGCCGGTGGTAAACATTTCCGGCAAAACAATCAGATCGCGCCCGCTGACACCTTCCAGCTGGCGATCGAAATGGCGCAGGTTGGCGGGACCGTCCATCCACACCAGCGGTTGTTGCAATAGCGTAATTTTCAGACCTGGCACAGTGGTGAACTCCATTATCATTAGGCGGTTATAGTTACTTTAACACCATATCAGTCTCTGGATAGTCAGCGGAATATTTTGTTAAAGAAATGCTAATTCTGGAAACGATTTGTGTGGGGAAGGTGTTGCCAGAGGCAAAGGGGGAGGCAAGCCGCAAAGACGGGTTGGCGCGGATTGACTCACGCGGCTTTTTTAGTTCTACGATGGTGCCCCGTAAACCCGGGCCCGCGAGGGGAGTTTAAGGGGCACTGCGTGAGGCATGGCGCGTGGCTTAAAGCGCCATGCTGGCCAACAGAATGAAGATCAGGCCGCAAAGAGATAGCATTGTTGACATTAACGTCCAGGACAGTAAGGTTTCCTTGATAGTCAGGCCGAAGAAATCCTTTATCATCCAGAAGCTTGCATCATTGACATGCGAGCAAATGCAGGAGCCTGCGCCCGTCGCCAGAGTAATCAAGGCCAGGTTTGTATTTGGGTGTGCAGACAGCAAAGGGATCACCAGGCCGGCGGTGGAGATAGCGGCAACCGTTGCGGAGCCGAGACAAATCCGCAGAAAGGCCGCCACTCCCCACGCCATCAGAATGGGGTTGATATCCGTGCCTGCCACCAGCGTCGAAATATACTGGCCGACGCCAGAATCAATCAGCACCTGTTTGAATGCGCCGCCGCCGCCGATAATCAATAACAGACCGGCAATACCCGCAATCGCTTTCCCGCAGGAGTCCATCAGTTCCGGAATCGTTTTGCCTCTCCCGAGCCCCATGGCCCAAATGGCGAACAGCAGCGAAATCAGCATCGCGATCGTCGAGTTTCCTAAAAACAGGAATACGGAATAGAGCATACCGGGGTCGCCTGCGTCTTTTGGCCGGACCATTTGCATAATGGTGACCAGCGCCATCAGGATAACTGGCAGCATGGCAGTCAGAAAACTTATCCCAAACCCCGGCATTTCGCTTTCGCTAAAACTCTTTGTTGCCCCAAGGGACGCAATATTGCCTTCTTTGGCAAAGGCCTCCGGGATCAGCCGTTGGCATACTTTATTCAGCAGTGGGCCACAGAGAATAAAGGTTGGAATGCCTACGATGATGCCATAAATCAGCACGACACCAACATCTGCGCCATATTCTCTGGCGATGACGGTAGGGCCGGGATGAGGCGGCAGAAAACCGTGCGCCACTAACAAACCCGACAGCATTGGTACGCACATATACATCGGTGATATTTTGGCTTCCCTGGCGATGGCGAATAAAATCGGTACCAGCAGGATTAAACCAACTTCGAAAAATAGCGCAATACCGACAATAAATGCCGAAGTCACTACCGCCCAGTCCAGTCTTTTGACACCAAAATAGTTTAGCATGGTCAACGCAATACGTTGCGCGCCGCCGGCATCGGATAATAATCGTCCGAGCATTACGCCAAAACCGAATATCAAGCCGATATGACCCAGCGTGCCGCCTAGTCCGGATTCGACAGACACGACGACCTTATTCAGGTCCATGCCGCTGGCAATAGCTACGGCCAATGAAACAATAATTAATGAAACAAAAGTATTGAGTTTTATTTTTATGGTTAAAAGCAGGAGTACAGCGATACCTGCCACAACAATTAATAGTGGCATAACGTCCTCTCATTAATAATATTAAATAGTTTTAATTATTCCTTCAGGATTTTTTCATATGCTGATGCAGTGCTGCGCTGATTTTATGAACGTCGTAGATGCAGCCACGCCAGGTTCCGCCGCTTACTGCCTGGAGCATCGCCCAGAGTTGGGTATCATCTGGTAAATCAGGATCGGGCATTAAATCAGGATGGCTGCTTCTGCCATTTAATATAATAGTCGCCTCCTCTCGTGAGGGGAGAGTCTGAGCGTTAGCGAGACCCAGAAAATTGACCTCTCCCTGGAGTTGTTTGCAGTCGATTTTAATTTCGATGAGATCCCCGCTGCGTAATTTCCCGATGGCGCCGCCGGCCAGTGCTTCCGGCCCAACGTGGCCAATACAGGCGCCGGTGGAAACACCAGAGAATCGGGCGTCGGTAATAAGAGAAACATGTTTCCCATAGGATAAATGCTTCAACGCGCTGGTCACCTGATAAGTTTCCTCCATCCCGGTGCCGGACGGCCCTGCGCCGATAATAACCAGAATATCGCCCGCTTTAATTTTGTCGTGTTTGATATCATAAATGGCGGTTTTCTCCGAGAGGTACACCTTCGCCACGCCCTGATGATAATAAATACCCTCTTCATTAATGACCGAGGGATCGATGGCCGTGGATTTTATGACCGAGCCCTCCGGAGCGATATTTCCGACCGGGAAGGTCATCGTGGAGGTTAACCCGCGTTTTTGCGCCTGTTGCGCAGACATGATGACCTCCTGGGGATCAACCTGCTCCTGGCTGAGCAGCAGGTTTTTAAATATCTGCCGACGTTCGGAGCGCTGCCACCAGTCGAGATTTTCCCCTAGCGTACTGCCCGTTACGGTCATGACATCCTCATGCAGAAGACCCAACTGGCGCAGATGCAGCATCACTTCAGGTACGCCGCCAGCCATAAAGGCCCGTACGGTTGGGTGATAAACCGGGCCATTGGGCAGTACGCTGACCAGGCGCGGCACCTGTTTATTTATGCGTATCCAGTCCTCCACCGTCGGAATATGGCAGCCCGCCTGATGGGCAATCGCCGGAATGTGCAGCAGGAGATTGGTGGAGCCGCCGAATGCCGCGTGGACCATCATGGCGTTTTCAATCGCGCGATCGGTGAGGATATCCTTCGTCGTGATGCCCTTCTGGCTCAGCAGCAGCGCGGCCCGCGCTGATGCCCTGGCGATCTCCGTCCAGACCGGTTCACCTGAAGGCGCCAGCGCAGAATGAGGAATCGCGAGGCCGAGGCCTTCAGCGACGACCTGCGAGGTGCCTGCGGTTCCGAGGAACTGGCAGCCGCCACCCGACGACGCGCAGGCCTGGCAGCCCGCCCGACGAGCGTCCTGCAGCGATAATTCGCCGTTGGCAAAACGCGCGCCGATAGTCTGCACCTTGCCGTTATCTTCGCCATGTAAAGCCGGCAGCGTGGCCCCGCCGGGGATCAATACCGTCGCTTTATCATGCTGCGATGCCAGCGCCATCATGGTCGCGGGCAGCCCTTTATCGCAGGTTGCCACGCCAATCACCGCTTTGGCTCCCGGCAGGGAACGGATCAGGCGGCGCATCACCATAGAGGCATCATTGCGATAAGGTAATGAATCGAACATGCCGGTGGTACCCTGCGTGCGTCCGTCACAGGGATCGGAGACATACACTGCATAAGGCAGGGCGTGATGGTTTTTGATGACCTCCGCTGCCGCTTTCATCTGGATGTCCAGCTCGTAATGTCCCTGATGAAGCGCCAGCGCGACGGGTTTGCCGTCCTGCCCGCGCAGCCCCCCCAGCGTGCTAAGCAGCAGGATACCCTCCTGATTCAATTCATCCGGCGACCAGCCCATCCCGGCATTCATGGTCATGCCAAAAATATCGCCGCTAGGGCGATTGATTAGCATATCCCCGGTCAGCGGCAGTTCGCCCTGCGGACCCGGCGCGTGGGTTCTGACGCGGTAGATGTCCGGGTTATCACCAGCAAAAATATCGTCAATAGACATCGAATGCCTCCTCATGATGTTAAAATGCCCTGCGCGGCCAGCAGCTCGCGAACCCGTGCTTTCGCCTCTTCCGACGCCTCCAGAATCGGCGGCAGGCAATAGGTATTCACCCGCAGCCCCACACACTGCATGGCATATTTGATCAGGGAGACAAACGGTGTTTCCAGCGAGTAGATAGCCGGTAGCTGCAGCAATTTTTTATTCAGCGTCGCCGCGGTCGCGAGATCGCCATCTTGCCAGGCGCGAAAAATGCCGACAGACAGTTCCGGCGCGAAGTTTGCGCTGGCGGTAATGGCGCCATCCCCGCCCAGCAGCAGGTTATTGAGTAAATGGTCGTCGAAGCCGCAGAACACGGAGAAATCGGGGCGCACGGCTTTGATGGTGTTAATCATCGCCCGCAGGTGGCCGACGCTGTCGATTGTGTCTTTAATCCCGACGATATTTTCATTTTGCAGCGCCAGCCGTTTGACGATATCGGGGGTGAGATCCTGGCCGGTGAGGTCCGGGAAGTTATAAACGATAGCTGGCAGGCGGACGCTGCTGGCGATGCGGTGGTAATAGTCTTCAAGATTGCTGGCGGCAACTTTCCAGTAATAGGGGTTAATAATCACGATGCCGTCCGCACCGCTGGTTTCGGCGTGTTTTGCCAGTTCGACCGCTTCGTCAGTGGAGGGGGAGCCTACGCCAATTAATACCGGAACGCGCCCGCCAACCGCCGCGATTGCTGCCTCGGCGAAGTCCATCCTTTTTCCGGCGTTCATCTGACTGAATTCACCGCCGGTTCCCAGATAAAACAAGCCGTCGACGCCTTTCTTAATAAGAAAATCGGCGACGTCTGCTAAGGCTATTTTATCAATGTTACCGTTGTCATCGAACGTCGTGGAGACCGGTGGAATAATTCCCCTGAATTTTTTCATTAGATCAATTTCCTTTTCTTAAATATTCATTTTCGTTTCTATAACCCAGACCATGCGAGATCTGATCGGCGCATTGCCTGAGCAATTCGAGATAGCCATCGATCTTCTTTCCCGAATAAACGATTGGGTCACCCGATAATGAAATGGCATAATTCACGCGATGATACATATCGAAAACCGGCATGCTCAGGCATACGGCCCCGTTGGTCGATTCTTCATTATCTATCGCCCATCCTCTGAGACGCGTTTTCTGTAGCTCTTCACGAAATAACTTTTTATCAGTGAAGGTATTGTTAGTGTGCTTTTTCAGAATTAAAGCATCGAGAAAATAATCCATCTCTTCTCGCGGCTTCCAGGCCAGCAGCGCCTTACCAAGCGCGGTAATATGTAATTCTAGCTTTTTACCGATCCAGCTTTTTTTCGTCGGTACGGAATCCGGGCTCTCGACTTTATCCAGGTAAATGGCGGAGTAACTCTCCATAGCCCCTAAATGGCAGACCAGTCCGCTTTTCAATGAAAGCTCCTGCATCGGGCGCTTGGTTACCTCGAATATGTTTTTCCTGTGCAGCGACTGGCACCCAAGTTCGTAATTTTTTATGCCGAGCGAGTATTGATTACGCTCACTTTTTATTAAAAATCCGCAGTCGACCATGGCATTTAATAAATTCAGTAGGCTACTTTTCGGGTACTGGAATTCTTTTAGCAGCTCCATAAAACTGGCCGCCCCGACATAAGCAATATGGGTCAGAATTTTTTCTGCCCGGATTAATGAATTACATCCCTTACCGCCCATAACGGCCCCCGTTTCTTGTTGGTATAAAGCCTATCGACTCTGGAAAGCGGAAAATACGCCTTGTTCAGCAGGCTGAACCGAGTTGCAGGAGGGAAACGTGATCTACGTAGGTATTTTTATTATTGCGCGGGAATCTGCTGCGCGTGGCGCTGGCCGATTGGCCGCCTGTCGCGCGAGTGCGGGAAATGATTTTTTGCGTAACCGGAGGGCAAAGCAGGGTAAAAAAAAGAGGCGGAGGAAAGCCCCCGCCCCGATCGTGATGTGATTAATTTATTATTCAGGCCGCTTCAATCTTGCGGACTTTCTCCGGTAGCTTTACCGGCTTCGTCGCCAGCTCATCGGCTGCGAAATCATCAACGTTAATGCTGCGCAGACGGCTGGTTTCCGCACGGGTCAGAATATCGGCTTCATCCTGATTGATTAAACCTTTCGCCAGCGCGTTACGGGCCAGTTCATCCAGACGGGTAAACGGCAGGTTTTTGCCCAGCTCTTTGCAGATACGCTGATGAATCGGATCGGCGGCCATGACCTCGATCAGCGCCTCTTCCAGCAAACCGACCGGGTTATGTTCACTCGGGGTCAGGTACTGACCGCGGCCGATACGTGAACGCGTCGCGCTAGGGACCTGCAGGATTTTCGCCACTTTATGATCCAGCTTATCGGACGGCGCGTTGTAGTGACGGCCGGTCGGGAAGATAGCCATGCGCAGGGCGCCCGCGACAAAACGGTTCGGGAAGTTCTTCAGCAGATCGTCAATCGCCTGTTCTGCCTGATATAACGCATCCTGAACGCCCCAATGGACCAGCGGGAGGTCGGCTTCATTGCGCCCTTCATCGTCATAGCGTTTCAGCACCGCAGAGGCGAGATAGAGCTGGCTCAGGACATCGCCGAGACGCGCCGAGATACGCTCGCGACGCTTCAGGCTACCGCCCAGCACCGCCATGGAGACGTCGGAAAGCAGCGCCAGGTTCGCGCTCAGGCGGTTCATATGCTGGTAGTAACGGCGGGTCGCGTCTTGGGTCGGCGTGCTGCTTGTCAGCCCCCGGGTCAGGCCCAGCCAGAAACTGCGGACTTTGTTACTGCCGACGTGACCGATGTGCTTAAACAGCAGTTTGTCGAAAGCGTTAACATCGTTATTTTGCGCGGCAGCCATTTCATCCAGTACATACGGATGACAGCGAATCGCCCCTTGACCGAAGATCATCATGCTACGGGTCAGGATATTAGCCCCTTCCACGGTGATGGCAATGGGCGCGCCCTGGTAGGCACGGGCGAGGAAGTTACCTGCGCCCAGCATGATGCCTTTCCCGCCGGTGATATCCATGGCGTCAATAATTGAGCGCTGGCCGCGATGGGTGCAGTGGTACTTGACGATGGCCGACAGCACCGCCGGCTTCTCTCCCAGCATAATGCCGTAGGTAATCAGCGAGGCGGCGGCATCCATCACGTATGCGTTACCGGCAATACGCGCCAGAGGCTCTTCGATGCCTTCCATTTTACCGATGGAGATTTTGAACTGGCGACGAATATGGGCATAGGCGCCGGTCGCCATCGCCACGGATTTCAGTCCGCCGGTGGCGTTAGACGGCAGGGTGATGCCGCGTCCCACGGACAGGCATTCCACCAGCATCCGCCAGCCTTGACCGGCCATCGTTGGGCCGCCGATGATGTAGTCGATGGGGACAAAGATATCTTTACCCTGGGTCGGACCATTCTGGAACGGCACGTTCAGTGGGAAGTGGCGGCGGCCAATTTCAACGCCAGGAGTCGAGGTTGGGATCAGCGCACAGGTGATACCCAGCTCCTCTTCTCCCCCCAGCAGACGGTCAGGATCGGAGAGTTTAAAGGCCAGACCCAATACGGTCGCGATAGGCGCGAGGGTGATATAACGTTTGTTCCAGGTCAGGCGCATGCCCAGTACCTGCTCGCCTTGCCATTCGCCCATGCAGACGACGCCGCTATCCGGGATAGCGCCGGCGTCGGAGCCTGCTTCCGGGCTGGTCAGCGCAAAACACGGGATTTCCTGACCCCGCGCCAGGCGCGGCAGATAGTGGTTTTTCTGCTCTTCAGTACCGTAATGCTGCAACAGTTCGCCCGGGCCTAAGGAGTTCGGCACGCCGACGGTAATCGCCAGGATCCCGGAAACGCCGGAGAGCTTTTGCAGCACCCGTGACTGGGCGTAAGCGGAGAATTCCAGGCCGCCGTACTCTTTCTTAATGATCATCGCAAAGAAACGATGCTCTTTCAGAAAGGCCCACAGCGCTGGCGGCAGATCGGCCATTTCATGGGTAATTTCAAAATCGTTCGCCATGCGGCAGGCTTCTTCTACCGGGCCGTCGATAAACGCCTGTTCTTCGGCAGTCAGGCGCGGCTGCGGATAGTTGTGCAGTTTCTGCCAGTCCGGCGTCCCGCGAAACAGGTCGCCTTCCCACCAGGTCGTGCCTGCGTCGATGGCCTCTTTTTCGGTACGCGACATCGGCGGCATCACCTTACGGAAGGCGCGGAAGGCCGGTGCCGAGAAAATGGACTTGCGCATCGGCGCAAAGTTGAACGGCAGCAGAATAATCGCCAGCGGCAGCAGCAGCCAGATATTCCACAGCCCGGCAACGCTGAGCGTCGCGGTCCAGACGAGCAAAATCACACTGCTCAGCAGGAGACTAATTCGGTGATAGAAGAGTGCGCCGAGTAAAACAACGGTTGCAACAATACTCAAAATCATCATAGAGAAATGCTCCCTGTCTTGTAGGAGGTCTGACCACTTTTGATGATATGGTTGTAGTGGATGTTATTGTCTTTAGCAATGTGTTTACAAAATAATTACAACCTTGCTCACATTGTTGTATGTAAATGCGGCACGTAAAATCAAAACCCCGGCGGATTACGTCGGCTGCTGCTTCTCGCTTCGGCGCCTATCCGGTACACTGCCAGGGTTATTCCAACCATACTGAAGGATTATCCTCATGTACCAGGATCTTATTCGTAACGAACTGAACGAAGCGGCGGAAACGCTGGCTAACTTTCTGCAGGACGAAGCCAATATTCACGCGATTCAGCGTGCCGCGGTGCTGCTGGCTGATAGCTTTAAGGCCGGTGGTAAAGTCCTCTCCTGCGGTAACGGTGGTTCCCACTGCGATGCGATGCACTTTGCTGAAGAACTGACCGGGCGCTATCGTGAGAATCGCCCTGGCTACCCGGCGATTGCGATTTCTGACGTTAGCCACCTGTCCTGCGTCAGTAACGATTTTGGCTATGAGTACGTCTTCTCCCGCTACGTCGAGTCCGTGGGTCGCGCCGGCGATGTGCTGCTGGGGATCTCCACTTCCGGCAACTCCGGCAACGTGATTAAGGCGATTGAGGCTGCCCGCGCGCAGGGGATGAAGGTCATCACCCTGACCGGTAAAGACGGCGGTAAAATGGCGGGTTCCGCCGATGTTGAGATTCGCGTACCGCATTTTGGTTATGCCGATCGTATTCAGGAAATTCACATTAAAGTGATTCATATTCTGATTATGCTGATCGAAAAAGAGATGGTTAAGGCCTGATGACATGGTGTCGGGTGGCACGGTGCGTGCCCGACCAGCGGGCTGAGTTGTAGGCCGGGTAAGCTGCGAGCCCACCCGGCACTGCCTGAAAGTGCGAAGAGGTGATGTATGTGCGAATTGCTCGGGATGAGCGCGAATGTGCCAACCGATATTTGTTTTAGCTTTACCGGGTTGGTCCAGCGCGGTGGAGGCACCGGCCCGCATAAAGATGGCTGGGGTATTACCTTTTATGAAGGTAAAGGCTGCCGCACATTTAAGGATCCGCAGCCCAGCTTCCAGTCGCCGATTGCGAAACTGGTCCAGGACTATCCCATCAAATCGTGCTCGGTCATCGCCCATATTCGCCAGGCTAACCGCGGTATCGTTGCGCTGGAAAACACCCACCCCTTTACCCGCGAGCTGTGGGGACGCAACTGGACCTATGCGCATAACGGCCAGCTAGAGGACTATGAGTCCCTGGATACGGGCAATCTCCAGCCGATCGGCGAAACCGACAGCGAAAAAGCTTTCTGTTGGCTGCTGCACTGCCTGACCGAGCGCTATTGCGGGAGTCCAGATGATATGGTTGAGGTGTTCCGCTTTATCGCTACCCTGGCGGGTTCGCTGCGGGAAAAAGGCGTCTTCAATATGCTGTTGTCGGACGGACGTTACGTGATGGCGTTTTGCTCGACCAATCTGCACTGGATAACGCGGCGGGCGCCGTTTGGCGTGGCAACGCTACTGGATCAGGACGTAGAAATCGATTTTCAACGGGAGACCACACCCAACGATGTGGTCACCGTTATCGCCACTCAGCCGCTGACCAGCAACGAGACCTGGCATAAAATCATGCCAGGCGAGTGGGCGTTATTTTGCCTCGGGGACCGTGTAGTTTGACGCCAGCTGTGGCTGGATAACTTCATGGCTAAGCGGTTTGCTGACGATATAGCGGCCATCGGCCACTGAGATAACCGGTGGCTTGTGGGTTTGCTGGAAATAGTCGTAGCCTGGCTTCAGCTGTTTCCAGAAATCCGCATAGTAGGAGTATTTGTGGCGCTCCATATTGGCGTTGGTCATGCGGAAAGGATAAATGCTGACCTGCACGCTGGACTGGCCGAACACTAACGCGCCGGTTACAAACTGGAAAATCTCATCAATGCCGGTATCGGTCATCGCGTAGCAGCCGATGGAGACGCAGGCACCGTGAATCATCAGGTACTTACCCTCATAGCCGTGGGCGCGATCGTAGGCGTTCGGGAAGCCGATATTAATGGCTTTATAGAAACGGCTGTCAGGCTTGAGCTGACTGCGCGCCACGGAATAGAACCCTTCCGGGCTTTTGAAGTCGCCCTGACGCTGCTTCGGCCCCAGACCGCCGGAATAGTTACAGATCCGGTAGCTGTCGAGTAGCTGGTAGGTTTCGCCCATTTTGACGTAGAGATCGAGCGTGCGCTCTTCTTTGAAGATCTCAATGTAAACCGGGGAACCCATTAATTGTTGCTTATATTCTTTGCTAACCGGCGTCATCGAGCCGCCATTGCTGAGTAACCCAGCAAATGAAACGCACGGCAACAGAAGCATCGCAATAAATAATGCGATTTTGCGCATACTGCTTATTCCTTGATAAATCAAAAACCACATTGCCAGGACGGCAAGAGATACCCGAAATCAGACTTTTCTGGATTTAGAGCGCTCACATTAGCATCACGGCAGTTTTTCGCAAGCGCCGCCGCGCCGCGTTTACAATTTAGTTGTCCTTTATAGCGAATCTGGCCGCAAAGCGCAGTCAGAACTTTGCGCAACAGGTCTCATTTTACAGCTTGTTAGTCGTGGTTTATCTACAGCCTTCGCTCACAAAATGTTACACTTACGTTGATTAACGATCAGGGTAAGAAAGGATGCTTCTCTCCCGTCTTGCGCGTCACCAGGACCGCGATTTTCCTTTTTTCTCTGGTTTCCCATCCATGTTGCTGGCCTCGCTCTGATGGCGGGGGTTTAGATTACGGATACCTGCTAACAATATGATTAAAATCACAAAAGGGCTTAATTTGCCCATAGCTGGCATGCCATCACAGCAGATTACTTCGAAAGTTGCGGTTAAACGCGTCGCGCTGTTGGGCGAAGAGTACGTCGGTATGCGCCCTTCCATGATGGTTCGCGAAGGTGAGCGGGTACAAAAAGGACAAACTCTGTTCGAAGACAAAAAGAACCCCGGCGTTTGCTTTACCGCACCTGCGGCTGGGGTGATTGGTGCCATCCATCGCGGCGAACGTCGGGTTCTGCAATCCATTGTTATCGATGTCGACGGCGATGAGGCGGTCTCTTTTTCCCGCTATGCGCCAGGCGACCTGGCGGGATTATCGCGGGAAACCGTGCAGCAGCAGTTGCTGATGTCCGGCCAATGGACGGCATTTCGCACCCGTCCGTTCAGTAAAACACCGGCACCGGGCAGCGTACCGGCGGCGATTTTCGTGACCGCTATCGATACCAACCCGCTGGCGGCAGATCCGCAACCGATTATTCTGGCCCGACGTGAGGCCTTTGACGCGGGGCTCACCGTGCTCACCAGCCTGACGGATGGCAAAGTGCATGTCTGTCAGGCCAGCGGCGGCAAGCTTGGCGGCCATCCGTCAGGGAAGGTGACATTTAACCAGTTTGCCGGGCCGCATCCGGCCGGGCTGGCAGGCACCCATATCCATTTCCTTGAGCCCGTCAGCCTGAACAAACAGGTCTGGCATCTTAACTATCAAGATGTTATCGCCATTGGCCGGCTGTTTCTCGACGGGGAACTTTACAGCGAACGGGTGATTGCGCTCGGGGGCCCGCAGGTTAAAGAGCCGCGGCTGATCGAGACCTGCTGCGGCGCCAGTCTTGATGAACTGCTGGCCGGTGAGCTGCTGGACGGTGAAAGCCGGGTGATTTCCGGCTCGGTGCTGAGCGGCATCCACGCCCAGGGGCCGTATGCGTTCCTTGGCCGCTATCACCTGCAGGTGAGCGTGGTGAAGGAAGGGCGCGAGAAGGAGCTGTTTGGCTGGGCGATGCCGGGGAAAGACAAGTTTTCGATTACCCGCACCACGCTCGGACATTTTCTCAAACACAAACTGTTCAATTTCTCAACGGATACCCACGGCGGCGAGCGGGCGATGGTGCCTATCGGCAACTACGAACGCGTGATGCCGCTGGATATTCTGCCGACGCATCTGCTGCGAGACTTGCTGGTGGGAGACAGCGACAGCGCGCAGGCGCTGGGCTGCCTGGAGCTGGATGAAGAGGATTTAGCGCTCTGCACCTACGTCTGCCCGGCAAAATATGAATACGGCCCGCTGCTGCGTGACGTCTTAACCCGCATTGAGCAGGAAGGATAAGTGATGGGTTTGAAAAATCTGCTGGAAAAAATTGAGCCGCATTTCACCCACGGCGGCAAACTGGAAAAGTACTACCCGTTGTATGAGGCGGCGGCGACCATTTTCTACACGCCGGGTCAGGTGACGAAAGGGGCTTCTCACGTCCGCGATGCCATCGACCTCAAGCGTATGATGATCCTGGTGTGGCTGGCGGTGTTCCCGGCGATGTTCTGGGGCATGTATAACGTCGGTCTGCAAACCATCCCGGCGCTGCACAAACTCTACGGCGCGGAGCAACTGCAGCAGGTGATCGCCAGCCACTGGCACTATAGCGTGGCGCAGCAGTTGGGGGTGGACTTTGGCCCGAATGCGGGCTGGCTGAGTATGATGGGGCTGGGCGCCGTGTTCTTCCTGCCCATTTATCTCACCGTGTTTATCGTCGGCGGCTTCTGGGAAGTGCTGTTCGCCATCGTGCGTAGGCACGAAATCAACGAAGGCTTCTTTGTTACCTCCATTCTGTTCGCACTGATTGTGCCGCCGACGCTGCCGTTGTGGCAGGCGGCGCTGGGCATCAGCTTTGGCGTGGTGATTGGCAAAGAAATCTTCGGCGGTACCGGGCGTAACTTCCTTAACCCGGCGCTGGCCGGGCGCGCATTCCTGTTCTTTGCCTGGCCGGCGCAAATCTCCGGCGATCTGGTGTGGACGGCGGCGGACGGTTTCTCCGGCGCCACGCCGCTTTCTCAGTGGGCGAGCGGCGGCGGTGAAACGCTGGTCAATGTCGCCAGCGGCCAGCCGATCGGCTGGATGGAGGCGTTCCTCGGCAATATCCCGGGCTCCATCGGCGAGGTTTCGACGCTGATGATCCTGATTGGCGGCGCGATTATTCTCTTTGGGCGTATTGCCTCCTGGCGCATTGTCGCCGGGGTGATGATCGGCATGATTGCCACGGCGACGCTGTTCAATCTGATAGGTTCCGCCACTAACCCGCTGTTCGCCATGCCGTGGTACTGGCATCTGGTGCTCGGCGGTTTCGCCTTCGGCATGATGTTTATGGCGACCGATCCGGTGTCGGCGTCGTTTACGGATAAAGGGAAATGGGGCTATGGCCTGCTGATCGGCGTGATGTGCGTGCTGATTCGGGTGGTTAACCCGGCCTATCCGGAAGGGATGATGCTGGCGATCCTCTTCGCCAACCTCTTCGCACCGCTGTTCGATTATCTGGTGGTGCAGGCCAATATTAAACGGAGGAAGTCGCGTGGCTGAGAAGAAAAGTAACGATAGCACCGGCAAAACGCTGCTGGTGGTGCTGGTGCTTTGCCTGGTCTGCTCCATCGTGGTCGCCGGCTCCGCCGTGGGTCTGAAGTCGCGCCAGCAGGAGCAGCGCGAGCTGGACAAACAACGCAATATCCTCGCCGTGTCCGGGCTGATGACGCCGAGGATGAGCGCTGACGAGGTGGAGGCCGTTTTTGCCGCCCGCATCTCTCCGCGGCTGGTGAATTTAGCCAGCGGCGAGCTGCTGGACAAGGACCCAGGCAAGTTCAATCAGGCGCAGGCGCTGAAAGATCCTGAGCAGAGCATTACGCTGGACGCCAGCCAGGATCCGGCGGGTATCAAACGTCGGAGCAATATCGTCGAAATTTACCTCGTGCGCGATGAGCAGCGGCGAATTCAGGAAGTGATCCTGCCGATTTACGGCAACGGTCTGTGGTCGATGATGTACGCCTTCGTGGCGCTGGGCACCGATGGTCGTACGATTAAAGGGCTGACGTATTACGATCATGGCGAAACGCCGGGGTTGGGCGGCGAGGTGGAAAATCCCAACTGGCGTCAGCAGTTTATCGGCAAGCAGGTGCTGGATGATAGCGGCCACCCGGCGCTGAGGGTGGTGAAGGGCGGGGCGCACCCGGGGGATATCCACGCCGTTGACGGCCTGTCCGGGGCGACGCTGACCGCGAATGGCGTACAGCATAGCTTTGATTTCTGGATGGGCGAACTGGGCTTCGGCCCGTTTCTGAAAAGAGTGCGTGAGGGGGAACTGAATAATGGCTGAAGCAGGCGATACGAAAGAGATGAAGCGCGTGCTGGTGGGGCCGCTGCTGGCCAATAACCCCATTACGCTGCAGGTACTGGGCGTCTGTTCGGCGCTGGCAGTGACCACTAAACTGGAAACCGCGCTGGTGATGACCATTGCGGTAACGCTGGTGACCGCCTTCTCCAGCATGTTTATCTCGATGATCCGTCATCACATCCCCAACAGCGTGCGTATGATCGTACAGATGACGATCGTGGCCTCGCTAGTGATTGTCGTCGACCAACTGCTGCGTGCTTTTGCCTATGAGACCTCCCGGCAGCTGTCGGTCTTTGTCGGGCTTATCATCACCAACTGCATCGTGATGGGGCGGGCGGAAGCGTACGCCATGAAGTCGCCGCCGCTGGCCAGCTTTATGGACGGTATCGGCAACGGACTGGGCTATGGCGCCATTCTGATGGTTGTCGGCTTCCTGCGCGAACTTATCGGCAGCGGCAAGCTGTTTGGCATGACCGTGCTGGAGACGGTGCAGAACGGCGGCTGGTATCAGCCGAACGGCCTGTTCCTGCTGGCGCCGAGCGCCTTCTTCATCATCGGTTTGCTGATCTGGGCGCTGCGCAGCTGGAAGCCGGAACAGCAGGAAAAGGAGTAAACGATGACGGCTCACTATCTTAGCCTGTTTGTCCGCGCCGTATTCGTAGAAAACATGGCGCTGGCCTTCTTCCTCGGGATGTGTACCTTCCTGGCGGTGTCAAAAAAGGTCTCTACCGCCTTTGGCCTCGGCCTGACGGTCACCATTGTGCTTGGGCTGGCGGTACCGATCAATAACCTGATCTATAACCTGGTGCTGCGCGACGGGGCGCTGGCGGAGGGCGTTGATTTAAGTTTCCTCAACTTTATTACTTTTATCGGCGTGATTGCTGCGCTGGTGCAGATCCTCGAGATGATCCTTGATAAGTATTTCCCGGCGTTATACCACGCGCTGGGGATCTTCCTGCCGCTGATTGCCGTGCACTGCGCCATTTTTGGCGGCGTCTCCTTCATGGTGCAGCGTGACTACAACTTCCCGGAATCCATTGTCTATGGCTTCGGTTCCGGTATCGGCTGGACGCTGGCGATTGTCGCCCTGGCGGGCATCCGGGAAAGAATGAAATATGCCAACGTGCCTGCCGGTCTGCGCGGGTTAGGGATCACCTTTATTACCACGGGTCTGATGGCGCTGGGCTTTATGTCATTCTCCGGTGTGCAGCTATAAGGGCGGAAAATATGGAAATTATTCTTGGCGTGGTGATGTTTACGCTGATCGTGCTGGTGCTGTCAGGATTGATCCTGGTGGCGCGTTCGAAGCTGGTCAACGCCGGCGATGTGGTGATTGAAATCAATAACGAAGCGGATAAACAGATCCGCACCCCGGCGGGCGATAAGCTGCTGAATACGCTGGCCAGCAACGGAATTTTTATCTCTTCTGCCTGCGGCGGCGGCGGTTCCTGCGGCCAGTGCCGGGTGACGGTGAAGGAGGGGGGCGGTGATATTCTGCCAACCGAACTTTCCCATATCACCAGGCGCGAGGCGAAAGAGGGCTGCCGTCTCGCCTGTCAGGTCGCGGTGAAGCAAAACATGAAGATCGCGCTGCCGGAAGAGATTTTTGGCGTTAAAAAATGGCAGTGTGACGTTATCTCCAATGATAACAAAGCGACGTTTATCAAAGAGCTGAAGCTGCGCGTGCCGGACGGCGAAGTGGTGCCGTTCCGCGCCGGGGGATATATCCAGATCGAGTGTCCGTCGCACAAGGTGGCGTATGCTGACTTCGACGTGCCGGACGAGTATCGCGCGGACTGGGATAAATTTAACCTTTTCCGCTATGTTTCCGAGGTTAAAGAGCCGACGCTGCGCGCCTATTCGATGGCGAACTATCCGGATGAGAAGGGCATCATTATGCTCAATGTGCGTATCGCGACGCCGCCGCCGAAAGTGCCGGATGCGCCGCCGGGGATCATGTCTTCGTATATCTGGTCGCTGAAAGCTGGCGATAAGGTGACGATTTCCGGGCCGTTTGGCGAGTTCTTCGCGAAAGAGACTGACGCCGAGATGGTCTTTATCGGCGGCGGTGCCGGGATGGCGCCTATGCGTTCGCATATTTTCGATCAGCTGAAACGGCTGCACAGCAAGCGCAAAATCAGCTTCTGGTACGGTGCGCGTTCGCTGCGTGAAATGTTCTATGGCGATGAGTTTGAGCAGCTGGCAGGTGAAAATCCGAACTTTACCTTCCACGTGGCGCTTTCCGACCCGCTGCCGGAAGATAACTGGAACGGCCACACCGGCTTTATTCACCATGTGCTGTATGAAAACTACCTGCGCGATCACCCGGCGCCGGAGGAGTGCGAGTTTTATATGTGTGGGCCACCGGTGATGAATGCCGCAGTGATCAAGATGCTAAAAGATCTTGGCGTTGAGGATGACAACATCATGCTGGATGACTTTGGAGGTTGATGATGCTGACGGTGTTTGTGGCAACCTTTGTCATTTTCGCGCTGGTTATTCTGGGGATGTCTTTGGGATATCTGATAAAGCGTAAAAGTCTCCAGGGCAGCTGCGGCGGCATTTCATCGCTGGGGCTTGAGAAAGTCTGCGACTGCCCGGAGCCTTGCGACGCACGTAAAAAGCGCATGGCTCGCGAAGCGCAGCGCCAGCAAAATCGGATCCTCTGAATTTGTCGTTTCTACAGGCCGTGCCGCCGGGCAAAACGCCAGGTGACGCTGTGCTAACCCGGCCTGTTATCCTGTGGTTTTGTAGGCCCGGCAAACGCCGTGCCGCCGGGCAAAACGCCGGGTGACGCTGCGCTAACCCGGCCTGTTATCCTGTGGTTTTGTAGGCCCGGCAAACGCCGTGCCGCCGGGCAAAACGCCGGGTGACGCTGCGCTAACCCGGCCTGTTATCCTG
>NZ_VJZJ01000003.1:0-714674 GCF_009825425.1 Klebsiella sp. Lac1
AACTTCGTAATGAATTACGTGTTCACTCTTTGAGACTTGGTATTCATTTTTCGTCCGAGGACGTTAAGAATCCATGTCACTTTGAGTGCCCACACAGATTGTCTGATAAATTGTTAAAGAGCAGTTGCGACGCGCTTTAGCGCTCTGTCGCGAGGTGGCGTATATTACGCTTTCCTCATTCAGAGTCAAGCATTTATTTTTGCTTTTCTCTGGCAGGATTTCCGCAGAAACCCTGCTGACCCGGCGGCTTGTCTGCCGTTGTTCCGTGTCAGTGGAGGCGAATTATAGGCGGTAATTCTGATGTGGCAAGTTTAAATTCAAATAAATGATTCATTCGCTCATTTATTAATCAACCACGCATCCAGACTTTAATTCTTGCCTGGTTTTTAAACAAAAACGAGCCCGAGGGGCCCGTTTTTGTCATTTTGTGATTTACTGCACTGCCACTATATGGTCGTTTTTAACCACCAGTTGAACTTCTTTGCCAGGGATCAGCTCGCCGGAAAGGATTTGCTGCGCCAGCGGGTTTTCAATCTGCTGCTGGATAGCGCGTTTTAACGGACGAGCGCCATACACCGGATCGTAACCATTCGCACTCAGCAACTTCAGCGCCTCATCGGACATGTGAACTTCGT
This sequence comes from Klebsiella sp. Lac1, assembly GCF_009825425.1. NCBI lineage: Bacteria > Pseudomonadati > Pseudomonadota > Gammaproteobacteria > Enterobacterales > Enterobacteriaceae > Klebsiella > Klebsiella sp. Lac1. Next base: position 636 of record NZ_VJZJ01000003.1, read on the forward strand.
AGCCACGTTCCTCCAGACGTTTGTACAGACGCTGCAGTTGAATCTGAGCAATAGAAGCAATGTGTTTTTCACCAAGCGGGTGGAAGACCACGACTTCATCAATACGGTTGATAAACTCCGGACGGAAACTCTGGCTAACCACACCCAGCACCAGATCCTTCATATGACCGTAATCCAGTTCCCCGAAACGTTCCTGGATCAGATCCGAACCAAGGTTAGAGGTCATAATCACAACCGTATTACGGAAATCAACCGTTCTCCCCTGCCCGTCTGTCAGACGACCGTCATCCAGTACCTGCAACAGAATGTTAAACACATCCGGATGAGCCTTTTCCACTTCATCCAGCAGGATGACAGAGTAAGGACGACGGCGTACGGCTTCAGTCAGGTAGCCACCTTCTTCGTAACCGACATATCCCGGAGGCGCACCGACCAGACGCGATACGGAGTGTTTCTCCATAAACTCAGACATATCGATACGCACCATGGCATCATCGCTATCAAACATAAAGTTCGCCAGCGTTTTGCACAGCTCCGTTTTACCGACCCCGGTTGGGCCGAGGAACAGGAACGACCCGATTGGACGGTTAGGATCGGACAGACCGGCCCGGCTACGGCGGATGGCGTTGGATACCGCTTCAACCGCTTCGTTCTGACCAATCACCCGACTGTGCAACTCCTGCTCCATACGCAGCAGTTTTTCGCGCTCACCTTCCATCATGCGCGCAACCGGAATACCGGTCCAGCGGGCCAGCACTTCGGCAATTTCCGCATCGGTAACCCTATTACGCAGCAGACGCATCGTTTTACCTTCCGACTGGGTGGCTGCCGCCAGCTGTTTTTCCAGTTCCGGGATTTTACCGTACTGCAGCTCGGACATCCGCGCGAGGTCGCCGACGCGCCGCGCCTGCTCAATCGCAATTTTGGCCTGCTCCAGCTCGGCTTTAATTGTCTGCGTACCGGAAAGAGAGGCTTTCTCCGCCTTCCACTCTTCTTCTAAAACGGAATACTGGCGCTCTTTATCTGCCAGCTCTTCATTCAACATATCCAGACGTTTCAGACTGGCCTCATCGGCTTCTTTCTTCAGCGCCTGCTGTTCCAGCTTGAGCTGAATAATACGTCGGTCGAGTCGGTCGAGCTCCTCCGGCTTCGAGTCAATCTGCATACGAATGCTGGATGCGGCTTCATCGATCAGGTCAATAGCTTTATCCGGCAACTGACGGTCAGCGATATAGCGATGCGACAAGGTTGCCGCTGCGACGATCGCCGGGTCAGTGATCTGCACATGGTGGTGCAGCTCATAACGCTCTTTTAACCCGCGCAGGATCGCGATGGTATCTTCCACGCTTGGCTCAGCCACAAACACTTTCTGGAAACGACGCTCCAGCGCAGCATCTTTTTCAATATACTGACGATACTCATCGAGCGTCGTTGCGCCGACGCAGTGCAACTCTCCGCGCGCCAGAGCAGGTTTGAGCATATTCCCGGCATCCATCGCGCCGTCTGCTTTCCCCGCCCCGACCATGGTGTGCAGTTCGTCGATAAACAGGATGACATTGCCTTCCTGTTTCGCCAGATCGTTCAGCACCCCTTTCAGGCGCTCTTCGAACTCGCCGCGATATTTCGCCCCGGCCACCAGCGCGCCCATATCCAGCGCCAGTACCCGACGACCTTTCAGCCCTTCCGGTACTTCACCGTTGACAATACGCTGCGCCAGACCTTCAACGATGGCGGTTTTACCGACACCAGGTTCACCAATCAGTACCGGGTTATTTTTAGTCCTTCGCTGCAGAACCTGGATCGTACGACGAATCTCTTCGTCACGGCCAATAACCGGATCCAGCTTGCCTTGTTCTGCCCGCTCGGTCAGATCGACCGTAAATTTCTTCAATGCCTGACGTTGGTCTTCGGCACCCTGATCGTTCACGCTTTCACCTCCGCGCATTTGTTCAATCGCCTGAGTCACGTTGGCGGTTGTTGCTCCGGCGGATTTTAAAAGGTCGGTCAGCGTACCGCGTGATTCAAGCGCCGCCAGAACGAACAGTTCTGACGAAATAAAATTGTCCTTCCTCTTTTGCGCCAGCTTGTCGCAAAGGTTCAGAATACGCACTAAATCCTGAGACGGCTGTACGTCGCCACCGGTGCCTTCCACCTGCGGTAAACGGCTCAGCGCCTGAGTGATACTGGTGCTTAACTCTCCGGCGTTAATGCCAGCAGAGGTTAATAAAGGACGTACCGATCCCCCTTCCTGATTCAGCAAGGCGCTCATTAAATGAAGAGGTTCGATGAATTGGTTGTCGTGCCCGAGTGCAAGCGACTGGGCATCGGCAAGAGCAAGCTGGAATTTATTGGTAAGACGATCCAGACGCATAACTCCTCCCATAACAGGTCAAATTTGCTACTGGAGATTAAATGAGGTCATCCCTCAATTATTCAAGGTTAAAGACCTGAACTATGCGAAAAATAAATTTGCCTTCTGGACCGTCTTGATTCGCCAGGTTATCTCAACCAGATAAAACTCGCCATACGACCCGTCATCCTATCGCGGCGATAAGAGAAAAAATCATCCTTTTCGCTTAGCGTACAGCGATCGCCGCCGAAGATCTGCGTGACGCCAACATTGGCTAAGCGCTGACGAGCCAGCCGATAGATATCAGCAAAATATTTCGCGCCGACGGGGCGGAAAGCGTCTTCCGCTTGCCCATCCTTTGCTACAAACGCATCCCGCACTTCCGGACCAACCTCAAAAGCCTCGGGACCGATCGCCGGGCCAAGCCAGGCGAGAATGTTTTCCGGCTTATCGGCAAAACATGCGACCGTTGCTTCCAGCACCCCGTCGCATAATCCGCGCCAGCCGGCATGCGCAGCGGCAACTTCCGTCCCTGCGCGATTACAAAAAAGAACCGGCAGACAGTCCGCCGTCATCACCGCACACACCGTGCCCGATGTATTGCAGTATGACGCATCCGCCCGTTTTGACTCATATGGCCCGCCGTCCAGCGTCAGCACCGCGGTGCCATGAACCTGCTCAAGCCAGACCGGATACGACGGCAGTCCGCCTGCGGCAAACATCCGCCGACGGTTTTCTTCCACGTGCTGCAGATTGTCTCCGCAATGGGCGCCCAGATTGAGCGAGTCGTACGGAGGCTGACTGACGCCGCCAGTACGTGTGGAGCTACAGGCAGCTACGCCTTCCGGCACAGGCCATTGCGGTACAATCAGTTTAGTCATAGCCAGTCAATATCGTCCTTGTGATCTTCATAATCTGCACGCATTGCCTCAATCAGCTCAACCATATCCTGAGGAATCGGCGCATGCCATTCCATCTCTATGCCGCTGATCGGGTGATACAGACGTAACATCGTCGCGTGCAGCGCCTGACGGTCAAACTTACGCAGCGCGCTGATAAACGCTTCCGATGCACCTTTCGGCGGACGCGGGCGGCCGCCATAGACCTGATCGCCCACCAGCGGATGGGTGATGTGGGCCATATGCACACGAATCTGGTGAGTACGGCCGGTTTCCAGACGCAGACGCAGACGCGTGTGAATACGGAAGTGCTCCATAATACGGTAATGCGTGACCGCCGGTTTCCCCATCGGGTGCACCGCCATATGCGTGCGTTTCGTCGGGTGACGGCTGATAGGTTCTTCTACCGTCCCGCCCGATGTCATGTGACCAATGGCCACCGCTTCATACTCACGGGTGATTTCACGCAGCTGCAGCGACTCCACCAGACGAGTTTGCGCCGGGATGGTTTTCGCTACGACCATCAGACCGGTCGTATCTTTATCCAGACGGTGAACAATACCCGCGCGCGGCACGTCGGCAATCGGCGGATAATAGTGCAGCAGCGCATTCAGCACAGTACCGTCGGGGTTGCCCGCGCCTGGGTGAACAACCAGATCGCGCGGTTTATTAATCACGAGGATGTCATCATCTTCGTAGACGATATTGAGCGGAATATCCTGCGGCTCGAAGCGTACGTCTTCTTCGATTTCAACATCGATGGAGACGCTCTCTCCCCCTAACACTTTTTCTTTCGGCTTGTCGCTGACAGCGCCATTTACCAGCACTCGCTGGTCAAGGATCCATTCTTTTATACGCGAACGCGAATAATCCGGGAACATTTCGGCCAAAGCCTGATCTAAGCGTTGACCGAGTTGATTTTCGGACACCGTTGCGGTGAGTTGTACTCGTTGTGCCATATACAGCTTCTTCGTTTAACGTTGGGTTTTACGGCTTTGCCGTTTAATATAGTGTGCTATTGTAGCTGGTCTTAATCGGGAGCAGGAACAGAGATTCTCCCGCATAAACATTTTGAGGAAGTCAAAACGTCATGACGCGCATGAAATACCTGGTGGCAGCGGCCACACTGAGCCTGGCTTTGGTGGGTTGCTCCGGCTCAAAGGAAGAGGTGCCTGATAATCCGCCGAATGAAATCTATGCGACCGCACAGCAAAAGCTGCAGGACGGTAACTGGAAACAGGCAATAACGCAACTGGAAGCGTTGGATAACCGCTACCCGTTCGGTCCTTATTCCCAACAGGTACAGCTGGACCTGATTTATGCGTATTACAAAAATGCCGATCTGCCGCTGGCTCAGGCAGCCATCGACCGCTTCGTTCGTCTGAACCCTACGCATCCTAACATTGATTACGTCATTTATATGCGTGGCCTGACAAATATGGCGTTGGATGACAGTGCGCTGCAAGGATTCTTCGGGGTCGATCGCTCCGACCGCGACCCGCAGCACGCTCGCGATGCCTTTAACGACTTCTCCAAACTGGTACGTGGCTACCCGAACAGCCAGTATGCGACCGACGCCTACAAACGTATGGTGTTCCTGAAGGATCGCCTGGCTAAGTACGAGCTGTCGGTCGTTGATTACTACACCGACCGCGGCGCATGGGTTGCCGTCGTGAACCGTGTCGATGGTATGCTGCGCAGCTACCCGGATACCCAGGCGACTCGCGATGCGCTACCGAAAATGGAAAACGCCTACCGTCAGATGCAAATGAACGCTCAGGCAGACAAGGTGGCGAAAATTATCGCCGCGAACAGTAAAAACACCTGAGTGTTTTTCAGATAAGCAAAACGGCAGCCGCGAGCTGCCGTTTTTTATGGTTAAGCCCCCAGAGCTGAAGCGTTTTAGCGCCGGGGCATCCTATCAAATATGACTCTCTTTCCCCTTTCCGACAAGAAAAATCTCACCTGTTCCTGCCCTGCCTCACAAAATGAATTCGTTGACAAAAAGTGACATTAAAATGTGATTTTGATCACACATATTGACATTAGGAGAGGTATGCTGAGTTCACCAAGACGGGAAAGACAAGAGGTAAAATTTATGACAATGAACATTACCAGTAAACAAATGGAAATTACTCCGGCAATTCGCCAGCATGTCGCAGACCGTCTCGCTAAACTGGATAAATGGCAAACCCACTTAATCAACCCGCACATCATTCTGTCTAAAGAGCCGCAGGGTTTTGTCGCTGACGCAACCATCAATACGCCAAACGGGCATCTGGTCGCCAGCGGAAGAAATGAAGATATGTACGTCGCTATCAACGAATTGATCAACAAGCTGGAACGGCAGCTGAATAAAGTGCAACACAAAGGGGAAGCCCGCCGCGCCGCAACATCGGTGAAAGAGGCAGGCTTTGTGGAAGAAGAAGAGTAATCCTTAACTTAATATTGTGTAACGCCACGCGCCTTCGGGCGCGTTTTTTATTGACAGGATGAAAACAGTACGGGTACTGTAATCTCAACTGAGCAAAGGAATTCATTGTGAAACGACTAGCGTTCTTCTTCGCATTCTTTTTTACCTTCCCCTGAACGGGAGGCGATTCGTCGTGTGATAAAGAATGCGAAGACGAACAACAAGGCCTCCCAAAAGGGAGGCCTTTTTTATTGATAAATCAATAACAAGAAAGGCAACACATATGACCGAGGAAAACCCGTTACTGGCTCTGCGCGATAAGATCAGCGCTCTGGATGAAAAACTGCTCGCGCTGCTGGCAGAACGCCGCGGACTGGCTGTAGAGGTCGGTAAAGCAAAGCTGGCATCGCACCGTCCGGTTCGTGATATCGACCGCGAGCGCGATCTGCTGGAGCGCCTGATCACGCTGGGGAAAAGCCACCATCTGGATGCCCACTACATCACCCGCCTGTTTCAGCTGATCATCGAGGATTCCGTTCTCACCCAGCAAACGCTGCTGCAACAGCATCTGAATAAAATCAATCCGCATTCAGCGCGCGTGGCTTTCCTGGGACCAAAAGGGTCATATTCACATCTGGCCGCACGCCAGTACGCGGCGCGCCATTTCGAACAGTTTATTGAGAGCGGCTGCGCGAAATTTGCCGATATCTTTAACCAGGTGGAAACCGGTCAGGCCGACTACGCGGTCGTTCCTATCGAAAATACCAGCTCCGGTGGCATCAACGATGTCTACGATCTGTTGCAACATACCAGCCTGTCGATCGTCGGTGAACTCACGATCCCAATCAATCACTGCGTTCTGGTCTCGGCTTCAACCGATCCGCAGCACATTCAGACCGTATACAGTCACCCTCAGCCGTTCCAGCAGTGCAGCCAGTACCTGAGCCGTTATCCGCACTGGAAAATCGAATACACGGAAAGCACCTCTGCGGCAATGGAAAAAGTGGCGCAGGCGAACTCGCCGGGCGTTGCCGCGCTGGGTAGCGAAGCCGGTGGCGCGCTGTATGGCCTGCAGGTTCTTGAACATTGCCAGGCAAATCAGACGCAAAACATCACCCGTTTCCTGGTGCTGGCACGTAAAGCGGTGAATGTTTCCGATCAGGTACCGGCCAAGACCACGCTGCTCATGGCAACCGGCCAGCAGGCCGGTGCGCTGGTTGAAGCGCTGCTGGTGCTGCGCAATCACAACCTGATCATGACCAAGCTGGAATCTCGTCCGATTCACGGCAATCCGTGGGAAGAGATGTTTTATCTGGATATCCAGGCCAACCTGGACTCAATGCCGATGCGTAAGGCATTAAAAGAACTGGCCGAGATTACTCGCTCCATGAAGGTTCTGGGTTGCTACCCAGGCGAAAACGTCGTGCCGGTCGACCCTATCTAACGCTCTGTAAATACGGGTTTCTTCATCCCTGCCACCGCCACCGGCAGGGTGAAGATCGCGCCGGAAAGCGGATATTGCCGGACTTCGTCGGCAGACATATTTTCCCGCGTGGTCGTGATGTACAACGTGCGCATATCCGCGGCGCCAAAACAGACCATTGTCGGGCAGCGCACCGGCAATCGGTACTCTTCCAGCTGTTCACCGGTCGGTGAAAAACGGGCGATACGCCAGCCATCAAACATGGCGCTCCAGTAGCAACCCTCTTCATCCACGGCCGCCCCGTCAGGGATGCCTTCTCCAGGCTGAAACCGACGAAAAACTTCGCGTTTGCCGGGTTCGCCCTGCTCATCCAGCGGAGTGCGGTAGATAACGGCATTTGGCGTATCCGAGGTGTACATCCAACGCCTGTCGGCGCTAAAGGCCAGACCGTTGGCGCCATGGATATCGCACTGAATCACCCGAGGCGTCAGATCGTGGTTGATACGCATTAACAGCGCGCCGTTATAATCGCCCGGCCCCCAGAATGTACCGGCATAAAAACGCCCGTCGCGATCGGTACCGCCATCGTTAAAGCGTGCCAGCTGAGGATTGCCCGGATTATCACAAATTTTACGCCGCAACAGGCCGTGGGCATCGGTAAGCCAGATAGCGCTGCGTAACGCCACAATGAAGCCCCCTTTCTCACGCAGGGCAAAGCAACCCACTTCTTCGGGAAACTGCAGAACCTGATGTTCGCCGCTGCGGATGTCGTAACGGTGAATTTCACACTCCAGAATATCGGCCCAGTAGAGCGCCTGCTCGGCTTCACTCCAGGTCGGACATTCCGGCAGATGCCCTGCGTAATCAAACAGCGGTTGTGGTTCAGCCATCGTTTTCATCCCTATAAAAAAAGCCAGCGGGTTTCCCCTCTGGCTTTGATTATATACGCTTTTCCGTTACTGCCGGTTATCATTTGCCTGACGCAGCAGCGTCCGACTTTCGCTCTGGAAGCGCTGGGCATAATCGCCAAACCAGTGCTCCACTTTGCGGAAGCTGTCGATAAACGCCTGTTTATCCCCCTGCTCCAGCAGGCCAATCGCTTCACCAAAGCGCTGGTAGTAGCGTTTAATCAGCGCCAGATTGTTTTCCGACGACATAATAATATCCGCATACAGCTGCGGATCCTGCGCAAACAGGCGGCCAACCATCGCCAGCTCAAGGCGGTAAATTGGTGAGGACAGCGCCAACAGCTGTTCCAGGCGAACGTTTTCTTCCGCCAGATGCAGGCCGTAGGCAAAGGTCGCAAAGTGACGTAGCGCCTGAATAAAAGCCATATTCTGGTCATGTTCAACGGCGCTGATACGGTGCAGACGCGCGCCCCAGACCTGAATCTGCTCAAGGAACCACTGATACGCCTCCGGCTGACGACCATCGCAGTAAACCACCACCTGCTTCGCCAGGCTGCCGCTGTCCGGCCCGAACATCGGGTGCAGACCCAGTACCGGACCACGGTGCGCGGCCAGCATCGCCTGTAAAGGTTCCGCTTTCACCGACGCCAGATCGACCAGGATGCAGTCCGCCGGTAACGGCGGCAGCTGACCAATTGTATCGACCGTCGCATGAATAGGTACGCTGACGATGACCATTCCGGCATCGGCAACAATGTCCGCAGCCCGCGCCCAGTCGTCTTTCTCCAGGATACGTACCTGGTAGCCTGAAAGCGTCAGCATTTTCTCAAACAGGCGCCCCATCTGCCCGCCGCCGCCGACAATCACCACCGGGCGCAGATTCGGACACAGCGTTTTGAAGCCTTTATCATTCTCGCTGGAATATGACTCGCGCATGACGCGACGCAGCACGTCTTCGATAAGATCGGGCGGAACACCCAGCGCCGACGCCTCTTCGCGCCGGGAAGCCAGCATCGCAGCTTCCCGCTCCGGGACGTAAATCGGCAGCCCATACTGGCTTTTGACCTCTCCGACTTCAGCGACCAGCTCCAGGCGCTTAGCCAGTAGCCCCAGCAGCGCCTTATCGACTTCATCAATTTGATCGCGTAACGCGGTCAGTTCAGCAACCATACTATCCTCTTACCCCAGACGAGCCGCCAGATGACCGCGCAGATCTTGATCCAGTTCGCGGAGCAGTGCATCAGTCGTTTCCCAGCTGATGCAGGCATCGGTGACGGACACGCCGTATTTCATATCACAACGCGGCTGCTCAGAAGACTGATTACCTTCGTGGATATTACTTTCGATCATCAGACCAATGATGGAACGATTACCATCTTTAATCTGTGCGACGACGGATTCCGCAACCGCAGGCTGGCGGCGGTAGTCTTTATTAGAATTCCCATGACTGCAATCTACCATCAGCGACGGTTTCAGTCCCGCCTGAGCCATCTCTTTTTCACATTTTTCGACATCTTCCGGACCGTAGTTAGGGGCTTTACCGCCGCGCAGAATAACGTGGCCGTTCGGATTCCCCTGGGTTTGCAGCAGGCAAACCTGGCCGGCCTGGTTAATCCCGACGAAGCGGTGCGGCATCGCCGCGGCGCGCATCGCGTTAATGGCCGTTGACAGGCTACCGTCGGTACCGTTTTTAAAACCAACGGGCATTGACAGACCTGAAGCCATTTCACGGTGAGTCTGAGATTCGGTGGTGCGCGCGCCGATAGCCGACCAGCTAAACAGATCGCCGAGGTACTGCGGGCTGTTTGGATCCAGCGCTTCTGTCGCCAGCGGTAATCCCATATTCACCAGCTCTACCAGCAAGCGACGTGCAATCTTCAAGCCGCCTTCAACATCAAACGAGCCATCCATATGCGGATCGTTAATCAACCCTTTCCAGCCCACGGTAGTACGGGGTTTTTCAAAATAGACGCGCATGACCAGGTAGAGGCTATCGCTGACCTCTTCGGCAAGTGCTTTAAAACGATGAGCGTATTCAATTGCCGCCTCTGGATCGTGAATCGAGCAAGGTCCGCACACCACCAGCAGACGCGGATCGCGGCCGGCAATAATGTCAGATATCGTCTGACGGGACTGCGCAATTTGCGCTTCTTGTTCGAGGCTCAGCGGGAATTCAGCTTTCAGTTGATCCGGCGTGATCAGAACCTGTTCGTCGGTAATATGTACGTTATTCAGCGCGTCTTTTTGCATGATTGCGATCCTGTGTAGCTCGTTTGCGATAGTCGGTTCCTCAGCGAGGAGTGCCGTAACGATACCACACAAAGTAAAGATTTCAATCCATAATCCGTAAATTTTAATTTACATCAACAAATTAAATGGCCCTTTACTTCGCCATATGTGTAAAGTTATCAGTACAACTCGATATTTCCCCATGCTAAAACTCACCTTTCACCCGTCCTGGTTTACGAATAATCCTGGCCAGAATTATCACAAATCGAAGGTGGCGATTAATGACGCTCCCCAGCAACAATGGTATCCTGCGCCGGGCATCAGCGATTGCAATTCATGCACCCCGACGAACCTGACGGATCCGTTAATGAAAGAGCTTTACCGTCTTTTTTTTATTTTTTTGTTATTTATCGTGGGCTATCCCGCTTTTGCCGCAGACGCGCCTAAAAATGTCCGGGCTATTGTTTCGGGTATCGTCACCTATACCCGCTGGCCAGCATTATCTGGCCCGCCCAGGTTGTGTATTTTTTCTACCTCGCGTTATACCTACAGCCTGGCTCAGGAACAACCTGAGACTTTACCGTACAAACCGGTCATTGTGCGTAATACAGAAGAAGCGCTGAACACGGTCTGCGATGGATTTTATTTTGGCAGCGAGTCGCCCTCTCAACAGGCGAAGCTCACGGCGGAATACCCATCGCGTCCCCTGTTACTCATTGCAGAACAAAATAGCGAGTGTGCAATCGGCAGTGCTTTTTGCCTGATCATAAATGACAAAAGGGTCAGATTCTCCGTGAATCTGGATGTCCTGACACACAGCGGTGTGCGGGTTAGTCCAGACGTACTGATGCTTGCCCGGAATAACGCGCATGAATAAGGATTTCTCTCAGGCTCCGCGCCCCACTTTTAAACGAGCACTACGCCGCATCAGTGTGATAAGCGTTGTTATCTCTATGACCCTGGTCTGGCTATTGCTGAGTACCGCATCAGTCTTTACCTTGAAACAGTATGCGCAGAAGAATCAGGCGCTGACGGCCGCCACAATGAGCCGTAGTCTTGAAGCGGCGCTGGTTTTCGCTGATAGCGCCGCGGCAGAAGAGACGCTGGCCACGCTCGGAAAGCAGGGGCAGTTCTCAGAAGCGCTGGTACTGGATAGCCAGCAAAATCACTTTGCCGTCTGGCGTAATACGGACCTGGTTCGGCAGGAAAAACTCAGCGGCATCATCAGCCAATGGCTGTTTCCCGAACCCACAACCCAGCCAATCTGGCATCAGGGGAAGGTCATCGGCGAACTTCGGCTGACGGCGCTGGACAGCCTGATAAGCCACTTCCTCGGCATATCCATTATCGTGTTAACCGGCAGTATTCTGCTGGCCTCATTCATCGCCTTATTGCTGACGCATTCTCTGCACCACGGTATCGTCGCCGCCTTACAAAGCATTACCGAGGTGGTCCATGATATCCGGGAAAACCGCCACTTCTCCCGCCGGGTCCCTGAAGAGCGTATCGAGGAGTTCCATCTGTTTGCCCAGGACTTTAATAGCCTGTTGGGTGAAATGGAGGACTGGCAGCAGCAGCTACAGGCTAAAAATGCCCAGCTGTTACGCACCTCGTTGCACGATCCTCTCACCGGGCTGGCCAATCGCGCTGCGTTTCGCAACGTTATCAGTACATTAATGAAAGATGAGACCGCCAGACGCAGTTCGGCGCTACTCTTTCTTGATGGCGATAATTTTAAGCTGATTAATGATAACTGGGGTCATGCGACGGGCGACAAGGTCCTCATCGAAGTCGCCAGCCGGCTGATGAGTTTTGCCAGCAAGCGCCATCAGGCCTGGCGTTTAGGCGGTGACGAATTCGCAATCTTGCTACGTGACGTTCACTCAGAGGCGGAAGTGAAGGCGCTCTGCGTATCGTTATCCGGCCAGTTTCTCAAGCCGTTTAATCTGCATAACGGCCACACTACGACCCTGTCACTCAGCATCGGCTACGCGCTGGCCTGGGAACACGCGTGCGCGGAGAACCTGCAGGAGTTCGCCGATCAAAATATGTATCGGATGAAACACCGGCGTCTTGCGCAAGGACAAAAATAAAAGGAACAACCATGATCAGGAAATATTTTACTCCCGCGCTGATGGCCGCGGTTTTACTCACCGGCTGCCGGGCCCCGCAAGGAAAATTCTCTCAGGAACAGGTTGCCGCCATGCAGTCTTACGGCTTTACGCAAAGCGATGGCGACTGGTCTCTGGGTTTGTCCGACAGCATCCTGTTTGATAAAAACGACTACCATCTGCGCAGCGATAGTCTGGCGCAAATCCAGAAAATGGCCTCTCGCCTGGCGTCTACCGGGATTACGCACGCGCGGTTAGATGGGCACACCGATAACTACGGTGAAAACAGCTATAACGAAACGCTGTCGCTTAAACGCGCCGACATCGTCGCGGATGCCTGGGCGAAGGGAGCCAATATCCCGCGCAGCAATTTAACCACTCGCGGGTTAGGTAAAAAATATCCTATTGCCAGCAACGATACGGCGAAAGGACGTGCTGAAAACCGCCGCGTCACGGTAGTCATCAGCACGCCGTAGGCACTTAGTCGGCCGACTTCGCGAGCATGGCGGCCGTTGCCGCCCGCCAGCGCAGAGAGTCAACGACCAGTCCTGCCGCGAGGCTGCCGCCCATTAACGGTAGCGCCAGCCCCAGCATGACTGCTATCGCCAGCGTGAGCGCGCGGGCAGGCCATCCGAGGTTGAACCAGGCCTGAATCAGGGTATTCGCCGGATTAAACGCCGCATGCGCCGGGCGGCGGATCCACCACAGGCGATACCCCACCACAATCATCACGCACAGCGCGATCCCAAACGCGATCAGCAGCAGTTGATTGGCAAGACCAAACAGAATCCCCATATGGAAATCGATACCCCAGCGGGTCAGCTTCGCCATGAGCGGGAAACTGGCAAAGCGGGTGCGATCGACAACCTGCATGCTCTCCCCATCCACCGCTATGGCGTCTACCTGCGTAGGCCAGCTTCGGTCAATCTCATTGACCGTCCACGCCCGCCCCGCCGCTGCCGGAGGGCGGATTTCCAGCTTGCTGGCATCGAGCCCCGCCGCCCGCGCAATCGTCAGCATCCGATCAAACTGTTCGCCTTTCGGCGCCAGCGCCGCATCTGCTCTATGCGCCATGTGATGTCCGGCATGCGGATCATGCGGCATCGGCATGGCGCTATGCAGTTGCGTATTCACCTGCGGCGTCAGCCAGCCGAATGCCGCGCGCATTTTATCCACATTGCCACCGGCCCACTGCGACCAGGTCAGCCCGGTGGCGGAGAAGAGCAGCATACCGGCCAGTAGCGTCCAGCCCAGAGAAACATGCAGGCGACGGCTATTCTGCATACGGTTATTTATCCGCTTACGGGGACGAGTCATCGCCCAAAGGACAATGCCACCGAGTGCCGCAACCCACATCCAGGATGCCGCCAGCTCGCTATAGATCCGGCCGCTATCCCCAAGCAGCAACGATCTATGGGCGTAATCGATCCACTGGCGTAGCGGTAGAATTCCGCTGGTTCCATAGACCGTCATATCGCCCTTCACCTTCAGCGTTACCGGGTCGATAAAGATAGCCCGGGACTCAGACACGCCCAACAGCGGATCGGCAAACATCACCCGCGTGGTCTCCCCGGCCTTAATGGCCGGGCGCAGCGCCTGTAAACGAAGATTCCCCTGAGTCGTCTCTTCCGCAACCGCCAGCTGGGCGCTAAGCGGCTGACGTTCGCCGTTCAGCGAACCATGCAGAGCATCCTGATAGAGCCAGTTCTCCAGCTGCGGAGTGGCCACGTACAGCGTCCCGGTGAGGGCCGCCACGAAGATAAACGGCCCGACAAACAGACCAATATAAAAATGGAGGCGTCGCAGCAGGTTCAGCCATGCCGCGCGCGAGGTGCAGGTAGTCATACTTTTCCTTTCTGAAAGCAAAAAGAGGACGTAGCGCTATGCGCATCGTTATTTTTAGAAGGCAGAAAAAGCAGGGCGCTGCGGCGGCGCGCGGGTTTCGGGGTACAGCCAGGGGAAGTAATGCCGACGCTTTAGCACCAGGCAGGAAAAAAGAACGCGCACGCGACGCAGGACGGCGGAGAGAAGCAGCGCCAGCGCAAAGAGCAGCCCCGGAACGTGAGCCAGCAGCACGCAGTAGCCACAGGCCTCCGCATGGTCGAGTGGCATCGTGTGCGTCGACTGCGGCGCAGGAGAAACCGCCGGGTGGGACATCGTCTGCTCATGCGGCATATCCGCCATCATCATCGCATGATGCATGCCGGGCATAGCGCTCAGCGGATCTTTTTGCAGTGAGACCGAGATCAGCGGCGCAATCACAATCAGCAGGATCGAAAACAACGCCAGCCATGCGGCCCGCCGTTTGAATGCTGACTGTTGATAAAGTTTACTGACCACCGCCCCTCCGAAATGAGAGCGATATTGTAAATGATTTACATCAGAATGGTTAAATTGAGGATAAAAAAAGGGCCGGCCCATCAGGCCAGCCCTTTTCATCAGGATGTCGCGAAAGCGAATCTTAGTTAAGACGCTCTTTGATACGAGCAGACTTACCGGTACGCTCACGCAGGTAGTACAGTTTAGCTTTACGTACAGCACCACGACGTTTAACAGCAATGCTGTCAACTACCGGAGAGTGAGTCTGGAAGACACGCTCAACGCCTTCGCCGTTGGAAATTTTACGAACAGTGAATGCAGAGTGCAGACCGCGGTTACGAATAGCGATAACCACGCCCTCGAATGCCTGCAGACGTTTTTTGGAACCTTCAACAACCCATACTTTCACTTCCACGGTATCACCCGGACGGAAGGAAGGTACGTCCTGCTTCATCTGTTCTTGTTCAAGTTGCTTAATAATGTTGCTCATAATTTAATCTCTTATCCTGGGTAAACTGATATTGGGGGCTTACGCCATCCCATCATGTTTATGCTGCTGTTTTACGTGTTCAGTTTTGAACTCCGCCAGCAACTTTGCTTGCTCTTCAGTCAGAGCCAGGTTTTCCAAAAGTTCAGGTCTTCTAAGCCAGGTACGGCCCAGCGACTGTTTCAAACGCCAGCGACGAATCTCAGCATGATTTCCCGACAGCAAAACTGGCGGTACTTCCATCTCTTCTAACACTTCAGGACGGGTATAGTGTGGGCAGTCCAGTAATCCATCGGCAAAGGAATCTTCCGTTGCCGATGCTTCATGACCCAGAACCCCCGGAATAAACCGGGAAACGGAGTCAATCAGCGTCATGGCTGGTAACTCACCACCGCTGAGGACGTAATCGCCGATTGACCATTCTTCGTCAATTTCGGTCTGGATTACGCGCTCATCTATGCCTTCGTAGCGACCGCACACCAGAATCAGTTTCTGATTCGTGGCCAGTTCGCTGACGCCCGCTTGATCAAGCTTGCGTCCCTGAGGTGACAGATAAATCACCTTTGCGCCTTCACCTGCCGCGGCTTTTGCTGTGTGAATGGCGTCCCGTAAAGGTTGCACCATCATTAGCATCCCCGGTCCGCCGCCGTAAGGACGATCGTCCACGGTACGGTGCCGGTCATGAGCAAAGTCACGAGGACTCCAGCTCTGGATGCTCAGCAGGCCATTTTTTACTGCCCGGCCAGTTACCCCGTAATCGGTAATTGCGCGGAACATTTCAGGAAACAGGCTAATTATGCCAATCCACATAGCGCCGTCTTTTACCGTTTATCCGGAGAATTTAAAAACCAGGATCCCAGTCTACTTCGATTGTGCGAGTAGCGAGATCGACTTTCTTGATAACCTGCCCATCGAGGAACGGAACCAGCCGCTCCTTGATACCAAATGCATCTTTCAGGTTTGCCTTAATGACGAGAACGTCATTTGACCCGGTTTCCATCATGTCGATGACTTTACCCAGGCCATAGCCTTCTGTGGTTACTACCTGGCAGCCCATCAGGTCTTTCCAGTAATAGTCACCCTCTTCGAGCTTCGGCAGCTGCGAGGAATCCACGACAATTTCGCAATTCGTCAGCAGATTCGCAGCATCACGATCGTCAATGCCTTTCAGCTTAATAACGATGTCCTGATTATGGTGGCGCCAGCTTTCCAGCTCAACGACCTGCCACTGACCCGCCTTCTGGATTAACCAGGGCTGATAGTCAAAAATGCTTTCGGCGTCTTCGGTGGAGGAAAACACTCTGAGCCAACCACGGATACCGTAGGAAGAACCCATCTTGCCCAATACGATCGGATCAACAGGTGCTTGTGCGGTGTGTTGCTTGCTCATCATGACCACCGTGACAGATTAAGCTGCTTTGTTTGCTGCTTTGATCAGCGCGGCAACGCGATCGGAAACGGTAGCGCCCTGGCCAACCCAGTGAGCGATACGATCCAGATCCAGACGCGTTTCTTCTTCGTTCGCAGAAGCGATCGGGTTGAAGAAACCAACGCGCTCGATGAAGCGACCGTTGCGTGCATTACGGCTGTCGGTGACAACAACCTGGTAGAACGGACGCTTTTTAGCGCCGTGACGAGCTAAACGAATAGTTACCATAACATCCTCTTGTGTGAATAGAACACCCGGGCCCCATCGAGGAACGGAGCCCGGGTGTCATATTAAAAGCCCGAAAATTTTACTGATTTCTGTGCAAAAATCAATTCAAAACTACAATACGCTAAATAATTCGAGTTGCAGGCAGGCGGCAAGTGAGCAAATCCCCGGGAGCGTACACAAGTACGTGACCGGGGTGAGCGAATGCAGCCAACGCATCTGCGGCTTGAATTATGACGCGTATTAGCGACCTGGGAATCCTGGCGGCATCATCCCTTTCATCCCGCGCATCATCTTCATCATGCCGCCTTTCGACTTCATCTTCTTCATCATGCGCTGCATATCGTCGAACTGCTTCAGCAGACGGTTCACATCCTGCACCTGCATCCCGCAGCCGGCGGCGATGCGACGCTTACGTGAACCTTTAATGATTTCCGGCTTAGCGCGCTCTTTCAGGGTCATCGAGTTGATGATCGCCTCCATCCGCACCAGCACTTTGTCATCCATCTGCGATTTCACGTTGTCCGGGATCTGCCCCATGCCCGGCAGCTTGCCCATCAGGCTGGCCATGCCGCCCATGTTTTTCATCTGACGCAGTTGCTCAAGGAAATCGGTGAGGTCGAAACCATCGCCTTTCTTCAGCTTGGAGGCCAGTTTCTCGGCCTGCGCGCGGTCAACCTTGCTCTCGATATCTTCGATCAGCGACAGCACGTCGCCCATGCCGAGAATACGGGAAGCAATACGATCCGGGTGGAACGGCTCCAACGCTTCGGTCTTTTCACCCACGCCGAGGAACTTAATCGGTTTGCCGGTGATATGGCGAATCGACAGCGCGGCACCGCCGCGAGCGTCGCCATCGACTTTAGTCAGCACCACGCCGGTCAGCGGCAGCGCTTCGTTAAACGCTTTGGCGGTATTCGCGGCATCCTGACCGGTCATCGCATCAACGACGAACAGCGTCTCTACCGGGTTAAGCGAAGCGTGGACCTGTTTGATTTCGTCCATCATCGCTTCATCAACGTGCAGACGACCGGCGGTATCCACCAGCAGCACGTCGTAGAACTTCAGCTTCGCTTCTTTCAGCGCGGCGTTCACGATATCGATCGGCTTCTGGCCCACATCGGACGGGAAGAAATCAACGTTAACCTGCTGTGCCAGCGTTTCCAGCTGTTTAATCGCCGCCGGGCGATAAACGTCCGCGGAGACTACCAGCACTTTCTTCTTGTGCTTCTCACGCAGGAATTTACCCAGCTTGGCGACGCTGGTGGTTTTACCCGCACCCTGCAGACCCGCCATCAGCACAACGGCCGGTGGCTGAGCGGCTAAATCCAGCGCCTGGTTCTCTTCGCCCATCGCCGCAACCAGCTCGTTACGTACGATTTTGACAAACTCCTGACCCGGGGTCAGGCTTTTGTTTACTTCATGACCCACCGCGCTCTCTTTAACGCGGCTGATGAAGTCACGAACAACAGGCAGCGCGACGTCTGCTTCCAGCAACGCCATGCGAACTTCACGCAGGGTGTCTTTAATATTGTCTTCGGTAAGGCGTCCGCGGCCGCTAATGTTGCGCAGCGAACGCGACAAACGATCGGTTAAATTATCAAACATTGTCTCTCGCCTGAGGTGGAAACTGTCGGTCGCAGCAGCGACACGAAAACACGGATTTGGCGCAGTATAACACGACATGACGCGCGATGTGATGCAACGGTTGGAGCCGACGTCGCGTGACGCTATACTGCTTCTCTTTCTTATTTAGTCAACAGTCGACACCCATATGCCTGTTTTTGCTCTGCTCGCGCTTGTCGCCTACTCCATCAGCCTTGCGCTGATCATCCCCGGCCTGTTGCAAAAAAACAGCAGCTGGCGGCGAATGGCGATTCTTTCCGCAACTATTGCGTTGATTTGTCATGCTTTTGCGCTGGAGTCACGTATTTTCCCCGGCGGCGAGAGTGGACAGAATCTCAGTTTATTGAACGTCGGTTCGCTGGTCAGTCTGATGATCTGTAGCGTGATGACTATCGTCGCATCGCGCAACCGCGGCTGGCTGCTGCTGCCTATCGTCTACGCATTTGCGTTGATTAACCTGGCTTTCGCCACTTTCGTGCCGAACGAATACATCACCCATCTGGAAACCACGCCGGGAATGCTGGTGCACATCGGCCTGTCGCTCTTCTCGTACGCGACGCTGATTATTGCCGCGCTGTATGCGCTCCAGCTGGCATGGATCGATTATCAGCTGAAGAACAAAAAGCTGGCCTTCAGCCATGAAATGCCGCCGCTGATGAGTATCGAGCGTAAAATGTTTCATATTACCCAGGTCGGGGTGGTCCTGCTGACGCTGACGCTGTGCACCGGTTTGTTTTATATGCATAACCTGTTTGGCACGGAAAATATCGATAAAGCCGTGCTGTCGATCGTCGCGTGGTTCGTCTATATCGTTCTGTTGTGGGGCCACTATCATGAAGGATGGCGCGGTCGTCGGGTGGTCTGGTTTAACGTCACCGGCGCAGGCCTGCTGACGCTGGCTTACTTTGGCAGCCGCGTGCTGCAACAGTTTATTAGTTAATCCCGAACACCTGCCTGTCCCGGTAGGTGTCATCATTGCAAAAAGCCTGAAGACTGGCTGCGCTCAGCGCCAGCAGGCTCATAAAATAGCCTACCGGACCAGGCGTTAAGGAGTCCCCCCTGGAACACATATCTACCACCACGCTGATCGTGACGCTGATTATCATGGTGATTATCTCTGCCTATTTCTCCGGCTCCGAAACCGGGATGATGACCCTGAACCGCTATCGACTGCGGCATATGGCGAAACAAGGCAGCCGCCAGGCAAAACGCGTCGAAAAACTGCTGCGTAAGCCCGACCGTTTAATCAGCCTGGTCCTGATCGGCAATAACCTCGTCAACATCCTCGCCTCTGCGCTGGGGACGATTGTTGGCATGCGTCTGTATGGCGATGCCGGGGTGGCTATTGCCACCGGCGTGCTGACCTTCGTGGTCCTGGTTTTCGCCGAGGTCCTGCCTAAAACCATCGCCGCGCTGTATCCGGAAAAAGTCGCCTATCCGAGCAGCTTCTTACTGGCGCCGCTGCAGGTGCTGATGATGCCGCTGGTCTGGCTGCTGAACACCATCACCCGCCTGCTGATGCGCATGATGGGCATCAAAACCGATATCATCGTCAGCGGCGCGCTGAGCAAAGATGAGCTGCGCACTATCGTGAACGAGTCGCGGACCCAAATCTCCCGCCGTAACCAGGACATGCTGCTGTCGGTGTTGGATCTCGAAAAGGTCAGCGTCGATGACATCATGGTCCCGCGCAATGAAATCATCGGTATTGATATTAACGACGACTGGAAGTCAATCGTTCGTCAGCTTACCCACTCTCCTCACGGGCGCATCGTGCTGTATCGCGGCTCGCTGGACGACGCCATCAGCATGCTGCGCGTGCGTGAAGCCTATCGCCTGATGACCGAGAAAAAAGAGTTCACCAAAGAGGTGATGCTGCGCGCCGCCGATGAAATTTACTTCGTGCCGGAAGGAACGCCGCTCAGCACGCAGCTGGTGAAGTTCCAGCGCAATAAGAAGAAAGTCGGTCTGGTGGTCGATGAGTACGGCGATATCCAGGGGCTGGTGACGGTAGAGGACATTCTCGAAGAGATTGTCGGTGATTTCACCACCTCCATGTCGCCGACGCTGGCTGAAGAGGTCACGCCATTAACTGACGGAACCGTCATTATCGATGGCAGCGCCAGCGTGCGTGAAATCAATAAAGCGTTTAACTGGCATTTGCCGGAAGATGAGGCCCGAACGGTTAACGGGATTATTCTGGAGGCGCTGGAAGAGATCCCGGTTCCCGGCACGCGCGTGCGCATCGAGCAGTATGATATCGATATTCTCGACGTCCAGGACAATATGATTAAGCAGGTGAAGGTCAAGCCGGTGAAGCCCCTTCGTGAAAGCGCCGCCGAGTAATCGACTGGCCTGATGCCAGGACGGTGAACCCAGGGTTCGCCGTTTTTTTTGCCCGCGATTTCACGGGCTGCGGACAGCAAAGAAAAACGGCCGCCTTGCGGCGGCCGTTGAAGGCAGGTTACTTCGCTTTCGCCACGGTCACCATCGCTGCGCGAATGGTGCGACCGTTCAGGGTATAGCCTTTTTGCATCACGCCCAGCACGTTGCCAGCCGCCACATCGTCAGACTCGACCATGGCGATGGCCTGGTGCACGTTCGGATCCAGCGGCACGTTGGTATCGGCAATCACTTCCACGCCGAATTTGCGTACGACATCCAGCATCGACTTCAGCGTCAGCTCGATACCTTCAACCATGGAAGCCATGTCCGGATTGGCTTTATCGGCCACTTCCAGCGCGCGGTCCAGGCTGTCGATAACCGGCAGCAGTTCGTTAATGAACTTCTCGAGGGCAAATTTGTGCGCTTTTTCCACGTCCAGTTCGGTACGACGACGCAGGTTTTCCATTTCCGCTTTTATGCGCAGGACACCATCGCGTTCACGAGTCTGAGCTTCAGCCAGCTGCGCTTCCAGATTCGCAATTTTTTCATCGCGCGGATCCACCTGCTCAGCAGAAACTTCAGGCTCAACCGCCTCAACGTTCTCGTGCTGTTCCGTGATAATTTCTTCCGGGGCTTGCCCGTCAGGCGTTTTCTGTTCTTTACTACTCATGAATTTCTCCGCGTTTTTTTCGCATTCATCTCGCTAACTTCGCTTATTATGGGGATCCGTTTCCGGGTTTCAAGGGAAGCTGTCAGATTGTCATCATTCATTTAACGCAAGGACATCCAGAACATGAAGAACCATTTCAAGTGTATAGGCATTGTGGGACACCCTCGTCACCCAACCGCGCTGACCACACATGAAATGCTCTGGCGCTGGCTCTCCGGCAAAGGCTACGAAGTTCTGGTCGAACAACAGATTGCCCATGAACTCCAGCTTAGCAACGTCAAAACGGGCACGCTGGCGGAAATTGGCCAGCAGGCGGATCTGGCGGTTGTGGTGGGCGGCGACGGCAATATGCTCGGCGCGGCGCGAACGCTGGCGCGTTACGATATCAACGTCATCGGCATTAACCGCGGCAACCTCGGTTTTCTGACCGATCTTGACCCGGATAACGCCCTACAGCAGCTCGCCGACGTGCTGGAAGGCCACTACATTTCGGAAAAACGGTTTTTGCTGGAAGCCCAGGTCTGCCAGCAAGATTGCCAGAAGCGCATCAGCACAGCGATTAATGAAGTGGTCCTGCACCCGGGCAAAGTCGCGCATATGATTGAGTTCGAAGTGTATATCGATGAGGTGTTTGCCTTCTCCCAGCGCTCGGACGGCCTGATTATCTCCACGCCGACGGGGTCCACCGCCTATTCACTCTCCGCCGGCGGCCCCATTCTGACCCCCTCATTAGATGCCATCACCCTGGTGCCAATGTTCCCGCATACGCTATCGGCGCGCCCGCTGGTGATTAACGGCGACAGCACCATCCGCCTGCGTTTTTCCCAGCGCTGTAGCGATCTGGAGATCAGCTGCGACAGCCAGATAGCGTTGCCGATTCAGGATGGCGAAGATGTCCTTATCCACCGCTGCGATTATCATCTGAACCTTATCCACCCAAAAGATTACAGCTATTTCAATACATTGAGCACCAAACTCGGCTGGTCGAAAAAATTGTTCTGATTTTAGCGGCAGCCTCTTTACTGGATAAAAAACCAGTCTATACTGTACGAAAACACAGTAATGGTTTTTCATACAGGAAGGCAGCTATGCTGGCGCAACTCACCATCAGTAACTTTGCTATCGTTCGTGAACTGGAAATCGATTTTCACAGCGGAATGACCGCTATCACCGGGGAAACCGGTGCCGGGAAATCTATTGCCATTGATGCGCTGGGGTTGTGCCTCGGCGGAAGAGCCGAAGCAGACATGGTGCGCAGAGGCGCCAGCCGTGCAGACCTGTGCGCCCGCTTCGCTTTAAAAGATACTCCGGCGGCGCAGCGCTGGCTGGAGGAGAACCAGCTGGAAAGCGGACGTGAGTGTTTACTTCGCCGCGTCATCAGTACCGACGGCCGCTCCCGCGGTTTTATTAACGGCACCGCCGTCCCGCTCTCTCAGCTTCGTGAGCTCGGCCAGCTGCTTATCCAGATTCACGGCCAGCACGCGCACCAGCTGCTGACCCGGCCTGAACATCAAAAAACGCTGCTCGATGGCTACACCGGTGAGTATGCGCTTACTCAGCGTATGGCTGAACACTACCGCCAGTGGCATCAAAGCTGCCGCGAGCTGGCCCAGCATCAGCAGCAGAGCCAGGAACGCGCAGCCCGCGCCGACCTGCTGCAATATCAGCTGAAAGAGTTGAATGAGTTCAATCCGCAGCCGGGCGAGTTCGAACAAATCGATGAAGAGTACAAACGCCTGGCCAACAGCGGCCAGCTGCTGACCACCTGCCAGCACGCGCTGACGGTGCTCGCAGACGGCGAAGAGGCCAATCTACAGAGCCAGCTCTACACCGCCAGGCAACTGGTGACCGAGCTCACCGGTATGGACAGCAAGCTCTCGGGCGTGCTGGATATGCTTGAAGAGGCGGCTATCCAGCTCAGCGAAGCCAGCGACGAACTGCGTCACTATAGCGACCGCCTGGATCTCGACCCGAATCGTCTGTTCGAGCTGGAGCAGCGCATCTCTCGCCAGATAGCCCTGGCGCGTAAGCATCAGATTACCCCGGAAGAGCTCCCCGCTTTTTATCAGGCTCTGCTGGAAGAGCAGCGCCTGCTGGACGACAGCGCGGGTTCACTGGAATCCCTTAGCCAGACCGTGGTAGAGCACCATCAGCTGGCGCTGGAGAACGCCCGGCAGCTGCACGCTCTGCGTCAAAGCAGCGCGGAAGAGTTGGCGCAGTTAATCACTGAGAGTATGCGCTCACTTTCCATGCCTCACGGAGTATTTGCCATCGAGGTAGCCTTTGATGAGCGTCACCTCACTGCCGAAGGGGCCGACCGTATCGAGTTTCGCGTTACCACGAACCCCGGGCAGCCGCTTCAGCCCATTGCTAAAGTCGCTTCCGGTGGCGAGCTGTCGCGTATTGCGCTGTCCATTCAGGTCATTACTGCGCGGAAGATGGAAACGCCGGCCCTGATTTTCGATGAGGTGGATGTCGGCATCAGTGGCCCGACGGCCGCGGTGGTGGGCAAATTGCTGCGTCAACTGGGCGAATCTACCCAGGTCATGTGCGTCACTCACCTGCCGCAGGTTGCCGGCTGCGGCCATCATCATTTCTTCGTCTGCAAAGAGACCGACGGCGAGATGACGGAAACCCATATGCACCCGCTCGACAAACGGGCGCGGCTGCAGGAACTGGCCCGTCTGCTGGGCGGGAGCGAAGTCACCCGCAACACGCTGGCAAACGCGAAAGAGTTGCTCGCGGCGTAAACTTTTTGATTTTCGCAGAGTCATAGTGAACAGCAAATTGCCGTAAGACCTGCAGTCGAAGGTTTCCAACTGGGCAAAGGTCTATTATTATCGGCATATTACAGATGAGCCACGTACTGCTCGGGCCCGAAAAGGAATAAAATCACTATGCGCTGTAAAACGCTGACTGCTGCCGCAGCGGTTCTTCTCATGTTGACCGCAGGCTGTTCCACTCTGGAACGAGTGGTTTACCGTCCTGATATCAACCAGGGTAACTATCTGGCACCTAACGATGTAGCAAAAATTCGTGTCGGCATGACGCAACAGCAGGTTGCGTATGCGCTGGGTACCCCAATGATGTCGGATCCGTTTGGTACCAACACCTGGTTCTATGTTTTCCGTCAGCAGCCTGGGCATGAAAATATCACCCAGCAGACGCTAACGCTGACCTTTAACAGCAGCGGCGTGTTAACCAATATTGATAACAAACCGGCTCTGACCAACGAGTAATGTGGTAAACACCTTGCTGCAGAAAGACAAAAAGCGCTCATTGAGCGCTTTTTTTATTCCTTTCGCCGCTATTTCCCGGCGTTTTTCTCCGCGCGCTGACGACGCAGCTCTTTCGGATCGGCAATCAGCGGGCGATAGATTTCCACCCGATCGCCATCATGCACCACATCATGCAGTTTAACCGGGCGACTGTATATTCCAACCTTGTTTTTCGCCAGATCGATATCGCCGCGCAGCGCCAGCAGGCCGCTGGCAACAATCGCCTGTTCAACCGTAGCGCCCTCTTCAAGCTTTACGCTTTGCAGGTACTGCTTCTCCGGCAGGGCATAAGCCACTTCCACCACGATGTTAGCCGGCACGATAAACCTCTTTGGCCCTGGCCGTGAAAGCCTGCACCATATTTAACGCCAGCTCTTTAAAGATGCGCCCAAACGCCATCTCAATCAGCATGTTGGTGAATTCAAAATCGAGATGAAACTCAATTTTGCAGGCATCCGGGCTCAGCGGGATAAACTTCCAGCCGCCTATCAGCTTTTTAAACGGCCCATCGACCAGGCTCATCAAAATGCTCTGGTTACTGGTAAGGGTATTGCGTGTCGTAAAGGTCTTACTGATGCCTGCTTTGGATACATCAACCGCCGCCATCATTTGCGTCGGCCCAGACTCCAGCACACGACTCCCGGTGCAGCCAGGCAAAAAATCAGGATAGGACTTCACGTCATTTACGAGTTGATACATCTGTTCCACACTGAAGGGCACCAGCGCAGTACGGCTAATCTGAGGCATAGCGAGTTCCACATTTATACACGCGGTAAATAATATCATTTATCTGCCGCTAAAAAAAACGCTGTGCCGCAACTCGTGCTAAGATAGCGCATTACACCTCGCAGGATGGATTGAGGTACTGTGTTCCCGTTTAGCAATGACTTCAGGACATT
The DNA here is from genome assembly GCF_009825425.1 of Klebsiella sp. Lac1. NCBI lineage: Bacteria > Pseudomonadati > Pseudomonadota > Gammaproteobacteria > Enterobacterales > Enterobacteriaceae > Klebsiella > Klebsiella sp. Lac1. The sequence continues at coordinate 26,287 of NZ_VJZJ01000003.1, forward strand.
ATGACCAAGAAAAAAGCCCACAAACCTGGATCAGCCACCATTGCGCTGAATAAACGCGCCCGCCATGAATACTTTATCGAAGATGAATACGAGGCTGGTCTTGCCCTGCAAGGGTGGGAAGTCAAATCGCTGCGCGCCGGCAAAGCCAACATCAGCGACAGTTATGTCATCCTGAAAGATGGCGAAGCCTATCTCTTCGGCGCCAACTTTACGCCGATGGCCGTGGCATCGACCCACTACGTCTGTGACCCGACGCGTACCCGTAAGCTGCTGCTTAATCAGCGCGAGCTGGATGCCCTGTATGGCCGTATCAACCGTGAAGGCTACACCGTCGTGGCCCTGTCGCTGTACTGGAAAAACGCCTGGTGCAAAGTGAAGATCGGCGTCGCCAAAGGTAAGAAACAGCACGACAAGCGTACCGACCTCAAAGATCGCGAGTGGGCGCTGGATAAAGCCCGCATTATGAAACACGCCGGCCGCTAATCCCCTCTTTTTAAGGGCCGGCTCAGCTGGCCCTTATGCGCTATATCGTTGTTGATGCTGCTTTTTCACCCAATCCGCTCCCACAATCGTGCGAACGAGTGCTGGTAACTCCATTCACAAATCTGTTATACTCGTCTTAACACATTGGGGCTGATTCTGGATTCGACGGGATTCGCGAAACCCAAGGTGCATGCCGAGGGGCGGTTGGCCTCGTAAAAAGCCGCAAAAAAATAGTCGCAAACGACGAAAACTACGCTTTAGCAGCTTAATAACCTGCTAAGAGCCCTCTCTCCCTAGCTTCCGCTCTTAAGACGGGGAATAAAGAGAGGTCAAACCCAAAAGAGATCGCGTGGAAGCCCTGCCTGGGGTTGAAGCGTTAAAACTAATCAGGCTAGTTTGTCAGTGGCGTGTCCGTCCGCAGCTGGCAGCGAATGTAAAGACTGGACTAAGCATGTAGTGCCGAGGATGTAGGAATTTCGGACGCGGGTTCAACTCCCGCCAGCTCCACCACATTATGATCCGGATACGTCCGGTGAAATCCTGAAAGCCCGCATGGCACAAGCCCTGCGGGCTTTTTTGTGTCTGTCTTTGTCCGAGGGCATCCGGCTAAATCCAGAGAAAATTGGTACACGTTTAGGTACACGCTATACTGTGGTCCATTAAACGTGTACCAATTATGGAAGGGATCCAGACATGGCGCGCATTACACGCCCACTGACTAACAACGAAATACTCAAAGCTAAACCCCGTGAAAAAGACTTCACCTTACATGATGGTGATGGCCTGTTCTTACTCATCAAAACTACTGGTAAAAAGCTCTGGCGCTTCCGCTATCAACGGCCGGGAAGTAGCAGCCGCACAAATTTGAGTCTAGGCTCATATCCTGCTCTTACACTCGCAGTAGCTCGTCAGATACGCGACCAGCATTTAACCACGCTCGCACAAGGCATGGATCCACAGCAGCAACAAGAGCTAGCGTCAGAACAACGTCAGATTGAGCTGGATAGCATTTTCTCAACAGTGGCTGCTAACTGGTTCCAGATTAAAAGCAGAAGCGTCACAGAAGATTATGCAAAAGACATTTGGCGCTCCTTGGATAAAGATGTTTTCCCTGCCATTGGGGCGATACCTGTTCAGGAGATTAAAGCCAGAACGATTGTTGAAGCACTTGAGCCAATCAAAGCTCGGGGAGCGCTTGAGACTGTACGTCGACTGGTGCAGCGCATTAACGAGATAATGATTTATGCGGTTAACACCGGTCTGATAGATGCGAATCCGGCATCAGGTGTTGGCATGGCCTTTGAGAAACCCAAAAAGCAAAACATGCCGACGCTGCGGCCAGAAGAGTTGCCGAGGCTAATGCGTTCTCTGGTGATGTCGAATCTCTCTGTTGCGACTCGCTGTCTCATTGAATGGCAACTCCTTACGCTTGTGCGCCCTTCTGAGGCCTCAGGTGCTCGGTGGGCAGAGATCGATCTCGGTGCCAAACTGTGGACGATTCCAGCCGAACGGATGAAGACTAAACGAGAACACATGGTTCCTCTTTCTCCTCAGGCTTTAGAGATTTTGGAGGTGATGAAGCCCGTCAGTGCTCATAGAGAACATATATTTCCAAGCAGAAATAACCCAAAACACGCCATGAATAGTCAGACTGCAAATGCAGCGCTGAAACGTATAGGCTATGGAGGAAAACTAGTTGCCCACGGGCTACGCGCTATTGCTAGTACCGCAATGAATGAGGCTGGATTTAATGCCGATGTTATAGAATCAGCATTAGCTCATTGTGATAGAAATGAAGTACGCAGAGCGTATAATAGATCTTTATATTTAGAAAAAAGAGTTGAACTTATGGATTGGTGGGGAATCACCTGCAAAGTCCTTATAGTTAGCAATACATTATCGAAGGAAGTAAAATGAAAAATGTTTTGATCACTGACCTTGACAACACTTTATTTGACTGGTTCACCATTTGGTATAAAAGCTTTAGTGCAATGTTAATGGAGATTTCAAAAATAAGTGGAATATCTGTTTCCGAGCTAACGCAACAAATAAAAAAAATACATCAAAAACATGGCACTGCTGAGTACGCTTTTGTAATAGAAGAAATACCAGCTCTTCAGGAAATTTATGGAAGCAGAGAAGAGATCAACAACATTTTCGATCCTGCAATTCATGCGTACAGAAGTGAAAGGAAAAAATACCTTCAGCTTTATCCATCAGTTTATGAAACTCTTAAAACCTTGAAGGACAAAGGTACTCTTATTATTGGCTATACAGAGTCGAAAGAGTTCTACTCTAATTATAGAATTTCAAAACTGGGCTTGGATGGTATTATTGATATTCTTTTTTCTCCAGAGGATCACTCTATTCCTTTAGGTGTTTCACCTCAAACATCTTATAATCTTAAAAAAACCATCAATAAACACACTCCTTTTGGTGAGATAAAACCAAATCCTAAAATCCTTAAAGATATAATTAACTCGGTCAATGCAAAACCTGAGCTATGTGTTTATGTTGGTGATAGCGAAATGAAAGACATTGCTATGGCTTTAGATGCTGGCGTAGATGCTGTTTTTGCCAAATATGGTACGACGCACTTTATGTCAAATGTAGAAGGCTATGATTTACTTAGAGCAGTAACTCATTGGACTGATGCAGATGTTGAGAGAGAGAGAAAAATCAAAGAAGAAAGCAAAGATATTCATGCTAAGTACACAATTAACACATTCAGTGAAATTCTGAACATCTTTGAATTCAAAGGGTTTAAATAAAATGACAGATCCAAATAATAAAAACAACATTGACATTGAACTGCTTAAAGTTAAGGTGGATATCTGGAAACAGGTTATTAACACGCAGCAACACTTTAATGATTTGGCAATGAAAATACGAAATTTCGCCATTCTCATTCTTTCGGCTTTCATAGGAGCCATTGGTGTCAGTTTTAAATCTGGATTTGCATTTAATATGCTAGGCCATTCAACCTCGATAGCAACTATATTATCCTTTGGCGCAGCATTAATATGGTTATTGTTTTTCTTTGTTGATGTTTATTGGTATCACCCTCTTTTGATTGGTGCGGTAAAAAAAGGCATACATATAGAAAAGCATATTGGCACGGAACTAAAAGACTATATAGACCTTACTCATACAATTGGGAAAGAAAGTCCTAAAGAAATAAAGTTCAGTATTTTCAAAAAAGTGCTGGCAAGATTTGAATTGCATAGCAATCACAAAGCAAAAACCTTTTACATTGGTGTTTTCATTTTATTAATTACTTCATCAATTATATTATTTTTTGTTGACAAGCCAGAGTCACCAGCAAAGGGAATATATGACAAGCCTTCTTTATCAATACATTGCAAGAGAACGATTAATTACGATGGCATCAATTGCAATATAATCCCTCAGTAAATTATTCATTGGCCTGCCCCGCAGGCCAAAAATCACTTCCCAAACAATTTCGGGTAAATATTTTGCAAGTCACTTTCGATTTCTGCATAATATGATTTAAGAGACTCATCACTAGCTCTTGGTGCCTGCGTTCCCAATGCTTTATGAATCCTCTTGTTTAGCACTACTCTACCTTGTATTTTCCTAAATTGATTTTTTAACGCGACCTCTAAGTATATATATCCACTCAAAAAAACAAACATAAGAATATCTGTGGGCTCAGTCATATCCTTAATCATTTCTCTGGACTCATCTATTTGCATTAAAATTGTTTTAGATTTCTCTGCTAATTTAGCATCGAAGATAGAGTATGGATTGTGCGCATAAATATTTCTAATACTGTTTATATTGTTAAATAGTTTTTTAAAATCAGAACGCACCACCCCCAAACTAATTAATATATCAACCTTCAATATAAAACTAATACGCCGCATCTCTAATGAATCCACATCATCAATACAAGCGGTCAATAGCCGATCCAATAAAATATCGATTTCATAATGACTTTTTATAACCAGCGATAGTTGCTCTTGAGGTTCCTCAAGTAGCTTGACGAACTCATCTAAAGTCACAAAATCCTTGTCCACAATAATGCCTTTTGTTTGATAGCTATAACATATGAATATTTATACAATAAGTATCAGTTCTTGTGTATCTCAGAATAAATATTAATTCCTTCCTACTGTGCGCAATGCTTTCCCCGCCTCGCCTGCCCGCTTTGTGTGTTGGTTTTAATGCAGTTGCATTGCGAGGCAACTGCTGCCACAGACCCAAATAATACGTCAGGGGAATAGTAGCTTTAGAAGCGAAGCAATGAACGCCGGAATGACTCGTTTCCGCCACCGCCGGGCGGCTTTTTTTATCCTCCTCGTTTGCCTGCCTCAGAGCCTCGCTACGCCCCCGAACAGCACGGAGCTACCCACTGACACTCCCGCGAACCCGCGCAGCGCAGCGACGTGCTCAGGCCGTGAAATTAAATATCATTAAATAAATACTTTACCGCTGGCGCGCAGTGCTTTCCCCGCCTCGCCTGCCCGCTTCGTGGGTCGGTTTTCATGCAGGTGCATCGGAGGGCTCAGGCCGCGCCGGGACAGGGGCCGGACAGGAATAACAGGGCGAGGAAACGCATGCAAAACCATGCACCCTGTGGATGCATGGCTTAATTCGGGAAAAATAGCGGTATTTTCGGGGATTTTTTGCGGGGGCTACCTGCCGGCCAGTTCCGTGCGCCGGCGGGCATAAATCAGGCTCTGTGCGGGGGTGTATTTTTCCTGATTATCGACCCGCGAAGCCGCGTCAGGCCTGAATCCGATGGCCGTTAAAATATCGCTGTCTTCTGCCGAATAATTAATTTCTTCACCGGTACTCAGCCACACGGACAGCGCTTCCCTCAGGTAATGCGCCGAACGGTCGAGTGCATGGCCGGTCAGGAGTGCGGGCTGCTGGCTGAGTCCCATCAGCTCCGGGGCGAGCGTGGCGGCCAGTTCAGCACCGTGCGCCTGCATAAAGTCATTCAGCCGGTTGCGGATACTGATGCGCTGTACCGCTTCATGGGAGCGGATATAGCGCCCGGCGGCCTGATTAATCTCCCATTTTTTGACATCGATAATGTCGCGCAGTGTCTGCATTCTGCCCGGTATACGGTCATCTCCGGCCAGCACCTGTTCCCGGTATTCCTGTTCTGCGGCCGCGAGTTCGGCTTTACAGTTCAGCCAGGCGGTTTCATTCTTCTGACAGGCTTCAAAGGCCTGCTGCAGCGTAAGGGTGGTCATGGTCAGTTCTCCCCTGATTAATGGCGGTATGGCGAGCTGTAGCAGCCCTGCACTTTACGGGGTGCCGGAGGCGTGACCGGCTCCGCGACAGGTGGCGTTTTCTCCGCCGGGGGCCGGATAACCTCGTCGATGGCTTCAGTAGTGCGGAACGTCGCCGAGCACTCAATATTGGTGCACTGGTGATAGCGCTGTTTGACGTTCTCCGACAGATAGCGGGAGGTGCGGGCATGCGCCGACTTTTTGCAGAACGGACAGTGCATCATGGCAGCAGCCCCCGCGCTTTCAGGTCAGCCTCACGCTGACGGATTTTCTCCTGCCAGACCTTACGCTCGCCGGGCGTGCTGGCGGCGTCGTGGTCCATATGCGGAAGCGCGACGGCCGGGAAACCGGTCAGGGAGAGCACCGGCTCATCGGCTGGCGTGACGGAGAAGGCGCTCACTTTCCCGGTCAGGAAGGTCACCACCTGATGCATGACCTCTTTCTCCGGCTCGATGTACCCCTGATGGCCGGTGGTGTTGGCCAGCGGATTTTCCATCACCTCTGCTTTCAGCACCATCGCCCGGACCAGTGGCCCGAGGGTGTCATTCAGCGCGCGGTTAAGCTCTTCCTCAGCGTATTTACTCAGCACAGCATGATGCGCCTGGCGGAATGCCCGCGCGGTGCTGTTGCAGGTGGCTTTCAGCTGGTCACGTTCAAAGGCCAGCACTTCGGTCAGGTTGTGGCATTCCTGCGCCAGCTCCCGGCGGGCCACTCGCTCGATATGGCCGCTTTTCAGCTCATCGGTCAGCATGGCACCCCCGGCACGGAAAGCGGCGCGCCATGTGCGGGTGTCGCTGCCGTTGTCCTGCTCCAGCGCCGCTTTCTGCTCCTCCGCGCGGGTAATGGCCGTCAGGGTGTCCTCCATCCGGCGGGCCTGTTCAAGATGGGCTTCTCGGGCTGCGGCCAGTCGCTCCAGCGCCGGTTTCAGGTAATCAGGGATAAAGGTGGTGTCGGTCATGGCAGGTTTCCTCGTGATTTCAACATGAGGTGATTCTGCCGGGGCACACACAACAACACGACCTGTTGCGGTTGTGGCAGTTCTGGCACAAACAGGACGTCAAAACCCGGCTTGCCAGAGAAAGGTCTCAGGAAAAGCATACTCACCGTTTATTTTTTTACATATAACTGTTCACCACTGTTCACTTTAAATAAAAGAATAAGTAATACAGTAAGTTAAGTGGTGAACAGTTGAGGTCAGAAGTGTTCACCGACTGTTCACTACTGTTCACTTTTCTTTGTGGCAGGACGGGAAGAAAAAAGGTTTATTAAATGTTTCTCCCTGTTAATTATCCCGTTATTCATTGATATTAATGATTTTACTTTCTCAGGATGGGCGAGGATGCACCATATTGCATTATATTGCCCTTTATTTACCATGTGGGTGTTTTTTGACCTGTGTTGTGTGAGTGACAGGCACATCCCGCCTTGTTGCAATGCCCCGTTTTATGCTGAAAATAGAGCGCTACCTGAAGCCGGACGGACACGACCGGCACTGTATGGACTTTATGAGGTAGCCCGATGCACACCGCTTTTTCTTCCCCGTCTTCTGCCCCTGCCGCGCCGCTGATGCCGGTTTCTGATGCCGTTCAGGAACGCTTTATCCGCCTGCCCGAAGTGATGCATCTGTGCGGGCTGTCCCGCTCCACGATTTACGACCTCATCAGCCGCGAGGCTTTCCCGAAACAAATCTCGCTCGGCGGAAAAAACGTGGCGTGGGCGCAGTCGGAAATCACCACATGGATGGCCGACCGTATCGCCGAACGTAACCGGGGCTATGACGCATGATGATGCCCGTTCCGCAAAAAGCCCCTTTTTCTGGCTTGCTTCCCTTCGCCGTTTCCAGGTATAGTTTTGCCGCTGTCGCAAAATCGGCAGCCGGAATTGGCGTTCCGAATAACTTCAAGGCGACACGACACGCGCCATGCGTGTTTTTTTATGTCGTTGCTCAGGCACACCCATTTTCAGGGCTGTGGTGTTTATTCGTGCACCAGGGTTCTTTTCTGATAATGGTAGTCCGGGCGGGGCAGCCTTCGGGCTGGCCGGTTCCCTTGAAGGCCGGTTACGCCAACCCCGCTCGGGCTGCCACCAGTGAAATTGGCGTTTCCGGTGGTAGTTTTTCAAACTACTTCAAGGAGGCTGCCATCATGGCTACTATCCTCACCCCGTCACACCCGCAGTTTGTCTTTGTGTTTGCCGCCGTTCGTCGCGCAGACCGTCAGCCCCGTATCTGTATGCTCCGCGCCGTCGCCGGGGATGAACACGCCGCACGCCTTTCCCTCGTCCGCGATTACGTCCTCTCGTTTGCCGGGCGTCTGCCGGTGGCGGAGGTGCGCGCATGAAACAGCCCGCTATCACCGTCAAAGACCTCGAATGCCTTGAGCACCTGCGTAACGTCGGCCAGTTCGTCGGCGAGCTGATGCAGGTGCAGGACTGTACTTCCCTGCGTCGTGACCCGGCCCAGCAGTTACAGCTCACCTCCGTGATTTACCTCATGACCGCCCAGCTCGACGGTGTGGTCGAGCGCTGCAACCACCGCTGGTTCACCGGGGAGGGCAACGTATGAAAACGCCATTACCGCCCGTATTGCGTGCCGCCCTGTATCGCCGCGCCGTGGCCTGTGCCTGGCTGACCCTGTGCGAACGCCAGCACCGCTATCCTCACCTCACCCTCGACGCGCTGGAAAGTGCCATCGCCGCCGAGCTGGAGGGCTTCTATCTGCGCCAGCACGGCGAGGAAAAAGGCCGTCTGATTGCCTGTGCATTACTGGAAGATTTGATGGAGGCCGGGCCGCTGAAAGCCGCCCCGGCGCTGTCCTTCCTCGGGCTCGCCGTGATGGATGAGCTCTGCGCCCGCCATCTGACATCGCCTGTACTGCACTGAGGGAGAAAAAACCATGAAAATGAACGTAACGGACACCGTAAAACAGGCGTGCGGCCACTGGCCGCGCATTCTCCCGGCGCTGGGAATGAAAGTGATAAAAAACCGCCATCAGGCCTGCCCGGTGTGTGGCGGCGCTGACCGGTTCCGCTTTGACGATAAAGAGGGGCGCGGCACATGGTTCTGTAACCAGTGCGGTGCCGGTGACGGCCTGAAACTGGTTGAGAAGGTGTTCGGCGTGTCGGCACCTGAGGCCGCCCGGAAGGTGAACGCCGTCACCGGCCACCTGCCGCCGGTGGCCCCGGAGGTGATGGCAGCCGCAGACGCCGGAACAGAGGCCGACCGTAAAGCGGCCACTGCGCTGGCCGTCAGACTGCTGGAGAAAACCCGCCCGGCCACCGGCAATGCCTACCTGACCCGCAAGGGCTTTGCCGGTTGTGAGTGTCTGACGCTGACCACGTCGCACAAAACCGGCGGCGTGGCCTACCGTGCCGGTGATGTGGTGGTGCCGCTGTATGACGGGACCGGCGCGCTGGTTAACCTCCAGCTTATTAATGCTGAGGGGCTCAAGCGCACCCTGAAGGGCGGGCAGGTCAAAGGGGCATGTCATCTCATCGACGGGCAGAAACAGGCCGGGAAACGCCTGTGGATAGCAGAGGGCTATGCGACGGCCCTTACCGTGCATCACCTGACCGGGGAAACCGTCATGGTGGCGCTGTCGTCCGTGAACCTTCTTTCTCTGGCGAGCCTGGCCCGTCAGAAACACCCGGCCTGTCAGATTATCCTCGCCGCTGACCGTGACCTGAACGGCACCGGCCAGAACAAAGCCACCGCAGCCGCTCAGGCCTGTGAGGGCGTTGTCGCCCTGCCGCCGGTGTTCGGTGACTGGAATGATGCGGTGATGCTGAAAGGTGAGGACGCCACGCGGAAAGCCATTTATGCCGCCATCCGGCCAGCAGCCCAAAGCCCCTTTGACACCATGAGCGAGGCGGAATTTACCGCCATGAGCGCCAGCGATAAGGCGATGCGGGTGCATGAGCATTACGGCGAAGCGCTGGCCGTAGACGCCAACGGCCAGCTCCTGTCCCGGTATGAAAACGGCATCTGGAAGGTGATAACGCCGTCTGATTTTGCCCGCGATGTGGCCGGGCTGTTCCAGCGTCTGCGCGCCCCGTTCTCGTCGGGGAGAATTGCGTCGGTGGTGGAGACCCTGAAACTGATTATTCCGCAGCAGGACTCCCCTGCACGCCGTCTGATTGGTTTTCGCAACGGGGTGCTCGATACCCGCTCAGGTATATTCAGCCCGCACAGCAAATCGCACTGGCTGCGCACCCTGTGCGACGTGGATTTCACCCCGCCGGTGGAAGGGGAAACACTGGAAACCCACGCGCCGAACTTCTGGCGCTGGCTCGACCGGGCGGCCAGTGGCAACCCGACAAAACGTAACGTGATTCTGGCCGCGCTGTTTATGGTGCTGGCTAACCGCTATGACTGGCAGCTCTTTCTCGAAGTCACCGGCCCCGGCGGCAGCGGGAAAAGTATTCTCGCCGAAATCGCCACGATGCTGGCCGGAGAGGATAACGCCACGTCAGCCGATATCGACACGCTGGAAGACCCCCGCAAGCGTGCCTCCCTGATTGGCTTCTCGCTTATTCGTCTGCCTGACCAGGAGAAATGGAGCGGTGACGGTGCCGGACTCAAGGCCATCACCGGCGGCGATGCGGTCTCCGTTGACCCGAAATACCAGAACCCGTACTCGACGCATATTCCGGCGGTCATTCTGGCCGTGAACAACAATCCGATGCGCTTCACCGACCGCAGCGGCGGCGTGTCGCGTCGCCGGGTGATTATCCACTTCCCGGAGCAGATAGCGCCGGAAGAACGCGACCCGCAGCTCAGGGATAAAATCGCCCGCGAGCTGGCCGTGATTGTGCGCCAGTTGATGCAGCAGTTCAGCGACCCGATGAGTGCCCGCGCTCTGCTCCAGTCGCAGCAGAACTCCGACGAGGCGCTCAACATCAAGCGCGATGCTGACCCGACGTTTGATTTTTGCGGCTATCTGGAGGCGCTGCCGGAGCCCGACGGGATGTATATGGGGAACGCCAACATCATTCCGCGCCAGCCGCGTCTGTATCTGTATCACGCCTATCTGGTGTACATGGAGGCCCACGGCTACAGGAATGCACTCAGTCTGACCATGTTCGGCAAGGGGCTGTCAGCCATGCTGAAAGAGTACGGTCTGAATTACGATAAACGCCGCACAAATCAGGGCATGCAGACCAATCTCGCGCTCAGGGAGGAAAGCAACGCCGACTGGCTGCCTAAGTGCGACGAACCCACCGCGACATAACCTACCCGGACCGGCATTGCCGGTCTTTTTTTACCGGAAAACCGGCCAGAGTGAATAGTAAAGTGTTCACTGTTCACCGAGTGTTCACCCGCTAAAATTATGAAAATAAACAACAAAAATACCGAGTGAACAGTGTGAACAGTTTTTCCAGAAAAAACTTTTTACCCTCAAAAATTATCAGTTCTTTGAGTGCAAGAAGTGGGCAAGATACTCAACCTAAGTTTATGATACTTGAATTGATTAGCATGACTTTTTAACTATCATTTGATTTTCAATAGTAATTTTGATAACACAAATAACAACTTAGTATAATTGATATGTGTAACCTAAAGGACATATACAACATGGCATTTACTGATGAAACAATTACAGCAATAAAATCTTATATCGACGCACATCTGGGAGGCTGGGATTGGCATAAAAAAAGATTCGACTTCATTTCAGATGAAACACTTCAGTCACGACTTGCAGACGAATTCATCTCAACTAGGTATATATACAAAATACTAGAAGGAATGAATGCTGACGAGTGGCTTTTGAGAGCGCAAATCCGCTTACAAGTATTAGCATACGCATCGATATATGAGGCAGTACTCCACCATATTTTATTTACAGAAATGTCGTCAAATAAGCATGTACAAGCATTAACAGAGTTTGAAACCAAAAAAGAAATATCAATCCCACAGAATCAAATAATTACTTTAGCCAAAGCACTTAAACATGATGAGAAAGATATCATTCCGACATATAAAAGTATCGCAAAAACAGACATAACAAAAGTGCGATTTGATAAAAAAGCAGAATGTGCTGAAAGACTAGGTTTAATTGATGCAAAGCTCAAGGATGAACTCATTGAATTATATGAAGCCAGAAATGCCATTCACATTCATGCTGAAATTAAAAAAAATTTAGATTATCAGTTAGACTTATCCAAGAGAGCATATATGCGAATGGAGCCTTTTGTTATGCAAATCAAGGAGAATTTACCAAAAATATTAGCCAATCAAAATTGACATAGTGACAATTTTATTTAAGTCTTTATATGACTAAAATCATTTAAAAAATTTTATTTCCATTCATCATTTTTATCTGACCTCCAGTCCATTTCGGACTGGAGGCCGACGTTATGAACGTTAAGTTAACTCTGGGTATTTTGCAAGCTCCTGTATCAGTGAACGATACGGCACACCGATATTATCAGCAAATTTTATTCCCATCTCTTCAATCGAGCCGATAAGGCAATCAGTGGCCACGTTCAGCGAGAATATGGCTAAATTGATATCAGCATCATTTGGGGTACCACGCCCCTTGAGTTCATCGATCCTCTCGATAGCTAGTGGCAGAGGGTGGGCCAGATTTGACAGTAATTGGTGACTAAGCCCAATATTAGCCAGCCGTGGACATCGTGCCTCAAACTCAGCTTTAGAGTAATACATCTCCGACCTATTTTTTAGGCTATTCTTTTGTCCTTTAGACAATGAGCTATAGAATTCATGATTGACTATCCGTGCCTGTTGCTCAAGTAAACCAGCGGTAAACTCCTCGAGAGTTTCAACAGGTTCACCTGCTTTCACTCTGATATCACGCCATTTATAATTTCTGTCTTTTTGGAGAATATGAAACCGTAAATCAGCTTCTTCTTCCGAGATCATTTCTGTGCCGTAAAAAAAAAGCGCTTGGAAATTTTCCATAATGCTTCTGGATAAAAGAGCTATAGTGGTTAAATCCCACACAGCCATATCAGGATCATCTCCATTGCGCAGCACTGGCAGCAACTTATTTAGACTGTGTGCCGTCAACACCTGTCGTGTAAAAATATTGGCAGCACGCAGACCCCGCCCATCAGTCTTAATCCCCCCCTGATTCAATGAGATTACCATGGCAATCTCGCATGACCGACAAAACTGCTTATAAAGATAAATGTAAGTTTTCTCGGTAGCTGTGTGCTCTCGGTAACGAATGCGGACGAATTTTTTAGTCTTTTTCTTCATTTTCAACCGTTTATTATCCAGCCTTGATATTTATTATATTATGAATATTCAATTATAATTCTCAACCTGGTAGTAGACAGAGATTTTATCTCATGACAATCAGCCGCAAAGAACAATCTTATTCGTCCAGTTCACGCTCACAGCAGACTATAACGCTTGTACCTATAATCTGCGGAGGTGAACAGTAAAGTGTTCACTGTTCACCGAGTATTCACACGCTAACACCATGAAAATAAATGACAAAAACCCTCAGTGAACAGTGTGAACAGTTTTCACCAAAAAAACTTTTTACTTCCCCCTCATCACCATCGTATTGCGGTGATGGTCGCCGGAAAAAGGCCAGAGACGCGCTGAGGTGAAGAGTTGACTGTTCACTCCTCACCAACTGATCACCATCTATCATTATGATATTAAAAAGAAAAACAAGAAGGTGAACAGTGTGAACAGTTAAATGCAAAAAAACTTTTTCTCTAGACTTTGTAGATACAGAAAAATCATCAGTAGGAAGAGCAATCGACAACTTTAGATAGGTAAGAATGCTATGACATTCCATAATTGGTACACGTTTAGGTACACAAATGAAAGTTGAATTCATTAAAATCATTTATTTTTAAATAGTTACAATATTTATTCAGACTCCGCCAGCCCACCACTTTTTAGTTGTTTGAAGTACAATGAAGTCGACTAAGCCCGCACAGCACAAGCTCTGCGGGCTTTTTTACGTCTATTGTCGTCTAGTGAGAATTGCTGAGAACCACGAGTTATTGCACCCTGAATGGGACCCAAGGCAAAGGGTCCAAAAATTGAGGGTCCCAAAATGGCAAAACTCGCTAAGAAACTCACCGACACTGAAATCAAAAGCACCAAACCTGCCGAGAAAGAGGTTAACCTTTTTGACGGCGATGGTTTGCTCTTGCGAATCGCTCCCCTGGCGAAGGGAGGGAAGAAAAATTGGTATTTCAGATATGCAGTGCCTGTGACCAAAAAGCGAACTAAGGTGAGCTTAGGAACCTATCCTCACCTTACACTTGCGAAGGCACGAGCTTTACGCGATGAATACTTGTCGTTGCTTGCAAATGGTATAGACCCACAAGTTCATAACACCCAGAAAGCCAATGCCCTAAAAGATGCAACGGAACATACATTTCAAGCAGTAGCCAAGAAGTGGCTTGATGAGAAAGTCAAAACGTCAGGCATCTCCCAGGATCATGCTAACGACATCTGGCGAAGTCTAGAGAGAAATATCTTTCCAACGTTGGGTGATACCCCCATTAAGGACATTCGCCCTAAAATGCTTAAACAGCATTTAGACCCCATAGAAAAACGAGGTGTCCTTGAAACATTTCGCCGCATCATATCCCGCCTGAATGAAATTTTCCGCTATGCAGCAACAGAAGAACTCATAGAATTCAATCCGGCTGACAATCTTACCCAGAGATTTAGTAAGCCGAAGAAACAGAACATGCCAGCCCTGCCCCCAACCGAACTCCCCCGCTTCCTTACAGTGTTAAACAACGCCTCAGTCCGTATGGAGACACGATTGCTGATTGAATGGCAGTTACTAACTTGGGTTCGTCCTGGTGAGGCTGTTCGCACAAGATGGGCCGATATAGATACTGACAACTCAATGTGGAACATCCCAGCGGAGTTTATGAAAATGAAGAAGCCTCACAAAGTTCCACTAAGCAAAGAAGCTTTGCGAGTCTTGGATTCAATGAAAGCCATCAGCGGGCATAGAGAGTGGGTTTTCCCCAGTATCAAAGCTCCACTCAATCACATGCATGAACAAACAGCTAATGCGGCCATAATCCGTATGGGCTTCGGAGGTGAGCTTGTAGCCCATGGAATGAGATCTATTGCACGAACGGCCGCAGAGGAGTCGGGTAAGTTCAGGACTGATGTCTTAGAAGCAGCCCTTGCTCACTCAAAAAAAGATGAAATAATTGCAGCTTACAATCGAGCAGAATATCTGGCAGAACGAGTGATTCTCATGCAGTGGTGGAGTGATTATGTCATTGCTCAAAAATTTAAAGCTATTGCGGCATAACAACTCTATAAGGGGTTAAATCTCCCAGCCCCTTATCCACCAAGACATAAACCATTTTTGATACCACTTTTTCTAAACCAATATACATGGGCTGTAACTTACAAAAGCGATTTTCTGCATGAACTGGCAAACGTCTCTGGCATTGAAAAATTTATTTAAAGCTTGTTCTTTTGTGGTTTACATAGCTTCTTTTTATAAATATCCGGGTCCACAGCAATTTTGCAGATCCTGACCT
The DNA here is from genome assembly GCF_009825425.1 of Klebsiella sp. Lac1. Lineage (NCBI taxonomy): Bacteria > Pseudomonadati > Pseudomonadota > Gammaproteobacteria > Enterobacterales > Enterobacteriaceae > Klebsiella > Klebsiella sp. Lac1. Next base: position 41,534 of record NZ_VJZJ01000003.1, read on the forward strand.
CATACCCAAAATTGGTAATACTTTTGTGGAAATTTTTTAAGTTTATTTTAGAAAACAAAGGTAAATCTTCGGGAAGATTTTTATTAGAAGCTATGGCGAAAACTAGTTTATATTTTTTAGCATCTGGTCTATTTATATGATCGACTAATTTTATATGAGCAGGTAGTTTCTCATTAAGCTTGCCTCGAAACTCAGAGTCACTTATAAAAAGTTCAGAACCTACAAATCCTTGTGAAAAAAGATGGCTCATACTTTGCGAACCAGTGTAATATTTTATATGGATAAAATCTGATTGACCTCTGATAAGATCACAAAATTCAATCTTACTTTTGCCACCACCATGATGAATAAATTTCTGATCCATGTGTGTAAAGGAATTATCATCGTGGCAAAGTTTTTTATTATAATCTTCCTCTCGTTTATATGAATATACAGGGAATTTATCCGACTCCTCATAATGAATTATTTTTTTCATTTCATCATCAATAGTCGATACAAATTTCCTATCTGCAACATACCATATAGAGTCTCGAAGAATATAATTCTGGTCACCTTCTTTTATCTCGGCATAGAGGCATCTATATAATGACCATTTTTTTATTGATTCAAAGTCAGCATTCAAAACATGCAGGTAACTTCTTTTAAGTTCATCAACATTTACTTCAATGCTCTTACCATCGAAATAATCACAAACATGGTCTATTGATAAGGTTTCATGAATGAATTTTTGTCTCTTATCAAAGCAATAGCCTATTTGATTTTCCCAGTCTACTATTTCTGGCTCCCCAAGCCACAAATCATTGAAATCTTTTTCCTTTATCCGATCAATCAAAAGTGAATCCAATATCTCAACCTCTGCTTCATCTGCCTCCTTGATATTGTTAACCCATTCGAACTCTTCAGGAAGAGGTAACAAGTAAATAGAGTCTATTTTAATTAACAATGCTGGGATAGCCTTCAATTCAATGTCAGGCATGATCACAAACGCATCTTTCCCAGTAATTTTACTTCCTAAAATATCTTCTGTCGAGGTGCCTGTGAGAGTTGTGAGAATATCCATCTCAGAATCTATTTTTAGGTTATATATATCGACTTCTTTACTGCTCTGACTGCGAGTTAACAGGTTTGTTTCGTTGTGACTACCTTTATCTAAACTGCGAATTTTTTTATGCTCAATACTATTAAGAGTTGTTTTAAGCCCAAAACCTTTGACAATGCTGCCATCATTAATTAAGTGATGACCTGTTCCAAACGGGATAAGATATCTGGAATTATTAACTTCGATAACTAAGACTGCTCCTGTGCTACTGTTCATACCGAAGAAATCAAGTTCTATGTTAGGGTTTTGGCCCATAAAAAATGTGGTCCATTCAGGAGGTTTGGGGTCCATATACTGTTTTACATATAGATATGCTCGTGCATCATCCATCTCGAATTCAATAGGCCTTTTGACCCGTTCCAAATTCAAAACCTGATCAATATCATCGCTAAACCTTTTTGTTTTATAAATAGAAAGCTTTATCTTCATTCTATTTTACCTGATATTTTTAACGGGCCAGTATACTTAAAGAGTTCAATAACTGAGTATCTAATGTTTCTCTTACTGGTGTAGGAAGCCCATTTGCAACTCTATAATTTTTGATAGCAGTTCGTGTCGCTGGCCCCATACTTCCGTCAATATTACCGTTATAAAAACCTTTATCCAGCAACGCGAACTGCACACGCATGATTAAACGTTTACGCTTTTCAGTATCAGAAGTCAGCCCACTACTTGCACGGGTAGTTCCATTCGTTCCAGCAGAGTTTGTGGTCGTAGAGGTATCCATGTCATTAGAGCGAAGCGAACGAACAGATGAAGAAGACGATGACGAACTTGTCCCTGAACTGGATGAACCTGATGAGCTTGGTGAACTGTATGTTTTAGGATAATAAGGAGTGCTTCCACCATAGTACCCACCACCAGACGAAGATCTATGAGAACTATGGCTTCGATGGGAGCTATGACTACGGTGCCCTGCAATGTAGAAAGGTACTTCCGTGTTAAGTGGAGCTATAACTAAATCATGCTCATTAAGAGTCATACCAGGCAAATCACTTGCTCCAGTGGAGGAATCACTTGCCCATACAGAATTATTGAGTGCTAAAAATCCCGGAAGCAGAGCAGCGAAATTAAATTTTTTCATAAAATTGGTCTCGGTGGTTGATGGAAACGGCCTTTTGATGAACTGAAATATCCAGCACAGGAAGACTTCTGAGTACATTCATCACATTCTTTGGGATAGTAATTTTTCCAGTCAGAAATTGACTGAGTAGCAAATCCCCAGGCTCTTTCAGGAAGATGGCACAATGGGTAATTGAAGATTGTTAGAGGGATGCCTGACCTTTGTGCTGTTCCTATGGCAGAGAGAATTTTCTCACTATAGCTATCATGCTCAATGAAGATTGATGACCAGTTTTTACGTGCCCAGCCAATAGATTCTAACCCCATAAGAGAAATCTGGTTGATATTGGAGAACACGCGACCAGCGAACTCTATGATTTTGTCCAGTTCCATATAGTTAGCCAGTGTAGGAATGATTCTTAACTCAATGTTGATCCCTGAGTTACCGGCATTGATAAGCCCCCTAACTGTCTCATCAAATGCCCCCTCGCTTCCAACCAGATAGTCATGAACTGACGACCTTGAAGAATAAAGCGGAATACCGAAAGTTATTTTGAGCTTTTCGCTTCGCTCTTTCATCTGTTGAGTAAAACTGACATCTGCAAACTTTCGTCCATTGGTCAAAACATGCAAAGCTGTCTCAGGTGAGTTTTCGATTATGAAGTCCAGAAATTGCAGGAAATCTTCGCCATACAGTAGAGGTTCTCCCCCACTCACTCCTACTACACCATTCAGGGAGAAAGAGGCGATGGCAAGTGCTGACTGGTTAAGAAGCCAGTCATCGTTTCCTGTCTTAGGAGGCTGAGAACAAAAAAGGCAACTGTTATTGCACCTTTCAGTTACCAGAACAGTGTTATGGTTTGCTCTCCGTGACAAAATCACCCTAATCATGTTTCCGTTGTTAACAATCCCTATATCACCATCTTCTATGGAATTGAAAAGATCAGTGCTCACAACGTAGTCTGCAAAATATGCAGGAAGTCTGGAATCGAGTTCAGTTTCACTGACCAGTAAATTTGGCAGATAGAATTGAGGATTTTCGGGCTTAGATTTGCACAGGCGATAGAAACCTTGCTGAACTGGCAGACCTGCCGTAAATCTGAAAATGTCGTTTCTCAGCACCTCAGACATAAGCCCACCCTTTAAGCATCTTTGCCATCGGTCCATCCTGAGAGATTTCATTCAGAAGGAAGCGGAACATGCCTTTGTGATACTGGCAGAAAGTAGAATGACTCTTGTCACCAACAGGTTCACCATGAACACTAATGTTCTGGCAAGGATCTGCTCCACAGAAAGGCTGGTATGCACAGGTATCACAACCTGGCATGGCGAAGTTAAATGAAGATGAGAGAGCGGAACGGTAGTATTCGTTGCTACTAAATGAGAGTGAGGCAAACTCTCCTGCACTGAAATCTGCTTCCGGGTTTACTTTCTGAAGCATACGACTTTCATCACTACCGTAGACTTTACCGTCATAATTGAACAGGATGCAGTTCAGCACGACTCCGCTTGGCGATTTTAGATCAGCATAACCACTGAAGCCTGGATTGAAAATTCGCTTGAGATGAATAGCAGCCGAGTGCTCAATGACAGGTATTCCCTTTTCATTCTGAATCAACACTTCCTGCATTAACTCTTTATAAAAAGCAAAATACTCTGGCATTGAAAAAGTGAAGCTCTGCTTCTGAGCAAACCCATAAGGGCTAACAGGCCTGATAAACATGTCTGTAAGACTCAGAGACAGATGAGCATCTACTATGGAAGCTGGCTCCTTTGTCAGTTCCTTAGTAACAGTGGTGACAGTTGCAACCCGGTTTGCTCCAAGCTCTTCTGTGATTTTCCGAATACCTGTTACTGCTTTGTTGTGAGCCTGAAAGTCAGTAAGAATGCGATTCTTGTTATGGACGGCTTCATTCCCATCAAGAGAGACAGAAAAGGTGATATTCCGCTCTTTAACCCATGAGAGGATGCTTTCATCGAGTAATGACAGACTTGTAGCAATTACCATTTCGAAAGCATCACTACCCAATAAAATCTCGCACTCGTGATAGATTGACTGGACAAGATCGAACCTGAGAAGTGGTTCACCGCCCTGTACTTCTATCTTGTAGGGAAGTGTACCTAGTTTCTTTATGGTGCTGACAATTTGCGGTATCAGTTTAGGGTTGAGATCATAACCGTCAGCGGTGACCGATGCCCTGCTGACCTGGCAATATTTGCAAGTATGATCGCAACGAAGAGTAGGTACAATCATGAAGATTGGCCTGACCGCCAGTTCATTCATGAGTCGTTTGGCAAAAGCCGAACTTAGTGCATAAGTGGTAACGGATGAAGATTCCTCTCCGCAAACGAAAAGTTTGCTTTCAAGCGATGAGGACTGCTCTAGGCTAATATTACCGTTTACCAGATCGAGAAATTCTTGCTCACCTAAAAAATAATGAAAGCCAGCGAGGTTGCTGATGAATACCCGGCCGTCAGGCATCCTGTCGAAGTTAAAAGGCATCAGTCGCATTATGCAAACCTGTCATCTATGCTTCGAAGAACCTTGCTGATAATGGCATCACGCAACTGACCGGTTTGATGGTGAAGTTTCTCCCGGAGACTAAAATCGTTTACCAGCCTTTCGAATTCAAACTCACATTCAGGACCACTTATTTCAAAAAAGATAATCCACGAGGATGTGTTTTCTTCAAGTCTCCATGGACTTACAGGAGTCATCCAGTAGAGAGTGTTTCGGATAACCCATTCAGAATAAATATTTTTTTGTAATACCTTTTCCCACATCGCCATTACCTTTCCAAATTAATAATAACGCAAAGAAACCTATTGGATTTAAAGATTATTCTTATAGACAGCATGATACAGCAATTTAACAAAAATGTTACTGAGTATGTCAAGGTTATGAGATCGAATCCTGAACAGAGATTGATTCGTGTCACACCTACCATAATGCAGCAGTACTTTCCATCTTGTTTTAACATATTGAAGTAGAAGAACAAATTTGTTGCAAGATCGTTTCTAGATTACTGATGGGATACATTTTAGGGAATGTGAGTACAGTTTGATAAAAGCAGATAACTAACTCTTCAAGGAGCAAAAAAACCAAACTTTGGTTATTTACTCACATTCACTTAAAAGAGACTCTTTTACAGAGATTTTCAACAAGACAGGAAAACTTTGTAACTCTTCTGCGGATTATGGCAACGATGGCCAATGATCCATCCTACGGTTCATCAGAAAAATTAACGATTGTTGTCGAAGTGTAAGCACACCCGTTTTAGTTCCACGCACTTTTTGAGATCTGCCATCAGCCGGTATTCCTCCGGCGTCAGGTTATTCAGGGATTCATGTGGAACGCTGGCACGATGCAGCCGTCCCCATGCTGCGGCGCCAGACTCCCGGCGCCTGGCCATACTGGCGCTTGAAACTGCGATTGAAGGATTGCTGAGAGTCGAAACCCAGCGCGATGGCCACGTTGAGGATCGGCTCGTCGCTAAGGGTTAAGCGCTCAAGCGATTTTTGCAGCTTCCGGGCGCGGATGTATTCGCCAATGGGATGGCCGGTATGTTCTTTGAATATCCGCTGAAGATGCCACTTCGAATAGCCTGCCCGCCGGGAGACCGTGTCAATATCGAGGCGGCTTTCAAGGTTATTATCAATCCAGTCAAGTAAATCGTGTACAAAAGCGCCAGTGTTCATATCGGGTTCCCCTGGGCTGTTAATAAAAGTATCTTTATCTATTGCATTTAAAAGTGACCTGCTTTGGCATAAATTGCAAGTTTTATTGTTACATTAAAACCCCTGCCTGAAATGTGTCTTTTTCGCTCAACGGAAACAGCACATAAAGTGCAACAATTATTCTTGCACTTAGTTAAGCGCCTTCCTAAAATCGCCGCGATAGTGTATTTGCAACTGTTACAGTTTTGTGGCAATGAACGGCACAAATGGCCTTAAGCCAGCCCGGACACAGGAAGCTACGCAGCGTCCTTCGCTGCGTCTTGCCCGGCGGCAACAATTACCGGAATAAAAATAATGAGCCTGAAAAAAACCTGGGTTAACTTTTATCTACGCGGACTGGGGAGCGCAGTCATCGCCATGCTGCTTGCCAGCTGCGATAACTGCGCAGCGCAAAACGCCGCACCGCAGGCCCCTGCCGTCAGCGCCGCTGACGTAGTGGTGAAATCCATTAGCCAGTGGGACAGCTTTAACGGCCGAATTGAAGCGGTAGAAAGCGTTCAGCTCCGCCCACGCGTCTCCGGCTACATTGAAAAAGTGAACTACACCGACGGCCAGGAAGTGAAAAAGGGCGAGGTGCTATTCACTATCGATGACAGAACCTATCGCGCCGCCCTCGAGCAGGCGCAGGCAACGCTGGCAAGAGCCAAAACACAGGCCAGCCTGGCGCGCAGCGAGGCCAGCCGTACCGACAAATTAATCAACAGCAACGTGGTATCCCGTGAAGAGTGGGAGCAGCGCCGTTCCGCCGCGACCCAGGCGCAGGCCGACATCCAGGCCGCGCAGGCCGCCGTGGATGCCGCTCAGCTTAACCTTGACTTCACCAAAGTGACCGCCCCTATCGATGGTCGCGCCAGCCGCGCGCTGATCACCAGCGGTAACCTGGTGACCGCGGGTGACAGTGCCAGCGTGCTGACAACGGTGGTCTCGCAGAAGACGGTCTACGTCTATTTTGATGTCGATGAATCAACCTATCTTCACTATCAAAACCTCGCCCGCAGCGGCCAGGGGGCGGCCAGCAATCATCTTGCGCTGCCGGTTGAGATGGGTCTCGTTGGTGAGGACGGCTATCCCCATCAGGGAAAAGTGGATTTCCTCGATAATCAGCTAACGCCGAGCACCGGCACTATCCGTATGCGCGCGCTGCTGGATAACAGCCAGCGTCAGTTCATACCGGGCCTGTTTGCCCGCGTGCGCCTGCCGGGCAGCGCCGAATTCCAGGCCACGCTAATCGACGACAAAGCGGTACTGACCGATCAGGACCGCAAATACGTTTATATCGTTGATAAAGAGGGTAAAGCGCAGCGCCGCGATATCAAGCCGGGTCGCCTGGCCGCCGGTTTACGCATCGTCCAGCAGGGGCTGAATCCTGGCGATAAAGTCATCGTCGAAGGATTACAAAAAGTGTTTATGCCCGGAATGCCGGTTAACGCGAAAACCGTGGCGATGACCGCCAGCACTGCCCTCAACTGATCCCTTGACCTGAGAATCCGACGCATGGACTTTTCCCGCTTTTTTATCGACAGGCCGATTTTTGCCGCGGTGCTGTCGATTTTGATTTTTATTACCGGGCTCATCGCCATCCCGCTGCTGCCGGTCAGCGAATACCCTGACGTCGTACCGCCGAGTGTGCAGGTACGCGCGGAGTATCCGGGCGCCAACCCGAAAGTGATCGCCGAGACCGTGGCGACGCCGCTGGAAGAAGCGATCAACGGCGTCGAAAACATGATGTACATGAAGTCCGTCGCCGGCTCCGACGGCGTACTGGTTACCACCGTCACCTTCCGCCCGGGCACCGACCCCGATCAGGCGCAGGTTCAGGTACAAAACCGGGTATCACAGGCCGAAGCGCGTCTGCCGGAAGATGTACGCCGTCTGGGGATCACTACCCAGAAACAGTCGCCGACGCTCACCCTGGTGGTGCATCTGTTTTCGCCCAACGGTAAATACGATTCGCTGTATATGCGTAACTACGCCACCTTAAAAGTGAAGGATGAACTGGCGCGCCTGCCCGGCGTCGGCCAAATCCAGATTTTTGGTGCCGGCGAATACGCCATGCGAATCTGGCTGGATCCGAATAAGGTCGCCGCACGTGGCTTGACCGCCTCCGATGTGGTGACGGCGATGCAGGAGCAAAACGTGCAGGTCTCCGCCGGGCAGCTTGGCGCCGAGCCACTGCCGAAAGAGAGCGACTTCCTGATCTCGATTAACGCCCAGGGTCGTCTGCACACGGAAGAAGAGTTCGGCAATATCATTCTCAAAACGGCCCAGGATGGTTCGCTGGTCCGTCTGCGCGACGTGGCGCGCATCGAAATGGGGTCGGGCAGCTACGCGCTGCGTTCCCAGCTTAACAATAAAGATGCGGTCGGGATCGGCATCTTCCAGTCGCCGGGGGCCAACGCCATTGATTTGTCGAATGCGGTACGCGCCAAAATGGACGAACTGTCCACGCGTTTCCCGGAAGACATGAAGTGGGCCGCCCCTTACGACCCCACCGTTTTTGTGCGCGACTCCATTCGCGCGGTGGTGCAAACCCTGCTCGAAGCGGTAGTGCTGGTAGTACTGGTGGTGATCCTGTTCCTGCAAACCTGGCGCGCATCGATTATTCCGCTGATTGCCGTACCGGTCTCGGTGGTGGGGACGTTCGGTATTCTCTACCTGCTTGGCTTCTCGCTTAACACCCTGAGCCTGTTCGGCCTGGTCCTCGCCATTGGGATCGTGGTGGACGACGCGATTGTGGTGGTGGAAAACGTCGAGCGCAATATCGAGGAGGGGCTCGCCCCTCTGCAGGCGGCGCACCAGGCGATGCGCGAAGTGTCCGGGCCGATTATCGCTATCGCCCTGGTGCTGTGTGCAGTATTCGTGCCGATGGCCTTCCTCTCCGGCGTAACCGGGCAGTTCTATAAACAGTTTGCGGTGACGATCGCGATTTCGACGGTGATCTCGGCCATCAACTCGCTGACCCTCTCCCCGGCGCTGGCGGCCCTGTTGCTGAAGCCGCACGGCGCGCCGAGAGACCTCCCGACCCGGCTTATCGATCGCCTGTTCGGCTGGCTGTTCCGTCCGTTCAACCGCTTCTTCCATCGCAGCTCGCACGGTTACCAGGGGCTGGTTGGCAAAACGCTCGGACGACGTGGCGCCGTGTTTATTGTTTACCTGCTGCTGCTCGGCGCCGCCGGCGTGATGTTTAAAGCCGTGCCGGGCGGGTTTATTCCCACCCAGGATAAGCTCTACCTGATAGGCGGCGTGAAAATGCCGGAAGGTTCTTCGCTGGCCCGCACCGACGCGGTCATCCGTAAGATGAGCGAAATCGGGATGAACACTGAAGGCGTGGATTATGCGGTGGCGTTTCCGGGGCTTAACGCGCTGCAATTCACCAATACGCCGAACACCGGCACGGTATTTTTTGGCCTGAAGCCGTTCGATCAGCGTAAACATTCCGCAGCGGAAATTAACGCCGAGATCAATGCCAAAATCGCGCAAATACAGCAAGGCTTTGGCTTCTCTATCCTGCCGCCGCCGATTCTCGGCCTCGGCCAGGGGTCCGGTTACTCGCTGTATATTCAGGATCGAGGGGGCTTAGGCTATGGCGCGCTGCAAACGGCGGTGAATACCCTGTCCGGAGCGATCATGCAGACACCGGGGATGCATTTCCCTATTTCAGCCTATCAGGCGAACGTACCGCAGCTGGATGTGCAGGTCGATCGCGACAAGGCGAAAGCGCAGGGCGTCTCGCTGACCGATCTGTTCGGTACGCTGCAAACCTACCTGGGCTCTTCCTATGTGAACGACTTTAACCAGTTCGGCCGAACCTGGCGCGTCATGGCGCAGGCCGACGGGCCGTTCCGCGACAGCGTGGAGGATATTGCTAATCTGCGCACCCGGAATAACCAGGGTGAAATGGTGCCGATCGGCAGTATGGTCAATATCAGCACGACCTACGGGCCGGATCCGGTGATCCGCTACAACGGCTATCCGGCGGCGGATCTGATCGGCGACGCCGATCCTCGGGTGCTCTCTTCCGCTCAGGCGATGAGCAAACTGGCCGCCATGTCCGGCCAGCTGCTGCCGAATGGTATGAACATCGAATGGACGGATCTGAGCTTCCAGCAGGCCACCCAGGGCAACACCGCGCTGATTGTCTTCCCGGTGGCGGTGCTGCTGGCGTTCCTGGTGCTGGCGGCGCTGTATGAAAGCTGGACGCTGCCGCTGGCGGTGATCCTCATCGTTCCGATGACGCTGCTCTCCGCCCTGTTTGGCGTCTGGCTCACCGGCGGCGATAATAACGTCTTCGTGCAGGTTGGACTGGTGGTGTTAATGGGGTTGGCCTGTAAAAATGCGATCCTGATCGTCGAGTTTGCTCGCGAGCTGGAAATTCAGGGGAAAGGGATCATGGAAGCGGCGCTGGAAGCATGTCACCTGCGTCTGCGTCCGATCGTGATGACCTCCATTGCCTTTATTGCCGGGACAATTCCGCTGATCCTCGGCCACGGCGCGGGCGCGGAAGTGCGCGGCGTCACCGGGATTACGGTGTTCTCCGGGATGCTGGGCGTGACGCTGTTTGGTCTGTTCCTGACACCTGTGTTCTACGTCACGCTGCGTAAGCTGGTCACCCGCGGCAAACCGGCACCAGAAGCGCTGCCTGAATAGGCAGCTGCCGACAACAAAAAACCGCCTTCTGCTTGAAGGCGGAAACGAATGACAAACCGCTTTTGAACATTGCACCCGCGTTTTGCCGGGTGGCGGCTGACGCCTGACCCGGCCTACAAAACCCACACTATCAAGCAATAACACAAGCTCTGTTGGCCAACAAAACCCACACTACTAGGGATGGCACAATCTCTGTAGGCCCGCGCAAGCGAAGCGCCGCCGGGCAATGTAAGACGCTCGCGCTTTGCCAACAGCCTGCGCTTTCGGTATGAAGATGGAAATTGGGAGGCAAAGCGGTTTTTGAACATCGCACCCGCGTTTTGCCGGGTGGCGGCTGACGCCTGACCCGGCCTACAAAACCCGTACCATCAAGCAATGACACAACCTCTGTTGGCCAACAAAACCCACACTATCAAGCAACGACACAAGCTCTGTTGGCCAATAAAACCCGTACCATCAAGCAATGACGCAATTTCTGTTGGCCAACAAAACCCATGCGACCAAGGATGGCACAAGCTCTGTAGGCCCGCGCAAGCGGAGCGCCGCCGGGCAATGTAAGACGCTCGCGCTTTGCCAACAGCCTGCGCTTTCGGTATGAAGATGGACATTGGGGGCAAAGCAGTTTTGAACAGCGCACCCGCATTTTGCCGGGTGGCGGCTGACGCCTGACCCGGCCTACAAAACCCGAACCATCAAGCAATGACACAAGCTCTGTTGGCCAACAAAACCCACGCGACTAAGGATGGCACAATCTCTGTAGGCCCGCGCAAGCGAAGCGCCGCCGGGCAATGTAAGACGCTCGCGTTTATCAACAAGCGACGCCTTCTGAGTGAAGGCGTTTTTACGCTGACGGCAGGATTAATGCGCTTTTTTCAGAGTATCCAGTTCCGGTAGCAGATCGCAGCCGCTGGTATCGCCTTTTTTGACCTTTTCCAGCGCGCTTGCCACGGTATGGCGGGCTAATACATCCAGAGAAGCCTGCTCTGCTTCGTCGGCGATAGACTTGAAGTACCAGCAGGCGTTGGCGCTGACCACGCAGCGGGCCGGCACATCGGGCCGCGATGCCCACAGCTTTTTATCTTCAATCACCGACACGTAGATATCACGCAGGGTGATGCTCTCCGCCGGGCGACCAAGGTGAATGGAACCGTTACGTCCCAGCGTGGAGACAATAATACCGTCACGGGTGAGCGGCACCATTAATTTGCGGATAAAGCTCGGGTTGGCTTCCAGTCCGTAGGCCAGAATCGCACTCGTCGAACGTTGACCCAACTGCTCCGCCATCGCTACGCTGAGAACCATCTGCAAAGCTGTCGGGAAGCGATAATCTAACATTTTATCTTCCTGGGTTGCGGTGAATCTTGTTCTTTTTGGCACCGCAGAGGTGAATAAGCAATGAACAACAATATAACAAATACGGTCATTTTTTTGAAGCAATCTACGCGCTACCCGTTGCCTAAAAGACACTTTCCGCACCACACCTGTCGCCAGCCAGGGTATTTAACCGCCCACGTTTATCGCTACAGACGATCCCAGTCCGGCAGCTTGTTGGCGCGCTTACGCCAGGCATGAAACAGCGCCATAAAAAAGCCGAATAAGACCCCGGCGGTCGCGCTGGCGAACAGCGCGCCTGAGGCGCTATAGCCTTCACTTTGCCAGGTGCTGAACCACATAAAAACGCCCCATAAAGGGCCAAACCAGACGGCGAAAAACAGCATATTGAGCCAGAACGGGGCAAACGGCGGCGGCGGCATTTTACCTCCGGCTTTCCAGAAAAGACGCAGCAGCGGAGGCGCATAGTTGCTCCGCCACATCTTTTTCTCTTCCATCAGCGCAAGCGCTTTTTTCTTCTTCTCTTCAAATGCCATCGTTCAGCTCCTTCCTCTGGAGATAAATAATGCCTGTTAAGGGTGTTCAATATTCAGCCACAGGCGCGGAAAAACGGCAATAGCCAACATTTGCCGCGCTGCGCTCCGGGGGCGCCAGACTCCCCCCTCAATAGTTCCACTTCGGCCTGGCCACCGTATTCTTCTTCAGCAAATTGCGAAACTCTTTCAGATATGGCTCGTTACTGCGCCCGCGTTTGCAGATCGCCGAAAACGGCGACTGAAAGCCAAATTCATTAGGCAGTAACACCCGCAGCCGGTTCTCTTTGATCCACGGCCAGGCGTAATGCTCAGGGAGATAGCCGATATATTTCCCTGAGAGAATCAGCAGCAGCTGCGCATCGACGGTTTCCACGGTGGCGCTGCCTTTATTGAAACCGCGCCGACGCAGATCGCTGGTATTCCAGTAGCTGCGGGTCACCAGCGGACACTGGCTGATATGCTCTTTATCAAGCTGGCGGCTGAAAAACATCGGATGAAGATCGCTGCAGTAGAGCCAGTGCTGCTCGCGATAGAGCGGCTCGCTGATAATGTTATGCACCTGGGAGTTGTAGCTGCCGATCGCCAAATCGATATGGTTGTTCAGCACGCCGTTCAGCTGCTCCGCCGGGGTGCGGATAATCAGCTTGATATGCACATGGGGGAACTTATCGCTGAAGCTACGCAGGACCACCGGCAGCGACAGCGCGGTTTCAGTTTCAATCGAGTCCAGCGTTGAGATACAAATCGTGCCGCTGTGCTCGCCTTTCAGCAGCGCCGACTGGCGCTCCAGCTCGTTCAGCTCGCTCAGCACCCGAATCGCCTGCTGTAAAAACTGCTGCCCTTTCTCGGTCAGCGCAAAGCCGCCGCGCCCGCGCTGGCACAGGCTGAACCCCAGTTGCCCTTCCAGCTGAGACATCGCGTTGCTGATTGCCGATACCGAAATACCCAGCTCCTGCTGGGCTCTGTTATAGCTTTCCAGGCGCGCCACCGCCTCAAAAACCTGCAGCTGTCGAATGTTGAGACTGCCGTCGTTGAGCATGATTAGTTCACTAATAAATGAACTAAGTATTTACGCCAGACGATGTAAAGTCCAGCTCATCTTTCGCACTATCTCCCTGTCGAGTATTGGTGTGTCAGATTCAGGAGCTGCAATGGATAACGTCTTTCATCAACCGCAGGGTGGCAACGAGATGCCACGTTTTGGCGGCCGCGCAACGATGATGCGCCTGCCATTTATTGAAAATTTACAGGGACTTGATGCGGCATTCGTCGGCATCCCGTTAGACATCGGTACTTCTCAGCGATCCGGCACCCGCTACGGGCCGCGCTATATCCGCGCCGAATCGGTGATGATTCGCCCCTATAACATGGCAACCGGGGCGGCGCCTTTCGAATCGCTGTCGGTGGCCGACATTGGCGACGTACCGATAAATACCTACAACCTGCTCAAATCGGTGCAGATTATCGAGGATTACTACACGGATTTGAATAGTTTCCCGCTAATCCCGCTGACCCTAGGCGGAGATCACACCATCACCCTGCCGATCCTGCGCGCCCTGACAAAAAAACATGGTCCGGTTGGCCTGATTCATGTCGATGCGCATACCGATACCAATGATGAAATGTTCGGGGAAAAAATCGCCCACGGCACCACCTTCCGCCGCGCCGTAGAAGAGGGTCTGCTGGATCTCAAACGGGTAGTGCAGATTGGTCAGCGTGCCCAGGGTTACGCCGCCGGCGACTTCCAGTGGGGCGTTGACCAGGGTTTTCGTCTGGTACAGGCGGAGCAGTGCTGGCACAAGTCTCTCGCCCCGCTGATGGCTGAAGTCCGCCAGCAGATGGGCAATGGCCCGGTCTATCTCAGCTTCGATATCGACAGCCTCGACCCTATCTGGGCGCCCGGTACCGGCACGCCAGAAGTTGGCGGCCTGACATCTATTCAGGCACTGGAAATCGTCCGCGGCTGCCGCGGCCTGAACCTGATTGGCTGCGATCTGGTCGAGGTCTCGCCGCCTTACGACATCAGCGGCAACACCTCCCAGTTGGCGGCAAACCTGCTGTACGAAATGCTCTGCGTCCTGCCCGGCGTGAAATATCCATAGGGGATTCGGCTCATGCAACTCACGGTTTTTCGTACGCTTTGGGGCGTCACCACCCCGTGGCAGCAAACGGTCAGCGAGCTGAAAAGCGTCGGCTGCGGCGGCATCGAAGCACGCGTACCGCTGACCCCGGAAGAGCAGCAGACGCTGGCCCGACGCCTGCAGGAATCGGCGCTGGAGTATATCGCTATCGTGTTCAGCGGCGGTGGCGTGATCCCCGCTCAGGCCGACACGCCCCGGCAGCATCTTGAACGCCTGAAAGGTCGTTTTGATGACGCCAAAGCGCTGAACCCGCGCTTCGTTAATCTGCTGGCCGGTAACGACCGCTGGCCGCTGGCGCAGCAGGTGGATTTCCTCGGCAAGGCCCACGAACTGGCGGCGGCCTATGAGCTGACCTGCAGCTTTGAGACCCATCGCGCCACCTCGCTGTATAGCCCGTGGCTGACTCTCGAGATTATCCAGCAGCTGCCGCAGTTGCGGTTTACCGCCGACATCAGCCACTGGCTTGTGGTGAGCGAGCGTCTGCTGGATGACCCCTGCGATGATTTCAGCGCGTTTATCGACCGCGTACACCACATTCAGGCCCGCGCCGGTTACGACCAGGGGCCGCAGGTGCCCCATCCGGCGGCCCCGGAATATCAGGCTGCGCTGCAGTTTCAGCAGCGTTTCTGGCAGCAAATCTGGCACTCGCAGCGCCGACGCGGGTATCAGCACACCACGCTGACGCCCGAGTTCGGCCCCGATGGCTATCTGCATCATCTACCGTTCACCAACGTCCCGGTGGCCGACCTGTGGTCGCTGAATGCGTGGATGGCTACACATGAACAGCAGCATTTTGCCGAGTTTTTATCGTTAACCGAAAAGGAACTGCAGAAATGAGCGTTGCGAAAAATTCTTTCACTGAATTACCGACCATCGATATTGGCGACCTGAGCAGCAGCAGTCTGGCAAAGCGCCAGGCCGTCGCCGATGCGATTGGCAAAGCGGCACGCGAAGTCGGCTTTTTCTATATCACCGGTCACGGTATTGCCCCTGAACTGATCGCTGGCATCCGCGCGGCGGCCAAAACGCTCTTCGCCCTGCCGATGGAACAAAAGATGCAGTACTACATTGGCCATTCGCGCAGCCATAAAGGCTACGTCCCCGAAGGCGAAGAGATTTACGGCTCCGGCAAACCGGACCATAAAGAGGCGTTCGATATTGGTTTCCAGGCGGCGGACGACCATCCGTTTGTGCTGGCCGGCACGCCGCTGATTGGTGCCAACGAGTGGCCGGAACTGGCGGAATTTCAATCCCGGGTACTGGCCTACTATGACGCGGTTTTCGCCCTCGGCCATCGCCTGTTTGACGCCTTCGCCCTCGCCCTTGGCCTGCAGGAAGGATATTTCAAGGCGCTGGTGACCTGCCCGCCGTCCAAGCTGCGCCTGATTCACTACCCCTTTGATGCCAGCGCCGAGGATGTTCCCGGTATTGGTGCACACACCGATTACGAGTGCTTCACCCTGCTGCTCGCCGACCAGCCGGGCCTGGAAGTGCTGAACGAAGAAAGCGTCTGGATCGATGCGCCGCCGGTGAAGAGCGCCGCCGGTGAAGAGGCTTTCGTGATCAATATCGGCGACATGCTGGAAGTATTAAGCGCTGGCACATTTGTTGCTACAGCCCACCGTGTTCGCAAGGTACCGCAGGAACGCTACTCCTTCCCGCTGTTTTTCGCCTGCGATTACCACACGCTGATCCGGCCGTTGCCCAATTTTTTAGCCGCCGGGGAAGCCAGCGACTACCAGGAATTAAGCATTGGCGAGCATATGTGGAGCCAGGCGCTGCAAACCTATCGCTACCTGCGTGAGAAAGTCACCCGTGGCGAACTACAGCTTCCGGAGCGCGCCCGCGGCACCCACACCTTTGGTCACCTGAAGAAACAAGCACAGCAAAAAACCGTTAATAACCCGTGAGGATACATGATGAAAAAAACCCTTAAGACGCTCTCGCGCCGTGTGGCTTTGGGCATCGCCGTCGCCGCTTGCTTTTCTCCGCTGACCCAGGCAGCTGAACTGCTGACCGATGGCGTCTTCAAAGTCGGCATGGAGGTCACCTATCCGCCGTTTGAATCCTATGACAGCAACAACAACATCGTTGGCCTCGATCCGGAGTTTGCCGCGCTGATTGCCGAACAGCTAAAAGCGAAGCCGCAGTTGATCGACACCAAATTCACCAGTCTGATTTTAGGCATCGGCAAGAAATATGACGCGGTGATATCCGGTATGTACGTCACGCCGGAGCGCCTGAAACAGGCCGATGCGATCCCTTACGCCCTGTCCGGCGCGTCGATCATTGCCCTCAAGAGCAGCACGATTCAACCCAAAACGGAAGACGAACTCTGCGGCGTCAAGGTGGGACTGCAACAGGGCACCGCCTGGGTCGCCAGCCTGAAAAATCACTCCGATGAGTATTGCCTGAAGAACGGCAAGCCGGCGATCGGCATTCAGGAGTTCCCGACGGCGCCGGAAGCCTCGCAGGCCCTGCTATCGAAAAACATTAACGCGCAGTTAGAAATCGCCCCGGCGGCGCAAATCATTGTCGATAAGAGTCGTGGTCGCCTGGCTATCAGCTCCACGCGGCTGGTCTACCCGTTGCCGCTGGGTATTTATATTGCGAAAGGAAATAACGAACTGGCGGCCGCCATTAAATCAACATTAGCCACCTTAAAAGCCAATGGAAAATATGACGCCATTATCAAGAAATACAATTTAGAGCGCATCGATTAAATACAATAAAGCACATGAGCAACAGGAGTTAGTATGGAGTTCGATTGGGGATACTTTTTCTCATTATTTAGCGTTGGGGCATTCTGGCAGGCGTGTGTCACCGTCATTGTCGTCAGCTCATTGTCCTGGTTTATTGGCCTGGTGTTAGGATTTTTGTTAGCCTGCGCGAAACTCTCCGGCCCGCGCTGGTTAAAGGTTCCCGTCGAACTCTATATTTGGTTTTTCCGCAGCGTGCCGTTAATGGTGCTGCTGGTCTTTGTCTATAACCTGCCGCAGCTCTTCCCGGCCACGCAGCCGCTGCTTGGTATTCCGTTTATTGCCGGATTAGTGTCGATGACCGTGACCGAAGCCGCCTATATGGCGGAAATCCATCGCGGCGGATTAATGTCGGTAGCGAAAGGACAAAGCGAAGCCGGCCACGCATTAAGTTTCAGCTTTATTGGCATTCAGCGCTTAATTATTATTCCGCAGGCGTTTCGTATTTCGTTACCTACGCTGATTAATGAATACATTACGATTATTAAGCTCAGCTCAATATTATCGGTTATTTCACTTCCGGAGCTGCTGCTCACCGGCCAGCGCCTGTATGCGCAAAACTTCCTCGTCATGGAGACGCTGCTGGCGGTCGCGGTCTACTACGTCATGGTGGTGACGGTCTTCACCTGGCTGTTCCGGGCGCTGGAGAATATGCTGGATATTCAGCAAAAGCGCCCGCAGACCTTCAACGACGCCGAGTGTGAAGCCCTGCGTCAGTCGCTGAAGGCACCGCAGCCTACGGCAAAAGCCGAACCCACCAGCGGCAGCCCGCCGGCGCTCGATCTGCGCGCGATCGAGAAATCCTGGGGCCAGCATCAGGTACTGAAAGGTATCGACCTGAAAGTCGAAAACGGTCAGGTCATCAGCATTATCGGGCCGTCGGGGTCCGGTAAAACCACCCTTATCCGCACCATTAACGCGCTGGAAAGCATCGATGCCGGGGAGATCGTGCTCTATGGCGAAGATTACCTTAAGGGCGCGGCAATCGTGGATAAACCGCAGATGCGCGCCGGCGTGCGGCGTATCGGCATGGTTTTCCAGAGTTTCAATCTGTTTCCTCACCGCACGGTGCTCGATAACGTCATGCTCGCCCCGCTGTATCACAAGCTGGTTGAGCCGCAGGCGGCCAGAGAGCAGGCCCTCTATCTACTGGATCGCGTCGGCCTGCTGGCCCATGCCGAAAAATACCCCTGGCAGCTTTCCGGCGGCCAGCAGCAGCGCGTCGCCATCGCCAGGGCGCTGGCGTTAAAACCGGACATCATGTTGTTTGACGAACCCACCTCGGCGCTGGATCCCGAGTTGGTAGGGGAAGTGCTGAAGGTGATTCAGTCTCTTGCCCGCGAAGGGATGACGATGCTGATCGTCACCCATGAGATGGACTTCGCTTTATCCATCTCTGACCGGGTGGTGATGATGGAAAACGGCGTCGTGGCGAGCGATGTGCATCCGCAGCGCATCCGCAACGGCGCGGCAGACCCGGCGCTGAGCCGCATACGTGAATTTATGGGAGTGCAATAAATGACGACTGAACGTGAACTACGCCAGGATCTGGCTGCCGCCTACCGGCTTGCGGCGCTGTTTGGCTGGGAAGATACGCTGTATACCCACTTTTCCGTGCGCCTGCCGGGCGACGGCGAGCCGCGGTTTCTGATTAACCCGTTCGGCATGATGTTCGATGAGGTGACGGCGAGTAATCTCATCGTCGTCGATATGCAGGGAAAGGTCGTGGAGGGCCACGCTCCGGCCAACTCAGCCGGCTTTACCATCCACAGCGCGGTACATATGGCGCGGGAAGATGCGCATTGCGTCATCCATACCCATACGCTGCCGGGCATGGCGGTCGCCGCCTGTGAGCAGGGATTGTTACAGCTTAACCAGATCAGCACCGAGTTTTATCAGCGCGTCGGCTACCACCCGTATGAGGGCGTCGCCTTTGACCTCGACGAGCGCGAGCGAATCCAGCGTTCGCTCGGAAATCATATCGCCATGATTTTGCAAAGCCACGGCCTGCTGTCGGTGGGGCGCACCGTCGCCGATGCGTTTTACATCATGTACTACCTCAACCGCGCCTGCGAAATTCAAATGGCCTGCGCACAGCTCGCTCCGCTCAGCGCCATCCACACCATTCCTGCGCACCTGAGCCAGCACGCCTGCGAACAGCTGATGGGCGTGGAACATGAACGCCAACTGGTCTGGCAGGCGTGGTTGCGCCGCCTGAACCGTCTCGACACTTCTTACAAAGACTAACGCCTATGCCAAACCTGACTATCGTTGTCGATTGCAATGACCAGAACTATGCCCGCGAGATTTGCGAAGCGCTGCAGCTGTTCCCGGACGTAACCGCGGTCCTGCCCGAAGATCCGGCGGCACGCAGCGCAGAATATGCCAGCTGTTGGTTTCCCGATGCCAGCCTGCTGACCCGTTCGCCGGCGTTAAAATTAATTCAGGCCGCCTCGGCCGGGGTAGACCATCTCCCCGATAACCTGTTCGCCAGTTCTGTTCCGCTGTGCCGGGTGGTAGATGAGGATTTCCGCCACGGGATGTTCGAGTACGCGCTGTGGGGCGTGCTGTGGTTCCAGCGCAGTTTCGATCGCGCGCTGACGCACCAGCGTGAGCGCGTATGGAAGATTTATCCGCAGCGGGCCGCCGCCGACTTTCGTATTGGCGTGATGGGACTTGGCGAAATCGGCGGCTACATCGCCACCCGCCTCGCCGGGCTGGGGTATCACGTTTCCGGCTGGGCGCGCAGTGAGAAACAGCTCCCCGGCGTCCGGTGCTATCACGGCGATGCGCAGGCCGGTGAATTTTTTGCTGAGCTGGATGCGCTGATCAACGTTCTGCCGCTCACCGAACAGACCCGTGGTATTCTCGCCCAGCCGCTGCTCGACCAGCTTCCCACAGGCGCCGTGTTAATCAACTGCGGACGCGGCGAACATATGGTGAATCACGATATTCTGCAGGCGCTGGATAGCGGTCGACTGGCGGGCGCAGTGCTGGATGTCTTCCCCGTCGAACCCCTGCCGCAGGATGACCCGCTCTGGCAGCATCCGCAGGTGGTCATCACCCCCCATATGGCCTCGATCGCCCCGGCGCAGGTGATTGCCCGCCAGTTGCTGGAGAACATTCACCGCCAGCAACGCGCGCTGCCGCTGCACAATCTGGTGGATAAACAGCGGGGCTATTAACCCCTGCGCTGCCGATTCCCCGCCCGGCATCCGCCATCAGCTGCTACGCTTAATGGTCTGTCTGACAACACATTAAGGCCGGAGTTATGAAAATTGATCTTTCGGGGAAAGTTGCGCTGGTGACCGCATCCACGGCCGGAATTGGCTTTGCTATCGCCAAAGGGCTGGCGGCCAGCGGCGCGGAGGTGGTGGTGAACGGGCGCAGCGAGCGTAGCGTCAACGAGGCCATCGCCCGTCTGCAAAACGAGGTACCCGGCGCCAGACCGCGCGCCGCCGTTGCCGACCTCAGCGACGCCGAAGGGGTCGCGCAGCTCCTGCAAGCGGTAAACGGCGTCGATATCCTGGTCAATAACGCCGGGATTTATGGCCCGCTGGATTTCTACGACACCGACGATGCCATCTGGGAAAACTACTGGCAGACCAACGTCATGTCCGGCGTACGGCTGTCGCGTGCGCTGCTGCCGGCGATGGTGCAAAAAGGCTGGGGCCGGGTGGTGTTTATCTCTTCGGAGTCGGCGCGCAATATTCCGGCGGACATGATCCACTACGGCGTGACCAAAACCGCTCAGCTGTCGCTGGCGCGCGGGCTGGCGAAATTTGTAGCCGGTAGCGGCGTGACGGTGAACAGCGTGTTGCCCGGCCCGACGATTTCCGATGGTTTTGCCGAAATGATGAAAGACGAGGTGGCGAAAACCGGTAAACCGCTGGATCAGCTCGCCAAAGAGTTTGTGCTGGCCCATCGTCCCAGCTCGGTTATTCAGCGGGCGGCATCGGTTGATGAAGTGGCGAATATGGTGGTGTACGTCTGCTCAACTCAGGCCTCCGCCACCTCCGGCGCGGCGCTGCGCGTCGATGGCGGCGTGGTAGATGATATTGTCTGACCGCTTAGCGCCCGCCCGCTGACTAGCGGCCGGGCTTTTTGGCCGGCTCGTTAACCGACGTCATTTCGAACTGACCTTCAGGGTCCATGGCGTTGACCGCCTTTTGCAGTTCCGCGAGGGCAAACTTGAGGGAAGCCACCTCCTCCCGTAGCGCCTGCATCTCCTGCTCTTGCGTGGTGCTGCGGCTGGTTTTTGGAAAGGCTTCAAACACATCCTCTTCAAGGAACATACGAACCTGGCGGTTATCAACATTCACCAGCTGATACTTCAGCCGGCCGCTGTTGATCGCGTTATAGATAGTCTTGCGACTGACCATCGCTAACTCTATGACGTCGCTGATTCGTAACATCTTGCCCCTCTCCGCTTCCGGCCTCACCGTCTGGCGCCCATCATTTTATCTTACTGCGTGACGACGGCATCGGTGAACACTTTTGCAATCTCCTCTGGCGTCATTTTAACGATATCGTTAACGCGATCGCGATCGGCTAATAATGCGAATAAGGATTGAATAATTGCCACTTTTTCGCAAGTTTTATCAATGGCCATCATGACCACGATCTCCGGCACCACCCTCTCTTCCGGCTCATCGGTACGGTGAAACGCCACGCCGGCCCGATTGATACCGATGGCAAACCCGGTGTGGTTAACATGCTCAAACTCGGTATGCGGAATGGCGACGCTGTGGGTCTCCATAAAGATCCCCGTCGGATAGCGCTCCTCACGAGCGAGCACGCCGTCGGTGAAACTCGGTTTTACCAGACCATCCGCCAGCAGACTTTGGGCAAGGCGGGTCAGTAAGGCCATCCGACTCACGGCCTCGTTAAATGTCACCACTCGTTGAGCGCTAAACATCATTTTCCTGCCTCCGTCGCCGCTTCTGCCGGCTGTTCATTTTCCTGGGCCAGTTTGCGGCGATTCCACAACACCAGCGCGAGGGTGCACAGGGTCAGAATCCCGACGCCAATCTCTTTGAGGTGGAAGCTCTGGATAATCGCCCACGGCAACATGGCCCCGGCATAATCCACGCTGCTGATACTGGTGGTGCCCTGCGGCAGCGAGAAGCCGGTGCTGACCGCGGTGCTGGTGACAATCGGCGCCAGGTTGGTACCAATCAGCAGCGCCAGGCTCAGGGTTAACAGCCCGGTCAGCAGCGTGCGGAACATATCGCCGCGGCATACCGCCGTTACCAGAACAAAGGCAAAGGGTAAACCGGTTAATGACGCAAAAGGCAGGAACTGGTTGCCGGGAATGATGGCCGCGAGAACCAGCATCACCGGAATCATCAGCATCGAAACGGACAGCGTGACCGGATGCCCGACGCTGACGGCAGAGTCCAGACCAATGGCAATTTTACCGAACGATCCGGCTCGTGACTGGGCAATTTCCTGAATACGCTCACTGATCGGATAGACCCCTTCCATCAGCATCTTCGCCATCCGCGGAATAATGGTCATCACCGCCGCCATGGTAATCGCAGTTTGCAAAATAGCCTTGACTTCAATGCCGGAAATAATGCCGAGCAGCGCGCCGATAATAGCCCCGAGGGAAGCCGGGTCGCCGAGAATAGATAATCTCCGCTGAATCACTTCCGTATCAATTTTAATATCACGCACCACCGGAATACGGTCGACAATAGCATTCACCAGCCATGCCGCCGGAACAAATGAAGCGGAGAAACCGTGTGGCACCGAAATAGAGGGCAGATTTAAATATTTTTCAACATCGCCGCTGGTACGGTCGGCAATCACCATCGTAATAATGCAGTTAATCCCGGCGGCAAATATCCCCAGCCACAGGCTATCGGTAATAATCGTCACCAGTGAGCCGGTAAACGCGTGATGCCACAGGTTCCAGATATCGACGTTCAACACCCGGGTGGTTTTGGTGTACAGCATCAGCACGTTAATCGCCACGCACACCGGAATCACCAGCGCTCCGACGCGCGTCCCCATCGCCACCGCCGCTGCCGCGGGCCAGCCCACATCCAGCACGTTCAGATTCAGACCGAAACGCTCTACCAGCGCGTGGCTGACGGGCGTCAGAGAATCGATCATCAGGTTCACCGTAATGCTTAAGCCGATAAACCCGATCCCCACCATTAAGCCCGCTTTCAGGGCTTTACTGAGGGACAGACGTAATAATAGACCGAGGAGCATAAATATCAGCGGCATCATCACCGATGCGCCTAAACCCACGATGTAATCAACAATAAACATAGCTTAACCCTCGGCGAGAATTAATTCTTTCACGCTGTTGAACACTTTATCGGTACCCATGCCGGTTAATAGCGGCAGAGCGTTAATGACCGGAACGGACAGCGCAACGGGCGACGTCGAGACGATAAAATCGACATCGTCACGGGTTTTGGCTTCCGCAACGGTACCTTGTGAAATACGAACCTTATCGAGGATATTTTCTTTTTTCAGGAAGTCCTGCAGTTTATTTAAGGCGACGGTACTGGTCGCTACGCCAGCGCCGCAGCAAATCATCATGTGTTTCATATGAATTCCTCTCTGTTTTGGTGAGGGGAATTAAAACATGCGGAGGGGAGAGGAATTGTGATCAGTGTGTAATTTTACACACTGAATACACAAAGGAGGGTAAAAAGACAGTAATCAATTGATAACTATGAGAATTAAGTTTTATCTGAACGATAATCAGGCAAAAACCGTGATATAGATCTCATTAAATGGCTCGTTCATCACAACATTTCCGCTTTTCATCTCAGGGCTGCGGCGCGTTATCCGTAATACCGTAGGCGGCATATTTCTGCAGCAAAGCATGATATTCCCCGTTGTCACGCAGCGTTTTCAATGCCGAAGTCAGCTGCTGCGCCAGCGCCGTGTTGCCTTTGCGAACGTAAATCCCCAGCGTTTGCGGGTAAATCGTCTGCGGGGAACTCACCTTCAGGCGGCCTTTACTACGCTGGGTAAACAGGCTGACCACGCCAGCGATATCCACCTGGGCCTGAATATTTCCGGAGAGCAGCGCCTGCAGCGTCTCCGGCGAGGTCGGGAACTCTTTAATCTCAATAGCCCCTTTGCCCTGCCGCTGGCAATCGCCTGCCGAAAGCGCCTGCAGCTTTTTCACCCATGAAGTCCCCTGCTGTAGTCCGACGGTTAGCCCACAGAGATCGTGTTCCGTTTGCGGCGCCACGGGACTGTCGCTGCGCACCATAATATAGGCCCCGGTGTTGGCGTACGGGATAGCATCCGCCTGACGGGTACGTTCCTCGGTGATATAGAGCGCCGAGATCACCGCATCCTGGCGCCCGCCGCTCAGACCAAGGATCAGGCTGCTGAATTTCGTATCCACCAGCTGGAGCGTTAAGCCTGTTTGCTGGCTGAGCAGCGCCGCCAGTTCGGCATCGAACCCCACGATGGCGTCATCCTGCCAGGATTCAAATGGCGGGTAGGCCACTTCCATAGCTATTTTTATTTTTCCCGGTGAGAGAGTGGCATCGGTCGCATTGGCCGCCGATGCCAGCCCCAACGCCAGTCCCAGCGTGGTCGCAAGATAACCTAATGAGAGACATTTTTTCATCAGTTGGCTCCGGTTAAGCAGAAATACGCCGATGATGAGCATCGGCAAGCTGGCAAAGCAGTTCGAACATCAGGGTCGCGCCGGTCAGGCTGGTGAGATTGCCCTGGTCAAACGGCGGCGACACCTCCACCAGGTCGGCACCAATCAGGTTCAACCCGGCAAGCTGGCGGAGACAATGCTGCGCCTGCAAGGTGGTCATACCGCCAATTTCCGGCGTTCCGGTGCCGGGGGCATAGACCGGATCCAGCACGTCGATATCAAAGCTGATGTAGGTGGGCTGGTCGCCGACAATCTCCCGCGCCCGCTGCATCACCCGCTCGACGCCCAGTTCATTGACCAGCTCCATACGGATAATCGTGATGCCGTTTTCCTCCGCCCAGCGGTGTTCATCCGCGGAGAACAGCGCGCCGCGAATACCGATTTGCACCGTGCGTCTCGGGTCGAGAACCCCCTCTTCCACGGCGCGGCGAAACGGGGTGCCGTGGGTAAAGCGCTCACCGCCAAAATAGCTGTCGTTGGTGTCCGAATGGGCATCAAAATGGATCATGCCCAGCGGCTTATTCCGTCCCAGCGCCCGCAAAATCGGCAAGGTGGTGAGATGGTCGCCCCCCGCGGTTAACGGCATTACCTGCTGCTGATTAAGGGCGTGATACCAGGCCTCAATGCGCGCCAGGCTATCCTGCATATCCACGGGATTAATTCGCACATCGCCCAGATCGCCCACCCGCGCATAATCGTAGGGAGAGCGGCGGGTCACCGGGTGGATCCGGCGCACCAGGCTGGAGGCATTGCGCAGTTCGCGCGGCCCGTGGCGTGTGCCGGCACGGTTAGTGGTTCCGCCATCCCACGGCACCCCCACCACGCTGATATCCAGTTCGGTGGTCTGCGGGGCAAAAGGAAGACGGAAAAAGGTCGGTAATCCGCTGAAGCGCGGAATTTCACCATCCTGCGGCTGCGGGTACTCATGTTCAGTTGCGGATGTCATTGCAGTTTCTCCATGGCTTATCGGGGCGATAAAGAGATACTGCGGAACGTAGTACAGAGAAAAAATAGTCAAAGCCAAAAAATTAGTTTAGAAAAATAAAAACAAAACCCGGGACTTACAGTGGAGTATTCCCCTATGTCAGTGGGCAAATTTCCCAATCTGCGCCTGTTACACGTTTTTATCACCGTCGCAAAATATCAGGGCTACGCCAACGCCCAGCAGGAGCTTAACCTGACGGTTTCGGCCATCAGCAACTATATGAGTGAGCTTGAAGAGAAGCTGGGAATCATTCTGTGTCGCCGTGGCAGAGGCGGATTCTCGCTGACGGAAAAAGGGGAAACCGTTCTTCAGCAAAGTATCGATTTGCTAAATTCGCTGGAGGATTTCGAACGCAATACGGCCACTCTGCGGGGCGAGCAAACCGGGATCTTTAATCTTGGCGTCATCGATTCTACGATTACCGATCCGATGCTGCCCATGAGCGATATTATTGCGACATTCAGCGAACGCTTCCCGCGGGTACAGATAAACCTGCAGGTCAGAAGTCCGAACGCGCTTTTACAGGGCGTGTTGAATAACGAACTGGATCTCGCCGTCGGGACCTTCTCACTTCAGGCCAAAAGCGTGATTTCTCATCCGCTCTATCGCGAACAAAACTGGCTCTACTGCGGCGATAAGCACCCGCTCTTTACCGTTAAACATCTGACGGAAGCGCTGATTTCGCCGATGCGGATGGTCACCCGCAGCTACTGGAGCAGCAGTGATTTGGGGCGTAAAGGCTTTAAGCAGAGCGAAGCCAGCGCCGAAAGTATGGAAGCACAGCTGATGCTCATCTTGTCCGGCAAATATATCGGCTATCTGCCGGAGCACTATGCGCTGCCGTGGGTACAAGCGCAAAATCTGCGCGCCCTGCTGCCGACAGAATATGGCTACCAGGCTCCCTTTTCGCTGATCTTTCGCCGCGGGCGCAGCAAAGAGACGTTAATTCGCGCGATGCGGGATACCGTCCGCGCTCGCGTGAAAGGGCGAAAAGGCTAAAGGCCGCAGGGCGGAAAAATCTGACGCTTACTCCCGACCGCCGGCACCTACTCGTGAATCTTCCATTTTTGTTTGAGGATATTTTTATCCTGGCTGTCCAGCCAGTGGTTCACCTTCTCCAGCAGCGGCTGATTATCTTTGTTCATCATATAGACTTTAAAACTGGCGGTGCCCGGGAAGGGTTTATCCGTCGCCACGCAGAAGACGCCGGGTTCTTTGTTCTGGTAATAGACGCCTTCAATCAGGTCGGTAACCATCATATCGGCGGTTTTCTGGCGTAACGCCTCAAGATTATCGACGTTATTTTTGACCCTGATAATCTGCGCATGTTTGATATGAGCATCGACGTAGCTCTGGTTGGTGCCGCCCGGGTTAACAATCACTTTCACATTGGGGCGGTCGATCTTTTCCAGGCTACCGAGTGCCGGGGCCGCCATACAGTTCGCCAGGGCTATCTTACCGTTTGCCACCACCGGATGGCTGAGGGCGAAATCTTTTGCCCGCTCCGGGGTTTCCGTGACCCCGCCCATCGCAATATCAAACTTATCGGCCTTCAGATCGCTGGAAAGCGTCGGCCAGCTGGTCAGCACAAAGTTGACTTTTAGCCCCAGCTTCTGCCCCAGATCCTTTGCCATATCCACGTCGTAACCGCGCAGCTCACCCGCTGCGTTGTGGAACGCCAGCGGGGCATAGTCGCCCGGAACGCCCACTTTCAATTCGCCGCTTTGTTGAATCGCCTGCAGATCCCGCGCCTGGCTCGCGCAGGCAAGGCTCGCGAGTACCAGGGCCAGACAGACCTTTAAGTTCATACCCTCATCCTTATTAGTACGTGCGTTGTTGAAGAGGTTGCGCGATTTTGCCGCGCGTTATCCCCGGCTCATTTGTTGCACAAATTACGGCGTTGTTAATCGTATGTTTTATTTTTGTGATGCACAACCAGGAAACGTTGCACTTTCTTTGTGCATATTTTGGCGAAAATATACGCTCATAGTTCGCCTGCCTCGCGCATTTCCCCAGTGATAGCGCAAAAAACGGTTTTCCGGAATAGCTGGCATGCATCGTGCTTTGTTAGTTGAGTAACACAATGCGGGTTCATGAGAGAGAAATCTCATTGAGAGGCGGGTATGAACGATAACTCCAGGCTGTTTCGCACCATCGAGTCGATATTTAGCCAGCTGACGCCAAGTGAAAAACGCATCGGCAGCTGGCTGCTGAGCCATCGGGAACATATCCCTTATGAAACGGCCGATAGCATCGCGCTGGCAACCGGCACCAGCGGGATCACCGTCGGCCGCTGCCTGCGCAAACTCGGCTATCGCAACCTCGACGATGTCAAAAACGGTCTGAAAGAACATACCCCGGCGCCCTATAAACACTGGGGCGTCATCGACCGCCTCGACTCCTGGGCGCAGCAGCAAACCCAGCCCGATCGCGCCAGCCTGTCGCTACAGATGGAGCTGGATGCGATCCGCTATGTCTATCAGCTGGCGCAGGAAGAGACCTTCGCCCGGGTCAGCAGGCGGATCGCCCAGGCCGATGCGGTGATGGTGCTCGGGATCCAGTCCACCCGGGGCATCGCCAACAGCTTTTTTAGCCATCTCGAATACCTGCGCCCGCGCGTGACCTATGCCGACGGCAGCTCCGGTAGCTGGCTGGAGTCGCTGAACTCCGAATATGAACATCCTTACATCATCCTGACCGATACCCGCGCCTATTCCAGCACCGCGCGCCAGTTCTGTCGGGTTGCCGCCGAGCGGCATATTGCCACCGCGCTGGTCACCGATATCTGGTGTCCGTGGGCCCGCGATTATCCGGTCGATCTGCTGCAGGTCAAAACCGATACCGGTCATTTTTGGGACTCCCTTGCCCCCATCAGCTGTCTTTTCAACCTGCTGCTCTCCGCGGTCGTCGAGCAACTCGGGCCGTCGCTGTCGCGTCGGCTGGCCGAAAACCGGGCGCTGCAGCAGGAATTTGGTCAATTTGAACGTGAATAAGCGCCTGCGCGTCAGGCTTCAGGACAGGAAACAATAAATGAATAAGCAACTCACCCTGGTCGATATCAGCGCGCGCTTTCCGGCTCTGCCTGTCGATCTCAAATATGCCAGCGCCGATAACATTACCGGCCAGCCCATTTATAGCGAAGCCCGCTGCCTGCTGCACCCGGATGCGGCGGCGGCGCTGGAGAAGTCGCTGCGCATCGCGCAGCTGGCGGGTCTGAACCTGCTGGTGTTCGATGCCTATCGTCCGCAGCAGGCGCAGCAGCGCCTGTGGGACGCCTGTCCGAACCAGGACTACGTGGTGCCGATTGCGCTGGGTTCGAACCACAGCCGCGGTACCGCTATTGATGTGACGTTAATCGACGAAAACGGCCAGCCGCTGGATATGGGCACCGCCTTCGATGAGATGGACGATCTCTCTCACCCTTATCACCCGGCGGTTCCCCAGGCCGCCCAACGTAACCGCCTGCTGTTGAACGCCATTATGTTTGGCGGCGGCTTTAAGGGTATTTCCACGGAATGGTGGCACTTCGAATTACCGGATGCGGCCGGTTATCCGCTCCTTGATGATGTTTTCACCTGCCTGTCCCCCGCTCACCCTGACGGAGTCATGCCATGAATATGAGTCGCACTTCTCTCACCGGTTTTCGCCCGCTGCTGCTGGCCGTTGCGCTGGCGGCAGCTATCGCCCCGGCTTATGCTGCCGTGCCCAAAGATATGCTGGTCATCGGTAAAGCCGCCGATCCGCAGACGCTCGACCCGGCCGTCACCATTGATAATAACGACTGGACGGTCACCTACCCGGCCTATCAGCGGCTGGTCAAATACAAAACCCAGGACGGGAAAGGCTCAACGGACGTCGAGGGCGACCTGGCCGAAAGCTGGAAGGTCTCTGATGACGGCAAAACCTGGACCTTTTCGCTGCGCAAAAACATGCTGTTTGACGACGGTACGCCGGTCACCGCCGAAGCGGTAAAGCTCTCTTTCGAACGCCTGATGCGCATTAAGCAGGGGCCTTCCGAAGCCTTCCCGAGCGGGCTGAAAATTGAGGCCGTGGATCCCGCCACGGTGCGCTTCACCCTGCCGGACTCATTCGCCCCGTTCCTCCACACCCTGGCCAATGACGGCGCGTCGATTATCAACCCGGCGGTTCTGAAGGCCAACGCCGGCGATGACGCCCGCGCCTGGCTGGCGGAACACACCGCCGGCTCGGGGGCCTATATGTTACAGCGCTGGCAGAAAGGCCAGCAGCTGGTGCTGGTACCCAACCCGCACTTCAGCGGCGCGAAGCCGGCCTTTAAGCGGGTGACGGTGAAGATTATTGGCGAAAGCGCCGCCCGCCGTCTGCAGCTGACCAAGGGCGATCTGGATATTGCCGATGCGCTGCCGGTCGACCAGTTTGCGGCCCTGAAGAAACAGGATAACGTGGCGGTGTATGACTATCCGGCGCTGCGCGTGACCTACCTGTATCTCAATAACAGCAAGGCGCCGATGAATCAGGTCGATTTACGTCGCGCCGTCTCCTGGGCCACCGATTATCAAGGGATGGTCAGCGGCATTCTCGGCGGCAACGGCAAACAGATGCGTGGCCCGATCCCCGACGGCATGTGGGGCTTTGACCCGAGCGCAATGCAGTATTCCCTTGATCTGGATAAAGCCAAAGCCGCGCTGGCGAAAGTCAGCGATAAGCCGAAAACCCTGTCGTTCCTCTACTCGGATAACGACCCGAACTGGGAGCCGATCGCGCTCTCCACCCAAGCGAATCTGCAAACCCTCGGCATCCAGGTGAAGCTGGAAAAACTGGCCAACGCCACCATGCGCGAGCGCGTTGGTAAAGGGGATTACGATATCGCCATCGGCAACTGGAGCCCGGATTTCGCCGACCCCTATATGTTCATGAACTACTGGTTCGAGTCGGATAAGAAAGGGCTGCCGGGCAACCGTTCGTTCTATGCCAATCCGCAGGTTGACGCGCTGCTCAAACAGGCGGTCGCCACTACCGACCAGACAGAACGCACCCGGGATTATCAGGCGGCGCAGAAAACCGTTATCGATGAGGCCGCCTACGTCTATCTGTTCCAGAAAAACTACCAGGTGGCGATGAACAAAGAGGTCAAGGGCTTCGTCTTCAACCCGATGCTTGAGCAGATTTTCAATATTGCCGATATGCATAAGTAGCGCATCTTAACCTTGTCATGCCGGGCCGTCGCGGGCCCGGCTGAGGGCGTCATCATGAGTTTCTGGGGTTTAATTCGACAACGCAGTTGGGGGCTGGTCCTCGTCGTCGCCGGCGTCTGCGTGATCACCTTTATTATTTCGCACCTCATTCCCGGCGATCCGGCGCGCCTGCTGGCAGGCGATCGCGCGAGCGACGAAATCGTCCGCCATATCCGCCAGCAGCTGGGGCTGGATTTACCGTTATGGCAGCAGTTTTTTCATTATGTCAACGCCCTGCTACACGGCGATCTCGGGACCTCTATCCGCACCGGTCGCCCGGTACTGGAAGATTTAAAGACCTTTTTCCCGGCGACCCTCGAACTGGCGATCTGCGCCCTGTTTATCGCGCTGGTGGTCGGCATTCCGCTGGGAGTGCTCTCGGCGGTGTATCGCAACCGCTGGACCGATCACCTGGTTCGCCTGATGGCGCTGACCGGAATCTCTACCCCGGCGTTCTGGCTGGGGCTGGGAGTGATTGTCCTGTTTTACGGCAAGCTGGACTGGCTGCCCGGCAGCGGACGTCTTGACGACTGGTTTGATCCGCCGACCCGCGTGACCGGCTTCTATCTGATCGACGCGCTGCTGGAAGGCAACATCGACGTGTTCTTTAACGCGTTGCAGCATCTGATTTTGCCGGCGACCACCCTGGCCTTCGTCCATCTGGGGATTGTCGCCCGACAAATTCGCTCCGCGATGCTGGAGCAGCTGAGTGAAGATTACATCCGCACCGCGCTGGCCAGCGGCCTGACGAAATGGACCATCGTGATGCGCTATGCGCTGCCTAACGCGCTGATTCCGTCGGTCACGGTGCTGGGGCTGGCGCTGGGCGATCTGCTGTACGGCGCGGTGCTGACCGAAACCGTCTTTGCCTGGCCCGGAATGGGCGCCTACGTCGTCTCTTCTATTCAGGCGCTCGATTTCCCCGCGGTGATGGGCTTCGCCGTGGTGGTGTCCTTTGCTTACGTGCTGGTCAACCTGCTCGTCGACCTGCTCTATTTATGGATAGACCCGCGCATGGGTCGGGGAGAAAACTAAGTGATGATGACCCAGGAACGCCCCGGCGCTATCGAAAAAACCCGCCGCAACACCGTGTGGAAGCGCCGTCTGTGGCTGGTGCGCAAAAGCCCGCTGACGCTGATCGGCGGCGCCATTATGCTGATCATGCTGTTTCTGATGATCTTCTCGCCGTGGCTGGTACCGCACGATCCCAACGCTATCGATCTCACCGCCCGCCTGCAGGCGCCGTCGCTGTCCCACTGGTTCGGTACCGACGAGGTCGGTCGCGATCTGTTCAGTCGGGTGCTGATCGGTAGCCGGCAATCGATCGCCGCCGGTCTGGCGGTGGTGCTGATCGCCGGGATCAGCGGCTCGCTGCTGGGCTGCCTTTCCGGCGTACTCGGCGGGCGCAGCGATGCGCTGATCATGCGGCTGATGGATATCATGCTGTCGATCCCTTCGCTGGTGCTGACGATGGCGCTGGCCGCCGCGTTAGGCCCGAGCTTATTCAACGCCATGCTGGCGATCGCTATTGTGCGCATTCCGTTTTATGTCCGCCTGGCGCGGGGACAGACGCTGGTAGTGCGCCAGCACAGCTTCGTCGAAGCTTCGCTGACCTTCGGCGCCTCCCGCTGGCACCTGATCAGCTGGCATATTTTACGCAACGCCCTGCCGCCGCTGGTGGTGCAGGCATCGCTGGATATCGGCAGCGCCATTCTGATGGCGGCGACGCTAGGGTTTATCGGCCTCGGCGCGCAGCAGCCCACCGCCGAGTGGGGCGCGATGGTGGCGAACGGCCGCAACTACGTTCTCGATCAGTGGTGGTACTGCGCCTTTCCGGGGGCGGCGATCCTGATCACCGCCGTCGGTTTTAATCTGTTTGGCGATGGGATCCAGGATTTACTGGATCCGAAGTCCGGAGGACGCAACGCATGAGTAACCGGGTTCTGACAATCGACAATGTCCGTTTGAGCTTCCCGGTCTACCAGGGGGAAGTACATGTACTGAACGCGGTCTCTCTGCATATCGACCGCGGCGAAATTGTGGGCGTGGTGGGCGAGTCGGGGTCCGGCAAATCCGTCACCGCCATGCTGGCGATGCGTCTGCTGCCGCCGGGAAGCTATCAGATTCACAGCGGCCAGGTGACGCTGATGGGTCACGATATTCTCAAAGCATCGGAAAAAGAGATGCGCGACATCCGCGGCCGGCGGGTGGCGATGATTTTTCAGGAGCCGATGACCGCGCTGAATCCAACGCGGCGGATCGGCAAGCAGATGGTCGACGTGATTCGTCAGCATCGCCCCCTCTCCGCCCGCGAAGCGCGCGCCAGGGCGGTGGCGCTGCTGGCGGATATGCAGATAGCCGATCCGCAGCGGGTGATGGAACGCTACCCTTTCGAACTGTCCGGCGGGATGCGCCAGCGGGTGATGATCGCCATCGCCTTTTCCTGCGAGCCCGACCTGCTGATTGCCGATGAACCGACCACCGCGCTGGACGTGACCGTTCAGCGCCAGGTACTGCGCCTGCTAAAACAGAAAGCGCTGGCGACGGGCACCGCGGTACTGTTTATCAGCCACGATATGGCGGTGGTTTCACAGGTCTGCGATCGGCTGTACGTCATGTATGCCGGCGCGGTGATTGAAAGCGGATTAACTCAGCAGGTGCTGCACCATCCTCTGCATCCCTACTCCGTTGGCCTGCTCGACAGCGCCCCGGATAACGGCGAGCCGCGATCGCTGCTGCGCTCGATTCCCGGCACGGTGCCGAATCTGGCGCGATTACCGGGCGGCTGCGCCTTTCGCGAACGCTGCTTTGCCGCTGGCGAGGGCTGCGGCATCACCCCGGTGCTCCGCCCGATAGAACAGACCGGGCAGCAGGCGGCCTGCTGGTACCCGCAACGGGAGAAAACGCATGTCTGAGATGCTGCTGAAACTGCACGATGTTCATCTTAACTTCCCGGCGCGCAAGAACTGGCGCGGCAAGGTCGTCGAACGCGTCTATGCGCTGAACGGTCTGGATATGGCGGCCTGGCGCGGCGAAACGCTGGGCATCGTCGGCGAATCCGGCTGCGGAAAAAGCACCCTCGCTAAGCTGCTGATGGGCATGCTTAAACCCTCTCACGGCCAGTTTGAACGCGCGACGGCGTCCGGCGGCGGGCGTATGCAGATGGTGTTTCAGGATCCGCTCTCCTCGCTGGATCCGCGGCTCCCGGTGTGGCGCACCATCACCGAGCCGGTGTGGATCCAGTCGCGCCCCAGCGAAAAGGCCCGGCGCCTTCTGGCGGAGCAACTGGCGTTGCAGGTCGGTATCCGCCCGGAGTATCTCGACCGCTTACCGCACGAGTTTTCCGGCGGCCAGCGCCAGCGCATCGCGATTGCCCGCGCGCTGTCGGCAAAGCCGGATATTATCGTGCTGGATGAGCCGACCTCGGCGCTGGATATTTCGGTACAGGCGCAGATCCTCAATCTGCTGGTCGAGCTGCAAAAGCAGCAGAACCTGACCTATATCCTGATTTCGCATAACGTTTCCGTAGTACGCCACATGAGCGATCGCGTCGCCGTAATGTATCTCGGGCAAATCGTCGAGACGGGCGAGGCGCGTCAGGTCCTCGATAACCCGGCCCATCCCTATACCCGGCTTTTGATGGACTCGGTGCCGCGTATCGGCTCGGCGCTGGGCGAAGCGCCGCGCAACACGGAATTACCCGGCAACCGCCATCTGCCCGAGGGCTGTTACTTCCGCGATCGCTGCCCGTTCGCCGGTGCGGGTTGTGAGAAACCGCAGCCGCTACGCCCGCTCGGCAACGGGAGCGTCACCCGCTGCTGGCAGGCAGAGGCGCTGGCCGGTCAGCCGCTTACCGCCGGGGAGGCCCGCTAGTTGTATTCAAGCGCGAAGGTCGCCAGAGCGTTAGCCCGCCCGGGCGTCACGGTATCTCCCGTTTGCACGTATCGGGCGGTGAAGTTGATGCTTTCGGCCGCGGCGGCGCTACTGGCGGTAATGTGTTTCAGCACCGGCAGATTACTGGAGACATTCATTTTCACATCGCTTCCGGCGGACGGCGCCGGGGGCGGATTATTACCATAGCTCAGCTTTATCCCCACCCCGCTGGCAGCGCCGTCTACCTGGGACAGCGCCAGGGCATCGCCGGTGCCAGAGTCGGTGGTGACGCCAAAAAAACCAATCCGGATGTCGGTCGGCGTGCTGCAATACACCGGAATGCTAAAGGTCTGTGCCGCGCCGGCGGTCGCGCTCTTGCCTTTGAACTCCGCTTTATTCACCGTTCCCATATTGACGCCGATAGAGGCGCGGGTCACCTGACAGCTGCCGCTGGCGCCAATATCAACGTTGAGGGCGGCAAGATCGATACTGACCGGCGCGCTCGCCATGCGGGAGGCATGACTCCCCTCCTGGGTCTCAATAGATAAGTTGCCCACCTGCGGCTGCGCCGAAACGCTGACATGGTTGCCGCTGGTTAGCGGCACATCGCCGGTTTTATAAAAGATGATATACGCTTTGACCACTATCTCGCGCTGGGTCAGTAACGCCGGGAGCTGAGTACTGTCGCAGACCGTCATTGATTCGCTTCCGGCGGGTGCATCGCTACCGTCAATGTAGCGAATCGGGCCGCCGCCGCACTGAAAGCCCAACGCATAGCCCATTCCGCTCAGCGCAGAGGCATACACATGCTGGCCGTTAATTATCTGCGGCGAACCGGTGGTGACGCGCTGTTGATAGACGATGCGTTTCCAGTCCGCGCTCGGCAGTTGTAAATCGCAGACAAAATGAATGCCGCTGCCGTTATCCGCCAGCGCATTGCTCATTTGCGTATTGGTTCGCAGCGTGGGCAGATAGTTAATATTCGGCACGTTAATCGTCATCTGCCCGACGCTGCCGCCGCAGCTCTCGGCCCAGCCATGTTGGCTATACATCCCTGCGATCAGCAGGAACACAAACTGTAATAAGCGAAAACCACGATGCATCGCTCCTTCTCCTCGGTTTACAGGCAAAGACCCGCCGCAGTTTTCACCGCATTCTGCTGCTGACGATCGGTAAGATGAAAATGCAGTGAGCATTTGCGCGAAATATTGTTATCGACCCAGGTCGCGTCGAGCGTCCCCTCTTGCGGTATCCCGCTGAGGTACACCTGACCGCCATCGGCGACCATCCCTCCCGCTGCCGTAGCGGCTTCGTCGCCCGCCTGGCGCAGATGAACACTGGCGCCAAACGGAATCGCCCCGTCCCTGTCGCGCAGGGTAAACAGCACGCGGTAGCCGATATGGGTCTGGTAATTCGCCAGTACCACCGCGCCGCCGCCGGGGATGACGGTTTGACCTTGTAGATCCACGTCGGTGTCATTGCTCATCGATTCGGTATCCAGCGTGATGGTGTTTTTGCGGTATACCGTTAAGGCCGGTACCACGGCATAGCCGCGCCGGTCGGTATGTACGTTAGTCCCGTCCTCGATAGCCACGTCCGCCGCCCCCGGCGCGCGGACGATGGCGAAACTGTCGCCAACGGGTTGCCCGAGCGTGACGCCATGCGGGTGCGCCACTACCGAGCCCGAGGCTCCCCAGGTCAGCTGGTTGCTGGCGCTATCGTGACGATAACCCAGCTGGGCGCTGCCATATCCGCCGTGATAATCGAGCGCTGCGCTGCTGTTGCTCCCCTGCCCGGCGTTAGCATGGCCCTGCTGCAACGAATAATCGAGGTTGGTACGCCCAGGCACCGCGCCGTACAGCGACATCTGCTGTGATGAGCGGCCGTGATTATCGGAGGTGGTGCTGTAGCTGACCGAGTTCTCCGCCAGCCCGCCGCCCAGCGGGATGTTGAGGTTAAATGACCACGAGCGATCGGCTTTTTCCCGGTCAGAAGATTGGGTGTAGTAATAGCCCACGCCCCACGACACGCTTTTCCAGGCGCTATAGAACCCAAGATGTACCGTTTCATCATTGCTGTTGCTGCGCCAGTACGTTTGCGAATAAGCGGAAATCGCCAGGCTGCTGGCGCTGCCAAAGGACTGCGCGACAGAGATCTCTTCGCGCTGACGCTTGTTGTCCAACCGCTCGCCAGGGCTTTGCAGGGCGTTAGCCTCGCTGAAGCTATAATAGTTGCCGGAGGAGTAGCGATAGCTGGCGAGGCTGAACGAGGTCCCCGTCGAGGTAAAATCCTTTTGATACTGCACGCGCAATGAATGCCCCACATTGTGTCTGTCAGGGAGCGTCGCGGTATTGGCCCAGGTCACATCGCTGCCCAACGACCCCAGCTCGCCAAAACCACGCCCAATGCCCAGCGACCAGGCCTGATAATCCTGCGCCAGCTGGGCGCCGCCATAGAGGGTGAACTCCGCAGGCAAACCGTAGAACAGCGTTCCCTGGACAAACTGCGGCGATCTGACCTGACGCTGGCTCGCATGAAAACGCCCTGCGCTAAGGCTAAATTTGTTCCGCCCTTCGCGGAGCATAAAAGGGACGGTGGAGTATGGCTGGATAAAAGAGCGTACCGATCCATCGCTCTCTTTAACCTGTACCTCAAGATCGCCGCTCTGCGCCGTAGGATAGAGATCGCTTATCGCAAACGCCCCCGGAGAGACAAAGGTTTCGTAGATAACGTAGCCGTGCTGCGAGACCGTCACTTTGGCGTTGCTGTGCGCCATGCCGCGAATCACCGGGGCAAAACCGCGCTGGCTGTCGGGCAGCATTTCATCATCGGACATCAGCTGAACGCCGCGAAACTGCACGCTATCGAAGACCTCGCCGCTGGTGAAAGTGTCGCCAATCCGCAGCAGGCTTTTAACGGATTTCACATCGCGCTGTAGCCAGGTGCTTTGCGAATGCCAGCGGTAATGCTGGTCATACTGCATGGATGAAATATTACGCAAACGCCAGGGCCCGAGATTGGCCCCGTTGCGTAAATTCAGGTAGCTGGAGCGACTTTGCGTTTCCGACTGGCGGGTCTGTTCGCCGGTCAGGTTGTAGTTGATAAATGCCGCCGGGATCCCGTCGTCCCAGCGCGCCGGATCGACGTAACCGCGGCTTTGCACATTCATCGCCGCCTGCGGAATGCTTAAGTCCAGGCGCTGGGTAGCAAAATCGAAACGGCTGCTGGCATCTGGAATAAATTGTTCAATCCGGGTAAAAGTTTCACCGTCATCCAGCCGGGTCAATGCGGAAAAAGCGCTAACGTTGACCCCATATTCCGCCAGCTTCGCTGAGGTTAACGCCGGCCGCAGTACCCCGCGATCGTCGACGAATACCATTGGCTCCTCGGCGACCTGCTGGTTGTTAACCCAGATACTCACCGAATAGGTTCCCGGCTGCTGCCCGCCGGATTTGGCAAAATAATGCAAATCCGCCATCTTTTGCTGTGGGTTGGCAAACTCTAAGGCCGCAGGATCGAAGTAGTCATCAGCCCGCGACGTACCGCTCTGGCAGAGAAAAAACAGCAGCACAGGAAACATCGCCGCGCCTGAGGCGCCCCGGAGGGAGACAGGCATTGCGCAATAGGGATGAAGGAAAACCGGGGCCTTTCTGTTCACAATGTTCTGACCGACGAAGGCAAAAATAGCAACAATTACTGCTGCGCGTAATCGGTAATGCCGCCAAAATCATTGATGGCGCGCCATTTCACCGCCCCCGCGCCGTTGACCGGCCACTCTTTACGCGTCAAAGGGCCAATCATTCCCGGTTCATCAATCTCGTGCCCGCCGACCGAGAGGGTAAAAAAGGAAACAAAGTAGGGCGTTGGGTTCTGCGCCACCAGCCGGTTGCCAACAATCTTAAACGTTAACATCTGCCAGGCTTTCGCCGGATCGCCCGTCAGACCGTTCGGCCGGTAGAAAATTTTAAATTTAGATTTAATATTGACCTGTAATTTATTCACATCGCCTTTTTGCGTCGGGGAGATACTTTTCACATTCAGCCAAAAAACGGATTCACGATCGCGGGGCAGAGCGGCACCAATAAAATTAATTCGCAATACGTTTTCCTGTTCCGGGTCGAGGCGGAACAGCGGCGGCGTGACAATAAAAGGCACCTTACCTTTATCATTTTCGGCATAGTTCTCTATCCATGACTGCACTAAATAAGGTGAATGAACATCAGCATTGGTGACAGAAATTGATGCCTCGCGTTTCCCTTCCTGATAAATAACACGGGTTCCGCCCATAACAATACCGGCCTGTACCGTGGTGGATAACAGTAAAAAGGCAGCCGCTGCCGCGGCGATAATATGTTTCATAATCGCAACCGTCATGTAATATCTGGAATATAACTGAAGGAGAAAGACATACCAATAATAATGAGCAGGTTATCCTGCTCATTTATTTCTTAGTTGTAAATCATATTGAAGTTTGCCGTGCCGTTTGCCGCACCGGCGGATACCGCACTGGTAGAGATATAATCAGCGAAGAACTCCAGATCCGCCGTCCCGCTGTTGCTGGCGCTGGTACCGGCAATGACCGCCTGATCATGAGATTCTGTACCGATGTTAATCGGCGTTGCTTTATCATCTTCATACAGTTTAATCGCCACCCCCTGCGCCCCGCCATTTACCGCCAGCAGGTTGCTGTTGTTGCTGTCCCGGGCGCCATCAAACAATACCGATACTTTCGTCACGGTGGCAGGGCAATCTTTCACTTTAATATGGAAAGCGGTTTTGGTCGTTTCAGAACCGGCTCCCGTAAAGTAGCTGCTCGCCCATTTCCCCAGATCGACAATCTGGTTGGCGCTGGTGCTATCAATATCGCAGGAAGTATCGGTAATCGAACCGGAGAATTCAATCTGGCCACCGGTGCTTTGCACACCCGCACTGGTGCCCGGATTAACGCTTAAGGTAGAACGGGCGGGTTGTGAAGGCGCGGCTACGACGGCGCCGGATAGCAGAATACCGACAATAGTTGCCATAATACGAAACTGGGTTTTCATTACTTATCTCATCTCTGACATAGATTGATGACAGATTAATCTCAGGGTCATAATGAGCCTGAAGGAATCTGCTGACCTTCCTCCTTGTTAATAATATTCGCGTTCCATCCGCAGGATATTAAACGCATAACAGGAAACTCCGGCTGATTGCTTGCGTGCATCGGCGGCAACGTTTTCTCAGGCGGGAACTTATTCACAGCATTTAATATTAAAATGAATAATATTCCTGGACCAAATCAAACGCAATGATTTATTTTGTTAATGAAATAATGTTTTAATTTACACACCAGGTAAATACTATAAATCACAATAAAATCATTCATTCTAAATGCAAAGAAAAACAACTCATCAATAACAAACCACAATAAGATTTTATATTATTTAACAAATTTAATGAAAAAATATCATTCCGGGTGGAATGACTGACCCAGCGGGCGTCCGATGACTCGACAAAAACTAAGATTCTTCTCGATTATTTTTATTTTCTTTTTGTCACCCCCGAAATAATCACCCTACTGAGCAATGAAAAATAACCTTATCATGGCGAAATGATTTTCAAATGAAAGTTATTATTGAATAAATTTCATGTTTGTCGACAGAATAAAAAAGAGGCTTCAGGCATATCTCATTTTTATTAAAAAAGTACAGTGCAAAAAATAACCCCATCGTCAATCAGCGAAAAAAAAACCGCGACCTTATTGCTGAGGTCGCGGTTCTGTCAGACGGACAGGGGCGGATAATGGCGCGCCCGGTTAAAACAGTCCTAACGGCGCGGTACCGTAGCTCACCAGCAGGTTTTTCGTCTGTTGATAAGCATCAAGGGCCATTTTATGGGTTTCGCGGCCGACGCCTGACTGTTTATAGCCGCCGAACGCGGCATGGGCCGGGTAGATGTGATAGCAGTTGGTCCACACGCGACCGGCTTTAATTCCGCGCCCCATTCGGTACGCCAGATTGCTGTCGCGGGTCCAGACGCCGGCGCCGAGCCCAAACTGGGTCTGGTTGGCTATTTCCAGCGCTTCCGCCTCATCTTTAAAGGTGGTGACGCCGATGACCGGGCCAAAAATCTCTTCCTGGAAGCTGCGCATATCATTGCGCCCCTTAATCAGGGTCGGCTGAATGTAGTAGCCATTATCCAGTTCGGCCGCGATACTGGCGCGCTCTCCGCCGGTCAGGATCTGTCCCCCCTCTTCGCGGGCAATCTTAATGTACGACAGGATCTTATCAAACTGCTGGCGTGACGCCTGCGCTCCGATCATGGTGTCGGTGTCAAAGGGATCGCCGCGGCGAATCTGGGCGACCTTCGCCATGACCCGCTCCATAAACGGCTCGTAGATGGATTCATGAATCAGAGCGCGCGATGGGCAGGTACACACCTCGCCCTGGTTGAAGAAGCCCAGCACCAGCCCCTCGACCGCCTTCTCGATAAACTCCTCTTCTCCGTCCATCACATCGGCAAAATAGATATTTGGCGACTTGCCGCCCAGCTCAACGGTGGCGGGGATAATGTTCTCCGCCGCGCAGGCCAGAATATGCCGCCCGACGGGCGTTGAACCGGTAAAGGCGATTTTGGCGATACGCTTGCTGGTTGCCAGCGCTTCACCGGCCTCTTTCCCGAAGCCCTGCACCACGTTCAGGACGCCCGGCGGGAAGAGGTCGCCAATAATTTCCAGCAGCAGCGTGATGCTCAGCGGCGTCTGCTCCGCTGGCTTGAGCACCACGCAGTTCCCCGCCGCCAGCGCCGGCGCCAGCTTCCACGCCGCCATCAGCAGAGGAAAGTTCCACGGGATAATTTGCCCGACCACGCCCAGCGGTTCATGGAAGTGATAGGCCACGGTGGTTTCATCAATCTCCGCCGTGCTCCCCTCCTGCGCCCGCAGGCAACCGGCAAAATAGCGGAAGTGATCGGCCGCCAGCGGCAGATCGGCATTCAGCGTTTCGCGTACCGGTTTACCGTTGTCCCAGCTTTCAGCCACCGCCAGATATTCCAGGTTCTCCTGAATCCGGTCGGCGACCTGGAGCAGCAGGTTGGAACGCTGCTGGACCGATGTTTTCCCCCAGGCTTCGGCGGCGCGGTGCGCGGCATCAAGAGCAAAGTCGATATCTTTGGCATCGGAGCGGGGAAATTGTGCAATGTCGCTCCCGTCCACAGGGGAGGTATTCATAAAGTATTCGCCGCCGATCGGTTTGACAAATTGGCCGTCAATATAGTTACCGTATGCGGACTTGAATGAAACTAAGGCGCCCGGGGTGCCAGGATGTGCATAACGCATTGCAATCTCCTTCTGTAGGGTTGAGGCGCAGCGGCGTATTGGTTTTTTGCTGTTGCCTGCTGCACAGAGGCTTATGCAGAGGTTATGCCAGATTTTTCGCAGGAAAAAATAAACAACTAATTCAATATCTTAATATATAAACCTGTCTCACAGGGGGCGCTAATTTTGCTTATGTGTCGCACATCGCAACACATAAGAAACTATAAAGCTACAATATTGCAACATCATCCATCCGACCACGAGGTGCTCCGTGCAAGGCAATTCGTTTACCCTCGATCCCGAGGTAAAAACCAGCCCGTTGCTCAGCGATTCCTGGTTTCGTAGCCAGCAGTACGGCCTGGATCCCGCGACGGATGATTTCCCGCGCCTGGGTTCCGGCGAACTGGCGGATGCGCTGGCCAGCCATACCCGGTTACAGCAGCTGACCCAGCCGGTGGTGAATACCCTGTCGCGCAAAGTGAGCGATCTCCAGTCGGTGGTTATCCTCTCTGATGCCAGCGGTCTGGTGCTGCAAACCTTCGGCAACATGCACGCGATGCAGAAAGCGCAAAGCTTCGCGCTGGCTCCCGGAAACCTGTGGAGCGAGAGCGGGCGTGGCACTAACGCCATCGGTACCGCGCTGGCCATTGACGACAGCTGCGAAATCGGCGGCCGCCAGCACTTCCTCACCCGCAATCAGGATCTTTATTGCGCCGCGATGCCGGTTCAGAGCCCGGACGGAAAAATTGCCGGCGTGCTGGATATTTCCGGCCCGGCCCACTTCCCCCATCCCCACACGCTGGCGTGGGTCAAAGAGGCCGCGAAGCAGATTGAATATCTGTGGGTAAAACAGAGTCTCCATCCGCAGCAGTGGCTGATGAGCCTGCACCTTCACCCCCATAAACTCGACAGCGTTGAAGAGCTGCTTCTGGTCTTTTCCGATAACGTGCTGACCGCCGGAAACCGCCTGGCGATGCGCGATCTGGGTCTGGATAGCGGACAACT
This sequence comes from Klebsiella sp. Lac1, assembly GCF_009825425.1. Classification (NCBI taxonomy): domain Bacteria; kingdom Pseudomonadati; phylum Pseudomonadota; class Gammaproteobacteria; order Enterobacterales; family Enterobacteriaceae; genus Klebsiella; species Klebsiella sp. Lac1. Next base: position 84,869 of record NZ_VJZJ01000003.1, read on the forward strand.
TGGCCACATCACCTTTCAGCAGCTGTTTCCTCAGCTGACGCAAACGGCGGTCAATGTTCCGCTGCCGCTCTCCCTCCAGCAGCAAACCTATTACTACCGTTTACGCGCGCCGACCCGTACCCACGTCACGGTACCGGCCCCGGCTCCGACGCCGCCGGCTATCGAGCTGCCTTTCGCCAGTCAGCGCGAGGGGGAAAAGATGGTGCGTCTGCTGAATGCCGGCATTGCCCTGTGTATTGAGGGCGAAACCGGATGTGGCAAAGAGTTTGTCAGCCGCACGCTGCACCGGCACAGCCGCTGGCGTCACGGTAAATTCGTGGCTATCAACTGTGCGGCGATCCCTGAATCGCTGATTGAATCGGAGCTGTTTGGCTACCAGCCTGGCGCCTTTACCGGCGCCAGTAAAAATGGCTATATCGGTAAAATTCGCGAGGCGGACGGCGGCGTGCTGTTTCTCGATGAGATTGGCGATATGCCGATGCTGCTTCAGACCCGGCTGCTGCGGGTGCTACAGGAGAAAGAGGTTACGCCGCTCGGCGCCAGCCAGAGCGCCCCGGTGAGCTTTGCGCTGATTTGCGCCACCCACCGTAACCTGACGCAGCATGTTGCCGACGGTACGTTTCGCGAGGACCTGCTCTATCGCCTGCGCGAATTCGCTCTCACTATTCCACCGCTGCGGGAGTGGCCCCGGCTACCGGCGTTTCTTCAGCAGCTATGGCACACCCTCGGCGCCGGAGCGCGACGCGTACAGCTCTCGCCCGCGCTCCTGGCGCACCTCTGTACCCTTCCCTGGCCGGGCAACGTGCGCCAGCTACAAAGCCTGATGAAGGTGCTGCTGGCGCTGGCTGACGAAGGAGAGCAACTGGAAGTGGCGGATTTACCGGCGGAGTATCAGTCGGCCCCGGCTCCGACACCGGCGCGTGGGTTGCAGCAGCATGATGCGCAGCTGATTGCCGATACGCTGTCGACGTATAACGGTAACGTCAGTAAAGCGGCACAGGCTCTGGGAGTCGCGCGCAGCACGCTCTACCGACGCGCCGCGCGGGCAAGAAACTAAACCTTAGCTACGGCGTAAAACGGGCCGGCAGCCAGCAAAACATGCGCTGGCTGATGGCTTCGCACATCCGCACCATTGCCGGTCCACAGACCTGCCAGACCCCTTTGTTCACCCAGACGGCCGCCGCCGCGACCGCCGCCGCCCCCACCATATCCAGCGGGAAATGGACCCCGAGGAAAATGCGTGACCAGGCCACCGGCAGCGATGCGAGCAGGACAAACAGCCCCAGGGCGCGCAGGCGCAGCGTAAGCAGCGCAAACGCCGCGCTGAACATCACCAGCCCGTGATCGCTCGGGAAGCCGTTATCCGCCGGATGGCTGATCCAGGTATGGCCCAGCGGCATCATAAATGGCCGCGGATGGAACCACAGCGAGCCGCAGAGATAGCCCAGCGCAAGCGCTATCAGAATATTCAGCGTACAAAACAGCGCCTGCCGGTGCCCCTCGCGGCCACCTAAAAACCACAGAGCGAGCAAAATAACCGGCACGATAAAGATCGTTCCGCTGGCGCAGAAGCGGGCCAACGCCAGGAGGATATCCGGCCTCCCCGGCTGAGCATTCAGCGCCAGAAAAGCGCTTTGGTTAACCGTTTCGAGTATGTTCATTGCGAGGGCCCATGCCAGTCATATTACTGTCATTATCGCGATGTTCTCTTAAGTTACGCTTAACCCCGCGCCGAAAAGAGAACTTGCTTGATTGACGAGCCCCGGTCAGGCGCATCCGGTGCGGCGAGCAGCGCATCAATAGTGGCCCGAATTTTCTGCGCGACCGGCAACGGCATTTTCTGCGCTGGCGTCGCATCGCTTTTTATTTTAGACTTATCTAAATTTAGAAAAGACTAAAATATATGAATACACCAGAACAACTGCAGTCCAGCGCCGGGGAAGCCGCCGCCCTGTTGAAAGCCATGAGTAATCCGCACCGGCTGATGATTCTGTGCATGCTGTGCGAGACGCCGCGCACCAGCGCAGGCGAACTGGCGCGGATCACCGGCCTGAGTCCTTCTGCCACCTCGCAGCATCTGGCGCGCATGCGCGAGGAGGGCCTGATTGGCTGCGAGCGCGAGGCGCAACGCATCCACTACTTCATCGCCCACCCAGCGGTTCAGCAAATCATCGCCACGCTGAAGACCATTTATTGCCCATAAGGAGCCGTCATGACTATCGCCACCCTTTCTCCTGAAGAGGCCCGGGCGCAAATCGCGCAAGGGGCCAGATTAATCGATATTCGCGATGCCGATGAATACGCCCGCGAGCACATCCCCGATGCCGAACTGGTGCCGCTTGCCGCCCTGAATAACGGCGCGACGCTGCACGCAACGGCGGATCAAACGGTGATTTTTCATTGTCAGGCCGGATCGCGTACGCAAAATAATGCCATTCGTCTGCTGGCGGCGGCGGCTCCGGCACAGGTCAAACTGCTGGCCGGCGGTATTCAGGCCTGGAAAGCGGCGGGGCTGCCCGTCAAAGAGGATAAAACGCAGCCGCTGCCGTTAATGCGTCAGGTGCAAATCGCCGCGGGCATACTCATTTTGTTGGGCGTGGCGCTGGGCTATGGCGTCAGTAGCGGCTTTTTCCTGCTCAGCGCTTTCGTCGGCGCCGGCTTAACTTTCGCCGGTATCACCGGTTTTTGTGGGATGGCGCGCCTGTTGGCCGTCATGCCGTGGAACCGACGCTGATGCCTGCGGCATCAGGCCCGTTGTATGCAGATGTTCAGCTACGCTAAAGTGAAGGCGAACAGCGGCATTTATCCATGCCAGAGGAGAAAAACGATGTATTCAGTAGGCGATCTGGTTCAGCCCCGCATGGGCGGACCAAAACTCAAGATTGTGGCCGTCGGTGAAGATCATATTGTCGCCGTGCGGGCCAGTAATGAACAGGGTGAGAAATATACGCTGAAGCCCGCCGACGTCACACCTTATAAAGAAGAAGGTGATTTTGGCGTTTGCTAATACCTACGGTGGGATTCCCCACCGTTATTTTTTCGCTATCCGGCAGTCGCCTGAACGCCTGCCGGATCTCATTTTCGCTAACGCTTAAATCAGAAAACTTTCCAGCGTCGCACCAGCCTTAATCGCACGGGCGATCGGCTTCGGCATACGCCCCTGGCCGGTCCAGGTTTTCTGCGCGCCGGAAAAATCGCTAAACCGGTATTTTGCCGGCCGCGGCTGGCGTTTTTTCACCGCCTTCGACGGCCCCGCATTCTGCGTGACCAGTTCATCAGGCGTAATGCCGTCGGCAATCATCAATTCCAGCCAGGTATTAATTTTTTCCTGGTATTCTGCTTGCTGTTGCAGGGTAGAGTGCTGCTCTGAGCGTTTTTCTTCAGTGACGACCCTGAGTTTTTCCAGCATTTCTTCAAGTACGTCAATGGAGAATTCACGCGACATTGCCCGCAGTGAGCGGATATTATTCAATTTTTGTAACATTAAAGACATAAATTATTAAACGATCCTGAATTATATATAAGCAATACTAGCGGGGTACTTTAATATATTAAACCATTTATTACCACCTTTAATGATGCCTGATAAATATATTCAGGCCACGATGTTAATACTTTATTTAAAATAACCCCAAAAGTCATTCAGTTCGGGACGGAAATTAATTCACGGCTATTTTGAATAAGATAAAAAAACCGCAAAATTATCGTCAGTCTGTATATTACCTGGATGGTCAACAGGTTAGCGGGATACGCCCGGCGGATGGACGAGAGCACAACCGGCCACCAGTGAATGAACATGCATGAAAACAGAATATACACCAACAAAGAAAAACAGGATCTAATGCTAACTAAATCGCCTTTATGGCATAAATTATTCTAAAAGTGACCGTCATCACATTAAAACGTGATTTCAGGCGGCAGTCGACACAATCGCGGCTCCGCGCGCTCGTGACGCCCCGTTCACGAAAAAACATAACATATTGATAAATAATAAAAAGATAAAGCATCAGGACAAAAGTAGCGCAGCGAAGAAAAAACCGCCTTTCGCAGAGTATTTTATCGACAAAAAGCCATTAAATAAAAATTTACAGCTAGTTGTCTCTTTTGATGCAGAGAGATAATCTACGCACATCAAAACAGGCAACCCAAAACGCTGTTAAAGAGCGCATCTTTTGGCGTATCAGACTTCATTTTCGAGGAGCACACCGATGTTCTCTGCGCAGTCCCGCTTGCGTCATGCGGTAGCAGACACCTTTGCGATGGTGGTTTACTGCACCGTTGTGAACATGTTGATCGAAATTTTTCTCTCCGGAATGACCTTTGAGCAGTCGTTATCTTCACGCCTGGTGGCGATTCCGGTGAACATTATTATTGCCGTGCCGTACGGGTTTTACCGCGACCGCGCCATGCGTCTGGCGCATCGCGTTAGCCCTTCTGCCTGGATGAAGAGTATTGCCGACGTTGTGGCTTATGTGACATTTCAGTCGCCGGTCTATGTCGCTATCTTATTTTCCGTCGGTGCGGACTGGCACCAGATTGCCGCGGCGGTGAGTTCAAATATTGCGATATCAATGCTGATGGGGGCGGTTTACGGCTACTTCCTCGATTACTGCCGACGCTTGTTCCGCGTCAGCGCTTACCAGCAGGCTAAAGCCTGAGTCCCGACGCAATCTGCGACTGACCGCTGTCAGTCGCCTGCTCGTCTATATTCCCCGCTTTACATTCCAGGCGCTGGCCATCACACGGTTAGTTATGGGACAGACTCGGCTGCGCTTCGCCATATAGTCCCTGCAGAAAACGCTCAAGCGCCATGCGTGAACTGAAGCCGTGTGGAATACCATAATGCTGCTGTACATCTCCGGCTAAATACAGCGGAAACTGTTCGTAATGATCGCAGGTTTTGATATCCGAGGCGGGTTCCGCCAGCGAATTACTGCGCTCTTTTAACGCCGGATGAATAATTAAAGCGGTCCGCCCCATGCGCGCTTCGCGGTTCACATAAACATAATTATCGCCACGGCGATAGCCGTACGCTTTTTGCGTCACAACATCCATGGTGAAGCCAGCTTTTTCAAGAACACGCGCCACCTCATCGGGTCTTAAATACATACTCATTCCTCTTTATCTTTTACCGCTCATTTACCTTACCTTATTCATCATTGATAGTGCTTTCGGAAAATTCCAGAAACGGCACGACAAAAGCATAATTCAAAATCTTGTTCTACACTTAATGACTCAACGGAATTAAGGGAGAAATCGATGGCTAACCGTCTGAACCGCAACAATGTCGATGAAAGCGCTGAAGATATTCATAACGATGTCAGCCAATTAGCAGATACGCTCGAAGAGGTGCTGAAATCATGGGGCAGTGATGCGAAAGATGAAGCTGACGCCGCACGGAAAAAAGCCCAGGCGCTGCTAAAAGAGACGCGTGCCCGTCTGAACGGCAATAACCGGGTACAGCAGGCCGCTCGCGATGCCGCAGGCTGCGCCGATAGCTATGTGCGGGATAAACCGTGGCAGAGCGTCGGTACCGCTGCCGCAGTAGGACTATTTATTGGCGTATTATTGAATTTACGTCGATAATATAGACGATAAATGAAGATAACAAATACGCGTCTGCCCCTGTGAGCCTCTGGCCCGGGGGCTTTTTGTTGTCTCAGCGCATGGGGAGGTAAATCGCTGTTTTAGAAGGATGGCCTGAATCCGCGCTTTCTCAGTCGGCGACTTTATTGGTCAGCAGAAAACAGCGCGACGTTCAGCTTCCCCACCACCTCCGTCGCCATCGTCGGCGATGTCAGATTGGTAAAGCTCACCAGCAATCCTCCTTCGCCGCGGCTTTGCATCCGCCAGTCGCTCAGCGCCTGTACCGACAGTCCGGCCTGCCGGGCTTTCTGAGCCAGCGCCCGATCGTCACCGTTTACCGCGATCACCAGCTGAATCCCTCCCAGTTGAGGGACAACGCCAAACCCCTGCGCCAACAGCGCAGACTCCAGCCACTGTCGGCGCTGCGCATAGCAGGTGCGCATTTTCTTCAGATGACGCCAGAAATGGCCTTCGTGGATAAAGTCAGCCAGCGTCTGCTGCCACAGCGTCGGTACGCTACAGCTCATCCATTCGGCCTGCTGGCGAAAGGCGGCGACCTGCGGCAACGGCACCACCAGCCAGGCGGCGCGTAATGCCGGAAAAAGCGATTTACTGAAGGTGCCGGCGTAAATCACCCGCTGAGGGGCATCAAGGCTTTTCAGCGGCGGCAACGGCTTGCCCCGGTAGCGAAACTCGCTATCGTAATCATCTTCAATAATCCAGGCGTCGCGGCGGGCAGCCCATGCCAGCAGTTGCCTGCGTCGGGCCAGCGACAGCGCCACGCCCAGCGGACTCTGGTGCGCGGGAGTGAGGAGCGCAAAATGCGCATCAGGGTAATGGCGCTGCGCCCACGCCACATCCATCCCCTCGTCATCAACGGGAACCGGATCGATAACCCCGCCTTCCTGGGTTATCACCGGCCGAATCAGCGGAAAACCCGGATCCTCCATCCACATATGCTGACCTGGCCGCGCCAGAGTGCGGAGCAGCAGCCTCATTGAGGCGGCATAATTGCCGGTCACCAGCACCTGTTCGGGCAGGCACTCAATACTGCGGGAAAGCCGCAGATAATCGACAATGGCCCGACGCAGGATCATCTCGCCGCACGGATCGCCGGGCGCCAGATCAAAACGCGTTTGCGTTCGCAGTCGCCGCCCCATCACCCGCGCCCACAGGCCGCGGGGAAAAAGATCCAGCGCCGGTAGCCCCAGTTGAAACGGCTGCGGCGCCGTCGGTTCGATGCCCGCCGGGAGACGCGGCGCTTCCCCCCGTAGCGGACTCAGGCGCTCGCTGACGAAGGTGCCCGCCTGCCCTCGCCGCTCCAGCCAGCCCTGGGCCACCAGCTCACCCCAGGCATTCTCCACGGTTGCGCGGGAGACGCCCAGCTCCTGCGCATACACCCGGCTGGCGGGCAGGCGGCTGCCCGGCGCGAGTTCGCCGTGTTCAATCGCAGATTTGAGCTGTCTGGCAATACGCTGATAGTGCGGGACTTTTTTGAGTTCCATTATGGTCTGCTTTTTTCATCAAAATATGGCTATCTTTTGCAGTCCATTATAGTGCTATTTTGCTGCGGTCTTAGAACCCATTCCCCGCAATTTATCATTGAGGAAAACATGATGAGCACACTCCGTCAGCCCTATAACGAACTGAGCCCGGAAGTCTATCACGCGCTGGTACAGGCCAGGATTGCGCTGGAGAAAAGCGAACTGGACAGTGCCCTGCTGGAGCTGGTTTACCTGCGGGTATCACAGATTAATGGCTGCGCCTTCTGCCTGGAAATGCACAGCCAAGCGCTGCGTAAATCGGGCGTGGCGCAGACTAAACTGGATGCGCTGGCAGGCTGGCGGGTAAGCGGGCATTTCAGCGCCGCAGAGCAGGCGGCGCTGGCGTGGGCGGAATCGGTGACGCATATTGCCAGTACCCATGCAGAAGATGACGTTTACCTGCCGCTGCTGGAGCATTTCAGCGCGCGTCAGATCAGCGACCTGACCTTCGCCATCAGCCTGATGAACGCGTTTAACCGCCTTGCGGTCAGCATGCGCCTGTAATTTCAGGCATACCCGTCCTGCCCTCACGGCAGTGTTCCGTGAGGGTTCCACTTATCTAAAAACGCTATATATTGCGTGGTTGAACTTTTAGATAACTACATCTAGTATTTCCTGAACAGTTAACCGATAGCGGCCGCCGCACTTTTTTGCGCCGCTCCGCCATCTTAAATGGAAATACGAATCATGCGCATTACTATTTACACTAAAAATGACTGCATCCAGTGCCATGCCACTAAGCGGGCCATGGAAAGCCGCGGGTTTGCCTTCGAGATGGTGAATGTCGAGCATCATCCGGACGCCGCTGACATGCTGCGCGAGCAGGGCTTTCGTCAGCTGCCGGTCGTGATAGCCGGTGAAACCCGCTGGTCCGGTTTTCGCCCGGATATGATTAACCGCCTGCGCCCTGAACCGGTGGCCAACGCATGAGCCTTCTCGTCTACTTCTCCAGCAGTTCCGAAAATACGCATCGGTTCGTCCAGCGTCTGGGGCTGCCCGCGGTGCGTATTCCGCTTAACGAGCGGGAACGCATCCAGGTAGACGCTCCCTACATTCTCATTGTCCCCAGCTACGGCGGCGGCGGTACGGCTGGCGCGGTGCCGCGACAGGCGATCCGCTTTTTAAACGACCCGCATAACCGTCAACTGATACGCGGCGTGATTGCCGCCGGTAACCGTAACTTCGGCGACGCCTATGGCCGGGCCGGCGACATCATCGCGCAAAAATGCGGCGTACCGTATCTGTATCGCTTTGAGCTGATGGGCACCCCTACCGATGTCGATAATGTGCGTAAAGGAGTAAGCGAATTTTGGCAACGACAACCGCAGAACGTCTGACCACCGGGGCGGCGGATTTCCACGCCCTCAATGCGATGCTGAATTTGTATGACAGCAATGGCCGTATTCCGTTTGAAAAAGACCACCAGGCGGTAGACGCCTTTATGGCGACGCACGTGCTGACCCATACCGTCTCTTTCACATCGCAGAATGAAAAACTGGAATGGCTGATCGCCGAAGGCTATTACGATGCCAGCGTGCTGGCACGCTACGATCGCCGTTTTGTGCTGGCGCTGTTTGACCACGCACAGGGCTACCCGTTCCGCTTCCGGACCTTTCTCGGTGCCTGGAAATTCTATACCAGCTATACGCTGAAGACCTTTGACGGCAAACGCTACCTTGAACATTTTGCCGATCGCACCTGCATGGTCGCCCTCACCCTCGCGCAGGGTGATGAAGCGCTGGCCCGGCAACTGACCGATGAGATCCTCAGCGGGCGCTTTCAGCCGGCGACGCCCACCTTCCTCAACGCCGGTAAACAGCAGCGGGGCGAGCTGGTTTCCTGTTTCCTGTTGCGTATTGAAGACAATATGGAGTCGATTGGCCGGGCGGTGAACTCGGCGCTGCAACTGTCAAAACGCGGCGGCGGCGTGGCGTTTTTGCTGTCCAATCTGCGTGAAGCCGGTGCGCCGATTAAGCGCATTGAAAATCAATCTTCCGGCGTGGTGCCGGTGATGAAAATGCTCGAGGACGCCTTCTCTTACGCCAACCAGCTCGGCGCGCGCCAGGGAGCCGGGGCGGTCTACCTGCACGCCCATCACCCGGATATTCTGCGTTTCCTCGATACCAAACGGGAAAACGCCGATGAGAAAATCCGCATCAAAACCCTGTCGCTTGGCGTCGTTATCCCGGACATCACCTTCCAGCTGGCGAAAGACGACGCGCAGATGGCGCTGTTCTCGCCCTATGACGTCGAGCGTCTGTACGGTAAACCGTTTGGCGATGTCGCCATCAGCGAGATGTACGCGCAGCTGGTCGCCGACGAGCGGGTCCGCAAACGCTGGATCCGCGCCCGCGATCTGTTCCAGCGGCTGGCGGAAATTCAGTTCGAGTCCGGTTATCCCTACATCATGTTTGAAGATACCGTTAACCGCGCCAACCCGATTGCCGGGCGCATTAACATGAGTAACCTGTGTTCGGAAATTTTGCAGGTCAACACCCCGTCGACCTTTGATGAAAATCTGGATTATGCCAGCGTGGGCCAGGATATCTCCTGCAACCTCGGGTCGCTGAATATTGCGCATACTATGGATTCGCCGGATTTTGCCCGCACGATTGCCGTCGCGGTACGCGGCCTGACGGCGGTGTCCGACATGAGCGATATACGCTCGGTGCCATCGGTGGCGGCGGGCAATGCCGCCTCCCGTGCCATCGGTCTGGGCCAGATGAACCTGCATGGCTATCTGGCCCGGGAAGGCATCGCCTACGGCAGCCCGGAAGGGCTGGACTTTACCAACCTCTATTTTTATACCGTCACCTGGCACGCGCTGCACACGTCGATGCAGATAGCCCGCGAGCGCGGTGAGCATTTTGCCGGATTTGAACAATCGCGCTATGCCAGCGGCGAATACTTCGAACGCTATCTGCAGGGCGACTGGCAGCCGAAAACGGCAACAGTGCGTGCGCTATTCGCCCGCGCCGGGATCCGCCTGCCCGACCGCGAGATGTGGCTGAAGCTCCGCGATGACGTGATGCGCTACGGCATCTATAACCGTAATTTGCAGGCCATCCCGCCCACCGGTTCGATCTCCTATATCAACCATGCGACGTCGAGTATCCACCCGATTGTCTCGAAGATAGAGATCCGCAAGGAGGGGAAAACCGGGCGGGTTTACTATCCCGCGCCATTTATGACCAATGACAACCTGGCGCTGTATCAGGATGCCTGGGAAATCGGCCCGCAAAAGATTATCGACACCTACGCCGAAGCCACGCGGCACGTCGATCAGGGGCTGTCGCTGACGCTCTTTTTCCCCGATACCGCCACCACCCGCGATATCAACAAGGCGCAGATCTACGCGTGGAAAAAGGGCATCAAGACACTGTATTACATCCGCCTGCGCCAGCTGGCGCTGGAAGGTACCGAAATCGAAGGCTGCGTATCCTGCGCGCTGTAAGGAGAACAGGATGACCCATTTATCACGTATCAGCGCTATCAACTGGAATAAAATCGAGGACGATAAGGACCTTGAGGTCTGGAACCGTCTGACCAGCAACTTCTGGCTGCCGGAGAAAGTGCCGTTGTCCAACGACATTCCCGCCTGGCAGACGCTGACCGCGGCGGAACAGCAGCTCACTATTCGCGTGTTCACCGGACTGACGCTGCTCGATACGATTCAGAACACCATCGGCGCGCCGGCGCTGATGGCGGATGCGCTGACCGCGCACGAAGAGGCGGTGCTCTCCAACATCAGCTTTATGGAGGCGGTGCACGCCCGCTCCTACAGCTCGATTTTCTCCACCTTGTGCCAGACCAAAGATGTCGATGCCGCCTACGCCTGGAGCGAAGAGAACGCGCCGCTCCAGCACAAAGCCCGGCTGATGCTGGAGTATTATCAGGCGGATAATCCGCTGAAGAAGAAAATCGCCAGCGTGTTTCTCGAATCCTTCCTCTTCTATTCCGGATTCTGGCTGCCGATGTATTTTTCAAGCCGCGGCAAAATGACCAATACCGCCGATCTGATTCGCTTGATTATCCGTGATGAAGCGGTACACGGTTATTACATCGGCTATAAGTATCAAAAGGGGATGGCCAACATCGCCGCCGACGAGCGGGAGCAACTGAAGAATTTCGCCTTCGATCTGCTGATGGATTTGTACGATAACGAACTGGCCTATACCCGGGATCTGTACGCCGACAGCGGCTGGATTGAAGAGGTGAACGCCTTCCTGTGCTACAACGCCAACAAAGCGCTGATGAACCTCGGCTACGAGGCGCTGTTTCCGGCAGAGATGGCCGCCGTTAACCCGGCAATTCTGGCAGCGCTTTCGCCAAACGCCGATGAAAACCACGACTTTTTCTCCGGCTCCGGTTCCTCGTATGTGATGGGCAAAACGGAAGAAACCGCCGACGACGATTGGGATTTTTAACCTTACTTTCACCAGGAAAATATTGCCCGTTTTCCTGGTGATCTATTTCACATTAATGACTTTCATCACACAAAAAAACCACCTGATATTTCCCTGACATCTTGCCGTAATATTTAGCGGGAATCGCGTGGTTCACCAATTATTTTCCCGCCATCAGCAAAAAATATTACCTGCCAATTATCAAGGCCCAGCCCTTCTATCATGGGGAATACGTCGAAGATGCCCCCTCTCATTTCACCGCCAGCGGGACATTGAGGGTTGTCACAGAATCTGAGTATGTTAGGGTGTAAAAAGGCAATTATCTCCACCAGGTACTATATTGACAGAATACAAATAACAGGAAACCCTCTATTGCATGGCAATTAAATTAGAAATCAAGAATCTCTATAAGATATTTGGCGAGCATCCACAGCGAGCGTTCAAATATATTGAAAAAGGATTTACTAAAGAACAACTACTGGAAAAAACGGGACTTTCGCTTGGCGTAAAAGACGCCAGTCTGGCCATTGAAGAAGGCGAGATATTCGTCATCATGGGGCTTTCCGGCTCAGGAAAATCCACCATGGTTCGCCTTCTCAATCGCCTGATTGAACCCACCCGCGGGCAGGTGCTGATAGATGGCGTCGATATCGCCAAAATCTCAGAAGCCGAGCTGCGTGAGGTGCGCAGAAAAAAGATCGCTATGGTATTTCAGTCATTTGCGCTGATGCCGCATATGACCGTGCTCGACAATGCCGCCTTTGGCATGGAGCTGGCGGGCATCCCGACCCAGCAGCGCCAGCAGAAAGCGCTGGAGGCGCTGCGTCAGGTCGGCCTGGAGAATTACGCGCATGCTTACCCGGATGAGCTCTCCGGCGGAATGCGCCAGCGCGTCGGTCTCGCCCGCGCGCTGGCCATCAACCCTGATATCTTATTAATGGACGAAGCCTTTTCGGCCCTTGACCCATTAATTCGCACGGAGATGCAGGATGAGCTGACAAAATTACAGGCGCAACATCAGCGTACCGTAGTCTTTATTTCCCACGATCTTGATGAAGCCATGCGCATTGGCGATCGGATTGCCATCATGCAAAATGGCGAAGTCATTCAGGTCGGAACCCCGGATGAAATACTGAATAATCCGGCTAATGATTATGTCAAAACCTTCTTCCGCGGCGTCGATATTAGCCAGGTATTCAGCGCTAAAGATATTGCCCGTCGAAGCCCGGTGGGCTTAATTCGTAAAACGCCAGGTTTCGGTCCGCGTTCGGCATTGAAATTATTGCAGGACGAAGACCGTGAATATGGTTATGTGATTGAACGTGGTAATAAGTTTGTCGGTATTGTCTCTATTGATTCACTGAAATCCGCCTTGAGCGAAGGTCAGGGAATTGATGCGGCGTTACTCGCCTCCCCGCAGGCGATAGATGCGCAAACATCGCTCAGCGACCTGCTCTCCCACGTCGGCCTGGCACCGTGCGCGGTCCCGGTTGTGGATGAAGGGCACCAGTACATCGGTATTATTTCTAAAGGCATGCTGCTGAAAGCTTTAGATCGCGAGGGGGCAAACAATGACCGATCAATCTAACCCGTGGGATAGCGCTCCGGCGGCGGATAGCGCCGCGCAATCTGCCGATGCCTGGGGCTCCCCGCCATCCGCGCCGACCGATGGCGGTAGTACCGACTGGCTCAACAGCGCGCCGGCGCCGCAGCCGGAACATTTCAACATCCTGGATCCGTTCCATAAAACGCTGATTCCGCTCGACAGCTGGGTGACGCACGGTATCGACTGGATCGTGGTGCACTTCCGCCCGCTGTTTCAGGGTATCCGCGTGCCGGTGGACTATATCCTCAGCGCCTTCCAGCAACTACTGCTCGGTATGCCGGCACCGGTCGCCATTGTGCTGTTCGCGCTTATCGCCTGGCAAATCTCCAGCGTGGGGATGGGCGCGGCAACGCTTCTCTCTCTGGTTGCCATCGGCGCCATCGGCGCGTGGTCGCAGGCGATGGTGACCCTGGCGCTGGTCCTGACCGCACTGCTGTTCTGTATGCTGATCGGCCTGCCGCTGGGGATCTGGCTGGCGCGTAGCCCACGGGCGGCGAAAATTATTCGCCCGCTGCTGGATGCCATGCAGACCACGCCAGCGTTCGTCTACCTGGTGCCGATTGTGATGCTGTTCGGGATTGGTAACGTGCCAGGCGTGGTGGTGACCATTATCTTCGCCCTGCCGCCTATCGTCCGTTTGACCATCCTCGGGATTAACCAGGTGCCCGCGGACCTGATTGAGGCTTCGCGCTCGTTCGGCGCCAGCCCGCGTCAGCTGCTCTTTAAAGTGCAGCTCCCGCTGGCGATGCCGACCATCATGGCCGGGGTTAACCAGACGCTGATGCTGGCGCTGTCGATGGTAGTGATAGCCTCGATGATCGCCGTGGGCGGCCTGGGCCAGATGGTGCTGCGCGGGATCGGCCGCCTCGATATGGGGCTGGCGAGCGTCGGCGGCGTCGGGATCGTCATTCTGGCGATTATTCTCGACCGCCTGACCCAGGCCGTCGGCCGCGATTCCCGCAGCCGCGGCAACCGCCGCTGGTACGCGACCGGCCCCCTGGGGCTGATTACCCGCCCGTTCTGTAAATAAGCTTCTCATCGCCCGGCGGCACTGCGCCTGCCGGGCCCGCAGCACTCCCTTCTCATTGATAAGGAATAACGATGCGACATAACACGATTATTGCCACAACGTTTGCCACGCTTCTCGCCACCAGCGCCGCCTGGGCAGCCGACCTGCCGGGAAAAGGCATTACCGTTAAACCCATTCAAAGCACCATTACGGAAGAGACCTTCCAGACCCTGCTGGTAAGCCGCGCGCTGGAAAAACTGGGCTACACCGTCGATAAACCCAGCGAAGTGGACTACAACGTCGGCTATACCTCGCTTGCCTCCGGCGACGCGACCTTTACCGCCGTCAACTGGCAACCGCTGCACGACGATATGTACGCCGCCGCCGGGGGCGACAAAAGCTTCTACCGTGAAGGCGTTTATGTGAATGGCGCGGCGCAGGGCTACCTGATCGACAAAAAAACCGCCGAACAGTATCACATCAAATCCATCGATCGGCTCAAAGACCCGAAAATCGCCAGACTGTTTGACACCAACGGCGACGGCAAAGCCGATCTGACCGGCTGTACGCCGGGCTGGGGCTGCGAAGCGGTCATTAATCATCAGATTGATGCCTATGGCCTGAGCAAAACGGTGGAGCACAATCAGGGGAACTATGCGGCGATGATGGCCGATACCATTGCCCGCTTTAAAGAAGGTAAGCCGGTTATCTACTACACCTGGACACCGTACTGGGTCAGCGACGTGCTGAAGCCGGGCAAAGATGTGGTCTGGCTGCAGGTTCCGTTCTCCTCCCTGCCGGGGGTGCAGAAAAATATCGATACCAAACTGGCGAACGGCGCGAACTATGGCTTCCCGGTAAGCACGATGCATATCGTGGCCAACAAAGCCTGGGCTGAGAAAAACCCGGCGGCGGCAAAACTGTTTAGCATCATGAAGCTGCCCATTGCCGATATTAACGCCGAAAACGCCATGATGCATGAAGGTCACGCCTCGGAAGCGGATATTCAGGGTCACGTTGATGGCTGGATCAAAGCCCACCAGCAGCAGTTTGACGGCTGGGTGAAAGAAGCGCTGGCCGCGCAGAAGTAATCTTCCCTCAGACCCGGATAGTGGCGCTATCCGGGTGTCCGATCGCGCCACGTTGTTGCTCCGGCACTGTTCGGGGCAACATGCAGACGCTTTCGCCCGCCTGGCCCGCGCCGCTTAACAAGGTGTCAAAGCCCCCGGTCTCTGCTAAGGTAATCTCACCTGTTCAATCATGTGATATTCACGTGAATTATCAATAAATAACACCCTATGGAAAAACCCGCCCCCGCCAGCGAGGCCACGCTGCCTGAAGGAATTAAAGACAGCCTGCCGATTGTGATTAGCTATATTCCCGTGGCCTTCGCCTTTGGCCTGAACGCCACCCGACTCGGCTTTACGCCGCTGGAAAGCCTGTTCTTTTCCTGCATCATCTACGCCGGCGCCAGCCAGTTTGTCATCACCACGATGCTCGCCGCAGGCAGTTCGCTGTGGGTGGCGGCCCTCACCGTGATGGCGATGGATGTGCGTCACGTGCTGTACGGTCCTTCGCTACGTAGCCGCCTTCATCGCGCGCTGGATAAACGCAAAACCGCGCTCTGGGCTTTTGGCCTGACCGACGAAGTGTTCGCGGCGGCCACCGCAAAGCTGGTTCGCGACAACCGCCGCTGGAGCGAAAACTGGATGCTCGGCATCGCCTTCACCTCCTGGATATCATGGGTGTTCGGCACGCTGATCGGCGCCTACTCCGGTAGCGGCCTGCTGGTCGGTTTTCCGGCGGTGGAGGCCGCGCTGAGCTTTATGCTACCCGCGCTGTTTATGAGCTTCTTACTGGCTTCATTCCAGCGTAAACAGTCTCTCAGCGTAACGGCAGCGCTGGCGGGCGCGCTGGGCGGCATGATTCTGTTCTCGATTCCGGCGGCGATCCTCGCCGGGATTGTCTGCGGCTGTCTGACTGCGCTGCTGCAGGCCAGCATTCAGGGGATGCCCGATGAACAATAACGTGCTGATTATCGGGATAGTGGTCGGCTGCGTGAACTATCTGTTTCGCTATCTGCCGCTGCGCCTGCGCGCAGGTCATGCCCGTACCGGTCGTCGCGGCCCGCTCAGCGTGCTGCTCGATACTATCGGTATCGCCTCCATCTGTGCCCTGCTGATCGTCTCCAGCGTGCCGGAAATCCTCAGCGATTCCCGGCGGCTGCTGCCGACACTGGTCGGCTTCGCGGTGCTGGGACTGGCGTTCTGGAAGACGCGCAGCATTATTATACCGACGCTACTGAGCGCGCTGGCCTATGGCGTAGCATGGAAAATCACGGCGTTTTTATACGTCTAAAGTATCAATTTTAGTCAATAATTGATTTGATTTATTTGTCACAATAGTTATTATATCAGCTGTAATTAATGAGGTCATACCCAAATGGATAGTTCGTTTACCCCCATTGAGCAAATGCTCAAGTTCCGCGCCAGCCGTCACGAAGATTTCCCTTTCCAGGAGATTCTGCTCACCCGCCTGTGCATGCACATGCAGGGCAAGCTACTGGAAAACCGCAATAAGATGCTGAAAGCGCAGGGGATTAACGAGACATTATTTATGGCGCTGATAACCCTGGAGTCTCAGGAAAACCACAGCATTCAGCCTTCCGAGCTGAGCTGCGCGCTGGGATCGTCACGAACCAACGCAACCCGTATTGCCGATGAACTGGAAAAACGCGGCTGGATTGAGCGTCGCGAAAGCGATAACGATCGTCGCTGCCTGCATCTGCAACTCACCGACAAAGGTCATCAGTTTTTGCGCGAAGTTTTACCGCCGCAGCACAACTGCCTGCATCAGCTCTGGTCTTCCCTGAGCTCCAGCGAGAAAGACCAGCTCGAGCACATCACCCGCAAACTGCTTAGTCGCCTTGACCAGATGGAAGAGGACGGCGTACTGGCGGAGTCGCTGCGCTAAGCGCGGGAACCGCGCAAAACTTTTTCTGGATTGACAAGGAAAACAGACAGGCCAGCAGATCTTTTGCTGGCCTTTCTGATAAACAGGTCGGCTCAGCCGATGTGAAATAATAAGATCGTGGAGAATAACATGAGCGCGAATGCGCAGAGCCAAATCCCGCAGCAACCGGACAGCAAGAAGGGCAAACGCAAAGGCGCCCTGCTGTTGTTAACCTTGCTCTTTATTATTATTGCCGTGGCCTACGGAATTTATTGGTTTTTGGTACTACGTCATTATGAAGAAACCGATGACGCTTATGTGGCAGGGAACCAGGTACAAATCATGGCGCAGGTGTCCGGCAGCGTGACGAAAGTCTGGGCCGACAACACCGATTTCGTGCAGCAGGGCGACCCGCTGGTCACCCTTGACCAGACCGACGCCCGGCAGGGATTTGAAAAGGCGAAAACCCAGTTGGCCGCCAGCGTTCGTCAGACGCGTCAGCAGATGATCAACAGCAAACAGCTGCAGGCCAATATCGACGTCAAGAAAACCGCGCTCTCTCAGGCGCAGACCGACCTTAACCGGCGTATCCCGCTGGGCGCCGCCAACCTGATTGGCCGCGAAGAGCTGCAGCACGCGCGCGATACGGTTGCCAGCGCGCAGGCCGAACTGGATGTCGCCATTCAGCAATTCAATGCCAACCAGGCTATCGTGCTGAACACCAGCCTGGAGCAACAGCCGGCGGTTCTGCAGGCGGCGACGGATGTCCGTAACGCCTGGCTTGCGCTGCAGCGGACGCAAATCGTCAGCCCGATTAGCGGCTACGTTTCCCGTCGCGCCGTGCAGCCCGGCGCGCAGATTAGCCCGACCACGCCGCTGATGGCGGTGGTACCGGCCACCAATCTGTGGATCGACGCCAACTTTAAAGAGACCCAGCTGGCGCATATGCGCATCGGCCAACCGGCTACCGTGATCAGCGATATTTACGGCGATGATGTGAAGTACACCGGTAAAGTGGTCGGCCTCGATATGGGCACCGGGAGCGCCTTCTCGCTGCTGCCAGCGCAGAACGCCACCGGCAACTGGATCAAAGTGGTTCAGCGCCTGCCGGTACGTATCGAACTGGATGAAAAGCAGCTGGCAGAGCACCCTCTGCGCATCGGTCTTTCAACGCTGGTTGAGGTGAACACCACCAACCGCGACGGCGAGATGCTGGCTAACCAGACGCGCAAATCCCCGGTTTATGAAAGCAATGCCCGTGAAATCGCCCTGGAGCCGGTGAACAAACTGATCGAGGGTATCATCCAGGCTAACGCGGGATAATTCGGAGTGAGCGTAATGCAACAGCAAAAACCGCTGGAAGGCGCGCAACTGGTCATCATGACCATTGCGCTGTCGCTTGCGACCTTCATGCAGGTGCTGGACTCCACTATCGCCAACGTGGCCATTCCGACCATTGCCGGTAACCTTGGCTCATCATTGAGCCAGGGGACCTGGGTTATCACCTCATTCGGGGTGGCGAATGCCATCTCTATTCCGATCACCGGCTGGCTGGCAAAACGCGTCGGGGAAGTGAAGCTGTTCCTGTGGTCGACGGTGGCGTTCGCCATCGCCTCCTGGGCCTGCGGGATGTCCAACAGCCTGACGATGCTGATTTTCTTCCGCGTGATTCAGGGGATCGTCGCCGGTCCGTTGATTCCGCTGTCGCAAAGTCTGCTGCTCAGCAACTATCCGCCGGCAAAACGTTCTATCGCGCTGGCGCTGTGGTCGATGACGGTGATCGTCGCGCCGATTTGCGGCCCTATTCTCGGCGGCTATATCAGCGACAACTACCACTGGGGCTGGATCTTCTTCATCAACGTACCGATTGGCATCGCGGTGGTGGTGATGACGCTGCAAACCCTGCGCAGCCGTGAAACCAAAACGGAACAGCGGCGAATCGATGGCGTTGGCCTGGCGCTGCTGATCATCGGTATCGGCAGTCTGCAGGTGATGCTCGACCGCGGTAAAGAGCTGGACTGGTTCGCCTCCAACGAGATTATTGTGCTGACAATCGTGGCGGTGATCGCCATCAGTTTCCTGATAGTCTGGGAACTGACCGACGATAACCCGATAGTCGACCTGTCGCTTTTCAAGTCGCGAAACTTCACCATCGGCTGTCTGTGTATCAGCCTCGCCTATATGCTCTACTTCGGCGCCATCGTGCTGCTGCCGCAGCTGCTGCAGGAGGTATATGGTTATACCGCCACCTGGGCCGGTCTGGCTTCCGCACCGGTGGGGGTTATCCCGGTTATCCTGTCGCCAATTATCGGCCGCTTTGCCCATAAGCTCGATATGCGCCGATTGGTCACCTTCAGCTTTATTATGTACGCGGTGTGTTTCTACTGGCGCGCCTGGACTTTCGAGCCCGGCATGGACTTCGGCGCCTCGGCGTGGCCGCAGTTTATCCAGGGCTTCGCGGTGGCCTGCTTCTTTATGCCGCTGACCACCATCACCCTGTCCGGCCTGCCGCCGGAACGGCTGGCGGCGGCCTCGAGCCTGTCGAACTTCACCCGTACGCTGGCAGGGTCAATAGGCACCTCGATTACCACCACCATGTGGACGAACCGCGAGGCGCTGCACCATGCGCAGCTCACCGAGTCGGTGACCCCCTATAATCCCAACGCCCAGCAGATGTATGACCAGCTGCAGGGATTAGGGATGACTCAACAGCAGGCGTCCGGCTGGATAGCGCAGCAGATAACTAACCAGGGGCTGATTATCTCCGCCAACGAAATTTTCTGGTTATCGGCGGCGATATTTATCCTGTTGCTGGGGCTGGTGTGGTTTGCCAGACCGCCGTTTAGCGCCGGGGGCGGGGGCGGCGGCGCGCACTAAAGTTTGACCTGAAGGGATCTGCGGATCCCTTTTTTATTGCCGGCGCTACACCAGCCTTGTCCAGTTCTCGCTAGTTTCTGTCCAGTTTGCTAAAGCAGGCCGCTCTGCGCTTCGGCAGGATAAAGATCCGACACAAGGAGAGAACAATGCTGACAAATCCCGGTGAAAAATATCGCCCCTGGCCGCCCATTTCCCTGCCCGACCGCCGCTGGCCGGACAACCCGATAACCCATGCGCCGCGCTGGCTCTCCACCGACCTGCGCGACGGCAACCAGGCGCTGGCCGAGCCGATGGACGGCGCACGTAAGCTGCAGTTCTGGGAGCTGCTGCTGGAGTGCGGATTTAAAGAGATTGAAGTCGCCTTCCCCGCAGCATCGCAGACCGACTTCAACTTCGTCCGCCAGCTGATTGAGGAACAGCGCATTCCACAAGATGTCACCATTCAGGTGCTGACCCAGGCGCGGGAAGATCTTATCCTGCGGACCTTTGAGTCGCTGCGCGGCGCCCATCGCGCCACCGTCCATCTGTACAACGCCACCGCTCCGCTGTTCCGCAAGCTGGTTTTCGGAATGGAGAAAGCGCAGGTCATTGAGCTGGTGACCCGTGCCACCCGTCTGATTCGCCAGCAGTGCGAAGCGCAGCCGCAGACGCTCTGGCAGTATGAATACTCCCCGGAAACCTTCTGTTTTACCGAGCCGGAGTTTGCTCTTGAGATCTGTGAAGCGGTGGCGGACATCTGGCAGCCCTGCGCACAACGCCCGATGATTATTAATCTGCCCGCCACCGTTGAGGTCAACACGCCGAACGTGTACGCCGATCAGATTGAATTTTTCTGCCGCCATTTCTCCCGCCGCGCCGATGTTTGCATCAGCGTGCATCCGCACAACGATCGGGGAACCGGCGTTGCCAGCGCCGAACTGGCGGTGATGGCCGGCGCCGACCGCGTAGAAGGCTGTCTGTTCGGCAACGGTGAGCGTACCGGTAACGTCTGTCTGGTCACCCTGGCCATGAACCTCTACAGCCAGGGGATTACGCCGCGACTCAGCTTCCCGGAGATGAAACGGGTGGTGGAAGTGGTGGAGAATTGCAATCAGCTGCCGGTTCACCCGCGCCATCCGTGGGCCGGCAGCCTCGCCTACACCGCCTTTTCCGGTTCTCATCAGGATGCCATTAAGAAGGGATTCGATGCCCGCCAGCCCGGCGATCGTTGGGAGATGCCCTACCTGCCCGTCGACCCGCAGGACATCGGCTGTAGCTATGAAGCGGTTATCCGCGTCAACAGCCAGTCCGGTAAGAGCGGCAGCGCCTGGTTAATCGAACAGAATCACGGACTGAAACTGCCCCGCGCGCTGCAGCAGGATTTCAGCCAGCACGTTCAGCAGGAAACCGATACGCATGGCAAAGAGATGACGCAGAATGCGCTCTGGCAGCTGTTCCGTTCCCGCTACGGGCTGGTCGCTCAGCCGCCGCTGGCGCTGCTGGAGTATAAAACCGACAGCCGGCAGGACGGCCAACTGGCGTTGGAAGGTACGCTGCGGGTCAACGGTGAGACGCGTCGCCTACAGGGGCATGGCAATGGCCTGCTCTCCGCCGCCGCCAACGGTCTCAGCGCGCTGCTAAAGCAAGCGTTTGTCATAAAGGACTACCATGAGCACACTCTCGGTGAACGCAGCGACAGCCGCTCGGTGGCCTATATTCGCTGTATCTTCCCCGATGGCAGCAGCCGCTGGGGCGTCGGCATCGATAACGACGTCGCGCGCGCCTCGTTACAGGCGCTGTGCAATGCGCTCAGCGCAGGCGATCACTCCGGCGAGCGGAAATAATCGCTGGGAGCCATCCCGATAACCCGACGAAACATGGCGCTGAAGGCACTATGGCTACCATAGCCCAGATCCAGCGCCACCCGCAGCACCGACTGCCCCTGCGCCAGGCGAACCAGCGCTTCCATCAGCTTCGCCCGGCGCACCCATTCACTCCAGGTGAGCGTGGTCTGCTGCTGAAAGTGGCGGTTGAGCGTGCGTTCGCTCATATTGCTCTCTTTCGCCGCCTGCTGGCTGCTCCAGACTTCCCCCGGCATTTCCCGCACCTTGTGACATAAACGGCGCAGCGTCTCGCTCCGGGGCTCCGGCAGGCCAAAAGGCAGCACCGCCATACCGCGAATCTCATCGAGAATGAGTTCATAAATGCGCTCATCGCGACTGCCGGGTTCATAGCGCTCAGCGAGGGCCAGCGAGGTGACGATCAGCTCACGCAGCAGCGGCGTGATCTGCACGATCTGGCACGCAGACGGCAGATCGGCGCGGGCGAGCGGATCGATAAACAGCGTGCGGGCTGCGACCTGTCCGGTGATACGCAGCGCGTGGGGCGTGCCAGCCGGTAGCCAGACGCCGCGTCCGGGCGGGACAACCCAGTAGCCCACCGGCGTGTCAACCCGCACCACACCGCTGAGGATATGCAGCAGTTGGGCGCAGTCATGCTGATGCCACGGTTCGCTATCGCCGTGAGCGTAATCATGGGCGAACGGCACCAGGGCGCGGTGTTGAAACGAGAAGGTTACGGTCGTCGACATGGCGGCGCAGAATAGCGGCCCGGCGAAGATAGCCGGGCCGACAGAAGAACTAGATATGCAGTTCTTGCAGGGTTTCTTTCGGCAGGGCCAGCTCATCGTTGCTGTTGATGCGCACATCGCGCTCGATGATATGGCGCGCGATCTCCTGAGCTTCTTCCAGCGAGTGCATGGTATAGGTACCGCACTGGTAGACGTTCAGTTCCGGGATCTGCTTCTGATCTTTCACTTTCAGCACATCGGCCATCGCCGCTTTCCAGGCGTCGGCTACGCGCTGCTCATCCGGCGTACCAATCAGGCTCATATAGAAGCCCGTACGGCAGCCCATCGGAGAGATGTCGATAATTTCCACACCATTGCCGTTCAGGTGGTCGCGCATAAAGCCCGCGAACAGGTGCTCAAGAGTATGAATCCCTCTTTCCGGCATCACTTCCTGATTTGGTACGCAAAAACGCAGATCGAAAACGGTAATTTCATCGCCGTGCGGCGTGTTCATTTTCTTCGCAACGCGCACCGCCGGTGCTTCCATGCGGGTATGGTCGACTGTGAAACTATCTAACAACGGCATTCTTCACCTCCGATAGTGATTTTTTTTAAAATAAAATGAACTCTTCTTATACCCGCGAGTCTGAGTATATGAAAGACGCGCATTTATTATCATCATCATCCCTGAATCAGAGATGAAAGTTTGGCCACATTGATGTGGCCTTTTTCTTTTGTATCGCTCTTTGCTACGCGTGTCTTGCTAACAGGGCTTCAAACGGCTCGCTATCTTCCGCTTCCACCTTCTGCTGACGCATCACTGAAGCTTCACGTTCGGCGATAAAATCGTCTTCACGCAAAATTTCCAGCGGCTCTTCCCGCAGCATCGTACGATATTGATCGGCCAGCTCCCTACCGGTGCCGCCAATCCCTTCTTCAAGCATAGAACGCAGAATGCGGGCTGAGAAAGTTAATTCCGGATCGTCGAAGCTGGCGACCAGCTCATCGCACACCTGCTGGTAGGCTTCGCCGCCGTGGATGCTATCTAACGTCTGCGCCACGCGGCGCAAATCACGGAACAGATCTTTACCCACTTTAGCCAGCGGGAACTGCGCGCTTGCGCAGCCGATACCCAGCGTCAGCCCCGGCTTACGACCTTCCAGAATCACGCGATTCCAGTTGGTGCGCGTACACAGTAGCTCGTCGCTGCTCATTTCCGGCGCATCGGCCAGTACGCACCAGACCATAAACAGATCGAGGAAACGTACCTGCTGCTCATCAACGCCAATCGGTGAGAACGGGTTGATATCCAGCGAGCGGACTTCGATGTATTCAATGCCGCCGCGCAGCAGCGCGTCGGAAGGCGTCTCGCCGCTGCGGGTCACCCGCTTCGGCCGAATGGGCGCGTAGAGCTCGTTCTCAATCTGCAGAATATTGCTGTTGATTTGCAGATGTTTACCGTCTTTCTCAATGCCAATCCGGGCATACTCTTCCGACGGCGTTTTAATCGCCCGCTTCAATCCCGCCACATACTCGTGAAGATCGTTAAACGTAATCCCGAGATTGCTTTGCGACTTATTGGTATACCCCAGGTCGCTCAGGCGCAGAGAGGTCGCATAAGGCAGGTAGTACATCCCATTTTCCGCTTTCTCAAACGGCAGCGTCGTCGGTTTCCCCTGCAGGAACGAAGAGCAGATGGCCGGAGAAGCGCCGAACAGGTAGGGGATCACCCAGCCGAAGCGGTAATAGTTACGAATTGAACGGAAATAGCCGGCGGAAATCGCCTCTTTGCCGCTTTCCGCATCGTCAACGCCGCACTTCGCCTGCCAGAAGGCCATCGGCAGCGAGAAGTTATAGTGCACGCCGGAGATGGTTTGCATCAGCGCGCCATAGCGGTTCTTCAGCCCCTCGCGGTACAGCGTTTTCAGACGGCCAATATTCGAGGTGCCATACTGCGCCAGTTCGATGCCCTGACCAGGGGCAATGTAGCAAGGCATACTCAGTGGCCACATCCGCTCATCGCCCAGGTGACGTGCGGTATAGCGATGAACATCGCGCATCAAGGTGAGCATATGCTGAATGTCGCCATCAACCGGCGTAATAAACTCCAGCAGCGCTTCAGCGAAGTCGGTAGTAATCCATTTGTGGGTCAGCGCCGAGCCAAGGGCCAGAGGGTGACCGGTCGTCGCCAGTGAACCATCGGCATTGACGCGCAGCGTTTCGCGCTCAAGACCACGTTGGATACCCTGTAGAGCCTGTGGATTTTTTTCCAGCCAGGCCAGCGCCTGTGATACATCCGGGATCAATTTGACCTCCCGCCTGTCAAAATCGTTTGAATAAGCATAATTGTAATGGTGACCATACAGGTTATCCCAGAAGACGTTACTGTTGCCGGTTCCGCGCACGAAAACCGAAGCGCACTGGCAGTACGCGCGGATTTCGGGCACAGCCCAGGTGCAAAATAACCGGTAACACGGCCTGCCGGGATAGTCTTAGTTCCACAATTAGTGCCACCACGTCATGCCCTGAAGCGTTACCACCGCAATGACGATATAGCGTAACGCTTTGCCAAGGCATAAGAAAAAAAGTACCGGCCCCCAGGAGATGCGCATCCATCCCGCCAGCAGACACAGTAAATCGCCGATGACCGGCGCCCAGCTTAATAATAATGTGACCGCGCCGTAGCGCTTTAACCAGTCGGTTGCTTTTTCCTGCCAGCGCGATGTTTTGCGCAGCGGAAACAGACGCCCCAGAATAACGTTAGTTACCCCTCCAAGGCTATTGCCGATTGTTGCTATTAATACCAGGGCCCACGGTTGGCTTACCCCCGACAGTAGCATCGCAACCAGCACAACTTCCGAATTGCCGGGAAGTAATGTGGCGCTCAAAAAACTACTGGCAAACAGCGATATCAGCGACAGCGCGTCGCTCACAGCAGCCGAACATCCACGGCATCCATTCCCGCGCGCTGCGCCGCCTGCAGACCAAAATCCGCATCTTCAAAAACGACGCATGTTTCCGGCGCGACGCCCATGCGCTCCGCGCACAGCAGGAAGGTATCGGGCGCCGGTTTATGATTCTGGACATGATCGGCGGCAACCACCGCCGTAAAGTAGTGCCGCAGGCCGAGATGCGCCAGCAGCGCTTCAGCGACAGCGCTTTCGCTCCCGGTACCGACCGACATCGGACGACGCCCGTGCCATGCCTTCACAACGTCTATCAACGGTAAGGGACGCACGCTGTCCAGCAGCATGGCCTTCACGGCCACGGTTTTTTCCTCCGCCAGGCGGTGAGGATCTAAATCAGCGTGATTCAGTTCGATAATCGCCTGGGCTATACGCCAGGTCGGAGAACCATTGAGCGCGACCATCGCCTGCTCGTCGAAACGCATTGCGTAACGACCCAGAACCTCATGCCACGCCTTACGATGCGTCGGTTCGGTATCCAGGATAGTGCCATCCATATCAAAGATCAGTCCTGCGTAACGTTCGTACATCGAGTTCTCACAAACCGGGTAAGAAAACGTTACTTTATCGCAAAAGGGGCATGTTGTCGCGGCCAGCGCCTCAGGCAATAAAGGCGCCTTCGGGCGCCTTTATCTGAGTCATATCGTGGTTTATTTGATTCTTAAATCATTCTCAACCACACGAACGCCCTGCACTCTGCGGGTCACTTCCACCGCGCGGCTGGCATCCTTCGCTGATGAGACAAAACCGCTTAACTGAACGCGCCCTTTAAAGGTCTGTACGCTGATTTCAGAAGATTTAATGTCTTTTTCGTTAAACAGCGCCGTTTTAACCTTCGTGGTGACGACGGTATCATCAATATAGCCACCGGTACTTTCCTTCGTAGGCGATCCCGCACAGCCAGCTAATGATACGGCGACCAGAAGCGTCGCACAAAACGCAGGTATTGCTTTGAACCATTTCATGGATTTCTCTCCTTGCACTCATCTCACCCAAATCAGGCCGACACATACGGGTAAATTATAGTGGAAAGAATCACTTGCTAATAAAAAAAGTTCACTAAGCGTTGTTGAAGAGATTCACCGCCGGGATGACCTGAGTGCCTTTTGCCAGAAAAGCAGACAGAGAAAGGGTAAACGGTTTGGATTTTTGGGGTTTTAAGGAAAAGGAGAATCTGAAGAAGAGGATGCATCCGGGAGGATGACTCACTTTGCTTGCCCTACGGGCCGTTGCTTACGCAACGTTATCCTCTCTGGTGCTGGCGATAATTTCACAGACCATGAAGCGATAAATTTGATGTGAATCTGGAGAAGATGGTGCATCCGGGAGGATTCGAACCTCCGACCGCTCGGTTCGTAGCCGAGTACTCTATCCAGCTGAGCTACGGATGCATCAGGGGAACTGCTTTACTACGCGTCAGTGTCACATCTAACACTTGCCACACTGAGTAAGATGGTGCATCCGGGAGGATTCGAACCTCCGACCGCTCGGTTCGTAGCCGAGTACTCTATCCAGCTGAGCTACGGATGCATCAGGGAAAACTGCTTTACTACATTATCTTTCCTGGCTCTGGCGATTATCTCGCAGACCATGAAACAACAGTTTTGCTGTTATCTCGGAGAAGATGGTGCATCCGGGAGGATGACTCACTTCGCTCGCCCTACGGGCCGTTGCTTACGCAACGTTATCATCCCTGGTTCTGGCGATTATCTCGCAGACCATGAAACAACAGTCTTGCTGTTATCTCAGAGAGAGATGGTGCATCCGGGAGGATTCGAACCTCCGACCGCTCGGTTCGTAGCCGAGTACTCTATCCAGCTGAGCTACGGATGCATCAGGGAGAACTGCTTTACTACGCGTCAGTGTCACATCTAACACTTGCCACACTGAGTAAGATGGTGCATCCGGGAGGATGACTCGGCTTTCGCCTCGCCCTGCGGGCCGTTGCTAATGCAACGTTATCCTTCCTGGTGCTTGCGGTTATCACCGCTACCTCAACCACCCCTTCATTGCTGAAGTAATGGATAATATGGTGCATCCGGGAGGATTCGAACCTCCGACCGCTCGGTTCGTAGCCGAGTACTCTATCCAGCTGAGCTACGGATGCAAAATGGCGGTGAGGCGGGGATTCGAACCCCGGATGCAGCTTTTGACCGCATACTCCCTTAGCAGGGGAGCGCCTTCAGCCTCTCGGCCACCTCACCACACGCCTCTTACGAGTGCTTCGAAGAACTTGTTTCTGCTCTTCGTCGCTGCGATGGCGCACATATTACTTTCTGGTACTTATAAGTCAAACAATTTTTCGAGACCTTTTTCCGTTTGCACACTTACCGCGCAATTAGCCTGCAAAAACGGCAAAAAGAGTGTTTTATCAACAGGAATTCAGGGATTTCGGCCAGCGGCAGGCAAAAGATAAATGTTGCGCACAATGAGCGATAAACAGAAAAACGAGGTAACAGAAGAAGAAAAGCCAGAAAAAAGGACGGGAACGGGGGATGCGCCTCACGGAATCGCGAGGCGCGAAAACATTAGTAACTGGACTGCTGGGATTTTTCAGCCTGGATACGCTGGTAGATCTCTTCACGATGCACGGAGACTTCTTTAGGGGCATTCACGCCAATACGTACCTGGTTACCCTTAACCCCTAAAACTGTCACAGTGACCTCATCTCCAATCATGAGGGTCTCACCAACTCGACGAGTCAGAATCAGCATTCTTTGCTCCTTGAAAGATTAAAAGAGTCGGGTCTCTCGTATCCCGGCATTATCCATCATATAACGCCAAAAAGTAAGCGATGACAAACACCTTGCGGTGTAAGCAGTCACGGCATCACATTCTGTTAAACCTAAGTTTAGCCGATATACACAACTTCAACCCGACTTTATCGTTATCAGTGCTTCTCTCGCAAGCTACCGTTATCCGGGGATAGCGGTAGCTATGCATTTATAGTTATTACAGTTTTGCGCTGACCCAGCCTTTCACACTGGCTAACGCTGCAGGGAGAGCTGACGCATCGGTACCGCCGGCCTGAGCCATATCCGGACGACCGCCCCCTTTGCCACCCACCTGCTGGGCGACCATTCCAACCAGCTCCCCTGCTTTCACGCGATCTGTCACATCCTTAGACACACCGGCAATCAGAGAAACCTTACCATCCGCCACCGTAGCTAACACAACGACCGTAGAACCCAGTTGGTTTTTCAGGTCATCAACCATGGTACGCAGCATTTTCGGTTCAACGCCGGCCAGCTCGCTGACCAGCAATTTGACGCCGTTAATCTCTTCCGCTTTGCTGGAGAGGTTTGCGCTCTCCTGCGCTGCCGCCTGCTCTTTCAGCTGCTGCAGCTCTTTTTCCAGCACCCGGGTACGTTCCAGCGCGGCACGCACTTTATCGCCAAGGTTATGGCTATCGCCCTTCAGCAGTTGTGCAATATCGCCCAGCAGATCGCTCTGCGCATGCAGATACGCAATGGCGCCTTCGCCAGTCACCGCCTCAATACGGCGAACGCCCGCAGCGGTACCGGATTCAGAGGTAATACGGAACAGGCCAATATCACCGGTACGTGAGGCGTGAGTACCGCCGCACAACTCGGTGGAGAAATCGCCCATGCTCAGTACGCGAACGCGATCGTCATATTTCTCGCCGAACAGCGCCATAGCGCCCTTCTCTCTTGCCGCATCCAAATCCATGATATTGGTTTCAACCGGCAGGTTACGGCGGATCTGAGCGTTGACCAGATCTTCCACCGCGCGAATCTCTTCCGGCTTCATGGCTTCGAAGTGAGAGAAGTCAAAACGCAGCGCTTTGTCATTCACCAGCGAGCCTTTCTGCGCCACATGCGTCCCCAGAACCTGACGTAATGCCGCATGCATCAGGTGAGTCGCCGAGTGGTTCAGACGAATACGCTGACGGCGAGCCCGATCGACATCAGCCTCCAGCGCATCGCCCACATTCAGCGCACCGTGGGTCAGTTTACCGATATGACCAATGGCCTGGCCGTACTTCTGCGTATCGTTAACCGCGAAGGAGAAGCCAGCGCCTTTCAGCTCGCCTTTATCGCCCACCTGGCCGCCGGATTCCGCATAGAATGGCGTTTGATCCAGAATAACCACCGCTTCCTGGCCTGCGGCCACGGTATCAACGGCTTTGCCGTCGATAAACAGCGCGGTCACTTTCGCGTTCAGTTCCAGATGGTCATAGCCTTTAAATTCAGAAGCGCTGTCAATGCGAATCATCGCATTGTAGTCTGCGCCAAAGCCGCTGGACTCACGCGCACGACGGCGCTGCTCTTCCATTGCAGCTTCAAAGCCCGCTTCGTCGACCTTAATATCGCGCTCACGGCAAACGTCAGCGGTCAGGTCAACCGGGAAACCATAGGTATCGTACAGACGGAAAGCGGTTTCGCCATCCAGCGTGTCGCCCTTCAGCTTGCTCAGCTCTTCATCCAGCAGCGCCAGACCGCGCTCCAGCGTACGCGCGAACTGCTCTTCTTCGGTTTTCAGCACATGCTCAACCTGAGCCTGCTGCTGCTTCAGCTCTTCACCGGCGGCGCCCATCACGTCAATCAACGGAGCAACCAGTTTCCAGAAGAAGGTCTCTTTCGCGCCCAGCATGTTGCCATGACGCACGGCACGGCGAATAATACGACGCAGCACGTAGCCACGGTTTTCATTCGACGGGATGACGCCATCGGCAATCAGGAATGCGCAGGAACGAATATGGTCAGCGATAACGCGCAGCGATTTGTTCGTCAGGTCGGTTGCGCCGGTGACTTTCGCGACGTTCTCAATCAGAGTGCGGAACAGGTCGATATCATAGTTGGAGTTGACGTGTTGCAGAACGGCAGCAATACGCTCCAGACCCATACCGGTGTCGACGGACGGCTTCGGCAGCGGCTCCATGGTACCGTCGGCCTGACGGTTAAACTGCATGAAGACGATGTTCCAGATCTCAATGTAGCGATCGCCATCTTCTTCCGGGCTACCCGGAGGGCCGCCCCAGATGTGGTCGCCGTGGTCGAAGAAGATTTCGGTGCACGGGCCGCACGGACCGGTATCGCCCATCTGCCAGAAGTTATCAGAAGCGAACGCCGCGCCTTTATTATCGCCAATACGGATAATACGCTCACGTGGAATGCCGACTTCATTCGCCCAGATATCGAAGGCTTCGTCATCGGTTTCGTAGACGGTAACCCACAGTTTGTCTTTCGGCAGCGCGAACCAGTTTTCCCCGGTCAGCAGTTCCCATGCGTATTTGATGGCATCCTGCTTGAAGTAATCGCCGAAGCTGAAGTTACCCAGCATTTCAAAGAAGGTGTGGTGACGCGCGGTGTAACCGACGTTTTCCAGATCGTTGTGTTTACCACCCGCACGAACGCAACGCTGTGCGGTCGTCGCGCGCGAATAGTGGCGTTTGTCGAGACCCAGGAAAACATCCTTAAACTGGTTCATCCCGGCGTTGGTAAACAGTAGGGTCGGGTCGTTGTGCGGCACCAGGGAGCTGCTCGCAACGACCTGGTGTCCCTTACTATGGAAAAAATCGAGAAACGCCTGACGGATCTCAGCAGTGCTCTTGCTCATAATTATCCTGAAATCAAGCTATACACTTCACCTTTCACGCTGCCTCTGCGCGGGCTGCGCTCGTTCGCCCCGGCCACGTACCTTTGTACGCTCCAGGTCACTCACTCTCCTGCGGCCTTGACGCAGCGCGAATGATTTTGTGTATAAGGAATAATCGTCGTGGGCGCTGATTGCCTGTTAACAGCCAGCGACCGGACGGAATAAAGTGGGAATAAGATAAGTTTTCTTTACTGGGAAGTAAAATACCCGATGGGTCAATCTGCAAAATTTCGCCAGATTTCCTGAATATCTTCCATCAGGTAGCCACGATACAGCAAAAACCGCTGGATTTTGACTTTATCGGCAAATACCGTCGGGAGCGGTTCGCCATATTTACGCTGCGCCTGCTCTTTCGCCAGCGCGGCCCAGTCAATATCGCACTCGCGCATCGCGCTTTCGCTGAGGTCGCGGGGGATACCTTTCTGATTGAGTTCCTGGCGGATACGCGCCGGGCCATATCCTTTGCGGCTACGGCTGGCAATAAACTGGCGAACAAAGCGGCCGTCGTCAAGGTAGCGGTTCTCAATGCACCAGGCGATAACGGTGTCTACCTCTTCCGGCGTGACGTCCAGCGTCTCCGGGCCATTTTTTCCCGGCACCGGGGCAGCGAGTTTACGCCGCAGCTCCTGTTCGCTATGGTCGCGCATCACCAGGATACGGATTGCGCGGTCCAGCAGACGGGCATAGCCGGAACGGCGGGATGAAGATTCAGTCACGGGCACCTCGACAATCAAAAAAGCAAAAGGGCCGCATGCGCAGCCCTTCGTTATCTTTTCATGAGATTATCAGAAATCTTCGTGGGTTTCTTCCGCACCCTCGCCGTTACCGTCAACCGCGAAATCAGGAGTGGAATCCTGATTATTCAGCAGCAGCTCACGCACTTTTTTCTCAATCTCTTTTGCCGCAGCCGGGTTATCTTTCAGCCAGGAGATAGCATTGGCTTTACCCTGGCCAATCTTATCGCCGTTGTAGCTGTACCATGCGCCCGCTTTCTCAATCAGCTTCTCTTTCACGCCCAGGTCAACCAGCTCGCCGAAGAAGTTGATACCTTCGCCGTAAAGAATCTGGAATTCAGCCTGTTTGAACGGCGCAGCGATTTTGTTTTTCACGACTTTAACGCGGGTTTCGCTGCCGACAACGTTGTCGCCGTCTTTCACCGCACCGATACGACGGATATCCAGACGCACAGAGGCGTAGAATTTCAGCGCGTTACCACCGGTGGTGGTTTCCGGGTTGCCGAACATCACGCCAATTTTCATACGAATCTGGTTGATGAAGATCAGCAGCGTATTGGACTGCTTCAGGTTACCGGCCAGCTTACGCATCGCCTGGCTCATCATACGTGCCGCGAGGCCCATGTGAGAGTCGCCGATTTCGCCTTCGATTTCCGCCTTCGGCGTCAGCGCCGCTACGGAGTCGACAACGATAACATCTACGGCGCCAGAGCGCGCCAGCGCGTCACAGATTTCCAGCGCCTGTTCGCCGGTATCCGGCTGAGAGCACAGCAGGTTGTCGATATCGACGCCCAGCTTACGCGCATAAACCGGATCCAGCGCGTGTTCCGCATCGATAAAGGCACAGGTTTTACCTTCACGCTGCGCGGCGGCGATCACCTGCAGGGTCAGTGTCGTTTTACCGGACGATTCAGGCCCGTAGATTTCGACGATACGGCCCATCGGCAAACCGCCGGCGCCCAGGGCGATATCCAGTGAAAGCGAACCGGTGGAGATAGTTTCCACATCCATGGAACGGTCTTCACCCAGGCGCATGATGGAGCCTTTGCCGAACTGTTTTTCAATCTGGCCCAGTGCTGCCGCCAACGCTTTCTGTTTGTTTTCGTCGATAGCCATTTTTACTCCTGTCATGCCGGGTGAAACCGGGTGGTGAATGCTGTTCTGTTGAGGCAATTATACTGTATAGTCATACAGTATCAAGTATTTTGTAGAAATTGTTGCCAGAGGAGATTAAGCGCGTAAGCCGTTGCCTGACGACGCACCGCCTCCCGGTCTCCGGCAAAACATTCACGCCGGGTCACGCCCTGCCCGTTCGCACAGGCCACGCCAAACCACACCGTGCCGACCGGTTTTTCCGCACTGCCGCCATCCGGCCCGGCGATGCCGCTCACCGAAATAGCATAGGTGGCGCGCGCCGCGCGCAGGGCGCCAACGGCCATCTCGACCACCACCGGCTCGCTCACCGCGCCGTGGCCGAGGAGCGTGGTCTCGCTGACGCCGATCATCTGCGATTTGGCTTCGTTACTGTAGGTCACGAACCCGCGTTCAAACCACGCGGAACTGCCGGCGATGTCGGTGAGCACTTTCGCGACCCAGCCGCCGGTACAGGACTCTGCCGTGGTCACCGTCGCAGCGCGAGCTTTTAATGCCAGCCCAACCTGCTCGCTCAGTTGCTTTAATTCAGAATCTGTCATTATCGCCCCGTTTAAGCCAGATAAAGAGGCCATCAAAGATAGCACTTTCAGCACCGATATGGGGATGAGGTCACGAATTTACGAGGGAGGTTCCGAAAATGAGCGGCCCCGACGACGCCGGGACCATCAGGACGTGTTTTACTTCATGCTGGCGGCGATCAGTTCGACGTTATGGCGCAACATCTTCACGTAGCTATCCGCCACGCCGCCCGGTTTCGAAAGCGCTTCCGGATAAAGTTCCCCACCCGGCTGCGCCCCCGTAGCGGCCGCAATTTGTTTCACCAGACGCGGATCGAGCTGGTTTTCCATAAACCAGGTATGGACGCCGTCGGCCTTAATTTGTTGAATCAGCGCCGCCACCTGCGCCGC
This sequence comes from Klebsiella sp. Lac1, assembly GCF_009825425.1. NCBI lineage: Bacteria > Pseudomonadati > Pseudomonadota > Gammaproteobacteria > Enterobacterales > Enterobacteriaceae > Klebsiella > Klebsiella sp. Lac1. The sequence continues at coordinate 118,779 of NZ_VJZJ01000003.1, forward strand.
GCTGGCTTCGCTTTCTGACGACAGCCCCTGTGGGGCCAGGAAGGTCACGCCATAGGCACGACCAAAGTAGCCAAACGCATCATGGCTGGTGAGCACTTTGCGTTTGGCCTGCGGAATTGCCGTGAACTGATTTTTTGCCCAACCGTCGATCTCCGTCAGTTGACCGATGTAGCGTTTCCCGGATGCCTCCAGCGCAGCTTTATCCTGCGGATCGGCTTTGATCAGGCCGTTGAGGATATTTTGCGCGTAAAGCGCGCCGTTAGCGGCGCTGTTCCACGCATGAGGGTCGGTAACCGTTTTGCCATCCTCATTGAGGGTGTGGGTTTTTACCCCGACAGACGCCACCACCAGCTCACCTTTAAAACCCGAAGCTTTGATTAATCTGTCGACCCAGCCTTCCAGTCCCAGACCGTTAACCACCACCACATCGGCTTTGCTCAGCAAGGCGCTATCCTGCGGCGAAGGTTCAAAGGTATGCGGATCGCCGTCCGGTCCCACCAGCGTATCAACATGGACATGTTCGCCCCCCACCTGCTGGACCATATCGCCCAGCACGGAAAAACTACTGACCACGTTAAGCGTTTTCGCCATCGCCCCCTGCGTTGCGAGGCCTAACGCCAGCGCCAGAATGACTGCGGTACGTTTCATCATATTTCCTTACCCCATTAATTTACGCCAGCTGACGACTAGTCGGCTGCGCGTGCCAAAAAACACCGAAATAAAAAAGATCCCGCTGGCGGTCAGCACGATGGACGGCCCGGCCGGTAAATTTGCCGTCCACGACAGGCTTAAACCCATCCAGGCACAAAAGCCGCCCATCAGCGCCGCCAGCAGCAAGGTACCGGGCAAGGTTCGCGCCCAGCAGCACGCCGCCACCGCCGGCAGCATCATCACGCCAACCGCCATCAACGTCCCCAGCACCTGGAATCCGGCAACCAGATTGAGCACCAGCAGCGCCAGGAACAGCCCGTGCAGCAGCGCCGGGAGCCGCGGGTGGTTCACCTGTAGCCAGGCGCTATCAAAGGCTTCGCTGACCAGCCCACGATAAAGCAGCGCGATGCAGAGCAGCGTCAGGCTGGCTACCCCGCTGACAAACAGCGCAGCGTCGTTATCCACCGCCAGAATCGAGCCAAACAGTAGATGCAGCAGATCAACGCTGGAGCCGCGCAGCGACACCAGCGTCACTCCCAGCGCCAGCGACCCGAGGTAAAACCCGGCAAAGCTGGCATCCTCTTTCAGCGGCGTGCGTCGGCTGACCCAGCCCGCCACCAGCGCCACGACAATTCCGGCGATAAAACCGCCGATAGTCATGGCCAGTAGCGACATACCGCTCACCAGGTAGCCCACCGCCACGCCGGGTAAAATGGCGTGCGACAGCGCATCGCCCATCAGACTCATTCGTCGCAGCAGTAAGAAGACGCCAAGCATGGTGGTGCTCAGAGAGAGCGCGAGGCACACCAGCAGCGCGCGGCGCATAAAGCCGAATTCAATAAAGGGCTGGAAAAAGGTGTGCCAGATCATGCCAGCCTCGCAGAGCCGAAGGCGGGCAGTACATCATCCGTATTCCCCCAGCGGGCGCGCTGCGGTTCCAGCAACAGCGTTTCCGGGAAATATTCAGCGACGCGCTGGTTATCATGCAGCACCGCCAGTATCGTCTGCCCGTGCTGATGCATCTCAAGGATCAGCCCCATCAGCTCGCGGCTGGTCGCTTCATCAATCCCGGTAAAGGGTTCATCCAGCATCACCAGCGGCGCCTGTTGCACGATGACTCTGGCAAACAGCATGCGCTGGAACTGCCCGCCGGAGAGCGCCTCAATCGGCGTTTTCGCCATCGATGCCAGCCCCACGCGCTCCAGTGCGGCACCGACCCGCCGCCGGAACTCGCCGCGGATCCCGCTCAGCAAAGAGACATGCGGCCAGGCCCCCTGACTCACCACGTCCTGTACCGTCAGCGGAAACTGCGATTCGAGAGCATGGCGCTGCGCCAGCCAGCCAATCACCGGACGCGAGACCGTCCAGCGCAGTCTGCCGCTGACCGGAGGAATAAAACCGGCCAGCGTTTTCAACAGCGTTGATTTACCGCAGCCGTTCAGGCCGACAATGGCCGTCATGCTGCCTGCCGCAATAACGCCGCTCAGGGCTGGCGTAATTGCCAGCTCTTCGTAACCTGCTACCAGGTGATCCAGTTCAATCATGGCAGGGTTACCGCCCACCAGGTCGCCAGCCACAGTAGCGCCAGAAGTACGCAGGCGATTCCTGCGCGTACCGCGGCGGATGTCATAAAAAGAGAAGTCACAGCTTTACCCGATCAATATGTTATAACGTAACAATATTAGATCGACGGAAAAATGTAAATCCGCGTCAACGGCGGGAAATGCTGCAAAATGTAACAGAACTCCCCTCATCGAGAGGGGAGTATCGGGGAAGGATTACTGTCCGCGGGCCTGAGCCACGGCCAGACCCAGCTGCCAGACGGCCATCGCGTAGTGGGTACTGTGGTTATAGCGGGTGATGGTGTAGAAGTTCGGCAGACCATACCAGTACTGATAACCGGTACCGATATCCAGGCGCAGCAGGCTGGCCTGCTGATGGTTGCCCAGCGCTTGCATCGGCGTCAAACCTGCAGCCGTAAGCTGCGCAATGCTGTAGTGGGTTTTGAAACCATTCTCCAGACCCGGCGCCTGACCCAGCGCCTGCACCGCAACCGGATCGCCACTCACCCAGCCGTGCTGTTTGAAATAGTTCGCCACGCTGCCGATAGCGTCCACCGGATCCCACAGGTTAATGTGCCCGTCGCCGTTGAAGTCCACCGCATACTGTTTATAAGAAGACGGCATAAACTGACCGTAACCCATTGCTCCGGCGAAAGATCCTTTCAGGTTTAACGGGTCATCTTGCTCGCTGCGCGCCATCAGCAGGAAGGTTTCCAGCTCGCCGGAGAAATAGTCGGCACGGCGCGGGTAGCTAAACGACAGCGTCGCCAGGGCGTCGAGGATGCGGGTTTTACCCATCACGCGCCCCCAGCGGGTCTCTACGCCAATAATGCCGACGATAATTTCCGGCGGCACGCCGTACACCTGCCAGGCGCGGTTCAGCGCATCCTGATACTGGTTCCAGAATACGACGCCGTTCTGCACGTTATCCGGGGTAATAAACTGTTTTTTGTAACGCAGCCAGGCGCCGTTAGGCCCTGACGGCGGTAGTCCGCTCGGTGCCTGACGGTCCATCAGGCGCAGAACGTAATCCAGGCGTTTGGCCTGCGAGAGGATCTCATGCAGCTGCTGTCTGTCGAAGCCATGCTTGCTCACCATTTTATCGATGAACTGCTCCGCCGCCGGGTTGTTGGCGAAATCGCCCCCCATCTCCACCACATTATGCTGCGGCTCCAGCAAAAAACCGCCGCCTCCCGCCGTCTGGGTTTCTGCGCTGATTTTAGGTTTGCTGCTGCAGGCAGCGAGGAGAACACACAGGGGAAGTAAAGCCAGATAGCGACGCTTCAACATGGGACATCCGTTTAACAAATTTGGCAAAGGATAATTATGGTAAAGCATGCGGCCATCAACAAGGAAGCGGCAATGTACTGGCGGACAAAATAGTCCCGACAGCCCCCCCCTTTCCGGTTCATTATCCGCCCGTTTATCCCCCCTTTGCGTCGGCAAATATCGCCCTCCTTGCGCACAAACTTTCAAAATAAAATATTTACCTTTCATTTTGCGATCAATTTAACACTTTTAAATCTTTCAAAGTGATTAAAATAAGCTGCCAGTTAGCAAGAAAAATAACACTCTGAATCTGAAGGAGAGAACCATGATTGAAGTCATTACCCACGGCGCCGAATGGTTTATCGGCCTGTTTCAGAAGGGGGGCGAGGTGTTTACCGGTATGGTTACCGGGATCCTGCCGCTTCTGATCAGTCTGCTGGTTATCATGAACGCGCTGATCAACTTTATCGGTCAGCAGCGGATCGAAAAGCTGGCGCAACGCTGCGCCGGTAATCCTGTCTCGCGCTATCTGCTGCTGCCCTGCATCGGCACCTTTGTGTTCTGTAACCCGATGACCCTGAGCCTCGGGCGCTTTATGCCCGAGAAGTACAAGCCCAGCTACTACGCGGCAGCCTCTTACAGCTGTCACTCCATGAATGGCCTGTTTCCCCATATCAACCCTGGCGAGCTGTTTGTCTATCTCGGGATTGCCAGCGGCCTGACCACGCTTGGCCTGCCGTTAGGTCCGCTGGCGGTGAGCTATCTGCTGGTGGGTCTGGTCACCAACTTCTTCCGCGGTTGGGTCACCGATCTGACCACCTCGATTTTTGAGAAAAAAATGGGCATTCAGCTTGAGCAAAAAGTTCATCTTTCCGGAGCAACCTCATGACCCGTATTCGTATTGAAAAAGGCGCCAGCGGCTGGGGCGGCCCCCTGGAACTGGATGCCGTTGCCGGTAAAAAGATCGTCTACATTACCGCCGGCACCCGTCCGGCAATCGTCGACAAGATAGCCAGTCTGACCGGCTGGCAGGCCGTCGACGGGTTCAAAGAAGGCGAGCCGCCGGAAGAGGAGATCGGCGTCGCCATTATCGACTGCGGCGGCACCTTACGCTGCGGCCTTTATCCGAAGCGTCGTATCCCGACCGTCAATATCCACGCCACCGGCAAATCCGGCCCGCTGGCGCAATATATCGTCGAAGATATTTACGTCTCCGGGGTAAAAGAGGAGAACATTCGCCTGTTGACCCGCGATGGCGCAGCCGCGCCAGAAACGAAGCCGGGCCAGCCAGCCCCGCGGGATTACGATACCAGCAAAAAAATTACCGAGCAGAGCGATGGCCTGCTGGCGAAGGTCGGCATGGGAATGGGCTCGGTGGTGGCGGTGCTGTTCCAGTCCGGACGCGACACCATCGACACGGTGCTGAAAACGATCCTGCCGTTTATGGCTTTCGTCTCGGCATTGATCGGCATCATCATGGCCTCCGGCATCGGCGACTGGATTGCCCACGGTCTGGCCCCGCTCGCCAGTCATCCTCTGGGCCTGGTCACGCTGGCGCTGATCTGCTCCTTCCCGCTGCTGTCGCCGTTCCTCGGCCCTGGCGCGGTTATCGCTCAGGTCATTGGCGTGCTGATCGGCGTGCAGATTGGCCTCGGCAATATTCCCCCGCACCTTGCACTCCCGGCGCTGTTCGCCATTAACGCCCAGGCCGCCTGCGATTTTATTCCGGTTGGGCTGTCGCTTGCCGAAGCCCGTCAGGACACGGTACGCGTCGGGGTTCCTTCGGTACTGGTGGGACGTTTTCTGACCGGCGCGCCAACGGTGCTTATAGCCTGGTTTGTGTCCGGATTTATTTACCAATAAGAGGTTCCTGAAGATGGCCGTGATTTACCAGACCACGATTACGCGCATCGGCGCCAGCGCGACGATGGCGCTTGAAGAACAGATGTTGATTACCTTTCGCGAAGGCGCACCGGCAGACATTGAAGAGTATTGCTTTATTCATAACCACGGCGAATTTTCCGGCGCGCTGTCGCCGGGCGCGGAACTCCAGCTTGGCGAACAACGCTATCCGGTCACCGCCGTCGGCGATGTCGCCGAACAGAATCTGCGCGAGCTGGGCCATATCACGCTGCGCTTTGATGGTCATCGCGAAGCGGAGTTTCCGGGGACGGTCCACGTGGCTGGCCCCGTGCCGGAGGCAATCGCCCCCGGCTGTATATTGAAATTTGTTGCATGAGTTGTCAGGAGAAGACTATGAATCAGGTTGCAGTTGTCATCGGCGGTGGACAAACCTTAGGCGAGTTTCTGAGCCGGGGCCTTGCCGCTCAGGGGTATCGGGTTGCGGTTGTGGATATCCAAAGCGATAAAGCCACGCGCGTCGCGCAGGCTATCAACGACGAGTATGGCGAAGGAATGGCGTACGGCTTTGGCGCCGATGCCACCAGCGAAGCCAGCGTGATGGCCCTCGCCCGCGGCGTGGACGAAATTTTCGCCCGGGTGGATCTGTTGGTGTACAGCGCCGGGATCGCCAAAGCGGCCTTTATCAGCGATTTCGCGCTCGGCGATTTTGACCGCTCGCTGCAGGTGAATCTGGTGGGCTACTTCCTCTGCGCTCGCGAATTTTCACGGCTGATGATTCGCGATGGCATCAAGGGGCGCATTATTCAGATCAACTCTAAATCCGGCAAAGTCGGCAGCAAGCACAATTCCGGCTATAGCGCGGCGAAGTTTGGCGGCGTCGGGTTGACCCAGTCGCTGGCGTTGGATCTGGCGGAATACGGCATTACCGTTCATGCATTGATGCTGGGCAACCTGTTGAAATCGCCGATGTTCCAGTCACTGCTGCCGCAATATGCCAGCAAACTGGGCATTGCCGAGGACGAAGTCGAACAGTATTACATCGACAAGGTGCCGCTGAAGCGCGGCTGCGACTATCAGGATGTCCTGAACGTCCTGATGTTTTATGCCAGCCCACAGGCCTCCTACTGCACCGGGCAGTCGATTAACATCACCGGCGGTCAGGTGATGTTTTAAACCCAGCGCCATCGGGCCGGGATGTCGTGTTCTCCCGGTGGCGCTGCGCTGACCGGGCTACAAACAACAGGCCCGCACGGCTTGCCGACGGGTCACCCGGACAGGTGCGTAGTACCGCCTCCGGGAAATAGCCCGCTGGTAAAGGTGCGTTCCCCGGTGGCGCTGCGCTGACCGGGCTACAAACAACAGGTCCGCGCGGCTTGCCGACGGGTAGCCCGGGTAAGGCGCTCGCGCCGCGACCCGGGTACTTCCCGACAACATCGCTTAAGGAAGGAGACTGTTATGGTTACCGCATTAATCACCGTCGCCGCCATCGCCTGGCTGGCGCAGCTGGGGCTTGGCGGCTGGCAGATTCGCCAGTTTAACCGCGCCTTTGACCGACTTTGCCTGCAAGGACGGGTCGGCGTCGGGCGCTCTGCGGGCCGCTTCAAACCGCGCGCGATCGTCGCCATCGCCTTTGACGACCACGATCGCGTCAGCGATACGCTGCTGATGCGAGGAGTGACCGTCTTCGCCCGCCCGCAAAAAATCCCCGCGATAAACGGGCAATATCGTGAGCAATTGCAGCCAGATATGATCTTTCCCCAGGATCCGCTCTGCCAGAATGCACTATCATTAGCGCTTAAACCGAAACATGTATAATTTCGTTGTAAAAGTAAATATCTTGCGAAATTATCATTTCGAAACTTAACGCAGGATAGGATACTACCGTTATGAAACCACGTCAGCGCCAGGCAGCTATTGTTGAGCACCTGCAAGCGCAGGGTAAATGCTCGGTTGAAGAGCTGGCGCAACACTTCGACACCACCGGCACCACCATCCGCAAGGATCTGGTGATCCTCGAAAATGCCGGTACCGTTATTCGTACCTACGGCGGCGTGGTCCTCAACAAAGATGAGTCCGACCCGCCTATCGATCATAAGACGCTGATTAACACCCATAAAAAAGCGCTGATCGCCGAAACCGCGGTGCGCTACATCCACGACGGCGATTCGATCATCCTCGATGCCGGCAGTACGGTGCTGCAAATAGTGCCGCTGCTCAGCCGCTTCAATAACATCACGGTCATGACCAACAGCCTGCATATCGTCAACGCGCTGTCCGAACTGGATAATGAACAAACGATCCTGATGCCCGGCGGCACCTTCCGTAAAAAATCTGCCTCCTTCCACGGACAGCTGGCGGAAAACGCCTTCGAGCAGTTCAGCTTCGACAAACTGTTTATGGGCAGCGATGGCATCGACCTGAACGCCGGCGTGACCACCTTCAACGAGGTCTATACCGTCAGTAAAGCGATGTGCAATGCCGCCAGAGAAGTGATCCTGATGGCTGACTCATCAAAATTTGGCCGTAAGAGCCCGAATATCGTCTGCGGCCTTGAGCGGGTGGACAAGCTGATTACCGATGCCGGTATTGACCCGACATTCCAGCGGGCGCTGGAAGAGCAAGGCATCGAAGTGATTATCACTGGAGAAGAACATGAGTAACTTTCTGTTAGAAGCCGGACGCCAGACTCTGATGCTGGAGCTACAGGAGGCCAGCCGTCTGCCTGAACGCCTGGGCGACGACTTCATCCGCGCGGCGGAAACCATCATCCACTGCGAAGGGAAACTGGTGGTCTCCGGTATCGGTAAGTCAGGCCATATTGGCAAAAAGCTGGCGGCCACTTTCGCCAGTACCGGCACCCCGGCCTTTTTTGTCCATCCGGCGGAGGCCCTGCACGGCGACCTCGGGATGCTGGATGGCCGCGACGTGATGCTGTTTATCTCCTACTCCGGCAGCGCCAAAGAGCTGGATCTCATCGTCCCGCGTCTGGAAGAGAAAGGGATCCCGCTGCTGGCGATGACCGGAAAATCGCAATCCCCGCTGGCGCTGGCGGCAAAAGCGGTACTGGATATCGCCGTCGAACGCGAAGCCTGCCCGATGCATCTGGCCCCCACCTCCAGCACCGTCAACACTCTGATGCTCGGCGACGCGCTGGCGATGGCGGTGATGCAGGCCCGCGGTTTCAATGAAGAAGATTTCGCCCGTTCACACCCCGCCGGCGCCCTCGGCGCGCGGCTGCTGAACAAGGTTCATCATCTGATGCGCCGCGACGACGATGTCCCGCGCGTCGATCTGGATACCCGCGTGATGGACGCGATGCTGGAGTTGAGTCGGACCGGGCTCGGTCTGGTCGCAGTCTGCGATACGCAAAACCGCGTACAGGGCGTCTTCACCGATGGCGACCTGCGCCGCTGGCTGGTCGGCGGCGGAACGCTCGACGATGCCGTTGCCCGGGCGATGACCCGCAATGGCGTCACCCTGCAGGCAGAAAGCCGCGCGGTCGAAGCCAAAGAGCGGCTGATGAAGCACAAAATCAGCGCCGCCCCGGTGGTCGACGAAAACGGCCTTCTGGTTGGGGCGATTAACCTGCAGAACTTCTATCAGGCCGGGATTCTTTAAGCCCCAGACGCTTCGCCAGCCGGTGCAGGTTGGCGACATCAAGCTCCAGCGCGCGGGCGGCGGCAGCCCAGTTGCGATGGTTATCCGCTAACGCGCGGGAAATCGCCTCGCGCTGGAAGGCCTCGGTCGCCGCGCGCAGATTGATAGCCTGCATCGGCGCCGACGGTGTCGCGGCGGGCAGCCCGGGCGCGTCGACGGCAAATTGAAAATGCGCCGGGGAGAGCCGCACCTCGTCGCCAGCCTGCGTCGCCCGCGCCAGCACCACCGCGCGATGAATCGCATGTTCCAGCTCACGCACGTTGCCAGGCCACGGCCAGTTGCGCAGCCTTGCCCGCGTGGCATCGCTCAGCACCACCTGCGCCAGCCCCATCCGCAGGCGACACTGCTCGCAGAAATACCCCGCCAGCAGCACCACATCATCGTCACGATCGCGCAACGCCGGCACCGAGAGCGGAAACACGCTCAGGCGGTGATAGAGATCGGCGCGAAAACGGCCGGCGATCACCTCCTGGCGCAGATCGCGGTTGGTGGCCGCCAGTACCCGCACGTCGACCCGCAGGCTGCGATCGTCGCCCACGCGCTGAATATCGCCGTACTGCAATACGCGCAGCAGCTTGGCCTGCAGCGCCAGCGACAGCTCCCCGATTTCATCAAGAAACAGGGTCCCGTTATCGGCCATTTCAAACTTGCCGCTGCGGTTGCTGATAGCCCCGGTAAACGCCCCTTTCACATGCCCGAACAGCTCGCTTTCCGCCACGCTCTCCGGCAGCGCCGCACAGTTCAGATAGATCAGCGGATTGGCCGCCCGCGCCGATCCCTGATGGACCGCTTTCGCCACCAGCTCTTTGCCGGTGCCGGTTTCTCCGCTAATCAGCACGTTCAAATCCGACGCGGCGACGATATCGATCTCTTTTTTCAACTGCTGTATCGGCGCCGACAGGCCGATAATCTCCTGGCGGTCGGGAGGCGTATAGCTCGCGCTCGCCTCCGGCAGCACGTTCTGATTTTCGAGGCGGGCAATGAGCAGCGCGTTATTCAGCGCCCCTGACACCAGCGCCGCAATCAGCCGTAGCTCCTCATCGCTGAAGCTATCGAAACGGTCGGCGTCCATCCCGTCGAGAGTCAAAGCGCCTATCAGGGTTTGTCCGGCAAACAGCGGCAGCCCTACGCAGGCGTGAACCTTGAGGCTCTCCTGGCCGGGAATCAACCCGTCATAAGGGTCGGGCAGATCGCTGTCCGCCGGAAAGCGCACGACGTCCCCCGCGCGGGCAATCGCCTCCAGCCGCGGGTGCCCGGCCAATGCAAAGCGTCGCCCCAGCACATCCTGCGCCAGTCCGTCGATCGCCAGCGGCACAAACTGATGGGCATCGTAGCGCAGCAGCGCCGAGGCATCACATCCCAGCACCTGCCGCAGGGTGGCTATCAAACGCGAGAACCGGTCGGCGTGACCAATATCGCTTTGTAAATCAATGGCGATTTTCGCCAGTACCTCTACGGAAAAGCTCATTGCAGCCCCATTGTCATTTTGACATTAATCATTGTCATAACGACTATTTTAACCATTGTCATTTTGACATCAACCGCTTTAAGAAGAAAATATAAAAACATTTAAAATCAATAAATTAAAAAGTTGGCATGCAACTTGATATAAGCAATTCATCTTATCTGAACACGCTGAATTAATTGAGGTGGCTATGTCTGTTGTGGTTAAAAATAATATTCATTGGGTTGGCCAACGTGACTGGGAAGTGCGTGATTTTCACGGTACTGAATACAAAACGCTGCGCGGCAGTAGCTACAACAGCTATCTCATCCGTGAAGAGAAAAATATCCTGATTGATACCGTCGATCATAAATTCAGCCGCGAGTTCGTGCAGAACCTGCGTAGCGAGATCGATCTTGCCGATATTGACTGCATCGTGATTAACCATGCGGAAGAAGACCATGCCGGCGCGCTGACCGAGCTGATGAACAGTATCCCGGATACGCCGATTTACTGCACCGCCAACGCCATTGACTCCATAACCGGCCATCACCATCACCCGGAGTGGAACTTTAAGGTGGTGAAAACCGGGGACAGCCTCGACATCGGTAACGGCAAGCAGCTGATCTTCGTCGAAACGCCGATGCTGCACTGGCCGGACAGCATGATGACCTATATGACCGGCGATGCGGTGCTGTTCAGCAACGACGCCTTCGGCCAGCACTACTGCGACGAGCACCTGTTTAATGACGAAGTCGATCAGAGCGAGCTGTTCGAGCAGTGTCAGCGCTACTATGCCAACATCCTGACCCCGTTCAGCCGCCTGGTGACGCCAAAAATCACCGAAATCCTCGGCTTTAACCTGCCGGTCGACATGATAGCCACCTCCCACGGCGTGGTCTGGCGCGACAACCCGACGCAAATCGTTGAGCTGTACCTGAAATGGGCCGCAGATTACCAGGAAGACCGCATCACGCTCTTCTATGACACCATGTCGAACAATACCCGCATGATGGCCGATGCGATAGCCCAGGGAATTACCGACATGGACCCGCGCGTGGCGGTGAAAATCTTCAACGTCGCCCGCAGCGATAAAAACGAAATCCTGACCAACGTCTTCCGCTCAAAAGGGGTGCTGGTCGGCACCTCGACCATGAATAATGTGATGATGCCGAAAATAGCCGGACTGGTTGAAGAGATGACCGGCCTGCGTTTTCGCAACAAGCGCGCCAGCGCCTTCGGCTCTCACGGCTGGAGCGGCGGTGCGGTCGATCGCCTGTCCACCCGCTTACAGGATGCCGGCTTTGAAATGTCGCTGAGCCTGAAGGCCAAATGGCGCCCGGACCTCGACGCGCTGGAAATTTGCCGCGAACACGGCCGCGAAATTGCCCGCCAGTGGGCGCTCTCACCGCTGCCGGTCGCCGAAGCCACCCCGGTGGAACAGGAAAACTGCGCCTGTGCAGCAGCAGCCGATCTCGGCCCGTCGATGCAGTGCAGCGTCTGCCAGTGGGTTTACGATCCGGCGAAAGGCGAACCGAACCAGGATGTCCAGCCGGGGACGCCGTGGAGCGAGGTCCCGGATAACTTCCTGTGCCCGGAATGCTCTCTCGGCAAAGAGGTATTTGACGTACTGGCGACGGAGGCAAAATGAGTGATGGCATCGTCATCATCGGCTCGGGCTTTGCGGCCCGTCAGCTGGTGAAAAATATCCGCAAGCAGGATACCCACATTCCGCTGACGCTGATCGCCGCCGACAGCATGGATGAGTACAACAAACCGGACCTCAGCCATGTGGTCAGCCGCGGCCAACGTGCCGACGATCTGACCCTGCAAACGGCGGGCGAATTCGCCGAACAGTACCATCTGCGTCTGTTTCCGCACACCTGGGTCAGTGGCATCGACGCCGGAGCGAAAGTGGTGAAAAGTGAGGATCGTCAATGGCGCTACGACAAGCTGGTGCTGGCGACGGGCGCAGCGCCGTTTATTCCGCCGGTGCGGGGGCACGAGCTGATGCAGACCCTCAACAGCCAGCGCGAATACGGCGCCGCGCAGAGTCAGCTCCACGATGCGCAACGCGTGCTGATCGTCGGCGGCGGCCTGATTGGCTGCGAGCTGGCGATGGACTTCTGCCGCGCCGGGAAAGCGGTGACGGTGGTCGATAACTCCGCCAGCGTGCTCTCTGCGCTGATGCCGCCGGAAGTCAGCAGTCGTCTGCAGCATCGGCTCACCGATATGGGCGTGCACCTGATGTTGAAAACGCAGCTTGAAGGACTGGAGCAAACCGCCGCCGGCATACGCATCAGCCTTGATCGTCAGCGCAGCGTCACCGTCGATGCGGTCGTGGCCGCCGCCGGTCTGCGCCCGGAAACGGCGCTGGCGCGCCATGCCGGGTTGATGATTCGTCGTGGCGTGGTGGTGAACAGCCGGCTGCAGACCAGCGATCCGGCCATTTACGCCCTCGGCGACTGCGCGGAAATCAATGGCAGCGTCCTGCCGTTTCTACAGCCAATTTTACTGAGCGCGATGTGCCTTGCGAAAAACCTGCTGGCGCAGGCGAGCGAACTGACCCTGCCGCCGATGCTGGTAAAGGTCAAAACGCCGGATCTGCCGCTGCATCTGGCCGGTGAGATGCAGCGAGACGATCTGACGTGGAATCTGCTTGCCGCCAAAGAGGGGCTGGTGGCGAAAGGGGTGGATGCCGCTAACCAACTGCGCGCCTTTGTCGTCAGCGAAGACAAAATGAAAGAGGCCTTTGCGCTGCTCAAACAATTGGTGAGTTAACCTGCCCGGACGGACATTATTCCCGGGTCGCGGCGCAAGCGCCTTACCCGGGCTACCGGTCGGTATTCGTCCCGTAGACCCACGCAAGCGCAGCGCCGCCGGGCATCATGCCAGCCTGGCTAAGGTAGCCCGGCTAAGCGCAGCGCAAGCCGGGGAAATCAACCAGCCCGGGCGGGCATTATTCCCGGGTTGCGGCGCAAGCGCCTTACCCGGGCTACCGGTCGGCATTCGCTCCGTAGGCCCGCGCAAGCGCAGCGCCGCCGGGCATCATGCCAGCCTGGCTCAGGTAGCCCGGCTAAGCGCAGCGCAAGCCGGGGAAATCAACCAGCCCGGACAGACGTTATTCCCGGGTTGCGGCGTAAACGCCTTACCCGGGCTACGCTTCTGTGCCGGTATTTTGCCGGGTGGCGCGATGCTTACCCGGCCTACAGCTCGACCTTCACCCCGTAGCCCCGCGCAAGCGCAGCGCCGCCGGGCATCATGCCAGCCTGGCTCAGGTAGTCCGGCTAAGCGCAGCGCAAGCCGGGGGGAATCAACCTGCCCGGACGGGCATTATTCCCGTATTAACCTGCCCAAACGAACGTTATTCCCGGGTTGCGGCGCAAGCGCCTTACCCGGGCTACGCTTCTGCGCCGGTATTTTGCCGGGTGGCGCGATGCTTACCTGGCCTACAGCTCGACCTTCATCCCGTAGGCCCGCGCAAGCGCAGCGCCGCCGGGCATCATGCCAGCCTGGCTCAGGTAGCCCGGCTAAACGCAGCGCGAGCCGGGGGAATCCCCAGCCTGGCACGCCAGATTATCGTAACCGCGCCAGCGGTAGTTGAGCACCGACAGCGCCCAGCAGGCGACAAACAGCCCGATAACCACAAAACCGGCGTCGCCGAGATTATCGTTCAGCGCGCCGACCCAGCGCCATAGCCCGCCACTAAGCGAAAACTTGTCCATCAGCAGCCCCAGCGCTTCCAGACCACCGATAAATAATGCCACTACCACCGACGTGCCGGTAATGGTCATATTGTAATAGAGCTTGCGCTGCGGCTTGCTAAATGCCCAGCCGTAGGCGCCGACCATCAGCACATTATCGAGGGTATCCACCAACGCCATCCCGCTGGCAAACAGCGCCGGAAAGACCATGATCGACCAGATGGACATGCCGCTTGACGCGCTGGCGGCAGAAATCCCCAGCACGCCGATCTCGGTGGCGGTATCAAATCCGAGGCCGAACAGAAAGCCCACCAGATACATCTGCCAGCTACGGCTAATCAGACGAAAGGTTTTACCGAACAGCCAGCTCATCATGCCGCCGCCGGTCGCCACCTCATCGCTCACCTTGCCGCCTCTCTTCCACGCGCGAAAACTGCGCCAGACGCTGCGTAAAATCACCAGATTGATAAACGCCATCAGTAATAAAAACAGCGCCGAGACCGCCGTGCCAATCACGCTGCCGGTATCGTGAAGCCAGCTCATCTGCCGACCGAAAGCGGTGGCGGTCGCGGCAATCGCCGCCGAAGCCAGCACCACAATCGACGAGTGACCCAATGAGAACCAGGCTCCGACGGCAAAGGGTCGACACCCCTGCTGCATCATTTTGCGAGTGACGCTGTCGATCGCCGCGATATGGTCGGCATCGACCGCATGGCGCAATCCATACCCCCAGGCCAACAGACTCGCCGCCATCAGCGCGCCGCTATCGCCAAACGCCTGCCAGGCCCAGCACCAGGCCAGCAGATTTGCCACAATCAGTCCCAGCACCAGCGCGGCGGCACGCGGCTGCTGGCGTAAAATTGTCACTATCATGATGATGCCCTGTGAGCCTGCCAGCGGGCTGCGGCCACGACCGCCTGACCAAACGCGATGGCCCCATCGCCGGCAGGGAGCTGCTGCGGAAACAGCAGAGTAAAATCCGCCAGATAAAAGGTCAATCGTGAGACCAGCAGCCGGTTATGCAACACGCCGCCGCTGAATGCCAGCGTAGTTATCCCCCGCGACGTCGCACAATCGCGCGCCATCGCAGCCACTCCGCAGGCGAGCGCATCGTGAAAGGCCCAGGCTTTTTGTTCGCGGTTCGCCCGCCATCCCAGCCACTGCGGCCAGAAGGTGGCCAGATCCAGTTCGCCCGCCTGCCACGGCAAGCGGACAGGATGCGTGACGCCATCGCAGGCGCTGGCTAACGCCTCCAGCCGACAGGCCGACTCCCCCTCATAGCTCAGGCTGTCCGCCGCGCAGCCCAGCGCGCAGGCCACCGCATCAAACAATCGCCCGCAGGACGACGCCTTCGGCGCATTCATCCCCCGCGCAATAGCCCGTGCCAGCAGCGGCCAGTTGTGCCGGCGCAGCGCCGCGGTTTGCGCATCGTGTTGCCAGTCGTCGACGTAGGCCAGGCAGTGGGCCAGCAGATTGCGCCACGGCTGACGAGCCGCCAGATCGCCGCCGGGGAGCGCCACCGCCGGTAGTCCGCCGAGGCGTTCGCACTGCCGGTAGTTGACCCGCAGGCACTCGCCGCCCCACAACGCGCCGTCTTCCCCCATACCGATACCGTCAAGGACCACGGCTATCACCTCGCCGCCGTCCAGCGGCCAGCCGTGTTCCGCCAGGCAGGCGGCGGCATGGGCATGGTGATGCAGGACACGCTCAACCGGCAGCGCCAACGAGGCCGCCCACTGCGTCGAGCGGTAGCCCGGATGCGCATCGCTGACCACCAGGCTGGGGGTGAAACCATAAACCTCTTGCATCAGACGCCGCGCCTGATGCCACTGTTGTTCTACGCCCTCATCGCCGAGGTCGCCGAAGTGCTGGCTCAGTACCGCCTGCTCTCCACGCGCCAGACAAAAGGTATTTTTCATATCGGCGCCGAGGCACAGCAGCGGCGGCACGTCACGAAACCCCGGCGGTAGCGGCATCGCGTCGGGCACATAGCCCCGCGAACGACGTAGCATTTCACCACTTTGCCGCACCACCGAGTCATCCATCCGCTGCACGATGTCGCGATTGTGCAGCAGAAAGCCATCGGCAATCCCGGCCAAATCGCGCAGCGCATCGGCGTTGGCGATCGCCGGCGGCCGTCCGCTCAGGTTGCCGGAGGTCATCACTAAAGGTCGTGCCAGCGCCTGCAAAACCAGATGCTGCAACGGATTAGATGGCAGCATCACCCCCACTTCATGCAGCGCGGGCGCAATGTCGTCACACAGGCCATCAACCTGTGATTTCTCGATCAATACGATGGGCGCTGCGGGTGACGTCAGTAACGCCTGCGCCGCTTCCGGCAGGCTGTCTGCCGTCGGCAGCATCACCGCCAGCGGCTTTGCCGGACGATGTTTGCGCGCGCGCAGCAACGCCACCGCGCGCGGATTCCCGGCGTCACACACCAGGTGAAAACCACCCACCCCCTTGATGGCGACAATCAGTCCGTCTTGCAACTGGCGAATGGCCGCCTGCAAGGCCGCCTCTCCGGTCAGCGATTGCGCTTCAGTACGCCACTCCAGACGCGGGCCGCAGTCGGCGCAGGCCACCGGCTGAGCATGAAAACGTCGGTCGCCAGGGTGGCGATACTCGGCCTCGCAGCGCGGACAGAGGGGAAAAGGGGCCATTGAGGTAAAGGGACGGTCATAGGGCATCGCGCGAATAATGGTGAAACGCGGCCCACAGTGGGTACAGTTAATAAACGGATAGCGGTAGCGGCGCTCCTGCGGATTGTTCATCTCCGCCAGGCACGCCGGACAGGTGGCCGCATCGGGCACAATCTGGGTACGCATACTGCCGCCGCCGCTTTCGCGGATGGCGAAATCCTGCGGCTGCCTACACCAGTGAAACGGCCGGGTTTCCACGCTGTCGATGCGCGCCAGCGGCGGGCAGCGGCGGGTCAGCGCGGCGAGAAACGCCGCCTCATCGCCCAGCAGGCGCACCAGTACCCCGTCACCGTCGTTACATACGTCGCCGCAGCGTGCTGACTGCTGCGCCAGCTGCCAGACAAAGGGGCGGAAGCCCACCCCCTGCACTTTACCGCGAATGCGAATCTGCACCCCGTTCATCGTGCCATAGCCTTACCAGGCCAGCGCCGTACGACGACGTTTTTCGCTATTCATCTGCTCGAGCTTATTGCGATCCACGCAAACCAGCGCATGCGTCGGGCAGGCCCCTATACAGGCGGGCCCCTCTTCGCGGTGATGACAAAGATCGCATTTATTGGCTTCCGCTTTTTCCGCCATCACGTTCAGCCCGGCACCGCTATGACGAATCACCGGACGCACGACCACCTCCATAGCGCCGTAGGGACAGGCCACCACGCAGGTTTTACAGCCGATGCAGCGCTCCTGCATCACGTGGATAAAGCCTTTATCCCGGCTAATAGCGCCGTTCGGACAGACGTTGGCGCACGGCGCGTCTTCACACTGACGACAGGCGGTCGCCGTCGAGACGTTAACGCCTTTGATCACATGGATACGCGGTAAGAAGGATTTGGGCGTCAGCGCGGCGCAGTCCTGATTTTCCTGATGAGAGACCACGCAGGCCACTTCACAGGTGCGGCAGCCGATGCATTTGCTTGCGTCGGCGATAATGAAACGGTTCATCCATTTCTCCAGCAGTAAGAAGGTTACGCGGCGGAGTATGCATAATACGTTCCAGTTTTTATCACACTGATATTAAAGGAAATGAATAATATAAAGACGAAGAACCGATTCTGTCATCGTCACATCTGACGATGACAGGTGACGACGTCAGGCGAACGGTCCCGGGGCTATCGAGTCACGTTCAAGCAACTCGCCAGGGAAGGTTTGCTGATATTTAAAATCGCCGCCGTCGAGCATAAAGATCAGTCGGTTAATGCTCTCCTTGATCATCTCCGTCACCGGTATTTTGACGCTGGAGAGCGCCGGAACCATATACGGTGCCAGCACGATATCATCGAAGCCGATGACCGAGACCTGCTGCGGGATCCGCACGCCCTGCTGATGTAGCTGCTTCATCGCGCCAATCGCCATGTCGTCATTGCTCGCCACCAGCGCACTGTAACGGACATCGCGCCGACGCAGCGTCTCTACGCCGGCCGCGCCGGTTTCCGGCGTCCACCGGCCCTCAACAATCAGCTCATTATTCAGCGAAATCCCGTGTTTCGTCAGCGCATCTTTATAGCCGGAAAGGCGTTCAATCCCGGTTGGCGAGTCCAGCGAGCCGGTGATAAACGCAATATCGCGATGACCGCGGGTAATCAGCTTTTCGACCGCCATAAACGCCGAGGCTTTTTGATCGGACCAGACGCAGTGGCTGGCATTGCGCCGCAGGCGGCGGTTGAGCACCATAATCGGCTGCGCCTGGTTTTCCACGATCTCGTCCATTTCATCAACGCTGAGAAAACGCGGATAGATGATAATGGCATCGCAGCGCAGGTCGAGCAGGTGCTGGATCGCCGCGCGCTCTTCTTCGGCGCTGTGCTTGCCGTCGGCCAGAATCAGCTGGCGTCCTTTGTCTTCCGTCATCCGCGCAACGTGAAACAACAACTCGCTAAAATAGACCCCGTGATAAAGGGTGTTGGTCACCACCAGCCCCAGCGTCTGACTCTTTCTGGTGGCCAGGTTACGCGCCAGCAGATTCGGCCGGTAGCCGCTTTCCGCCACGGCCTGGAATACGCGATCTTTCGTTTCCTGGCTGACATAGCCGTTGCCCGACAGCACCCGGGAAACGGTCGCCTTCGAGACGCCCGCGCGTTTCGCCACCTCCAGCATCGTTGCCATGTTGTTCTTCCTGTTGCAAAAGATGCCCGCAGTGTACTGCACGCCTCGCCGTTTTACAGCTTTGACTCGCGCGCAACGCAGATTCTTTCCCGCCTCACATAGCGATCGAAATCACAAAACGGAAAAATGATTTTTTTAGATCTTGTTAGAACAAATGAAACTCATCATGATTTTGTGGAACCGGTTTCCTATGTATCTCAGATAGCGCACGCTCCTCAGGTGCGATAACTAGCCAGTACCCTATTGATTAAACAGGATAAAATCCGATGTCTAAAAATTACGCAGCCCTGGCGAAGCAAATTCTGACGGCAACAGGCGGGGCGGATAACATCGCGGCTGTCACCCACTGTATGACCCGTCTGCGGTTTGTGGTCAAAGATAACGCGCGGGTGGACAGCGCCGCGCTGAAAAGCCTGAAAGGCGTGCTTGGCGTGGTGCGCAGCGACAACCAGTGCCAGGTCATTATCGGCAATACGGTATCGCAGGCGTTTCGCGAAGTGGTCAACCTCCTGCCGGACGATATGCGCCCCGCGGAACCTGAGGGTAAACCGCCGCTGACGTTAAAACGTATCGGCGCCGGGATCCTCGACGCGCTGATCGGCACCATGTCGCCGCTGATCCCCGCCATCATCGGCGGATCGATGGTCAAACTGCTGGCGATGATCCTTGAGATGAGCGGCGTTCTGCCTAAAGGTTCGCCCACGCTAACCATTTTGACCGTTATCGGCGACGGCGCGTTCTTCTTCCTGCCGCTGATGGTCGCCGCCTCCGCGGCGGTAAAATTCAAAACCAATATGTCGCTGGCGATCGCCATTGCCGGGGTGCTGGTCCATCCGAGTTTTATTGAGCTGATGGCGAAAGCGGCTCAGGGCGAGCACGTTGAGTTCGCCTTTATTCCGGTGACGGCGGTGAAATACACCTATACCGTTATTCCGGCACTGGTGATGACCTGGTGCCTGTCATATATCGAACGCTGGGTAGATAAAATTACCCCGGCGGTGACGAAGAACTTCCTTAAGCCGATGCTGATCGTGCTGATTGCCGCGCCGCTGGCGATCCTGCTGATAGGCCCGCTTGGGATCTGGATCGGCAGCGCCATCTCCGCGCTGGTGTACACCATTCATAGCTATCTGGGCTGGCTGTCGGTGGCGATTATGGGCGCCCTGTGGCCGCTGCTGGTGATGACCGGGATGCACCGCGTTTTCACCCCGACCATTATTCAGACCATTGCCGAAACCGGTAAAGAAGGGATGGTAATGCCGTCAGAAATCGGCGCCAACCTGTCGCTGGGCGGCTCATCGCTGGCGGTAGCCTGGAAAACCAAAAATCCGGAGTTGCGCCAGACTGCGCTGGCGGCCGCGGCCTCCGCCATTCTGGCCGGGATCTCCGAACCGGCGCTGTACGGTGTCGCGGTGCGCCTCAAACGTCCGCTGATCGCCAGCCTGATCAGCGGCTTTATCTGCGGCGCGGTGGCCGGTATCGCCGGGCTTGCCAGCCACTCGATGGCGGCACCGGGCCTGTTCACCAGCGTCCAGTTTTTCGATCCGGCTAACCCGATGACCATCGTCTGGGTCTTTGGGGTGATGGCGCTGGCGGTGGTGCTCTCCTTCGTGCTGACGCTGCTGCTCGGCTTTGAAGATATCCCGGTGGAAGAGGCCGCCGCCGATGCCCGAGCGCGCCAGACCACGACCCGGCCATCACACGTCTGAACACTATTTTTTTGCAAGCGAGGTAACGCATGTCGACTTTTCCACACGGCTTTTTATGGGGCGGCGCGCTGGCCGCAAATCAGTCTGAAGGAGGGTATCTCGAGGGCGGCAAAGGGCTGACCACCGTGGATACGCTGCCCCACGGCGCGAACCGCATGCCGGTAAAGCTCGGGCTGGAGAAGCGTTTTCAGCTACGTGATGATGAATTTTATCCGAGCCACGAGGCCATCGATTTTTATCATCGCTATAAAGAAGATATCGCTCTGATGGCGGAGATGGGCTTTCGCGTCTTCCGCACCTCAATTGCCTGGAGTCGTCTGTATCCGAATGGCGATGAGCTGGAGCCGAATCAAGCAGGGATCGCCTTTTATCGCTCGCTGTTTGCAGAGTGCAAAAAGTACGGGATTGAGCCGCTGGTGACCCTTTGCCACTTCGATGTGCCGATGCATCTGGTCATTGAATACGGTTCATGGCGCAATCGTAAAATGGTGGAGTTCTTTACCCGCTACGCCCGTACCTGCTTTGAAGCCTTCGACGGGCTGGTGAAGTACTGGCTCACCTTCAACGAAATCAACATTATGCTCCATAGCCCCTACTCCGGCGCCGGGCTGGTGTTTGAAGAGGGGGAGAACCAGGAGCAGGTCAAGTACCAGGCGGCTCACCACGAGCTGGTGGCCAGCGCGCTGGCCACCCAAATCGCCCACGAGGTCAACCCGCACAACCAGGTCGGCTGTATGCTGGCGGGCGGCAATTTTTATCCGTACTCTTGTAAGCCGGAAGATGTGTGGATGGCGCTGGAAAAGGACCGCGAAAACCTGTTCTTTATCGATGTGCAGGCGCGCGGTGCCTATCCGGTGTGGGCTGCGCGGGTATTCCGTGAAAAAGGGGTGGTGATAGCCAAAGAGCCGGGCGATGACGAGATTCTCAAGCATACCGTTGATTTTGTCTCTTTCAGCTATTACGCCTCGCGCTGCGCCTCAGCGGAGATGAACGCCAGTAACACCAACGCCGCCAATATCGTTAAGTCACTGAAGAATCCGCATATTCAGGCCAGCGAATGGGGCTGGGGCATTGACCCGCTTGGTCTGCGCATCACCATGAATATGATGTATGACCGTTATCAGAAGCCGCTGTTCCTGGTGGAGAATGGCCTCGGCGCCCGGGACGAGATCGACGCCAACGGCGAGATTCATGATGACTACCGCATCAGCTATTTGCGCGAGCATATCAAAGCGATGCGCGACGCTATTGCCGACGGGATCCCGGTGATGGGCTATACCAGCTGGGGCTGCATCGATCTGGTCTCCGCCTCTACCGGCGAAATGAGCAAGCGCTATGGCTTTGTGTACGTTGATCGCGACGATGCCGGTCACGGTACGCTGGCGCGTAAGCGTAAAAAATCGTTCTGGTGGTATAAGAAGGTGATTGCCAGCAACGGGGCGGATCTGGAGTAGCCTGTATTGCCGGGTGGCGGCTTGCGCCTTACCCGGCCTACACACTGCGATTGCACCGGCCGCCCTCCGGGGTTTTCCCTGCCTGCTCTGCGCTGCGCTTAGCCGGGCTACCAGGGTACTGTAGCCCGGTCAGCCCGTAGCCCGGCTACGCGTCAGCGCAAGCCGGGGGATACCGCCTCTTCGGCCGCCTCAAGCTGCGCAAATCCGCCGCTGCCCTGCCAGCCGTTAAGCTTCTGATACACCCGTTCGACCGCGTCCTTGATCGGCTGGGTCATCGGGTAATAAAAGCCGACGATATCCGGCTGAATCCCGAGAAAAATCACCTCGCCAACATCCTCTTGCAGCTGGTCAATCAGATAATTGAGCGGCATATTGTGGGTGGTCATCATAAACATTTCGGCGATATCGTCCGGGTCGACGAGACGAATTTCACCGGGGTTGAGCCCCATATCGGTAGCATCGACGATCAGCAGGCGATCGGGACGTAGCTCGCGAATGGCGACGATGTCGTTTTCCGGGGCGCTGCCGCCGTCAATCACTACCCATTCACCGACCGGGTTGGTGGCGCACATCTCCGCCAGCAACGGGCCTGCGCCGTCGTCGCCCATCATGCTATTGCCAACACAGAGTAAAACGTCAGTCACGGAGTCTCCTCACCATCAGGTAGATGGCGCTTTCCTGGTGAATATCATGCAGCATGCTGAGCATGGTTTTACTCCACGCCTGCTGTTCGGGGGTCTGCCGGGCCTGCGCTTTATCAAAGGCGTGGGCGAGCATCGTCACATGGTTGCTGTCGATCACAATCTCGCCGTACTTCGGCACGCCTTCCATTTTGCGCCGCGCGGCGCTGCCAGCTTCCAGCGTAGCTATCCACGCCAGATACTGTTCCCACGGGCAGCTCAGCGCCGTCTCCAGACAATCAATGACGCCGAGGTGGTGGCCAATCGCCAGGCTGTAATAGACCACCTGCTGCGCCTGATCCGGCGTGGAGTCGTTCTCATCAATAAATTTACGGCTCAGCTGACTGAACACCACCGTCTCGCTCATCGGATACGCGCCCCCTCGACCACCAGGTTCAGATGGGTGACTATCTCGGTCAGACGCGGATCTTTTTCCGCCTCCAGCCAGCGCACCACCTGGCTATCCCCCTGCGCCAGCAGGCGCATATAGTCATCGGCAATCTGACGCCCGTAGCGGTAACCCGCCAGGCGACGCGCTTCGCGGTCGATACGCACGCGCAGCGGTTGCACCATGCCGGGGTGGAGAATCTCCGCCGCTTTGTCATCCTGCTCGCCCGGCAGACGGGCATGTATTTTCTGTTCCAGCAGGCCCAGCGCCATGGCGAAGCCGTACAGCGTCGCGGCCGGGGTCGGCGGACAGCCCGGAATATAGACGTCCACCGGGACAATTTTGTCGGTGCCGCCCCACACGCAGTAAAGGTCGTGGAAAATACCGCCGCTGTTGCCGCAGGCGCCGTAGGAGATGCAGATTTTCGGATCCGGCGCCGACTGCCAGGCGCGCAGCGCCGGTGAACGCATGGCGCGGGTGACCGCGCCGGTAAACAGCAGAATGTCGGCATGGCGCGGTGACGGCACCACTTTGATCCCGAAGCGTTCGGCATCAAACAGCGGCGACAGGGTGGCGAAAATCTCAATTTCGCAGCCGTTGCAGCCGCCGCAGTCCACGCGATAGACATAGGCGGAACGCTTAATTTTCTTCAGCAGCG
The DNA here is from genome assembly GCF_009825425.1 of Klebsiella sp. Lac1. Classification (NCBI taxonomy): domain Bacteria; kingdom Pseudomonadati; phylum Pseudomonadota; class Gammaproteobacteria; order Enterobacterales; family Enterobacteriaceae; genus Klebsiella; species Klebsiella sp. Lac1. The sequence goes on from NZ_VJZJ01000003.1 coordinate 142,623, forward strand.
ATGCCTTCATGCTGGCGATGGACTCCTCCACCGTCATCGGCAACGGAATGCCGTTTTCATCGCGCGGGCCCAGTAAATTGCTCATCAGCTGGCCTCTCTCATATGGCGAGTCAGTTCAATACGGTCGGACGGCACCAGGCACTTCTGGCGTTTACACTCCGGGCAGGTCTCGAAGCTTTCGCGATGCAGTTCAGCGCGCGTATCGCCGTTGTGCCTGAGCAGCGCGATAGCGTAGTCGATCTCTTTTTGTACGGCGAACGGGCGTTCGCACACCCGGCAGTGGCAGATGGCAAAGCGCGACTGCTGGAGGAAATCCTCTTTCTTCCATACCGCCAGCTCATACTCCTGCGACAGCTTGATGGCCGCCGTCGGGCATACCTCTTCGCAGCGGGCGCAAAAAATGCAGCGCCCGAGGTCGAACTGCCACGCCAGCTCGCGCGTCACCAGGTCCGTCGCCACCGTCAGCGCGTTCGACGGGCAGGCGTTAATGCAGGCCGCGCAGCCGATACACTGCTGCGGCGTATGTTCCGGTTTGCCGCGAAAGTTTTTATCTACCGGCATCGGCTCCAGCGGATAAGCGTGCGTCGCGTTGCCGGTTTTGATCACTTTTTTGATAAAGGTAAACATGGCGATTCCTTATTTCAGCGGCGAGTTTTTACGCTCGATGCTGTAGCGCTCCAGCTCTTTGTACGGCACCACTTTGCTTTTTTTCTTCCGCACATCGACCACGGTCATGCGGTCGGTACAGGAGTAGCACGGGTCGAGGCTACCGATAATCAGCGGCGCGTCGGAGACGGTGTTGCCGCGCAGCATATAGCGCAGGGTCGGCCAGTTGGCGTAGGTGGCCGCACGGCAGCGCCAGCGGTACAGTTTCTGGTTGTCGCCGGTCATGCTCCAGTGGATATCATCCCCGCGCGGCGCTTCCGAGAAGCCCAGCGCAAAACGGTGCGGGATATAGGTAAAGCCTTCCACCGCCAGCGGGCCGCCCGGCAGGTTATCGAGGCCGAAGTCGATCATATTCAGCGCAGTGTAGACTTCGTTGATACGTACCTTCAGACGCGAAATCACATCGCAACCCTGCTCGCTGTGCACTTCCATCGGCAGCAGGCCGTAACCGACAAACGGGTGATCGGCACGGGTGTCGCGGGCGTGGCCGCTGGCGCGTACCATCGGGCCGACGTTGCTGAAGTCGCGGGCGATTTGCGGGTCAAGACGACCGATGCCGACGGTACGCTGTTCCATATTCGGCGTACTGAGCAGCATATCCACCAGCTCCTGCACATCACGGCGCATCTGCTGCGCCAGCGCTCTTGTCTGGATCATGTCCTCTTTCAGCAGGTCGCGACGGATGCCGCCAATCAGGTTCATCCCGTAGGTTTTACGCGCCCCGGTGAGGATCTCCGCCATCTTCATTGACGTCTCACGCACGCGGAAGAACTGCATAAACCCGGAGTCAAAGCCGGTGAAATGGCAGGCGAGGCCGAGGTTCAGCAGGTGCGAGTGCAGGCGTTCCACCTCCAGCAGAATGGCGCGGATCATCTGCGCGCGTTCCGGTACCACGATGCCCATCGCATTCTCGACGGAAGTGGTATAGGCCGTACTGTGGGCAAAGCCGCAGATCCCGCACACCCGGTCCGACAGGAAGGTCACTTCGTTGTAGCCCATGCGGGTTTCCGCCAGCTTTTCCATGCCGCGATGGACGTAGAACAGGCGGTAATCGGCATCGATGATATTCTCGCCGTCAACGAACAGGCGGAAGTGGCCGGGTTCATCGGAGGTGACGTGCAGCGGGCCAATCGGCACCACGTTGTTTTTCTTGCTGCCCAGCTCGTTGATAAACTCGTAGGTCTCCGCATCGGTAGTCGGCGCCGGGCGCTGACGATAATCCATGCTGTCTTTACGCAGCGGATAGAGTTCATCCGGCCAGTCGTCCGGCAGTACCAGGCGACGCTCATCCGGCAGCCCTACCGGTATCAGACCGTACATATCGCGCACTTCGCGCTCGCCCCACACGGCGGCAGGCACGCGCGGCGTCACCGACGGATATTCCGGTTTGTCGGCATCCACTTCGACGCGCACGGTTATCCAGCAGCGGGTGCCCTGCTCCATCGACAGCACGTAATACACGGCATAATGGCCGTTAAGCTTACGTTCGTCGTTACCGAACAGCACCGACAGCCAGCCGCCCTGCTGGTAGTAGAGGAACTCCACGACTTCCGGGAGATAGTTGACCTTCACCGTCACGGTGAGCTGATCTTTGGTCTGCCAGGCCTCGTCGAGCACCACGCCCGGGAAGGCCTGATGCAGCGCGGCGAGATAGTGTTGACCGATTTTTTCTTCAGACATGCTCAAACTCTCTTAATCACGCCGCCAGCAAGGAGACGAAAGCTAAAAACGCAAAGCCAAAACCGGCCCAAGTGACGCGGGAAGTGGCACAAAAACGCAGACGCGCCATGCTGTTTTCAAACAGGGCGATAACCAGCACGCCCACCACCAGCTTGCCGATGGCGACGACCAGCGCCAGCAGCAGGCCGGCGACACTAAAGTGAGTCATCTGCCCCCACGGGATAAACACGCCGACAAACATCTGCAGCACCACCAATTGCTTGAGGCTGATGCCCCACTTCAGGACCGCAAAACCGCTGCCGCTGTATTCGGTCAGCGGCCCCTCCTGCAGCTCCTGCTCCGCTTCCGCCAGGTCGAACGGCAGCTTGCCCATTTCGATAAAGGTGGCAAATGCGCAGGCGCACAGCGCCAGCACCAGCGGTACCGAGTGGGCAGCGGGCCAGTGATAAAGGGTGTCGGTGATGCTGCTGATATGGGTGGAACCGGCGACCTGCGCCGTCACCCACAGGCCAAGCAGCAAAATGGGCTCCACCAGTACGCCAAGCATCGCTTCGCGGCTCGCCCCGAGCGCGGTAAACGGACTGCCGGTGTCCAGACCGGCGATAGCAAAGAAGAAACGGGCGATAGCAAACAGGTAAATCAGCGTGATCAGGTCGCCCAGCCCTGGCAGCGGCGAATCGACGGTGACGACCGGCAGCGCGCTGGCAATGGTCAGCATGACGCCTACCATCACATACGGCGTCAGGCGGAATACCCAGCCGGAGGCATCAGGACCGACGCTCTGACGACCCAGCAGTTTGAGGATGTCGCGATACTCCTGTAGCACCCCCGGTCCGCGGCGATTGTGCAGGCGGGCGCGCGCCACGCGGGTGAGCCCGGACAACAGCGGCGCGGCGGCGAACAGCGCCAGCGCCTGCAATAGTGCAATTAAAACGCTCATTCTCAGGCTCCTCGCGAAATGACAATAACCACCAGCGCCGCCAGCTCAACCAGCGCGATGCTGCGGAACAGCGCAGGCGCCGAGGCGCACTGCCAGCCGGGGATCAGACGCACCGGATTCAGCCAGTGACGCAATTTCAGCAGCGGCGCAAAGGCCTCTTTAACCGGCATGGCGAAACCATGAGCGGTGATGACCATCGATTTTTCATGGTCGTAGCCGCAGACCCATGCCGCACCGCGAGAGCGGGCCGGCAGACGGTCGCCTTTAAAGAAGATCATCAGCAGGAACGGCAGCAGCGGACAGGCCAGCAGCAGAATGGCGATCAGCGGCTGCGACACCACGCTTGCGATCTGCGCCTGCACCGGTAAAACCCTGATGACCAGGGTCAACAGCCACGGCGCGGCGACCCCGCCCGCCACGCAGCACAGCGCGGCGAGTACGACGCTTGCCGTCATCAGCCGCGGCGCGCAGGTGGCGCTCTCCGCCTCCGGAGTCCGCGGTGCGCCAAGGAAGGTGACGCCGTAGACTTTTGCCATACACATCACCGCCAGCGCGCCGGTTATCGCCAGGCCAACGGCCAGCAGCGGCCCAAGCAGGCGGCCGATAAAGGCGTCGCTGGTGCTCAGTTTGAAGAAGGACTGGTAGATAACCCATTCGCCGGCAAAACCGTTCAGCGGCGGCAGAGCGGCCATCGCCATCAGGCCGACCAGCATCGCCAGCGAAATCAGCGGCATTCTTTTCCCTATCCCGCCCAGTTTTTCGATATCGCGATGGCCGGTACGGAACCACACGGCGCCGGCACCGAGGAACAGCGTCGTTTTGAATAAACTGTGGTTGATCAGGTGGTACATCCCGCCGATAAAGCCCAGCGCCATCAGGCTATTGCTGTTGAGCGCCAGGCCGGTGACGAAGGCGCCAAGCCCCAGCAGAATAATGCCGATATTTTCCAGAGTGTGATAAGCCAGCAGGCGCTGAATATTGTGTTCCATCAGGGCATACAGTCCGCCGATCAATGCGGTGACCATCCCCACGACCAGCAGCAAGATACCCCACCACAGCGGCGGCGCGCTCCCGGCAAGCGAGACCGTCAGCATGCCAAACAGCCCCACTTTCATCACCACCGTGGAGAACAGCGCGCACGCCGGCGCGCTGGCCCCGGCGTGCGCCTGCGGCGCCCAACCGTGCAGCGGGATAACGCCCGCCAGCAGCGCGAAACCGACCAGCGCCGGTAGCCACATCAGCATATTTTGCGGGCCGTGGGCGGCGAGCAGGCCAATCTGCGCCAGGTCCAGGGTGCCGTACAACGACCACACCAGCCAGCAGCTCCACGCCATCAGCAGCGTTCCCAGGCGTCCCAACGCAAACCACAGCTTTGCCGATTGCGCGCAGCCGGTCAGAAATGCCCCGCACAGGGCCATTATCTCCGCCATCACCACCAGCGTGCCGAGGTTGGTCACCACCAGCGCACAGGTTGCCGAAGCCAGCAGCAGGTTCACCAGCAGGCCGTTGGCTTTTACCTGCGGATGGCGGTGCCAGGCAATATTAAACAGGGCGATGGGCAGGGCGCTGAGGCCAATGGCGAGCAGCCATAGCGCATTGATACCGTTGACCCTAACCGGCAAAGAGAGCATCGGCAGCATGCCGTCGTTCAGCCGTTCCGGGGTTATCAGCGTCGCGATAGCGGCGACGATCAGCATGGCGCTGGCCACCGCGCCGCCGATCCCGGCAATCGCCCCGCTTAACGGTTTTCTCTGGGTAAAGATAAATGCCAGCACGCCGCTGACGGCATACCACAGCACCGCCTGGTTCACTAAAGAAATCACGCTCATTTCACGCCCTCCGGTTGCGACTGAAACAGCGACATATCGCCGAGGTCGGTATTAAAGGTCAGCTCACGCTTGCGCTTGCTGGCCTGGGCGATATCGCGGATATCCACCAGCAGCAGCGCTTTCGTCGGACAGGTACGCACGCAGGCCGGTCCCTGCTCATCGAAATGGCACAGATCGCATTTCACGGCGATAGCGCGTACACCGGGCACCCAGTCGAGCAACGAACTGACGCGAGCTGGCGCCGGGGGCGCAGCGGGCGCCATCGGGGTATTGGCGTTGGCCGGAATATCGAGCGCACGGCTGCCGGAAAATTCAATCGCCCCGAACGGGCAGGCAATGGCGCACAGCTTGCAGCTTACGCACAGGCTTTCATTCAGCTGAACCGCGCCATCGACGCGATTGATAGCATTAACCGGACACACCGCGGCGCAGGGGGCATCTTCGCAGTGGTGGCACATTTGCGGCGCCGATTCTTTTTCATTACGCATGACCTGCAGTCGCGGCATGGCCTGCAGGCCGTGCTGGCGATGCGTTTCTGAGCAGGCGGCTTCGCAGGTGCGGCAGCCGATACAGACGGTGGAGTCAGCAATTACAAAACGGTTCACCGGGCAATCCTCGGGTGAAAGTCATTTTTGACGAAATCAGGGAGTTCAGCTGTCATTTTCGACACCTGTCGACACCTTACGATTAATGGGCCAGCGCCAGATGGCTTAAATCCACCGGCTGGTCGTGTTCCATGGCGTCATACAGACGGTCATAGACGCTGGCAATAATGGCCAGATAATGTTCCAGCACCTGTTCGCGCGAACGGTTGCTGAACCGGCCGTCAACAGTGCCGTCGGAAGCCAGCGTTGCCTGAGCAATCAAGCGTTTATCTTCACCATTGCGCGTTTCGACGTAGTACTCGATGGTGTGGTTGTTGAACCCTTCCGCCAGCGCGACATACACCTGAAAATGTTCAAACAGGACGAAGCACAGCTCTTTATCCGGCGCACAGCTCATCGCATGATGCAAACGCGCTTTTGACAGGGTGATGCCCTGAACCAGCGAATTGCAGTACTGACGCCACTGATCCTGATAGCGACGGTGACGGTCGGCGATGTAGTCCGCCTTTTCACTTATTTCCCAAATAGTCATCTCGGTGTCCCCGGTTGCATGAGATGCACCGTACAAGCATTTTCCATGCCAAAATTTAATTAATTGATATTTAATGATTTTAATAAAAGGCCCGCGCCGTACTGACATGTCGATGACATCCGTCAGCTGTCGTCATCGACAGTTCATCCGACAGTAGAGATGACCTGGCATCGTTATTGCATATATGGCCCATCGCGATACGGAGGCGACCATGCACGAAATCACTCTTAGCCAGCGGGCGCTGGAAATTATTGAACAGCAGGCGCAGCAGGCCGGCGCGCGTCGGGTGACCGGCGTGTGGCTGAAGGTCGGCGCATTTTCCTGCGTGGAAGCCAGCGCATTGACCTTCTGTTTTGAGCTGGTGTGCCGCGGCACGCTGGCGGAAGGCTGCGAACTGCATATTGCCGAACAACAGGCCGAATGCTGGTGTGAATCCTGCCAGCAGTACGTGCATCTCATCTCGCAGCACGTGCGGCGCTGCCCGCAGTGCCAGAGCGACACCTTACAAATCGTCGCCGACGACGGCTTACAGATCCAACGAATAGAAGTAAGCCCCGACTGATTCGGGTTGTTTCCGACGAGACCAAAACAACGTGAACGATGACGGGACAGATCAGGAGTAAACTATGTGTACCACTTGCGGCTGTGGGGAAGGCAACCTTTATATCGAAGGTGATGAGCATAACCCCCACTCGGCGTTTCGCAGCGCCCCCTTCGCGCCAGCCCCGCGCCAGACCATGACGATTACCGGCGTCAAAACCGATAGCTTCTCCCCCACCCGCTCAGAGAGTGGCGACCTGCACTACGGCCACGGCGAGGCAGGAACCCACGCGCCGGGCCAGAGCCAGCGCCGGATGCTCGAGGTGGAAATCGACGTGCTGGATAAAAACAACCTTCTGGCGGCCCGCAACCGCGCACGCTTTGCCGCGCACGGCCAGCTGGTGCTGAACCTGGTCTCCAGCCCCGGCTCCGGCAAAACCACGCTGCTGAGTGAAACCCTGCTGCGGCTGAAAGGAAAAACCGCCTGCGCGGTCATCGAAGGCGACCAGCAGACGGTCAACGACGCCGCGCGCATTCGCGCCACCGGCACCCCGGCTATTCAGGTCAATACCGGCAAAGGCTGCCACCTTGATGCGCAGATGATTGCCGATGCCGCCCCGCGTCTGCCGCTGGCGGATCATGGCATTCTGTTTATTGAAAACGTCGGCAACCTGGTGTGCCCGGCGAGCTTCGACCTCGGCGAACGTCACAAGGTGGCGGTGCTGTCGGTCACCGAAGGCGAAGATAAGCCGCTGAAGTATCCGCATATGTTCGCCGCCGCCAGCCTGATGCTGCTAAATAAAATCGACCTGCTGCCGTACCTCAACTTTGATGTTGCGAAGTGCCTTGCCTGCGCGCGCGAGGTCAATCCCGATATTGAGATCATTATGCTGTCCGCCACCAGCGGCGAAGGCATGGATAAATGGCTCAGTTGGCTGGAGGCGCAAACATGTGCATAGGCATTCCGGGGCAAATCTGCGCCATTGACGGCCATCTGGCGAAGGTCGAAGTGTGCGGCATCCAGCGCGAAGTCGATCTGACGCTGGTGGGAAGCGTGGATGAACGGGGGCAGCCGCGCCTCGGCCAGTGGGTACTGGTCCACGTGGGCTTCGCCATGAGCATCATTAATGAAGCGGAAGCCCGCGATACCCTTGAGGCATTGCAAAATATGTTTGACGTCGAGCCTGACGTGGGCGCGCTGCTGTACGGCAAGGAGCGATAATGCGTTTTGTTGATGAATATCGCGCGCCGGAGCAGGTGATGCAGTTGGTTGAGCATCTTCAGGCGCGCGCGCATCTGCTGCCTCATACCGCCGGGCATCCGCTGCGCATTATGGAGGTGTGCGGTGGCCATACGCACGCCATCTTTAAATTCGGTCTCGACCAGTTGCTGCCGGAGAATATCGAATTTATTCACGGCCCCGGCTGCCCGGTCTGCGTCCTGCCGATGGGGCGAATCGACACCTGTATCGATATCGCCAGCCGCCCGGGGGTGATTTTCTGCACCTTCGGCGACGCCATGCGTGTGCCCGGTAAAAACGGCTCCTTGCTGCAGGCGAAATCCCGCGGCGCCGATGTGCGGATCGTCTATTCACCGATGGATGCGCTGAAGCTGGCGCAGCAGAACCCACAACGGGAAGTGGTGTTCTTCGGCCTCGGTTTTGAAACCACCATGCCCGCTACCGCGCTGACGCTGCGTCAGGCTCGCGAGCGCAACGTGGATAACTTCTTCTTTTTTTGTCAGCACATCACCCTGCTCCCGACCCTGCGCAGTCTGCTCGACCAGCCTGATAACAGCATCGATGCCTTTCTTGCTCCGGGCCATGTCAGTATGGTCATCGGCACCGAGGCCTACGGATTTATCGCCAGCGACTACCGACGTCCTTTAGTGGTGGCTGGTTTCGAACCTCTTGATCTACTGCAAGGCGCGGTGATGCTGGTTGAGCAGACAATAGCGCAGCGCAGCCAGGTCGAAAATCAGTACCGCCGCGTGGTGCCTGATGCAGGCAACCCGCTGGCGCAATCGGCGATTGCCGACGTTTTTTGCCTGTCCGGCGATAGCGAGTGGCGCGGGCTGGGGGTCATCAACAACTCCGGCGTGCGCCTGACGCCCGCCTATCAGCGCTTTGACGCTGAAGCCCATTTTCAGCCGGCGCCGCAGCGCGTCTGCGACGATCCGCGCGCGCGCTGTGGCGATGTGCTGACCGGCCGCTGTAAGCCGCATCAGTGCCCGCTGTTTGGCCAAGTCTGTAACCCACAAAGCGCGTTTGGCGCGCTGATGGTCTCATCAGAAGGCGCTTGCGCCGCCTGGTATCAATATCGCAGTCAGGAAAATGAAGTATGAAAAGCGTCCAGTTAGCGCACGGTAGCGGGGGTCAGGCAATGCAGCAGCTGATCGCCTCCCTGTTTATGCAGGCTTTCGCCAACCCGTGGCTGGCGGAGCAGGAAGATCAAGCGCGTCTCGATCTGGCACAACTGACCGCTCAGGGCGATCGTCTCGCCTTCTCCACCGACAGCTACGTTATCGATCCGCTGTTTTTCCCCGGCGGCGACATCGGCAAGCTGGCAGTATGCGGCACCGCCAACGACGTGGCGGTCAGCGGCGCTCTGCCGCGCTACCTCTCCTGCGGATTTATCCTCGAAGAGGGGCTGGAGATGGCCACGCTGGAACGCGTGGTCAACAGCATGGCCCGTACCGCGCAGGCCGCTGAGATAGCCATCGTCACCGGCGATACCAAAGTCGTGCCGCGCGGCGCGGCGGATAAACTGTTTATTAATACCGCCGGGATCGGCGCTATTCCGGCGGGTATTCGCTGGGGGGCGCAGCAGATTGCTCCCGGCGACGTGCTGCTGGTCAGCGGCACGCTGGGCGACCACGGCGCCACCATTCTCAACCTCCGCGAACAGCTGGGACTGGACGGCGCGCTGTCCAGCGACTGCGCGGTGCTGACGCCCTTAATTCAGACGCTGTGCGCTATTCCCGGCATTAAAGCGCTGCGCGATGCGACCCGCGGCGGAGTGAACGCCGTGGCTCATGAATTTGCTGCCGCCAGCGGCTGCGGTATTGAGCTGCACGAACAAAAGCTGCCGGTGAACGAGACCGTGCGCGGGGTGTGCGAACTGTTAGGCCTGGACGCGCTTAACTTCGCCAATGAAGGCAAGCTGGTGATTGCCGTCGCCCGGGAAGCGGCTGAGGCCGCGCTGGCGCAGCTTCAAAGCCACCCGCTTGGCCGCCGCGCCGCGATTATCGGCGACGTGGTCGAGCGTGCCGGGGTGCGTACGATCGGCCTGTACGGCGTGAAGCGGACGCTGGACCTTCCCCACGCCGAGCCGCTGCCGCGGATTTGTTAACGGGGCAGGTTCCCGGATTGCGGCTGACGCCTTATCCGGGCTACCGGCTGCCGCGGATTTGTGAACGGGAACGGGTTCCCGGATTGCGGCTGGCGCCTTATCCGGGCTACCGGCTACGTACGGACCCGTAGCGCGGCTAAGCGCAGGATTGTAGCCCGGCTAAGCGCAGCGCGAGCCGGGAAAAGCCAGCATCATTATCCGGCCCAAATCCGCGGGCAGCTACGGATGGGTTGGCAGCGGCAACAACCGCTTTATTAACATACTATTATTTGTGTCATCACTTTCTTACGCGCCGCTTTGCAGGTGCGTTTTGGACCTCAGTAATGTCGTATACACCATTGGGCGATTTCGGGCAGCAAGGGCTATTCGATATCACCCGCATTTTATTACAGCAGCCCGATCTGGCGGCGCTGAGTGAAACGCTGACCCGCCTGGTGCAGCAATCCGCGCTGGCGGATCGGGCGGCGATTATTCTGTGGAACGCCGGGAACCATCGTGCGGCAAGGTACGGCTGTGACGAAGCGGGCCTGCCGGTCAGCTACGAAGATGAGACCTTACTGGCGCACGGGCCGGTGCGTCGCCTGTTGTCGCGTCCCGATGCGCTGCACTGCGACAAGGCGACCTTTGTCGAGGCCTGGCCTCAACTGGCCAGCAGCGGACTCTATCCACCGTTTGGCTATTACGGCCTGCTGCCGCTGGCGGCGGAAGGCCGCATCTTTGGCGGCTGCGAGTTTATCCGTAACGACGCCCGACCGTGGAGCGAGAAAGAGTTCCAGCGGCTGCATACGTTTACCCAGCTGGTTGCGGTGGTGACTGAGCAGATCCAGAGCCGGGTCAGCAATAACGTCGATTACGATTTGTTGTGCCACGAGCGCGACAACTTTCGCATTCTGGTTGCTATCACTAACGCCGTGCTCTCCCGACTAGATATCGACGAGCTGGTCAGCGAAGTGGCCAAAGAGATTCACCACTATTTCCGCATCGACGCGATCAGCGTGGTGCTACACAGCAGCCGCAAAGGCAAACTGAATATCTACTCGACCCATTATCTCGACGCCAGCCATCCGGTTCACGATCAGAGCGAGGTGAATGAAGCCGGTACGCTGACCGAACGGGTGTTCAAAAGCAAAGAGATGCTGCTGCTCAATTTGCACGAGCACGACTCGCTGGCCCCGTATGAGAAAATGCTTTTTGAGATGTGGGGTAACCAGATTCAAACCCTGTGCCTGCTGCCGCTGATGTCCGGCAATACGCTGCTGGGCGTGCTGAAGCTGGCGCAGTGCGATGAGAAGGTGTTCACCACCACCAACCTCAAGCTGCTGCGGCAAATTGCCGAGCGCGTGTCGATCGCCGTTGATAATGCCCTCGCCTACCGCGAAATTCAGCGGCTAAAAGAACGGCTGGTGGATGAGAATCTGGCGCTCACCGAACAGCTGAATAATGTCGAGAGCGAGTTTGGCGAAATTATTGGCCGCAGCGAAGCCATGCACAGCGTACTCAAACAGGTCGAGATGGTCGCCCAGAGCGACAGTACCGTCCTGATCCTCGGCGAAACCGGCACCGGCAAAGAGCTGATTGCCCGCGCTATTCATAACCTCAGCGGACGTAACGCGCGGCGAATGGTGAAGATGAACTGCGCCGCGATGCCCGCCGGGCTGCTGGAAAGCGATCTCTTCGGCCATGAGCGCGGCGCGTTTACCGGAGCCAGCGCCCAGCGTATCGGCCGTTTCGAACTGGCGGATAAAAGCTCGTTATTCCTCGATGAAGTGGGCGATATGCCGCTGGAACTTCAGCCGAAGCTGCTGCGGGTTCTGCAGGAACAGGAGTTTGAGCGCCTCGGCAGCAACAAGCTGATCCGCACCGATGTCCGGCTGATCGCCGCCACCAACCGCGATCTCAGGCAGATGGTCGCCGATCGCGAATTTCGCAGCGATCTCTACTATCGCCTGAACGTCTTTCCGATCCACCTGCCGCCACTGCGCGAGCGTCCGGACGATATCCCGCTGCTGGTCAAAGCGTTTACCTTTAAAATCGCCCGCCGCCTCGGGCGCAACATCGACAGCATTCCGGCAGAAACCCTGCGCACGCTGAGCCGCATGGAGTGGCCGGGCAACGTTCGTGAGCTGGAAAACGTGATTGAACGCGCGGTGCTGTTAACCCGCGGTAGCGTGCTGCAATTGTCGCTGCCAGAGATGAATATCGACGCGGAGACGATAACGGCGGAGGTGCTTGCGCAAGAGGGCGAGGATGAATATCAGCTGATCGTCCGGGTGCTGAAAGAGAGCAACGGCGTGGTTGCCGGGCCGAAAGGGGCGGCGCAGCGGCTGGGGTTAAAGCGTACGACACTGCTTTCGCGCATGAAACGTCTGGGTATTAACAAAGATGAGCTAGTATAAATCCGGTAGTCAATTAATCAGCCACACAAGGAGATTTTATGGCGATATCAGCACGTAACCAGCTGACCGGTACGGTCAGCGCAGTTGCCGCCGGCGCGGTCAACGATGAAGTGGAATTGACCCTTGCGGGCGGCGCAAAACTGGTGGCGATCGTCACCCACAGCAGCAAGGAGGCGCTGGGTCTGGTCGCCGGTAAAGAAGCCATCGCGCTGATTAAAGCGCCGTGGGTCACGCTGGCTACCGAGGATTGCGGTCTGAAGTTCTCCGCACGCAACCAGTTTGCCGGTAGCGTCACCCGCATCACAGAAGGGGCGGTCAACGCAACGGTGCACATCAAAACCGACGCGGGTTTCGATATCGTCGCCGTCGTCACCAATGAAAGTCAGGAAGAGATGAAGCTGGTCGAGGACAGCCGGGTGATTGCGCTGATCAAAGCCTCTGCCATTCTCATCGCCACCCGCGCGTAATCCGCTGCAAACGCCGCTTCACACGAAACGGCGTTCTTCGAAACATCTTGCCACTTTCCCCGCGACAGACGGTTTCCACGGCGTCACCCTCAACTTACAAATAATAATCATTTTCATTTATAAATAGCCTGTGCTATATAACATAGCAATGGCTATAACAGATGATTAATTAACCACATTGATGTGAGGGATCCTATGCTACACCTGCCGCCTCTGAAGCACCTGCTCTTTACCGTTCTGCTGGGCCTGCTGGCGATCGCCCCGGCTCAGGCCAGTGAAAAATTCAAAGTGATCACCACCTTTACGGTGATTGCCGATATGGCGCAAAACGTCGCCGGGGAGGCGGCCGAGGTCAGCTCGATTACCAAACCCGGTGCCGAGATCCACGAATACCAGCCGACGCCCGGCGATATAAAACGCGCCCAGGGGGCACAGCTGATCCTCACCAACGGCCTGAATCTCGAACTGTGGTTCGCCCGCTTTTATCAGCATCTGAACGGGGTCCCGGAAGTGGTCGTCAGCGAGGGCATTCAGCCAATGGGGATCAGCGAAGGCCCCTATAACGGCAAACCCAACCCCCATGCGTGGATGTCGGCGGATAACGCGCTGATCTACGTCGATAATATTCGTGATGCGCTGGTCAAGTACGATCCGGTGAATGCGCAGACCTATCGTCAAAACGCCGCCGTTTATAAAGAGAAAATCCGCCGGACCATGGCGCCGCTGAAGGCGGAGCTGGCGAAACTACCACAAGAGAAACGCTGGCTGGTCACCAGCGAAGGCGCGTTCTCCTACCTGGCCCGCGACAACGGGCTGAAGGAGTGCTACCTGTGGCCAATCAATGCCGACCAGCAGGGCACGCCGCAGCAGGTACGTAAAACTATCGATATCATGAAAAAAGAGCATATCCCGACTCTCTTTAGTGAAAGTACCATTTCAGATAAACCGGCGCGCCAGGTGGCGCGGGAAGCCGGCGCCCACTATGGCGGCGTGCTGTATGTTGACTCTCTGAGCGCCGCCGATGGCCCGGTTCCGACCTATCTGGATCTGCTGCGGGTCACGACGCAAACCATCGTCCAGGGCATCAATGACGGGATGAGGAAACAGCCATGAGCGCTGATATGCCGGGCCTCGCGGTCAACCGGGTCAGCGTGACCTATCGCAACGGTCACACCGCGCTGCGCGATGCCACCTTCAGCGTCCCGTGCGGCTCAATTGCCGCGCTGGTGGGCATCAACGGTTCGGGAAAATCGACGCTGTTTAAAGCGCTGATGGGCTTTGTTCACCTGGCCCATGGCGAGATTGCCATACTCGGCCAGCCGGTTCATCGCGCGCTGCGCCAGAATCTGGTGGCCTATGTCCCGCAATCAGAGGACGTTGACTGGACCTTTCCGGTACTGGTAGAGGATGTCGTCATGATGGGCCGCTACGGGCATATGGGCTGGCTGCGGCGGGCCACAGCCCATGACCGGGAGGTTGTTGATGCGGCGCTGGCCCGCGTCGGGATGAGCGACTATCGCCACCGGCAAATCGGCGAGCTGTCCGGCGGGCAGAAAAAACGGGTGTTCCTTGCCCGCGCCATCGCTCAGCAGGGCAAGGTCATTCTGCTGGATGAGCCGTTTACCGGCGTTGACGTCCAGACCGAAACCCAAATCATCGCCCTGCTGCGCGAGCTGCGTGATGACGGCTGCACGCTGCTGGTCTCGACCCACAATCTCGGTTCGGTCAGCGAGTTTTGCGATTACACGGTGATGGTCAAAGGTACCGTGCTGGCCAGCGGGCCGACGGAAACGACCTTTACCGCCGCCAATCTCGAACTCGCTTTCAGCGGCGTGCTGCGCCACGTGGTGCTCAGCGGCGGCGAAGAGCAGATTATCACCGACGATGAACGGCCGTTTATCAGCCGCCGGACGACGGGAGGTGAAGGATGAGCTGGCTGATCGAGCCGTTCGGCTATCAGTATATGCTGAATGCAATGTGGGTCTCGGCGCTGGTGGGCGGCGTGTGCGCCTTTCTCTCCTGCTACCTGATGCTGAAAGGCTGGTCGCTGATTGGCGATGCTCTCTCCCACTCCATCGTACCGGGCGTGGCGGGAGCCTATATGCTCGGCCTGCCCTTCGCCATCGGCGCTTTTCTCTCCGGAGGGCTGGCGGCGGGGAGCATGCTGTTTCTCAACCAGCGTTCGAAGCTCAAAGAGGATGCCATTATCGGCCTGATTTTTTCGTCGTTCTTCGGTATCGGGCTGTTTATGGTGTCGCTCAACCCTACCTCGGTGAATATCCAGACCATTATTCTCGGCAATATCCTGGCGATCGCCCCGGAAGATATTATTCAGCTGGCGGCCATCGGAGCGATTTCCATGGCGCTTCTGCTGCTGAAATGGAAAGATCTGATGGTGACCTTTTTCGATGAGAACCACGCCCGTTCCATTGGCCTGAACACCACGGCGCTGAAGCTGCTGTTCTTCACCCTGCTGGCGGCCTGTACCGTGGCGGCCTTGCAAACCGTGGGCGCCTTTCTGGTCATTTGTCTGGTGGTCACCCCGGGAGCGACTGCCTGGCTGCTGACCGACCGCTTTCCGCGCCTGCTGGCGATTGCCGTCGCGATTGGCAGTCTGACCAGCTTTTTCGGCGCCTGGCTAAGTTACTATCTGGATGGCGCCACCGGCGGCATTATCGTCGTGGCGCAGACCTTGCTCTTTCTGCTGACCTTTGTCTTTGCGCCAAAACACGGCCTGTTGGCCAACCGCCGCCGCGCCAGGGAGGCCTCATGTTGCTGAGCACGCTTCTCGAACCGTTGCAGTTTTCGTTTATGGTCAACGCCATGCTGGTGGCGGTTATCGTTGCCATTCCCTGCGCGCTGCTGTCGGTTTTTCTGGTGCTGAAAGGCTGGGCGTTGATGGGCGATGCGATGAGTCATGCGGTCTTTCCCGGCGTGGTGGTGGCCTATATTCTCGGCATTCCGTTCGCCATTGGCGCCTTTGTTGCCGGGCTATTCTGCGCCATCGCGACCGGTTATCTCGACGATAACAGCCGCATCAAGCGCGATACCATTATGGGCATTGTCTTTTCCGGCATGTTTGGCGCCGGGCTAGTGCTGTATGTCGCCATTCAGTCCGAAGTCCATCTCGACCATATTCTGTTTGGCGACATGCTGGGGATTTCCGCCAGCGATATTGGGCAAACGTCGGCGATTGCACTAGTAATTGCGCTGATTATCGGACTAAAGTGGCGTGACTTTCTGCTTCACGCCTTCGATCCGCATCAGGCTAAAGCCAGCGGGTTACGCTGCGGCCTGCTGCACTACGGACTGCTGTGCATGATTGCCCTGACCATCGTGGCGACGCTCAAAGCGGTGGGAATTATTCTGTCAATCTCGCTGCTGATTGCCCCCGGCGCCATTGCTCTGCTGCTGACCCGGCGTTTTATCCGCGCGCTGCTGCTGGCGGTGGCGATTGCGGTGAGCTGTTCGCTGGGCGGCATGTGGCTGTCGTTTTACCTGGATAGCGCCCCGGCACCGACCATCGTGGTGTTGTTTACCGCGCTGTTTATTATCACCTTTGTCTGGAGTTCGGTTCGCGATAAGCGAACCACGGCCCACTCCGGCGCCGCCTCGGGTCGCGGCTGACGCCTTACCCGGGCTAATTTACTGCTGATTGCCCCGGCACCGACTCTCGTAGTGTTGTTTACCGCGCTGTTTATTATCACCTTTGTCTGGAGTTCGGTTCGCGATAAGCGAACCACGGCCCACTCCGGCGAGGCCCCGGGTCGCGGCTGACGCCTTACCCGAGCTACTTTACTGCTGATTGCCCCGGCACCGACTATCGTGGTGTTGTTTACCGCGCTGTTTATTATCACCTTTGTCTGGAGTTCGGTTCGCGATAAGCGAACCACGGCCCACTCCGGTGAGGCCCCGGGTCGCGGCTGACGCCTTACCCGGGCTACTCCGACCGACCGCACGCAGTGTAGCCCGGCTAAGCGCAGCGCAAGCCGGGAAAATTACCGCGGCTTTTTAGGCCGGTATTTTTGCGGAAGCTCTGGCACGGGACGTCGGTCATCAATCAGGTGGCGAATCGTCAGAATCGGATGGCGCCAGAGCATTCGCGGCCCGGCCCAACGCATGATTTGCTTCATTTCTTCGCGTTTTGCCGGCTGATAGCAATGGACCGGGCACTGCTTACAGGCCGGTTTCTCTTCGCCAAACACGCACTTATCCAGCCGCTTATCGGCATAGGCGTTCAGCGCCTGATAATGTTCCACATCGGCCTGCGCGTCCGGGCAGCGGCGCTGATAGAGCGAAATCATGCTGCGGATAGTCTTTTTTTCCCGGTCGATACGTTGACCCGCCATGGCGCTTCTCCATCAATAAAGATGCAAAAATAATACACCTTTATAGCCTCTGGCGCAGCCGTTTTCCCTGGCGCTTACGCCGGATCGGCTGACTTATCGACGTGGCCCAGCGACTTCTCCGGGAAACAGACATCCCGTACCCGGCGCTTAAGCTCCGCCGCGTCCGGGAAACCCTCATCCTGCTTGCGATCCCAGATTTGTACGTCGTCGACGGTAATAGTGAAGATGCCGCCGGTGCCCGGGGCCAGCGTGACCGAGCCGATATCGGTACTGAACGTATGCAGCAGCTCCTGCGCCATCCAGCTGGCGCGCAGCATCCAGTTGCATTGGGAGCAATAGTTGATCGTAATCGCGGCTTTGTGACTCATGATTTTCTCGCTGTATCTAAAAGGACTGATTGTAAACAACTTGCAGATTAAATGAGGAAGACATGATTATTTTGTTGCAAATGATAATACATATCATTACCATTCGCAATTATAAATCATGGAGAAAAAGAGTCCGCTAACGGAAGCAACGGGACTCGCCTGCAAATCTGGAAGTAACGCGTGAGCCGATACTAATAATTATCAAGGCGTGGCTACTATGTATAAATCCACTCACTCACCGGCCTGGTTTAAGAAAAGCCTGCTGGTGACTTCGTTGCTTGCAGCAATCTATCAGACGACCGCCGGGGCAGCTGATACCACCGCACACACCACCACCACCAGCAATGCATCATTGGATAGCTCCGAGCAGATGACCGTCACCGCACCCGCTCCTCTGCTTAAAGCCGGCAGCGAACATTCGGTCAGCACGCAGGAGTTGCAGGACAAAGGAGCCAAAGATTTTGGTTCCGTCATGCGTTATGAACCCCTGATCGGCGCAACCGGCGCCAGCGGCGGCTCGGGTAATGGCAAAAGCGGCTTCGACCGCGGTGGCTATACCGGTTATAACATTCGCGGGCTGGAAAGCAACCGCGTAGGGATTGATGTCGACGGCATCGCGCAACCGGATGCGACCGGACGCGGCTACGTCGGCCGTGCCGGTCTGAATACCTTTGGCATCGGACGCGATTACATCGACCCGTATATGTACGGCAGCATCCATATTCAGTCCGGCGCCACCTCGACGGAAACCGCCAACACCGCTATAGGCGGCAGCGTCTCCTTCCAGCCGAAATCCGCCGATGACTACCTGCATCCGGGGAAAACCAGCGCCTTCGGCTACCGGAGCGGCTACGACTCAGCTGACCGCAGTTGGCATAACGGCGTGACGGTGGCCGGCGGAGATGAAACCCTGCGCGGTATTTTCGTCTACAGTCGCCGTGATGGTCAGGAAACGGCAAATAACAGCGATAAGATTGACGCCTATCCGGCCAACTGGCACTCCGATGCCTTTATGGCCTCCGGCATCTGGCAGCCGAATGATGACCACAAGCTGACCAGCACGCTCGACTACTACCATAAAACCAACCATAGCCATTTTGACAGCTGGGATAACAACGGCAACAGCATCACTGGCGAGGCCAACCAGACCAGCCAGACTCGTCGCTGGGGCATCAGTCTGAAAGACGACTGGACGCCAATGAATGACTACCTCGACAGCATGTCGACCAAAGTCTACTACCAGCACACCGAGGCCCATGACTGGACCTGGATGCCGGACAGCACCGCCAGAGCCATGGAAACGGTCAACTCCAACTACGATACCGACACCTGGGGCATTCAGACTACGCTGGCGAAATCCATCGGCCGCCACGACCTGAGTGCCGGACTCAACGCCAGCACCATCAAAACCCAGCGTCCGTTCAGCCAGTCACCGGCCCCGAGCATCTACAGCGAAATCATGCAGCCGGAAGCCGACAACCGGGGCTACACTCTGGGCGGCTTCGTTCAGGATAAGATCAACTTCGATCTCGACAGCCACAACTTTGCCGTGATCCCCGGCGTGCGCGTGGTGCATCAATCTACCAAACCGGAGAGTCTCGGCGATCTGACCACCAACAGCAGCGTGTTGACGGAGTCCTCCGTCGCCAGATTGTATGGCAAAAACGCCGATACTCAGGTGCTGCCGTCCCTGACGTTCCAGTACGATATCACTCCGCATACCATGACCTACCTGCAGTATAAACGCGGTGCCGAGTTCCCCAATGCCAGCCAGCTGTACGGCTCCTGGAACCTCGGCTCCAGCTACGCCGGACGAGCGCAGTATGCGTTGATCGGTAACACCGATCTGAACACGGAAACCAGCGACAACGTCGAGTGGGGCTTAAAAGGCGAAGTGGTCGAAGGGATCACGTTGCGCACCGCCCTGTTCTACAACAACTACAAGAACTTCATCGCCTATAGCCGCTATACCCGTTCTGGCAATCCGGACCATTTCACCAACGTCCCGTCGAATATCTATACGATTTATCAGGCGGAAAACCGCGATAAAGCCTATATCTACGGCGGCGAAATCAGCGCCAAATTCAACTTCGGCAGCTGGTTTGACGAGGTTAACGGCCTGAGCGCGACGCTGGCCTATGGCTATAGTGAAGGGAAATCGAAATCCAGCTATCTCGGCGACAAGTATATCGACCTCGACAGCGTGGCGCCGATGAAGGCTATCGTCGGCGTGGCCTGGAATGATCCGGCGAAGCGCTACGGGACCGCGCTGACTGCCACCTTCGTGAAAGGTAAGCAAGCCAGCGCCACTAACCGCGAAAGCTATATCAACACCGGTGCCGCTATTACCAACGCCTCCAGCGAATACATGCGTGTGCCAGGCTACGGCATGCTGGACCTGACGGCCTGGTGGCAGGTGGCGAAAAACGTGCGGCTTAACGGCGGCGTTTACAACATTACCGACAGGCAATACTGGGATTACCTGAGCAGCCGCAATATTGAGACATCGACGAATCAGGACGCCTACGATAAAGCGCTGGCGACGATGCCGGGCCGGACCTGGCAACTGGGCGTCAACGTCGATTTCTGATGGCCCGCAGAATAATCCATCCCATGGATTTCAGCCTGCCGGCGGGAGTCGCGATACGCAGACTCAGGTGAGTGATCCGACAGCCCGCGCGCATCATGCTGAAAGACAGCCTGCTCCCTGGCCACGGCCGGGGATATTCATCGTAGAGAAGGATATGAATTATGCAACACAACGCAAACGAACTGTGGCAGCGCTATCAGACCACCAAAGCGCAGGCTGGCGTTAAATATGCCCGCGATATCGCCGCTGAAATGGGCATTAGCGAAGCGGAATTAACCGCCGCTCGCGTTGGCCACGATGCGGTTCGCCTGCAGGACGACATCCGGGCGATCATTGCCGGGCTGGAAAGCGTCGGCGAGACCAGGTGCATCTGCCGTAATCAATATGCGGTCCATGAGCAGGTGGGCCAGTTTACCCACCAGCATCTGAGCGGCCATGCCGGACTGGTGCTGAACCCGCGGGCGCTCGATCTGCGCCTGTTCCTCAGCCAGTGGGCCAGCGCCTTCCACCTGAGTGATAACGGCCGCCAGAGCATTCAGTTCTTCGACCATCACGGCGACGCGCTGTTGAAAGTCTATGCGACCGCGCAAACCGATATGACGGCGTGGGAAGCGCTGATTGCTGGGCAAACCCATGCCGCCCCGACCCCATTAGCTATCCGCCCCGTTGATGCTCCCCGCTACGCCGCTTCCGCCGACGGCGCGGCGCTGGAAAATGAATGGCGCGCCATGACCGACGTCCATCAGTTCTTCGGGCTGTTGCGAAAATATAACCTCTCCCGTCAGCAGGCTTTCCGTCTGGTCAGCGATGACCTGGCCTGCCGCATTGACCACGATGCCCTGCCGCACCTGCTGGAAACCATTCGCGAAGAGGGCAATGAGATCATGATTTTCGTTGGCAACCGCGGCTGCGTGCAAATCTTCACCGGCGCCCTCGAAAAGCTGGCCCCGATGCGCGGCTGGCTCAACATCTTCAATACCACCTTCACCCTGCACCTGCGCGCAGACAGCATTGATGAAATCTGGGTAACCCGTAAGCCAACCTCGGATGGTCACGTCACCAGCGTGGAGCTGTTTGCCCTGGACGGTACGCAAATCGCCCAACTGTACGGGCAGCGTAGCGAAGGGCACCCGGAGCAGGCAACATGGCGTAGCCAGGTTGCCTGCCTGACGACGGAAGGACAGAGCGCATGAAACGCTGGCTGATACTGTTTGCCGCTCTGCCGCTGTTTGCGCATGCCGCTGCCGAACGCATTATCTCCCTTGGCGGCGATGTCACGGAAATCGTCTATGCCCTGGAGGCGCAGCAGCAGCTGGTCGCCAAAGACAGCACCAGCACCTGGCCTGCCGCCGCGCGATCGCTGCCGGATGTCGGCTATATCCGTCAGCTGAACGCCGAGGGGATCCTGTCGTTACGCCCGACGCTCGTCCTGGCGAGCGCGCAGGCCCAGCCTTCTCTGGTCTTACAAAAGGTAGAGGACAGTCGGGTAAAAGTGGTCAATATCCCGGGCGGTAACGATCTGTCGGCGATTGACAAAAAAATCGCCGCGGTCGCCGACGCACTGGGTAAGCAGACTGAAGGCAACGCCCTGCGCCGCATCGTCGCCGCTCAGATAGCGCAAATCCCCACGCAGCCGGTCGGTAAACGGGTGCTGTTTATTCTCAGCCACGGCGGAATGAACACCATGGTCGCCGGGCAAAAGACCGCGGCGGACGGCGCTATTCAGGCCGTCGGGCTGCAGAACGCGATGCAGGGATTTGACCATTATCGCAGCATGTCGCAGGAAGGGGTGATCGCCAGTCTGCCGGAGCTGGTGGTTATCTCCGCTGACGGGCTTAAAGACATGGGCGGCGAGGCCGGTTTATGGAAGCTGCCGGGGCTGGCGCAAACGCCTGCCGGTCGCCATAAACAGGTGCTGGTGGTTGATGAGATGGCCCTGCTCGGCTTTGGCCCGCGGACGCCGCAGGCGGTCAGCGCGCTGCGGAAAAAAGCGGAGCAGCTCCCCTGATGCGCCCCACCCTCACTCGCCATCTGTGGTTAATGGCCTTGCTGCTGGTGTGCCTGACGCTGTTCGCGACCACTCTCGGCGCGATGTCTCTGCCGCTTGCCAGCCTGTGGCCGCCGGGGGATGAGGTGCTACGCCATATCTGGCTAACTATTCGTCTGCCGCGCGTCCTGCTGGCGCTGCTGGTCGGTGCCGCGCTGGCGCTCTCCGGCTGCGTCATGCAGGGGTTGTTCCGCAACCCGTTGGCCGATCCGGGCCTGCTGGGGGTCAGCAGCGGCGCGGCGCTGGCGGTGGCCTGCTGGCTGGTCCTGCCGTTGTCGGTTCCGGCGCTGGTGGCGCTGTATGCCCCGATGCTGGCGGCGTTTATCGGGAGTATCGCGGTCATGGTGGTCATTTTTATCCTCAGCCGGACCGGTGAAGGTTCGCTCTCGCGCCTGCTGCTGGTCGGTATCGCCATCAATGCGCTGTGCGGCGCGCTGGTGGGAGTGCTGGCGTGGATAAGTAATGACACCCAGCTGCGCCAGCTGTCGCTGTGGGGGATGGGCAGTCTCGGCCAGGCAGAGTGGCCCACGCTGCTGGTCGCGGCCACCTTGATCTTTCCTGCTTCACTGGTCATCCGGCTGATGGCTTGCCGTCTCAACCTGCTACAGCTTGGCGATGAAGAAGCCCACTACCTGGGAATTAACGTCCGGGCGGTGCAGCGTCTGTTGCTACTGTGCAGTGCGCTACTGGTGGCCTCTTCGGTGGCGATCAGCGGCGTGATTGGCTTTATTGGCCTCGTGGTGCCGCACCTGATACGAATGTGGCTGGGGCCGGATCACCGCGCGCTGGTGCCAGGCTCGCTGCTGGCCGGGGCGATCTTGCTGCTGCTGGCCGATACCCTCGCCCGCACCGTCGCCGCCCCCGCCGAAATGCCGGTCGGTCTGCTGACCAGTATGCTCGGCGCGCCGTGGTTTTTATGGTTGATTTTCCGCCAGCAGAGGACGACGTATGGATAATCGTGACAGCACCTGGCGCGCCACGTCAATCTCTTTGCAGCTGGGTAAACGCCGGGTCATCGACGATGTGTCGGTCCGGCTGTGCGACGGAGAGATGACTGCGCTGATTGGCCCAAACGGCGCCGGGAAATCAACGCTGCTGCGGCTGCTGACCGGTTTCTTATCCCCGAATGGCGGTGAACGTTATGTAGAAGGACGCCCGCTGGAACACTGGTCGCCGGAAGCGCTCTCCCGTCGCCGGGCGGTGATGCTGCAACGCACACAGCTTCATGCCGACTGGCCGGTGGAAACGGTTATCGCCATGGGGCGCTCTCCATGGGGTAAACACCCGGACCCGCAGATGATTCAGCAGGTGATGGCGGAAACCGGCTGCGATCATCTGGCGGGCAGACGTTATCCTTCGCTCTCCGGCGGCGAGCAGCAGCGGGTCCAGTTGGCCCGTTGTCTCGCTCAGCTGTGGTATGCCGACGCGCCACGGGGCTGGCTGTTTCTCGACGAACCGACCTCGGCGCTGGATCTTTACTATCAACAGCATCTGCTGCGTCTGCTGAAACGGCTGACCCGCAGCGGCCAGCTGCACGTCTGCATCGTGCTGCACGACCTCAATCTCGCCGCGCTGTGGGCAGACCGCATTCTACTCCTCCATCAGGGAAAACTGGTCACCGAGGGAACGCCGCAGGAGGTCATTCGTCAGTCGGTTATCAGCCGCTGGTACGGTGCTGAAGTGCGAATGGGTGAGCATCCCGACGTCGCCATCCCCCAGGTGTATCTGGCGCCATAGCAGGAGACGAGTACTCCCGCAGGTACTCGTCCGCCGTTTAGTTGCAATGCGCATCACGACATCTATCTTGCTCATTACACGCTATTTAAAATTTAAGTCGAAAAAGGAGGCACATTCAGATTAATCAGTTAACATAGCCTTACGTGGCAAGGCTATTTTATATTTTGACAGATACAAAAGTATAATAATGAATAAAAGTCATTACTTCGAAAATAAAACTGGAGCTTACAGCGTGAAATACGAATTTATTTATATGTAAATGAAGCAATCTGAAGATATTACAATCGCGCAGAACGCTATCTTTTTTGCGCCTGTGAAAATGAATGATAGCCAACACCTGCACCTCGCTGATTTCAGATGTTCTAGAGTTGAAGACCGGGATTGCTTCATCATAGAGTTCCCGATATAAACTGGATAGTGTATTTGTTATGTAAGTAAAGGCTTGAGGAGGATAGTCCAAAAAATACTGGGTGAAAAATGAAAGCCTACATTCGACTTCCTGTGCCGGTGATGCCGCCGCAATTAATTTTTCCAATGGCAAACGGAGCCAAACCAGGTTCTGGCATTTATATTTCTTGCTCGTGCTTATGCCATCGGAAATTGCAGAAGCGCGCAGGTTGATTTTTGCCCCGGCTCCCGGCGAACCTCCTTGCCCATCGGGAGCGCTATCTGAAGCTATTTGAGATGGTGGATAACGCTTATCCGCTTATCAAAATGCATGACGGCGCGCTGCTCCTGATAGCTGGGCCAGGACAGTATGTTTTCGCCGTTGGGTTCCCCCGTATAGACGAAGGCGCTTAATGCCTGCTGAAAACGCTCAGTCAGCGCCTCCAGCTCGCGCTGGTTAGCGCCCTGTAGCATTGGCGCAGCGGCCCACTCTCCAGGGTTGCCAAATAAGAATGGCAGATCGAGGCAATGTCCGGCGCCAAGTTCCGGCAGAGGTGATTGCCAGTCAAAATGATAGAAATAGGTCTGCGGTTGCTTCCAGGCTATCTGGCTATCGGCAAATGTAAAAGCCGGGCGGATGAAATCAGCCTCACTTCGCATGTCTGCGACCACATTACGCGGGGTATCCGGAATGCGCCTGGCCCTGGCTGTTTTTAGCATCAAGGCCCCCTTGTCTTTACCGTACTGTTTCTCAAACAGCGCGGTCAGCTGGCTGTCCGTCAAACTATCAAGCGGCGAGTGGCCCAGGGAGAATGAAAAGTACTCTTCCCGGGTGATGCCAATAACCGTCTTACACCACGCGGCGCTTCCTGCGGCAATAGACTGTATGGGATCGCGTGGAATAAGGTAGCCATCAATAACCGGCATAAAGGGTGGTGTGATATCCCCGTCAACGGTTTTCGGCGGCTTAATACGTTGTAACGCCGCCAGTAGCTCCCGGGAGGTGGGAACCCGCAATTTATCCACCGCATCTGCGGGATAGCCCAGCTCTTTGAGCAAGAGGGAGCGAAATGCTGTCGATTCCTCGGTCGTTTTCAGCGATAAACCCAGCGGGGCACTCATCAGGATCGCCTGATCAAAAAGCGATTGTCCGATTGGCGTGCCCAGCATAACGGCAATACTGTATGCCCCTGCTGACTGCCCCACGACGGTGACGCGTTGGGGATCGCCCTTAAACGCTCCAATGGCCTGCCGTATCCATCGTAAAGCCGCAATCTGATCGTGAAGCCCAAGGTTCACCGCATCGAGTTCAGGAACAGGCATAAATCCCCATATGCCCAGACGATAATTCATCGTGACCACCGCCATCCCGCTATTTTTTGCCAGTTCATGGCCATCGTAGCAGGATAGCGAACCGCCTCCGGTCATAAACGCGCCGCCGTGAATGAATACCAGGACGGGGACGGGACGATCGACGTTTTGAGGTACCCAGATATTGACGTGCAGGCTATCTTCGTCCTGGCGGCAATGACTGGCGCCCATCACGGCATCCAGGCGTGACGGGAGCTGAGGGCAGACCGTTCCAGGTTGGGTCGCATCATAAACCTCATCCCAGCATGGGGGAGAGGATGGCTTATCAAACCGGCTTACCCCGCTACGCGGCTGCGAATAGGGGATTGCCCGGAAGGCACTGATCCCATCCACACATAGACCACGTACTTTTCCGAATGGCGTTTCTGCAATGACGCTGCTGACTGTGTTCATATCCGACATTTGAGTTTCCTCCACAATGGCTGAGTTCCCACAGTATAAAATTGAACCGAGGCGACCTTCGTTCTATTATCAATCCTGTTTCGTCCCATATATGGAACAATCATGGATTATCTTGACGATCTCTATCTTTTTAAACAGGTTGTTGATTGTAATGGTATTTCATCAGCCTCCCGTCATCTGGGCATCGCAAAATCCACCCTTTCCCGGCGAATCAATGCCCTGGAATCACGTCTGGGGGTCAAGCTGTTCCACCATAGCCCGCGCCAATTTCAGCTCACGCACTTTGGCATCGCGTGTTACGAGAAATGCACGGCATTAGTGGATCAGGCAGAACAGATCCACAGTATGGCGGAACAGTTGCGTGCACACCCGGCGGGGCGACTACATATCATTTGCCCGCCGATGATAGGTTCATTAGTGATAGAAGAAATAGCGGCGGAATTCGCCTGTCTTGCGCCAGAGGTTCAACTTTATCTTGAAGAGACAACCGGCATCTACGATCCGAGAAGTTCGCAGGCAGATATTGTGATTTATCCGGCGTTTAAACCATTGGCAGACTCCACCCTCGTTGCTCGCCAATTTCTTATTTCATCTTATGCGTTAGTTGCCCACCCTGATGTACTGGCTGGTAAACCGGCGTTAGTCCACCCTCAGGATTTGGCTGGATTCAACTGTCTGGCGCTGGGAGAAGGCACGCTCAACGGGGTCTGGGAGTTGACAAATGAGCAGCAGATCTCCCGGTTTTATTTTAAGCCCGCATTTATCGCCACTCAGCCCACGGCATTGCTGCATGCCGCCCGTCAAGGAATGGGGATTGCGTCATTGCCCGGACTGTTAATCCAGGACGACCTGCAACAAGGTAAGCTGGTGCCCGTTTTGCCGCACTGGCAGCCCGTTCCTGTCACCTTCTTTGCCCTCCATCCGGGTAATAAAGTTATCACCGTCGCAGCCCGCAGGTTCTTAGATCTATTGCTTGCCAGAACTCAGCATTTTGAACATGGGTGATTTAAGTAGCCTCAATAAATTGCAACATTATATTAACATATAACGAGAGCGCGCGACCCGGCCAGGGACAGCCTTTATTTTTGGCACCGAACCCAACGGATGAATCACGATGGCTGTCAGTGATAAGATACGGTTTTCGCTCTGGATTGGGTAAGTAGACAACTTTTCCAGCTTTGTCCAGACCTGGTTTGACGTCGATAGATAGCTTATTGATTATAATCGACTGATTGAGTGTCATTTTCATCAATGTATCCCAGATAGTCGTCAGAATACTTCTGGTATACAAATTTATCGATTTATATGGGTTTAAAGCGGTTTTACATGGGGCTACATAGGGAATCGCAAAACTTAAAAAATGAGTAAAATTAATATGCAAGAGTCTGTCGACAAGGATCTCTCAGACCATACGCCAATGATGCAGCAGTATCTTAAGCTGAAAGCTCAGCACCCGGAGATCCTGCTGTTCTATCGTATGGGGGACTTTTACGAGCTGTTTTATGACGATGCGAAACGCGCATCGCAACTGCTCGATATTTCGCTGACCAAACGCGGTGCCTCGGCGGGCGAGCCGATCCCTATGGCCGGAATCCCACACCATGCGGTGGAAAACTACCTTGCCAAACTGGTCAATCAGGGCGAATCGGTAGCCATTTGCGAACAGATTGGCGACCCGGCCACCACCAAAGGTCCGGTCGAGCGCAAGGTGGTGCGTATCGTCACGCCCGGCACCATCAGCGATGAAGCGCTGCTGCAGGAGCGTCAGGATAACCTGCTGGCCGCTATCTGGCAGGACAGCAAAGGCTTTGGCTATGCGACGCTGGATATCAGCTCCGGTCGTTTTCGCCTGAGCGAACCGGCCGACCGTGAAACCATGGCCGCCGAGTTGCAGCGTACCAACCCGGCTGAACTGCTGTATGCCGAAGATTTTGCCGAGTCGGCGTTGATTGAAGGCCGCCGCGGCCTGCGCCGCCGTCCGCTATGGGAGTTTGAAATCGACACCGCGCGCCAGCAGCTGAATTTACAGTTTGGCACCCGCGACCTGGTCGGTTTCGGCGTCGAAAACGCGCCACGGGGTCTTTGCGCCGCCGGCTGCCTGTTGCAGTACGTCAAAGATACCCAGCGCACCTCCCTGCCGCATATTCGCTCCATCACGATGGAGCGCCAGCAGGACAGCATTATCATGGACGCGGCAACCCGCCGTAACCTTGAGATAACCCAGAATCTGGCCGGTGGTTTCGACAATACGCTGGCGTCGGTGCTCGACTGCACCGTAACCGCGATGGGCAGCCGGATGCTCAAACGCTGGCTGCATATGCCGGTGCGCGATACGGTGGTGCTCGTCGAACGTCAGCAAACCATCGGCGCACTGCAGGAGCGTTATAGCGAACTGCAGCCGGTGCTGCGTCAGGTGGGCGATCTGGAACGTATTCTGGCGCGACTGGCGCTGCGCACCGCGCGTCCGCGCGATCTCGCCCGCATGCGTCATGCGTTCCAGCAGCTGCCTACCCTGCGCGAGATGCTGGCCGACGTCAGCTGCGCGCCGGTCCAGAAGTTGCGCGATAAAATGGGCGAGTTCAGCGAACTGCGCGAACTGCTCGAACGCGCGATTATCGATGCGCCGCCGGTGCTGGTGCGCGACGGCGGCGTTATTGCCCCCGGCTACCATGAAGAGCTCGATGAATGGCGCGCGCTGGCGGATGGCGCCACCGATTATCTCGATAAGCTGGAAATTCGCGAACGCGAAAGGCTAGGGCTGGACACGCTGAAGGTCGGTTACAATGCCGTTCACGGTTACTACATCCAGATCAGCCGCGGCCAAAGCCAGCACGCCCCGATTCACTACGTCCGTCGCCAGACGCTGAAAAACGCCGAGCGCTACATTATTCCGGAACTCAAGGAGTATGAAGACAAAGTACTGACGTCGAAAGGGAAAGCGCTGGCGCTGGAGAAACAGCTCTACGAGCAGCTGTTCGATATGCTGCTGCCGCACCTTGCCGACCTTCAGCAAAGCGCCAGCGCGCTGGCGGAGCTGGATGTGCTGGTAAACCTCGCCGAGCGTGCGGAAACCCTGAACTACTGCTGCCCGACCTTTAGCGATAAACCGGGTATCCGCATCAGTGAAGGCCGCCACCCTGTGGTTGAGCAGGTTTTGAAAGAACCTTTTATCGCCAACCCATTAAATCTGGTCCCGCAGCGGCGGATGCTGATTATTACCGGCCCGAATATGGGCGGTAAAAGTACCTATATGCGTCAGACTGCGCTGATTGCGCTGCTGGCCTGGATAGGCAGCTACGTCCCGGCGGAAAAAGTTGAAATCGGCCCCATCGATCGCATCTTTACCCGCGTCGGCGCGGCCGATGACCTGGCAAGCGGCCGTTCCACTTTCATGGTCGAAATGACCGAAACCGCCAATATTCTGCACAACGCCACCGAACACAGCCTGGTACTGATGGATGAAATCGGCCGCGGGACCTCTACCTACGATGGCCTGTCGCTGGCGTGGGCCTGTGCGGAAAGCCTGGCCAATAAGATTAAGGCACTGACCCTTTTTGCCACCCACTACTTCGAACTGACCCAGTTGCCGGAGAAAATGGAAGGCGTGGCGAACGTCCATCTTGATGCGCTGGAACATGGCGATACCATCGCCTTCATGCACAGCGTCCAGGATGGCGCCGCCAGCAAAAGCTACGGTCTGGCGGTTGCCGCGCTGGCGGGCGTGCCTAAAGAGGTGATTAAGCGCGCGCGGCAGAAATTGCGCGAACTGGAGAGCATTGCCCCAGGCGTTGCCGCCACGCAGGTCGACGGTACGCAGATGTCGCTGCTCTCCGCCCCGGAGGAGACCTCGCTGGCGGTAGAAGCCCTGGAGAACCTCGATCCGGATTCGTTGACCCCGCGTCAGGCGCTGGAGTGGATTTACCGGCTGAAGAGCCTGGTGTAACGCCTTCTTGTTCCGCTGAAGCGACAAAAGGGCAGCCCGCTAAGCGCTGCCCTTTTACAAAAATAAATGGGTGCGAGAGGATGCGACCTGACAACCAATACGCGGGGTCGCCCCCGCGCGGTTGCTACTTCTTCGGTTCGTAAGCGAGAACAGCTTTAAACTCCATACTACGCTCTTTAATATTCAGCTCGCACAATGAGCCGCGTACCATTAGCGTAAATCCCAGCACCGTAATACACAGTACAATGATTGCCACAAGGGCATATTTTGTCAGCATGTCTTGCCTCCCTGCAAAGAAGAGACTAACATCTGAATTGTTCAGGTTCAAACGCCAGCCTCAGTTGATAGAAATATCTCCTGGGGCTTTCGCCTGTCTGAACCCTGTCAATGCTCAAAGCCAGACAGCCTCAAGCACCCGCCGTTATTCTATACTCACCTGGTCGACAAAATTACCCCACCGGAATAAAACGGAATGGAATTATTTTAGATTGCGAGAAGACTCGCAAATATTGATATGCCGTTAATCTTTTACGTTATTTTGAATTTTAATTAATAAAGATTTTTTCATTGATAAGAGAAATATAAAAAGGGCCCGACTGCGCGGCCCCGTTTATTTAGCCTTTATCTTCCGCCAGCAGCGGCGGAATACTCGGCACCATCGGCGCCTCATCAATATCTTTCTGGGTCATCCGAAATGCTTCCGGGTAGTGCTCGCGACTAATACGGCGCAGCGGTTCGGTGTCGCGCCAGGTATAGAAACAGTGCTGGCACTGGAACACAGTCCAGACATCTTTTACCGGCGACTTCGCCAGCACGTCAATCTGCGCATCGGCGCAACGTGGACACATCATCTTTTTCTCCTTACTTACGGTTGGCCAGCATGGCGGTCAGTTTTTCAACCCAGGCTCTGGTTTCAGGGAGATCCCGCACCGGCTGGCTGTAGTGGCCGCGGAGATCCGGCGCAACCGGCGTGGTGGCATCAATAACCAGTTTGTCGGTAATTCCCGCCGGGTTGGAGCCAGGGTCAAGCTCCAGCACGGACATATTCGGTAGCTGTACCAAATCTCCCGCCGGATTGACCTTCGAAGACAGTGCCCACATCACCTGAGGGAGGTTGAACGGGTCAACGTCCTCATCAACCATAATCACCATCTTCACATAACCCAGGCCGTGCGGCGTGGTCATTGCCCGCAGGCCAACCGCCCGCGCAAAACCGCCGTAGCGTTTTTTGGTCGAGATAATCGCCAGCAGGCCGTGGGTATACATGGCATTGACAGCCTGCACTTCCGGGAACTCAGCTTTGAGCTGCTGATATAGCGGTACGCAGGTCGCCGGGCCCATCAGATAATCAATTTCGGTCCACGGCATACCGAGGTACAGCGATTCAAAAATCGGTCTCGTGCGATAAGAAACTTTATCGATGCGCACCACCGTCATATTGCGCCCGCCGGAGTAGTGACCGGTAAATTCACCGAACGGGCCTTCGATTTCACGTTTGCGGCTCTCGATAACGCCTTCAAGAATCACCTCCGACCCCCACGGCACATCAAAACCGGTCAGCGGTGCGGTGGCAATCGGATACGGGCTTTCACGCAGCGCACCCGCCATTTCATATTCCGACTGATCGTACTTCAGCGGCGTTGCGCCCATGAGCGTGATAATCGGGTCATTGCCTAATGTAATAGCGATTGGCAGATCTTCGCCGCGCTCTTCGGCTTTGTGCAGGTGTAGCGCGATATCATGCATGGGGACAGGCTGCAGGCCGAGCTTGCGTTTGCCCTTCACCTCCATGCGATAGATTCCGACGTTCTGCTTGCCAAAGTGGTTGGGGTCGAGCGGATCGCGCGAGACGACGCAGGCTTTATCGAGATAAAAACCACCATCCCCATCGTTCAGACGAAACAGCGGCAGAATATCAAACAGGTTAATATCCTGGCCGTCGACGGTATTCTCCGCCCACCCCGGGTTAGCCCTGCGCTCCGGCGTGACCGGGTATGCATCCCAGCGGAGGATAAACTCATCAATCTGTTTCCTCACCGGCGTGTTAGCCGGCAGACCCAGCGAGATAGCATGGTTCTGCCACGAACCGATGGTATTCATCGCCACCCGGGCATCGGTAAAGCCGCGAATATTGTCAAACCACAGCGCCGGTGCCCCATCGCCGATACGCCCGGTGGCGTTAGCCGCGGCAGCCAGATCCGGTTCGGCGTTCACTTCTTCACAAATTTTCAGCAATTGCCCCTGGTCGTCCAGCGCCTGTAAAAAGCTGCGCAAATCATCAAAAGCCATTATTTATCCTCCTGTGAAAAATTCTCTGTGGCCCGTAGTCCGTTCCAGCGACGCGCTTTGTGGTACTCAAGACCAAACTGATCCAGAACTCGCGTGACAACGTGGTCAGTCACGTCTTCAATCGTTGCCGGATGGTTGTAATAAGCAGGCATCGGCGGCACTATCGCCACCCCCATACGGGACAGGGCCAGCATGTTTTCCAGGTGGATAGTGCTCAACGGCATTTCCCGTGGGACAAGCACCAGCCTGCGCCCCTCTTTCAGCACCACATCCGCCGCACGTCCAACCAACCCTTCTGCATAACCCGCACGAATTCCGGCCAGCGTTTTCATACTGCAGGGGATGACAATCATGCCCGCGGTACGAAAGGAGCCTGATGAGATGATGGCGGCCTGGTCAGCAGGGCTATGTGAGAAATCGGCCAGTTCAGCCACTTCACGAGCGCTATACGGCGTTTCCAGTTCAATCGTGGTTTTAGCCCACTTCGACATCACCAGATGGGTTTCCACTTCCGGCATCCCGCGAAGCGCCTTAAGCAGCGCGACACCCAACGGAGCACCGGTGGCACCGGTTATCCCGACAATCAGCTTCATCATTTCCTCCACATATCGTTCGTATACGAACGTTTTTATTAAAACTACGCCTGATACCCATCGCGTGCAAGTGCGTTCACGGTTGGCCGCATTTTTAATCAAATGCGGGAAAGATGCGTAAAAGCGTCGCAAACGGCTATTATAGAGCCGACGTTTTTTTACGGAGTTCCCATGGAGTTAAGAAACGAGGCGTTCCACCTCTTGCGCCAGCTTTTCCAGCAGCACACCGCCCGCTGGCAGCACGAACTGCCGGAGCTGACTAAGCCCCAGTATGCGGTGATGCGCTCGATTGCAGAGCACCCGGGAATTGAACAGGTCACGCTGACGGAAGCGGCAGTCAGTACGAAAGCGACGCTGGCGGAAATGCTCAGCCGTATGGAGAGCCGCGGACTGGTCCGTCGCGAACACGATCCGGCGGATAAACGTCGCCGGTTTGTCTATTTAACCGCGGAAGGTGAAGCGTTGCTGGCACATTCAGTACCGCTGGGAAATGCCGTCGATGACGAGTTCCTGGGACGGTTGAGCGACGCAGAGCGCCAACAGTTCTCGCAAATCATCCACAAGCTGATCGCGCAAGAAACAAAAGATTAGCGCTGGCGTAAGAAATCGATAAACGCCCGGCCCCTGGTCGGGACATGCTGCGCGTCCGGATAGAGCGCATACACGCCCTGCGGGGGAAAGGTAAACTCCGGCACCACCTGCACCAGTTTGTGCTCCGCCAGCGCCGGTGCCACCAGTCACTCGGGCAGCAGGGTAACGCCAGGCCGCGATGATAGAACAGCGACCCCGCCTCGGTGAGCGTGAGCCGTCGCGTGGATCGTAACAATAGCGATAGTCACGCGCCTGCACAAAAAAATGGAGACCCCATGAACCCGTATATTCAGGAAACGATCGACGCCCATGTGGCTATTGAAAACTGGCTGAGTCAGAAACAAGGCGCGGTAGAGGCCCTAATGGCACGCTTTTCCCCTGATTTTTCAATGATCGGTATCGGCGGAAACGTGATGAACCATCAGGCGCTCAGCGCTTTCTTTGCTACCTCAGGCGGCAGTCGTCCAGGTTTGCGCATCGCCATTGATAGCACGACCACGCTCGCCGAATGGCACGATGGCGCGGTGATATGCTATCGGGAAAGGCAGCGTTTGCCCGAACAGGGCGAGACCATCCGTTGGTCAACGGTTTTATTCAGGAAAGCTGAAGGGCGCATTTTGTGGCGTCATTTACACGAGACCCGACAGGCGTAGCATGCAAAGAAAAAGGCCCGATCGTCCGATCGGGCCTTTTTGAGAGGAAAATGGCTTATTCGCGGAATAGCGCTTCGATGTTCAGCCCCTGTCCTTGCAGGATTTCCCGCAGGCGGCGCAGGCCTTCTACCTGGATCTGACGTACGCGCTCGCGGGTCAGACCAATTTCACGACCAACATCTTCAAGCGTAGCGGCTTCGTAGCCCAGCAGGCCAAAACGACGCGCCAGGACTTCACGCTGCTTGGCGTTCAGTTCGAACAGCCATTTAACGATGCTTTGTTTCATATCATCGTCCTGCGTGGTGTCTTCCGGACCGTTGTCTTTCTCATCGGCCAGAATATCCAGCAGCGCTTTTTCCGAATCGCCGCCCAGCGGCGTGTCCACTGAGGTAATACGCTCATTGAGACGCAGCATACGGCTCACGTCATCAACCGGCTTATCCAGCTGCTCGGCAATCTCTTCCGCACTCGGCTCGTGGTCCAGCTTATGGGACAACTCACGCGCGGTACGCAGATAGACGTTCAGCTCTTTGACAATATGGATAGGTAAACGGATGGTACGGGTTTGGTTCATGATAGCCCGTTCAATCGTTTGACGAATCCACCAGGTGGCATAGGTCGAGAAACGGAACCCACGTTCCGGGTCAAACTTCTCAACCGCGCGGATCAGCCCCAGATTGCCCTCTTCAATCAGATCCAGCAACGCCAGACCACGATTGCTATAACGACGAGCAATTTTCACCACCAGACGCAGGTTGCTTTCAATCATCCGGCGGCGTGAAGCCACATCACCACGCAATGCGCGACGGGCGAAATAAACTTCTTCTTCGGCCGTCAGCAGTGGGGAATAACCAATCTCACCCAAATAGAGCTGCGTCGCATCCAGCACGCGTTGCGTGGCGCCTTGCGACAGAAGATCTTCCTCGGCCAGATCGCTATCACTGGGTTCCTCTTCTACTAAGGCTTTCTCATCGAAAACCTCGACTCCGTTCTCATCAAATTCCGCGTCTTCATTTAAATCATGAACTTTCAGCGTATTCTGACTCATAAAGATGGCTCCTACCCGTGATCCCTGAGCAAAGCACCTTCGCGATACATCATTCAACGACGCCAGACGGAGACGTTTTGCCCCGGTGAAGGGGCAGTTGCGACCGGCCTGACGTCGGTTAACTGATGCGACGCTTATCCGTACTTCGCCAAATTATCGCTGCGGTAAATACTGCAGCGGGTTGACGGATTTCCCCTTGTAACGAATTTCAAAATGCAATCTTGTAGAGCTGGTGCCGGTGCTACCCATGGTAGCGATTTTCTGCCCCGCTTTAACTTCCTGTTGTTCCCGGACCAGCATTGTATCGTTGTGAGCGTAGGCACTCAGGTAATCATCGTTGTGTTTGATGATAATAAGATTACCGTAACCGCGCAGCGCGTTACCGGCATAGACGACGCGCCCATCAGCGGTCGCGACAATAGCCTGTCCCTTACTGCCTGCAATATCAATACCTTTATTGCCGCCTTCTGCGCCACTAAAGTTCTCGATAACCTTGCCATCAGTCGGCCAGCGCCATGTGGAGATAGGCGAACTGGTTGACGTACTGCTTGCAGTCGGTTGGTTGCTGCTAACAGCGGGAGCCGTCACTGGCGCAACGACAGTCGTCGCTGGCTTATTGTTCGGCAACATCTTATTAGCATTCTGTTCACCTGAGGATTCAGAATACGTAATAGTTGGTTGTGACGCAACCACCGCGGTCGATTTTTGTGCAGTATTTGAGGCCGCCGTCGCACCTCCACTTGCCCGCACGCTTGCCGCAGCAACGGCGTTATCACCGGTGATCGGCTGGCCTGCAGAGTTGCCAACCTGCAGCGTCTGACCGACATTCAGGCCGTACGGCGCGGGGATGTTGTTGCGTTGCGCGAGGTCACGGAAATCGTTGCCTGTTACCCATGCAATATAGAACAGCGTATCGCCGCGTTTCACGGTATAGGTGCTGCCGCCCGTATAGCTGCCTTTCGGAATATCGCCATATTTACGGTTATAGACTATCTTACCGTTCACGGTCTGCACCGGCTGCTGGGCCATCGGCTGAACCTGCGGCGCTGGCGTCTGAACCGGCTGTACCTGAGGTGTGCGCGGAACAATGGCGGATCCTGTCGGCGGCGGCGGAGTGATCAACATCCCGGAATTCGTTCCCGAGGATGGGGCTCCACCCGCCGTGCTAACC
The DNA here is from genome assembly GCF_009825425.1 of Klebsiella sp. Lac1. Taxonomy (NCBI): domain Bacteria; kingdom Pseudomonadati; phylum Pseudomonadota; class Gammaproteobacteria; order Enterobacterales; family Enterobacteriaceae; genus Klebsiella; species Klebsiella sp. Lac1. The sequence goes on from NZ_VJZJ01000003.1 coordinate 179,167, forward strand.
GGCGCTGGCGGATGATTGGTGTTTGAACACCCCGCCAGCCAGAGTGAAACCAATGATAACGCCGCAATACGGCTTAAGGTAAATTTTGGGCTTCCCGCGCTCATTTATCCCCCAGGAATATGTTAACAGCCAATATCTTGCTTACCGGACAACACCCGGCCAGGACACTGAAAATGTGTCCACCCTACGCCTAAAGTCAGGCAAAAAAAACCTGGATTAATCCGGGTCTCATGCCAGCTCCCCTTGCACCAGGGGAACAAAGCGTACGGCTTCAACGGTATCCATCACAAATTCATTACCGCGACGACGGATCCGTTTCAGAAACTGATGCACCTCGCCGACCGGTAATACCAGCACACCTCCCTCATCCAGCTGCGCCAGCAGCGCAGGCGGCACTTCCGGCGGTGCGGCGGTGACGATAATCGCATCAAAGGGAGCGCGTGCCTTCCAACCCTGCCATCCATCGCCATGACGGGTTGAAACATTATGTAAATCAAGTTGTTTCAGGCGACGACGCGCCTGCCACTGTAAACTCTTAATTCGTTCGACCGAACACACATGATGAACGAGGTGTGCCAGTATCGCCGTCTGGTAGCCTGAACCGGTGCCAATCTCCAGCACCCGCGATTCCGGCGTCAGCGTCAGAAGCTCCGTCATCCGCGCCACCATGTAGGGTTGCGAGATGGTTTGCCCCTGGCCGATAGGTAATGCCGTGTTCTCCCACGCCTTGTGTTCGAAGGCTTCATCAACGAATTTTTCACGCGGTACCTGGGCTATCGCCTCCAGCACGCGCTCGTCAACAATGCCCTGAGTACGCAGCTGATTCAGCAGGCTTTCAACACGTTTGCTTACCATTGAGTGTCCACTCCGACGCGATCCAGCCAGTCGGCCACCATCCCGTGAGCCTGGTGGGCGGTTAAATCAACGTGCAGCGGCGTCACGGAGACATAGCCTTCGTCGACGGCGGCAAAGTCGGTATCCGGCCCGGCATCGTGCTTCTCTCCCGGCGGGCCAATCCAGTACAGCGTATTGCCGCGCGGATCTTTTTGCGGAATAACCTGATCGGCGGGATGTCGGCTACCGCAGCGGGTCACGCGGATGCCTTTAATCTGCTCAAGAGGCAGATCGGGCACATTGATATTGAGGATACGGCCGGTCCGCAGTGGCTCGCGGCTTAAAGCCCGCAGGATAGAGCAGGTGATGGCCGCCGCGGTGTCATAGTGCTGATGGCCATTCAGGGAGACGGCCAGGGCCGGAAAGCCGAGATGTCGGCCTTCCATTGCGGCAGCGACAGTGCCGGAGTAGATAACGTCATCGCCGAGATTGGGACCGGCATTAATGCCGGAAACCACGATATCCGGACGGGGGCGCATCAGGGCGTTGACCCCGAGATAGACACAGTCCGTCGGCGTCCCCATCTGGACGGCGATATCGCCGTTATCGAAAGTGAAAGTGCGTAGCGAAGACTCGAGGGTCAGGGAATTTGATGCGCCACTGCGGTTACGATCGGGTGCAACTACCTGGACCTCAGCAAACTCCCGTAAGGCCTTCGCCAGGGTCTGAATGCCCGGCGCATGAATCCCGTCATCGTTACTCAGCAATATTCGCATAGTCACCCGTTGTATTGATAAGTTCCCTTACCACGCTGGTGGCGAAGCTGCCCGCTGGTAGCCAGAAACGCAGTTCAACGGTTACGTCATCCCACCAGTTCCAACTCATCTGCTGCGGATAGAGCAGCATCGCCCGGCGCGCCGCTTCGACTTTTTCACGCACCAGCAGAGCCTGGAGCGGCGTCTCTTCGGCAACAGCCGCCTGCTCGGCGGCCAGCGCCTCGCGTTGGCTGCCCCACTCGCCGCTTCCCGGTAACGCCGCCGTAATCAGCAGTTCACGGTTATCAACCCGCTCCTGCAGCTGCATGCGCTCCTCAGAGGTGGCGACAAACCAGCTCCCGCGCCCCGCTAATTGTAGCGCATCGCCATCAACAACCTGATTAAATTCCGGTTTTTTTAATCTAATACTGACCTGTTGATTAAACAAGCCGCTACGCGCCGCCGACAGCCAAAAACTGCGTTTATTGCGATCGCGAACCGCTGCGCCGCTCTCCGCCCAGCGCAGCGCGCCCAGCAGATTACTGCCGCCAATACCAAAGCGCTGGGCGCCGAAATAGTTCGGCACCCCCTGCGCGGCAACAGCCTGCAGACGCCGCTCGACATCGTCGCGATCGCTGATTTCCCGCAGAATCAGGGTAAACTGGTTGCCCTTGAGCGCGCCGAGCCGCAGCTTGCGTTTATGCCGCGCGTATTCCAGCACCTGGCAACCTTCCAGCTGAAACTTGCTCAGGTCGGGCATCTCTTTGCCCGGGAGTCGGGCGCACAGCCACTGTTCGGTCACGGCATGCTTATCTTTCTGCCCGGCAAAACTCACTTCACGCGCATGGATTTTAAGAAACTTAGCCAGCGCATCAGCCACAAACCGCGTATTGCAGTCCGTTTTCAGAATCCGTACCAGCAGATGCTCACCTTCGCCATCCGGCGCAAAGCCGAGATCTTCGACCACCACGAAATCTTCCGGGTTGGCTTTCAGTATCCCCTGCCCCTGTGGTTTACCGTGCAGCCAGGTGAGGTCATTGAAAGCGATCATGACTGAACCTTATGCAGCAGCGCCACCGCTTCACAGGCGATGCCTTCACCGCGGCCGGTGAAACCGAGCTTCTCGGTAGTGGTGGCTTTGACGTTGACCTGATCCATATGGCAGCCGAGGTCTTCGGCGATAAAGACACGCATCTGCGGAATATGCGGCAGCATTTTCGGCGCCTGAGCAATGATGGTGACATCCACGTTTCCGAGGGTATAGCCTTTGGCCTGAATCCGCCGCCAGGCTTCGCGCAGCAGTTCGCGGCTGTCGGCGCCCTTAAAGGCCGGGTCGGTATCCGGGAACAGCTTGCCAATATCCCCCAGCGCCGCCGCCCCCAGCAGGGCATCGGTCAGCGCGTGCAGCGCCACGTCGCCATCGGAATGGGCCAACAGCCCTTTTTCGTAAGGGATGCGTACCCCACCAATAATGATTGGGCCTTCACCACCAAAAGCGTGTACGTCAAAACCATGTCCAATTCGCATTAAGCCTTCTCCTGGTGTCGGGAACGGGTAAGGTAAAATTCTGCCAGCGCCAGGTCTTCCGGGCGCGTCACTTTAATATTATCAGCTCGTCCGGCCACCAGTTCGGGATGGAAGCCGCAGTACTCCAGCGCCGAGGCTTCATCGGTGATGGTCGCGCTTTCATTAAGCGCGCGCGTCAGGCACTGGAGGAGTAATTCACGCGGGAAAAATTGCGGCGTCAGCGCATGCCATAGGTCATTGCGATCGACGGTGTGCGCAATAGCCCCCTTGCCGGGTTCAGCGCGTTTCATGGTATCGCGCACCGGCGCGGCGAGAATGCCACCCACGCGACTGGTTTCGCGCAGCGCCAGCAGGCGCCGGAGGTCGTCCTGGTGCAGGCACGGGCGCGCGGCATCGTGCACCAGCACCCATTCGGCTTCGGGCAACGCCTGCAGACCAGCCAGTACGGAGTCAGCGCGCTCGGCGCCGCCGTCGACGACGGTAATTTGTGGATGGGTGGCCAGCGGCAGTTGGCTAAAGCGGATATCGCCGGGACTGACGGCAATCACCACGCGCTGCACGCACGCGTTCGCCAGCAGCGCGGCGACCGCATGTTCGAGAATCGTTTTGTTACCGATTGAGAGATATTGTTTCGGGCATTCCGTTTGCATACGGCGGCCAAAACCGGCCGCCGGCACCACGGCGCAAACACCCGGAAAAGTGGCTGCCATGTCGTCATCCTGGGCTTGTTTATCGATTGTTCTGCGTCGACCCCTGGTTGCGCTTAGACGCATCCGGGACCAGACGATAAAATGTTTCGCCCGGGCGGGTCATGCTTAGTTCATTGCGTGCACGCTCTTCGATCGCTTCCTGACCGCCGTTAAGGTCATCGATTTCCGCAAAGAGTTGATCGTTGCGCGCCTTTAATTTGCTGTTAGTGGCTTGCTGCGCGGTGACGTCATCATTCACCCGGCTATAGTCATGCAGACCATTTTTACCGAACCACAGCGAGTACTGTAGCCAGACCAGCAAAGCCAATAGTAGCAGCGTTAATTTACCCATTCTGCCCCCTGAAAAACGGCATCATCATCCCATAACTCGCCCGAGTATTTCACTCCGACGCGCGGACGACGCCGCGTAACGCGGGGACTGTAACACATTTCTGTCGCCGATACCCAGGCTTGATTCATACGCAGAAAGGACTATCCCAGCAGCCAGAGAAACAGCAGGCCAAACATCATCCCCACGGTCAAAATCGTCGCGCATGCGCTGTACAGGAGCTTACCGCTCAACAGCGAGTGCAGCGCAATCCCAACCACAACGGCGACCGGCATTAAGGCGAGAAAAAAGGGCCAAGTGTAGAGAAGGAAAAATAACGTATTACTGCCATACATGAGGAAGGGAATACCCAGCGCCAGCAGCCATGAAATAAAACCCACGGCGGCGCCTGACAAAGACCAGGTGGTCTCGTCATGGGACACCGCGGGCGGTTCCGGACGAATAAGACTGATGTTCTGGGTATTGCGCATATCGAATCCTGTTGACCTGGCGACCGGCATCTCAATGCCGCCGCCGTTTCAGGATCTGATAATATCTTGCTGTCTGAGGAGGTCTAATAGTTGGTGCACCAAATTTGTTACCAATTGTTCACCATCCAGATGAATTTCCGCCTTTTCTGGCGATTCGTACACCGAATCTATCCCGGTAAAGTTGCGCAATTCACCCGCACGCGCCTTCTTGTATAACCCTTTTGGATCCCGCGCCTCGCAGATAGCCAGCGGCGTATCGACAAACACTTCGATAAAGGTCCCTTCGCCCAGGCGCTCACGCACCATCTGGCGTTCAGCGCGGTGCGGAGAGATAAAGGCGGTCAACACCACCAGCCCGGCATCAACCATCAGTTTCGCCACTTCCCCGACGCGACGAATATTTTCTTTACGATCGCTATCGCTAAAACCGAGATCGCTGCACAGGCCGTGCCGCACGTTATCGCCATCCAGCAGATAGGTGCTGACGCCCAGTCGATGCAGCGCCTCTTCCAGCGCACCGGCAACGGTAGACTTACCGGAGCCGGACAGCCCGGTAAACCACAGCACCACCCCGCGATGGCCGTGGTGCTGTTCGCGCTGCTGCCGGGTGACCGGATGGGCGTGCCAGACGACGTTTTCGTCATGCAGGGCCATTACTTGCCTCCCAGCAGGTCGCGCGCATCCCAGTGCGGGAAGTGTTTACGGATCAGCTGGTTCAGTTCCAGTTCAAACGCGCTGTAGGAGGATGCCGACGCCTGACGTTGTTCCTGCGGTTCGCGCACCATACCGGCGCCCACCGTCACGTTGGTCAGCCGATCGATGAAGATCAGCCCGCCGGTGACCGGGTTATGCTGATACTTGTCCAGTACCAGCGGCTCGTCGAAGGTCAAATCGACAAGGCCAATCCCGTTCAGCGGCAGCGACTCGACTTCACGCTGGGTCAGGTTATTGATATCAACCTGATAGCGAATCCCGTCGACGCGAGCGCGGGTTTTCTTGCCGGCAATTTTGATGTCATAGCTCTGACCCGGGGATAACGCCTGTTCGGCCATCCACACCACATCCACGCTGGCGCTTTGCACCGCAGGCAGCGTCACCTGCGCATCCACCAACAGGTCGCCGCGGCTGATATCAATCTCATCTTTCAACACGATGGTGATGGCTTCACCGGCGCCGGCTTCCTGCAGGTCGCCGTCAAACGTCACAATACGCGCCACGCTCGACTCCACGCCCGACGGCAGTACCTTCAGGCGCTGTCCGACCGTCACGCTGCCGGAAGCCACGGTACCGGAGAAACCGCGGAAATCGAGGTTGGGCCGGTTAACAAACTGGACCGGGAAACGCAGCGGCTGGCTTTCCACCACGCGACGAATTTCAACGGTTTCCAGCACTTCCAGCAGCGTCGGGCCGCTGTACCACGGCATACTGGCGCTCTGGGTTGCGACATTGTCCCCCTCGAGGGCAGAAAGCGGAACAAAGCGAATATCAACATCGCCCGGCAGCTGCTCCGCAAAAGAGAGATACTCTTCGCGAATGCGATTAAACGTCTCTTCGCTAAAATCCACCAGGTCCATTTTATTCACCGCCACCACCAGGTTTTTAATTCCCAGCAGCGTCGAGATAAAGCTGTGGCGACGGGTCTGATCGAGCACGCCTTTGCGCGCATCCATCAGCAGAATTGCCAGATCGCAGGTGGAAGCGCCGGTGGCCATATTGCGAGTGTACTGCTCGTGCCCCGGCGTATCGGCGATAATAAATTTGCGTTTCTCGGTGGAGAAATAGCGATAGGCGACATCGATGGTGATGCCCTGCTCGCGCTCAGCCTGCAGGCCATCCACCAGCAGCGCCAGATCCAGTTTTTCACCCTGCGTACCGTGACGCTTACTGTCATTATGCAGCGATGAGAGCTGATCTTCGTAAATCTGCCGGGTATCGTGCAGCAGGCGGCCAATCAGGGTACTTTTCCCGTCATCGACGCTGCCGCAGGTCAGGAAACGCAGCAGGCTTTTGTGCTGTTGCGCGTGCAGATAAGCTTCTACGCCGCCTTCATTAGCAATTTGTTGGGCAATGGTCGTGTTCATGGCGGCTCCTTAGAAATACCCCTGACGTTTCTTCAGCTCCATGGAGCCGGCCTGGTCGCGGTCAATCATACGACCCTGACGCTCGCTGGTGGTGGAGACCAGCATCTCTTCAATAATCTCCGGCAGCGTCTGCGCGTTGGATTCCACCGCGCCGGTCAGCGGCCAGCAGCCTAACGTACGGAAGCGCACCATCTGCTTTTTGATCATCTCGCCCGGTTGCAGATCGATACGATCGTCATCAATCATCATCAGCATACCGTCGCGCTCAAGCACCGGACGCTCGGCCGCCAGATACAGCGGAACGATTTCAATATTTTCCAGATAGATGTACTGCCAGATATCCAGCTCGGTCCAGTTGGAGAGCGGGAACACGCGGATGCTTTCGCCCTTGTTAATCTGGCCGTTGTAGTTGTGCCACAGCTCCGGACGCTGGTTTTTCGGATCCCAGCGGTGGAAACGGTCGCGGAAAGAGTAGATACGCTCTTTGGCACGGGATTTTTCTTCGTCACGACGGGCGCCGCCGAACGCGGCGTCAAAGCCGTATTTGTCCAGCGCCTGCTTCAGACCTTCGGTCTTCATGATGTCGGTGTGCTTGGCGCTACCGTGAACAAACGGGTTAATCCCCATCGCCACCCCTTCCGGGTTTTTGTGCACCAGCAGTTCGCAGCCGTAGGCTTTGGCAGTACGGTCGCGGAATTCATACATTTCGCGGAATTTCCAGCCGGTATCAACGTGCAGCAGCGGAAAAGGCAAGGTTCCCGGATAAAACGCTTTACGCGCCAGATGCAGCATAACGCTGGAATCTTTACCGATGGAGTACATCATCACCGGGTTAGAGAATTCGGCGGCCACCTCGCGAATAATATGGATGCTTTCCGCCTCCAGTTGCCGCAGGTGAGTGAGTCGTTTTTGGTCCATAACCGTTCCTTAAGCCAGATTCACCACAGACGCGTTAAACGCATCTGCTTGAGTTGTTTGTTGAAACCAGGCGAGCTGTTGGTGTAATTGCACCACTTCGCCCACCACCAGCAGAGCGGGCATCGGAGCATCTTTCGCCAGCTCTTCGAGCTGCTGTAATGTGCCCGTTATCGTTTGCTGATCGGCGCGGGTGCCGCGAGAAATTACCGCCACCGGCGTATTGCTGTCCCGGCCATGGGCGATAAGCTGCGCGCTAATTTCCGCCGCTTTCATCGTGCCCATATAGATAGCCAGCGTCTGACGACTCTGCGCCAGCAGCGACCAGTCGTGCGCGGCGCTGTCAGCCTTGTAATGACCGGTGACGAAGGTGACGCTCTGGGCGTAATCGCGATGGGTCAGCGGAATGCCGGCATAGGCCGTTGCCCCGGCGGCAGCCGTTACGCCCGGGACCACCTGAAACGGGATCCCTGCATCGGCGGCGGCCTGTAGTTCTTCGCCGCCGCGTCCGAAAATAAACGGATCGCCGCCTTTCAGGCGCACCACCGTTTTGCCTTCTCGCGCCGCATCGACCAGCATCTGGTTCGTTTCATGCTGCGGCACCGAATGTTCGCCCGCGCGTTTACCCACGCAAATCATCTCGGCGTCGCGGCGCACCAGCTCGCGGATCTCCGGCGTCACCAGATGGTCATAAAACACCACGTCCGCCTTCTGTACCGCCTGCAGGCCGCGCAGCGTTAGCAGCCCGGCATCGCCCGGTCCGGCGCCGACGAGAATAATTTCACCCAGCCGTTTTTCCGGCTGATACAGTTCTTCTTCCAGCGCCTTATCGGCGGCGGCTTTATTTCCGGCAATCATCAGACTGGCAAAGCGGCCATTGAAGACCCGCTCCCAGAAGCGCCGCCGCGCTGCGGTGGTCGTCAGATGGGTTTTAATATGCTGCCGCCAGTAGCTTGCCGCTTCGGCAACGCGTCCGAGATTGGTCGGCAGTAAAGCTTCAATTTTTTCGCGAATCAGCCGGGACAGTACCGGCGCTGAACCGCCGGAGAAAATGGCGATCAGCAGCGGAGAGCGGTCGACGATGGAGGGAAAAACCACCGAGCAGAGCGGCTGATTATCGACAACGTTCACCAACCGGTAACGGGCGCTGGCGGCAGCGGAAACCCGCTGATTGAGCGCGTCATCGTCGGTCGCGGCAATCACTAAAAAGACGTCGTCGAGCTGGGGTTCTTCAAATTCGTGGGCCCGCCACTGAATCTCCTGACGCTCAACCAGAGCGGCGACGTCTTCGCATAAGGCTGCCGCCACGACCTGCACGTTGGCTCCTGCCCGCCGCAAGAACATAATTTTGCGCGCCGCAATGTCCCCGCCGCCAATAACCAGCACCGGTTTTGCTTTCAGTTCAGCAAATAAGGGCAAATAGTCCACGTTGCAACAACCCGCTTACAATCAGTCATAGAGCGACTATAGGGTGCTGTTTAGAGCAAATGAAATTACTAAATGGAATGAGTAGTTACCCAAAAGAATAACGACCTGAAAAAGCAAATATCAAAAAGTGCTTAACGCGCGACTTTTCCGCTATTTAAGAGGAAATGAAATTGTTTAACCGCAGTCACAGTTTCATACTAAGGGCGTTAAATATTTCCCTCGAGAAAGGACCCCCGCTATGTTTTCCGCGTTGTGCCGCCGCCTCCTTCCCCTGGCGCTTGGCGCAGGTTTTGTCTTCTCCGCCCCGGCTTTCAGCGCCATCGGCGAAACCGCAAATACCCAGGCTCGTCATATCGCGACTGTTTTTCCCGGAAGAATGACCGGTTCACCCGCAGAAATGCTGTCAGCGGACTATGTGCGTCAGCAGTTTGCCCAAATGGGCTATCAAAGCGACATCCGCAGCTTCCATGCGCGCTATATCTACAGCAATACGGATAAACGGAAAAACTGGCAAAACGTCACCGGCAGCACCGTCATTGCCGCCCACGAAGGCGCGGCTCGCCAGCAGATCATTGTGATAGCCCATCTCGATACCTATGCCCCGATGAGCGATGCTGACGTCGAACGCAACCTTGGCGGTCTGACTTTGCAGGGCATCGACGATAATGCCATGGGCGTCGGCGTGTTGCTGGAGCTGGCTGAGCGGTTGAAAAGTGTGCCCACCCACTATGGCATCCGCTTTATTGCTTCAAGCGGCGAAGAAGAAGGTAATCTCGGCGCGCAAAATGTCCTGAAACGAATGAACGATGCGGAGAAGAAAAATACGCTGCTGGTGATTAATCTCGATAACCTGGTGGTTGGCGATAAGCTCTATTTTAATAGCGGGCGCAGCACTCCCGCCTCGATTCGCAAACTCACCCGAGACCGCGCGCTGGCCATTGCGCGCAGCAAAGGGATCGCCGCCTATACCCATCCAGGCCTCAATCATGATTCTCCGCAGGGGACCGGCTGCTGTAATGACGCCAGCATTTTTGATAGCGCGGGGATCCCGGTCCTGTCCGTGGAGGCCACGAACTGGTCGCCGGGTAAGAAAGATGGCCATCAGCAGCGCAACAAATCCGCCGCCTTCCCGCAAGGAACCCTCTGGCATGACGTGCAGTTCGATAACCAGCAGTATATTGATAAAGCTCTGCCGGGGCGTATCGAACGCCGCAGCCGCGATGTCGTCAAGGTGATGCTGCCGCTGATAAAAGAGCTGGCGAAGGCAGAGAAGCATAGCTAATCTGCTGGCCGACGATATGAAAAGCCCTCGTCGTTCAGACTGAGGGCTTTGTCTCAGGAAACCGTCTCTTAGCCTTCGTGCAGTCCGCACTCGCGCTTAAGACCAAAGAAACGGGTCTCTTCTTCCGCCATGCCCGGCTCCCATTTGCGGGTGGTGTGGGTATCCCCTACCGACAGATAACCTTCATCCCACAGCGGATGGTATTTCAGGCCGTGTTTTTGCAGATACTGGTATACCGTCCGGTTATCCCAGTCGATGATCGGCAGCAGCTTAAACACGCCGCGCTGTACCGCCAGCACCGGTAGCGTGGCACGGCTGCCGGACTGTTCCCGGCGGAGTCCCGCAAACCAGGTTTGCGCGTTCAGCTCTTCCAGCGCCCGGTTCATCGGTTCGACTTTGTTGATTTCATTGTATTTCTCAATGCCTTCAACGCCCTGCTCCCACAGCTTACCGTAGCGTGCCTCCTGCCAGGCGGCGCTCTCCTTCGCCCGATAGACCTTCAGGTTCAGCTTGAGCTTGTCCGTTAACTCATCGATAAAGCGATAGGTTTCCGGGAACAGATAGCCGGTATCGGTCAGAATGACCGGAATATCCGGCCGTACCTGATTGACCAGATGCAGACTCACCGCCGCCTGAATACCAAAGCTCGACGAGAGCACATAGTCACCCGGCAGGTTTTCCAGCGCCCACGCCACGCGCCCTTCGGCGTCCAGCGTTTCGAGATGCGCGTTGGTTTCTGCGAGAGCCAGAATACGTTCGACTTTTGGCAATGCGTTAAGCGCGTTTAGATCGAGTACGGACATAAAGACCTCGTTAGCCTGTTTTGCCGGGCGGCACTGCGTTTGCCCGGCCTACTAAACCCGTAGGCCCGGTAAGCAAAGCGCCACCGGGCAATTGGGTGTTACTCCCAGAAATCCCGTGCGGGATCGAGCACCGGGCGAATGATGCCCGCACGCACCGTAAAGTCGCCGAAGCCTTCACCCGCTTCGCGCTCTTTCGCCCAGCGCCCTACCAGTTGGTCAATTGAATCGAGAATCTCCGACTCGGTTATATTCTCGCGATACATCCGTGGAATACGCGTCCCGCTGCGGTTACCGCCGAGATGCAGGTTGTAGCGACCCGGCGCTTTACCCACCAGCCCGACTTCCGCCAGCATCGCACGACCGCAGCCGTTCGGGCAGCCGGTCACACGCGTCACGATATGCTCATCGCTCACGCCGTACTTGCTCATGATCCCGTCGACCCTATCAATAAACGACGGCAGGAAGCGTTCTGCTTCGGCCATCGCCAGCGGACAGGTCGGGAAGGAGACGCAGGCCATTGAGTTTTCACGCTGCGGGGTGACGGCATTCATCAGCCCGTGGTCGCGCGCCAGCTTCTCAATCCGCGCCTTTTCCGTTTCCGGAACGCCGGCAATAATCAGGTTCTGGTTCGCCGTGATCCGGAACTCGCCCTGATGGATCTTCGCTATCTCCAGCAGACCGGTTTTCAGCGGACGGCCTGGGTAATCAAGAATACGTCCGTTTTCAATAAACAGCGTCAAGTGCCATTTTTTGTCGATCCCTTTGACCCAGCCGATGCGATCGCCGCGACCGGTGAACTCATACGGACGGATCGGTTCAAACTTGATCCCCGCCCGGCGCTCCACTTCGGCCTTGAAGGTCTCGACGCCGACGCGCTCAAGCGTATATTTGGTTTTCGCATTTTTACGGTCGGTACGGTTGCCCCAGTCACGCTGGGTGGTGACAACGGCTTCCGCGACCGCCAGGGTGTGCTCCAGCGGCAGGTAGCCAAACTCGCTCGCCGTACGGGCGTAGGTTTTTTTGTTGCCGTGCTCAATAGACAATCCGCCGCCCACCAGCAGGTTAAAGCCGACCAGCTTGCCGTTTTCGGCAATCGCCACGAAGTTCATGTCGTTGGCGTGTAGATCGATATCGTTCTGCGGCGGGATCACCACGGTGGTTTTGAACTTACGCGGCAGATAGGTCTGACCGAGGATCGGTTCTTCGTCAGTGGTGGCGACCTTTTTCTGATCGAGCCAGATCTCCGCATAGGCGCGGGTACGCGGCAGCAGGTGCTCAGAGATCTTTTTCGCCCACTCATAGGCTTCAGCATGCAGCTGAGACTCGTGCGGGTTAGAGGTACAGAGCACGTTACGGTTCATGTCGTTGGCGGTGGCCAGCGCGTCCAGACCAACCGAGTGCAGCATCTGATGCACCGGCTTCACGTTCTTCTTCAGAATGCCGTGGAACTGGAACGTCTGACGGTTGGTCAGACGAATGCTGCCGTAAATGGTGTTATCGGCGGCAAATTTATCAATCGCCTGCCACTGCGTGGTGGTGATAACGCCACCCGGCAGACGACAGCGCAGCAGCATCGCATGACGCGGCTCCAGCTTCTGTGCCGCGCGCTCGGCGCGGATATCACGGTCATCCTGCTGATACATGCCATGAAAGCGAATCAGCAGAAAGTTGTCGCCTTTAAAGCCGCCGGTGAGGGGGTCGTTTAAGTCTTCTGCGATCGTGCCGCGCAGGTAGTTGCTCTCTACCTTCATACGCTCGGCGTCGGTCAGTTTACCTTCGACCACCAGAGGTCCTGGATGTTTTTCGCTCATTAGTAGACATCTCGCTGATAACGGCGCTCAACGCGCAGCTCACTTAAAAATTCGTCCGCCGCTTCGGCGTCCATCGCGCCGTATTCGGCAATCACTTCCAGCAACGTCTGCTCAACGTCTTTCGCCATACGATTGGCATCGCCGCAGACATAAATATGGGCACCGTCATTAATCCAGCGCCACAGTTCGGCCCCCTGCTCGCGCAGCTTGTCCTGAACATAGACTTTTTGTTGTTGATCGCGGGACCAGGCCAGGTCAATACGGCTCAGCACGCCTTCTTTGACATAGCGCTGCCATTCCACCTGATAGAGGAAATCTTCCGTAAAGTGCGGGTTGCCGAAGAACAGCCAGTTCTTGCCTTCCGCACCATCCGCCGCACGCTGCTGCATGAAGGCACGGAACGGTGCAATACCGGTCCCCGGGCCAATCATAATCACCGGCGTCTGCGGGTTGGCAGGCAGACGGAAGTTGTCGTTGTGCTCGATGAAGACGCGAACTTCGCCCTCTTCTTCCAGGCGATCGGCCAGGAAGCTGGACGCACCGCCAGCGCGGGCGCGGCCTTCGATGTCGTAGCGAACGGCGCCAACGGTGATATGGACTTCGCTTTCGACTTCCGCCTGCGATGAAGCAATGGAGTAGAGACGCGGCGTCAGCGGACGCAGCAGACCGATTAAGGTGTCAGCATCCAGTTGCGCCGGAGAGAAACGCACCATATCGACGATTGGGGTGTTGGCGGCATACTGTTGCAGCTGGGCTTTGTCGCCCACCAGCGGCAGCAGCGTTTCGCTACGGGTCAGGGTGGCATAGTTTTCGACGATAGTGGCGGTGTTGACCGTGAGTTCAAAATGCCACTGCAGGGCTTCTGCCAGCGGCAGGGTTTTGCCCTCGACGGTTACCGACTCGTCGCCCTTCAGCCACAGCAGTTCAACCAGCTCTTTCACCAGCTCAGGATCGTTCTGATACCAGACGCCCAGCGCATCGCCAGGCTGGTAACGCAGACCGGAGTCAGCGAGGTCGATTTCAATATGACGCACATCTTTTTCAGAATCGCGGCCGGTGATTTTCTGATTCACCGCCAGCGTCGCCGTCAGCGGCGCTTCTTTGGTATACGGGCTGGAGTGAATGTCATTCACCGCCCCGCTTACCGCGGCCTGGGCCGGAGCCGCGACTGGCGCACGGGCTTTCAACACGTCGACCACGCGCGCGCGCCATTGCGCCGCCGCAGGCTGGTATTCGACGTCAGCGTCAACGCGATCCAGCAGGCGTTCACCGCCCAGCTCAGCCAGACGGCTGTCAAAGTCTTTCCCGGACTGGCAGAAGAATTCGTAGGAGGTATCGCCTAAGCCAAATACCGCAAAGGCGGTGCCTTCAAGCTTCGGCGCTTTTTTGGAAAACAGGAATTTATGCAGCGCAACGGCCTCTTCCGGCGACTCGCCCTCACCTTGCGTCGACGTCACGATAACCAGCAGCTTTTCGGAGGCAATTTGTTTGAATTTATAGTCGCCTGCGTTCACCAGTTTCACGTTCAGCTGTGCTGCCAGCAGATCGTCACGCAGCGCTTCCGCCACCCGGCGGGCGTTGCCGGTTTGCGATGCGGAAATAAGGGTAATGCCCGGCATTTCTGCCGCCTGCGCAGGAACCGCTGTCGCCGCGCCGGCGTGCTGATTCAGCACGCCCCAAAAGTAGCCCGAAACCCAGGCAAGCTGAGTCGGCGTGAAGTCTGTCGTGGCCGCCTGAAGGCGCGCCAGTTGCTCCGGGTTCAGCGGAAGCAAATTGGAAGGTGGGGCCTGTGTCGTCATGCGTCGTTATGTTCCAGTAAGCAAAGCTGTTATTCGCACCCTGTCAGCGCGGCAAAAACAGAAGAGAATGTAAGGTTAACGGCGCTAATAGTAACAATTAAAGAAGGGATGGAAATAACAAATAACCAAATGGACTAACCTGTTTTAGTTATAGTTATTAACAACAAAAACGATTAATTAAGCTCATGAAATTAAAAAGAATATTATGTAAACAGCTGGCGAATACGTCGATATTTTGCTCAGGGCCGTTTTAGTTAATGATAAAAAAATCGCTTTCCGGTACCCTACGGCGGTTTTTTTGTCTTATTGAGAGTAAAAGATGTCCACCACCCTGTTTAAAGATTTCACCTTCGAAGCCGCCCATCGCCTGCCTCACGTACCGGAAGGTCATAAGTGCGGTCGCCTGCACGGCCACTCTTTTATGGTGCGACTGGAGATTACCGGTGAAGTCGATCCCCATACGGGTTGGATCATGGATTTTGCCGAACTCAAGGCCGCGTTTAAACCGACCTACGATCGCCTGGATCACTACTACCTGAACGATATTCCCGGCCTGGAAAATCCAACCAGCGAAGTGCTGGCGAAGTGGATTTGGCAGCAGATGAAACCGCTGGTGCCGCTGCTGAGCGCCGTGATGATTAAAGAGACCTGCACCGCAGGCTGCATCTATCGCGGCGAGTGATTAAAGCCTTTGTGTCGATGGTCAATATTCCTTAAATAACGTCATGTTAGCCTATGCGTTCTGGGTCACTGGGGCGCAACATGGCTGACGATTTTGATATTATTATCATCGGTGCAGGAATAGCCGGCACCGCCTGCGCTCTACGCTGCGCACGGGCGGGGCTTTCGGTCCTGCTGCTCGAACGCGGCGAAATTCCCGGCAGTAAAAATCTCTCCGGCGGGCGCCTGTACTGCCGCGCGCTCGCCGAACTGCTCCCTCATTTTCAACAATCCGCGCCGCTTGAACGCCGTATCACCCAGGAAAACCTGACCCTGCTGACCGACGATGGCGCCACAACCTATTCCAGCCTGCAGCCCGGCGGCGACTCCTGGAGTTTACTGCGCGCCCGCTTCGATCCGTGGCTGGTTAGCCAGGCCGAAGGCGAAGGCGTCCAGTGCATTACCAGCGCGACGGTGGCGTCGCTGTATCGCGAAAACGGCCGGGTTTGCGGGGTCATTTGCGATAACGAAACGCTGCGCGCCCGCTACGTGGTGCTGGCGGAAGGGGCCAATAGCGAGCTGGCGGAGCGTCACGGTTTACTTCCGCGTCCGTCCCCAACCGCCATGGCGCTGGGGATCAAAGCGGTGCTGGCGATGGAGCGCAAGACGCTGGAGGATCGTTTCCGCCTTGAGGGCAACGAGGGGGCGGCCATGTTATTTACCGGCGGGGTCTGCGGCGATTTACCCGGCGGCGCGTTCCTTTATACCAATCAGGAGACGATCTCATTCGGTATCGTATGTCCACTCTCCACGCTGGGAAAAGGTGCGGTTCCTGCCTCCAAACTGCTGGATCGTCTCAAATCGCATCCAGCTCTGCGCCCTCTGCTGCAGGGTAGTGAAACGCTGGAATATGGCGCGCATCTGGTACCTGAAGGCGGCCTGCACAGCATGCCGGCGCAGTATGCCGGAGAAGGCTGGCTGCTGGTGGGCGACGCGCTGCGCACCTGCGTCAATACCGGCTTCACCGTACGAGGGATGGACATGGCCTTAATCGGCGCCCAGGCGGCGGCACAAACGTTAATCCTGGCCTGTCGGCACGGCGAGCCGCAAAATCTGTTTACGCAATACCATCAGGAGATCGAGCGCAGCCTGCTGTGGGACGTGCTCCAGCGCTACCGGCACGTTCCCGCTCTGCTGCAGCGCCCCGGCTGGTATCGCCGCTGGCCCGCGCTGATGGACGATATCTCCCGCGAACTCTGGCAGCAGGGCGAAGGCCCGGTCCCGCCGCTGCGCCAGATAGTCTGGCGTCATCTTCACCGTCACGGCCTGCGCCATCTGGCAGGCGATCTTGTCCGGAGCTTACGATGTCTGTAGCACGTAACGTCTGGCGTCCCGCCGACGCCCCGCATATTGTCCCGACGGCTACGCCCGACCGGGAAGTCGTCGAACTACTTATTGCCTCCTGTCCCGCCGGGCTTTTCTCACGAGCTGCGGAAGGCGGCGTGCAGATCGACTACCGCGGATGTCTGGAGTGCGGCACCTGCCGGCTATTATGCGATGAGGCAACGCTAAAAGAATGGCGCTATCCTGACTCTGGATTCGGTATTACGTTCCGTTTCGGCTAATGAAATGACGCGAAATAATTCAGGTTGCAGGACAGCGAGCGCCCCCGCAGCCTGAATTATGACGAGTAAAATACGAAGGACACACCATGCCCCTGTTACACCTGCTACGACAAAATCCGGTCATCGCGGCCGTCAAAGATAACGCCAGCCTGCAGTTAGCCATCGATTCCGAGTGCCAGTTTATTTCCGTGCTGTACGGTAATATCTGCACCATCAGCAACATCGTGAAGAAAATCAAAAACGCCGGTAAATACGCGTTTATTCATGTCGACCTGCTGGAGGGGGCGTCGAATAAAGAGGTGGTGATTCAGTTTTTGAAGCTGGTTACCGAAGCCGACGGCATCATCAGCACCAAAGCACCGATGCTAAAAGCGGCCAGAGCGGAAGGCTTTTTCTGTATTCATCGCCTGTTTATCGTCGACTCGATTTCCTTTCACAATATTGACAAGCAGGTGGCGCAGTCTAACCCGGACTGTATTGAAATCCTGCCGGGCTGCATGCCAAAAGTGCTGGGGTGGGTAACGGAGAAAATTCGCCAGCCGCTGATTGCCGGAGGCCTGGTCTGCGATGAAGAAGATGCGCGTAATGCGATGAAAGCCGGCGTTGCGGCCCTGTCGACCACCAACACCAGCGTCTGGAAATTAGCGAAGCAGCTTAATTAATCCTGCGTACAGGCTACCAGTGCTTTCAGTACCGGTAGCCAGTCATCCACGATGCCGACATCCGCCTGAGAAAATACCGGCGCGCTGGCGTCATGATTAATCGCCACGATAAATCGGCTCCCACGCACTCCCGCCATCAGCGCCGCCGCCCCTGATGCGCCAGCCACAATGCAGATATCCGGAGCCAACAGATGGCCGGAAATACCCACCAGGCGATCGGCATCATAGCCGCCATTCATCACTCGCGCTCGGCTGTAGCCCGCTTCCGCGCCCAGGTTTTGCGCAAACGACGCAATGTCTCCCGCATCGGCCTCTTCCCTGCCCTGCCCGACAACCAGCACCCGCTCCGCCGCCAGCAAAGGGTGCGCGCCCGCGCGCTCAACGCGCTCAATCTCCGTCAGCCACTCGGGCTGCTCCGCCGGTACGATTCGGCGCTCCGGCAAACCGTCAGGAAAATCCCCGGGCGCATTCCCTCCGGGCTGGCGCGCCAGGGAGAGGCACAGCGGCCGGGCGCTCACCTCCAGCGTGGCCGTAAGCGCATTGCCCCAATGAGACTTCGTTACCCGACCCTCCGGCGCATTCGACGATAGCACCTGGCATACGCTGCCTCCTCGCAGGCGCCAGGCCAGCCGCGTGGCCAGCTCATCGGCCAGCGCTCCCGCCGGGAATAGCACCACGTCGACCGGCGTCTGTCGCCACTGATCGACCAGCGCATCCAGAAGCTGCCCCGCAACCTCCACCTCATCATCTGGCGTCCAGCGCTGCAGATCCTCCGCAGCGAGATCGTTTGCCGCCAGCCAGCCTCCCATCGCGGCGTTATCGTCGGCCGCCATAACCATCGCTATCTTCATGGCCGCATCCTCCGGCATAAATAGTTCTCCCATAGCGCCCCGGCTTTCTCCTGCACCGTCGCGCCCTCAACGATAACGGCCGCGCGCCGCTGCGCTGGTCGCGTCAAGCGCCGGCACTGAACGTCAGGCGTCGCCTCAACGGTCGCCGCCTGACGCACGATGTCCGCCTTTGCCGCCGCCAGGCGCTGGCGCATGCCGGGTACCGGGAGCGCCACTTCGCCGCACTGCCTGACCGCAATCACCGCCGGTAGCCGCACCCGGCAGCGGCGGATGCCGGAATCCGTGCGCTGCTCGACAACGGCAAAAAGCGGTTCGAGCGTAAAGCGTTCAACCTGGCTGAAGCAGGGCCAGCCGAGCATTTCCGCCAGCAGAAACGGCGTCTGGCCATTTTGCCCCTCGCTGCTCTGACAGCCGGTCACGATCAGCTCCCCGCCGTGGCTACGCTGCCAGTCGGCGATCTGTCCGGCGATAAACGATGGCGCAAAACGCAGATCCGCTGCCGTCTCCAACAGCACCCGCTGGTCAAACCCCAGCGCGGCAAAGTAGCGCAGCCAGTGCAGCGCGCGCTCATCGCCAATGCTTAATGCGCTCAAGGTCATCTCGCAGCCCGCATTGCGCTGGGCCAACAGCAGCGCGGCGGCAGCCTGCTCATCGGCGCCGATAGCGCTGCGCAATAGTGCGACATCCGGCCCGCAGGTATCCAGCGCGGCGGCCTGCCAGTCCTTTTCCGCCAGCATGCCGGCGTCAGGCTCCGGCTTAAACGCCAACAGAATGTTCATTCGCTCCTCCTTGTCTTTTGTCGCCGCTCCCGGCAGCGGCCAGCGGCAGCGCTTTGGTTTCCGGGGCCCACAGCCAGGTCACCACAAAGCCGATCAGCAGTACGCCGGCCAGTAGCAAAAGGGTGACCGTCATCCCCCACTGCGCCAGGGTCCAGGGCAGCAGGCCGGTGCCGATCGCGGCCCCAAGCCGGCTCATGGCGGTTGCGAAGCCAACGCCCAGCGAGCGGATATCCGTAGGAAAGCTTTCCGCCGGAAGGATCCCCACCAGATTGCTGACCGCCGAAATCGTGGTACTAAACAGGATAAAAAGCAGCAGCGTCCAAGGGCTGCCTGCCGGCAGGAAGGCCATGGCGATTAACGTCGTCGCCAGCAGCAGAAAGCTGCCGAGCAGGAAGTGACGATGGGCCAGCAAATGGGTTAATACCAGCCCCAGCAGAGCGCCAACGATCAGCAGCGCATTCAGCAACAGGCTGGCGGTCAGCGCATCTTCAAGACCGATGGTTTCCGCGATGGTGGGCAGCCAGGTATAGATAACGAACCACGGGATTACCAGGCAGACGAAGAAGATGCTGTTAAATGCCGTTCGCCGCCAGTAGCGCGGTGAAAACAGCGTTCCGATCCGTTTATTAGTTGCCGTCACCACCTCGTCGCCGAGCAGCACGTGCGGACCAAAGCAGCGCCGCACCACCGCATGAGCCTCGGCGAAGCGGCCCTGGCGTAATAGCCAGCGCGGAGACTCCGGCGTCCCCCAGCGCAGTAGCGTGATTAGCAGGGCCGGCAGCGCGGATGAGGCCAGCAGCCAGCGCCAGGCGTCCGGGTTGTCGCTAATAAAATGGTGCCCGGCGAGGCTTGCCAGTACGTAACCGATAGTCCACACCACGCTAAACGCCCCGAGCAGGATGCCTCTATGCCGGCGCGGCGCGAATTCGGCGAGCAGGGTATGGCCTACGGAGTAATCCCCGCCCAGCCCAATGCCTATCAGGATCCGCAGGCCAATAAGCTGTTCAGGGGTGGTGGCAAAAAACTGCAGAAAAGAGGCGGCGGTAATCAGGACGAAGCTGAGGGTGAAAATCTTCTGTCGGCCAATATGATCCGAGACCCACCCGAGGATCAGGCTGCCGATAAACAACCCAAGCAGCGCCGCCCCGCCGATCATCCCGGCCATAAAAGGCGTCAGGTGCATGGCGGGGGTCAGTTGGATAATGGCGTAACCGATAACGCCGAGGACGTAGCCGTCAACCAGATGCGCGCCGAAGGTTAGCGCGGCAATACGGCAGTGAAAGCCGTTAAGCGGCAGGTCGTCCATTCGCACCGGTGAAGCGTTCATTTCTCCCCCCTTCATGGTCCGGCAAAAACGGCTTCCCCGCTGGGAAGCCGTGTATATCCGCCATACTTCAAGCCGTCTGCTACGTTTGCTTCCCCTTGTCACACCGCTATCTATGCCCCAGGGAATTGACTCTTTTACCGCCCGCAGGCAACTCGTATTATTTTGGCTACCGCTATTATTTTTCAATCGGGTAAATCGTTCCAGTATTCATAATTCCGTTTGGATCAAACTGCTTCTTCAACCCTTCCAGCAGCGGCCACGCGCTGCCATGCTCCAGCTTGCTCCAGTGAACGCGATGCTTACCAATTCCGTGGTGATGCACCATAGAGCCGCCGAGGCGAATCGTCTCTTCGCAAATAATCTTGTTGAGCGGGTTGTGGTACTTATCAATCTCCTCTTCCGGCTTACAGCCCACCACGTTGTAGTCGTAGACGAAGTACATGTTGGTGCCGTTCATATAGCTATGAGAAGAGTGGCCGCCCAGCATGGTGATGTCGTCGGCGTGCGGGAACTCGGAGCGGATACGGTTGATCACGCTTTCGTAGATCTCATTGATGCAGCTCCAGCAGCCTGATACCTCGGTGGTGAAGCCCATATTACCGGTTTTGAGGATCTGTACGCGTTCGGCAGCCACCTTTTCCGGGCCCCAGTTGAGGTGATTAAACCAGGTTTCGATCAGCTTGCTGTCTACGCGCTGGCACTGCGGATATCGCGCAACAACCTGCGCAATCCCTTCGCCGGTTGCTTTCGCTATCAGCGGGTTGCCTTCGGCCATAAAGATCAGTACGCATTTACCATCAGCAAAATGGGTAAAGTGCTGGGTGCCGTCCTCGGCATCGTACAGGCGGGCGATCGACGGACGATAGCCTTCTACCATGACCTCGCGCAGGATGCTGAAGCCCACTTTCATATCGTCCAGCACGTATCCGTAGAACAGGTTATTTTCCGGCGTGAACCTGAAGATTTTCACCGTTACTTCGGTGATATAGCACAGCGCACCTTCGTTACCGATGATGATATGGCGAATATCCGGCCCGGCGGCGCGGCGCGGAACGTTTTTGATGCGGGTGACGGTACCGTCGGGCAGCACGGCCTCCAGCCCGACCACCATATCTTCGATAGCTCCGTACAGCGTGGAAAACTGGCCAATGCTGCGGGTTGCCACCAGGCCGCCCATCTGCGCCAGCGGCTTAGACTGCGGCGAGTGGCCGGTGGTGTAGCCTTTTGCCCGCAGTGCGTTTTCGAGCACTTCCAGCGGCACGCCGCACTGCGCGGTTGCCTGCATGTTTTCGATATCAATATTCAGGATTTGGTTCATCCCGGCGCCGTCCAGCACCACCGAGTTTTCCACGACGGTTTCGAGGCCGCCTTCGGTCGCCGAGGCGCCGGTACGCGGTACACCGTTGATCTTATGCTGGTTCATAAACGACAGCACGCTTGAAACCTGTTCGGTTGAGCCTGGCTTAACGACCGCGGCGGGCAGCGGCAGCGTAAAGACGCCGTGGATGTCGGCATATTTACGAAAGCGGTCAATGCTGTTGCGCTTTAAAACGGTTTCATCGGTGATCACGCGATCGGAACCGACGATTTCTTTTAACTGGTCAACAATCGCTTCACGGGATAAAGACATAGTAATACCTTCCTGATAATGAATTCGGAATAAACACGTCATCCTTCAAACTGCTTATTTATTAATGACCGGTATAAACCCCAATAACACTGCGCTCTATGTTACCGGAGATTTATTATTTGCGGCCCCAACGCATCCTGAATGATATTGTGTGACATAATTAATACAAATACAGAAACCACCGGTTAAGAATTAACGCACCAGATAGCCGCCGTCGACTACCAGAAGATGGCCGTTAACATAATTGGATGCCTGACTGGCTAAAAATACCGCTGCACCCATTAGGTCCTGAGTATCACCCCAGCGGTTTGCCGGAATATGGTCCAGCACGCGCTGATTGGTTTCCGGATTGCTGCGGGTAGCCAGCGTAATATCGGTAGTATAATAGCCAGGGGCGATGCCGTTGACCTGAATATTATACTGACCTAACTCATCGCAATATGCTTTAGTGAAACCAGCCAGCGCATGTTTTGTCGCCGAATAAGCCGGTGACCACTGACCTCCGAGATAAGAAAACAACGAGCAGATATTAATAATTTTACCGCTGTTTTGCGGAATCATAATTTTTGCCGCTTCATGGCTGAGTTCGAAAGGCGCAGTCAGGTTAACATCGATCATCGGATCCCAATCCACACGCCCGAAGTCCAGCACTTTATTCAGCTTACAAATTCCGGCATTGTTGATGAGGATATCGACCGTGCCAAAGCGTTCACAGCA
The DNA here is from genome assembly GCF_009825425.1 of Klebsiella sp. Lac1. Taxonomy (NCBI): domain Bacteria; kingdom Pseudomonadati; phylum Pseudomonadota; class Gammaproteobacteria; order Enterobacterales; family Enterobacteriaceae; genus Klebsiella; species Klebsiella sp. Lac1. Next base: position 202,161 of record NZ_VJZJ01000003.1, read on the forward strand.
GGCGGCGATGATCTGCTGCGGTGCGCCTTTAGCGGTAATATCCACCTGTATAAACTCAACTTCAACACCCTGTTTTTCAATAATTTCTTTTGTCTCTCCGTTATCCTTGACGACGCTTGGAATAAACAGATTCGCGCCGGCTTTCGCCAGCGCCATGGCAAAGGCCTGACCCAGTCCGCTATTACCGCCGGTGACAATCGCCGTTTTACCTTTCAGAGAGAAGAAATCCATTGAGAACGCGTTAAGAGATTCGATTGACATAGTTGGCTCCAAATTTTTTTAGGCAAAAAAAAAGAAAGGTAACTTCCCCCCACGAGAGGGAAGTTACCTTTCTCATTATCTCTGGCAACTGAGCTAATTTTTTAGCACAGCGCCCGAACACCTAATGTGATCGTAATCACAGATAAATATTTCATTCATAAATTACGCATAAAACTACGAATCGTGATTATTCTCACACTAAAACCCATGTCGGCATGTTATTCCTAACTGCAATTACTAGAGACCAGAGAAAAGTAATCCACCTGCAAAGGCGGTTTACTTTTCTCTTTTTTTCGTCTATTAAAAATGAGATCACGATATGCAACAGAATTCATATCGCCGTTGGATAACACTTGCCATTATTAGCTTTAGCGGCGGAGTCAGCTTTGACCTTGCCTATTTACGCTATATTTATCAAATCCCAATGGCAAAATTCATGGGATTTAGCAATACCGAAATAGGCTTAATCATGAGCACCTTTGGTATTACCGCCATTATTCTCTATGCGCCCAGCGGGGTTATTGCCGACAAATTCTCGCATCGCAAAATGATTACTTCGGCGATGATCGTGACCGGCCTGCTCGGCTTAATAATGACGACCTATCCACCGCTGTGGGCCATGCTTTGCATTCAGGTCGCCTTTGCCATCACCACCATTCTGATGCTGTGGTCCGTTTCAATTAAAGCCGCCTCACTGCTCGGCAATCATAGCGAGCAGGGAAAAATCATGGGCTGGATGGAGGGGCTACGCGGCGTTGGCGTTATGTCGCTGGCGGTATTTACCATGTGGGCATTTTCCCGCTTCGCGCCCGACGATAGCAATAGTCTGAAGGTCGTTATCCTGATTTACAGCGTGGTTTACATCCTGCTGGGGATATTGTGCTGGTTCTTTGTCAGCGATGCGCCCCAGCGCGGTGGCGCGGCGCAGGAAGAGAAAAAAGCGTTTCAGCTAAGCGATATTCTCGCCGTCCTGCGCATTAGCACAACCTGGTACTGCAGCATGGTCATTTTTGGCGTCTTTACCATCTACGCCATCCTCAGCTACTCCACCAACTACCTGACGGAAATGTACGGTATGTCGCTGGTGGCTGCGAGCTATATGGGGATTGTCATCAACAAAATCTTCCGCGCGATTTGCGGCCCACTGGGCGGCATTATTACCACCTACAGCAGAGTAAAATCCCCAACCCGCGTCATTCAGCTGCTGTCGATCGTGGGGGTTCTGGCGCTTGTTGCGCTACTGGCTACCAATTCAAACCCGCACTCCGTGGCGATGGGGATCGGCCTGATTCTGCTGCTGGGCTTCACCTGCTACGCTTCGCGCGGGCTCTATTGGGCCTGCCCCGGCGAAGCGCGGACTCCGGGCTACATCATGGGAACAACCGTCGGTATCTGCTCAGTCATTGGCTTCCTGCCCGACGTTTTTGTCTATCCGATCGTTGGCCACTGGCAGGACACCCTCCCCACCGCGGACGCCTACCGCAACATGTGGCTGATGGGCCTCGCCGCGCTATGCATGGTGATCCTCTTTACCTTTTTGCTGTTTCGAAAAATACGCCGCACCGACGCCGCGACAGAACGCGAGGCATCGCTTGCCGCAGAGACTGCCGGCGAGTGAGGATGAAAATTTAAAGGAGAATAATAATGTCGAAGAAATACATCATTGGAATCGATGGCGGGAGCCAGAGCACCAAGATCGTGATGTACGACCTGCAGGGAAATGTGGTCTGCGAGGGAAAAGGCCTGCTGCAGCCAATGCACACGCCGGACGCCGATACGGCGGAGCACCCTGATGATGATTTGTGGACTTCGCTATGCTGCGCCGGGAAGGATCTGATGAGCCGGTTTACCGGCCAGAAAGAGGATATTGTCGGCATCGGTCTCGGCTCTATCCGCTGCTGCCGCGCGCTCCTTAAAGCCGACGGTACGCCCGCCGAACCGCTCATTAGCTGGCAGGACGCCCGCGTCACCCGGCCTTATGAGCATACCAATCCCGACGTGGCCTGGGTCACCTCATTTTCCGGCTATCTGTCGCACCGCTTAACCGGCGAGTTTAAGGACAATATCGCCAACTACTTTGGCCAGTGGCCGGTGGATTATAAAACCTGGGGGTGGAGCGACAACGACGAGGTCGTTAAGCAGTTTAATATTCCGCGCCGGATGCTATTCGACGTGCAGATGCCCGGCTCGATTCTGGGTCATCTCACCGATCAGGCCGCCCGCGCAACCGGCTTCCCGTCAGGATTACCCGTGATCTGCACCACCAGCGATAAGCCAGTTGAGGCGCTCGGCGCAGGGCTGCTGGATGACGAAACGGCGGTTATCTCATTAGGCACCTATATCGCCCTGATGATGAACGGCAAAGCGCTGCCGAAAGATCCCGTCGCCTACTGGCCGATTATGTCCTCCATCCCCGAAACGCTGCTGTACGAGGGGTACGGTATTCGTAAGGGGATGTGGACGGTTAGCTGGTTGCGGGACATGTTGGGCGAATCCTTAATTCAGGACGCCAGGGCTCAGGGCCTGTCGCCGGAAGATCTATTAAATAAAAAGGCCGCAACGGTGCCGCCGGGCTGTAACGGGCTAATGACCGTACTGGACTGGTTAACGAACCCCTGGGAGCCCTATAAACGCGGGATCATGATCGGTTTTGATTCCAGCATGGATTACGCGTGGATTTATCGCTCCATTCTGGAGAGCGTTGCGCTGACGCTGAAAAATAACTACGACAATATGTGCAATGAAATGAATCACTTCGCTAAACATATCATCATCACCGGCGGCGGTTCGAACAGCGATCTCTTTATGCAGATCTTCGCCGATGTATTTAACCTACCGGCCAGGCGCAACGCGATTAACGGCTGTGCCAGCCTCGGGGCGGCAATCAACGCCGCGGTGGGATTGGGTTTGTACCCCTCCTACGCGACAGCGGTGGCAAATATGGTGCGGGTAAAAGATATCTTTATGCCAATAGAGAAGAATGCCAGCCGGTATGAGGCGTTAAATAAGGGAATTTTCAGGGAGTTAACTACCTATACGGATACGATTTTGAAAAAGTCGTATGCGGTCACCCATGGTAGTCTGGAAAACGTTGACGCGATTCAAAGCTGGTCGAACGCGTAGCGGACGCGCCGGGTAGTGCACATCTACCCGGCGGTTTATCAGGCAATATTCAGATATTTATGCGTCTGCATCGACAACCGCCAGTTGCGGGCGATGCAGGTCTCAATACACAGACGCGTCGCATCCTCTTTCTGGCTGATGGGCTGCAGAGCAATAATCCGCGGCTTGTCGTCGGTCAGCGTTTCCAGCAGTTCGTCCAGCGCTTCGATATCCCGCACGCGCCCTACCGGATGCTTAATTTCATCGGCCCGCAGCAGCGCCTGCGACAGCACATCGTAGCCACCGCGCATGTTGACCTTCGGCGATACCGTTACCCAGGTATTGGGGCTACAGCGCACTTCATGAGTACCGCTGGTTTCAATCTGGCAACTGAATCTGTTCTGCTCCAGCAGCATAGTCAGCGGCGTTAAATCGTGGATGCAGGGTTCACCGCCGGTGATCACGACGTGACGGGCGGTCCAGTCCTGACGCCCAATGATCGCCAGCAGGTCTTCGCCGCTTGCCGGGCCCCACTTATCGCTCTCTTTGGTTTTCGCCAGAATACTAAACAGCGACACTTCCCGATCCGCAAGCTTATCCCAGGTATGTTTAGTATCGCACCAGGCACAACCAACCGGGCATCCCTGCAGACGAATAAAAATGGCAGGCACGCCGGTGAAGTAACCCTCGCCTTGCAAGGTCTGGAACATCTCGTTAATCGGGTACTGCATAATCATCTCTGTTTAAGTTCGAAACGCGCATTATCGCAGATTTAGCGCCCGGGGTCTTGTCTTCAGCAGTGATTGCACATTACCCGCTATCCATGGTTCTATACTGCTTGTCGCGAGCCATTTCTTCCGGCGCCTTACAGGATATTCAGAACATTGCTTCACCTGATTGGCTCAGCCGTTTTATTTTTCTCTCCATTGATGTAACAAAATATTTTATATATGACATTTATATGAAACTATAAAACTCGAAAAGAAAAATAAAATATTTATAAAAATCAGCATAGTACAAATGGATACATAATAAATGGAATCTTTTTAAATGTCAGAATGTCTTATCTAATCCGCATCGGCTAGTAACCTTAATTTAGTCTTAAGAAGCCATTTAAATCCCCTTTTTCTATTGATTTACTGTTTAGTTTTCCCCGCTTAAAATCCAGTCGACTAACCATGTTGAGACTGCATTCATGAATACATTATTAATTACAGGCGTTACCGGATTTCTGGGGGGAGCGGTTTTAGAGAATATCCTGAATCAAAAAAAAGGGATTAATCTACTGCTTTTAGTTCGTGCCGAAAATGCCGAAGCGGCTCTTAACCGCGTGAAAGAAAACATGCGCAAATTCAACATTGCTGAGGAAAAACTGGCGGCGCTGACCCCGCGGAATATCCTCCTCGGTGATTTGGTCAATCCACAAGGGTTTCTTGACGATCCGCGCCTGGAGCAGGTGACTCACGTCCTCAACTGCGCTGCCGTCGCCTCCTTTGGCAATAACCCGCTCATCTGGAAGGTGAACGTAGAAGGCACCCTGCAGTTTGCCCAACGCATGTCCCAGGTTGCCGGATTACAGCGCTTTCTGCACGTCGGCACGGCAATGTCATGCTCGCCTGAACCTGACTCGTTGGTGGCGGAAAGCGCCGAATTCCGTGAGCGCGCTGAACACCTTGTCGAGTACACTCACTCCAAATCCGCAATAGAACAACTGATGCAGCAGACCTGTCCGACGCTTCCGTTGACGATCGCTCGCCCGTCGATTGTGGTGGGCCATACTCATCACGGCTGTCAGCCCTCCAGCAGTATCTTCTGGGTATTCAGCATGGGTTTAATGCTGCAAAAATTCCTCTGCTCGATGGAAGATCGGATCGATGTGATTCCCGTCGACTATTGCGCCGATGCGCTGATGATGCTGCTTGATAACCAGCTTGCGCGCGGCGAAGTCGTGCACATTTCGGCAGGCGAAGAAAATAGCGTGAAATTTGCGGAGATCGATCGCGCCATGGCCTCTGCGCTGGAACAGGTGCCCGTCGGCGATAAGTATGCGCAGGTCAGCTATGAGACGCTGGTCAAGATGCGTCGCGAACTGAAGGATATCTTCGGACCCTGCAATGAACGTCTGATGCTCAAAGCCATGCGCCTCTATGGCGCCTTCGCGACCCTTAACGTACGCTTCAGCAACGATAAGCTGCTCAGCCTGGGAATGCCGAAGCCGCCGCGCTTTACCGATTATATCGATCGCTGCGTACAGACCACCCGCGGGCTTTCGATTCCGCAGCAGATGGCGGTCGACTTTAAGTAATCGCCGGCGCGAAGATAAACAGCAAAGGTAAAAAAAATGCCAGTCCGAAGACTGGCATTTTCATATCAGATAAAGACAGGCTTATGCCTGACCTTTGATCTCTTTACGACCGTTGTACGGTGCTTTTTCGCCCAGCGCTTCTTCGATACGAATCAGCTGGTTGTATTTAGCAACGCGGTCAGAACGGCTCATAGAACCGGTTTTGATCTGGCCTGCAGCGGTACCCACAGCCAGGTCAGCGATGGTCGCGTCTTCAGTTTCGCCAGAGCGGTGAGAGATAACGGCAGTGTAGCCAGCGTCTTTCGCCATTTTGATCGCAGCCAGAGTTTCGGTCAGGGAACCGATCTGGTTGAATTTGATCAGAATGGAGTTAACGATGCCTTTGTCGATACCTTCTTTCAGGATCTTGGTGTTGGTTACGAACAGATCGTCACCAACCAGCTGGATTTTGTCGCCCAGGACTTTAGTCTGGTATGCGAAACCAGCCCAGTCAGATTCGTCCAGACCGTCTTCGATAGAAACGATCGGGTACTGTTTGGTCAGGTCTTCCAGGAAGTGAGTGAACTCTTCAGAGGTGAACGCTTTGTTGCCTTCGCCAGCCAGAACGTATTTACCGTCTTTGTAGAATTCAGACGCCGCGCAGTCCATCGCCAGAGTGATGTCTGTGCCCAGCTCGTAACCTGCTGCTTTAACCGCTTCAGCGATAACAGCCAGCGCTTCTGCGTTGGAACCCAGGTTCGGCGCGTAGCCACCTTCGTCACCCACTGCAGTGTTCATACCTTTAGCTTTCAGAACTTTAGCCAGGTTGTGGAACACTTCAGAACCCATACGTACGGCTTCTTTCAGGGATTTAGCGCCAACCGGCTGAATCATAAATTCCTGGATGTCGACGTTGTTGTCAGCGTGCTCGCCACCGTTGATGATGTTCATCATCGGAACCGGCATGGAGTATTTGCCCGGAGTGCCGTTCAGCTCAGCGATGTGTTCGTACAGCGGCTGGCCTTTAGAGGCAGCGGCTGCTTTGGCGTTAGCCAGGGACACAGCCAGAATGGCGTTCGCACCGAAGTTAGATTTGTTTTCAGTACCGTCCAGGTCGATCATGATTTTATCGATGCCAGCCTGATCTTTGGCGTCTTTGCCAAGGATAGCCTGAGCAATCGGGCCGTTGACCGCGCCAACAGCTTTCAGTACGCCTTTACCCATGAAACGGGATTTGTCGCCATCGCGCAGTTCCAGCGCTTCGCGGGAACCAGTAGAAGCACCTGACGGAGCTGCTGCCATACCAACGAAACCACCTTCCAGGTGTACTTCGGCTTCAACAGTCGGGTTACCACGGGAGTCGATGATTTCACGACCGATGACTTTAACGATTTTGGACATTAGGTTTTCCTCAGTACAAGTTAAACTAAAACTCCAGACAAACAATGCACCCGAAGGGGTGCATTGCCGTTCTAACTCTTTTACTTCGCCTGACGCTTTTGATACTCGCTTGCCGCTTTCACAAAACCGGCAAACAGCGGATGGCCATCACGCGGCGTCGAAGTAAACTCCGGGTGGAACTGACAAGCAACGAACCACGGGTGATTCGGCACTTCGATGATCTCGACCAACTGATCATCCCCGGAACGGCCTGCAACACGCAGGCCCGCATTTTCAATCGGTTTCAACAACATGTTGTTGACTTCGTAGCGGTGACGGTGGCGCTCGGTAATGATTGACTCACCGTACAGCTGGCGCACCAGGCTCGCGTCGTCCAGCTGGCACTGCTGCGCGCCCAGGCGCATGGTGCCGCCGAGGTCGCTCTTCTCAGAGCGCACTTCAACGTTGCCTTCTTCATCACGCCATTCAGTAATGAGCGCCACGACCGGATACTTACAGTCTGGCACAAATTCTGTGGAGTTGGCGTTTTCCATCCCCGCGACGTTGCGCGCGAACTCAATCAGCGCAACCTGCATACCCAGGCAAATACCCAGATACGGAATATTATTTTCACGCGCATAGCGTGCAGTGGCGATCTTCCCTTCAACACCGCGGTAGCCGAAGCCGCCAGGGATCAGGATAGCGTCGAGATTCTTCAGAATTTCAACGCCGCGCGTTTCCACATCCTGCGAATCAATCAGCTTGATGTTAACGGTCACGCGGTTTTTCAGACCACCGTGTTTCAGCGCTTCAATCACTGACTTGTACGCGTCCGGCAGTTCAATGTACTTGCCGACCATACCGATCGTGACTTCACCAGCCGGATTAGCTTCTTCGTAAATCACCTGTTCCCATTCGGCCAGGTTTGCTTCCGGGCAGTTCAAGCTGAATCGTTTACAAATATAATCGTCAAGGCCCTGAGATTTCAACAGGCCTGGAATTTTATAAATGGAATCGACATCTTTCATCGAAATAACGGCTTTTTCTGGCACGTTACAGAACAATGCAATTTTTGCACGTTCGTTAGCCGGAATCGCACGATCGGAACGGCACACCAGAATGTCAGGCTGAATACCGATGGACAGCAGTTCTTTTACAGAGTGCTGAGTCGGTTTGGTTTTGACTTCACCCGCTGCCGCCAGATAAGGAACCAGGGTCAGGTGCATGAACAGCGCGTGTTCACGGCCGATATCTACCGCCAGCTGACGGATAGCTTCGAGAAACGGCAGGGATTCGATATCGCCGACGGTACCACCGATTTCTACCAGCACCACGTCATGGCCTTCGCCACCGGCAAGCACGCGTTCTTTAATGGCGTTAGTGATGTGCGGGATAACCTGTACGGTTGCGCCCAGATAGTCGCCGCGGCGCTCTTTACGCAGAACGTCGGAGTAAATACGGCCCGTGGTGAAGTTGTTGCGGCGGCTCATTTTGGTACGGATGAAACGCTCGTAGTGCCCCAGGTCCAGATCGGTTTCAGCGCCGTCTTCAGTAACGAACACTTCCCCGTGTTGGATTGGGCTCATGGTGCCCGGATCGACGTTGATGTACGGATCCAGTTTCATCATGGTTACGTTAAGCCCACGGGCTTCGAGAATAGCGGCCAGGGAGGCTGCGGCAATGCCTTTACCCAGAGAGGATACGACCCCGCCGGTCACAAAAATATAGTTCGTTGTCATGCTGAACCTGAGAAGTTAGGGTGAAACGATGGAATAACCAGGACGGGAAAGTAGTATACCCGAACACGGCGAGCGCCACAAACTTTCATTCTCCGTCTCCTTTCCAGGTCATGACAAACATAAGGAGTGAGAAAATAGCCCCTTTTGGGTAAATGTTTTTGACGCAAATCAAGCGCTTGTCATTTAAAAAATCACACAAATAGCGCTTTATCGCAAAATTTCGTTAGAGATCAGTTTCCTGGCGTTTTACCTCTTGCCACACTTCCTCCATGGTATCGAGGTCTACACCGGTCATTTCCAGGCCGCGAGCGGCGACGATTCGTTCAACTTCACGGAAACGACGTTCGAATTTCAGGTTCGCTTTCTGCAAGGCGACTTCAGCTTTTACCCCTAAATGGCGGGATAAATTGACCGTTGCGAACAGCAGATCGCCCATCTCCTCCTCCAGTTTAGCTTCATCGACGACCGCCTGCTGCGCTTCGTGCATGACCTCATCGATCTCTTCATGCACTTTATCCAGCACCGGGCCGAGCGATGTCCAGTCAAACCCTACCGCCGAGCAGCGACGCTGAATTTTGTGTGCACGCATCAGCGCCGGCAGGCTGTGCGGAATATCGTCCAGCGCGGAATGCTGCGCCTTTTCCGCCCGTTCAGCGCTTTTTATCTGCTCCCAGCGTGCCAGCACGTCAGCGCTGTTGCCGGCGGTAGCCTCGCCGAAGATATGCGGATGACGGCGCTCCAGCTTGTCGCTGATGGCGGCACAGATGTCGTCAAATGCAAAGCGACCTTCTTCCTGGGCCATCTGGGCGTAGAACACCACCTGAAACAGCAGGTCTCCCAGCTCGCCGCGCAAATCGTCGAAATCTTCACGGGCGATGGCATCCAGCACTTCGTACGTCTCTTCAAGGGTATACGGGGCGATAGTGGCGAAGGTCTGCTCTTTGTCCCACGGACAGCCGTTTTCCGGATCACGCAGGCGTTTCATAATGCCAAGCAGGCGATCGATTTGGGTCATAGTGATTCCTTGCAACATATTGGTTTTATTTACCTTCCCCGGCTAAAACACGGGAAAAATCAGCGCAGTTCGCGGGTAAAAGACGCGCAAAACCCTCTCTCCGTCAGAGAGAGGGTCAGCATGGGAGGCAAAGCGGTTAGCCGCCGTGCAGACGGCGGGCATCAATCACATCCGGAACCTGGTTCAGTTTCCCGAGCACGCGGCCGAGGACCTGCAGGTTGTAGATTTCAATGTTCATATCGATAGTCGCCAGCTGCTGTTTGGTGTCGCTACGGCTGGCAACGCCCAGCACATTCACCTTCTCGTTAGCGAGAATGGTGGTGATATCGCGCAGCAGGCCGCTACGATCGTTGGCCACGACCCGAACGACTAACGAATAGCCAGCGGAATAGCTTTCTCCCCAGACCGCGTCAACGATACGCTCCGGGGCGTGCGATTGCAGCTCAGCCAGCTGATCGCAGTCTGCCCGGTGCACGGAAATCCCGCGCCCCTGGGTGATGAAACCGACGATCTCATCGCCTGGAATCGGCTGACAGCAGCGCGCGATGTGGTGCATCAGATTACCCACCCCTTCCACAACGACGCGACCGTTGTCTTTGCTACGATTCTGCGGCGCCCAGGTTTTCTGCTGCAGTTGTTTCAGCGCCGCCGCGTCCTGCTCTTCGGCGCTCGGCTTATTGAACTGCGACTGCAGGAAGTTGACCATCTGGTTAAGGCGAATATCTCCGCCGCCAATGGCCGCCAGCAGCTCATCCAGCTCATTGAAGTTGTAGCGCGGCAGCAGCTGTTTCTCTGCCTCCTTGAGGCTAATCCCCAGGTGCTCAAGCTCATCATCGAGAATCTGTCGCCCGGCGAGAATATTCTTGTCGCGATCCTGCTTGCGGAACCAGGCGTGGATTTTGGAACGTCCGCGGCTGGTGGTGACATAGCCGAGGTTGGGGTTCAGCCAGTCGCGGCTTGGGTTTGGCTGCTTCTGGGTAATGATTTCAATCTGATCGCCCATTTGCAGCTGATAGGTAAACGGTACAATGCGCCCGCTGATTTTGGCGCCAATGCAGCGGTGGCCGACGTCGCTATGGATATGGTAGGCGAAGTCGAGCGGCGTGGAGCCGGCAGGTAAATCGACCACGTCGCCTTTTGGCGTAAAGACATATACCCGGTCGTCAAAGACCTGGCTGCGCACCTCATCGAGCATTTCGCCGGAATCCGCCATCTCTTCTTGCCAGGCGATCAGCTTACGCAGCCAGGCAATACGATCTTCATAGCCGCGTCCGCCGCCTGCCGCCGCGCCAGCGCCTTCTTTGTACTTCCAGTGCGCGGCGACGCCCAGCTCGGCATCTTCATGCATCTGCCGGGTACGAATCTGGATCTCCACCGTTTTACCGCCCGGCCCCAGTACCACGGTATGAATCGACTGATAGCCATTCGGTTTGGGATTGGCAACGTAATCATCGAACTCATCCGGCAGATGGCGATAGTGAGTGTGCACTATCCCCAATGCGGCATAGCAGTCCTGCAGGCGCTCGGCGACAATACGTACCGCGCGCACATCAAACAGCTCATCAAAGGTGAGATGTTTTTTCTGCATTTTGCGCCAGATGCTGTAGATGTGCTTCGGCCGGCCATAGACTTCGGCCTTCACCCCTTCGGTTTTCATTTCGACACGCAGATGGCCGACGAACTCATCAATGTAGTGTTCACGATCGATGCGCCGCTCGTGCAGCAGTTTGGCAATCCGCTTATATTCATCGGGATGCAGGTAGCGGAAGCAATAATCTTCCAGCTCCCATTTCAGTTGGCCAATACCTAAACGGTTGGCCAGCGGGGCGTAGATATTGGTGCACTCTTTTGCCGCCAGTACGCGTTCGTCTTCGGGCTCATCTTTGACTTCCCGCAGGTGGGCGATCCGCTCGGCCAGCTTGATGACCACGCAACGGAAATCGTCGACCATCGCCAGCAGCATGCGGCGAATATTATCAACTTGCTCCGATGAGACCGAGTCGGTATGGGTGGCTTTAAGCTGGCGAATCGCCGCCATATCGCGCACGCCGTGAATCAATGTCACGACGGACTTACCGACGCTCTCCTGCATCACCTCTTCGCTGACGACGTTGCCATCCGCCAGCGGGAACAGCATCGCGGCCCGCAGCGTATCGATATCCATGCTTAGCGTAGAAAGGATTTCCACCATCTCTACGCCGCGCCATAAGATCAAATCCGCTCGAGGATGCCCCTGCGTTTTCTCGCGACAATAGTCCCAGGTTTCGGCTAAGCGTTCACACGACTGCTGGCTGGAAATTCCCAGACTCGCGATCCATTTCTTCGGGTCAAATTCACCAGCTTTATTTAAATGTGCACTTCTTACCGCAACCATTGTCCTCTCCTTAAGGGACCTGGCCTGCCGAAGTCGGCAAGCCTCAACGTTGACACTTCATCCTTCGGTACGCCGGGGGATTGGCTGCCTCGGTCTGATCCGAACGATTCTATGCATCTCTGTGCTCAAACAACACCATTGATTCCAGATGTCCGGTGTGCGGGAACATGTCCAGCATCGCCAGGCGTTGAATCTTATATCCCGCCTGCAGCAGCAGGTCGCTATCGCGCGCCAGAGTCGCCGGATTACAGGAGACATAGACGACGCGACGCGGGGCAAGTTTTATAATGTGTGACATCACGCCCGGCGCCCCGGCTCGCGCCGGGTCGAGTAATATTTTATCAAAACCATGCTGCGCCCAGGCCTGGCGGGTCACATCTTCTTCCAGATTTTCATGAAAGAATGTCACGTTGTGCAGCTGATTGAGCGCGGCATTTTCCCGCCCTTTCTCAACCAGCGCCGGGACGCCTTCAACGCCCACGACATTGGCCGCACGCGTAGCCAGCGGCAGGGTAAAATTCCCCATCCCGCAGAACAGATCGAGCACCAGGTCCTGAGGCTGAATATCCAGCCACGCCAGCGCCGTTTGCACCATCAGCTGATTGACGCCATCGTTCACCTGGATAAAGTCGCGCGGGCTAAACATTAAGCGTAGCCCGTCGGAAGTATACCAGGGGGATTCCCCGCTAATATGTTCCAGTTTCTCGCTTTGCGGCGCCAGGTACAGCGCGAGTGCGTGAGATTGCGAAAATCGTTCCAGTTTTTCTTTATCGCCGGCCGGTAATGCTGCCGTGTGGCGCAGGACCATCAGCGGGCCATTGTCCGCCAGCACCAGCTCGACATGCCCGAGCTGACGCGTTGATTTCAGGCCGGACAAGCACTCGCGCACCGCCGGCAGCAATGCCTCAAGATCGGGCGCCAGAATGGGGCACTGCACCACGTCGATTATCTCGCTGGAGCCAGCCTGACGAAAGCCCATCTGTAATTGTGAGGTCTTTGGCTGATAATTCAAGCTCAGACGTGCGCGCCGACGATATCCCCACGGCGAAGCGGCTATAATGTCGTCAACATCGCGCTTCATCAGCCGGGCAAGCGCGGCGCGTTTACTTTGCTGCTGGAGCTCTACGCTGGCATGCTGTTGCTGGCAGCCACCGCAGGTACCGAAATGCGGGCAGCGCGGCGCCTGGCGCTGCGGGCTGTCATTAAGACGGCGTTTGACCTGCGCCCGGGAGTACTGTTTTTTGTCTTCAACCACGACAACGTCAGCCTGTTCCTGGGGCAATAAGCCATGAATAAATAGCGCTTTACCATGGTGACGAGCAACGCCCTGACCAAAGGGATCGAGGTCATTGACTGTAACGGTTATGATCTGGCGCGTCGTCACACGCCGTTTTGCAGAGTAGAATTGCGCCATCGTAGAGATTTGTCTCAATCAAATAAACTGACTCTATACACGAGTCCATACAAAGTGCGTCAGGGCGGCCAGTCAGCGTCCCCGGCGGCGAAGAGTGGCCCGTCGCAGGAACCGCCAACGCAGAGCACTTGATGGATGAAGGGTATATTCTCCCATAATGGAACCGCATGACCAACTACAGCCTACGTGCCCGCATGATGATTCTTATCCTGGCGCCAACCGTACTGATCGGTTTGTTGCTCAGTATTTTCTTCGTCGCGCATCGCTATCACGACCTGCAGCGTCAGCTGGAAGACGCCGGGGCCAGTATTATTGAACCGCTGGCGGTCTCCAGTGAATATGGTATGAATCTGCAAAACCGCGAGTCCATCGGCCAGCTGATTAGCGTTCTGCATCGCCGCCATTCCGATATCGTACGCGCTATTTCGATTTATGATTCGCAAAACCGGCTATTCGTCACCTCTAATTTTCAGCTCAACCCCAGCGAGCTGCGTCTGGAAAATGGGGCGAAATTTCCTCGCCAGCTAAGCGCGGTGCGCAAGGGCGACGTCATGATTTTGCGTACGCCTATCGTCTCAGAAAGCTATTCACCCGATGAATCGCCGATGTCCGATGCCAAAATGCCCGGCAACATGCTGGGCTATGTCGCCCTCGAACTGGATCTCAAATCAGTGCGGCTGCAGCAGTACAAAGAGATTTTCATCTCCAGCGTCATGATGCTGTTCTGCATCGGCATTGCGCTGATTTTCGGCTGGCGCCTGATGCGCGATGTCACCGGGCCGATCCGCAATATGGTGAATACCGTCGACCGCATTCGTCGCGGCCAGCTCGACAGCCGCGTCGAAGGGTTTATGCTCGGCGAACTGGATATGCTGAAAAACGGCATCAACTCCATGGCTATGTCGCTGGCGGCCTACCACGAAGAGATGCAGCACAATATTGACCAGGCGACCTCCGATCTGCGCGAAACCCTCGAACAGATGGAGATTCAGAACGTTGAGCTGGATCTGGCGAAGAAGCGCGCCCAGGAGGCGGCCCGCATCAAATCAGAATTCCTCGCCAATATGTCTCACGAGCTACGAACGCCGCTCAATGGCGTTATTGGCTTTACCCGCCTGACCCTGAAGACCGATTTAAATACCACTCAGCGCGACCACCTCACCACTATCGAGCGCTCGGCGAACAACCTGCTCGCTATCATTAACGACGTGCTGGACTTCTCGAAGCTGGAAGCGGGTAAACTGATTCTCGAGAGCATTCCGTTCCTGCTGCGTAATGCGCTGGATGAGGTTGTGACGCTGCTGGCGCACTCCGCGCACGATAAGGGACTGGAGCTGACGCTGAACATCAAAAATGATGTTCCGGATAATATTATCGGCGACCCTCTGCGCCTGCAGCAGATCATCACCAACCTGGTGGGCAATGCCATCAAGTTTACCGAACATGGCAATATTGATGTTCTGGTCGAACAGCGCGCGCTGAGCAACACCAGCGTACAAATCGAAATTCAAATCCACGATACCGGGATTGGGATCCCGGAACGCGATCAGTCCCGTCTGTTCCAGGCGTTCCGTCAGGCCGATGCCAGTATTTCCCGTCGTCACGGCGGCACCGGGCTCGGGCTGGTGATTACCCAGCGGCTGGTCAGAGAGATGGGCGGCGATATCTCATTCCACAGCCAGCCGAATCGCGGCTCCACATTCTGGTTCCATATCAACCTCGACCTCAATCCCAACGCGGTTCAGGAGAGTCCGCCGACCCAAGGTCTGGCGGGCAAAACGCTGGCCTACGTCGAGGCCAATGCGGCGGCGGCGCAGTGCACCATGGAGCTGCTGGCGACCCTGCCGCTGGAGGTGGTGTACAGCCCGACATTTTCCGCGCTGCCGGAAGCACACTACGATATCCTGCTGGCCGGCCTTCCGGTATCAATGCGCGACCTGAGTCAGCAAAAGGATAACCTGACGAAAGCCTGCGCCATGGCCGACAACTTACTGCTGGCACTCCCCTGCCATGCGCATATCAATGGCGAAACCCTGAAGCAAGACGGCGTCGCCGCCTGCCTGCTCAAGCCGCTGACCGCCACGCGGTTAATCCCGGCGCTCACCGCCTCCTGCCGCAGCCGAACGCCGATAATCGCGCCCCATACTGACAGTCACAAGCTGCCGATGACGGTGATGGCGGTGGACGATAATCCGGCGAACCTGAAGCTTATCGGCGTGCTGCTCGAAGATCTGGTCCAGCACGTCACGCTGTGTGAGAGCGGTCAGCGCGCCGTCGAGCAGGCCAGAGAGATGCAGCTGGATCTGGTTCTGATGGATATTCAGATGCCGGATATGGACGGTATTCGCGCCTGCGAGCTGATTCGCCACCTTCCCCATCAGCAGCAAACGCCGGTGATCGCCGTCACCGCCCACGCCTTTGACGGGCAAAAAGAGAAACTGATGAAGGCCGGGATGAACGACTACCTGGCGAAGCCCATCGAAGAGGATAAGCTGCACAGCTTGCTACTGCGCTATCAGCCGGGAAGGCATACCGTGCCGCGGCGGGCGGTGGAGCCTGTCGAAGCCCCCATCGACTGTAACGTGACGCTCGACTGGCAGTTGGCGCTACGCCAGGCCGCCATGAAACCGGATCTGGCGCGGGAGATGCTGCAAATGCTGCTCGCCTTTATGCCAGAGGTGCGTAATAAAGTGGAAGAACAGCTGGTTGGCGAAGAGCCGGAGGGGCTGCTGGATTTGATTCATAAACTTCATGGAAGCTGCAGCTATAGCGGAGTTCCGCGGCTGAAAAAGCTGTGCCAGACCCTCGAAAGCCAGCTGCGCGCCGGGACCGCCGCCGAAGAGCTGGAGCCGGAGCTGCTGGAACTGCTGGATGAAATGGATAATGTCACGCGGGAAGCGTGCAAAATGCTGGGCATATAAATCGTCTTCCCCGGCTTGCGCGGGCTATGGCGCAAACGACGCCGCCCCGGCGGGCGGCGCGTGACCGGGGAAGCGTCTTACAGCTTGCGTCCCATGTTCAGCACCGCGGCAACGTTTCTCGCCGTCATGCGCACGTTATCGGCTGCGTTCTCCAGCGCCTCCTCCAGTGTACAGACCGAATAAATCACGCTGAATACCGCATCCAGCCCGTGCTGATGAACAATCCCCACATCCGCGGTCAGGCTGCCGGCAATAGCAATAACCGGTACGTTATAGCGCTGCGCAACCTTCGCCACCCCCACCGGCACCTTGCCATGGATCGTCTGGCTGTCAATGCGCCCTTCGCCGGTGATAACCAGGTCTGCGTCCGCCACCAGCTCCGCCAGGCGCAGCGCATCGGTCACAATCTCAATGCCCGGACGCAGCCGCGCGCCACAGAATGCATACAGGGCGGCGCCCATGCCGCCTGCCGCGCCGCCGCCCTCAAGATGCAGCACGTCAACGGCTAAATCACGTTGAATAATGCGCGCATAATGCGCCAGCGCGCGATCGAGACGGACTATCATCTCTGCCGTCGCCCCTTTTTGCGGCCCAAATACCGCCGTAGCGCCTTCCGGCCCCGTTAGCGGATTGGTCACATCGCAGGCCACATCAATGCGGCAATCGGCGAGACGGCTATCCAGTTCGCTCAGATCAATGCGCGCCAGTTGCTCCAGCGCGCCGCCACCGACGGCAATCTGCTGATTATCCGCCGTCAGCAACTTTCCGCCCAGCGCCTGCACCATTCCGGCGCCGCCGTCATTCGTCGCGCTACCGCCAATACCAATAATAATCTGCTGGACGCCGGCATCCAGCGCGTGGCGAATCAGTTCCCCGGTTCCCCAGGTGGTCGTTACCAATGGGTTACGGCACGTCGGCGGTACGCTTTCCAGTCCGCTGGCCGCCGCCATTTCAATAAAAGCACAGCGCTCATCGCCGGAAAGGCCGTAGAAAGCGTGCACCGGTTTGTTCAACGGGCCGGTCACCGTCACCGGCACCAGACGCCCCTGAGTGGCGGCAACCATCGCTTCGACGGTCCCTTCTCCGCCATCGGCAACAGGCAACTTGACATACTCCGCATCAGGATAAATCTCCTGAAACCCCGCTTCTATCGCCGTTGCAACATCCAGAGCACTCAGGCTCTCCTTGTATGAATCCGGTGCAATCACTATTTTCATCCGCTGTCCTTAATATGCACAAACATCCGGTAGCAAAACCACTCAGGTTCCCGCAGGAAGCGGATTTTCCTTAGCGCACCATACACGGACGCTTGTTATCAAACGTCCAGTTCGGGATAAGGTACTGCATGGCCATCGCATCGTCACGCGCGCCCAGCCCGTGCTTTTCGTACAGCGCATTCGCCTGCATCACGCGGTCCATATCCAGCTCGACGCCGAGGCCCGGCGTGGCGGGCACCTGCACCATACCACCTTTGATCTCAAAAGGTTGCCGGGTCAATCGCTGATTGCCTTCCTGCCAGATCCAATGGGTATCGATGGCGGTAATGTTGCCTGGCGCCGCCGCCGCAACGTGGGTGAACATCGCCAGCGAGATATCGAAATGGTTGTTGGAGTGCGAGCCCCAGGTCAAACCAAATTCATGGCACATCTGCGCCACGCGCACCGATCCCTGCATGGTCCAGAAGTGCGGATCCGCCAGCGGAATGTCCACCGATTGCAGAGACAAAGTATGCCCCATCTGACGCCAGTCGGTGGCAATCATATTGGTGGCCGTCGGCAGGCCGGTGGCGCGGCGGAACTCCGCCATCACTTCGCGGCCCGAGAAGCCCTGTTCAGCGCCGCAGGGATCTTCCGCATAGGCCAGCACCCCTTTCAGCTGTTTGCCAATGTTGATGGCTTCATCCAGGCGCCAGGCGCCGTTGGGATCGAGCGTTACGCGCGCCTGTGGGAAACGTTTAGCCAGCGCCACTATCGACTCCGCCTCTTCTTCGCCCGCCAGCACGCCGCCTTTGAGTTTGAAATCGTTGAAGCCATATTTTTCGTAGGCCGCCTCCGCCAGACGCACGACGGCGTCCGGCGTCATAGCCTCTTCATGACGAAGCCGGTACCAGTCGCACTTCTCATCGCCCTGACTTTGATAGGCCAGCGGCGTGGCATGACGGTTACCGACGAAGAACAGGTAGCCCAGCATTTCGACTTCGCAACGCTGTTGGCCATCGCCGAGCAGGGAGGCGACGTTGACGCCCAGATGCTGTCCCAGCAGGTCCAGCAGCGCGGCCTCAATCCCGGTGACAACGTGAATGGTGGTACGCAGATCAAAAGTTTGCAACCCGCGGCCGCCGGCGTCGCGGTCGGCAAAGCGGCGGCGTACCGCCCCGAGGACGTTTTTATACTCGCCGAGCGCTTTCCCGACGACTAGCTCAGCGGCCTCTTCCAGCGTCTGGCGGATTTTCTCGCCGCCGGGGATTTCCCCTACGCCGGTATGGCCTGAGTTATCTTTGATAATCACAATATTGCGGGTGAAATACGGGGCATGGGCTCCGCTAAGATTCATCAGCATACTGTCGTGGCCGGCAACCGGAATAACCTGCATCGCGGTGACGACGGGGGTAGAAAACTGCGTGGTCATGATGAAATCCTTTTGTTATTGATTGGCGACAGCGGTGCGGCCGAACACGGGACGCTTGCGGTCGAATTTCCAGCCGGGGATCAGATACTGCATCGGCACCGCGTCATTACGCGCGCCTCCCGGCAGCGCCTGATAGGCTTGATGGGCTTTTTGCACCTGCGCCCAGTCCAGCTCGATACCGAGGCCGGGCGCATCCGGTACGGCAATCTTGCCGTGCTCAATCTGCAGCGGATTTTTGGTCAGACGGCAGTCGCCTTCCTGCCAGATCCAGTGAGTATCGATTGCCGTCGGGTTGCCCGGCGCGGCGGCGCCCACGTGAGTAAACATCGCCAGTGAAATGTCAAAATGGTTGTTCGAGTGGCAACCCCATGTCAGCCCCCAGTCATCACACAGCTGGGCGACTCGCACCGCGCCGGAGAGCGTCCAGAAGTGCGGATCGGCTAACGGAATGTCTACCGCGTTGAGCATCACCGCATGCCCCATTTCCCGCCAGTTGGTGGCAATCATATTGGTGGCGACCGGTAGCCCGGTGGCGCGACGAAATTCCGCCATCACCTCCCGCCCGGAGAAGCCCTGTTCAGCGCCGCACGGATCTTCCGCATAGGTCAACACCTCCTGCAGGCCCGTGCACAGTTCAATCGCCTCATCCAGCAGCCAGGCACCGTTCGGGTCAACCGTAATCCGCGCATCCGGGAAGCGTTGTTTCAGCGCACGCGCGCTTTCAATTTCCTGCTCACCGGGTAAAACGCCGCCCTTCAGTTTGAAATCTTTAAAGCCGTAGCGATCTTGCGCGGCCTCGGCAAGGCGCACTATCGCAGCGCTGGTCAGCGCCTCCTGATGACGCAGGCGGTACCACTCATGATCTCCTGGGGTACTCTGCAGATAAGGAAGGTCCGTTTTGTTTCGATCGCCGATATAGAAGAGATAGCCCAGCACGGTGACCGCATCACGCTGTTTACCCGGCCCCAGCAGTTCGCAAACCGGGACATTCAGCGCTTTGCCCAGCAGATCCAGCAGCGCGGCCTCCAGCGCCGCGACCGCATTAACCCGCAGTTCAAAGGTCCAGGCCCCCTTGCCAAAGGTGTCAAAATCCGCCGCCTGGTTGCCTTTATGGACCTGCTGAACCACGTTATTCAGGCGGGCGACCTCTTTTCCCAGCACCAGCGGAATAGCGTCCACCAGCGTCTGATAAATCACTTCACCGCCGGGCGCCTCGCCGACGCCGGTATTCCCCGCGTTGTCGGTCAGTACCACGATATTGCGGGTAAACCAGGCGCTATGCGCCCCGCCGATGTTCAACAGCATGCTGTCGTGGCCAGCCACCGGAATGACTTTCATATCGGTGATTGTCGGACTGGATTGAGTATTCATGATTAGCGCTCCGTGACCGGTTTAAGTTCAATGCGTTTGATATCGCCCACCAGCACCAGATAGCTCAGTACCGCCACCAGCGCATGCACCCCGACGTAAATCAGCGCGCCGTTGAATGAGCCCGTCGTTCCGACGATGTAACCAATCGCAATCGGCGTCACGATGCCGGAGATATTGCCGAACATATTGAACAATCCGCCCGACAAACCGCTGATCTCTTTCGGCGCCGTATCGGCCATCACCGCCCAGCCGAGGGCGCCAATCCCTTTGCCGAAGAAGGCCAGCGCCATGAAGCCGATAATCATCCACTCCACGTTAACGTAGTTACAGAACACCATAGCCATCGACATCAGCATGCCTGCGACAATCGGGGTTTTACGGGCAATATTGAGCGAGCCGGTGCGACGCATTAACCAGTCGGAAATAATCCCGCCCAGAACTCCGCCGGCAAACCCGCAGATTGCCGGCACCGAGGCGACAAAGCCGGCTTTCAGAATCGACATGCCGCGCGCCTGCACCAGGTAGACCGGGAACCAGGTGATAAAGAAGTAGGTCAAGGCGTTGATGCAGTACTGGCCGATATAGATCCCGACCATCATCCGGGAGCCAATCAGCTGTTTGATCTGCCCCCATTTTTCGCTAAGCGGGACTTTGCGGACATTTTTCTTCTGATCCATATTGATCAGCGCGCCGCCTTCGGCAATGTACTCCAGCTCTTTCTTGTTTACGCCGGGGTGCTGATTCGGTTCATGGATGACTTTAAGCCATACCAAACTGATGACAATCCCCAGCCCTCCCATAAAGAAGAAGACGTGCGACCAGCCCACTTCATGGGTTAACCAGCCCATGATCGGCGCGAAGATAACGGTGGCAAAGTATTGCGCGGAGTTGAATATCGCCACCGCGGTTCCCCTTTCCTGCGCCGGGAACCAGGCCGCGACGATTCGACTGTTGCCGGGGAACGAGGGGGCTTCCGCCAGCCCGACCAGAAATCGCAGGGTAAACAGCGCGATAATAATACCGAAGCCGCTAAAGATATCGACGAAGCCCTGTAACAGGGTAAACATCGACCAGATGAAGATAGACCAAAAATAGACCCGCTTTGAACCAAAGCGGTCCAGCAACCATCCGCCGGGGATCTGACCGATAACGTAGGCCCATGAGAACGCGGAAAAAACATAGCCCATGCCCACCGCGTCCAGGCCAATATCTTTGGCCATTTCCGAACCGGCTATCGACAGCGTTGCGCGGTCGCCGTAGTTGAAAGAGGTGACGATAAACAGCATCACCACTATCCAGTAGCGGGCATTGGTACGTTTTTCTGCGCCGCTAGCCGCCTGACTTAATGTACTCATTGTTGCACTCCTGAATCATAGCCGTTAGCTACGTTCATTCTGAATGGCACAACCTGTAGGGGAGTCAGAATGACGTGTTTGAGTTTTTCATTGTTTTCGTTTTATCTGGCGTGCTGCTTTTTTAACTGGCAGGGAAAGTATAAAAAGAGGGCCCGAGCGGCTCACCGTGCATACACACAGCTTTAGCGGAGATTTAGCAATAGATTTATGGCTTATGCCTGACGGGATGGGGGGTAGTTCACGGAAATGAAAAGCGGAGGCGAGGAACAGCGGAAACGGCGAGACAAACGGCAGGAGTGTGAAATGCCTCACTTGACCCGGTGGAAACTCCCGGAATAAATCGTCCGCGTGAACCGCTTGTCGTGCAAATGCCCGATGTCCGGGACCGGTAAAAGGGTTAACATTTTATCGACCGTTTATCTGGCACTGGCATCAGGAAGTGACGCCCTCGATGTAGGGAGAGGGCGCAACTTTTATCCGTTGATGGATTGGTTTATTCGAGCAGGCTCGCCCACTGTTCAACCCATGGGTTAGACACGCTCTCGGGTTCAGGGTCCTCGCTGGCATCGATCATCAGCATGTCGCCGATACGTCTGGCGCCCTGCTCCTGCAGCAATGCATCGAAGGTCTTACCGCCGCCGCAAAAGTTAGCGTAGGTGCTATCGCCAAGCGCGATAATCCCGTAGCGCAGGTGCGGCTGGTACATGTCTTTCATCCCTTCATACAGCGGGACGATGCTGTCCGGCAGATCGCCCTGACCGGTGGTGGAGGTGACGACCAGCACATATTTGCCGCTGTACGGCTCCCAGTCCTGAACCTCCGGGTCTTCAAACACCTTCGCTTTATGCCCGAGACCGCTCAGAATGGCTTCAGCCTCTTCGGCCACCAGCAGCGCGTTTCCATACATCGTGCCTACAAAAATACCGATATCTGCCATGATTATCTCCCTGAATTGACCTCAATTTCTTCATCCTGACCGCTGTCGTCAGCAAACTCAACCCTTTCATTTAGCGGCAGAAGGCCGCGCCAGCCAAACTGCGACAGCGCCCGCATCCAGACCTCGTCAAGGCCCGCACGGATCGTCAACGGCTCGCCGGTAAAGGGATGCGTTAACGATAGCTGGCTGGCGTGAAGCATCAAGCGGTCAACGGAAAAATGCTCTGCGGCGCTGCGGTTTTGCCGGAGATCGCCGTGTTTACTGTCGCCGATAATCGGGTGACGTAAATGGGAAAGGTGGCGGCGCAGCTGGTGTTTACGTCCGGTTTCAGGCTCCAGCTCAACCAGGCTGTAGCGCGTCGTCGGATAACGTCCGGTGGCCACCGGCATTTCGACGGTCGCCATTCCGCGATAGCGCGTAACCGCCGGCTGGGGTTCTTTATCGTCACGGGCAAATTTATCGGCGATTTTATCCAGCTCTTCCACCAGCGGGTAATCGAGCACCGCTTCGTCGGTCAGCCAGCCGCGCACCACCGCGTGGTAGCGCTTTTGTATCTGATGCTGCTCAAACTGTTGAGACAGGCGCCTTCCCGCTTCGCTCGACAGCCCCATCAGCAGGACACCCGACGTCGGGCGGTCAAGGCGATGGGCGGTAAACACATGTTGACCAATCTGGTCACGCACGGTTTGCATCACCACCACTTTTTCATCGCGGTCCAGCCAGCTGCGATGAACCAGCCAGCCGGAGGGTTTGTTCACCGCCACCAGCCACTCATCCCGATAGATAATCTCCAGCATCAGGCGTCATCACCGGCAAATAACGTATCCAGCAGCAGCAGCTCAGCCAGTATCCGCTCGCGCAGCGGATGCGCGGCATCGAGAGCCATCTCATAGTAGGGCGCAACGGCGAAATCCTGCGGCAATGGCTGTTCGCTATCGAGTAAGTGGTGCATACGAGGGATCAGGACCCACTGCAGCCACTCCAGCGGTTCAAGCGTGTCCATACAGAAAGGCTGTTGGCTGGCAAAAGCGCCGCTTTCCGGCGCATTGTCTTGCCAGTGGTCCGTTTCGCGCAGCAGCGCTTCAAGGGCGTGCAAACGCTCGCGCACGCTAAGGTGAAGAGTCATGGGAAACCTCGATGAGTTGTAAACCGGACGCAGGATAGCAAATACAGCGGCGAAAACTACTCAAAATCATGGCGCCTGGCCTGGCCTGAAGCTGTCCCAGGCGATGCGGCCTTCGCTCAAATGCCCCCGGCCAAAGGCGCTGCAATAAAAAACAGGCATAAAAAAAGGGAGCACTGTATAAACAGTGCTCCCGGTTCGTTTTGCAGCAATCCAGCTACATTGGTGCTCCCTGCTCGTCCATGAAAACTTTTCCTGAGGTCTCCTGACCATGTTCATCCGTAAACCTGTGCATCCTGCTCCCACACCACCCCGATGTGAAATCACTTATCCTTAAGTCTGTCCCGATCTTCCTGATCCACCGTTCATCATGAGCGGCTCACATTCTCCATCCTGGAGGTGTCCTTTACGCGTTCCTGCGTTATCCTGCGCTTCATCCTGAAGCCTGTCCTTGCAACGCCTTCCCGGCGGGTCCTGCATGAAGAGTCATCATCCTGATGTTCACTTCATTTCGCGACTTCCTGTCGACACACATAGGATCCCTGATTCCGCTTCGTCTTACAAGCCTTCTTAAGAGAATCTCTTAAGGTTAATCCCTGGCTGAACAGGCAAAAGGAAGAATAACTCACTGAATTGTATTGATTTATAAGAAATAAAGCTTCGGAAAATTGGCTTAAATGATGACGATCTCTTACAGGTCTTGTAAGAGATCTCTCACAAACGGGTGGGGAAAAATGGATTACAGCACCGGCTCAAGCTGCTCAAGGAAGCTTGCCAGGGAAGGCGAAAGAGTGGTGCGTTTACGCGTGCCGAGCGTCTCTTTAAGCACTTCGCCGCTCAGATTGCACACCGAAATGACCTCCAGTTCGCTCTCGAGCGTGGCGATAAACAGCGTTGGCGACAGCTTCAGCCGTTTTTGCACCACCAGATGGCCGATTAAATTCTCCTGCACGCGCCGGAAGTCATCCGGACTCCAGGTTTGCAGCAGCAGCATCGTCTCACCGGCAAAACGCGCGGCCATATCGCCAGCGAACTGAGTGGTATAATAACTGTGAATCGGCTGTTGTACCACAATATCCAGTGCCCGTTCAACCGCGCTGATATTTTGTTCCGCGGTAAAAGGCTGCGGCTGCCAGAAAACGGCGTCGTCGTCCGTCGCGCTGATGCAGGGTGACGGTACGCCATAAAGCTCTTCGCTACGCGGCAGGCTGGCGCGCTGCTGCTGCCAGGCAGCGCAATAACGTTGGGTGAAGGCTTGCAGCGCTTCTGCGGTTTGATAGTCCACCGGTTTCTCTCTTCACGTCAGACAGGATACACTTGGCGTATAGTGTACCCGCTTTACTATGGTGAAACATGTCTTCTTACGATAATCATCAGGCGCTCGCTGGCCTGACGCTCGGTAAATCAACCGATTACCGCGATACTTACGATGCCTCGCTGCTACAGGGCGTACCGCGCAGTCTGAACCGCGATCCGCTGGGCCTGCACGCGGACAATCTGCCTTTTCACGGTGGCGATATCTGGACGCTGTACGAACTCTCCTGGCTCAACGCTAAAGGGCTGCCGCAGGTCGCCGTGGGCCATGTTGAACTCAATGACACCACCGTGAACCTGGTCGAGTCGAAGAGCTTTAAGCTCTATCTCAACAGCTTTAACCAGACCCGTTTTGCCAGCTGGCATGAGGTTCAGGCGACGCTGACGCACGATCTCAGCGCCTGCGCGCAGGGGGAAGTCACGGTTTCACTCTATCGCCTCGACGAACTCGAAGGCCAGCCGGTCGCACATCTGCACGGCACCTGCATCGACTTTCAGGATATTGAAATCGATAACTACCAGTTCAGCGCCGACTATCTGCAGGATGCCGCAAGCGGCAAAGTCGTCGAGGAGACGCTGGTCAGCCATCTGCTGAAGTCCAACTGCCTGATTACCCATCAGCCGGACTGGGGTTCGGTGCAAATTCAGTACCGCGGTTCCAGAATCGATCGCGAAAAGCTGCTGCGCTACCTGGTGTCGTTCCGTCACCACAACGAATTCCACGAGCAGTGCGTAGAGCGCATCTTCAACGATATTCAACGTTTCTGCCAGCCGGAAACCCTTTCCGTTTATGCGCGCTACACGCGACGCGGCGGCCTGGACATCAACCCGTGGCGCAGCAACACCGATTTTGTTCCGGCCACCGGTCGCCTCGCGCGGCAATAATAAACATTTTCACAATTTGCGTGCGTTAACCCGCGCGCAAGGTTGTGAAAACGCCATCAGCAAGGCTATTGTAATCACAGGAAGACGATAATCGTCCTGTAAGGAGTTCACTTGATTACACACGTTAGCCCGCTTGGTTCAATGGATATGCTGTCACAGCTGGAAGTGGATATGCTTAAACGCACCGCCAGCAGTGATCTCTATCAACTCTTTCGTAACTGCTCGCTTGCTGTACTCAACTCGGGGAGCCTGACCGATAACAGCAAGGAGCTGCTGTCTCGTTTTGAAAACTTCGATATCAACGTGCTGCGTCGTGAACGCGGCGTGAAGCTGGAACTGATTAATCCCCCGGAAGAGGCCTTTGTTGACGGGCGCATTATCCGCTCCCTGCAGGCCAACCTGTTTGCCGTACTGCGCGATATCCTGTTCGTTTACGGGCAGATTCACAACACCGTGCGTTTCCCGAATCTCGACCTCGAAAGTTCAGTGCATATCACCAACCTGGTGTTCTCTATTCTGCGTAACGCCCGTGCGCTGCACGTCGGCGAAGCGCCGAATATGATCGTCTGCTGGGGCGGCCACTCAATTAACGAAAACGAATATCTGTACGCCCGTCGCGTCGGGACTCAGTTGGGTCTGCGCGAACTGAATATCTGCACCGGCTGCGGTCCAGGCGCGATGGAAGCGCCGATGAAAGGCGCCGCGGTCGGCCACGCCCAGCAGCGTTACAAAGACAGCCGCTTTATCGGCATGACCGAGCCATCAATTATCGCCGCCGAGCCGCCTAACCCGCTGGTTAACGAACTGCTGATCATGCCGGATATCGAAAAACGTCTTGAGGCGTTTGTCCGTATCGCCCACGGCATTATTATCTTCCCGGGCGGCGTCGGCACCGCGGAAGAGCTGCTTTATCTGCTGGGGATTCTAATGCACCCGGCCAACACATCGCAGGTCCTGCCGCTGATCCTCACCGGTCCAAAAGAGAGCGCCGACTATTTCCGCGTGCTGGATGAGTTCATCGTCCATACGCTGGGCGAATCGGCGCGTCGCCACTATCGCATTATCATCGACGACGCCAGCGAAGTGGCGCGCCAGATGAAGAAAGCGATGCCGCTGGTGAAAGAGAGCCGCCGGGAAACCGACGATGCCTACAGCTTTAACTGGTCGATTCGTATCACCCCGGATCTGCAAATGCCCTTCGATCCGACGCACGAAAACATGGCCAACCTCAAGCTTTATCCCGATCAGCCGGTCGAGTTGCTGGCAGCAGACCTGCGACGCGCGTTCTCCGGCATCGTGGCCGGCAACGTCAAAGAGGTGGGTATCCAGGCGATTGAAAAATTCGGCCCTTACAAGCTGCACGGCGATCCGGAGATGATGCGTCGGATGGACGACCTGCTGCAAGGCTTCGTCGCCCAGCACCGTATGAAGCTGCCGGGCGGCACCGCTTATATCCCTTGCTACGAAATCGGTTCCTGATAGCGGGTTAACCCGTCATTGCGGATTACGGCACGCGCTGGCGTAATCCGCTTTCTCCTTTTCTTGCCATCTTAAACTCCCTTTAGCCTCTTGAACTTCCCCGGCCCAGGCTCCCATTGATCCATATATTTTAAGAATGCTTTGTAACATTCTTACAAAGCCAATCGTTTGCGTTTACGTAAAAAGCAATAAATATCACTGATAAAAAGTCATTTAAACGTGAAAACATCGCCAGTATCTCATTTTTACAGTAAAAACATCGTTATTAAGCCTCCCTCCTTTTATCTCATATCCTGTAAATGGTAGCCTTCGCGCCACAAATACCTGGCTGATCACCAGATACAGACTGTTGAACTAAAAATACCCACCCAGAAAGTGGATTATTGCAATTGGGATCGCGATCACTGATGCATTTAGCAGATAAATGTATCTTTCCGCCCCACTTGTTACGGAGAAAATCATTAAAAAACCGTAATCGAACGCATTTCATATTACTTAATTGATTTTAATCATTATATTTGGTCGCTTCATCCAGGAGATACAGATGGAAACCACTCAAACCAGCACTATCGTATCGGGCGAAACCCGTAGCGGATGGCGCAAAACAGATACCATGTGGATGCTGGGGCTGTACGGTACGGCAATCGGTGCGGGCGTGTTGTTCCTGCCGATTAATGCCGGTGTCGGCGGCATGATCCCCCTGATCATCATGGCAATTCTTGCCTTCCCGATGACCTTTTTCGCCCACCGCGGAATGACCCGTTTTGTCCTTTCCGGTAAGAATCCGGGGGAAAACATCACGGAAGTGGTGGAAGAGCACTTCGGTATCGGCGCAGGCAAACTGATTACTCTGCTCTACTTCTTCGCCATCTACCCGATTCTGCTGGTGTATAGCGTGGCGATTACCAATACCGTCGAGAGCTTTATGACCCACCAGCTGCAGATGACCGCACCGCCGCGTGCGATCCTGTCGCTGATTCTGATTGTGGGCATGATGACCATCGTGCGTTTCGGCGAGCAGATGATTGTGAAAGCGATGAGTATTCTGGTGTTCCCGTTCGTTGTCGCGCTGATGATCCTCGCGCTGTACCTGATTCCTCAGTGGAACGGCGCGGCGCTGGAAACCCTCTCCCTGAGCAGCAGCACCTTTAGCGGCAATGGTCTGTGGATGACTCTCTGGCTAGCGATTCCGGTGATGGTCTTCTCCTTTAACCACTCGCCGATCATCTCTTCCTTCGCCGTGGCGAAGCGTGAAGAGTACGGTCAGGACGCAGAGAAGAAGTGCTCCAGCATCCTGGCTCGCGCTCATATCATGATGGTACTGACCGTGATGTTCTTCGTCTTCAGCTGCGTACTGAGCCTGTCTCCGGCCGACCTGGCGGAGGCAAAAGCGCAGAACATCTCGATTCTGTCTTACCTGGCGAACCACTTTAACGCACCGGTCATTGCCTGGATGGCGCCGATCATCGCGATGATCGCCATCACTAAATCCTTCCTCGGCCACTACCTGGGCGCCCGTGAAGGCTTTAACGGCATGGTGATTAAATCCCTGCGCGGTAAAGGCAAATCCATCGAAATCAATAAACTGAACAAAATCACGGCGCTGTTCATGCTGGTGACCACCTGGATTGTGGCGACGCTGAACCCAAGCATCCTCGGGATGATCGAAACCCTCGGCGGCCCGATTATCGCGATGATTCTGTTCCTGATGCCGATGTATGCCATTCAGAAAGTCCCGGCCATGCGCAAATACAGCGGCCACATCAGCAACGTCTTCGTGGTGCTCATGGGCCTGATTGCTATCTCCGCGATTTTCTACTCTCTGTTCAGCTAATCTCTCCCCCCGCGCCGCCAGCAGGCGGCGCGCTCCCCGACAGTACTGGATGCAACATGATCAGCGTATTCGATATTTTTAAAATCGGCATTGGCCCTTCCAGCTCCCATACCGTTGGCCCCATGAAAGCGGGCAAGCAATTCACGGACGATCTTATCGCCCGCGGGCTGCTTGCCGACGTCACCAAAGTCGTTGTCGACGTTTACGGCTCCCTTTCCCTCACCGGTAAAGGCCACCATACCGACATCGCAATTATTATGGGCCTGGCGGGCAACCTGCCTGACAGCGTTGATATCGACGCCATCCCGGCATTTATTCAGGACGTCAACACCCACGGCCGCCTGATGCTGGCAAACGGTCAGCAGGAAGTTGAATTCCCGGTTGACCAGTGCATGAATTTCCATGCCGATAACCTGTCGCTGCATGAGAACGGCATGCGCATTACCGCCCTGGGCGGCGACAAGGTTCTCTACAGCCAGACTTACTACTCCATCGGCGGTGGGTTTATTGTCGATGAACAACATTTCGGCCAGAGCAATGAAGCGCCGCCCGTGGTGCCTTACCCGTACAAAAATGCGGCCGACCTGCAAAGACACTGCCGCGAAAGCGGGCTCTCGCTTTCCGGTCTGATGATGCAAAACGAACTGGCATTGCACAGCAAAGAGCAGTTGGAACAGCACTTCGCCGCCGTCTGGGAAGTGATGAGCAGCGGTATTGAGCGCGGGATCACCACCGAAGGCGTACTGCCAGGCAAGATGCGGGTACCGCGTCGCGCCGCCGCCCTGCGCCGGATGCTGGTCAGCCAGGACAATACCAACAGCGACCCGATGGCGGTGGTTGACTGGATCAACATGTTTGCGCTGGCGGTCAATGAAGAGAATGCCGCCGGTGGACGCGTAGTGACCGCGCCCACCAACGGTGCCTGCGGCATTGTGCCGGCGGTGCTGGCCTATTACGACAAGTTTATCCGCAAGGTGAATGCCAATTCGCTGGCGCGTTACCTGCTGGTAACCAGCGCTATCGGCTCGCTGTATAAGATGAACGCCTCGATTTCCGGCGCCGAAGTTGGCTGCCAGGGCGAGGTCGGCGTAGCCTGCTCAATGGCGGCGGCCGGCCTGACGGAACTGCTGGGCGGCAGCCCAGGCCAGGTGTGCATCGCGGCGGAAATCGGCATGGAACATAACCTGGGTCTGACCTGCGATCCGGTTGCCGGCCAGGTACAGGTTCCCTGTATCGAACGTAACGCCATCGCCGCCGTCAAAGCGGTCAACGCCGCGCGAATGGCGCTGCGCCGTACCAGCGAACCGCGCGTCTGCCTCGATAAGGTCATCGAAACCATGTACGAAACGGGTAAAGATATGAACGCCAAGTACCGCGAAACCTCGCGCGGTGGCCTGGCGATGAAAATCGTCGCCTGCGATTAACGCCCCCTCCCGGTATGCTACGGCATGCCGGGCTCTCCTCTCCCCGCCTCCCCCTTCATTTATGTTATATAAATGATAATTTAGTTATTTATTGGTTATAAAGACGATTTGTTACCTTACGCAAAACCGCTCAAGGAGAACGAATCATGCACAGATTATCCCGCGCCGCGCTGCTACTGCTGGCTGGCTTATCCACTTCCGCGCTGGCGAAAGCGCCGGAAACCGTCAACATCGGCTACCAGAAGGCCAATATCTTCGCCCTGTTGAAATATCGCGGCACCCTTGATGAAAGCTTCAAAAAGCAGGGAATCGCCGTGCGCTGGATTGAATTTCCCGCCGGCCCGCAGATGCTGGAAGGGCTGAACGTCGGCAGTATTGACCTGGCGGCCACCGGCGATGCGCCGCCGGCCTTTGCCCAGGCGGCACAGGCGGATCTGGTCTACCTCGCGCACTCGCCGGCCAACCCCAAAACTGAAGCCATCGTGGTGCCGGAAAACTCGACGATTCACAACGTGGCCGACCTGAAAGGCAAGCGCGTGGGGCTGAATAAAGGCTCTGACGTCAACTACCTGCTGGTCGCCGCGTTGGAAAAAGCCGGACTGAGCTATAAAGATATCACTCCGGTTTACCTGCCTCCGGCCGATGCCCGCGCCGCTTTCCAGCGCGGGGCCATTGATGCGTGGGTTATCTGGGATCCGTACCTTGCCGAAGTCGAAACCAATGCCAGGGCGCGACAGCTCCGCAACGCTGAAGGGCTGGTGCCGCACTACACCTTCTATCTCGCCAGCCGCAAATTTGCCGAAAACTACCCTGAGACGGCAAAACAGGTGGTGGATGAGTTAAGTCAGCTAAGCGACTGGGCCAACACCCACCAGGAGGATGCCGCCGGCATTCTGTCAACCTCAACCGGGCTGGACAAGGCTATCTGGCTGAAAGCCCTTGCCCGCCTGCCCTACGGCGCTGAACGCATGACGCCTGAAGTGTATAACGAGCAGCAGGCGCTGGCGGATACCTTCACCCGTATCGGCCTGCTGCCGGTGAAAGTGGACGTGCGCAGCGCCAGCTGGTCGCAGGATAAATAACCCTTGCCGGCGACGGGCCTCCCCGTCGCCTTCCCTCTTGCTAACCCTGCGCCTTTTCGCCATCGCCAATCTGCCAGATAAAGGTCGGCGCTTCGCCGTTGACCAGCCAGTTGCCGATATTGCGCGCTTTGTAGATAACCGGGTTATGCGAGGCCACGGTGCGCGCGTTGCGCCAGTGCCTGTCGAGCGCTTTCCCCACCCGGGTATCCGACGCGCCGAGGGCGTTGAACAACTCGGTCGCCGCGCGCGGCACCCACTCGCTGGCAACCACCTGCGCCTGCGCCGCTTCGACCTCCGCCAGCCGGTTGCGCTGCTCAATCAGCGCCTCATCGCCGCTGGCATGAACAATATAGGCCTGCTGCAAAGACTCCGCCGCCTGCAGTACCGCCGCGCGGGTCGCCCACGCCCAGCTACTGATTTGCCCCACCACCTGCAGCACCTGAGGATCGTCGCGCGGCACGGCGGCATTGCCGTGGCTGTACATGCGGCGGCGTTTTTTCACCCCCTCGGCCGCGTCGCGCTCTACCGCCAGGCCGATTCCCGCCAGCGTCGCCAGTAAGATATGCTGATAAAAGGCGGTCTGATAGCGAAAGCGTTCAGCAAAATCATAGACATGCTACTGCTCAACCTGCGCCTGCTTAAAGCGGGTGGTACCGCTGCCGGTCAGACGCTGACCAAAGCCATCCCAGTCATCCTCCCGCTCAACGGCATTCTGCCGGGTGCTGACCAGCGCGATGACGTCGCCGTGGTTGTCGCTGCGGCGGGCAAAAACATCAATCCAGTCGGCGTACAGCGTTCCGGTGCTGTAAAACTTCTCGCCGTTTAAACGCCAGCCGTGGTCATCCGGCGTCACCTGGGTCATCACCTCCCCAAGTTTAACCCCGCCCGTTTCGGTCCAGCCGCTGCCCACCAGCTCACCGTCGCGAAAACGTTGAAACCAGCGATCGCGCTGCGCGGAGTCCGGTTGATTCAGACGGTCTTCAACAAAGGCAAAATGGGCGCGCAGCGCCTGCGGCAGGTTGGAGTCAGCCTGGGCCAGCTCAATCAACAGGGCAATCAACTGCGGCAGCGATGCGCCCCAGCCGCCCTTTTCCCGCGGAATGCGCAGCGTGCCAAACCCCGCCTCCTTCAGCCAGCGAATCTGCTCATCGGGCAAAATACGCTGCTGTTCGCGGTTCGCCGCCCCCTGCGCAATACGGGAAAAAATTGGCCGGAAAGCCGCGGCCAGCTGTTCATAATCGGTGCCGGTAGAGAGTAATGTCATAATCTGTTCCTCAATGGTGGCTGTCGTCAATATCGTGACGCGTCGGCTCGTGGCGGACCGCAAGCAGGAAGAAAATCGGAATAATGGCGGCCAGCGACACCACCCAGAACATTTGCGTGCCGAGAGAGGCCTGCAGCAGCGGCAGCACAAACAGCGCCAGCGCGCTGCCGATCCCGGAGAGCGCCCGGCTGAAACCGACGCCGGTGGCGCGAATCGCGGTGGGATAGGAGAGCGCCGGATAAATCATCAGCTGCGCGCCGGGGCCAAACCCCTCGGCAAACAGCCACAGCCCAAGCATCGCAATCGCCAGCACTACGCCGACGGTGGCCTGCGGCTGCCCGACGAGGGCAAGGACAATCAGGGCGATAAATTGCAGCGCAAACCCGGCAATCGCCACATGGCGCGACGGGTATTTCCACGCCAGATGCATCCCCAGCAACCCGCCGGTAAAGGCAAACAGCGCATTCAGTCCCAGCGAGGCGGAGAGGGTTTCAAACACCCCGGCGCCGAGAAACCGGGCGAGAATCGACGGCAGGAAGAAAGCGATGGCGGTGTACTCAAAGGCGATACAGATATTCATCACCCCGGCGACGATAGTACGTTCGCGGTACGGTTTTTCGAACAGTACCCGGAAGCTCACTTTCGGCGGCGGCGCGCGATGTTCAGCCGGCGCCTCATGGGCGGCAATGCCGTAAGAGTCGCGCAGAATCCTCACCGCTGAAGTCAGGTCCCCCTGGTTTGCCGCCCACAGCGGCGACTCATTCATAAACTTGCTGCGCACGGCGATAATCAGCAGCGCCGGAACGGCGCCAAACAGCAGCGAGGCGCGCCACAGCCAGTCGAGGTGCTCCTGTGGCAGCAGGAAATAGAGGCCGAAAATAATCAGAAAGCAGACCGTCGAGGCGGCGTACCACATCGGGCACCAGGCGGCGAGGCGCGCCGCTTTATTACCTTTGCCGGTAAAACGCGAAAATTCAGCGAGATAGGACATAGCGACCGGCAGATCGATACCCACGCCG
Source organism: Klebsiella sp. Lac1 (assembly GCF_009825425.1). NCBI lineage: Bacteria > Pseudomonadati > Pseudomonadota > Gammaproteobacteria > Enterobacterales > Enterobacteriaceae > Klebsiella > Klebsiella sp. Lac1. The sequence continues at coordinate 236,366 of NZ_VJZJ01000003.1, forward strand.
ATGCCCATCAGGAAACGCGCGCCAATCAGCACCCAGACGTTGGGGGCCAGACCCGCAGCGATGGCCGAGACGACGAAAAACAGCATGTCGGCCATAAACACCGAATAGCGGCCATATTTATCCGTCAGCCAGCCGCCGATCACGTTGCCAATAATGGTACCCACCATGATCGATGAGGTGACCAGGCCGGTCAGCAGCGGCGAGAGCTGGAATTCACGCACTACGTCATCGATGCCGTAGGAGAGGGTGGTGAGATCATAGGCGTCGAGAAAGACGCCGCCGAGAGCGAGGAAGACAATCATCCGCGCATATTTAGCCTGTTCCTTGCCCGAATTGATCAGCCGCGCCACATCCCCGACGCTACTCACCGGAGCGGAGGCCACGCCGGGATTATCAACAGACAGCGTACTCATGTTTTCACCTTATTATGTTGTGCAGGTGATCGCAGTTATAGGCCGTCAGACGATAAAGTGAAACCAACAAAAACGCATATAAAAATCAATATATTCAATAAGTTAAAAAAATAAAACAACAAAATCAGGACGTGCTTTCGCCCGTCCTGCAAGGTCATCGATTGGCAAACTTATTCCGCAGAAACCGGCACCAGCACATCCTTAACCAGCGGGTCGTCGGTGGTTTTCAACCAGCTCTGAATGCGCGGGTCGGAAAACGCCTGCTGCAATTTGACGATATTCTCCTGCGACAGATAAGGCGTCCCGATAACCAACTGCGACGCAAAAGTCCGCGGCGCAGGCGGGAATAAGATGCCCTTCTCGCGCAGCACTTTTCCGGCATCAAACTGCGAGACATAGCCGATTGCCGCATCCACCGAATTAAGCGCCCGCGGCATGGTTAACAGGTCCAGCTCTTTGAAATGAAACTGATGCGGGTTGCCGACGATATTTTTCAGCTTCGCCGTACGCGGCTCCACCGCCGGGTCGAGCGTAATCAGGCCAATACGCTGCAGCAGCCACAGCGCCTGCCCCTGGTTAGCGCCGTCATCCGGCACCACGATCGTCGCCCCGTTCGGCAGATCCTTAACCGATTTATAGCGATCGGAGTAGATGCCAAAGGCCCACTGGAACACCGGCACCGTGGTGGAAAGCGCGAAGCCGTTGGCATCCACCACCTGCTTCAGCCACCATTGATGCTGATAGATGGTTCCGGCGTACTCCCCTTGCGCCACCGCGCGATCCGCCTGCACCGGATCCTGCACGCCCACCGCCTCCAGCTTGAGGCCATAATCCGGCGCAATATGCTGGCCGATGTACTCGATAATTCTCTGTTCGCCGGCCATCGCCGGTTCATAGTGGATTTTCAGGGTGGTGCCAAACACCACCTGCTGCGACTGGGCCTGTCCCCGCCACCACCAGAAGGCGACGGCCAGCGCCACTATCACCAGCAGCGCCGCCAGCCACGGCCAGCGACGGGCCTTACGTAATTCAAACGGTTCTGTTGTCATGAAGCGATCCCCTGCGTGTGGCGAAGTTTGGTGACCAGGCGGTCACCGAAAAATTGAATCAGCTGAATCGTGGCGATCAGCACAATAATGGTGGCGATCATGATGTGGTTGTCGAAGCGCTGGTAGCCGTAAACCACCGCCAGATAACCGATGCCTCCCGCGCCGATGGTGCCGGCAATCGCGGAATATTCGATCATTGAGACCAGATTTAGCGTCACTGCCGCCACCAGCGCCGGCAGGGCTTCGCTCAACTGGGCGCTGCGGATAATTTGCCAGCGCGAGCCGCCGCAGACGATCCCCACGGCGGTGACCTCCGCCGGCAGTTCGCGCAGCGCGTTTTCCACCAGCCGGCCAAAAAACGGCACCCCGGCGGCAATCATCGGCACCACAGCGGCCGGGATGCCGATCGTCGTCCCGGTGAGCCAGAAGGTGAAGGGAATAATCGCCGCCATCAGCACCAGAAACGGCAGAGAGCGCCCCATATTCACCAGCCAGTTCAGTACCCGGTACAGCGCGACATGCGGGAATAATCCGCGCGGCGAGGCATTGAACAGCACCACCCCGACCACCCCGCCAAGGGTCACCACAAACAGCATCACAATGGCCACCATCAGCCAGGTTTCGCCATACGCGGGCAGCAGCAGCGTATGGATCTCGCTCCAGGGGGTATCCTGGCTTATCACCGTGGGTTTCATACCGCCTCCTTGAGTTCCGGCGCGCCATCCAGCACCTGCGCCGCGATACCAAGCTGGGCCAGCAGCGCCAGCACCCTCGACGGCGGCAGCCGCTCGCCCTGGAAACGCACGCCCACCTGAAGCCTTCCCGCCAGCCGGTCGTTGATCAACTCAACGTGCCCCCCGAGCACATCTATCTGCAGGGCGAACTGCTGGCTCAGACGACTGATCCAGTCGGTCGCCACCGGAACATCCCAGCGATAGCTCAGCCGCAACAGCAGATCGCTGGCGACCGTAACCGGAGAGAGTGGCAGCAGCTGCTGGCCCAGCAGCGAATCCGGGCGCGCCAGCAGCTCTTTCACCTGGCCGGACTGGACAATCGCGCCATCGCGAATTTCCGCCACCGCATCCGCCGCCGCCCGTACCGCATCCATCTCGTGGGTGATCAGCACGATCGCCAGGCGGTATTCATCGCGCAGGCGTTTGAGCAAATTCAGCACCGTTGCGGTGGCCTGCGGATCCAGCCCCGAAGTGGCCTCATCCGCCAGCAGCACTGACGGGCGCAGCGCCAGCGCACGCGCAATAGCAATCCGCTGGCGCTGGCCGCCGGAGAGCTGCGCCGGCCAGGCATCCGCCTTATGACTCAGCCCCACGCTCTCCAGCAATTCGCCGACGCGGGCTTTAATATCGCGTTCAACCACCCCGAGATATTCCAGCGGCAGGGCGATATTCTGCCAGGCCGTTTTACGGCTGAGCAGCGCGGAGGACTGAAAAACGGTGCCGATGGTGCGTCGCTCGCGACGCAGCGCCTCGCCGCTGAGCAACGACAGGTCGTTGCCGTTAACCCGAATACTGCCGCTGTCGGGGCGCTCCAGCAGACTGATAAGGCGCGCGAGGGTCGATTTTCCCGCGCCGCTCGGCCCGACCACCGCGGTGATCGAGCGGGTCGGCACCCGCAGCGACAGCCCCTTCAGCACCTCGCTGACCCGCCCGTCTGCGGTACGATAGCTTTTATGCAGGTTGTCAATTTCGATCATGTCACCTTCTCCTCTGTCCCGACGTCGATGCGGGCGCCACGCCGGTATCCGGCGCCCGGATGCGGCGCCACCAGCCGTGGCCCGGCGCCAAACAGTTTTTCGCGCAGGGTGCCTTCGCGATACTCCTGCTTAAAGACGCCGCGTTTTTGCAGTTCGGGAATAAGCAGTTCCACCACATCGCGGAAGGTTTCATGGGTAACGGCATACGCCAGGTTGAAACCGTCAACATCGGTCTCCTCAACCCACGATTGCAGCTCGTCGGCGACGGTTTGCGCACTGCCGACAATCAGCGGGCCGAAGCCGCCAATGCCGACCCAGTCGGCCAGCGCCTGTACCGTCCACTGGCGATCGGGATCGGCGGTGGAAAAGGCTTCAACCGCCGACTGAATGGCGTTGGTATGCAGGTATTTCAGCACCTGATCCGGCTGATACTGGCCGAAGTCGATCCCGGTCCAGCCGGAGATCAGCGCCAGCGCCCCTTCATAGCTGACGTACGATTTATACTCCTGCCATTTGGCCTGCGCCTCGCGGTCAGTTTCACCGACGATCGCCGTTTGCAGGTTGAAAATCAGGATGCTGCGCGGGTCGCGTCCGGCTTCGGCGGCGCGGCGGCGAATATCCGCCACCGTCTTTTTGAGCAGCACTTTCGACGGCGCGGCGACAAACACGCACTCGGCGTGACCGGCGGCAAACTGTTTACCCCGGCTGGAGGCGCCGGCCTGATACAGTACCGGCGTGCGCTGCGGCGACGGTTCGCAGAGGTGGATCCCCGGCACGGTGAAGAAGTTGCCCTGGTGGTTGATCGGATGAATTTTTTGCGGATCGCTGAAGATCCCCCGCTCGCGATCGCGCAGCACCGCGCCATCCTCCCAGCTCCCTTCCAGCAGCTTATAAACCACGTCGAGATACTCATCGGCGTAGTCATAGCGCGCATCGTGATCAGTCTGCGCCTGATGACCAATGTTGCGCGCCCCGCTTTCCAGATACGAGGTGACGATGTTCCAGCCCACCCGGCCTTTGGTCAGGTGATCAAGGGTCGAGAGACGGCGGGCAAACGGGTACGGGTGCTCAAACGACAGCGACGCGGTCAGGCCAAAGCCCAGATGCTCCGTCACCAGCGCCATCGGGGTAATCAACGCCAGCGGATCGTTCACCGGCACCTGCGTCGCCTGGCGAATGGCGGCATCGCCGTTGCCATTCAGTACGTCATAAATCCCCAGTACGTCGGCAATAAACAGGCCGTCGAACTTACCGCGTTCCAGCAGGCGCGCCAGGTCAACCCAGTAATCAAGGTCCTTATACTGCCAGGAGCGGTCGCGCGGATGGGTCCACAGACCCGGCGACTGGTGGCCGACGCAGTTCATATCAAAAGCATTCAGGCGAATTTCACGTTGTGATGACATAGGGCTCTCCACGGTGCATTCCTTCAACGGAACGCACGCTTAATACATCAAAGAAAAAGGGGGAATGGGGGTTAGATCGTGGGACATCGGGCGAATTGCCCAATCCCCAGCGCCTGTAAAGCTTCAGCGGCGACGGCGGCGGCATGGTCGGCCACCTGCGGCAGCCCCATCAGTTCGCCAAAATAGCCGCGCGCCGCCGGGCCAGAGATCAGCAGATTGGGCAACGCGCGCCCCTCTCGGCCAATCGCCCGGGAGCGAGCATCAACGTCCAGCCCAAGACCCAGCTTATCGACGCGAATCAGACCGCGCCGGGCCAGCTCGCGCAGCAGCGGCTGGCTGTCGATCAGCCCGCCGTGGGCCGGGCCGGTCGTCAGAATCAGGCTATCGACCGTCAGGGCGATGCGCGCACCTTCGCGCGCGGTCAGGGTCAGTCTCAGAGAACGCGCTTCGCTCTCCAGCGCCGTCAGCCGTGCGGCCAGCACCTTCAGACTCCCCTCGCGCTGACGTTGCTCAAGCACCTCGGCGACCTGCGGCGCAATGCGATAACGATGCACATCCCAGTAGCGCCGCAGATGACGCAGGAAGCGCTGACGGTCGGCAAACGTCAGACTCTGCCAGATGTGTTGTCCCTGCTGGCGCACCGCGTCGAGCACCACCTGCCAGGGAAGCCCCTGCTCTGCCGCGCGGGCAACATCGGCGCGCACCTGCCGCAGCCGCTGACGGAGCGAGCCCTGAGCGTACTCGCCCGGCCAGGGCGTCGCAGCGCCGCCGGTGTTGCCCCTGGACAGCAGACCGTGGCGCGAAAAGGCGCTAATCGGTCCGCGGTGGCCGAGCCGGGATAGCGTGGCGATGCAGTCCGCCATCGTCAGCCCGGTTCCCATCACCGCCACCCGCGCATACGGGGCGATTGTCGCCAGACTGTCCGCGCGCCACGGGTTGGCAATCAGCGCCGGATGGTCGTGAAACGGCGCCGCCAGCCGCGGCAGCGCCGGCGGCGGATGGCTAGTCGCCAGAATCAGCACATCGCTTTGCAGCCGACGACCGGTATCGGTGATGAGACCGCTTTCGTCAACGCTCAGCGCCTGTTCGCGCAGGTGAACCAGCCGTCCGCCGCTCGCCTGTACCGCCGCGGCGAAACGCTGGCTGACATAGCGCCCAAACTGGCCGCGCTGGGGGTACAGCGCGCCGTCTTCACGCCGCGCCTGCGGGTCGTCAGCAAAAGCAGGCTGACTACGGTACCAGCGGTCAAAAGCGCCCTCTTCCTCACCGGCCAACTGCATCCGCGAGGCGGGCACGTTGATGCGGTGGCTGGGTTCCGCGGTGGAATAGGCGACGCCTGCGCCAACAACGCTACGCGGCTCCAGCAGCGTCACCCGTAGCCCTTGCGGCATCAGGCCAAGCAGATGAATCGCCACCGCCGCGCCGCTAAAGCCGCCGCCGACAATAACGATGTGAGGTTCAGCGGGCATAGGCCACCGCCTTATAAAAGAAGAAGCGAAACATAGCGACCCCCGCTCAGCTGGCGCTGACCTGTTTTACCGGGCGCTTATCGCCGCCGATGGTTTCACCGAACGGCCCGGTATTGACACCGCGCGCCTTTGGCTGCGCGTTGCTGGCCAGCGGCAGCAGCGGCATCACCAGCTCGGCAAAGCGGTGCGCCTCTTCCAGATGCGGGTAGCCGGAGAAGATAAAGTTAGTGATCCCCAGCGCCTGATATTCACGGATGCGCTCCGCCACCTGCTGCGGATTGCCCACCAGCGCCGTCCCCGCCCCGCCGCGCACCAGCCCAACGCCGGCCCACAGATTTGGCGCGATACGCAGATTGTCGCGGGAACCGTTGTGCAGGGCGCTCATCCGCGCCTGGCCCGCGGAATCCATGCGCGCAAAAATCTTCTGCGCCTGGGCAATGGTGTCATCATCCAGGTGGGCAATCAGCCGGTCGGCGGCGGCCCAGGCCTCCTCTTCCGTTTCACGGACAATCACGTGCAGGCGAATACCGTATTGCAGGGTGCGTCCACGGGCGGCGGCGCGTTCACTGACGATAGCCAGCTTTTCCGCCACTTTTTCCGGCGGCTCGCCCCAGGTTAAGTAGCTGTCGATATGCTCAGCGGCGACGTCGATGGCGTCGTCTGACGAGCCGCCAAAATAGAGCGGCGGGCCATCTTCCTGCACCGGCGGAAACAGCACCTCCGCCCCTTCGACATGAATATGCTTGCCGCGATAGTCCACCTTTTCGCCTTTCAGCAAACGGGAGTACACGTCGAGAAATTCGCGGGTCACCTGGTAGCGTTCACTGTGATTGAGGAAGATCCCATCGCCTTTGTTCTCCACCGGATCGCCGCCGGTCACCACGTTGATCAGCAGCCGCCCCTCCGACAAACGATCGAGGGTAGCCGCCATTCGCGCCGCCAGCGTCGGCGGCTGTAGCCCAGGGCGCACCGCCACCAGATAACGCAGGCGACGGGTCAACGGCGCCAGCGCCGACGCCACCAGCCAGGAGTCCTCGCAGCTTTTTCCGGTCGGAATCAGGACGCCGTAATAGCCAAGGCTATCGGCGGCCAGCGCGACCTGCTGGAGATAAGGTAGATCCACCGGGCGGCCGCCTTCAGTGGTGCCCAGATAACGGCCATCGCCGTGGGTGGGCAAAAACCAGAACACATTGATCTTATCGTTCGCTTTCTGCGTCATTATCCATTTCCTATATAACCATATTCGATATTTATCGAAGAGATGTTTTAATTTGGTTATATGACTGTTAGCGATTATCGTGCCAACGACGAGATGAAAATAAATAAAACAAAATCAATGTATTAAAAAACACGTCCGGCGTCTCAGCTGTTGCAAATGCGTCAGCGCCTGCGTGGGCGCTGTCGGTTTTGCAGCAAACCGGCGGCGTCCCCCTCTGGTGTCTGCCGCCGGCAAAGGATAAGTTCAAAGCGTCATTTAACGGAGGTCCGCCATGCTCAATCCTGAATCCCTGTCCGATACGCCCGTGCTCATCGACCCGGCGTCGAAAGCGTTTCAGAGCCTGCTGGATAAACTGGCGCCCACGGAAGCCACCGTGCTGATCGTCGGCGAAACCGGCACCGGTAAAGAGGTGGTCGCCCGCTATCTTCATCATCACAGCACGCGTCGCCACCAGCCGTTTCTTGCCGTTAACTGCGGCGCGCTGACCGAAAGCCTGGCGGAAGCTGAACTCTTCGGCCATGAAAAAGGCGCCTTTACCGGCGCGGTGCAGAGCCACCCCGGCTGGTTTGAAGCCGCCGAGGGCGGGACCCTGCTGCTCGATGAGATCGGCGAACTCAGCCTGCCGCTGCAGGTTAAGCTGCTGCGCGTGCTGCAGGAGCGGGAAATTACCCGCGTCGGTTCGCGCAAGGCCATCAAAGTGAATGTGCGGGTCATCGCCGCCACCCATGTCGATTTAGCCCAGGCGATCCGCGAACGCCGCTTTCGCGAAGACCTCTACTACCGTTTGAATATCGCCATTGTGCCGCTGCCGCCGCTGCGCCAGCGCCGCCAGGATATTCCTCAGCTGGCCAATCACTTTTTAACGCTATATGCCCGCCGCCTGGGCCGCCCGACCCGCCGCCTGGCGCCGGAAACGCTGGCGAGACTGATGGACTATCCGTGGCCCGGCAATATCCGCGAACTGGAAAATACATTGCATAACGCGGTTCTGCTCAGCAAAGAGGAGGAGATCACGCCCGCGCAGCTGCGGCTGAGCACGTTGCACGATACGCCGGCGACCGCCACGGACAACGAACTGGATAGTTTTATCTATCAGCAGCTTAACCAACCCGGCGAGGCGCTGTGGGAGCGCATGACCGGGGCGCTGATCCGCGGGGCGATGGCCCGCTGCGATGACAACCAAAGTCAGGCGGCGGCGCTGCTGGGCATCAGTCGCCATACCTTACGCACGCAGCTGGCCAACATTGGACTGATTAAAAGCCGTCGGCGACCAGAAATCCCGCCGCGCCCGCTGTCCGGCGCCGTTTCCGCCGACCGCGAGTTACGAATTGGCTATCAGCGCTTTGGCAATCTGGGCATTTTAAAGGCCCGGCAGAGTCTGGAGAGCGCCTTCGCCCATCTTGGCGTCAGCGTGTTGTGGAGCGAATTTCCCGCCGGACCGCAGCTGCTGCACGCCCTCGCCTGTCACGAAATCGATTTTGGCACCACCGGCGAAGCGCCGCCGGTCTTTGCCCAGTCCAGCAACAGCGAGCTGGTGTACGTGGCGTGGGAACCGCCCGCGCCGCAAAGCGTCGCGATGGTTGTCCCGCAGCATAGCGCGATCCGCACAATTGCCGATTTGCGCGGGAAACGTATTGCGCTGAATAAAGGGTCAAACGTACACTGGCTGCTGTTGCAGATTCTCGAGGAGGCGGGGCTGGGCTTAAATGACGTCAGGATTGTCTACACCCCGCCCAAATACCCGCTGACCGCCAGCGACTATCTGGCGGTGGATGCCTGGATGATGTGGGATCCGCTGTTAAGCGACGCCGAACACACCGGGGAGCTACGGGTGGTGGCCAACGGCGAAGGTCGGGTGCAAAACCATCAGTTCTACCTGTCGCGCCGCGACTACGTGACGCGCCACGGCGATATCATGCAGCGCCTGCTGCACGAGCTGACGCAAACCGGGCAGTTTATCGATCGTCGGCGGGATGAAGCCGCCGGGCTGCTGGCGGCGGAGCTGGGGATTAACGTCGCATCGCTCTCGCTGGCGTTGGCCCGCCGCAGCCATCGCCCGCGGATGATGGACCTCAAAGTGATCCGCGCGCAGCAAACTATTGCCGACCGTTTTTATGCGCTGGGTCTGATTGGCAAGCCGGTATCAGTCCGCGAAGCGGTCTGGTACGGCGAGGCCACCAACAGCGAAGCGGGCCTGCTGCTGCACGCCGAGTAAGCCTCTTTGCGGCGCCTCTTCCCGAATGACCCCGTGCCGATAGCCTCTCCGCCACGGCAATGATACCCTTAAGGTTCTGTGAATAAGGGCCGGTTTCGACAGGCTCGCCAGGAGGTATCTGTGGCCGTTCATCTGTTAATTGTCGACGCACTCAATCTGATCCGCCGCATTCATGCGGTGCAGGGGTCCCCCTGCGTTGACACCTGCCTGCACGCGCTGGAGCAGCTCATCATTCATAGCCAGCCCACCCATGCCGTGGCGGTTTTTGATGACGAAGATCGCGCGCAGGGCTGGCGACACCAGCGCCTGCCGGAATACAAAGCCGGACGCGCGCCCATGCCGGAAACCCTCGACGCCGAAATGCCCGCCCTGCGCGCGGCCTTTGAGCAGCGCGGGATCCGCTGCTGGGCTTTAGCAGGCAACGAGGCGGACGACCTCGCCGCCACGCTGGCATGCAAAGTCGCCCATGCCGGACATCAGGCGACGATCGTCTCGACCGATAAAGGCTATTGCCAGCTGCTGTCGCCGACGATTCTGATCCGCGACTACTTTCAGAAACGCTGGCTGGACGCCCCTTTCATCGCCAACGAGTTCGGCGTCACGCCGGAGCAGTTGCCTGATTACTGGGGACTGGCGGGAATAAGCAGTTCAAAAGTCCCGGGGGTCGCCGGAATCGGACCGAAGAGCGCGGCGCAACTGTTAACGGAGTATCAGGATCTGGAGGGCATCTATGCTCAGCTGGCAGAAGTGCCTGAAAAATGGCGTAAAAAACTGGAAGAGCATAAAGAGATGGCCTTTACCTGCCGCGAGATAGCCCGCCTGCAGACCGATTTACAGCTCGACGGCAATTTACAGCAGCTGCGGCTGGCCCCCCAGGCGTAACAGACAGGGCGAAGCCGCCCGGTGATGTAGCCTGCAATCGTACAGGCCAGGATTGACCATCTGTGATGTGACGCACATTGTTTCGGATGCGCAGATGGTGGCAGAACCCGGATAACGAAGCCGTTATCCGGGACGCGACGCGGGCTTAGCGTTCGTCGCGACGACCGCCAACGGCCGCCCACAGGCGACGGACGTGAACGGTCACTTCTTCACGGTCGTGATACAGCTGGCGCGCCTGGATCTGGGCATTAACCCCGTGTTCATCCAGCTGTTCCTGGATATAGGCGAGGTTACGCGACAGCTCTTCATAGCGCTTTTTCATCGGCAGCTTCAGGTTAAAGATGGTTTCCCGGCACCAGCCGTTCACCAGCCACTGCGCCATCAGCGCCGCCACTTTCGCCGGTTTCTCCACCATATCGCACACCATCCATGAGATGTTGTTGCGCGTTGGACGATACTTGAAGCCATCTTCACGCAGCCAGGTCACCTGTCCGGTATCCATCAGACTCTGCGCCATCGGGCCGTTATCCACGGAAGAGACCCACATGTTGCGTTTCACCAGCTGATAGGTCCAGCCGCCGGGACAAGCCCCCAGATCCACCGCATACATCCCGTTGCCCAGACGCTCGTCCCACTCATCTTGCGGGATAAAGACGTGAAACGCCTCTTCCAGCTTCAGCGTAGAACGGCTCGGCGCATCGGACGGGAACTTCAGACGCGGGATCCCCATATAGAACGGCGAGTTGTTGGTGGTGTACGAGTAGCCGGTATAGCAGCAGCCGGGGGCAATAAAGAACACATGCACCACCGGGCGCTTCGGCGTTTCATAGTTAGTGAGCACGCCCGCGTCACGCAGCGCCGCGCGCAGCGGTACCGTCAGCTTACGGCAGAACCTCATCAGCTCTTTGCTTTCATTGGTATCGGCCACTTCCACCCGCAGATCGCCGCCCTTCTCGACCACGCCCTGCAGCATCCCGACGATCGGCGTGATGCGATCTTCCGGCGGCAGGTCGCGCAGCAGTTCGCCGGCTACAAACATCTGACGGGCGAAAACCAGCGAGCTGAACGGCAGTTCACGCACCAGTTTGTCGCCATCTTCCATCTGATAGCACTCAAAAATGACATAGCCGGAGTCTTCTTTCACCCGGGCAAAACCAAACACCTCAAGGCGGGAGGCCTTATCGGTAATTTCTGCTGCGCACTCCTTCTCAAACCCGGGGCGACAATAGAGGACAACCTTATTCATGAACAACGCCCTTACGTTTCAGACGAATTGCACCAATTAACATTAAAACCCAACCGGCGAGGAAGCTCACGCCTCCGACCGGCGTTACGAACGCCCACAGGCGTAAATGCGACAGCGCCAGGCAATAGAGACTGCCGCTGAACAAAACGGTACCGAGCGCCATAAAGACGCTGCTCCAGTAAAACCAGATACTGATACGGCGCTGCATCGCCACCGCCAGACCCAAAATAGCCAGGGTATGGAAGGCCTGGTACTCAAGCCCGGTATGAATCCAGGCCATTTCCGCCGCGCCTAACGACCGGCTTAACACGTGCGCGCCAAAGGCGCCCAGAGCAACAAAGATAAAACCGCTTATCGCGGTGAATATCAGCATAAAACGGCTGGTCATGTTTTTACCCTACAATCATTTATTGTTCGTAACGAAAACGAAATTTTTCTTGTTCGCTCGCCGCTTTCGCCAGTATCCATTGTCGGAAAGCGGCTATTTTACCCAGTTCAGCCTGACTGTCATGACAAACGAGATAAAACGCATTCTTACTGACCAGAACATCATTAAACGGGCAGACCAACCGGCCGGCCTCGATTTCGGACTGGGACATCACATTATTGGCCAGCGCGACCCCTTGCCCGTGAATAGCCGCCTGCAGCACCATCGCGCTGTGGCTGAAAATAGGCCCCTGCTGCACATTAATATGGCTTAGACCCAGCTGACGGGTATAAGTTTGCCAGTCGCGGCGGGAAGCGTCGTGCAACAGCGTATGTTGCGCCAGATCCGCAGGGGTTTTCAATGCTTTGTCTCCGGTAAGCAGCGCCGGCGAACAGACAGGCAGCAGATATTCGGCGTACAATTTTTCGACGCGCAGACCCGGCCAGTTGCCGCGACCGTAGAAAATCGCCACGTCGACGTCATCCGCCAGTTTGTCTTCCTGACGGTCCACGGCCTGGATTCTGACATCAATCCCCGGATAAGCTGAGTTAAAGCTTGAGAGTCGCGGCACCAGCCACTGGATAGCAAAACTGGGCAGTAAACTCACCGTTAAGGCCCCTTTCGCGCTTCGCGCCTGCAGTTTACGCGTTGCCTCGGTCAGCTGCGAAAAAATCTCTTTAATATCCTGAAAATAGCTCTGGCCTTCCTCCGTCAGCAGCAGCGATCGATTGCGGCGGCGAAACAGCTTCAGCCCTAGAAAATCCTCTAGTGACTTGATTTGGTGACTTACTGCGGCCTGCGTCACAAAAAGCTCATCTGCTGCGCGAGTGAAGCTTAGATGACGTGCGGCGGCATCAAAAACACGTAATGCATTCAGGGGCGGTAATCGCTTTGACATGGTTATTCTGGCTTAGATGTTAAGGCGTTTTAACAAACAGGAAACAACAGTTAACCTATTAGTTTTTTTTATCTGAGCCATTATAATTTGTCCGTTGAGGTTCTACCAGCAAATACCTATAGTGGCGGCACTTCCTGAGCCGGAACGAAGAGCTTTTTTTGGAATGCGTGTTCCAACAAGCTTTTGGCTTACGGTTGTGATGTTGTGTTGTTGTGTTTGCAATTGGTCTGTGTTTGCAGACCATGGTAGTTAAGCTACCCTTTTCACTTCCTGTACATTTACCCTGTCTGTCCATAGTGATTTAATGTAGCACCGCAACAAGCGGTGCTTTTTTTTGCCTGTCTGCCGCCGCACTGACCAGAATCTCCTCCTCTCTTCCTTATCGCCAGCCTTGCCCTGATGACTAAATTGCGCGACGATCGGCGTATTGCAACGAGGAACTCCATGAACGCATTCAATCCTGCTCACTTTCGCGCCCAGTTTCCAGCGCTGGCCGATGCCGGCGTGTACCTTGACAGCGCGGCGACGACGCTGAAGCCGCTCGCCACGATTGACGCCAGCGACCAGTTTTACCGCCTCAGCGCGGGCAACGTTCACCGTAGCCAGTTTGCCGCCGCACAGCGTCTGACTGAACGCTATGAAAATGCCCGCGAGCGCGTGGCGGCGCTGCTGAACGCTCCGTACGCGAAAGATATCGTCTGGACGTGCGGCACCACCGAAGCCATCAATATGGTGGCGCAGAGCTATCTTCGCCCGCGCCTGCAACCCGGCGATGAAATCATCGTCAGCGAAGCGGAGCACCATGCCAACCTGGTTCCCTGGCTGATGGTCGCAGAGCAAACCGGCGCCCGGGTAGTGAAGCTGCCCATCGGAGCCGATCGCCTGCCCGACGTCGCCCTCCTGCCTTCTCTTAGTACGCCGCGCAGTCGGCTGCTGGCCATCGGCCAGATGTCCAACGTCACCGGCGGCTGTCCGGACCTGGCAACGGCAATCCGCCATGCGCATGACGCCGGTATGGTGGTGATGGTTGACGGCGCCCAGGGGGCGGTGCATTTTCCCGCCGACGTTCAGCAGCTGGATATCGATTTTTATGCGTTTTCCGGCCATAAACTGTACGGACCGACGGGGATTGGCGCGCTGTATGGCAAAAGCGCGCTGCTGGATGCCATGTCTCCCTGGCTCGGCGGCGGCAAAATGATTACCGAGGTCACCTTCGCCGGGTTTGCCACTCAGCCGGTCCCCTATCGTCTGGAGGCCGGGACGCCAAATATTGCCGGCGTCATTGGCCTGAGCGCGGCGCTGGAGTGGCTGGAAGAGACCGATATCGCCCAGGCTGAAAACTGGAGCCGTAGCCTGGCGACGCTGGCGGAAGATGAGCTGGCGAAGCGGCCAGGCTTTCGTTCCTTCCGCTGTCAGGAGGCCAGCCTGCTGGCATTTGATTTCGCCGGAGTGCATCACAGCGATATGGTGACTCTGCTGGCGGAGTCAGGGATTGCGCTGCGAGCCGGACAGCACTGCGCCCAACCGCTGCTGGCGGCGCTGGGCGTCAGCGGTACCTTGCGCGCCTCGTTTGCCCCCTATAATACACAGGATGATGTTTACGCGTTGGTGCATGCCGTTGACCGCGCTCTGGAAATACTGGTGGATTAATGACAACTTCTCACCCTTTTGCTACCGGCATCACCGCAGAGACCTTACGCCAGACGTTTATCCCGCTCAGCCAGTGGGAAGATAAGTATCGCCAGCTGATTTTATTGGGTAAGCGGCTGCCTGCGCTGTCGGATGACCTGAAAGAACGGGCGAAGGAGATTGCCGGCTGTGAAAACCGCGTCTGGCTGGGCCATACCGTTGATGCTGAGGGTAAGCTGCACTTCTTCGGCGATAGCGAAGGCCGGATTGTGCGCGGTATGCTGGCGGTGCTACTCACTGCGGTAGAGGGGAAAAGCGCCGCCGAGCTGCTGGCTCAGGATCCGCTGATGCTGTTTGATGAGCTGGGGCTGCGCGGTCAGCTGAGCGCCTCGCGCAGTCAGGGGCTGAGCGCGCTGAGCGAAGCAGTTCTCGCCGCCGCCCGCGAGGCTTAATTTCTCTTAAACCTCCCCCGGTGGCGCTACGCTTACCGGGGCTACAATCGGCGCTATATCGTCGCCCGGGCAAGGGGTTACCCGCCGCCCGGGTACACCTTCCTACGCCGCCGAGCGGGTCATTCCCCCGGTGGCGCTGCGCTTACCGGGGCTACGGTCTGCGCTATATCGTCGCCCGGGCAAGGGGTTACCCGCCGCCCCGGGTATATCTTCCTACTCCGTCACACGGGTATATCTTCCTACGCCGCCGAGCGGGTCATTCCCCCGGTGGCGCTGCGCTTACCGGGGCTACGGTCTGCGCTATATCGTAGCCCGGGCAAGGGGTTACCCGCAGCCCGGGTACATCTTCCTACTCCGCCGAGCGGGTACATTCCCCGGTGGAGCTGCGCTTACCGGGGCGACGGTCTGCGCCGTATCATCGTCTGGGGAATTACCCGGCTGAATCCGCTTCTCGCTCCGCCTTCGCCAGCATTTTCTTCAGCGCATGGGACACGGCGACAAAACCGAAGGTCGCGGTGACCATCGTCGCTGCGCCAAATCCGGAGGCGCAATCCATCCGTTTCGGGCCATCGGCGGTGCTCTTCATGGCGCAAACGCTGCCGTCGGCCTGCGGATAGACCAGCGCTTCGGTCGAGAAGACGCAATCCACTCCCAGCTTACCTTTGCTGTTCTTCACTACCCCGAACTGACTTTTTAACCGCTCGCGCAGCTTTGCCGCCAGCGGATCCTGGATGGTTTTCGCCAGATCGGCTACCTGAATCTGCGTCGGGTCGATTTGCCCGCCCGCGCCGCCGGTGGTCACCAGCGGCACCTTATAACGGCGACAGTACGCGATTAACGCCGCCTTGGGCCGTACGCTGTCAATCGCATCAATCACATAGCTGAAGCCGACGCCGAGATACTCCGCGACGTTTTCCGGCGTGACAAAATCGTCCACGACCGTCACCCGACACTCGGGGTTAATCAGGCGAATACGCTCGGCCATCACCTCGGCTTTCGCCAGGCCGACGTTGCCCCCCAGGGCATGAACCTGTCGGTTAGTGTTAGTGACGCAGACATCATCCATATCAATCAGGGTAATCGCGCCAATCCCGGTTCTTGCCAGCGCTTCCGCCGCCCAGGAGCCCACGCCGCCGATACCGACCACGCAAACATGCGCACCGGCAAAACATTGCAGCGCTTTTTCACCATATAAACGCGCCGTGCCGCCAAAGCGTTGACGCCAGGCATCGCTGATTACAACAGACATAAAACCTCAGAATGCATCAGGGCCTGCCAGCGCAAGCCCCGTCGTGCGAATAAAAAATAGATGCGACCGCCAGGTAACCCCGGAGGCGGCGCGTTGCGCCAGTCCGGGCGACAAAAAATGGACGGTAGCGCGTTAACCGCTAAAGACGTTGCCGGCGCCCGGGGCATTTTTCAGCACCCAGACGCGACCATAGTGGTTATACCAACCGGCGCGGTGGCCGGCATCTGCGCCGATCCCCTGGTAGATATCGAAGTGCTGGCCTTTAATCGCCCCACCCACATCCAGCGCAACCATCAGACGCAGCTCGTACTGGCCGTTAAACTTGCCTTTATTATCCAGCAGAGGCACTTCCGCCAGCAAGGTCGTTCCCGGCGGAATAATGCTGCGATCGGAAGCCACCGAGGCGCGACCAATCAGCGGCACCGCGCTGGCGCCTTTTACCGGAGCAAAGGACTGCGGTTTAAAGAAGACGAACGACGGGTTCTGTTCAAGCAGCTCGCGAACTTCGGCTTCACTGTGTTTCTCGCCCCATTCCCGGATTGCCTGCATCGACATGTCTTCTTTCTTCACTTCACCGCGATCGATCAGGACTTTACCAATGCTGCGATATGACCAGCCATTTTTCCCGGCATAGCTAAAGAAGTTCAGCGGCGAGCCGTCGCCAAAATCAATATAGCCGCTGCCCTGAACGTCCATAATAAAGTTGTCCATCAGCGAGTTGCTGTAGGCCAGAACATAGGCGTCGCTCAGGCCGCCAGCGTAAATGCTGGCGCGGGACGGCAGCTTACCGCGCTTCGGCGGCATGCGATAAATCGGGTACTGAAATTCACCCTGACGGGTATGGCGCGCCTGCACCACCGGGGTGTAGTAACCGGTGAACTGAACGTTACCGTAGCTATCGGCGCCCTGCATCTGCCAGGCATCAATGCCGAACTGGCTCAGGGTGCGGGTATCACCACCGGCACGCAGCCACTCCTGCAGCGCGTTATAGACGTTGCTCTGGCTATTATAAAGGCGCGGAGACGCGCTGCGGATCTGACGGACCTGCTCGGAGAAGTCCCCGGCGTTAATTGGCGAACCGACCGCATCAGGCTGGTTAACCAAAGAGAACGGCTGGGTAAACTTCCCTTCACTATACTGCTGGCCGCGATCGGTCGGTTTTGAGGAACAGGCGGCGAGCATCGCCAGCATTGCTCCTGTCGCTATATACTTTGCCCAACATCCTTTCATGGTATCTCTTCTTTATGCTGCTTAGCCGCGGTTCGTGATGAGGGAAGATAACAAACCCCCAGGGCTATTGAAATGCGCGAAAGCACCACAAATACAACATTGCGCAAAAAACCAGCCGAAAGTGGTTCTTTATACAGCATTTATTACAAATTTGATGATTTTACTGAAAAAGGGTTGCATCAAAACGCGAGCGGAGTATAGTGCGCTTCCACGGACGCGGGGTGGAGCAGCCTGGTAGCTCGTCGGGCTCATAACCCGAAGGTCGTCGGTTCAAATCCGGCCCCCGCAACCAATTAAAATCAGATAGCAGTAAGCTTTACTCGATGGAAGAGTAAAGACGGACGCGGGGTGGAGCAGCCTGGTAGCTCGTCGGGCTCATAACCCGAAGGTCGTCGGTTCAAATCCGGCCCCCGCAACCAATTTAAAATCTGATGCGCAATTTACTCGATGAAGAGTAAAAACGGACGCGGGGTGGAGCAGCTTGGTAGCTCGTCGGGCTCATAACCCGAAGGTCGTCGGTTCAAATCCGGCCCCCGCAACCAACACAATGAACACCCTGACGGGTGTTTTTTTGTTTCTGCGTACCGCTCACGGTTGCACCAGCGTCCTCTCCCGTTCTCACAACAGACCGACTTACTGGCGTTAGTCAACCGCGCGTTCTCTGTCCGCGTCAAGGCTCGCCTGTTCTTGCCCGCATAATGCCAGACGCGCCATCGCCTTCCGTTGCGCAGCGGACATGGCGCGCTGACGAATAGCCCCGATGCGGCTTATCGTGTTGCCAGACTCACAGCAGAGCCAGCAGGAAAATCAGCTCGCCCAGCTCAATCGCCGCCCCCAGCGTGTCACCGGTTTGCCCGCCCAGCGTACGTTTCAGCAGCTGGCCGAGGATAAAAATGGCCACTATGGCGATCCCCAACGCCACCACGCCGTGCATGCCGGGCAACAATATGGCGGCGAGAATTGCCGCTAAGCCCAACGTGACGCAGGTTTGCCGCCCGTTAACCTTGCCGATAAAGATGTTACCCAGCCCTTCTTCGCGGGCGTAACGATGGCGGTACATCAGCAGCACACAGACGCCACGCCCGGCGGCGCAGGCGGCCGCCAGTGCGGCCAGCACCGACGTTCCACGCAGCGCCAGCTCGCTGACCACCAGCACTTTTGCCAGTAAAACAAAAATAAGCGCCAGTCCGCCGTGGGTTCCCAGTCGGCTGTCGCGCATAATCTCCAGCATCCGTTCCCGACGGCGTGCGGAAAAGACGCCATCGCAGGTATCGGCGAGACCATCGAGGTGAAAACCACCGGTCAACAGCGCCAGCGCTAAAATGCTAAACAGCGCGGCAAGCGGCAGACCGCACCAGGATTGAACGGCAAGAAACACCAGCCCGCTTAACCCTCCCAGCAACGCCCCGACCAACGGGAAAGTGACGATCCCCCGGACATACCGATCGATCTCAAGCCCCTGCGACCAGCGATCCGGCACCGGTAAGCGGCTGAGAAAAGAGAGCGTTGCCCAGAATAATTTGATCATTTAATTTTGACTCCAATACCTGATACCACCAGCCAGACCTCATCCGCTGCCGCCGCCAGGCGCTGGTTAACCCGGCCGGCAATATCGCGAAAATGCCGCGCAAGGCGGTTTTCCGGGACAATCCCCATCCCCACTTCATTGGTCACCAGCACCACTTTTGCCGGGCAGCGCTGGCACGCGGCAATCAGCGAGTGAATCTCATCGTCTATCACCCGCTCCATTGCCGCATAATCCCAGTCGTCCGGGGAGCGCTCGCCCCCCTCGGCAAACAGCATGTTGGTCACCATGGTCGTCATACACTCCAGCAGCACGGCTTCTTGCGGATCGTTATGCGGCGTAATGACCTCATCGAGATGGCGCCAGCGCTCGACGGTGCACCAGTGCGCCGGGCGGCTATCGCGGTGGTGCTGGACCCGCTGGGCCATTTCGTCATCCACGATCTGCGAGGTCGCGAGGTACAAAACCTGCGCTGAATCGGCGATCAGCGCCTCGGCGTGGCGGCTTTTCCCGCTGCGGGCGCCGCCGGTAACCAGAATCAGCATGATGGCTCCTGATGCTGCTGCATAATGCGGTAAATCTTTTCAATATCAATATGCTGGCGCATGGCGGCGGCCAGGATATCGAACTGCTGCGCTTTATATTGCGCATAGTGAAGCGTGGTATCCAGCGCCTCCAGCCCTTTGCGCCGACGCAGGCCGTTGACCAGTGCGCGGGTGAAATCATCGCTGTCGAACAGGCCGTGCAGGTAAGTTCCGAACACCAGCCCGTCGTCCGTCATCGCGCCGTCCGCCGTCTGCTCGCCGTCTTTCTCCCGTTGCATCACCGGACGGCAGCGCCCGTTAAGGGTCGTTTCCCCCATATGAATTTCGTAACCGCGCACCCGCAGGGCAGACGCTCCCGCCAGCCAGTCCGGCAGCGCGCTTGCCATTGTCGCCTCGACCCGAGTGGTGGTTTTATGTCGGGCAAATTGCGTCACTGTGTCGAGCAGGCCGAGTCCGGGCAGCGCTCCCAGACCGGACTCCACTTCATCGACAATCGCCTCACCCAGCATTTGATAGCCGCCACAAATCCCCAGCAGCGGAATCCCCTGCTGATGCGCCTGCAAGATGCCCGTCTCCATTCCGCTGTCGCGCAGCCACAGCAGATCGCCCAGCGTATTTTTACTGCCGGGCAGGATAACCAGATCGGCCTGCGTCAGATCCTGCGGGTGCCGTACATAGCGCACGCGAACATCCGGTTGCGCCGCCAGCGCATTGAAATCGGTGAAGTTTGAGGTATGGGGAAGCTGCACGACCGCGATGTCGATTTCGCGCTGCGCGGTACGCAGATACTTGCCTTTCTGCAGCGCCACGCTGTCTTCATCCTCCAGATCGACCTCCAGCCACGGCAGCACTCCCAGCACGGGGACGCCAGTTAATGCTTCGATCTGTTCGATTCCAGAATAGAGCAGCGCGATATCACCGCGAAATTTATTGATAATGACCCCTTTCACCCTCGCGCGCTCCCGTTCCTCAAGTAGCGCCAGCGTCCCGTAGATCGCAGCAAAGACGCCCCCTCTGTCGATGTCGGCAACAAGGATAACCGGGCACTGCGCCATCTCCGCCATCCCCATATTGACGATATCGCGATCGCGCAGGTTGATCTCCGCCGGGCTACCGGCCCCTTCCAGAACCAGCACCTCATACTCCTGCGCCAGGCTGCGATAGACCGAGAGGATCTGTTCGCGCAGGCGCGGTTTATACTCGTGGTAGCTCACCGCATCCATATCGGTCGCCACTTTGCCCATCAGCACCACCTGAGCTTTCAGGTCGCTGGTGGGTTTCAGCAAGACAGGGTTCATCCGCACGTCGGGTTCGATACCGGCGGCTTCGGCCTGAAAGATCTGCGCCCGGCCCATCTCTTTACCGTCCGCCGTGATCCCCGAATTAAGCGCCATATTCTGCGATTTAAACGGCGCCGTACGCCGGCCATCCTGATAAAAAATGCGGCATAAACCGGCCACCAGCACGCTTTTACCGACATCGGACGCCGTTCCCTGCAACATGATTGCCTGCGTCATGAGCCCTCCTCGCTCGTGTTTTCTCGCATTATTCTCCCATCCTGCTCTGTTTTATGCTGCTACCGCCCCGCTGCCAGAAGGCCATGCGGATCTCTTCTCAGGCCATCCCTGTCCATAGATACCGCACGGCCATAAACATCGCCAGCGCCAGCGTCGAGGCGACCCACATCAGGCGCAGGGCGCGAGGAATATCCTCGACCGAAATATCGCGTACGGCGTCGCCAATCCAGGGTTTGTCCACCCGCTGGCCAAAATAGTCATTCGGGCCGCCGAGTCGGATACCTAACGCGCCGGCGACGCTGGCTTCCGACCATGCGCAGTTGGGGCTGCTGTGTTGATAGCGATCGCGCCAGCCAATACGCAGAGCGCCCGCGCCGTCGTAGCGACATAGCCACGCCGCGAGGCTCAACAGCAGCCAGCTCAGACGCGCGGGAAGACAGTTCGCCACATCGTCAAGCCGGGCGCTGACCATACCAATGGCGCGATATTTTTCATGTTTATACCCCACCATGGAGTCGAGGGTGTTGACCGCTTTATAGGCCATCGCCAGCGGCGCGCCGCCCAGCAGCAGGAAGAACAGCGGCGCAATAATGCCATCGACGGTGTTTTCTGCAACCGTCTCCACCACCGCGCGATTTATCTGTTCCGGTTGTAGCCGCGCGGTCTCGCGCCCGACAATCCATGAGAGCTTTTCCCGGCTTAGCGCCACATCGCCCGCGCGCAGCGGGCGTTCGACTTCCCGTGCGGAATCCGCAAGGCAACGTCCGGCCAGGACCGTAAAGATCATCCACACTTCAACGCCCCAGCCCAGCCAGGGATGGAGGCTTGCCGCCAGTTTCAGTACGCTCCAGGCGAGGAGCCAGGTCAGGCCGACCACCGTCAGCCACATCAGCGCGCCGCCGACGCGCAGCGCGCGGTCGCTATGGCAATACCAGCGCACGATACGTTGAGTCAAGGTGATGAGATTGCCTATCCAGCGTACCGGATGCGGCCAGCGCGGCGGGTCGCCGATGATAAAATCGAGAATCCAGGCCACGCACCAGGCAAGTAGCGTCATCGCCCGGGCCTCGTAGCCGCCAGCATACGGGCGCCAATGGATGAATGCAGTCGTACCGCCATACCCTGTTCCTGTTCAGGGTGGTCGGGGTGTCACAGTGCGCCTGACGCCGTTTGGCGACGGCACGCATCTGAGCCCCACTTCCCACCGAAGTTGTTGGTCATGACCGACAGACAGGTTTGCTGGCTTAGCGTCTTCCTCGCCCTTTCCGGATCAGCGGCCGGTGGGATTTACGGGGTTGTCAGCATGACAGCCGCGGGGCTGCGACCTGGCACCTGTTGGTCTCCTGCCGCTGCATGCGGGCTCTCGTCAGCCGGGGAGTCTGAAACAGCAGGCGGCCTATTATGCCATACGCCGGAGCCGGTCGCTTGCCGTCAGACGGCGGCGGCGAGGATGGCGCTGAGTGCCGTAAGCAGCTGCTGATTCTCCTCAGGGCTGCGAATCGCCACGCGATAATAGCCGTTTTCCAGTCCCGGATAGTTAGCGCAGCTGCGAACCAGAATATGCTGTTGCAGCAACGCCTGTTGCAGATCGAGCCCCGGGAGGTGGCAACGTAAAAAAAGATAGTTCGCCCGCCCGGGATACACGGTCAGGCCGGGAAGCTGGCGGAGGGTCTGATAAAAGCGGCTTCCCTCCTGCGCCAGCCATCGCCAGGTGGCCTGCTGATAGGCGCGATCCTTAAGCGCTATTGCCCCCGCCAGAGCGGCAAACGCATTGATCGACCACGGCATTTGTTTCTCACGCAGTCGGGCCACCGCCCGCTCGTCGCTGTTAACCAGATAGCCCAGACGCAGGCCGGGAATGGCGTAAAATTTGGTGAGCGAGCGGAGCACCCAGATATGCGGATTATGCTGTAGAAAGGGGATAAATCCCGGCTGCTCGGGAATGAAATCGATAAACGCTTCATCAAGAATAAGCGCGATGCCGGCGTCCCGGCAGCGGGCGGCAATCGCGTCAAGCAGCGGGCGTGCCGGCAGCAGGCCGGTCGGATTATTGGGCGTACAGAGGAACAAACAGTCCAGCTCTGGCGTCAGCACATCGAGAATCGCGTCGGTCAACTGCCAGCCATCCCCTTCACGCAGCGCGAACTCGAGGAGAGTGCAATCCACCGTCTGCAGCGCGCGGCGATATTCCGCAAAACCGGGCTTCACCACCATCGCCGTGCGCGGCTTCAGCCCGTGCACGAGCGTAAAAATGGATTCGGTTTCGCCATTGCCAGCCAGCACCCACGATGCGGGAATACGGTGGTGTTCCGCCAGCGCAAGGTGCAGCTGCTGGTATTCAACGTCAGGGTAGCGCTCCGCCAGGGCAAGATTATCGATAAGCGCACGTCTGACGCTTTCCGGCATGCCAAGAGGATTAATATTGGCGCTGAAATCCCGCAGCTGCTGCGCCTCAATGCCCAGCAGCGCAGCGGCTTCCCGGGTATTACCGCCGTGCACGCTCTTCAGTAGCGCCATCTTCCGCTCCCGTATTATCCGCGCCTTGCCAGCGTGGCGCCGTCGGCGAAGTAGGCTTTAATCCCCGCCAGAATCGACTCCGCCACCTGCTGCTGGAAGGTTGCCGTTTTCAGCTTCCGCTCTTCTTCGACGTTACTGATAAACGCCGTCTCCACCAGGATCGACGGAATATCCGGCGCTTTCAGCACCGCAAAGCCCGCCTGCTCGACCTGATTTTTATGCAACTTATTGATTCCGCCCATTTTTTGCAGAACCGCTTTACCAAACTTCAGGCTATCGGCGATGGTCAGCGACTGCACCATATCGAACATCGTATGGTCGACATAGCGATCGCCGCTCTTGCTGACGCCCCCGATCAGGTCAGAGGCATTCTGGGTCTGCGCGAGGAATTTCGCGGCGGTACTGGTGGCGCCTTTGGTTGACAGGGCAAATACCGAGGAGCCTCGCGGCTGTCGGCTGGTAAAGGCATCGGCGTGAATCGACACAAACAGGTCAGCGCGCTGCTTTTGCGCTTTGGCCACGCGAACCTTCAGCGGAATGAAGACATCTTCATTGCGGGTCATGTAGGCGCGCATGTTGCCCTCTTTTTCGATCAGCGCCCGTAGCCGACGGGCAATCTGCAGCACCACATCTTTCTCACGGGTATGGTATTTGCCGATCGCGCCGGAGTCTTCGCCGCCGTGGCCTGGGTCAAGCATGATAACGATAGGCCGATCGCGCCCGGCTTTACCCGGCTTCGGCCCGCTTTCTGCCGGAGGAACCTGACGTTCAAGATCGCCCTTGTTGTAATCTTCCAGTAACGCCAGTAGCGGATCCTGAACATCGGTGGCGTTCGCAGGATAGAGATCCATCACCAGACGTTCTTTAAAGCCGGCCACCGGCGCCAGGGCAAAGAGCTGCGGTTTGATGTTCTGCTTGAGTTCAAAGACCATGCGCACGGTTTGCGGATCAAACTGGCCGACGCGCGCGGACTTAATATAAGGGTCATCATCGCGAATACTCGCCCCCATCCCCTTTAACACGGAGTTAAGATTGACGCCTTCGAGATCCACCACCAGCCGTTCCGGATTGCTCAACGCAAACTGCCGATATTTCAGCACATGACTGGATTCTACCGTTACACGCGTATAGGTCGACGACGGCCAGACGCGCACGGCGACGACCTGCGCGGCAGCCGCTAAACCCAGCGGGCTGACGCTCATTAACCACATTGCGCCTGCCCCCTGTAAAAAACGACGACGGCTTAATCCTGACTTGTATCCCGGCATGCCACTCCCAAGCAAAAAAACGTATTCGAACTCAAAACAGACAGATTGACCGGAAACTTTAACGAAAGCTGCATAACCTGTCATCAATAAAAGGGTAAACAATCTCAGGCAATACGCATTTGATCACAGATTTTTCTCAGTTTCGTCGCAAATTTAGACTTGCGTTTAGCTACGAAACAGAATAAAAATACACTAATTACGAATAATCATGCATTGAGGGTTGAGTCATGGTGAAGGAGCGTCGCACCGAACTGGTAGAAGGATTCCGCCATTCTGTCCCCTATATTAACGCTCATCGGGGAAAAACGTTTGTCATCATGCTCGGCGGAGAAGCAATCGAGCATGAGAATTTCTCCAGTATTGTCAATGACATTGGCCTTTTGCATAGCCTGGGCATCCGCCTGGTGGTGGTCTATGGCGCGCGCCCGCAGATTGACGCCAATCTGGCAGAGCATCACCACGAGCCGGTCTACCATAAACAGACCCGCGTCACCGATGCCAAAACCCTTGAACTGGTCAAGCAGGCTGCGGGCATGCTGCAGCTGGAAATTACCGCGCGTCTGTCGATGAGCCTGAATAACACCCCGCTGCAGGGCGCCCATATCAACGTGGTGAGCGGCAACTTTATTATCGCTCAGCCGCTGGGCGTCGACGACGGCGTGGATTATTGCCATAGCGGGCGCATCCGCCGTATTGATGAAGAGGCGATCCATCGCCAGCTGGATAACGGCGCTATCGTGCTGATGGGCCCGGTTGCCGTTTCGGTCACCGGCGAAAGCTTCAATCTGACCTCGGAAGAGATTGCCACTCAGTTGGCCGTTAAGCTGAAGGCCGAAAAGATGATCGGTTTCTGCTCTTCGCAGGGGGTTTACAACCAGGATGGGGTGATTGTTTCCGAACTGTTCCCCAACGAAGCTCAGGCGCGCGTGGAAGAGCTGGAGGCGGAAGAGGATTACAACTCCGGCACGGTGCGTTTTCTGCGCGGTGCCGTGAAGGCCTGTCGCAGCGGCGTGCGGCGTTGTCACCTGATCAGCTATCAGGAAGACGGGGCGCTGCTGCAGGAGCTGTTCTCACGCGACGGTATCGGCACCCAGATCGTCATGGAAAGCGCCGAGCAGATTCGTCGCGCTACCATTAACGATATCGGCGGTATTCTTGAGCTGATTAGCCCGCTGGAGCAACAGGGCATTCTGGTGCGCCGCTCCCGCGAGCAGCTGGAGATGGAAATCGATAAATTCACGATTATTCAGCGCGATAACACCACGATTGCCTGCGCCGCGCTCTATCCGTTCCCGGAAGAGAAAATCGGCGAAATGGCCTGCGTCGCGGTGCATCCGGACTATCGTAGCTCATCGCGCGGGGAAGTGCTGCTGAACCGCATTGCCACCCAGGCGAAGCAGATGGGATTGAGCAAATTGTTTGTCCTTACCACTCGCAGTATTCACTGGTTCCAGGAGCGCGGCTTCACGCCGGTCGATATCGATCTGCTGCCGGAAAGTAAGAAAGAGATGTACAACTACCAGCGCCGCTCCAAAGTCATGATGGCCGACCTCGGCTGATGTCACCTCCGCCCCGAAGCCACGCAAGCGGCTGAAAGCTAAGCCTGCTTAGCCCCGGATGGCGGCGTAAACGCCTTATCCGGGCTACCGGTCTCATGTAGCCCCGGTAAGCGTAGCGCCACCGGGGAGCCATTCCCGGGCCGCGGCAGGTCCCTCCCCGGATGGCGGCGTAAACGCCTTATCCGGGCTACCATTCCCACGTAGCCCCGGTAAGCGTAGCGCAAGCCATGGAGGGAGACCGAAGAAGACTATGTGCGGTTGGCGAAAATCTCTGCCAGCCCGCTGCGCCGCTCGGTACGGGCGACGATGGACTGGGTAAGCACCTGCTCATCGGCATAAATCGAGAGCCGCTGTTTTGCCCGCGTGATTGCGGTGTATACCAGCTCGCGGGTGACCAGCGGGACGATTTTGGCGGGCAGAATCAACGCCGCATGGTCGAACTCCGACCCCTGCGATTTATGCACCGTCATCGCCCACGCGGTGTCGTGCTCCGGCAAACGACTTGGCTGCACCGACTTAATGCTGCCATCCGGCATCGGGAACCAGACGCGCAGCCCCTCTCCCCGCTCCAGCGCAATACCGATATCGCCGTTAAACAGCCCCAGCGCGCTGTCGTTGCGCGAAATCATCACCGGACGCCCTTCATACCAGCGTGAATGCCTCGGCAGCGTTATCGCCCGCCGACGGTTAAGCATCTGCTCCAGCTGTTCATTCACCCCGCTGACGCCGTAAGGGCCGTCGCGCAGGGCGCACAGTAGCTGGAATTCACCAAAGGCGGCAATCAGCGCCTCCGGCTCGGCCCGCTCGCGCAGCAGCTGCAAATAGCGACCGTATCCCGCCTGCGACTGCATTAACATGGCTTCATACTCTTCAGTCGTACTCAGCGGATGCAGCGCAATATCCTCGTAGGCCTGGCGTAGCGTCACTCTGACGCCGTGGCGATCGCCATTGTTCACGGCGCGGGCGAGGCTACCGATGCCGGAATGACTGCCAAAACGATAGCTTTTTTGCAGCAGGCACAGGCTGTCGCGCAGCGCGCCGGCAACCTCACTTTCACCCGCCGGCACCGGGTGGCCGGTCAGCCTCTCCAGCTGCGCCGCACGTCCGGAGGTATAGCCGGCATTGACCCAGGCGCAAATATCCCCGAGCACCGCTCCGGCCTCCACCGACGCCAGCTGATCGCGGTCGCCGAGGAAAATAACCCGCCCGTGTTCCGGCAGGGCATCAATCAGCCGCGCCATCATCGGCAGGTCAATCATTGAAGCTTCATCCACCACCAGCACATCGAGGTGCAGCGGATTACCGGCGTGGTAGCGCATCCGTTGGCTACCGGGCTGAGCGCCCAGCAGACGATGCAACGTGCTGGCTTCGGTAGGCAACAGCGCCTTCTGCTCATCGGTTAGCGGCAGGCGACTCAGCGCCTCCCCCAACGATTCCGTCAATCGCGCCGCCGCTTTCCCGGTCGGCGCCGCCAGTCGGATGCGGCAGCGCGGTTGCCGGGTGGTCTGAATCAACGCCGCCAGCAGCCTGGCGACGGTGGTGGTTTTTCCGGTGCCGGGACCGCCGGAAATCACCGAAATACGGCGGGTCAACGCCACCGCGGCGGCGACCTTTTGCCAGTCTGTTTCATCGCTGGCGGGGAACAGCGCATCCAGCGTTTGGGCCAGCAGGGCCTCGTCAACGTCCACCACCTGGTTAGCGTCGTTGAAGAAGCGGGCGACGGTCAGCTCATTACGCCACATCCGGTTGAGGTAGAGCCGGTCGCCGCACAGGACGATCGGCGTCGGACGTTCGCCGCCGCTGACCGCCTCTGAGGCAAGCAGAAGCGCAGGCCAGTCATCGGGGAAGCCCGCCTGCGCCAGCAGCTGTTCTCGCAGTTCGCTGGTTTTACCGCTCAGGAACTCGTCCGTTTGCAGACGCGATACCGGCAGGCAAACGTGCCCTTCGCCGGCATCGCGGCTGAGTACCGCCGCCGCCAGTTTCACCGCCGGATGCGCCTCTTGCGCCACCATCAGGGCAAACTGCACATCTAACGGGCGCAGCAGGCGCTGACTGGCCGCTTCCAGCAACAGTTCATCCATTGTCATGACAGAACCTCCTGTAGGTCTCCGGCAAACAGCGCATCGAGACCGTCAACCAGCGGTTGCACGGGGCGAGTGGTGAAAATGCCCTGCTCGCCGCCCTGCCCGTCCATGCCGCGTAAAAAGAGATAAATCACGCCGCCGAAATGGCGTTCGTAGTCGTAATCCGCAATGCGGTGGCGCAGGTAGCGGTGCAGCGCCAGACTATAAAGCTGGTACTGCAGATCGTAGCGGTGAGTCCGCATCGCCTGCTCCATCGCCTGGCGGGTATAGGCCTCGCGGTCTTCCCCCAGCCAGTTCGATTTATAATCCAGCAGGTAATATCGGCCGTTATGACGGAAAACGAGGTCGATAAAGCCTTTCAACATTCCGCGGACCTGACGGAAGTCGAGAGGCGGGCAATCGACGGAGAGCGGATCGAAGCGGCGAATCAGCGCATCCAGCCGCTGCGGTTCCAGCGGCCGTTCGATCGGCAAATAGAAGGCCATTTCGACCTGCTTATCATTGGTGGAAAGCTGGTTCAGCGCAATCCCGGCGCCCGGCAACGGAGTCCGGAGCACGTCATCCAGCCATTGCGTCAGCACCGGCGTCCATTGCTCGCCTAAGCCGCCGGACTGCAGCTTTTCCGCCATCCAGTCAGCGGGGACCGGTTGGGTAAAATCGAGATCTTCAAACAGGCTGTGCAGGAATGTCCCCGGCGATGCGCCGCGCGGAAACTGATGCGACGTGAGCTGCGGTTCTGCGGCGACGTCACCGACGCCAGCGGCATCAACGTCAAGGCGCGGCAACAGATCCTGAGCCGCGCTCTGACCATGCTGCTGTAATCCGGAATAGCTGGTCACCCGCCAGTCATCGCTAACCTGACGTCCAAGGCTCCTGGCGGACAGCGGCGGCAGCGTCTCCTGCGGCGCCTGCCAGGGCGTAGCATCCGGGGCGGCGGGCATTTGCAGCGCGATATCCCCGCTGCAGAAGGTTTGCAAACACGCAGCCAGCCCGGCGGCATCCATGGCTTCGCCGCCTTGTAGCAGGCGCCCGAGCGCGCTGTGATGAAAATCGCTGGCGCCGGGTTTGTCGCTGCGTCGGCTGCTCAACGGAGCCACGCCGAGACTACAGTGCCAGACCGCGCGGGTCAGCGCGACGTACAGCAGACGTAAATCTTCCGCCAGGCGCTCCGCTTCCGCCAGCTCCAGGCTGCCCTCGTCCTGAGCAAGATCGAGCACCGCGGCAAACGAGTCGCGATCGTGATAAAACGCCTGATCCTGTTTGCGGAAACGAGCAATAAACGGCAGCCAGACCAACGGGTATTCCAGCCCCTTTGATTTGTGCACGGTGACGATTTGCACCAGATGCTTATCGCTTTCCAGGCGCATCTGCTGACTGGACGCATTGCTGTCCGGTTCGGCGATATGCTGCGTCAGCCAGCGCACCAGCGCATGTTCGCTTTCCAGCTGGCTGGCCGCCTCCTGCAGCAGTTCGCTGATATGCAGGATGTCGGTTAAACGGCGTTCACCGCCGACCGTCACCAGCAGGTTTTCCGCCATCTGCCGCGCGCTCATTAGCGCCCGCAGCATCGGCATCACCCCGCGCTGGCGCCAGATTTGCCGGTAGCCGCTGAACTCTTCCACCAGCGCGTCCCACGCGCGCTCGTCCTGGTTGAGGCGTTCAATATCCAGCGCATTCAAGCCGAACATAGATGTTGCCAGCGCACTGCGTAGCGTATTTTCTCGTTCGGGAGCCAGTACCGCCTGCAGTAGCCATAAAATCTCCTGTGCTTCCGGCGTGTCAAAAACGCTATCGCGGTTAGAGAGATACACCGACGGGATAGCCAGCCCCCGTAAGGCATCGCGGATCAGCGAGGCTTCCTGACGGTTACGTACCAGAACCGTGATATCGGAGGCCTGAACCGCGCGGGCTTTCTCCCCCCGCCACAGCAGCGCGCTCCCCTGTTGACCGGCGCTTAGCCAGTCGCGAATTTGCGCCGCGCACAGCTGCGCCATATACGTCTGATAATCACCGGAGCCCACGGCCTCGCCCGGCATCAGCCAGATGTTCATGGCAGGAACCGCGTCGTTATCCACGGTAAAACGCAGCCCGTGGTTTTTCCCGGCCGCTTTAACCGGCAAGAAAGGGATCTCCCGGAACATAAAGGGGTTATCGCTCAGACTGAACAGGCGGTTAACGCTTTCAACCACCCCAGGAGCAGAACGCCAGTTGGTATCCAGCGTATAGTGGGCCGCCACATCGCCACGCGCTTTCATATAGGTGAAAATATCCGCGCCGCGGAAGGCATAGATGGCCTGTTTGGGGTCGCCGATAAGCAGCAACGCCGTCTCCGGCTGCTGACGCCAGATATGGCGGAAAATTCGGTACTGCTGCGGGTCGGTATCCTGAAATTCATCGATCATCGCCACCGGGAAACGCTGACGAATGGCGCTGGCCAGCGCTTCTCCGCTGTCGCCGCGCAGCGCGTCGTCAAGGCGACTGAGCATGTCATCAAAACCCAGCTCGCCGCGCCGACGCTTCTCCCTCGCGACCGCTTCACGGATCTCCACCATCGCCCTGGCGATAACCAGATCCGTCAGCGTCAGCGGAGAAGCCAGCAGCTGTTCAACCGCGCTGAACAGCGGATGTACCGGCGGCTCAGCGCCCGCTTTGGTTCGTTCATGTAAGAAGGGCTGCGAGAATTTCTCCAGCGCATCAGGAAGCTGATAGCCGAGCGTCTCTTCCTGCGCCCAGGCATTGATTTTCTCTATCCACTTTCCCTGGTTACCGCGATTGAACTTACGGCGGTCGAGGCCAGAGTTCTCCAGCACGCCTTCAATCTCAGCGACCTGTTCCCGCCACTGTGTTTTCAGGGCGTTAATGCGCGCAATGATTTGCTGATGGCGTTCGGCCAGCGTCTCTTCCGCCGCCGGTGGGGATTTGAGCTGCGGAGCTTCGCCCTGCAACCAGCGATCGAGGGATTTCAACAGATCGCGCGGTCCTTTCCACGCCTCATGAATGACGGCGGCAATCTCCCGCGGCAGCGGATAGCAATGTCGACGCCAGAAGTCGGCGCAGGCCTGATAGCGCAGCCGCGATTCATCTTCAATAAGCTGCTGCTCAAAGAGCATCCCGGACTCAAAGGCATTGAGGCTCAGCATCCGCTGACAAAAACCGTGGATGGTAAATACCGCCGCCTCGTCCATCTGGCGTTCCGCCAGCAGCAGCGTCTTCGCCGCCTGGCTCTTATCCGGAATTTCAGCCAGCAAAGCGCTATAGAGGGGATCGGTCGCGCTGTCGCGCAGGCAGGCAATGCGCAGCTCGTGAATATTGCTGCGAATGCGGCCACGCAGTTCTTCGGTGGCCGCTTCGGTGAAGGTCACCACCAGCAGCTCTTCCACGCTGACCGCACGAGGAAAGGCGGATTCCCCGCCTAGCCCCAGCAGCAGCCGCAGGTACAGTGCGGCGATGGTAAAGGTTTTTCCGGTGCCCGCAGAGGCTTCTATCAGGCGCTCGCCCGTTAAGGGCAAGCGCAGGGGATCCAAAGGCTCGGCGGTTTCGGTCATTCGTTCTCTCGCATCAGGGGTAAGGATTTCTGCAACGCGCTGACGCTTTCCCAGACTTTGCCACCTTCAGGGTGGACGTAATCGGTCTTGCCATTCTGGCTGCCGGAAATCTGGGACAGGATCGCCATGCCTTGCGGAACCACCACCGTCTGATGGAAGAAGTCGGCAAGTTTTTGCGGCGTCAGCAGTTTTATCTGAGCCACTACTTTATCACGTGAATCGAAGCGCATATTACCGCGATCGAAATCTTTGCTCAGCTGAGAGGCTTCGCCGCCCAGCGTTTGCGGCGCCTGAGTCATCTGGCTTATCACCGCCTGCTGGATTTGCGCAAACGCTGCCGGGCTCATCGCCCGCAGCTTAGCTTCCGCGGTCGGGAAGAATGCCTGGAAGCGCTGCCAGAGGAAAGCGGGCTGTTTATCGCTGCTTTGCAACAGGAAGCCCATCCCCCACTGGCGCCCGACGTTCATCGGGAAAGCAAAGACCGCGTAGCCAAGCTGCTCTTCGGTACGCAGCTGGTTATAGAACCACGGCTGAATAATCTGCCCGAGCAGGGAGCTGGCGGCGGAGCTGCTGTATTCATCCACGTTCGGCGGGGCGAAGACGGCGGCCAGCGCCGAATCGGTGCTGTTGCCGGGCTTTTCAAAAATCGCCAGCTGCTGGCTGTTGATCAGCACGTCTTTGTTGCGACACCACTCATTGCCATCAGATCCCAGCTGCCGCTGAATCTGACGCGCCATGGCGGTGGACTGTTCGGCGGTGAGGTTGCCAATCACCAGCAGTTCCGGACGCCCTTTCGCTTTCAGGTTGTCGCGATAGGCCAGTACCTCTTTCAGGCTAATTGACGGCAGCAGCGCCCGGCGTTCCTCGCGCTGGAAATAGGGTACCTGGGACAACATCTGAACCGGCATGATTGCCTGGTCGTAGGCTTTGCCTTTATCCGCAGAATCCATCATCTGCGCATACCAGGATTTAGCCTGCTCCAGCTGCTCTTCGGTCGGCGTATAGCTGAAATAGCCGTCCAGTAACGCGGTAAACAGCTGCGGCAGCCGCTGGGTGTAGCCATTGGCATTGACCATCAGGCCGTTATTGGCGCCGGTTGAGAAGGAGATGCCGCCCACCGCCGCCTGGTTGCTGAGCTGATCGAGAGCAATACCCGCCAGATAGTCGTTCAGCGCAAACATGACCTGGCTACGGGCGCTGTCCATGGCCTGCGGGTTACGCAGCACCAGCGAAACGTCAGCCTTTGGCTCGCTGGCGAAGTACTGACTGGGCGCATAGACCACCCGCAGCATCGGCTCATCCACGATCAGCTGCGGATGCGGGTAGGCTTTATCGCTTTTAATCAGCGTAAAATCGTCAGGGATATAAGGGTTCAACACCGGCAGCTTGAGGTCGATAGCGCTCGCCTTCTGCTGCCAGTCGTTAAAGGTTTGCGTGCTAATCTTGTCGACCTGATACGGCGCATTCACAAAGTAAGCGCTCTTGTTATGCGGCTCTTGCGGGCTGATATACCAGACGCGCGCATTTTGCGGCGTCATCATCGCCAGCCGGTCTTTAATCGCCTGCGGATCGTAGCGATCGGCAATGTTGACCACGTCCAGCGTATGCTCTACCGGGACGCGGATCATGGTATCTGCCAGCCATTCCACATAGTCCATATCGCGGTTGATCGACGGATAGCGGAAATCAAGCGCCAGAACATGAGATAGCTCATCGAAATAGCGTTTGTCGATGCCCTGGCTACGCAATAAGTTAAGGTAGCTGAAGATCGCCGCCGCCACTTCATCACGGTGCGCCAGCCCTTTGTCGGTCAGGGTCGCCGAAATCGCCAGTACGCCGCTGTTGCCGTTAACCGCCGGATCGGAATCCGCGCGAATCCCCTCGACCAGGCCTTGTTGCTGCAGCCAGTCAGATAAGGTTCCCGGGCTGCGGTTGCCGATCATGTAGGTCACCAGCTCGTCGGTTTTGCTGCGGAATTGCTCGCTGTTGTTATCAATACGGAATTCAACGCGCAGCACTTTGCGCGGCATTGCCGGGACGTAGTGAATGATGATGCCCTTTTGCGCATCGGTCACCACCGGGACGGTAATTTCCGGTTTACTGATATTGTGGTTTGGCACCCGACCATAGGTTTTCGCCGCGATGCTCGCCAGTTCCGGCAGCGGTTTGTTGCTGTAAATAACCGCCTTCATCAGGTTCGCCGAGTACCAGCTGTCGCGGAAAGCATGCAGGGCGTCGAGCACCGGTTTACCGGGCTTGTCGCTAAGCGTCTCGAGGTTACCGCCGGAAAAATGCGCAGCCGGGTGCGCCGGGTTAATGGTCTCGGCACTCACCTGCGCCATGCGCATCCCGTCACGGGTGCGCGCCATGGTCAACTCGGCGTTGACCGCGTTGCGCTCGCGATCGGCATATTTTTTATCCAGCAGCGGAGCGGCAATGGCATCCGCCAGACGATCGACCGCGCCGTCAAGGGCATCGTTTTCGACTTCAAGATAGAACGCGGTGCGATAAGGCGCAGTACTGGCATTATGGCTGCCGCCGTGCATTTTCAGAAATTCGGCGAGGCTGTCCGGCTGCGGATAATTTTGCGAGCCCATCAGCGTCATGTGCTCGAGAAAATGCGCCAGCCCCTGATGATCGACGGGATCCTGCAGCGACCCCACGGGCACCACCAGCGCAGACAGCGATTTCACCGCCTGCGCATCGGAAACCAGCAGGACCACCATGCCATTATCCAGACGAATGGCCTGATACTGTCGGGGATCTTTTTCGCTTTTACGAATGGTTTCCTGAATCGGTTGCCATCCGGTATCTGCCTGACTTAACGGCGCCCAGAGGGCCGCCAGCACTAAAATAACCTTGAACCATACACTGCGGGGCATTCACGAACCTCATCATTAACAAACTTTGCGCTGACAGCATCAGCGTTATGCACATCAGTCCGTGATAGGTTGCGCATAATAATTGAACACCTTATTTTGCGCAATTTTTATACTATTACCAATTTATTCGGGCTGATGGAAACGAAATATCGGCAACAGGTAGCGCTGTGTTTGCGTAATAATTTCTTCATAGCAGGCCGGTTCAAGCGTGCGCCAGAGGCGCTGATACCAGACATCCGTCCCTTCGCCGCTGACCACCATATTGCCTTCATAGACCTGAAGAAATTTGCTACGCGCTTTTTGTTGCGTCTCTTCGTCCGTTAACATGACATCCTTTTCAGCGTCATAACAGACTTTTAGCCATGCACCGCCGCTTTCTGGCAGTAACAGCAGCGGTCTGGACATGCCTTGCAGGTAACCCTCTACCAACTGA
The DNA here is from genome assembly GCF_009825425.1 of Klebsiella sp. Lac1. NCBI lineage: Bacteria > Pseudomonadati > Pseudomonadota > Gammaproteobacteria > Enterobacterales > Enterobacteriaceae > Klebsiella > Klebsiella sp. Lac1. The sequence continues at coordinate 271,733 of NZ_VJZJ01000003.1, forward strand.
TCAAGGTAGGCTTTGGCCTGTTCCTGCGCCAGCGGCGGGAAACGCCATTCGCCCTCTTTGCGCACCAGCAGCCGGCTTTCACCGGTTCCGCCGCTAGCACAGTAGACAAGGTGTTCCAGCCAAAGTTGCATCCCCTGTGCGACGCTCAGCAGCGACGGCCGCCAGCGCAACAGGCCGTCAGATTGTACCTGCTGTAGCCACCCCGTAATGTTGACTCCGTTGCATTGCAGATCGATTTCCATGCTTTGCCCCGGCAGTCGGCTGGCAATGACCCGCTCCGCAAGGTTTTGCATCTCCTGACGCTGCGCCTCCCAGGCCAGCTCGCCAAAAGCGCCAAAGGGCAGCTCTCCCGCGGCGCGAAAGCGGCGATACATCGTCGACGCATCCTGTTGTTCAATCAGCGTATTCAGCAGCTGCTGGTTCAGGTGATAACGGCTAAGTCCTTCGAGGGTGAACGGCTCATCATCCGGAATCTCACTCTCTTCAGAGCGGAAGTTAACCCGCAGGCGCTGCTGGAAAAAGGCGCGCACCGGGTGCTGCCAGAATCGCAGCAGCTGTTCAAACGGTAGCGTTTCGATAGCCTGCGCCGGCAGCGGCTGGATAAAGTCGCTATGCGCCTCGCCCTGCTGGCTGGCGGCCGCCAGCCACTCCCGGGCGTAGCTCTGATATTCATCATCGCGGAAATTGGCCGCATCAAAAGGCATTCGCGTGTGCAGATGGGTGATATGGGCTTTGACGCGTCGCTCGCTGGCGTCACAATCCAGCGCCTCATCCCCGGCCAGGCAGTGGCTCTGGCCAATATAGTCCGCCAGTTCTTGCACCAGCACCGAAGGGTAGCGTTCGCTATTGTCCTGAATCGAGCGGCCAATGTAGCTGATATATAATGTCTGTTCGGCGGACATCAGCGCTTCCAGGAACAGATAGCGGTCATCATCGCGACGGCTGCGATCGCCGCGCTGCGGTTTCTGGCTCATTAAATCGAAGCCCAGCGGCGCCAGCGTCCGCGGATAAACGCCGTCGTTCATCCCCAGCAGACACACCACTTTGAACGGTATGGAGCGCATCGGCATCAGGGTGCAGATATTGATCGGCCCGGCGAGGAAACGCTGGCTGATACGCTGCTGGTCCAACCGCTGCGCCAGTTCATCGCGTAATAAAGACAGAGGGACGGTCTGCTCATATTGTGCCTGGGCGCCTTCACCAATCACCGCCTGCCACTGCTGTTCAATCAGCGCCAGCGCCGCTTCGGTATCGACGTCAGGCAGGAAAAAGTCGTTGAGCAGTTCGCGACAAAGCGGCAGCCATTCCGCCAGCGGTCGTTCCTGCGCCAGCTTCCGCCGCCACAGGTTGAGCTGCATCAGCAACGAAGCCAGATTACCCACCAGCTCAGCGATCAGCCCGCTGGACTCATCGTACGGCAGGACCGACCGCCATTCGCCCTGGCTGCTGTCCATCGCATAGCCCAGCAGCATGCGCGTCAGGCCAAAGCGCCAGGTATGTTGCCCGGTGGCGGGCAGATCCAGTTCGCGCACATTATCGTCATCCATTCCCCAGCGCACGCCGGATTCATTAACCCACTGACGCAGATAGCGCAGCCCCTCTTCATCAATGTTAAAGCGCGCGGCGAGCACCGGGACATCCAGCAGAGCCAGCACATCTTCGCTGGCAAAGCGGCTGTCGGGCAGAGAAAGCAGCGTAATAAACGCCTGCAGAGCCGGATGCGATTCGGTGGCGCGCCGGTCGGAAATCGCCCACGGTAGCCAGCGCTCGCCGCTGGCGCTGCCGAATACCGCCTGAATGTAAGGGCTGTAGCTGTCGATATCCGCCACCATCACGATAATGTCGCGCGGCGTCAGTTCAGGGTTCTCTTCCAGCATCGCCAGCAGCCGGTCATGCAGCACCTCGACCTCACGCTGCGGGCTATGGCAGACATGAAGAGTCAGGCTACGATCGTCCAGAGCAAGCGAGCGTTTACTGTGGCTGTGGGCGAACTCTTCCGCGCTTCGCCCGGCCACTGCGGCATTACGCAGATCGAGAATATCCGCCTGTAAATTGTGCAGCAGATTATCGGGCGTAATATCGACAAAAGCATCCAGCTCTTCATAACGTTCCAGCCCGGCCAACAGATAGATATAGTCGCGACCCAGCTTCCCCCATGAGGCGAGCAGCGGGTTACCGACGTCCTGTTCCCCTGCATCGTTAAACAACCCTGGCGCCTGCCCGCTATCGCGAAACAGCGGGAGTTCGCGCGGTTCACGATGATGGCGGCGCTGGCGCGACATCAGTTTCGCCAGAAAGGCCGGATCTTTAATATCGCCCCAGTAGTACCGACAGGGGTTGGTGAACAGCACATACACATCGACGTGCTTGCCCAACGCCTGCAGCGCCTGTAGATAAACCGGCGGCAGCGCCGAAATCCCGCAAATAAAGACGCGTGAAGGCAGCCCGGCCGGAGGCTCATCCGCCGCCTCCAGCGTGTTGATAAAACGCTGGTACAGATTGGCGCGGTGCCAGAGCGGCTGCCCCAGCGCGGCGGTATGTTCGACCAGCGCCTTCCATAGCGGCGCCTGCCACTGCTGGGCGTCACCGAGGCCATTGACGCGTTCATCGGCCTCCCAGCACATTAGCCATTCAGGGCGATAGACCAGATACTGGTCATAGAGGTCGGCGACCCGGGCTGCCAGTTGAAACAGTTTGCGCTTGTCGCTGTCGTCGCGGAGATAGTGGCGTAGCAGCGTAAAAGCCTCATCGTCAAGACGTTGCGGCAGCAGGGTCATCAGTTTCCAGCTCATGCTTTGCTTACTGAAGGCGCTTTCTCCGGGGATATCCGACAATACGCGGACAAACATGTCCCAGATAAAGCTCGCCGGGAGCGGGAAGTCGATGTTGGCGGCAATGCCAAACCGTTTTGCCAGCGTCATCTGTAGCCACTGCGCCATCCCGGTACTTTGCACCAGCACCATTTCCGGTTTGAAAGGGTCGTCCAGCCGCTGGCGCTCGACGATAAACTCCATCAACGCTTCAAGAACATCCAGACGGTTTGAGTGGTACACCCTTAACATATTCGCTCCTGACTACTGACTGACCGGGCAATGCAGCCGGGTCATCTGCACCCGTTTATCAACGGGCATGGTGATCGTTACCGTGATGCTGACACATCTGGCCGCCGATGTCTGCAAGCGGGTAACGGACCCGCCGGGGGGAATCTGCGGTGGGTTCATCTGGCCATAGCGCCATGCGTCTCGCCACAGCTGGCGATATTGATTCAACTGAATAAAACCCGTGGCCAGCCCACGCTGGTAGCCGCCAAGCGCGGTGACCACCATAACCAGTAAGGTCATCGCCAGCAGCGTTTCCGGCAGGCTAAAACCCTGCTCATTGTTCACGGCATCCGACACAGATTCGCCTCCGTTAGTGGACAAAAGTCGCTCCAGCCATGGGGAGAAAAGCGCACGACGCCCTCTTCAACCCGGCCGGATTGCCACAGCAAAATGCGACCGCCGCTGGCGATTAACAGGACCGATGCATCGTCAAAAATGCGCAGGCAGGCGCGCCAGCCCTCGGCAGCAGAGTAACGGCAGGCGTTGGCATCCTGTATCGTCCACGCCAGAGCTTTTCCCCACTGTAGCGCGGAGTGCGCGCCAGCCGTTTCGCGGATCGCCTGAGTTTCCCCCGCGGTTTGCGCCAGCAGAGAGCGCTGCTGCTGGTTCAGCCCTTGTAATAACATGCTGCCAAGCGCCAGCAGCAAAAGCACCATCAGCAACGAGGAGCCCCCACGCTGACGGCTCATAAGTTATACCCGGTCACGCGATATTCCGCCTGAGCCGAAATCCGGGGATCCGCCACCGCGTGCGCCGCCAGCATGACGATGAACTCGGGAGCAAATCCGGCGATATCCTGGCGGGTAATCTGAAAATGGGTCACGTTGAGCGCACCGGGATTTGTCATTTTTTCCCATCCGCCATCGCTGCAACTGGTGGCGCCGCGTCGCGTTTCCAGCGCCCCGCTGTTCAAACGAAATCCTGTCGCCTCAGACATTGCTTCCGGCGTGGCATCCCACGCGCCGTTGCTATTACTGTCCCAACGGACGATCGTACAGTGCCCCCCACTGGCGATGAGCAACGGTTGTCCCACGCACTCCCCGGCGCAATAGCCCGCACGCTGCAGATGTTTCGCTACCGTATATACGCGCTGCCAGAGTTCATTATCCAGCGACTGTTGCTGAGTCTGCCGCAGCGCCTGTCGCTGCAAAGCAGGCAAAAAACGCGCTGCGCCCATCAGTAAGATAGCGCTGATGGCCATCGAGATAAGCGTCTCGGCCAGCGAAAAACCTCGGGGAATTAAAGGCACGATGCGGTCTCCTCATTACGACACAGGCGAATTCGTCCCCAGTCCGACACGATAATATTCCAGCTCCCCCCCGCACTTTGCAGCCGGATATGGCCGGCCCAGGCGCTGTTACGCAGCCCGTAAAAACCTAATCCCGGCGTGATATGGCTGAGCGCCACTTCCGGCCAGCGTGGGTGCAGCGTAAACGGCGTTGCTGTCGCACACTCCGCAAGTGTCTCCTCGGCGCTCAGACACCAGCCGCCGCCGCGTTGCCCCACCTTCACCAGCCGGTTGCGGTTATGCCAGTTTGCGTCGTCGCGTAGCAGCACCAGATAGTCGCGCACCTGGTTGGCGGTTTGCCATAAACGCTGTTGCTGCTGCCAGCTCTGCCAGCTGTAGACTCCGCCGGCGCTGAGGATGAATATCAGCGCCAGCGCGATCAGCGTTTCAATAAGGGTATAGCCGCGTTGTCTGTTCATCCCGCGAGTATGGGGAAAAGGCAGCGCGAAGACGACGGACAAAATAGCGTTTCGCGAGGCGTGCCGAAGCCAGGCGTCAGCCTTGCAGATGGTTGCAGAAAATCAGGGAGCGTGGTTGCGCAGGTAAAAAAAACCGGCGCCTCAGGCACCGGTTTTTAGCTTTCTATGGCATCCTGTGCCGGACGAATTAAATCGCCACCGGCGCTTTAATTCCCGGATGCGGGTCGTAACCTTCGATATCGAAATCTTCAAAGCGGTAATCGAAAATCGACGCCGGTTTGCGTTTGATGACCAGCTTCGGCAGCGGACGCGGTTCGCGGCTCAGCTGCAGATCCGTCTGTGCAAGGTGGTTGCTGTAGAGATGAGTATCCCCACCGGTCCAGACAAAATCACCGACTTCCAGATCGCACTGCTGGGCGACCATGTGCACCAGCAGCGCATAGCTGGCGATGTTAAACGGCAGGCCGAGGAACACATCGCAGGAGCGCTGATAGAGCTGACAGGAGAGTTTACCGTCCGCGACGTAGAACTGGAAAAACGCGTGACACGGCGCCAGCGCCATTTTATCCAGCTCGCCCACGTTCCACGCAGAAACGATGATGCGACGTGAATCCGGGTCGTTTTTCAGCTGTTCCATCACGGTGCTGATCTGGTCGATATGGCGGCCGTCCGGCGCAGGCCAGGAACGCCACTGTTTGCCGTAAACCGGCCCCAGATCGCCATTTTCATCTGCCCACTCGTCCCAGATAGTGACATTGTTTTCATGCAGATACGCGATGTTGGTGTCACCCTGGAGGAACCACAGCAGTTCATGGATGATGGAGCGTAAATGACAGCGCTTGGTCGTCACCAGCGGGAAGCCTTCCTGCAGGTTAAAACGCATCTGATGGCCGAAAATGGAGATCGTGCCGGTACCGGTGCGGTCATTTTTTTGCGTGCCCTCGGCGAGCACTTTCTGCATCAAATCAAGATACTGTTTCATGGTTCCTCAAGAAGTTTGTTGCTGCGGACGACGACGGTACGCCCAGACCATCATAATGATACCCGCAAGCACCATTGGGATCGAAAGAATCTGCCCCATGCTGATGTACTGTACCCATTCGCCGGTGAACTGCTGGTCTGGCTGGCGGAAGAATTCCACGATAATGCGGAACAGGCCGTAGCCAATCAGGAACAGACCGGATACCGACCCGGTCGGGCGCGGTTTGCGGATAAACAGGTTCAGGATCAGGAACAGGACGACCCCTTCCAGCGCCAGTTCGTATAGCTGCGAAGCGTGACGCGGCAGTGCGCCGTAGGTATCAAACAGCGATTGCCATTGCGGATGAGACGGCAGCAGCGCCAGATCTTCCGCGCGCGAGCCGGGGAAAATCATCGAATAATGGAAGCTCGGATCGACGCGTCCCCACAGCTCGCCGTTGATAAAGTTGCCCAGACGCCCCGCCCCGAGGCCAAAGGGGATCAGCGGCGCGATAAAATCGGAGACCTGGAAGAAAGTGCGTTTGGTGCGTTTGGCAAAAATGATCATCACGAGGATGACGCCAATCAGACCACCGTGGAACGACATGCCGCCGTCCCAGACGCGGAACAGATACAGCGGATCCTGCAGGAAAACCGGCAGATTATAGAACAGGACGTAGCCGATACGGCCACCGAGGAAAACGCCAAGGAACCCGGCATACAGCAGATTTTCAACTTCGTTTTTGCTCCAGCCGCTGCCCGGACGGTTGGCACGACGGGTGGCTAGCCACATCGCAAAAACAAACCCGACCAGGTACATCAAACCGTACCAGTGGAGGGAGACCGGCCCAACGGAAAATATCACCGGATCAAAATCCGGGAAATGCAGGTAGCCACTATTCATCTGTCACCATAAAGACTTGTTATTCCGCCGAAAGTGGACAGCGGTAATCATACACGCCCGACCAATACGGGTGCTCCAAGGGGGCGAATAATAGCATAAGGTTAATTCGCTGGCCGTGCCGTTGTTGTAAAAGATATGTATATGAATGCTAACAGCGCACGACAGTTTTCCAAAGGCGGCACCGATCGTCTCTCCGGGCTACCTGAGTGCGCCATTCTTTTACCGGGTGGCGCTAAGCTTACCTGGCCTACCGCTCTCTGACGGCTACCGGCCGCCGCGGATCAAGCCGCCCAGGCCGCGTCGCTCCATGAAAGCCGCCACCTGATGACGAACTTCCGTGGCCATCTGCGCCTCAAGGCTCCGGCGCGACAGCTCCTGAGCTTCTGCAATATCGATACGCCGCAGCAGGTATTTAACCCTCGCCACCGAGCGACCGTTCATCGACAAATGGCGATAGCCAAGGCCAATCAGGATAGTCACGCACATCGGATCGCCCGCCATTTCACCGCACAGCCGCAGGTCGATGCCGAAGCGTTCGGCGTCATGCGCAATCATCGCCAGCGCCCGCAGCACCGCGGGATGCAGGCTGTCATACATGCTGGCGACCCGGGTGTTGTTACGATCGACGGCGAGGATATACTGAGTCAGGTCATTGGTCCCAACCGAAATAAAGTCCACGCGGCTGGCGAGGTTCGGCAGCATAAAGACCATCGAAGGCACTTCCAGCATCACGCCAAGACGCGGGCGAGGAATGGCGTAGCCAATCATCTCTTCGACTTCACGGCTGGCGCGATCGATCAGGCGACGCGCTTCATCCACTTCGTCAAGGCTGGTCACCATTGGCAGCAAAATACTCAGATTGCCGGTCGCCGCATTGGCACGCAGCATGGCGCGTACCTGGATGAGAAAAATTTCCGGCTGATCGAGGGTAATACGGATCCCGCGCCAGCCGAGGCACGGGTTCTCTTCGCTGATCGGCATGTACGGCAGCTGCTTATCGGCGCCGATATCCAGCGTACGCAGGGTCACGGGCTTTTCATTAAACATCTGCAGCATGCCCTGATACTGGGCGACCTGCTCCTCTTCCGACGGGAAACCGCTTTGCAGCATAAACGGAATTTCCGTACGGTACAGACCGATGCCGTCGATAAAATTGCCCAGTTTTTCTTCATGTTCCAGGCTCAGGCCAGCGTTCAGCATGACCTTCACCCGCTCGCCACTTTTCAGCTCGGAAGTGTGTTCCAGATCGTCTTCCGCCAGCCGGCTGAGTTCATTCTCTTCGCTGACCAGGCGCTGATATTCCTGCAGCAGCGCCGGTTCCGGGTCGACCAGCAGTTCGCCGCGGTAACCATCCACCACCAGCATGTGGCCGTGGAGTAGCGAAGGCTGGATATCCGCCCCCATAACCGTCGGGATCCCCAGCGCCCGCACCATAATGGCGGCGTGGGAGTTCGCGGCACCATCGCGGACGACGACGCCCGCCAGCCTGTCCTGCGGAACTTCCGCCAGCGTCGTGGCCGACAGCTCGTCCGCCACCAGCACAATACGCGCCGGCCAGGTATTGGGGCCCTGAATGGAATCGTCGAGGTGGAAAAGCAGGCGCTGGCCGAGAGTACGTAGATCGCCAGCCCGCTCTTTCAGATAACCGTCGCTCAGGGCGGCAAACTGTTCGGCGAATTTCTCGATGATCTTTTTCACCGCCCATTCTGCCACCGCGCCTTTGTCGACCTCCGCAAAGAGCTCGCGGCGCAGACGCGCGTCGGAAAGCAGGTGCGAATAGAGATCGAAGATCGCCGACGTCTCTTTTTGCGCCCCGGCGGCATAGCGCTTGCTGTAGCGACGAAACTCGCTCGCCGCTTCTTCCAGCGCGCCGGTCAGGCGTTCGCGTTCGGAAGCCGTATCCAGCGTCGAGGCTTCGTACACCTGCTCCATGAGCGGCAGACTGATGTCCATCCAGCCTTCGGCAATCGCCACCCCGGAGGAGGCGGGCAGCGCGCGAATACGCGTCTGTCGATACTGGCCAAACAGCGCGGTCAGCTGAGACTGGGAAAGAATGGCGGCCATTTGCGTCGCCAGGGTGACGAGAAACGACTCTTCGCTTTCGTCAAACTGACGCAGCTCACGCTGCTGCACCACCAGCACCCCAAGCAGCTGACGCCGCTGGATAATCGGCACGCCAAGAAACGCGCGGAAGCGATCCTCTTTAACGGCCGGAATGTATTTAAAGCTGGGGTGTTTTTGCGCATCGGCAAGGTTGATAGGCTCGGCAAGGCGCCCGACCAGGCCAACGAGGCCTTCGTCAAACGCGAGCGCAACGGTACGCCCGCGAGGTTTTTTCAGCCCGCGAGTGGCCATCAGGTAATAACATCGTCGATCGTGATCGGCCAGGTAAACCGAACAAACTTCCGTTTCCATCGCAATGCAGATATCGGTGACCAGGATATCCAGCGCCTCGTTTAAACGCGGCGCACTCGCGACCTTCTCGACGATTTCTCGTAACCGAGTGAGCATAATATGCGTGGCTTAACCTCTTTTACGTCGATAAGCAGGCGCGCTTTGCGGTTTAGGTGCACTTTCCGCCAGCGACATGGTCATGCTGGCAAACTCTTTCATCACCCGGCGGTACACGTCGCGCTTAAACGACACCACCTGACGAACCGGGTACCAGTAACTTACCCAGCGCCAACCATCAAACTCAGGCGTACTACTGGTTTGCATATTGATTTCCGCATCGCTGCCGATCAACTGCAGGAGAAACCACTTCTGTTTCTGGCCGATACAAACCGGCTTTGTGTCCCAACGCACCAAACGTTTAGGCAACTTGTAACGCAGCCAGTTACGGGTTGAGGCCAGGATTCGCACATCTTTACGACTTAACCCCACCTCTTCGAACAATTCCCGATACATGGCCTGCTCGGCTGATTCACCTGGATTAATGCCCCCTTGCGGGAACTGCCACGAGTGCTGACCATAGCGCCTGGCCCACATCACCTGGCCCTGGCGATTACAGATTACAATACCGACATTTGGGCGGTAGCCATCGTCATCAATCACCGGACTACCTCAAAATAATCTTCAATGTGAACGATTGTTTCACACTCGCTGTGAACGGTAAACCACTCTGTTGCCACTGTGCCGCCGAATAACATTTGAATAACTCACAGTAATCAGCAGAGTTATAAACAACGAAAGCGATCGCGACCCCATTTTATTCACTTTTTCTGTGGATAGAGTTGTGAAGAAGTATGGAATTACCCAGGGAAAACCCGGAGTAGTCCGAATCGCCTACGAATCATATCATTTAATAATGGCATTACATTCATTATGTTAGCACATATACCTTTCAATAATTACAGTTAAACGTGATGATCATCACACATGTGATCCTGGAACTGATGAAAGATCGAGCAATGACGATTTTATCCACAGATTATCCGAGTCCACTGGGCACATTTTGTCTAAAAATTCGATTTTCGTCGCACGTCAAGGCTGTAAATGAAAACAGTAGTGCCACTTTTCCCCAGTTATCCCATTTTTCTGTGGATAACATGGTGTAAGATCCTGTTCATTGCCAGTGACCAGTTCTGGAAAACCCGCTTTCACTGTTTTCACAACGACAAAAAAATGAAAAAAAATCCATACGAATCATCAAATTGTCATAGTTACCCAGAAAAAGGTAAACTCTATCCACAATGCGCTGAATTAGCGTTCACTTTTTAACCAGAGGTTTTACCGTATGCCCGCCATCGCGCCGCTAGCATCTCCACCGCACACCCAGCAGCAGCTCCTGACCCAGGCGCAGGGGTTAGCGGGCTACTCGCTGGGCGAACTGGCGGCGCTGGCGGGGATTGCCATTCCACGCGATTTAAAACGCGATAAAGGATGGATCGGTATTCTGCTGGAGATCTGGCTGGGCGCCAGCGCCGGCAGTAAACCCGAGCAGGATTTCGCCGCGCTGGGCGTCGAGCTGAAGACCATACCTGTCGATAGCCAGGGTCGTCCGCTGGAAACCACCTTTGTTTGCGTCGCCCCGCTTACCGGTAACAGCGGCGTGACCTGGGAGAGCAGCCACGTGCGCCATAAGCTTAAACGCGTCCTGTGGATACCGGTGGAAGGGGATCGCGCCATTCCGCTGGCGGAACGCCGCGTCGGCGCCCCGCTGCTGTGGAGCCCCAATGAAGAAGAGGATCGCCAGCTGCGAATGGACTGGGAGGAACTGATGGATCTGATCGTGCTCGGTCAGGTGGAACGCATCACCGCTCGTCATGGCGAGGTGCTGCAGCTGCGCCCGAAGGCCGCCAACAGCAAAGCGTTAACCGAGGCGATTGGCGCCCGCGGTGAGCCGATTCTCACGCTGCCACGCGGCTTCTACCTGAAGAAGAATTTCACCGCCGCCCTGCTGGCCCGTCATTTTCTCCTCGGCCACGATTAATTTTTTGTTCTGCCTGCCAGCTTGCATATAATTGCGACTTTCTTTTTTGCAGGACTTTGAACAATGTTATTTGCATGGATAACCGATCCCAACGCCTGGCTGGCGCTCGGTACGCTGACGCTGCTGGAGATAGTGCTGGGGATCGATAATATTATTTTTCTCTCTCTGGTTGTTGCCAAACTGCCTACCGCCCAGCGTGCTCACGCAAGACGTATCGGGTTGATGGGCGCGATGCTGATGCGTCTGGGGCTGCTGGCCTCTATCGCCTGGGTCGTTAAGCTCACCCATCCGCTGTTTACCGTTTTCGACCACGCGATCTCGTTTCGCGATTTGATCTTACTGCTCGGCGGTCTGTTCCTTATCTGGAAGGCGAGTAAAGAGATCCACGAGTCGATCGAGGGCGAAGAGGAAGGGCTAAAAACCAATGTCCATTCATTTATGGGCGCCATCGTGCAGATCATGGTACTGGATATCATTTTCAGCCTCGACTCGGTGATTACCGCGGTTGGGCTGTCGGATCATCTGTTCATCATGATGGCCGCGGTGGTCATTGCCGTCGGCGTAATGATGTTCGCCGCCCGACCGATTGGCGACTTTGTCGACCGTCATCCGTCGGTAAAAATGCTGGCCCTGTCATTTCTGATTCTGGTCGGCTTTACCCTGATGCTGGAAAGCTTCGAAATACATATTCCGAAAGGCTACATCTACTTCGCGATGTTCTTTTCGATTGCCGTCGAAAGCCTTAACCTGCTGCGTAATAAAAAAAATCCTCTGTAACCCACAGAAATGCAGCCCAAACCCTGGGCTGCAAAATTTTTTAAGACTTTCCTGCTTTTTATGTCTCACAAATCAGGCTATTAATACACTGGTGCGGGGTACGACCATTCAAGAGGTAATGACGATGAAAAAATGGGCAGTATTGATTTCAGCCGTAGGACTGACGTTCTCGGTTTCCGGTTGCAGCAGCGATTACGTGATGGCGACAAAAGACGGACGCATGATCCTGACCGATGGTAAGCCAGCCGTTGATGATGATACCGGCCTCATCAGTTACGAAGATCAGCAGGGCAATAAAATGCAGATCAACCGCGACGATGTTTCGCAGATTATTAAACGTTAAGACTTTTCGTCGGCCAGCCGCCTGCCAGCACCTGCCTGGTGAGGCCGCCTTCCCCGACAGCGGACCCTCTTAATAAAGAGTCGGGATCCTCTGAACCCTCCGCGGCATCGCGTCTTCGGATTCTGAAACCCCGGCTTTTTTGATTTTTTTACTTCCTCTTTTTCTCCCCCTCTGCCATTTTGATACTCCTTTGTCGGGGAACTCCTGACCTTGTTAATAAAAAAGGAAGCCGGCTATGCAGTATCACCGTATCCCACACAGTTCTCTTGAAATCAGCACGCTCGGGCTGGGCACTATGACTTTTGGTGAGCAGAATAGCGAGGCCGACGCGCACCAACAGCTCGACTACGCAGTCAGCCAGGGCATTAACCTGATTGATGTCGCTGAGATGTATCCTGTCCCCCCGCGCCCGGAAACCCAGGGGCTGACGGAAACGTACGTCGGCAACTGGCTGGCGAAACGCGGCAATCGCGAAAAGCTGGTTATCGCCTCTAAAGTCAGCGGCCCCGCGCGTAACAACGACAGCAGCATTCGCCCCAACCATGCGCTGGATCGTAAAAACATCCGTGACGCGCTGCACGACAGCCTCAAGCGTCTGCAAACCGATTATCTCGACCTCTACCAGGTTCACTGGCCGCAGCGCCCGACCAACTGCTTCGGCAAACTGGGCTATACCTGGACCGACTCCGCGCCGGTCGTCACCCTGCTGGATACCCTGGAAGCGCTCACCGAATTCCAGCGCGCCGGTAAAATCCGCTATATCGGTGTCTCCAACGAAACGGCCTTTGGCGTGATGCGCTACCTGCACCTGGCGGATAAACACGACCTGCCGCGCATCGTCACCATCCAGAATCCCTACAGCCTGCTGAACCGTAGCTACGAAGTGGGTCTGGCGGAAGTCAGCCAGTATGAAGGCGTTGAGCTGCTGGCCTACTCCTGCCTGGCATTTGGCACCCTGACCGGCAAGTATCTTCATGGCGCAAAACCGGCCGGCGCGCGCAATACGCTCTTCAGCCGCTTCACGCGCTATAGCAGCGAACAGTCGCAGAAAGCGGTGGCGGCCTATGTCGATATCGCCAGACGCCATAACCTCGACCCGGCGCAGATGGCGCTGGCCTTTGTCCGTCGTCAGCCGTTTGTCGCCAGCACCCTGCTGGGCGCCACCACGCTGGAGCAGCTTAAAACCAACGTTGAGAGCCTGCATCTTGAGCTGAGTGAAGAGGTGTTAGCGGAAATTGAAGCGGTGCACCAGGTCTATACCTACCCGGCACCGTAAGACCGTAACCCCGGGTCGCGGCGTAAACGCCTTACCCGGGCTACAAAACCGCCGCATGCAGGATACGGTAGCCCGGCTAAGCGCAGCGCGAGCCGGGGAGATTCGCGGGTCGCGGCGTAAACGCCTTATCCGGGCGACAAAACCGCACGAACTTGTAGCCCGGACAGATGCGTAGCATCGCCTCCGGGAAATTATTTACGCCGTCCCCAGATCCACAGCGCGGCAATCGCCAGCGCAAACACCGCGCCAAAGCCAATCCCGACGCCAACCACCGGAATACCGATACTCACCGCCAGCGAATAGAGCCCCAGCATCAGCAGCATCGCCACGTTTTCACCGAGGTTCTGTACCGCAATAGCATTGCCTGCACCTACGGTATGCTTACCGCGTTCCTGCAGCAGCGCATTAAGCGGCACAATAAAGAAGCCGCCAAAAATACCGAGCAGCAACAGCAGAGCAAATGCGGGCAGCAGCGACTGCTGGAGGGCAAAGAAGATCACCGCCACGCCGATTAAAATCCCGGCAGGCATGCAGCGGGACACGGTTTGCAACGTCACCAGCTTCGCGGCAGCCCCGGCCCCCAGCACAATCCCCACCGCCACCATCGCGTTAAGATAGGTCGGCATGGCGTTGCTGGTGATGCCAAGCGCCGCCGGTACCCACAGCACCAGCAGGAAACGCAGCGTCACGCCAGCGCCCCAGAACAGACTGGTTCCGGTCAGTGAAAAGCGCGTTTCCCCGTTACGCCACAGCGTCTTACAGGCGCTAAAGAAACTGTAGGTCATCGGCGTAAACCGCCATGACTGGCCGGGACGCGCCGCCGGCAGCTTCGGGATCCACAGGTTGGCGATCACCGCCCCACCGTACACCAGCGCGCAGATGACCAGCGCGGCCAGCACGTGCCAGTCGGCCAGAATACCGCCGGCCATCGATCCCAGCAAAATCGCCGCAATGGTCGACGACTCCATCAAACCGTTAGCTTTCACTAACTTATCCCCGGTGGTCAGCTCGCCAAGGATGCCGTATTTGGCCGGTGAATAGGCCGCCGCGCCGATCCCCACCAGGGTATAGCCGATAAACGGGTTCAGGCCAAAACAGATGCAGCCTGCGCCAACCAGCTTCATGCCGTTGGCGACCATCATCACTCGCCCTTTGGCAAAGCTGTCGGCAAACTGGCCGACAAACGGCGCAAAAAGTATGTAAGCGCCTACAAACAGCATCTGCATCACCGGCTGGCTCCAGTCCGGGTAGAACTGCTGTTTCATCAGCGCCAGCGTGGCAAACAGCAGCGCGTTATCGCCAAATGCCGAGAGGAACTGGGCGCAGATGACCGCCATCATCCCTTTTGAGTACAGCGAGGTGTTAGTGTGTACTGACTCACTCATCAGAATCTTCCGTCTGCTCAACCATACCTTTAAGGGTGACAAAGTCCGGCTTGCCGCTGCCGAGAACCGGCAACTGCTTCAGCCAGCGAATGTCGCGCGGTACCGCCAGCTCCGGCACGCCATGCTCACGGGCGTAACGCAGCAGTTTTTCACGGTTCAGTTCATTATCGGTGGTAAAAAGCACCAGCGCCTCGCCTTTAGCGGCATCTTGTTTAATCGCCGTGGCATGCATCTTGTCAGGTGAGACGGCCAACGCCACCTGTTCGACCATTTCCAGCGACACCATTTCGCCGGCGATTTTCGCGAAGCGCTTAGCGCGTCCCTGAATGCGCACGTAGCCCTGCTCGTCAAAGGTGACGATATCCCCGGTGTCATACCAGCCGCTTTCCACTTCGCCATGCTGATTTTCCGCCGCCGGCGCTTCCAGCACGCCCGGATTCTCCACCCGCAGATAGCCATTCATGATGTTCGGCCCTTTTAACTGCAGGCGTCCGCCCTCTGCAATACCCGCCATCGCCAGCAGGCGCGCATCCATCCCCGGCAGAATACGCCCGACGGTGCCCACCTTCGCCGCCATCGGGACGTTAATCGATACCACCGGCGCACATTCGGTGACGCCATAGCCTTCGAGAATGCGCAGGCCAAATTTGTCCTGCCACAGTTGCTTCGTGCTCTCCTGAAGCTTTTCCGCCCCGGCCACCACGTAGCGCAAACGGTAGAAATCATACGGGTTGGCAAAGCGCGCGTAGTTCGCGAGAAAGGTCGAGGTCCCGAACAGCACCGTACAGTTACGATCGTAGACCAGCTCCGGCACCACGCGGTAGTGCAGCGGGCTGGGATAGAGAAACACTTCTGCGCCGGTAAACAGCGGCGTCAGCAGCCCCACCGTCAGGCCAAAAGAGTGGAACAGCGGCAACGCCGACATAAAGCGATCGTTGGCGGTAAAGTCAGCAATCGTTTTAATCTGTTCGACGTTAGCCAGCAGGCTTTTGTGGCTGTGTACCACGCCTTTCGGGTTGCCTTCCGAACCGGAGGTAAACAGGATCATCGCCGCATCTTCCGGCTGCTGTTTGACCTGCGCCAGCTTCGGCGCCAGCAGGTGGCCGAAAATCCACAGCTTATCGCCGGTCGTGATGTCGCCCTTCAGGTCTTCAAGGAAGACCCAACGCACCTGCGTGAGCTGCTCCGGCAGGTGCCAGAGTTTGCCTTTATCAAGGAAAGTGCGGGAGGTAAATACGGTTTTAATTTCAGCGGCGGTTATCGCACTGCTCAGCCCTTTTACCCCGGCGGTGTAGTTCATCATCGCCGGAATCCGCCCGCGGGCAATGGCGCCAAAAATCACCGCCGCGCTGATTCCGGCGTTGGGCAACATCAGGCCGATTTTCTCGCCCTGCGTGCTGTATTTTTCGAGGATGCGCGCCACGAAGAGAGTTTTCGTCAGCAGCTTGCGGTAGGTATCTGGCTGGAAATTAATATCTTCCACGCAATGTTTGCGCGCCCCGAACCGATCCTGCGCCGCCAGCAGCGATTCATACAGCGTTTCTCGCGGGCGCACCGCCATGCGCGCTTCCATCATGATCTGGTGCAGCATCTCTCCGGCAATTTTGCGGCGATCGCGGGCGCGAGGCGCCTGAGGCATTTCAATGCGGGTTGGCGGCAGCAAATGCAGCTGGATCCGTGGGAACAGACGGCGTTTGACCAGCCCTTTGAGGCGGCTGAACGGAGTCAACTCCGCGCCTTCGATACGCAGTGGGATAATGGTGGCCTGCGACTTTGCGGCCACGAACGCCGCCCCGTCATAGATTTTCATCAGCGAACCGCTAACCGAGATACGCCCTTCCGGGAAGATAACCACCGGACGCCCCTGCTCAATCAGCCGCACCAGGTGTTTTATCGACATCGGTTTCGTCGGGTCGAGCGGGACAAAGTCGATAAGCGGCGTCAGCACGCGCATAAACCAGCGCTGGCTGATAGAACTGTACACCGCAAAGACCGGTCGGACGGGCAGGAATAAGGCGAGCAGGATCCCATCGAGGAACGAGACGTGATTCGGGGTGATCAACACCTTTTGTTGTTGCAAGGGCTGCGTGTCACCGGTCAATCTGACCCGATACAACCCTTTGAACAACAGCCTGAAAAATGCCAACAGCATAACAACTCCATTTGACCGGTGATTAAGTCATTGCAGGTTACACGAGAAGGCGTTTGAAAGCAGTGCGGAAGAAATGTCTGGCAGAAAAAAAACCTGCGCATCTGCGCAGGCCGGTGCAAGATAATCAGTACGAAATGCGTACTTAAAAACTCACCTATCAATACCTCTGGGACCCTGATTGTCCGGTTTTTTGCCCCTGCCGCACCAGCGATAAAACGCAAGGGAATAAACCTAAGTGCAACCAGTTATTGCCATTTTCGCTATCTGTAACAGCGGCGAGCAGCGGACAGGAAGAGAGCCATCCGCTGAGGGTGCCGAGGGCCTGTCACGGGGCGAACGCGGCATGTTCAGACGAGGGGCAAAAAAAAACCTGCGCATCTGCGCAGGCTGGTGTAATTAGAGTGGCTAACGTTACGTTAGCTCCACCTATCAATACCTCTGGGATAGCCAGAATATCAATGCAATGAATGGATAAACCAGCGAACATTCGCAACAGCTAATCGCAAAGTGTAAGCAAAGGTGTGAATCTTCCCTCCGCCGTTTCATTCGTCTGTGCCACTGCGCTTGTCGCTGTGTAACTTTTTCACCATGAAGGTCAATCTGCATCACATTTGCGTAACGCCAGACGCCTCCAGCCTTGAATCTGCCGCACTTTCCCGTAACATAACCGTTATGTAAACGCTTACCCTATAAAAGGTCTGGTATGGCGACAATTAAGGATGTAGCCCGACTCGCTGGAGTGTCCGTCGCTACCGTATCCCGCGTAATCAACAACTCCCCCAAAGCCAGTGAAACCTCGCGCCAGTCGGTGACTGCGGCGATGGAAACGCTCAATTATCATCCCAATGCGAACGCGCGCGCGCTGGCGCAGCAGTCAACGGAGACCGTTGGGCTGGTGGTGGGTGACGTGTCCGATCCTTTCTTCGGTGCCATGGTCAAAGCCGTCGAACAGGTGGCCTACAACACCGGTAACTTTTTGCTGATCGGCAACGGGTATCACAGCATTAAAAAAGAGCGTCAGGCGATTGAGCAGCTTATCCGCCATCGCTGCGCTGCGCTGGTGGTACACGCGAAAATGATCCCCGATGATGAGCTCGTCGGGTTGATGAAACAGATCCCCGGCATGGTGCTGATCAACCGTATTCTGGCGGGCTTTGAACAGCGCTGCGTGGCGCTGGATGACCGCTACGGCGCCTGGCTGGCGACCCGTCATCTGATCCAACAGGGGCATACCCGTATCGGCTACCTCTGCTCCAACCACGCGATTTCGGATGCTGAAGATCGTCTGCAAGGCTATTACTCGGCGTTAACGGAGAGCGGCCTGCCCTGCAACGATCGGCTGGTGACCTTTGCCGAACCTGATGAAAGCGGCGGCGAGCAGGCCATCACCGAACTGCTGGGGCGCGGCAGAAATTTTACCGCTGTCGCCTGTTATAACGACTCGATGGCCGCCGGCGCAATGGGGGTGCTGAATGATAATGGTATCGACGTCCCGCGCGAGATTTCGCTGATTGGCTTCGATGATGTGCTGATCTCGCGCTATGTTCGCCCGCGCCTGACGACGGTGCGTTACCCCATCGTCACCATGGCAACGCAGGCCGCCGAACTGGCACTGGCGCTGGCAGATCAGCGCCCGGCGCCTGAAATCACCCACTTATTCAGCCCGACGCTGGTTCGCCGTCACTCGGTGATGGCGCCGTCGGAAAGCGATAAGTCGTAACGATACAGGCTGACGGGGGTGGCCGGGTAATCCAGCCCTTCACCAATATACTGCCAGCCAAAACGCTCATAAAAATCGCGGCAGGCGGAGTAGAGATACAGCTGCGGGTGCCCGAGCCGGCGCGCATAGTCGATAGCATGCTGTTGCAGCTTTCCCGCGATGCCCCGTCCGCGCGCGTGCGGGGCGACGTACAGCGCCGCCATCCACGGGAACAGATCCTGACGGCTGATTAAGTCGCAGCGCCACAGCCCCACCGTCCCTGCCAGCGTCTCGCCCTCGACGGCGATAAAGGTCAGCGGCAGCGCCTCCGGCGTCTGGCTGTGGGCAATGAGAGTAGCAAAAAAAGGCAGCGGCAGCGTTTCGCCGCCAAAGGCCTGCCAGAGCCACATCGCCACCTGTTCGGCGTGCTGCGGCGCGGCGTATAAGGGCTGAATATGCATAACCGATCTCCTGCTGAAAAATTCTCTGGCAGCCAGTATACCGCGCCCGCAGCGGTCGGTGGCGAGGAGGTCAGCGCGTGGAAGAACCATTTTGCGGGCATTTCCTGCAAAAAGCGTGATCGCGATAGTTCTTTGCCCCCGGTTGGGCGCATATCCCCCTGAATGTCTGTGATAAACTGCGGTTTATCACGTGAAATCAGGAATCGATGAATGGCTACAATGCTGGATGTCTCAATTCGCGCAGGCGTCTCTAAAGCGACGGTTTCCCGCGTGTTGAACGGCACAGGTCAGGTAAAAGAGAGCACCCGCCAACAGGTATTCAAAGCGATGGAAGAGCTGGGATACCGGCCAAACTTTCTCGCCCGTTCGTTGGCGAACCGCACCAGCAACAGTATCGGACTGGTGGTTTCGACCTTCGATGGTTTCTATTTTGGCCGCCTGCTGCAACAGGCTTCACGCCAGACGGAAGCCTGGGGAAAACAGCTGATCGTCACCGACGGCCACGATGCCCCGGAACGCGAAGAAGAGGCGGTACAGATGCTCGCCGACCGCCAGTGCGACGCCATCATCCTCTATACCCGCCACATGAGCGAAAAGAAGATCATGTCGCTTATCGAATCCATCGATACGCCGCTGGTGGTGATTAACCGCGACGTCAGCCTGGCGCGGGAACGCTGCGTGTTCTTCGAGCAGGAAGATGCGGCTTTTCAGGCGGTCAGTTATCTGATTACGCAAGGGCACCGGGATATCGCCTGCATCACCGTGCCAATGCACACGCCGACGGGGAAGGCCCGTCTGCAAGGATACCGCAAGGCACTGAAAAAGCACGGTATCGCCTGGGATCCGGCGAAAGTTAAATACGGCGATTCTACGATGACCCGCGGCTATGAACTGTGCCGCGAGCTGCTTGCTGAGAACACAACGTTCAGCGCGCTGTTTTCGTGTAACGATGATATGGCGCTGGGCGCCTCAAAAGCGCTGCACCAGGCGGGGCTGCAAATCCCGCAGGACGTTTCGCTGTTCGGCTTCGACGATGCCCCGAGCGCGAAATGGCTGGAGCCCGGCCTGTCGACGGTCTATCTGCCGATCGATAATATGATAACCACCGCTATCGATCAGGCGATCAAGCTCGCCAACGACCAGCCGATCGAAACGATCCCGCCGTTTACCGGCACCCTGGTATTGCGGGAGTCGGTAACGACGGGACCCTATTTTTAGAACTGCTCTAAGGCCAGCAGCTCCTGAATCGTCTGCCGACGACGGATCAGCCGTGCGCTGCCGTTGTCGAACAACACTTCCGGCAGCAGCGGGCGGCTGTTGTAGTTTGAGGACATTGACGCGCCGTAGGCCCCCGTATCATGCAGCACCAGATAATCCCCCGGCGCGACTTCAGGCAGCAAACGCGTCTCTACCTTGCCCCCTTCCTGCTGAGTAAAGACGTCGCCCGATTCGCACAGCGGCCCGGCCACGACGGTGTCGACAAGCGGTGCGGCGCTCAGGTTGCGGCCATCCGCCGCCAGGGCGGTAATATGGTGATAGCTGCCGTACATTGACGGACGCATCAGATCGTTAAAACCGGCATCAATCAGCACAAAGTGGCGGCTGCCCATCTCTTTGACGCTACGGACCTGAGAGACCAGCACCCCGGATTCAGCCACCAGGAAGCGACCCGGCTCGATTTCCAGTTTCACCGGATGGCCGAGATGTCGGGCGATCTGCTCGCGCGCGGCGTTCCACAGGCCATAGTAATGATCGGTATCGATCGCCTCTTCACCTTCGCGATAAGGGATCGACAGCCCGCCGCCGGCAGAGATCGCCTGTAGATCCTGGCCAAACTCCACCACCTGACGCACCATCGCGCCACAAACCTGCTCCAGATGGCCATAATCAACCCCGGAGCCAATATGCATGTGGATCCCCACCAGCTGGAGCTGATAGCGACGCATTATTTCCAGCGCCGCCGGCAGATGGCTGTACCAGATCCCGTGTTTGCTGTTTTCGCCGCCGGTGTTGGTTTTTTGGCTGTGGCCGTGTCCAAAGCCCGGGTTGACGCGCAGCCAGACGCGATGACCGGGAGAGACTTCCCCCAGTTGGCTCAGCATATCGACTGAACCGGCATTAACCGGGATCTGCAGGGCCTTGACGCGTTCCAGCGTCGCCTCGTCGATCAGGTCGGCGGTAAAAACGATATCTTCCGGATGCTGCTGCGGGTCATAACCCGCCGCCAGCGCACGTTCGATCTCCCCGAGGGAGACGGAATCCACCTTGACGCCCTGTTCACGCATCAAGCGCAAAATATGGATATTGGAGCAGGCCTTCTGGGCAAAGCGCACCACGTCGAACTGGCTAAGCTGGGCTATCTGGCGGCGGATAATCTGCGCGTCGTAGACCCACACCGGGCAGCCAAATTCGCCAGGCAGGCGGAGCAGGTTCCCGGCAGTCAGGTCGGTATCGGTGGCGTAAAGCGAGCGTGGCATAATGAACTCCGGCGTTATCTGTGTTGTGCGTGTTTTTTTATGATTACGCCATAGGCTGAAGAGAATAAAAAATATCGTTTTATCGTGACTCTATGCAAAAATGATATGGATACCGCCAATCCGCCGAGAGCCGCCATGCCCGCCGTCAATTTACGCCATATCGAAATCTTCCATGCGGTGATGACCACCGGCAACCTGACCGAGGCGGCTCGCCTGCTGAACACCTCTCAGCCGACCGTCAGCCGCGAACTGGCACGTTTTGAAAAGGTGATCGGGCTGCAACTGTTTGAGCGCACCCGCGGGCGTTTGCAGCCAACGGTGCAGGGATTGCGGCTGTTTGAGGAGGTTCAGCGTTCCTGGTACGGACTGGACCGCATCGTCAGCGCCGCCGAGAGCCTGCGCGAATTTCGCCAGGGCGAACTGTCTGTCGCCTGCCTGCCGGTGTTTTCCCAGTCGTTTTTGCCGCTGCTGCTACAGCCCTTTCTGGCGCGCTATCCCGAGGTCAGCCTGCAGATTGTGCCGCAGGAATCCCCCCTGCTGGAGG
This sequence comes from Klebsiella sp. Lac1, assembly GCF_009825425.1. Taxonomy (NCBI): domain Bacteria; kingdom Pseudomonadati; phylum Pseudomonadota; class Gammaproteobacteria; order Enterobacterales; family Enterobacteriaceae; genus Klebsiella; species Klebsiella sp. Lac1. The sequence goes on from NZ_VJZJ01000003.1 coordinate 293,951, forward strand.
AGTGGCTCTCCGCCCAACGTCACGATCTCGGTCTGACGGAAACCCTGCACACGCCCGCCGGGACCGAACGCACGCCGCTGTTAACGCTCAACGAGGTGTGCGTACTGCCCCGGAGCCACCCGCTTGCCAGCAAGCCGGTGCTGACTCCGGCCGATTTCCACGGTGAAAACTATATCAGCCTGTCGCGTACTGACAGCTATCGCCAGCTGCTTGATGCCCTGTTTCTTGAGCACCAGGTGAAGCGCCGGATGGTCGTGGAGACCCACAGCGCGGCCTCCATTTGTGCGATGGTGCGGGCGGGCGTCGGACTCTCGGTCGTCAACCCGCTGACTGCCCTCGACTATGCCGAAAGCGGCGTGGCGGTGCGCCGCTTTAGCGTCGATGTGCCGTTCACCGTCAGCTTGATCCGCCCGCTACACCGCCCGGGATCGGCGCTGGTCGAGACATTTGTTCAGCACCTGCAAGGGAGTCTGCAGCGGATTCAAGGCCCGCTGGACGCGGTGCTTAAGAGAGCATAAATGTCACCGCGTCCGCGGCGTGAATCGCGGCGGTATCGAACACCGGCAGCGGGCTACTCTCCACCGGCACCAGCAGGCCAATCTCGGTACAGCCGAAAATAACCCCTTCCGCGCCCTGCGCCGCCAGCGCGTCAATCACCTGCAGGTAATAATCACGGGAGTCGTCGTTAAACGTGCCCAGGCACAGCTCATCAAAAATGATCCGGTTGATGCGTTCGCGATCGTCAGCTTGCGGAATCAGCGTCTCGATAGCGAACTGCGCCTGCAGGCGTCCACGATAAAAATCCTGCTCCATGGTATAGCGCGTTCCGAGCAGGGCGACTCGCTTTTGGCCTTTGGCGGTAATCGCACGCCCGGTGGCGTCGGCGATATGCAGGAACGGCACTTCACAGCGCGTTTCGATGGCCTGCGCCACTTTATGCATGGTATTGGTACACAGAACAATCCCTTCCGCGCCCGCCTGCTGCAGGCCAAATGCCGCCTGCGCCAGCATCTCGCCGGCGCGATCCCAGTCCCCTGCGGACTGGCAGGCTTCTATCTCATGGAAATCGACGTTGTGCAGCAGCAGACTCGCCGAATGCAGGCCACCCAAATGTGTTTTGATACCTTCGTTGATCAAACGGTAATAGGGAATGGTGGATTCCCAGCTCATGCCGCCCAACAGGCCAATCGTTTTCATCATCCGCTCCTGATTTATGCTTTGCTCCAGTGAAACAAACTTGTGATCAACTTTCCACTTTTGTCGTCGCTCGTTTCTTTGCCGACGATTCTGCGATAAATTAAATGAAACATTGTTTCATTTAACAACAGGACTACCGGATGTTTATTTTTCATAACCAGACCACCCTTGAAGATCTGGGCAATGGCGTGACCCGTCGCATTCTTGCGCACGGTGGCAACATGATGGCCGTGGAGGTCAATTTCGACGCCGGGGCCATCGGTCCAATGCACAATCACCCCCACGAGCAGTTGACCTATGTGCTATCCGGCGAATTTGAGTTCACCATCGGTGAAGAGAAACGCGTGGTGCGCGCCGGCGATACGCTCTACAAAAAGCCGCATATTATGCACGGCTGCCTCTGCCTGAAAGCGGGCATCCTGCTGGATACCTTTACGCCCGTGCGTGAGGATTTCCTGTAAAACGCCGCTTGCCGGGGCATATTCAACGTGCCCCTTGTTGATCCCTTCTTTCCTTTCCGCCAGAATAATTTGTTAGTAAATATGTAACAACAAAATGATTAGCCTGCCACTCACCCTCCTCGCTCCGGCATAAGTTCTTAGCTTCGCCATCTTCCCCGACAACTCATCATTTCTGGAAAACGCTCGCCATCTCAATTTTTGAAACATCGTTTCGACTTCGATCACATTTCCGCTATGAATCGAATGACTACGTAATAAATCGTAATAAAATAAATTTAAAACAGCGTTTTATAAAATTGAATCTCCGGACCCGCAGCAAGCGAAATATTGAGGTTCAGCAGGGAAGCCGAACGAAAAAATATATAACAAACAAAATGTTAAAAAGGAAGCCAACGCCAGCAGATGAACCAGACACCGATTCACTTTCTGGCCGTGACCGGACACAGAAAACCATGACCCCGAATCCGTTTTACAAACTCGTAAGCCAGGTAGGTATGTATGAATGAAAACAAGATGCTGGGATTGGCATGGATATCGCCCTATATCATCGGGCTGATAGTCTTTACCGCTTTTCCCTTTGTTTCATCTTTCTTCCTCAGTTTCACTGAGTACGATTTGATGAGCCCGCCGGTATTTAACGGCATTGAAAACTATCGCTACATGCTGACCGAAGATGGCCTCTTCTGGAAATCCATGGGCGTGACCTTTGCCTACGTCTTTTTAACCATTCCGTTAAAACTGGCTTTCGCACTGGGTATTGCGTTTGTCCTCAACTTTAAGCTGCGCGGTATCGGCTTTTTCCGTACCGCTTATTACATTCCGTCCATTCTCGGCAGTTCGGTGGCGATTGCCGTCCTGTGGCGTGCGCTGTTCGCTATCGACGGCCTACTGAACAGCTTTATCGGCGTGCTGGGATTCGACCCGGTGAACTGGCTCGGCGAGCCGTCGCTGGCGCTGATGTCCGTCACCCTGCTGCGCGTCTGGCAGTTTGGCTCGGCGATGGTCATCTTCCTTGCCGCGCTGCAAAACGTCCCGCAGTCACAATATGAAGCGGCGATGATCGACGGCGCGTCTAAGTGGCAAATGTTCATGAAAGTGACCGTGCCGCTGATTACGCCGGTCATCTTCTTCAACTTTATTATGCAGACCACCCAGGCGTTCCAGGAGTTTACCGGTCCGTACGTCATCACCGGCGGCGGCCCGACCTACTCCACCTATCTGTTCTCGCTCTATATCTACGACACCGCCTTTAAGTACTTCGATATGGGGTACGGCGCGGCGCTGGCGTGGGTGCTGTTCCTGGTGGTCGCGGTCTTTGCCGCCATCGCCTTTAAGTCATCGAAATATTGGGTGTTCTACTCCGCCGATAAGGGAGGCAAAAATGGCTGATATTCAACACATCACCCCGGCAATGGAAATTGCGGAACGCGAAGTTGCCCGCACCCTGCGCCGTGAAAAAATCAGCCGGACAATCCGTTACGTCATCCTGCTGTTCGTCGGCCTGCTGATGCTCTACCCGTTGGTGTGGATGTTCTCGGCGTCGTTCAAACCGAACCATGAGATCTTCACCACCCTGAGCCTGTGGCCGGCCCATGCGACCTGGGACGGCTTTATTAACGGCTGGAAAACCGGCACCGAGTACAACTTCGGTCACTACATGCTGAACACCTTTAAGTATGTGATCCCGAAAGTCCTGCTGACCATTATCTCCTCCACCATCGTGGCCTACGGCTTTGCCCGCTTCGAAATCCCGTGGAAGAAGTTCTGGTTCGCCACGCTTATCACCACCATGCTACTGCCGAGCACCGTGCTGCTGATCCCGCAATACCTGATGTTCCGTGAAATGGGCATGCTGAACAGCTATCTGCCGCTGTACCTGCCGCTGGCCTTCGCCACCCAGGGATTCTTCGTCTTCATGCTGATCCAGTTCCTGCGCGGCGTACCGCGCGATATGGAAGAGGCGGCGCAGATTGACGGCTGCAACTCGATTCAGGTGCTGTGGTACGTGGTGGTGCCGATTCTGAAACCGGCGATTATCTCGGTGGCGCTGTTCCAGTTTATGTGGTCGATGAACGACTTTATCGGCCCGCTGATTTACGTCTATAGCGTCGATAAGTATCCCATCGCACTGGCGCTGAAAATGTCCATCGACGTCACGGAAGGCGCTCCGTGGAACGAAATTCTGGCAATGGCGAGTATCTCCATTCTGCCATCCATCATCGTGTTCTTCCTGGCACAACGCTACTTCGTACAGGGCGTGACCAGCAGCGGAATCAAAGGTTAAGAGGGAAATATCATGGCTGAAGTTATTTTCAACAAACTGGAAAAAGTTTACTCCAACGGCTTCAAAGCGGTACATGCTATCGACCTGAAAATCGCGGACGGCGAGTTTATGGTGATCGTCGGGCCATCCGGCTGCGCGAAATCCACCACCCTGCGCATGCTGGCGGGGCTGGAAACCATCAGCGGCGGCGAAGTGCGTATCGGCGAGAAGATAGTCAACAACCTCGCGCCAAAATCACGCGGTATTGCGATGGTGTTCCAGAACTATGCGCTCTACCCGCATATGACGGTGCGCGAGAATCTGGCCTTTGGCCTCAAGCTGAGCAAGCTGCCGAAAGATCAGATTGACGCCCAGGTTAACGAGGCCGCCAAAATCCTCGAGCTGGAAGCGCTGCTCGACCGTCTGCCGCGCCAGCTTTCCGGCGGCCAGGCCCAGCGCGTGGCGGTTGGCCGGGCGATTGTCAAAAAACCGGATGTGTTCCTGTTTGATGAACCGCTCTCTAACCTTGATGCCAAGCTGCGCGCCTCGATGCGGATCCGTATTTCCGATCTGCACAAGCAGTTGAAGAAATCCGGCAAGCCGGCGACCACCGTGTACGTCACCCACGATCAGACAGAAGCGATGACCATGGGCGACCGGATCTGCGTCATGAAGCTCGGGCATATCATGCAGGTCGATACCCCGGACAACCTGTATCACAAACCGAAAAACATGTTCGTGGCCGGCTTTATTGGCGCCCCGGAGATGAACATCCGCCCCTGCAAGCTGGTTGAACAGGCCGGGTGCCTGCACCTGACTATCGGCGATGAGCGGCTGCCGTTAAGTGCGGCCCTGCAGGATAAAGTCGGCAGCCATACAAACCAGCCGCTGTTCTACGGCGTGCGCCCGGAGTTTGTCGCCATTGCCGATGAACCGTTCGCCGAAGGCGGCTGCTCGGGCGAAATGGTGCGGGTCGAGAACATGGGCCACGAGTTTTTCGTCTACCTGAAAGTCGCCGACTATGAACTGACCGCCCGCGTCCCTTCTGACCAGGCTAAGCCGATGATTGAAAAAGGGCTGCATCGCAAAGTGTGGTTCAAATTCGACATGAATAAGTGCCATCTCTTTGATGCCGCTACCGAACAGAACATCTCTCTGTCATCACTGGAGTATTAAAATGAAAAAAGTGCTTTTAAGCGCCGCAATCTCCGCCACTCTGGGCCTTACCGCGTTACCGTCTCTGGCAAAAGATGTCGATCTGCGTATGTCATGGTGGGGCGGCAACGGCCGCCATCAGGTCACCCTGAAAGCGCTGGAGGAGTTTCATCAACAGAATCCGGACATCAACGTTAAAGCCGAATATACCGGCTGGGACGGCCATCTTTCGCGCCTGACCACCCAAATCGCCGGCGGGACCGAGCCGGACGTGATGCAGACCAACTGGAACTGGCTGCCGATCTTCTCGAAGAATGGCGAGGGTTTTTACGATCTGTACAAAATGAAGGATATCATCGACCTCAGCCAGTTCGATGCCAAAGAGCTGCAGTCCACCACGGTCAATGGCAAGCTCAACGGTATCCCGATTTCCGTGACCGCCAGGGTGTTCTACTTTAACGACGAAACCTGGAAAAAGGCCGGCGTCGCCTTCCCGAAAACCTGGGACGAGCTGATGGCGGCGGGCAAAACCTTTGAGAGCAAGCTGGGTAAGCAGTATTACCCGGTGGTGCTGGAGCATCAGGATACGCTGGCGCTGCTGAACTCTTACATGGTTCAGAAATACAACCAGCCGGCCATCGACGAGAAAACGAAGAAATTCTCCTACAGCAAAGAGCAGTGGGTCGAATTTTTCCAGATGTATAAAAAGCTCATCGACAGCCACGTGATGCCGGACACCAAATACTATGCCTCGTTCGGCAAGAGCAACATGTACGAAATGAAGCCGTGGATTCAGGGCGAATGGGCGGGGACCTATATGTGGAACTCCACCATCAACAAATACTCCGACAACCTGAAGCCGCCGGCGAAGCTGGCGCTGGGCGACTATCCGATGCTGCCGGGCGCCACCGATGCTGGCCTGTTCTTTAAACCGGCGCAGATGCTCTCCATCGGCAAATCGACGAAGAACCCGCAAGCGGCGGCGAAAGTGATTAACTTCCTGCTAAACAGCAAAGAGGGCGTGGATACGCTGGGCCTTGAGCGCGGCGTGCCGTTAAGCAAAGTGGCGGTGCACTACCTGACCGAAGACGGCACGATCAAAACCGACAATCCGGCCATATCCGGGCTGAAGCTGGCGCAGTCGCTGCCGACGAAACTCCCGGTATCGCCTTATTTTGATGACCCGCAGATCGTTGCCCAGTTTGGCACATCGCTGCAGTACATCGACTACGGGCAGAAAAGCGTAGAAGAGACGGCCGCCGACTTCCAGCGCCAGTCCGATCGTATTCTGAAACGCGCCATGCGCTAACGGTGGCTCATTCTCTCTGCCCTACGGCCCCGGCTCGCGCGGCGCTTAGCCGGGCTACCGGTTCACCGCCGTCTGCGGGCCGCTGGCCCGGTTAAGACGCATTGCGCCGCAATCTTGTGCCTGGTAGCCCGGGTAAGGCGTTTACGCCGCAACCCGGGAAACCTGTCAGAAGAAATATTTAAATCTTACCCGCGCACCGTAGCGTTCATCGGTATTGCCGCTTTTTGCCGCCGATGAATCCAGCCATGACGCATACGCGCCGAGATAAATATTAAAGTTCGGCATATCCATGATATTCGGCAACTGCCATGAGGTATGAATGGTGTGGATGTCATAGCGCCCCGGCGTCAGAATCGCGCAGTCGCCATCGCACTCCGCGCTCACGCCGGACATATTGAACTTATCGATTTTGTTATGCGCATAGATATAGCCCAGCTCTACCCGATGCCATAATGCGTTGATACCGGCGCTGAAATCTTTCTCATCCGCCGCATCAAGATAGGCGGAGCTCAAATTCACCACCGCCCCATTTTCGGCATCGGTTTTCAGCGTGTTCCAGCTCATGGTCATCCCGTAGCCGGTGCGGCTGGACTGATCGACCCAGCGGCCATTCTGGTTCTGATAGCCGTAAGCATTATTAACGAGGTTGCTCTCCATGGCCGCCGCCACCGACCAGGCCCCGGACTGCCAGGCCGCGACCGGACGCACGTACACCACGTTTTTACGGTTATCCAGCGCGTTGCCGTGATAGTTTTGATCCACAAACAGCGAACTGCCGTCCTCCACCAGCGTATTCAGCTCAAAATACCAGTTATCGCTGTTTTTACTGAGCAGGAAGTTGCCGCCGCTGCTGCTACGCCCGCGCCCCTCTTTCATCATGTAGATATAGCCGTAGCCGTCGCTGTACAGATCGTTGGCCGTATTGCCGGAATATTCAATAAAGGTATCCTGATTCAGCGGGAACATATCATAGGCTTCAAAGCGCCCGACCTTTATTTTCCAGTCATTTTCACGACCGAAGAAAAATACCGCATCATCAAGATTCATTTTTCCGCGCAGATCCGCCAGCGGCTGCACGCTGAATCCGGCATATTTTCCGTCCGCCCCTTTACGCAGGCCATCAAAACCCAGCAAGATTCGGCCATTAATATCCCAGCGTTCTTTATTTCCCGGCGCCCAGTCTTTATTAGCCGAAGTTTTTACCGACGTCAGGCTGCCGGTCCGACTGGCGCCATCCATATTAAACTCAACGTCACCATAGAATTTTAACTCGCCATAATCATTAAGCTGCAATGTCGGCTTCTTCGCCCCGGCGGCGGCCGTCACCGCCGCGGCCGGCGGCTGCGGCTGTTGCTTCAGCGCACGAATCTCCGCCTCCGCGCTGCTCGCCCGTTGCTCTGTCGCTTTCAGGCGCTGCTCCATCTGCGCCAGCCGCTCTTCAAGCGAAACGGACTCCTGCGCACTCACCGCGGGAATCAATATAGACGTCAGTAAACATCCGACCCAGATATTTTTCATCGGCAAACCCTTTATTATTATTTCAAGGAAGGTACTTTTATTTATGGTAAAACCGGCGACAGCGACAATAATAACCCGCCCGTCGCCACGAACGGGTTATTAACAACATTCTTTTAATTTATTCTAATTGCCAGGCACCCGCTTCCGATAATAAAGCGGTACCGCTCCAGGAAAATAAGGATAATTCCCGATGCGCCGCCTGCGGATAAATACGGCTACTCAGGCAGGCCTCGCCATCATTAACAAATACTTCGACTGAAGAGCTATCAAAGAACAGACGCAGTTTTAACGGCGATGTCATCGAGAGCGGGACACTCCGTACGCCGCACAGACCGTGCTGCGGATAGTGTCGCTCCAGCACCAGGCGCTGCATCTGCGCATCAACGTAGACCCGCAGCCCCTCGCCGAAGCTCAGCCCATACTGTTCTGCCGTACTGCCCGCGCAGTCCCAGTGCAGGATCACCTCCATCGCCTCACCGTTTTCCGCCATCAGCGACCGTTGGTTTTTCAGCGTGCTGACCGGCCACGGGAACCAGGCCCTGCGCAGGCACTCCACCTCTTTCGCCGGACGCATCTGCAGACGGTTATCGGCGCTCAACGTCAGCTCACGCGGCAGAGAGAGCATGCCTGCCCAGCCATCCTGCTGTTCCGGCAGCGGTGATTCCCACATGTCCAGCCAGCCGATAACGATGCGGCGCCCGTCGGGAGCGAGGAAGCTCTGCGGAGCATAAAAATCATGGCCATGGTCCATCTCAACAAATTCACCTTCCCGGACAAACGGCTGCCCGGGCTGCCAGTCGCCGAGCAGATAGCCGCTCTGGAACAGGTTACGGTTGTGATAGCCCTGTGCTGCCAGCCCCTGCGGAGAGAACATCAGCACGCGCTTACCGCCGAGGGGGAAGAAGTCGGGGCATTCCCACATAAAGCCCATCTTATCTTCGGCTTCATCAAGGATCCCTTCGTCATGCCACTGGCGCAGATCGGCGGAACGATACAGCCGTACCTGACCGGTATCGCCAACGCGGGCGCCGACGATCATGTACCAGCTATCCCCTTCGCGCCACACTTTCGGGTCGCGGAAATGGTGCAGGCCCGGCGGGGTATCCAGCACCATACCCTGACGGTCAAAATGAATGCCGTCGCGGCTGGTCGCCAGACACTGCACCTGATAAAGGTTGGCTTCGTCGCTGGGATCGCCGTGGAATTTATGTCCGGTATAGATCAGCGCCAGCGTATCGCCATCCACCACGGCCGAGCCGGAGAAGCAGCCATCTTTATCCTCCGGCCCTTCCGGCGCCAGCGCCACCGGCAGGTGTTCCCAATGGACTAAATCCTTGCTGCGCGCATGACCCCAGTGCATCGGCCCCCACTGCGTGGAGTAAGGATGATGCTGATAAAAGGCATGATACCAGCCGTCAAACCAGACCAGACCATTGGGATCGTTGATCCAGCCCGCGCGGGCGGCGAGATGGTAGCGTGGATACCAGCGCAGGTTTAACGTCTCGCGTTTCGCCTGCAGTTCCTGTTCAGCGTTAGCAACGGTGTACATCATATTCTTCACTCTTTTCATTCAGATAGCGGAGGGTTGCGACATCATCGGATCGGAAGATGAACGACTGGATCGCAACAAGAAAATGGAGATAAAGGTGGTGCAGAACACCAGCAGTCCCATAATCAGATAGGACTGGGCGAAGCCGTATTTCTCATAGCTGTAGCCCGCCAGCGGCGACAGCACCGTGGCAATCACCGAGCTGGTGCAGGCGAAGCCCACCAGATACAGCGTGGAAGAGAGGCGTTTATCAAAGTTTAAGCTGTTGTATTTAAAGATGGCGACCAGCAGTACCGGCAGTTCCACCGCATGCAGCAGCTTGGTGATGGAAATCAGCAGCGGCCCTTCCACCAGCCCGGAGGCCACCATGCGCATCGCCATCACCATCCCGGCGAAGATCAGACCGTTTTTCGCGCCGATGCGGTTAACCAGCCACGGCGCGCAGAACATCCCGGCGGCTTCAAGGAACACCTGGAAGGAGTTCAGGTAGCCGTACATCGCATTGCCTTCCTGCAAGGTCGCAAACTGGGAAGAGAAGTAGACCGGGAACTGCTGGTCGTAAACGCCGTAGATACAGGTGCCAATCACGAAGAAAACCAGCGCCCAGAAACGCGGCAGGGTCAGCAGACGCAGGGCGTCTTCCAGCGTCACTTTACCGCCGGATACCGCTTCCTGCATGGCGTGCGGCGCGGAAGAGACCCGCAGTCGCGCCAGCAGAATAAAGAACACCAGGCCGGAACCGCTGGCGACCGCAAAGTTGAGTTTCGGGTTGATGTTAAACAGCAGCCCGGCAAAAAAGGTCGCCACCGCCCAGCCCAGCGAGCCCCACATACGCGCCCGACCAAACTCAAACTGGCTCTGGCGCGCCACGCGTTCGGTGTAGGATTCGAGGACTCCGATACCACCGTTAAAGGTTAAGCCGATATAGATCCCGCCAAAGATACTGCCGAGCAGCACGTTTATTTTCAGCAGATAACCAAACAGCAGATACGCCGGTCCGGAGAGGATCAGCAGCACGGTGATATACCAGAGCAGATTTTTACGCAGCCCGAGCTTGTCCTGAATAAAGCCGTAACACACCTGGGCAAACAGCGCTGATACGGAAAGCACGGCATAGATGATCCCAGTATCCCCCGGCTTAAGCCCCACTTCCTGGTGCAACCAGATAGAGAGCAATGAGCCGGAAGAGGACCAGGTGACAAAAAAGAAAAACAGTAACGCGCTGAGTAACGGATAGCTGTGAGAGTGATGGGCTTTCATCATGACATTCTCGTGTAGGGGTAATGCATGCAATGGTAACGTTAACAAAAAACATAAATCATGCCGTTTTACTGAGATACATGATGTTAATCACAAAAGTTAACGTTAACATAGCAGAGGTGCGATCGCGATCAAAGAATCCGCTCCACTGACAGAACACGACGTGCGATAGAATATCGTATGATCCTTTTACATCAGCGACTTAGTTGTATAGCCTGTTGCACGGCGGCAACGGTGGAGTGGGAAATATGGCATCCTTGAAAGATGTGGCAAAACTGGCAAACGTATCTCTGATGACGGTTTCACGGGCGCTGAACAACCCGGAACGTCTGAAACCCGAAACGCTGGCTCGCGTTCAGTCTGCTATCGAGCAGACCAACTACGTCCCCGACCTGTCAGCCAAGAAAATTCGCGGCGCGCGCGCCACGCCGAATACCATTGGCGTCCTGGCGCTGGATACCGTCACCACGCCGTTTTCGGTTGAGATCGCGCTGTCTATCGAAGAGACCGCCCGCGCGCACGGCTGGAACAGCTTCGTGGTGAACATGTTTTCCGATGACAGCCCGGAAAACATCGTCGACCTGCTGCTCTCCCACCGCCCTGACGGTATCATCTACACCACCATGGGGCTGCGCCAGGTGCCCGTTCCGGCCAAGCTGCTGACGCTCCCCTGCGTCCTCGCCAACTGCGAAAGTCTTAACGACCCGATCGCCAGCTATATTCCTGATGATGAACAGGGTCAGTACGTTGCGGTAAAAGCCCTGCTCGCCGCAGGCTATCGTAATCCGCTCTGTTTACACCTTCCGGCTAACCATCTCGCCACCGTGCGCCGTCGCCAGGGGCTGGAGCGCGCCTGCCGCGAAGCCGGTATCGACCCGGATACGTTGGTGCACAGCTATATGGCCTTCGGCGATCAGCACTACCATGATATCCCCGCCGTGGTGCAGAGCCATCTCCGCGAGGGAAAGCCGCGATTCGATGCGGTTATCTGCGGTAACGATCGTATCGCCTTTATGGTCTATCAGACGCTGCTGGCGCAGGGATTGCGGATCCCGCAGGATGTTGCGGTGGTGGGCTACGATAATATGGTCGGCATTGGCGATCTGTTTTTACCGCCGCTGTCGACGGTGCAGCTGCCGCACTATGATATCGGGCGCCTGAGCGCCCTGCATATTATTAACGGCGATAGCCATCGGGAAACGATACGCGTAGCCAGTCCGTGGCTACCAAGAGCATCCCTGTAATTAATTACCGATGTTGCGCAGCTTTTCACCGGACATCAGTCGGCGCTCGATGTGTTCGAGCGTAACGTTTTTGGTTTCCGGAATCAGCCAGAACGTCACGCCGATAAACGCCACGTTCAGCGCGGTATAGAGCCAGAAGGTCCCCGCCGCGCCAATGCTGTCCAGCAGCGTCAGGAAGGTGGCGCCGATAATCATGTTCGACACCCAGTTGGTGGTAGTTGAACAGGTAATGCCGAAGTCGCGGCATTTCAGCGGCTGAATTTCCGAACACAGGATCCATACCACCGGCGCGGCGCTCATCGCATAGCCCGCTATACACATCATGGTCATACCGACGGAAAGCCAGGACAGGCCGCTGGAGGCGGTACCGTTATCAAACTGCATCAGGCAGTAACCCAGCACCAGCGTGCCGATAGCCATCACGCTAAAGCCGATTTTCAACGCCGGTTTACGCCCGGCTTTATCGACGGTAAAGACCGCGATAAAGGTCGCAAACATAAAGGTCAGGCCCACCACCAGCGTGGCAATCATCTGCTGCTCGGTGGTGGTGAAACCGGCCATTTTAAAAATACGCGGCGCGTAGTACATGATGATATTCATGCCGGTAAATTGCTGCATCGCCTGCAACAACATGCCAAGAAATACCGCGCGGCGGACGTTGCGATTGATCTTAAACAGCGCCCAGCCGCCTTGCTTCAGCTTCAGGCTTTCGCGGATTTCATTGAGCTCATCACGGGCTTTTTCCGAGGTATCGCGCAGCATGCGCAGCACCTCTTCCGCTTCGATATGGCGTCCTTTTTCCGCCAGCCAGCGCGGGCTGTTCGGCAGGAAAATCACCAGAACGATCAGCAGGATCGCCGGCAGCGCCAGCACGCCCAGCATCGCCCGCCAGTTACCGCTGTAGCTGAATGCGGTATCGGACAGGAAGGCCATGACGATCCCCAGCGTCACCATCAGCTGATACATACTGATCATCTTGCCACGCACGTTTTCGCTCGCCATTTCAGAAAGATACAGCGGCGCGGTATAAGAGGCAATGCCCACGGCGATACCGAGAATGATCCTCGCCGCCAGCAGCATTTCGACGCTTGCGGCAAACGCCGATCCGATTGACCCGGCCACAAACAATATCGCCCCCGCCATCAGGCTGTATTTACGTCCCAGGCGGAAGGAGAGCCAGCCGTTGAACAGCGCGCCAACCGCCGCCCCCAGCATCATGCTGCTGACCACCCACTCCTGCAGTCGGCTGGATAAGACAAAATGATCGGTAATAAAGGGCAGCGCCCCGGCAATCACCCCAATATCGAGGCCAAAAAGCAATCCAGCCACCGCAGCGGCAATAGAGACAAACTGATTCATACGTCGGGTATCACGCTGGCTACGCGCCAGCACCGTCGAGCCGTCACTGATTGAGGTCATTTTTTTCCTGCCTGAGCAAAGTAAGACGTGCAGTGAAAGTACGCGATCGGTGCGACAAGGTGTCAGGGATGAGACGTCAAAAATATGGATTAAATTGCTGGAAGGACTTGTTTTGTGATGGACATTAAACTTTCTATTATTCCCGTTTCATCAATCTATTTTTATTAACCCCTTTTATCTATTGGGATGTTGATGAGATCCCGATGAAATGATATGGACGATTTTTAAATCCCTCACCATATCAATATGGATAATTAATGTTCATCTTTCATCACCGTTGCGTCGGTTGCCGCATCGGGAAGTGGCCCGCCCGCCGCCAGCAATAAAAAAACCCTGCCGTCAAAGCAGGGTTTATCGCCTGTCGCCGCGCCGGCTTAGCGCGCCAGCCAACCGCCATCGACCGCCACGGTGTAGCCGTTAATGTAATCCGCTGCGCGGGAGGAGAGGAAGACCACCGGCCCCATCAGATCGCCCGGTAAACCCCAGCGCCCTGCCGGAATGCGGTCAAGAATTTCCCCGCTGCGCTGTTCATCGGAGCGCAGCTGCTGGGTATTGTTGGTTGCCATATAGCCCGGTGCAATCGCGTTGACGTTGATGTTGTACTTCGCCCATTCGTTCGCCAGCAGGCGGGTCACCCCCATCACGCCGCTTTTTGATGCGGTGTAGGACGGTACGCGAATGCCGCCCTGGAAAGAGAGCATCGACGCGATGTTAATGATCTTGCCGCCGTTACCCTGGGCAATAAAATGCTTCGCCGCCGCCTGGGACATAAAGAACACGGTCTTGATATTCAGATCCATCACGTCATCCCAGTCTTTCTCACTGAATTCAAGGGCATCCTGACGGCGAATCAGACCGGCGTTGTTGACCAGAATATCGATATGGCCAAATTCGGCCACCGCGCGCTCCAGCAGTTGAGGAATACCATCAATCTGGCGCAAATCGGCGGTCAGGCTGAGGAAACGACGCCCCAGCGCGGTGACGCACGCGATCGTTTCTACCGGCTCGACAATATTAATGCCGACAATATCGCAGCCCGCTTCGGCCAGACCGAGTGCCATACCCTGACCCAGCCCGGTATCACAGCCGGTGACAACCGCCACTTTACCCTGTAGAGAGAATGCATCGAGTATCATACTTTGTTCCTTAATCTTTCAGAGCCCGTACAACACAGGCAAGGTTCTATTTGTCCGATCCGCATCCCTCACGGTTGCTTACGCCAGGGAAAACGCTCTGGGTATGACCCACCTAAAAAATAAAACACAGTTTCGTTTTACTGTTGTCGACATCTTACCCTCGGGGAAAGTCGTTTTCAATTTTTATTAAAACAACGTTTCATATTTTTGTGGTCTGTTTAGCAAAAATACAAAACAGATCGCCAGGAGAGAGACAGTAAAAGAAATAAAAATGATAAAATACAATAAATTAATTGATATTTGAACGATGGCGACAAAACGCAAAAAGCAGGTATGAAAACAAAGTTAGCCTCGGTAAAGCGGAAGAAAGAGCAAAAAAACCGCGATCCAGTGCAAGATTTTATAGTGAATTGCGTTCGTCATCACAAAAAATGAAACAATGTTTTGATAAATTAACACCCATCTTTTAAATCAACTTCCCTGGCTATACGTCCCCTGCCGACAGACGACATCGCGGGAAGGAAAAGGAGTACATCATGGCTAAAGGCATGCGGGTAAAATTGAATTATGCAGTCAGTCGCGATCCGGATACCGGCGCGGAGATCACCCGCTTAACCCCTCCGGAAGTCACCTGTCATCGTAACTATTTCTATCAGAAGTGTTTTTTTAATGACGGTAGCCACCTGCTGTTCGCCGGCGAGTTTGATGGCCACTGGAACTACTATCTGTTAAATATCGCGACAGCCGAGGCCGTACAGCTCACCGAAGGCGCCGGTGATAATACCTTTGGCGGCTTCCTCTCGCCGGATGACTCCGCGCTCTATTACGTGAAAAACGACCGCACGCTGCTGGAAGTCAACCTTTCCACCCTCGAGGAACGTCAGGTCTATCGCGTCCCGGATGAGTGGGTCGGCTACGGTACCTGGGTCGCCAACAGCGACTGCAGCAAACTGGTCGGCATTGAGATCGCCAAAAGCGACTGGACGCCGCTTAACGACTGGCAGATTTTCCACGACTTCTTCCATAAAGGCCCGCGCTGCCGTCTGCTGCGCGTTGACCTGCAAAGCGGCGAAAGCCGCGTTATTCATGAAGAGAAAAAATGGCTGGGTCATCCTATCTATCGTCCGTTCGATGACAATACCGTCGCTTTCTGCCATGAAGGGCCGCACGACCTGGTCGACGCCCGGATGTGGATGGTCAACGAAGATGGCAGCCACGTGCGGAAAGTCAAAGAGCATGCCGCTGGCGAAAGCTGCACGCACGAGTTTTGGGTCCCGAACGGTTCGGCGCTGATTTATGTCTCCTATCTGAAAGGTCAGCAGGGACGGACGATTTATCGTTTCGATCCGGATACCGGCATCAATACCGCGCTGATGCAAATGCCCGCCTGCTCGCATCTGATGAGCAATTTCGACGGTACGCTGCTGGTTGGGGATGGCTCTGGTACGCCGGTGGATGTCAAAGATACCAGCGGCTACACCATTGATAACGACCCGTATCTCTACGTCTTTGATGTTGCGAAACAGGCTTACTTCCGCGTTGCCCGGCATGATACCTCCTGGGCGACGGTCGCCAATAGCCGTCAGGTCACCCATCCGCATCCTTCGTTTACGCCGGACGATAGCGCGATTTTGTTCAGTTCGGACAAAGACGGGAAACCGGCTATCTACCTGGCGAAACTGCCAGCGCACCCGGAGATGCTGCAGGCGTAGCATCCGTATCGTTTTTGAGTGTGTTTCTGTTACTGGCCTTGCCCTCCTACACGGAGGGCTTTTTTGCTGCATGTGACCCGTCCCTCCGCAGGCCCTCGCAACAACGCGAGCGGCAAAACACGCTTTCACCTCAATCAACGCGAAAGGAAGCGCCGCCGGACCACAAAACAGAAAACCCCGGCTGACGGCTCCGGGGTCATGACGGAAAAGGGTTTTATCAGAAGCTGTAAGCCACCCCGACGCGGAAACGGGTCTGGCGATCGCTGCGGTCATTTACGCCCACGTTGCCCACTTCACCATATGGCGCCCAGTTTTTGTCCAGCTTATAGGCCAGCTTCACGTTGTACTCCTGGGAGTACGGCTTGTTGTCGTTGCGCTTCACGCCCTCGGTGCTGCGGGCATAAACATAGTTCAGCTCGGTACGCCAGTTGCCCATCACAAACCCGGCCCACGCATCACCACGGTTCACTTTATCGTCTTCTTTACCGGCGTTCGCCGGGTAGCGGGTATAGTCGTAGCGATAACGGGCTGCCACGTAGAAACCATTATCGAAGCTGTACTGGACGCGCAGATTGGGTTTGTAGATTGAGCGGCTATCGTTGCTCTCAATATTAAACCCCGGCGTCACGGAGAAGTTCTGATTCGCCTTCCACTGCCAGCTAATGGTCTCTTCGTGGCCATTGCCGACAAAATCTGAATACGGCTGCGCGGTATTATCGCCGCCTGACTTCCACTTCGCCTCAACGGAGAAGCCGAATCCGTTGGCAAAGCGATGGGAGACCGAGACGCGGTCGGCATTGGTTTTATCCGTCTTACCTCCATCAATAAATTCATGACGCAAATCAACCGTGACGGCGGAAGCGGAAAAGGCTGCGGCACAGAGCGTAGCAAGGGCCAGAGATCTTGCAAACATAGGATACCCCTTTAAAATTAAAATTATGTTTCTATTTTATGAAACTGTATTTTATTTTTTAAGGAATATAGTTTTAGTGATCAAGATCGTAATTATTTGTTTCAAAAAACATGGCACAGCAGGACGTGACCACGCTCAACAAAAAGGGCCTTTATCGCCCCTGTTTCGCTGAATTTTCCCGGTTCTGCGGGAAGAAAAACCAATAAAAAAGCCTCCGCAAGGAGGCTTGAGAAGCAGGTAAAGCAAAGAGGAATTAGGCGCGTTCTACCGCCAGCGCAACGCCCTGACCGCCGCCGATACAGAGCGTAGCCAGCCCTTTGCGGGCATCGCGTTTAATCATCTCGTGCACCAGAGAAACCAGAATACGACAGCCGGATGCCCCGATGGGATGACCCAGCGCAATCGCTCCGCCGTTGACATTGACCCGGCGCTCATCCCATTCCAGCACTCTGCCGACAGAAATCGCCTGGGCGGCAAATGCCTCATTGGCCTCGATAAGATCGACCTCATCGAGCCGCCAGCCCGCCCTTTCCAGACAGCGGCGCGTCGCGTGTACCGGCGCGATCCCCATCAGTGCCGGATCGACGCCGACGCTGGCAAAAGCGCGGATCCGCGCGAGGATCGGCAGCCCCAGCTCCTGCGCTTTCGATTCGCTCATCATCATGACCGCCGCCGCGCCGTCATTGATGCTGGACGCGTTGCCCGCGGTCACCGAGCCCAGCCGATCGAAGGCGGGTAGCAGGCTGGCCAACCCTTCGGCGCTGGCATCGACCCGCGGCTGTTCATCGGTATCAACGGTGCGCGGCACTCCGTTCAGCTCGGTCATCACCGGCACAATCTCGTCGCGAAAGCGCCCTGAATCAATCGCCCGCCGGGCCTTATGCTGTGAACTCAGCGCCCAGGCATCCTGCAGCTCGCGGCTGATACCATATTCACGCGCCAGGTTTTCCGCCGTGACTCCCATGTGGTAGTCGTTGAAGGCATCCCACAGGCCATCGTGAACCAGGCTGTCAATCAACTGGCTGTTGCCCAGCTGAGCGCCGGTACGGCTATCGGTGAGAACGTGCGGCGCCCGGCTCATATTTTCCTGGCCGCCGGCAATCACCACGTCGGCTTCGCCGCACTGGATTGCCTGTGTCGCCAGATGCAGCGCCTTCAGTCCGGAACCACAGACATCGTTAATCGTAATGGCGGAAACGGTATTCGGCAGCCCGCCGCGGATCGCCGATTGACGGGCCGGGTTTTGCCCGGTCCCCGCGGTCAGTACCTGCCCGAGGATCACCTCATCAACACGTTGCGGATCGATGCCGGTACGTTCCACCAGCGCCTTAACCACAAGACTGCCCAACTCTACCGCAGAGTGGCGCGACAACGTCCCCTGAAAACACCCGATAGGGGTGCGCAACGCACCAACGATTACGACATCTTTCATCCTCTACCTCTGCCCTGCCTCTGCGCAAAGAAACAGCAACATAGTAGAGAATTGTTATCAAAAAATTTCGCAATTGTTTAAAAAAAGTGAGACAAATCACAAAGATTAGCCCCGCGTGGCGGGTTCCTGGCGCTGTAAATGCTGACGCAGCCAGCTTCCGGCTTTCCCCGGCGGCGCCTTCTTATTCCACAGTAAATCAACGGAAATCGCCCGCGGCCAGCCGGGAATGTTCAGCGCCACCAGCGTGCCTGAACCGGCAAACTCCTCCACCAGCGCGCAGGGTAAAATGCACCATCCCAGCCCCTGTACCGTCATACTGAGCAGCAGTAAATAGTTCGGCGCCGACCAGACCTGCCCTTTCGCCGGCTCGAGCGAGCTGGCCAGAAAAGTGCTCAGGCGTAGTTCTCGCCAGCTATGCAGCTCATCCCAGGCGACCCGCCCCTGTGCCGCCAACGGATGCGCGGGGGCCACGTAGATAGCCATCGCCGTTTGTAACGGCAGGCGGGTACTACCAATCTCCGTCGGATAGCTATCCCTGGCCTCAATCAGCCCCACCTGCGCGCGCTCCTTCTGCAACAGGTCAATGACATCCTCATCTTCCCCTATCAGACACTCAAACTCGGTGTGGGGAAAACGACTATCGAACTGCTGCAGCAGATCCTCCAGCACATCCGGGTGCAGCGTATCGGAAAGCACAAACGTCAGGCGCGCTTCCGTTTCATCAGACAGGGAAATCGCCAGCTCATCGAGCCGATCGCTGGCCGCCAGAATCGCTTTGACGTAACTCAGAACCTGTTCGCCCTGCGGCGTCAGCGTGGGATGGCGGGTCGTGCGGTCAAACAGCGCGACGCCCAGATCGGCTTCAAGGTTGGAAATGGCGGTGCTGATGGTGGACTGGCTTTTGCGCAGCCGACGGGCGGCGGCGGAAAACGACCCGCAGGCCACGGCTTCAACAAATGCGGTGAGAGCTTCAGGAGAATAGCGCATGAACTATCTACTTTATCGATGGAATCTATCTTTTTTTTATCATATTTATCCATAAAATGCGGAGGAATTTCTCAGAATCGGTTCTCTCCCTGTCGCAGAAGAACCGGTCAGAACAACGGCTTTTTCGGAGGTAGCAAGCCATGCAACAGAACACATTTCAGCGCAAGACGCTGACAGAGCGCATTATCCATGCGGTCAGTTTTGAAGGACTCGCCACATTAATTCTCGCCCCGACCGCCGCCTGGCTGATGCAGCGTTCGGTTCTTGAAATGGGTGGGTTGAGCGTGCTGCTCGCGACGCTGGCGATGGTATGGAACCTGATATACAACGCCGCTTTTGACCGCCTCTGGCCGGTATCTCGCGTGGCGCGGACCCTGAAAGTCCGCGCGCTGCACGCCATCGGCTTCGAGTCCGGGTTTATTGTTATCGGGATCACCGCCGTGGCGCTGCTTCTCGGGGTCTCGCTGATCCAGGCGTTTATGCTGGAAATCGGCTTTATGCTGTTCTTCCTGCCCTACACCATGCTGTTTAACTGGGTATGGGATACGCTGCGCGAGCGCGTACTGAAGTATCGCCAGCAGCGGATCCTGGCGCGCAGCTAACGGTTCTTCATCGCCGGGAGGATACCCGGCGCCCCCGGCCTTATTTGTCATCCGAAAGTATCGCAACGGCCCATTCATTGTTGTGGTAAATTACACTCCTTTTTTTTGTTCTTACGGTTGATAAATTCACACAATGTCTAAAATTTGGTCTAAAGAAGAAACTCTTTGGAGTTTTGCCTTATATGGCACTGCCGTAGGCGCTGGCACCCTGTTTTTGCCGATCCAACTGGGGTCTGCCGGCGCCATTGTTCTGTTTATCACCGCGCTGGTCGCCTGGCCGTTAACCTACTGGCCGCACAAAGCGCTGAGTCAGTTCATCCTCTCCGCGAAAGCTGCGCCCGGCGTCGGGATCACCGGGGCGGTTAACCATTACTACGGCAAGAAAGTGGGTAATCTGATCACCGCGCTCTATTTCCTCGCCTTCTTCGTGGTGGTGCTAATTTATGCCGTGGCCATCACCAACTCGCTCGCCGAGCAGCTGGCAAGGCATACGCCGATTACCCCCGTCGTTCGCGCCATGCTAAGTCTGGCCGTGGTCATGGTGTTGAACCTGATCTTTTTGATGGGTCGCCATATCACGATTAAGGTGATGGGTTTTTTGGTGTTCCCGCTGATTGCCTGCTTCCTGTTCTTGTCTCTCTATTTAATCGGCGACTGGCAGCCAGAGCATCTCACCAGCCAGTTGCAGCTGACCTCACAGACCTTTCACCAGGTCTGGATCTCGATTCCTGTGATGGTTTTCGCTTTTAGCCATACACCCATCATTTCCACTTTTGCTGTCGATCAGCAGGAGAAATATGGTGAGCTGGCGATGGGTAAATGCAAAAAAATCATGAAAGTGGCCTATACCATCATCTGCGCCAGCGTGCTGTTTTTTGTCTTCAGCTGCCTGCTGGCGATACCGGTCTCCTATATCGAAAACGCACGTAACGAAGGGGTGACCATCCTCTCCGCGCTGTCGATGATGCCAGGCTCCCCGGCGTGGCTGTCGGTAACAGGCATCGTGGTCGCCGTCGTGGCCATGTCGAAGTCATTTCTCGGCACCTATTTTGGCGTGATTGAAGGCGCCAGCGAAATCGTGAAAACGTCGCTCAATCAGGTCGGCATTCGCAAAAGCCGCGCCTTTAACCGCGCGATGTCGATTCTGCTGGTCTCGACGCTGACGTTCATGGTTTGCTTTATCAATCCGAACGCCATTTCCATGATCTACGCCATCAGCGGCCCGCTGATCGCCATGATCCTGTTCATCATGCCAACGCTGTCGACCTATATCATTCCCGCGCTCAAACCCTACCGTTCAGTGGGTAATTTCATCACCCTGGTGGTCGGACTGCTGTGCGTTTCGGTCATGTTCTTTAGCTAATCTTCCCCTCTGCGGCGGCGGTTATCACCGCCGCCGCACGTTCTGCCAATATTCCTGCCATCCGGACTTCTTCGCCAGGTTTACACTTAGGGTTTGCACATCAGGGGGGAGTCGTCATGTCCAGCGTAAAATTATCCGGAAGCGGAACATTAGGTCAGCGCCAGGTCTATCGTCTGGGCTACGGAGCCATGCAGTTAGCTGGCCCCGGCGTATTCGGCCCGCCAGCCGATCCGCAGGCCGCTATCCGTGTCCTGCACGCCGCGATAGAGGCGGGAGTCAATCATATTGATACCTCCGATTTTTACGGCCCGCATATTACTAACCAGCTGATTCGCAAAGCGCTCCATCCTTATGCCGACGATCTTTGTATCGTGACGAAAGTCAGCGCGCGTCGCGATGAAAAGGGCAACTGGCTACCGGCGATGTCGCCTGAGGAGCTCACGCAGGCGGTGGAAGATAACCTGCGTAATCTGGGACTCGATGTCCTGGAGATCGTGAATCTGCGCAGTATGCTTGGTACCCACGGACCGGTAGAAGGTTCGCTGGAAGCACCGCTGACCACGCTGCTTGAGCTTAAAGAGCGTGGCCTTATCCGCCACATCGGCCTTAGCAACGTGACCGCAAAACAGGTGGCCGATGCGCAAAAGATGACGCCCGTTGTTTGCGTGCAAAACCAATATAACGTCGCCAGTCGCGCAGACGATGCGCTGATTGATGAACTTGCCGCACAAAATATTGCCTACGTCCCTTTCTTTCCGCTGGGGGGATTTACCCCGCTGCAGGCCCAGGAGCTGAACGACGTTGCCGCCGCGCTGGAGGCGACGCCGATGCAGGTTGCGCTCGCCTGGCTGCTGCAGCGTTCGCCTAATATTCTGCTGATCCCGGGCACCTCTTCGCTCCAGCACCTGCAGGAGAACCTGGCCGCAGGCGCGTTAACCCTGCCTGCGCAAGCCATCGCTACATTAGCAAAACTGCAGCGCTGACCCCCATCGGCACGCCTGTGCATTTCCCTGTGCGCAGGTCCGTGCCGGACGCCATTTTCTCTCCAGCTATTTGTCTGGAATTAGCCCAACGCGGCTGGCACTATATATCCTAAAAACGGCGATATGTTTGCACTATTCTGCGCTCAACAACCCTATATATAGCATTGATTTATACTCTTTTGACAAGTCTCCTTATTGGGGACTTTTGTCGTTTATGCCTTCCCCGGAATTTTTTCAACGCTTAATTACAGGAAAAACAATATCTGATTCGACGTTTATACAAATCAATTTTGCGATAAAGATAGCCAATAACATCGGACGCTCATAAAAACATCTGGTTAATGCAATCAGAATGTTGGTATAGGCATAAGAAAAATTAACTACACACAATAAAAAATCAACAAGGATTTTACATGACAGAGGGAACAATAAAGACCAGTCGGTATGAAATCATTGCTATTTTCAGGGAGGAACTGAGAAAACGCTCCGGGATAGAGATTTTCTTTAATAACAAAAACATCATGACCCAGATTACCCGGGTAGATTTTGCTGAGTTCCATATCGTCACTCATAGCAAGATCCCACCCGGACATAAATATAAATTCATCCTGCATAGTGATTCAGGAAAGATTGAATTCAGTTCGACGCTAAAGAAGAGTTATAACACCGATGCGGAGCGTGGCAATAAAGTCTCCTTTGCCTTACCGGAATGCATTCACGTGGTACAAAGACGCCGCGATCCCCGCATTCGTCTGCACAACCGTTATGACTTTTTTTGCCGTGGTCGACACAGGAATGGCGAAAACTATCTTTTCGAGATTAAAGATATTTCGGATGGCGGCTGCGCGCTGATGGCGAAAAGCCCGAATCTGAAGTTCCTCACGCATAATTCAATCCTCAAAAATTCAGTTCTGTCTCTGGCTGAGTATGGTGAAATCACCATTGATTTAGCCATTAAAAATGTTGTTGAAATGACCTTCGATGAAGACAGTGAAAGCTATCACCAGGTTTCCTGTCAGTTTAAATTCCGCCACCGCGAAGATAAGACCAGAATAGAGAAAATGCTGCTCGATTTGATTCTGGAAGCTAAGCGAAAAAAGAGAGTCTGACCCCTTGGACAGGATATTTCTGTATACCGATGATAATTTAATCGGTCAATCAATTCATAGGTATCTAGTTGATAACAATAAAGACATTACCACCTTCCGTTATCAGGATATCACTCAGGGGGCAATCGCTCCCCTGTCTGGGATCGTTATTTTTAACGTCATTCATAAGGACTTTTCTGCTGCCAACACGATGTTATTGCTCAACAATATGCGCTGGTGTCTTCTGCACTGCACCCGGGTAATCCTGGTGGTCAGAAGCGATATCGCCAGCCTGTTCAGCGAGCTAATAACAATAGATAACACTATGATTCTTACAGAAAAAACATCGTTACACGATTTTTATCGCGCCGTCAGCGCAAGCGCTGACGGCGGCGATTTTTCCCTGCCGAAGAAGCTCTCCGCCAGAGAACGCCAGGTGCTGGAGCTGACCATGGCCTGCCATAACAACAAAAAGATTGCCAGCCTCCTGAATATTGACCATAAAACCGTTTACAGCCACAGGATTCATATCATGCAAAAACTAGGCATGCATAGCTCGCGGGCGATGCACGATAGAATCGTCGACATGTATCAATGCTAGAAAAACCATACCCCAATCACAACCGGACAATTAATTGAAAGGTTACTTTTAATAAACATTCCAAACTGCAGGTATGTCACTTATAATATTTTCACCCTGCAGTAATGTTCTGTAAAATTCCTGACACGAAAAAATGAACGCTAAAATATTTTCTGACCATAACTTATCCCGTGACGACATCTCTGTTCGCTATGTTTTTCAAAAAATGTTCTCTCCGCAGGACACCCTCGTTGCAGTGGAATGTTTAAGCCGCTTCGACTCTATTCCTGTGGCCCCTGAATTTTTCTTCCGTCATGCCAATGCAGCGCTTCGTGAAAGTATTTTCATGGAGCAACTGGCATTGATTGAAAAGCATCAGGCATGGTTTATTGATAATGGCATCTCCGCCACAATCAATGTCGACGATCATATTCTTGGCATTTTGCATCAGCCGCAAATCGAAGCCTACATTAACCACCTGAAGTGTGTGCATTTTGAAGTTACGGAAAATGCCAAAGGCCTGCTTAATAATGCATTAGCCAGCTGGAACGGTCCGCAGACGTCCACATTGTGGCTCGACGATTTTGGTTCTGGTTATGCCGGCATTAGTGCTATTCGCGGATATCATTTTGAATATGTCAAAATTGACAAAGATTTATTCTGGCACCTCATGCAGAAAGAATACGGGCGGCCGCTGATGGATGCCCTGGTGACCTTCCTTTCACGCAATAACCACAATGTTATTATTGAAGGTGTCGAGAGCGAAGCGCATAAAAACTGGCTGCAAGGAATGGAGTGGTTTGCTATTCAGGGTCATTACTGGAAAGAAGTCAGCATTGAACAACTGGTTCAGGAAAAGGTTAGCGCATAAAAATACCGGGGTCATGCGGTATTTTTATACGCTAAATACCGCACGCTTAATTATACACCAGTTCCCAGGTTGCCCAGCTGGTCAGTGGACCGGTTGTCGCCTTTTCCGGGGACGGCGTGACGTAGCCGATATAATAAGTAAATACGCCGCCATTAACCGATTTTTCAACAATCGGCACGCGGTTTTGTTGCGGATCGGCGGGGACAATTTTATTACTCTTATCCAGCGTATTGTTATCATTCGTTGACAGCGCCAGATAGATATTTCGCGCCCCATCCGGTAGCGTGTTCGCCAGATAGCCCGCATTTTCATTCGCGACAGCTTTGATCGTAAATCCATCAATCCAGCGCACATTCACCGCACGAATCTCATTTTTATCCGCCGCGCCGCCATCGTGGCGGAGCTGGCAATTCGACAACTCAAGCGTGAAAGACTGCGGCTTCATAAAGGCGCCGGCCCCGCGGTCGTGGACTTCCGCCAGGTTCACCGGCGCCAGCCAGACGTTGCCGCTACCGGCATTATTACCGCCGTTAAGCGCGACGCTGCAGGAGATATCCGTTACCCGGCCAACAAAATCAACGCGTCCGTTATCATAATTGGTCATAAAACCGTAGGCCGACGAAGCGGCAAGCATCGCGCCAGCAACGGCCAGCCTGATGCATTGTTGGCTATATGTGCCACATCCATATTGCTTCATGCCCGCCTCCTGAATTAATCGTACGTCAGGTTAAAGATCATGTGCGATTCCACCTCGCCGGTGCTCGTGGCCGCCGCATACTGATAAAAACGCGCAAAGAAAGGCAACGTGATGTAGCGAGTTTCCTGATTGTTTAAGGTACCGATATTGTACTTTTTGTTGAACTCAACCGGCGCGCCAGATTTCAGTACCTGGATCCCAATCCCTTTGGCAATAGAGCTACCGGCTTTTTCGTTCAACAGCGCTCCCTGCGTGACGGTAGTGCCGGTTGCCAGAGTACCGGAGAATGAGGCTTCGATATTGGCATAACCGGATGCGCTTAGCCCGCCGCTGCACTGCAGCTCAATATTAAAATTTTTGCCGCCGGCGTAAGTGCCGACGCCGTTCAGATCGCTGCGCTTAATGGTCCCGACATCAACGTTCATATTCTTCCCGCTGAGTACCGAACAGGACGGCGAAACCACGGTTATGGCATTGGCGCTCAGAAACGTCACCAGGATCGGGTTATTACCGTATTCCCAGTCATAGGAGGTATATTTGCCCGCCGCTAACGTACCGCTGCCGGTGACGCTCGCGGTTTTAATGACCTCCAGCGTAAAACGCGACCCTTCAAGAGAAAAATTCCCCCCCCCTGTCGTAAACGAACCGGGATAGACAATATTGACTGTTGAACCACCGCGACTGAAACGCAGTCCGATGCCAGGTACATTGGTGGAATAAACTTTGTTTCCCAGGTCAGTGACCCCTGGAGCAACAATGCTGGCTTTGAAAACGGTGGTACCGGAGCATCGATAGTTAACGCCAGTTCCCGCAGGCATAGTCCAGTTTTGTGTGGCGATGACGCTCCCCACGGCTAAGTCAGGATTCACAACCACTCTGCCTATGGCCATATCCAGCTGAACCGTAGGTGCCGGACCACGGGTACAGGCAGCCCAGGCAGAGGTGGTTCCCAGCACCAGCAAGCCAATAAAAAGTGTCAGTCGTTTACTCAGCGACATAGCGTTTCCTTTGTTTTTGCCTGACTTAAATTTACCGAACACTGTCCGCCACTCCACTTAACGGTCGCGCGCTGAACGCTGGCATCGCTGATAAACATCATGCTGCCCTGGCCGACAACGCCAATCTCTTTGCCGCTCGGATCAAAAATGCTGGCTGCGAACGGTAGCGGCTGGTTATTCGCCTGACGCGCCTGAATCGTCATGTTGTTCTGTACCGTGGTGCCGAACGAGACCTTCACGACGCTGCCTTCCCACGGCACTACCTGGGCCACGGTACGATCGAAGGCAATATCATCCTTGCTGCCCTTCGGGTCGATCTCGATGGCGTTAATCCGGTACGGGCGCAGATAAGGCAGGATGGCATAGCCGTTGCTGTCGACACGGGTACCCGGCGAGCCTGGCAACATAGCGCCTGCGGCATCTTTGGCTTCAATCAGCGCCATGGTGTTGCCGCTCTCCGGTGAGAACACCACGCCATGACGATGGGCGATCAGCGTCCCGCTGGCACCCAGCCCGCTCTGCCGGTAACCTTCGCCCTGGCTATAGCTACCGTTAAGGGTGGTCCACGGCGTGCGGTAGCTGCCGTTTAAGGCGACATCATGCTGACCACCGCTCGCCGCCGTAGTTGAAATGCCGTAGTTGAGGTTGTTCTCACTATCCAGCGAGCCGTTGATCCCTATCTGCGAGCTGCTAAAGCGCGAGTTATTAAACGAGGTATTCGACGTCAGGTTGGCGGTGCGGTTTTCGCCAAACCACAGCGGATAGCTGAAGTTCAGCGAGATGCGA
Organism: Klebsiella sp. Lac1; assembly: GCF_009825425.1. Classification (NCBI taxonomy): domain Bacteria; kingdom Pseudomonadati; phylum Pseudomonadota; class Gammaproteobacteria; order Enterobacterales; family Enterobacteriaceae; genus Klebsiella; species Klebsiella sp. Lac1. Next base: position 321,474 of record NZ_VJZJ01000003.1, read on the forward strand.
TCGTCACGCCGGTGGCCGGCATTATCCGGCGTATACACACGCTGCGCGCTGGCTGACCATGAGAGGCGGCCGAACATATTGTTGTAGCTAAGCTGGTACTGCTTCTCGGTACCCGAACGGTTCCAGTAATCTGCAATCTGGCCGCTGAGATAAAAACCGCCCCAGCCGTCCGGCAGGTTCTGGTTAACGGTGAAGGTCATCCCGTTTTTCTGCCGCCACAGGGTATAGTTGCTATTGCGGTTCTTCTCCTGATCGACGGCATACAGCGCGTCGTTCAGGTTATAGTAGCCTTTCGTGGAGTAGCGGTACGCCGCCAGCACGATGCTGGTCTGGGTATCGGTAAACATCCGGTTAAAGGTGGCGCGATAGCTCTGCCCTTTTTCATCAAGGGTATCGCTATTCAACCGCGACTGGGTAATGTCAAATGACAGCGCGCCAATACCGGTATTCATCCCGGTACCCAGCAAAAACGCCTGATAATCATCAAAACCCGTCACGCCGGTGTAGCCGGTAAACATGTTGCTCAGGCCACGCTGCCAGGTGGCCTGGTAGAGCATAGGCTTATTGCGCAGCGAATTATCATCGACTTTACCGGCCGACAGCGCATAGCGGGTCATGCCGGGACGCAGCAACTGCGCCACCGACGCATACGGCACGCTGAAGACCTGCACCGATCCATCGGCCTCTTTTACCGAAACCTCAAGGTCGTTACCGTATCCGGACGGGTAAACATCCTGCAAAGTGAAAGGCCCCGGCGGTACCGTGGTCTGATAAATAATATTGTTGCCCTGGCGCACCGTCACCAGGGCGTTGCTCTGCGCGACGCCGCGAATTTCAGGTGCATAGGAGCGCATCCCGTCCGGGAACATGTTGTCATCGGTTGACAGGTTGACCCCACGCAGGCCAATGGTGTCGAAGAATTCGCCGTTGGTAAATATCTGCCCGCCGCTGACAATCGAGTTGATTTGCGGGATCGGGCGCTGAAGATAGGTCTGGTTGCTGTTCCAGTGCGCCTTCCCCTGCTGCTGCTGCCAGTTGAGGTTGCCGATATGCTTGAGCAGCCAGCCATCCCACGACAGACCGGCATTCATGCCGAGATAGGCGCTGCTGTTATCCGAACCGTTCGCCGCTGAGCTGTGGCTGGTCCAGGTGTTCGCCATCCAGCCAAGATTGAGCGCCGCAATGCCTTTATCCCAGAATTCCGGGCTGACAAAATTTTTCAGGCGTTGATCTTCGTAGATTTGCGGTACGGAAACTTCCAGCCGCAGAGAGGACTGTATCAGGTTATCTTTGACGTTTTCTTCATTACGCCACTCCTTCAGACGTCCACAGTAACCTTCCTGCTGACTGAGCTGAGGATTGAGCTTTTCTGCCGAAATGCCATAGCGCTCAAGCATGTCACGGGTGTAGCAGACCCCCATGTTGCCATCTTTATCGCGGGTGACATTCAGCTCATAGCGCCCTTTCCACTCATTGTTGGTATACACATCGAGCGAATAGGTCCCTTCCGTAATGGCGCTGGCGGAGAAGCGAGACAGATCGACCTTTTCCCGGCTACCAACGATAAAACCATCGTTAAACTGGTAAACCGTTCCCGCGCTTTCCTGTCCGCTGGAAAATGGCGGAAAGCAGAACAGCGCCACGGCGATCGCTGTACTTAATCTTCCCGGGCAGATAGACCTCTGCTTCATGATAGTGTCCCTTATTTAACGGTTACTTTCACTGCCACATCTGCGCCATAGTCATTGATATTATTGATAGTCAGGGTCTCGCCTCGGCTCACGGAAGAAGAGAGGGCCACGGTCTGACTGGACTGCGGAGCAAGCATCACCGTTTTGCTGTTCAGGGCTTGACTGCCATCGCGGGAAATACGGCTTACGGTGAGATAAAATGGCGTAGGGTTGCTGATTGACAGGCTGCTCCCGCTGGCTGAAAGCGCTAATTTCTCCGGCGCCGCGTCGCGGTTACCCAGCCCGGCAGGACGGTAGATGAACTTAAAGCGCGAACGGATCGCCAGTTGCAGAATGTTCTGCCCTTCATTTTTTTTATTAGCTTCTACCGGCGGGATTTCCAGCAGATTCAGCCACCACAGCGTTTCTTTATTTTGCGCCAGTCCGGCGGCGCTACCCAATTTAATACGTAAAGTCTGGCCGCTCTTTGCATCGACGCGTGAAATCGGGGGCGTAATAATAAACGGTGTGGTAATCGTATCCGGCGTAGCATCGGCATTGCCGTTATCCAGCCAGGCTTGCGCCAGCGCCGGACGGTCTGCGGTATTAGAAAGCTGTACCGTTATTTCTTTTTCATTTCCCGGATAAATAAAGCGGGTGCCGTTGACAATAATATTATTGGCACTGGCCGCAAAACTAAAAATGAAACAGAAAAAAAGGACAATATGCTTCATGCTGACCTCAGAAGAAAAAATAAGCGGCAGCAATGGCCGCTTTATCATTGTTTTAAACCGCCTGGAACAAGGCGGTTTTATTTCTGGCGATAATTACTGGTAAGTAATTTCGTAGGTCGCGTAGCTGTTAACCACACCGGTAGTTACAGTATTCGGAGTACTGGTCGCGTAACCAACGAAATAAGTGAAGCGTGCGCCATCCTGAACGGCAGAAGAATCACCGGTAGCTTTAGGCTGAGTGCTGTCACCCGGGATGATTTTGTTGCTCAGGTTGGTCGCAGCGTCAGTAGACAGAACCAGCTGGATGTTTTTCGCGCCAGCCGCTTCGGTGTTAGCCAGGTAGCCAACCTGCTTGCCCGCTGCGCTTGCCAGCAGGTTACCGCCGGTCCAGTTCACGCCCAGTTTGCTCACGTCATCCTGCTTAGTACCGTCGGCAGCCTGACAGTTGGAAACATCGATGGTGAACGATTTCGGTTTCAGGTAGGTGTCTGCGGTGGCAGCTTTCACTTCGGTCAGCGTAACCGGAGACAGGTATACGTTAGCATCGCTACCCTGACCGTTGACGGAAACAGTACAAGATACATCGGTAACTTTACCGAAGAAATTAACCTGGCCACCACCCACGGTAGTATTAGCAGCATTCGCCGCGGTCATACCGAAAAATGCTGTTGCCATCGCTGCAGAGAGAAGAACCTTTTTCATTGCCATTTCCTTGTCAGAGTGAGTTTTATATCAATGAACCAACAGTAAATCTGCACAGAGTCAGAAGCGTTATGCGATGCTCACTTGTGCAACTGTGAATAGAAACTTCGACTGACCGGAAGCCGCAATATTTAAGGCGTCAGGACGCGAATTCCGTAAAGAATCCGTTAATGCTGTCGGCGTCAAAGAATGCTATTTTCGTTGGTAAATATACATTTGCTTATAACTTGTTACACCGGCCCCATGATAGATTTAAATTATCAATAACCATGAAACAATAGTTAAAAACAACACTCAGATTGTTTACATCAGAAGGGACAAGGCGCGAGGGAGATATTTCGAACGGGAATTATCATGGTAAATAATACGAAGCCATGACTATAGAGAACACTCTGAATAATACTGAGAGGTGGGTTACTGAAATAGCATAAAGCTGGTAAAAAAAGTTTTTAATCCTGGCCATCTGACGTTGAGCGGCCCGCTACAGCTGCAGGTCGAAGTGCTGGCGCAGCGCGAGCCGGCCTGCGCGGGTGATACTTACTTCGCGAAATCCCGGCGTCAGGGTGAACCAGCCTTTTCGTTGACCATGGTCCAGCAATGCGGCCCCCACGGCGCCACCGGGATGGAAACGCCGCTCGCTCCAGTCCAGACATGCGCAGCATACCCTGCGCCGGTTCCCGCCCGGCAAGATAATGCCTGAACGGGCAAACTGCGTCTCGCCGAATGCTGTCAGCGCGCTACCGTCCGGCACGATCCACGCCTCGCGCAACAGAAAATCATAGATAGCCACCGCCACTTCACCGGCAAGGTGATCGTAGCAGGTCCGGGCGGTACGCAGATTCGCCGGGGTCCGGGTCGTCAGCACAATGGCGCTTTTTCCGGCCATCGCCATCATATTCTCCAGCAGTCCGGCGACATCGGCGCCCGCCAGCCGGTAATAGCGATGCCGCCCCTGCGCCAGACAAACCAGCAAACGGGAACTGACCAGACGGCTGAGATGGGCGCTGGCGGTCGAGGCCGAGACCTCGGCCACCGTCGCCAGCTCCGTCGCGGTCCACGCGCGCCCATCCATCAATGCACAAAGCATTTTCATCTGTGACGCATCGGCCATGGCAGATGCCAGCGCCGTGATGGCAACGGCCAGCGACTCATCATCTTCAATAACATGGGCGGGTTTTAGCATAACGCCTCACAACGTCGTGGCCCAGGAACGCGTGACTTCCTGCGCCAGTGGAAAGTTATCGGTCACCAGAATCAGACGGTTAGCATGATCGCTGTATTGCGTCAGGATATTCACTCCGTGGGCGGCCAGCGCGTGGGCTATCGCCCCCAGCTCGCCGGGCTGTTCCTGTTTTAAGCGGCGAATAAGCGGCAGGTAAACGCCCGTTACCGGGATCCCTGCCTGCTCCAGCACCGCTCTGGCCCGCTCCCCCTCGGTCACCAGAAAATGGGCATGGCATTGCTTGCCGACGGTGAAAACCCCTCCCCCTTCAAGTCCCACGCCATGTTTCCCCAGCGTGTGACCTAACCGCGCCAGCTGGCCGGGACTATCTGGCAGAATCACATGAATATCATACATCGCCGCGCTCCTCCCGCACTTCTGAGCCCCAGGCGCGAATGACCTGCACAATGCGAATCTGGTAAGAGGCAAAAAGGGTCGCTTTCCCCTCCTGCTGGGCCGCCTGATGGCAGAGATTGTTTTTCCAGGCCCGCACCGCCTGTTCATCGCGCCACCAGGACAGGGACAGGATCTTGCCCGGCGTGGTCAGGCTTTGAAAACGTTCAATGCTAATAAAGCCGTCAAGCGTAGCGAGCAACGGCTTCAGCTCCGCCGCCAGCGCCAGGTAACGGGCCTGTTTTGCCGGGGTGACATTGGCTTCAAAGAGTACCGCAATCATCGTGTCGTCCTTCCTCAATCCACAGTGACGCCACTTTATCGTATCCCTACAGGCCAATACTTCGCTGCTAAACGAAGTATGCCCATCCCAGGAAAGCGGGAAAAAGGCCGCCCGTACATTCATTCAGGCAATCCCTTTGCGTAATTTTTCAAAAAAAGCACATAGCGATAACAATATTTTTCCATTCATAACACCCGTTAAGAACAGAGCAACACGTTGTTTTTTAATTAAAAAATAAAAATACCTTCAAGATTTAGTCATCTTACTGACATGAAAGTGTGATCTAAATCGCACTTTTTGCCACCCCGCTTATAATTAGCAGGCTTATTATAAGCACATCGAAAGCACCACGCTTTCCACCTGAAAAGTTAAAAGGAAAAACACCATGAAAAACGTAAAATTACTTGCCGCCGCCGGTATGCTCTCTCTGGTTTCTTTCGCCAGCTTCGCTCAGCACCCGGTCAGCGTAACGGCTGATACCCTCGACAGCGCAGAAGCGAAAATTGCGACCATCGCTAAAGATCAAGGCGCGTCTTACCACATTACCGAAGCCTATACCGGTAACCAGGTTCATATGACCGCTGAGCTGTCGAAATAAGAGAATGGTTGCAGAGGGAGCTGCCGGACAGGCCGCCAGACGGCGGCTGGTTTCGCTCCCACCGCCCCCTAACCCCCTAGCAATGTCGGGCCCCTTTATGGGGCTTTTTTTGTTAAGGCGCGCTGTATCGACAGCACGCTCAGCAACACCACGATAAGCCCCACCAGCGCGACCCCTTCAATCTTCTGACCGAGAAAGATCCATCCCAGAAGCACTGCCGTTACCGGGCTCAGCAGGCTGAGCGCGGATACAGCGACCGATGGGAGACGGCTAATGCCGCGAAACCACAGCCCGTACGCAATCATCGCGCCAGCCACGCAAAGCCACAGATAGCCTGCCGCCTGAGTCAACGTCACCCCCTGCAGCGGCGGATCCACCAGCCATGCCACGGGAGCCAGCACCACGCCGCCAGTCAGCAATTGCCAGCCGGTCAGCGCCACCACCGGCAGCGAAATCGCCCAGCGACGAGACAGCCAGGTACCCAGCGCCATGCTGACCGCCCCTGAAAACGCCGCCATGATCCCCAGCGGATCCAGCACCGTATGCGGCGACAGCAGCAGCAGCGCCATGCCGATAATGCCGGTCACGGCCGAGAGCACCGCCACCCACGGCGAACGCTGCCTGTCGACACACCATGCCAGCATCATGACCAGCAGCGGCTGAATGGCCCCAATCACTGCCGCCAGCCCACCGGGTAAACGGTAAGCGGCAATAAACAGCAGCGCCTGAAAAGCGCCAATATTGAGGATCCCGGTCACGATAAGCTTCCACCACTCATTGCGCAGAGGAAAACGGCGGCACCAGATAAGCAGCGCGATCCCTGCGGGCAGCACCCGCAGTAGCGCCGCAATAAAAGGTCTGTCCGGCGGCAAAAACTGGGAGGTGACAATGTAGGTCGTCCCCCAGATAGCCGGGGCCAGGGCAGTCAACAGCAAATCGATAACGGGCGAGCGTGAGAAAAAGGTCATGATTTTATCTTCATATCAAGGTAAATTAGTGGCCAAAGTATGTATCGATAAATATCTTGATATCAAGATAAGTGAGCACAATTGGACAAATCATCCCAGGCTGACGCCGTAGATCGGATTCTTGAACAGTGGCAACGGGAGCGCCCGGATCTCGATTGCAGCCCGATGGGCCCCATCGGGCGCCTGAAGCGCTGTACTCTCCTGCTGGAACCGCGCATCGAGTCCGCCTTTATTCGCCACGATCTGGTGCGCTGGGAGTTTGACATGCTGGCCACCCTTCGCCGGTCCGGCGCGCCGTTTATCCTCTCTCCGACCCAGCTTTTCTCTACGCTAATGATCACCTCTGGCACCATGACGCATCGGCTTAAGGCGCTGGAAAAACGCGGATTTATTACCCGCTTACCCGACCCTGACGATGCGCGAAGCCTGCTGGTCGCCCTGACTGAAACGGGACGCGCGCGGATCGATGAGGCGGTGGAAAGCCACGTGGAAAACGAACGCCAGCTGCTGGCTGGACTCTCCGCAGAGCAGCGCCAGCAGCTGGATCAGGCGCTCAAGGTCTTTATGCGCCTGCTGGAAGGGCCCTAGCAACCGGCTGCAATATAATCGCCGTTGGCGCTCATCGGGACTACGGTCAGAAACAGCACGCAGGCAAAGAGCATCAGAAGGACGCCGCCGGCAATTTTTACCGCCGGCAGCAGCCATTTCAGGCGACCGTCATCCCAGGCCACCAGGCTGACCGCCCGCTCACGCGCATAGCGTACTGCCAGCGAGAGGCCGAGAATCGATAATGCTGTCCCCAGCGACATCGTCATGACCGCGGCAATTCCCCAACTGACGATGCCCAGCGCATTGGAAAACAGCAGGATCATTATCGCCCCACTGCAGGGTCTGGCGCCGATGGCCAGGACCACGCCGAGCCGGGTTTTCCAGTCAACATTCGCCAGCTCGCGGCCAACGCCATGGTGCCCGCAGCCGCAGTTTTCGCTATGTTCATGCAGCGGAGTCAGCGTCGCGATCGTCATTTTTCGCGGCCGCAGGCTTTTGAGCGTTTGATAAATCACAAATGCGCCAAACGCCCCCACCATCAGGGCGCTGATTTTCTCTACGTACCAGCGGCTGGTGCTGAGATCGCCGGATGCAAGATTCAGCCCGACGGCCAGAATAAACACAAACAGGATAGCGCTCACCCCCTGCATCAGGCTGCCAAGAAATGGCACCACCCGCGCCGCCAGCAGGCTCTCTTTGTTGGTGCTGAGGTAGGTGGTGACGATAAATTTACCGTGCCCGGGGCCAACGGCATGCAGCACCCCATAAAGGAATGCGCCACCCAGCAGCCACATTCCGCCGCTATACTGATGGTTATTAAGCTGCAAAAGATACATCACCAGGTAGCGATGGAGCGTAATTTGCGTCGCCAGACACCACTGTAAAAAAGCCCCCCAGTGTGCATACAGCGTCAGTCCGGCCCACAGCAGCGCCAGCAGTGGTAACCCCAGCGACAGCAGACGCCAGTCACGGGTAAGCATGCGAGTTGTCATCATTTTTTACCATTAAGTGAATCTGAATTGTCGCCCGGCGGTGGCGACAAGCGGCGCCACCAGACAGCCACGAGAGCCGCTTTCATAAAGAAGAGTTCCCCTTCTTCTGGGTGGTCAACGTTTATGCAAAGTATACGCAGTTGATGGAAATCGAATGAAAAAAATCGACAGGCAGCCCGGCTCTTCGCTGTCCTGTGATTTCCCGACGGATGACCCACCCGTACCTTTCTGAGTCGTCTGCTGCCAGCCGATGAACGCATCGCTATTCTGCCGCCAATCTCCCTGATGACCCTGCGTTTATCGAGGGCGCGGTTGCCGCGCCCGCCCCTTAAGATTCAGCGCAACATCTCGCCCTTTAGCAGCAATGCCCGCCTGCCAGCGGGCAGATCAACGCGTCAGGTTTACGCTTTCCAGCGGAAAGGGACGATCCTGCACCACGGTTTTCATCACCAGCGTCGAGCGCAAATGCTGCACGCCGGGCATCGCCGAGAGTTTGTCGTCATACAGTTTTTGAAACGCCTGGAGATCCCGGGTGACCACGTGCATCAGGTAGTCCGGATCGCCAAACAGCCGTTGGGCCAGCACGATCTGGGGGATCTCTTCAACCGCCTCTTCAAACGCGCTCACCGCTTTTTTATCGCCTTCTTTTAAGGTCGCAAACACGATGGCCAGGAAATTAAAGCCCATTTTCAGGGGATCCAGGTTAACCCGATAGCCGGTGATAACCCCTTCCTGCTCCAAAGCCCGCAGCCGTCGATGACAGGGCGAGAGGCTCAAATTGACCCTTTCAGCCAGCTCGGTAATCGACAGACGACCATCGGATTGCAGCTCAGCAATAATTTTTCGATCTATGCTATCCATTTGGAAGATTTTCTCTTAAAAAGGTTATTTTCAGCATAACATTGAAAGCTTATTTCCCGTAAATCCCGATATTCTTTTCCTCAACAGAATACGGATACAGACGGGGGATCGTTATGCGCAAGACCTTAAAACACGGTGGAGAGAACCGATCATGGAGATGAGTTTTATCGCCGGATTCTGGGTGGTCTCTTTCCTGCTGATCATCACGCCCGGCGCCGACTGGGCCTACACCATCAGCGCCGGCATACACGGACAACGGGTGCTCCCTGCGGTTGTCGGGCTGATGTCCGGGCATCTGCTGGCGGCCATGATCGTGATCGCCGGGATCGGCGTGGCCGTCACCAGTCACCCGCTGGTGTTGTCGCTGATCACTCTGCTGGGCGCGGCCTATCTGCTGTGGTTGGGGATCGCGATTTTGCGGCATCCCGCCACGCCTGACGCCGCACCGCAGCAGGCCGGAAGCTGGAACCGTTGGGCGCTAAAAGGGTTATGTATTAGCGGGCTGAATCCAAAAGTCTTTCTCTTATTCCTCGCCCTGCTGCCCCAATTTACCGATCCTGAAGGACGCTGGCCGCTGGCGCTGCAAATGTCGGCTCTGGGCAGTATTCACCTGCTGACCTGCACACTGATCTATTTTCTGGTTGGCTACGGGTCAAAAAGGCTATTAACCCACCGGCCAGCAGCGGCAAGAAGGGTCAGCATGATTTCCGGAGCAATGATGGTCGCGATAGCTATTTTACTCTTCTACAGCCAGCTGAAATAAAGCCGCAGACCCGGGATGAACAAAATAGATTGACCTCAGTTTAAGTTATTTGTGCCCTCCCGACAGGAGGGCCATCGCCCCGGCTGAATATTTCGCAACGAGATTTTGCATCTATTTGCCGTGAAAAACACCGTTTCCCTCCGCTACCGGTGAAGGACTCCAGATAACTCCAGTAACCTCCATAAAATCGCAAAACCGCTGCTTAACAAACAATGGGATAGCTAGCCATCGCAAGCGAAAGGAGTCAAATCACTCCAGTAAATCCATAGCCTTCTCCATTTTCAGCGCGCCGTGCTGACCAAATCGCCCCCTACTCCTTTAGCGAAATTAAGCCCTGCGGCGAGGGAGCGCTGAGGTCTGCGGGCTTATTATGACTATTCTCAAACATAATTTTGCAGTATGGTTTAGGCGCTGTTGTAGTGATGCGGTGAATGCTATCCAGGCGAGTATATCGTTCTTCGCATTCTGCGAAGTGCTTCGCAGAATATTCACCAGACCACAGCCGGAATTCACTTTAGTGAGGAATGGCCGCGGTTTAACGAGCATTTAATTATTAGCAGATCAGACACGAAAATCATTCAACCTGCGCCGCGGCGACAAGGGAGAACCCGGAGATGATTTATCCATCCCCCTCTGCTGAGAGATGCGCAAATCGCGATATCTCCTGGCACAGCGGTATGTATAAGGATGTTGATATCCGTAGGGCTGGCGTCGGAGCAAGGCCCTGCGCCTCAGTATCCCCGGCGTTCGCAACCAGGAGGAATGAAGAATGATCGGGACAGGCTACCCCCCAGGAACAGCATCATTGTTTAACAAAAGAATATTTAATTCATTGCGTTACATGAAGCCGTCCGTTCCAGCACGTGGAGATACTTCATGATTCAACTCACTACCTGCCTTCTGATGACCCGGTTCAGCTTGCTACGAGCTGAAGTGCGTGACACGTTTTAAAAGTACCTGGCGCGATGGCGAAATATAAGAGAAAAAATGTTCAACTGGACAACAATACTGACCTGACGACAACGAATAGTTCGTAATGTACGCCTGCAATTAAAAGGGAATATAATGAAGAATAATGCCGATATCAAAAAAAGGAACTTCCTTACTCAGAATGAGATTGAGTCGCTTCTTAAAGCAGCGAATACCGGGGCACATGCTGCCCGCAATTATTGTCTGACATTACTCTGTTTTATTCATGGATTCCGCGCCAGCGAAATTTGTCGCCTGCAAATATCCGATATTGATTTACGCTCTAAGTGTATTTATATCCATCGACTTAAAAAAGGTTTTTCCACTACCCATCCTTTACTGAATAAAGAGATTCAGGCACTAAAAAACTGGCTGGATATTCGAAAAACCTATCCACATGCCGACAGTGAATGGCTGTTTTTATCGCGTAAAGGCAATCCTCTTTCCCGCCAACAGTTTTACCAGATTATATCCTCCTCCGGAGGCGCCGCTGGATTAACCATTGAAATTCATCCCCACATGCTTCGCCATTCATGCGGATTTGCGCTGGCGAATATGGGCATCGATACCCGCCTTATTCAGGACTACCTCGGCCACCGAAATATCCGCCATACCGTCTGGTATACGGCGAGCAATGCCGGGCGCTTTTACGGCATCTGGGACAATGCCAAACAGAAGCAACGTAACAGCATTTTGCAATGATGCTCCGGGCGTCAAAAGGAGTTGACGCCCGATACTGTCGATGGTGTGAAAATGAACAGCAGCCGAACACATTAATCAATATTAACCATACGCTAATTACGATTATTGTTCCCGCAAGTTCTTATTTCATTCATAATCCGCTTCCGCTTGATACCCTTGTAAATACTCAGGATTTAAGTTCGTTATTTATTGTCTGATAAAACCATTCAGCATTATATTTTCTGTCTAAACCCATCCCCTGATTAACTTTTTTCCTTGTGATTTGATGTACCTGGCGAGAAGCCTTGATGCTCCTGTTGTGATATGTCATAAAATCTATAAAAATAAGAATTGTCGTCTGGCTATATTTTAACTATGTGTAAATGTAATGTGACCATCTATTTTTACAGTTCCAACCTTATGGCAACGTGAAGAATGAACTGTATCTGTGCCTTTATATAATACGCCCGTCACACTGCGGATTATTTTTTAACCGTCCTGATAATTGCTTCAGGGCGCTGTCTTCGTGCAAATTAATTTCAGGAGCATTGTTGTGAATCGACGTCGTTTTCTTACCGCCAAAGAAGTTCAGGCCATGATGCAGGCGGCACGGCAGGGACCAACCGGAGAGCGGGATTATTGCCTTATCCTGCTGGCCTTTCGTCACGGGATGCGCATCAGCGAACTGTTGGATCTGCACTATCGCGATCTTGACCTCAATGAGGGCCGCATCAACGTCCGTCGGTTGAAGAATGGATTTTCGACCATCCACCCACTGCGATTCGACGAGCTGGAAGCGATTGCGCGCTGGACCCAGGTTCGCGCCGGCTGGAAGGCGGCACAAAAAACCAATGCGATTTTTATTTCACGCCGCGGCACCCAGCTTTCCCGCCAGCAGGCCTATCGGATCATCCGTAGCGCCGGAGAAGAGGCCGGAACCGCTACCCATACCCACCCGCATATGCTGCGCCATGCCTGCGGCTATGAACTGGCGGAAAGAGGCACAGATACACGTTTAATTCAGGATTATCTGGGTCATCGCAATATTCGGCATACAGTACGTTATACCGCCAGCAATGCCGCGCGTTTCGCGGGGTTATGGGAAAGAAATAACTTGCTTGAAGAAAATTCTCACGGTCAAAAGAAATGATTTATCTATTTAATAAATAAAGATAAATTTAAAAACGAACAAGTCAATTGGGGCCAAACTGTTTATATCATAAAAATGTTTTGCAAACTTTTGCAACCGGCAAGTACATATATTCTCACAAATTAATTTCATCTGATTGATTACAATCACATTTTACCTTTAAGAAACTTTACTTATCTCTCCATCCTTTCCGCTTACCCGCCACCTCATCCGCGCTGGCCTCGCCCGACAACTGACACTCTTCAAAACAAAAAATCAGACAATGAAACTAATAAACAAAAACAAAATAGATTAATAAACCAAAAATAGTCTACAAAAACATAAAAATTAGATATTTATCTCAATGAGTCAAAATGGCCCCAATTGACTCATCAGTTGGGCGAAAACTGCGCAGAGCCGGCAGTCGAACCATTCGGCTGATACATGGAATGCCTGGAAGGCACGACGACTGCCAATTTCGGTTCGTAATATCGACATTGTTTAAAGGAAAACAGCATGAAAATCAAAACACTGGCTATCGTTGTTCTGTCAGCCCTGTCTCTGAGTTCCGCGGCGGCCCTGGCTGACACCACCACGGTTAATGGCGGCACAGTGCATTTCAAAGGAGAAGTGGTCAACGCGGCCTGTGCCGTTGATGCTGGCTCTATCGATCAGACCGTTCAACTGGGCCAGGTTCGTTCAGCCAAACTCGCTACTGCAGGCAGCACCAGCTCTGCGGTCGGTTTTAACATCCAGCTGGATGATTGCGATACTACCGTTGCAACCAAAGCTTCCGTTGCGTTCTCCGGTACTGCCGTAAACAGCACCAACAGCACCGTTCTGGCGCTGCAGAACTCTGCTGCTGGTAGCGCAACCAACGTCGGCGTACAGATCCTCGACAGCACCGGTACTCCGCTGGCGCTGGACGGCGCAACCTTCGGTGCGGCGACTACCCTGAACGACGGCACCAACGTTATTCCTTTCCAGGCTCGCTACTTCGCGACTGGCGCGGCAACCGCAGGTATTGCTAACGCCGACGCAACCTTCAAAGTGCAGTACGAATAATTCACTCATTACGCAAGGACGCAGCCGGGCCAGGATGGCCCGTTATCAACAACAGGACTGGGGTGATAACGATGCAAGGAATGAAATCTGGCCTGCTGTTTTTTTTACTGTCGCCGCTCGCGCTGGCCGGAAACCACTGGAATGTGACGTTACCCGGCGGAAACATGCGCTTTCAGGGCGTCATTATTGCCGAATCCTGCCGCGTTGAAGCAGGAGACCAGCAGTTGACGGTCAACATGGGGCAGATCAGCAGCAATCGGTTTCATTCGCCAGGGGAAGATACTGACCCTGTTCCTTTCGATATCCATCTCCAGGATTGCAGCACCGCCGTCAGTCAACGGGTTGGTGTCGCCTTTCATGGCGTCGCCGATGGCAAAAATCCGGACGTGCTCTCGGTTGGCGAAGGCCCCGGCATCGCAACCGGTATCGGCGTCGCGCTGTTCGACAAAGAAGATCGCCTGATCCCGCTCAACAGCCCACCGGGCGCCTGGTCACGACTGTATACCGGCCCCACCACGCTCCATTTTGTCGCTAAATATCGGGCGACCGGACATCAGGTTACCGGCGGAGCCGCAAATGCTCAGGCCTGGTTCTCTCTGACCTATCAGTAATTAACCAGCAGGCATACCGGATGCAGGACATAACGGTGAGTATAAAAGGGGAAAACGTGAGAAAAACACTGGGGATGACACGCTGCTTACTGGCGGGCTTATTGATGATAGCGACCGCCGGTTTCGCTGCGTGTACCGAAGCGGGCGTGGCGCTGGGAGCCACCCGGGTTATTTATCCCGCCGGACAAAAACAGGTGCAGCTGGCGGTGACCAACAATGACGACAACAGCACCTATCTGATTCAGTCGTGGGTTGAAAACGCCGGGGGTCAAAAAGACGGGCGCTTTGTGATTACCCCGCCGCTGTTCGCCATGCAGGGCAAAAAAGAGAATACGCTGCGCATTATCGATGCCACCAACGACACGCTGCCGCAGGATCGGGAAAGTTTGTTCTGGATGAACGTGAAAGCCATCCCCTCCATGGATAAATCAAAGCTTAGCGATAACACGCTGCAGCTGGCGATTATCAGCCGCATCAAGCTCTATTACCGCCCGGGGAAACTCGCGCTATCGCCGGATCAGGCGGCGGAGAAGCTGACGTTTCGCCGCAGCGCCAACACGCTGACGCTGAAGAATCCCACGCCCTACTACCTGACGGTGACCGAACTCAATGCCGGCACCCGGGTGCTGGAAAATGCGCTGGTCCCGCCGATGGGGGAAGCCTCGGTAAAAATCCCGTCCGACGCCGGACGAGACATCACCTACCGGACGATTAACGACTACGGCGCACTGACCCCACGGATGAAGGGCGTACTGCAATAACCACGGGGAAATCGCGTTCTCCCCAGAAATATAAAAAGAACTGACAGCCGGGCGACTTCGGACCGGAGGGACTATGTCACATCTGAAATATGGATCGGACCGCCAGGGCGCCCGGTATGTGCGGCGCCACGCGTCGGGATCGGCTCGCGTATTTGCCCGGTTCCCTTTTGCCCTTTTACTGGCCATGCAGGCCTTTTCCGCGCAGGCGGAACTGTACTTTAACCCACGCTTTCTCGCCGATGATCCTGCCGCGGTGGCGGATCTGTCGGGTTTCGAAAAGGGTCAGGAGGTGCCGCCTGGCACCTACCGGGTCGATATCTATCTGAATAACGGCTTTATGACCACCCGCGATGTGACCTTCATGAGCGGAGAGAACCACCACGGTCTGACCCCCTGCCTGACCCGCGGCCAGCTGGCCAGCATGGGCGTCAACACCGCCGCCGTGTCCGGCATCAATGCCCTCGCGGCCGATGCCTGCGTGCCGATGTCGGAGATGATCAAAGAGTCGACCAACCGTTTCGACATCGGCCAGCAGCGCCTGTATTTGACCGTGCCGCAGGCTTTTATGGGCAATCGCGCGCGCGGATATATCCCGCCCGAACTGTGGGATGACGGCATCACCGCCGGGCTGCTGAACTACAACTTTACCGGCAACAATGTCCATAACGACATCGGCGGCAGCAGCAACTATGCGTATTTGAATCTGCAAAGCGGCCTCAACCTCGGTGCCTGGCGCCTGCGCGATAACACCACCTGGAGCTACAGCAGCGGCGGCAGTTCATCGAACAACGAGAATAAATGGCAGCACGTCAATAGCTGGATCGAGCGGGACATCGTTCCCCTGCGCTCGCGCCTGACGCTGGGCGACAGCTATACCAACGGCGACGTGTTCGATGGCATCAACTTCCGCGGCGCCCAGCTGGCCTCTGACGACAATATGCTGCCGGACAGCCAAAAGGGGTTTGCCCCGGTGATCCACGGTATCGCCCGCGGCACGGCGCAGGTCTCGATCAAACAAAACGGCTATGAGATCTATCAGAGTACGGTGCCGCCGGGACCGTTTACGATCGACGATCTCTATGCCGCCGGGAACGGCGGCGATCTGCAGGTTACGGTAAAAGAAGCCGATGGCACCCGCCAGGTGTTCACCGTCCCCTGGTCCACCGTGCCGGTCCTGCAACGTGAAGGCCATACGCGTTTTGCCCTGACGGCCGGGGAATACCGCAGCGGCAACGATCGGCAGGAGAAGCCCACCTTCTTCCAGGGCACGCTGCTGCACGGCTTACCGGCAGGCTGGACGCTGTATGGCGGTACCCAGCTGGCAGACCGCTACCGGGCATTTAACCTCGGGCTGGGGAAAAATATGGGCGAATTCGGCGCCGTATCGCTGGACATCACCCAGGCCAACGCCACGCTCCCCGATGACAGCGATCGCCAGGGGCAGTCGCTGCGCTTCCTCTATAACAAATCACTCAATGAGGTGGGCACCAACATTCAGCTGGTCGGCTATCGCTACTCCACGCGCGGCTATTTCAGCTTCGCCGATACCACCTACAGCCAGATGAGCGGCTACGACGTGGTGACCCAGGATGGCGTGATTCAGGTGAAGCCGAAGTTTACTGACTACTACAACCTCGCCTACAGCAAACGCGGCAAGGTGCAGGTCAGCGTGACTCAGCAGATCGGGCGTACCTCCACGCTCTATTTAAGCGGCAGCCATCAGAGCTACTGGGGCAGCGGCAAAGCCGATGAACAGCTGCAGGCGGGGCTGAACGCCGCCGTCGACGATATCAACTGGACCCTGAGTTACAGCGTGACCAAAAACGCCTGGCAGGAAGGACGCGATCAGATGCTGGCGGTCAACGTCAATATTCCGTTCAGCCACTGGATGCGCTCCGACAGCCAGTCCGCGTGGCGACACGCCAGCGCCAGCTACAGTATGTCGCACGATCTTGATGGCCGGATGACCAACCTCGCCGGGCTGTACGGCACGCTACTGGAGGACAACAACCTGAGCTACAGCGTGCAGACCGGCTATGCCGGCGGCGGCAACGGCGGGAGCGGCGGCACCGGATACGCGGCGCTGAACTATCGTGGCGGCTACGGTAACGCCAACGTCGGCTACAGCCGCAGCGATGGTCTGAAACAGCTGTACTACGGCGTGAGCGGCGGCGTGCTTGCCCACGGCAACGGCATCACCCTGAGCCAGCCGTTGAACGACACGGTGGTGCTGATTAAAGCCCCGGGGGCCGACAACGTGAAAGTGGAAAACCAGACCGGGGTACGTACCGACTGGCGCGGCTATGCGGTGTTGCCATACGCCACCGAATATCGTGAGAACCGCGTGGCGCTGGACACCAACACGCTGGCTGACAACGTCGACCTGGATGATGCGGTGGTCAGCGTGGTGCCCACGCACGGCGCCATCGTGCGTGCGGATTTTAAAGCACACGTCGGGATGAAGCTGCTGCTGACGCTGACCCGTCATGGCAAGCCGGTCCCGTTTGGCGCCATGGTGACCTCAGCCAGTAACCAGAGCAGCAGCATCGTGGCCGATAACGGGCAGGTTTACCTGAGCGGTATGCCGCTGGCCGGCAAAGTACAGGTGAAATGGGGTGAAGGCCCCGATGCCAGCTGCGTGGCCGAATATCAGCTGCCGCAAGAGAGCCAGCAGCAGGCGCTGAGCCAGCTGTCTGCCGTCTGTCGCTAAGGAAGAAATGATGATGACCAAATCGCTGTATCTGCTGGGGGCCGTGCTGTCGCTGACCATCGCCAACGCGTTCGCCGCCGACAGTACCCTCACCATCAGCGGATATGTCCGGGATAACGCCTGCGCGGTGGCGGGCGAGTCGAAAGACTTTACCGTCGACCTGATGGATAACGCCGCTAAACAGTTCAACACCATTGGCGCGACAACGCCCGTGGTGCCGTTTCGCATCGTGCTGTCGCCCTGCGGCGGTTCGGTGACGGCGGTCAAGGTGGGCTTTACCGGCGTGGCGGATAACGACAATACCAGCCTGCTGAAGCTGGACAGCGGCGCATCGGCTGCAGCGGGCATGGGGGTGCAGATTCTCAATGGTCAGCAGACGATGCTGCCGCTGAATGCCCCCGCAACGGCAATCGCCTGGACGACTCTGACGCCCGGGCAGACCAATACCCTGAACTTTTATGCGCGGTTGATGGCCACCCGGGTGCCGGTGACCGCCGGGCACGTCAACGCGACAGCGACATTCACGCTGGAATTTCAGTAACCGGAGGTTGAGATGAAATGGATCCCCCGAGAATGGCTTCTGGCGGGCGCGCTGGCTCTGGCCTGCTCTCCCCTGCAGGCGGCCGATATCAGGATCACCGTTAACGGCAAAGTGGTCGCCAGACCCTGCACGGTTTCCACGAAAAACGCCACCGTCGATCTCGGCGACCTGTATACCTTCAGTCTGATCCCGGCGGGCGCCGCTTCGGCCTGGCACGGCGTGGCGCTCGATCTGAGCAACTGCCCCGTCGGTACCTCGCGCGTCACCGCCAGCTTTAGCGGTACGGCGGACGCCACCGGGTATTACAAAAACCAGGGGACCGCCGGCAATATCCAGCTGGAGCTGCAGGATGACGGCGGAACCACGCTGAACAATGGCGCCACTAAATCGGTGCAGGTGGATGACTCGACGCAGTCCGCCCGCTTCCCGCTGAAGGTCAGAGCATTGACGGTCAACGGCGGCGCCACTCAGGGAACCATTCAGGCGGTGATTAGCGTCACCTACACCTACGCCTGAATCAGGAGAGTAAGTTGATGAAAAAAATGATAACCCTGTTGACCACGCTGCTACTGTTGGGCTGGTCGGTGAATGCCTGGTCCTTTGCCTGCAAAACGGCCACCGGGGCGACGATCCCCATCGGCGGCGGCAGCGCGAACGTTTACGTCAACCTGACGCCAGCGGTGAACGTCGGGCAGAACCTGGTGGTCGATCTCTCCACGCAAATCTTCTGCCATAACGACTATCCGCAAACCATTACCGACTACGTGACCCTGCAGCGAGGCTCCGCCTATGGCGGGGTGCTGTCGAGTTTTTCCGGTACCGTAAAGTATAACGGCACCTCCTACCCCTTCCCTACCACCACGGAAACCTCGCGGGTTATCTACAATTCAACCGCCGATAAACCCTGGCCAACCGTGCTCTATCTGACGCCGATCAGTACCGCCGGCGGGATAGCGATCGCCTCCGGCTCCCTGATCGCCGTGCTGATTCTCCACCAGACCAACAACTATAACGGCGACTCCTATCAGTTTGTCTGGAACATTTACGCCAACAATGATGTGGTGGTGCCGACCGGCGGCTGCGATGTTTCCGCCCGCGATGTCACGGTGACGCTGCCGGATTATCCTGGCTCCATGGCTGTTCCGGTCACGGTCCACTGCGCGCAAAACCAGAATCTCGGCTACTACCTTTCCGGCGCTACCGCCGATACCGCCAGTTCGGTCTTCCGCAATACCGCGTCGACGTCGGCGGCGCAGGGGATTGGCGTGCAGATGACGCGTAACGGCAGCATCGTCCCCGCCAACAGCACGGTGTCGCTGGGTACGGTCGGCACTTCGCCGGTCAATCTGGGGTTAACCGCCACCTATGCGCGAACCACGGGTCAGGTGACGGCGGGGAACGTGCAGTCCATTATCGGGGTGACATTTGTCTACCAGTAATGGCAATGCGACGCAGGCCTCCCCGCCGGTAGACTATATCCTCTCGCCGTGTGCGATGGCTGGCGAGGGGTTGTCTGCAATGATGGACGACGACGGCGGCCTGCCGCCGCCCAGGCGCCTGTTCCCTCAGCTTCACGAGGCGCTGTTAATCCCCGACATCGTGACCGTCAGGCGTATCGTGGTCTTTCTCCCCGACGATCCGTTCTGGCTGCTGCTTACCCTGCGGCAGGCGGCGCTGCTGCTGAAACACAGCGCCGTTCCGCTGCCGATGCTGATCCTCAGCCGTAGCCCGGCCAACTGGCTGTGGCAAACGCTGTTACACCAGGTCGGCAGACCGCGCCATCTGGCCTGGGTACGGGCCGTCGCCTCTGATTTACCCTGCCGACAGCTGGCGGAGCTGCTCAGGCCCGACGGCGGGCAAAGCTATCCCCTGCTGGCGCAGCTGGCGTCTCAGGAGAGGGTCATCTGCGCTAAGCCAGCCGCCGGCGTGAGCAAACCGGAACTGAGTACCGCGCTGGACTGGCTGCGGGGATTCAGCATCAATGATCAGGCGCAACGTCGGGGGCTTAGTCACAAAACCCTCTACACCCAGAGAAGCTCAGGACTGAAAAAGATGGTTGAACATCATCCCCATCTGGCCAGCCGTTTCCCCGGCAGCCACACCAAAGGGCAGAAAACGAGCGCGGTCGCCGCGCTCTCCGCTTTTGAACGTGAATTCATCCATGCCATTCACTGTCGGCAAATTTTCCCGGTGTTTCAGCCCATCACCGATGGTCGCCTGATGTTGCAGGGCATCGAGGTGCTGTCGCGCTGGCGACGCAATAGCAATGTGCTGTTGCCCGGCGAGTTTTTGCCGCAGATACACTCGGAGTATGCCTGGCTGCTGCTCACGGCGTTCGTCCTGCAGGAGGCCGTGCAGAACATCAATCAATACCCGGGCGACTATTATTTCGCGATTAACATCCCGCCGATCATCGCCACCAACGCCAACATTATCCGGATGATGGAGGCGGCGCGTCAGCAGTTACAGGAACCGCAGCAGGGCGAGAGGCTGGTACTGGAATTTGCCGAAACTGTCGATCTTAACCTGCACAGTAAAACGGGCGACACGATCACCCACTTACAGCAGCAGGGCTTTCGCATCATGCTCGACGACTGCTTTTCACGCAGCAGCGTCCTGTTTCCGGTCCGCACCGTGCGCTTTAATGAGTACAAGCTGGATATCAGTATCGTGAACGATCTGCAGCGGGATCCGCACGCGCTGGCGCTGATCAAGAGCCTGATCTATTACTGCCAGCTCTCCGGCAGTCGCTGCATTGCTGAGGGGGTCGATAGCCTGGAAAAATTCAATATGCTGAAGGCGTTGGGAATCGATCGTTTCCAGGGCTATCTCATCTCACCGCCGGTCACTGGCGATAACCTGGAGGATCTTATTCAGCGCTTTTCACCAGGACGCCACCCTACCAGTATTGCCGGATAAGTCGCCCTCGAGTTCCACTTCCGCCCGGCATGAAAAAACCGACCATCCGGGTCGGGATTCTCATTTAAGCCTCAGTCCCGATGCCGATTGAAACCGCCATTGCGGATTGATGGCAGAACCCCTGGCACCGGGTTCGCCGTCGCAGCGGGACTAACGGGAGTAGTCCGCCAGTTATCGATGAGCAGCAGCGGGTGTAAGCACACCTGTTTTAGTTCCACGCACTTTTTGAGATTTCCGCTTTTTCAGCCATCAGCCGCTACTCTTCCGGCGTCAGATTATTCAGGGATTCATAAGGTCGCTCACTGTTATATTCACCCAGCCAGCGTTGTGTGATTTCCCGCGCTTCATTCCGTGTTCTGAACAGGTAAAAATCCAGGATTTCTGTCCGGCTTGCGGCGTCGCCAGTGGTGCCGGGTTATGCACTGGCAGCCGCTGTTTTCCCTTACGACGAAAATGTTGCGATCGCTCCAGTTTTTGCCGCCGGGGAGGATAACAGCGACAGCAAAACGCCGGATTGCCCCAGCGGGCAGGTGTATGACAGTACGACAAAGCAGTGCGTAACCCCGCTTCCCAACTGAAGCAAAACGCGCTCACCTTGCAGGCGGCGCTTTCATAGCAAAAGAGGCGCGCCAGTTAATGCACGTTTAGACGTGCCTGGTGCAGGCGGGCCTGAATCGCAATATTGATTGTCACGTTGTCATCAACCAACACCGCGAAACTGGCCATGTTGAATGCTGAGCGTGAAATCGTTGTTGATGCATCCAGGGAAATGTTCTCCGCCCCGCCAGGTCCGGCGGTTTTCCCGTTCAGTGAGGCATCCAGAATGACCGGGCGCGCGACATTCTTAACCGCCAGGGTGCCCAGAATCCGATAATGGCCCTGCCCCAGAGCCACCACCCGACTACTGGTGAACGTAATGTTCGGATAGCGTTCAGCGTCAAAAAAGAGAGCGCTTTTCATCTGATAGGTTAACAGCCGGTTAGAGGCATTCAGCGTCGCCACCGGAATGGCAACATGGATATTGTCGTCTCTATCGTTTCCGGCATTGAGTGAGATATCACCCGTTACATTTCTCAGAGTGGCCTCAGACATATCGCCAAATGCATGCCAGGAGAGGGTAATGGTGGTTTCCTGCGTGTTGATAAGGTAGTCAACCGGGCTGGCATATAACGAAAAGGAGCTGAGCAGAAATTCCAGGTCGATGGCAGGCACGATACGCGTCATGTTGATAATCCTTGGGGATGTTTAACGTGTAAACGTGTCAACCCTCTTTTTTATTCGATCATCCCTTGTACTTAGCCTGAAGTGCTGCGCGCGCGGGAAGTTCGATTTCACCCACTACGATTGCAGTGCTTCGTGGGTTGGGCCCTGGAAGTAGATGTGACTTATTATGGCAACTACGCGGTTGAGCCAGCACAAAACGCATCCTCTCCCAGACCGACCGCCCGTTCATCAGACGCTCCCCCATTCTCGATTGACTCCTGATAATGGTATCTAATCCCGTCAGTTCGAAATCCGCTGGGTAGAGCCCGGTAACCCGTACATTTTCTTCCGGGAGCTGCTGTGACAACTTAGTTACAAACCCGCGAATCTTATGTTTACTGGCGAAAAAAGCGGGATGAGTAATGGAATCCGTAAAATTCGGCATACCGCATGTAGAGATGATCGCGACGATATCCGCACTCTCTGAACGCCGTAGCCCGGGCAGCAAGGCCTGCATCAGCAGAATCGAACCTATCAGGACTGAACTGACGGTAGTGATAATTTTTGCTTTAGGATACCCGTCAGATGTGCCTGACAACCGCTGCGCAGCATTGAGGATTAAAATGTCGATGAGCTTGTCTGAAGCTGACAGCCGGGCAGAAAAGTGAGAAAGAGATTCAGGCCGGGCTAAATCACAGGGATACCCTTTGGCGATGCCACCTTCCACAGTGATGATGCCGCAGGTTTTTTGAATATCCTCAGCCCACCGCGCGCAAAAAGCCACCTCAACGCCCTCACGAGCCAGCCACACGCACAGTCTATGCCCGTCTCGCTCCGCAAATAACACGCCTGCGACCAGGGGCATAGACTTAAACCAGTTTACGCTAAGCGCCGGGTGGCAAAGCGCACGCCTTGCCACTGCCCGAAGACACAAGATGCCGCACCTTGTCAGGTGGTAAAAATAATGAAAGTCCCTGACGGACTTCACACCAGACCGCCACGATGATGCCGGGCGGAATATTGGCTTTAAATGGGATAAGACTATGGGTTCACAGGTATCCGCAGCGGAAGATTCACTGCTGCGGCACAGGTCGTTCGTCACCTTTTGGCTGGCGCGCACCTGTTCATCATTTGGTTTTCAGATGTTTTCGGTTGCCGTTAGCTGGCAAATTTACGCCATCACCCATAGCGCGATGGCGCTCGGGATGATCGGTCTGATGCAATTCTTACCCTCGGTCCTGCTGGCTCTCCCTGCGGGACACCTTGCGGATCAGTTCGATCGGCGGCGGATCGTGCTGCTTGGGCAGTTTATTGAATGGGTCGCATTACTCGGGCTGGTCGCCCTGACGCTACTGCATTGGGCGGACAAAATTGAAATCTGGGGGCTGGTCTTTTTAATCTCGGTGGCAAAAGCGCTGGAGTGGCCGGCGATCACTTCGATGCTGCCGACGCTGGTGCCGCCGCCGATCCTTGCGCGCGCGATGGCGGCCAGTTCCGTCGGAGGACAGGCGGCGGTGATTATCGGCCCCACCCTTGGCGGTCTGCTGTACGTGGCGGGTCCGGACGTGGTGTATGGCGTATCCGCGCTGTTCTATCTGTTCTCTCTTGTGCTGGTGAGCCAACTGCGCTACGAGCGGCCGCCGCAAACCCGCCTGCCGATGAACCTCAAGAACCTGTTTGCCGGGGTACATTTTATCCGCGAGCGAAAAGATGTGCTGGGGGTGATTTCGCTCGATCTGTTTGCCGTCCTTCTTGGCGGCGCGACGGCGCTGTTACCGATCTTCGCTCAGGATATTCTCCATACCGGCCCCTGGGGACTGGGGATGCTGCGCGGTGCGCCATCGGTCGGCGCGCTGCTGGTGGGCGTCTGGCTCAGTCGCCACAAGCTGGAGAAGAACGTGGGTCTGATCATGTTCGCCTCGGTGGCCGGCTTTGGCCTGGCGACGCTGGTGTTTGCGCTTTCTGCCCGGCTGTGGCTTTCCCTGCTGGCACTGGCCGCGCTGGGCGGGTTTGATATGGTGAGCATGGTGATTCGCGGCGCGCTGGTGCAGCTGGATACGCCAGACGATATGCGCGGTCGCGTGAATGCGGTAAACGCCATCTTCATTAATACCTCAAACCAACTGGGGGAATTTGAATCCGGCCTGCTGGCGGCGTGGATCGGTGCCGTACCGGCCGCGGCGCTTGGCGGGATTGGCACGCTGGTGGTGGTCGCGATATGGATGACCATTTTCCCGCATCTGCGCAAAAGGCAGAAGCTGGAAAATGAAGGCGCGAGCTGATTGCAAAAACGCGCCGACAGCGATGATGGACATTATGCGATACGCCGGAGCCATGCTGGCGCATGACTATTATTCGCCATCAGCGGCAAAAACAGGCATCCCGGATGCAACCGCCCTTCATCACCAATAATTGAGCACCGGCTGAGACCGGTGCCTTTATTTCAGGCCCGGATATCATCGTACTCGCGGGTATTATCAAACTCATGTTTAGCGAAGGGACAGAGTGGGATAATTTTACGCTGCTCTGCGCGCATCTTTTCCACCACTTTCGCCACCAGCTGTTTACCCACCCCCTGCCCTTTCAGGCTCTCATCGACATCGGTATGTTCAATAATGCTGAGATGCTCGCCGGTGGGGACAAAAACAATTTCCGCCACCTGATTCCCCGCCGCATCATTGACGTAAAACTTGTTATGACCTTCCAGTATTTCCATCATTTCCTCGCTTATTTCTGGCGATACTTCAGGGCGCCGCTCGGGCAGGTGTCGATTACCCGCACGACGGTGGCGACATCCACTTCATCCGGGATGATCCACGGTTTACGCTTCAGGTTGAAGAGTTTTGCGCTACCGCGAACGCAGTTTCCCGAGTGCTGGCAGATGTCCGTGTTGAAGTAGACATCAATCCTCTCTCCGGTATATGCGCGGTAGCCCGCCTCCAGTAATTCCTTATCCATGACATTGCCTCAGTTGTTTTTATTGTTCAGGAGCTAAGCATAGTCCTGCCAGCACAGACCAGCTATGAGGATATCCCAAAACCTCCGCTCATATTTGTGCTGAACTGTCTGTATTAATGCGAAATAAACGATTTTATATTCACTACAACCTCAGCCTCGACCTTGATTACCCAGTTAAAATAGCGCATGCGAATTTCCCCATTCGCTTTTATTTCGCCGAAAGGGCGATTAAACTCACACCACAATGGTATGAGTGCTCAGGAACTATCCTTTGAATTATCGAGTGAAGCTGGCCCGCCCGGCGCTATTATTTATGTTCTCCTTTCTCTCTGGTTGTTCATTATCACCAGCGATTCCGGTATTAGGCGCCGCATTTCCTGG
Source organism: Klebsiella sp. Lac1 (assembly GCF_009825425.1). Lineage (NCBI taxonomy): Bacteria > Pseudomonadati > Pseudomonadota > Gammaproteobacteria > Enterobacterales > Enterobacteriaceae > Klebsiella > Klebsiella sp. Lac1. Next base: position 347,137 of record NZ_VJZJ01000003.1, read on the forward strand.
CTGGTTCTTCTGTTTATTGGGCGGCGTGTTGTTACTCATACCCTGTCATATCCTGATCGTCCGCAAAGGCTGGCAATCGCGTTTTTCTCCGCTGGTATTTAGCTACCTGGCTCTGATGTTCCTGTTCGCCACGCTCCTGTGGTTCCTTTTCTTTGTGTACTAAGCCCCTATGACAAACTCCAGCTCAAGCGTATTACGGAAAAAGTGGCCTCTGCTGGCCCTCGTCCTCGCCGCAATCGTGGCGCTTATCCTGGTTATCTGGCAGCTTCAGACCTCGCCGGAAACCAACGATGCCTACGTCTACACCGATACCATCGACGTGGTGCCGGAGGTGAGCGGCCGGATCGTGGAGATGCCGATCCGCGACAACCAGCGGGTGAAAAAAGGCGATCTGCTGTTTCGTCTCGATCCGCGCCCGTATCAGGCGATGCTCGATGATGCCCGGGCGAGGCTGACCACCCTGGATGCGCAAATCATGCTGACCCGGCGCACAATCAAGGCCCAGGAGTACAACGCCCAGTCCGTCGCCGCCGCGGTAGAGCGCGCAAAGGCGCTGGTTAAACAGACCACCTCGTCACGTACGCGTCTTGAGCCGTTAGTCCCGCAGGGCTTCGCGTCGCAAGAAGATCTCGACCAGGCGCGAACCGCCGAAAAAGCCGCCCGCGCGGAACTCGACGCCACCCTGCTGCAAGCGAAACAGGCCTCGGCCGCCGTCACCGGCGTTGACGCCATGGTTGCCCAGCGGGCGGGGATTCTGGCGCAGATCGCGCTGGCGGAACTGCACCTGGAGTTTACCGAAGTCCGGGCGCCATTTAACGGCGTGGTGGTGGCGCTGAAAACCACCGTCGGCCAGTACGCCTCGGCGTTAAAACCGGTGTTTACCTTAATGGATGACGATCGCTGGTATGTCATCGCCAACTTCCGCGAAACCGATCTTAAAAACGTCCGCCCCGGCGTAGCGGCCAGAGTCACCATCATGACCAACCATGATAAATCGTTCGCCGGCGTGGTCGATTCCGTCGGCTCCGGCGTGCTGCCTGAAGGCGGGAGCGTGATTGAAGGCCTGCCGATTATTCAGAAGAGCATCAACTGGGTTCATGTGTCGCAGCGTTTCCCGGTGAAGATCGCGGTGAAAGATCCTGACCCCGAACTCTTCCGCATGGGCGCTTCAGCCAGCGCCGTTCTTCAGCCTCAGTAAGGAGGCGCTATGCAGAACCTCTGGTCATTTCTCACCCGCGAACTCCGCGACGCGCCGGGACGGGCAAACTACACCCTGCGTCTGACCCTGAGCTGCGCGGTGCTGATCGTCCTGTTTATGACCCTGCAGATCCCTTTTTTAGCCGTGGCGCTGATCGTGGTGTTTTATGTCAGCCAGCCCAACGTGCTGATGATAAAGCTGGTGAGCGTGGTCTTTTTCCTCACCGTCAGCGTGGCGCTGGGCGGTGTGCTGCTGATCATCAAATGGACTTATGACTACCCGCTGATCCGCCTGGTCGCCTCGGTCGTGCTGTTTTTCGGCGCCATCTATCTGATGCGGGTGCTGGGCAAGCTGGGAATGGCCTTTTTCGTGGTCGCCCTGGTGGTTATCTACGCGCAGACGTTCCCCTCGATGACCAGCCAAAGTGAGATTCTGGTGCGCCTGCTGCTCTGGCTGTGGGTAGCCATCAACCTCGCCATTGTGGTCACGCTGTTGGTCAACGCCGGTTTTCAGCAGGCTTTTCCCGGCTATCAGTTCAAAGCGAGGATGGTGGTTTTGCTCCGCGAGGTGGCGACGCTTCTCGCCCGACCGAATGCCAGCTCTGCGCCGACGTTCAAAGAAATTGCCCGACAGTTCGCCGAGCTTCAGTCGCTGTATAAGCAGGCGACCCGCTCCAGCCCCGAGATAGCCGACAGCCCGCAGGCGTGGCAATCCCTGATGGCCGCCACCCTTCACTGCTATCACCTGGCCGCGCTGCTTCAGCCGGAAGAGGCCCCTTCCGCCGGGCGTCTACAGCTTGCCACCGCGCTCTCGACGCTGGCGCAGAATCTGGACGTCAGCACGCTCCCGGCAATCCTGCCGGAGGCCACTGCGCGGGATACGGCAAACCCTGTTATTTTGCAGGAGATGGCGACTACGCTGAACCAGCTGGCGCGCGGCGAACCGGTGCCGCTACCGGCGGGGGAAGAGGAAAAAGCGCCCCTGCTGCTGCCTGACGCCTGGTCGAACCCCGCCTATTTGCACTTCGCGCTCAAAACGCTGCTGGCAACGCTGCTGTGCTACGTTTTTTATACCGCCGCCGACTGGCAGGGGATCCACACAATTATGCTCAGTTGCGTGATTGTCGCTCAGCCGGGGCTCGGCGCGACGCTGCAGAAGACCTGGCTGCGCATCGGCGGCGCCCTGCTCGCTACCCTGCTGGCGCTGCTAATGATCGTGTTTATTCAGCCGCATAGCGAATCACTCGTCGGTCTGCTGGCGATGACTCTGCCGGTGATGGCGCTGTCGGCCTGGATAGCCGCGGGGTCTGAACGCATCGCCTACGCCGGGATTCAGATCGGTTTTACCTTCTCGCTGGCGTTTCTCAGCTGGTTTGGGCCACTGACCAATTTGACCGAACTGCGCGATCGCGTCATCGGTATTTTGCTCGGCGTGCTGGTCTCTTCGATTGTCCACCTCTACCTGTGGCCGGATAGTGAAGCCCCGCAGCTCAAATCGCGGCTGGCCGACCTCTACCGGCGGATTGCGAATGACCTGCGCGCCAGTCGCGACGAGGTGAAATTAGTCCCGCTGTTTCACGCCCTGAACCGCGCCGAAACGCTGATGCATCGGGTGGCGGCTGAACCGCTGAATGCTTATGCCCACCCGCATCCCGAGGCGAAAACCTGGCCGGTGAAGGCCACCTGGACGCAGGCCCTCGAAATCGTGCGCTTCAGCGAAGGCTACCGGCTGTACGCCGCCCCAGGAGATACCTTTCTGCGCCGCTGCGCCGGGTCGCTTGAGACCTACGCCGATGATATCGACCAGCAGCAGACGCCCATGCCGTTCGGCGAGCTTCGGCCCGACCCCGGCAATCCTTTTGGCCCCCCGCTGGTCACCCTGCTGACGACATTGCCAGGCTGGTCGTCCGCCCCTTCAGCGCTTTCGCGACAGGCAGATAAGTCATGAGAAAAATGGACACCGCAGCCCGCTTCCTGCGCTACTCACCGCTCGCCTTCGCCCTGACGCTGGTTACCGGCTGCGCCTTAATTCAGGACGATCCGGGCCAGGTCACTATCGTAAACCCGCAGCAGGCTGAACTCGCGCAGGTGATTCACCTCGCCAACAGCGGCTGGCCAGCGGCCAGATGGTGGGAAGGCTATCACGATGCCCAGCTCAATATGCTGGTCAACCGCGCGCTGCAAAACTCCCCGACCCTGCAGGCCGCCCGGCTGCGGATTGCGCAATCGCAGTCCACCGTTGAGCTGGCGCAGTCGGCAATGGGTGTCCAGGCCACCGCCGTGGCGGCCCAGAACCGGCTGCGGGTTACCAACAAACAGTTCACCTGGCCCTACTCTTACTCACTGCCGGTCGATAAAAACGGTCCGTGGTACACGCTGAATACCGTCGGCGTCGGCGCCACGCTGAATATTGATTTGTGGGGAGCCGATCGCGCCCGCGTTGCCGCCGCCATTGGCGAGAAAAATGCGCGACAGGCCGAAACGGCCGGAATCGAGCTGGATCTCGCCAGCAGCGTGGCGCAGCTGTACTTTGCCATGCAGGCCACCTTCCAGAAGATTGCCTTGTTGCATCAACTGGAAGAGATTGCCCGTCTCTCTGTGCAGGCGCATGAGCACCGCACCCGGCGCGGCGTTGAGGATAGCGTGGATATCGCCAATGCCCAGGCCGAGCTGCTGGCGGCGCAACAACAGGTGATTACGGCAAACGGGACGTTGACGCAGTACCGGGAAACATTGCGGGCGCTGATCGGCGCCGATGCGCACAGCATGCCGGAGATCCACCCGGTCCCGCTGCCGACGCTACAGGAGACGCTGCCCGACTCGCTCTCCTTTGAACTGCTGGCCCGCCGCCCGGACCTCCAGGCGCTGCGCGGCTATGTCACGGCATCGTTAAGCCAGGTCGATGCGGCGAAAGCGGCATTTTACCCGCACTTTGATATCAAGGCATTCTGGGGATACAACGCCCTGAGCGTCGGGGATCTGTTTAAATCGTCCTTTCAGCAGTTCAACCTGCTGCCGGGCCTGTATCTGCCTCTGTTCGACGGCGGCCGACTGAATGCCAATCTGCAATCGGTCCGTACCGCCAGCAATATTCTGATCAAGCAGTACAACCAGGCGGTACTGGATGCCGTGCGCGATGTGGCGATCGGCTCCAGCGAGCTGAACGATCTGAATCAGCAGGTGGTGTTACAGAAGCTGAAGGTGACGGCCGCCATGGCCACCTCCCGCAGCGCCAGCGCCCACTATCAGCGAGGGCTGGTCAGCTACTATGCGGCTCAGGAAGCGCGTCGGCCCGTCATCGCTCAACAACTGCTCCTGCTGGATATCCAGGCGCAGCGGTTGAGCAGCGACATTACGCTGATTAAGGCCTTAGGCGGGGATTACCGCGGCCCGGCGCTGGAGAATCTGGGGCAACAGGCGCGCTGAGGCGCGGCTTGCGCGTCAGTCGAATAACTGCCACTCGCGCGCCCGATTCAACGCCTGAATCCGACCATTGACCTGTAGCTTTTCGTACAGCTGTTTGAGATGCCATTTCACGGTTTCGGCAGTAATTCCTAAGGCCCGGGCGATCTCTTTATTGGAGTAGCCTTCGGCGATCAGCCCCAGCGTCTGCTGCTCCCGCTCGGTCAGGCGAAGCTGCGCGGGCGCCCGACGGCTGGCCAGCGGCAGGACTCCGGCCGCGCTGAATCTGGCGAGATACTGCGCCAGCGCCTCGCTGAAGCCCTCATCGTGCCCCCCGCGTTGCTGAATTGCCGCCAGCAATGAGGCCATCTCCTCTCCGCCATCGAGCAGGCTGCGCCACAGCTTCTGCTGAAAGGCGCGACGCAGCGTCGGGATCCCCAGCGTTATCGCCCGCTCCTGTTCTCCGGCGCGCCACAGGGCAATGGCCTGCATAAGCCGCAGGCGTACCGCAAACAGCCACTCGCCGCCGCGCTCCTGCTCAGTGGCCAGCGTATCGAGCTGCCGCGCCGCCGCCAGCGGTTGTCCGCCGGCCATCAGCATCCGGCTGTGGCTGAGGGTTAAACAGGCGCTCACCACGTCATTTTTCTCCGCGCCGGGGGACAGCCCCTGCAGGCGAAGAAGCAAACTGTCGGCCGCCGCGCTATCGCCGACGTGGAGCGCATTGGCAATACGCTCAGCCAGCAGCGGCGCCTGCGCCCGCAGCCATCCGCGCTGAACCGCCAGACCTTCGGCATGCAGCAGCAGCGATGTCATCTCATCCGTCTGCCCATGACGTTGCGCCAGCCTCGCCAGCACGATGTAACAGCGGCTAAACCCATCCGGCGGGCAAAAGTCATCGATCGTCTCAAGACGTAGCGTCAGCAGAGTGGGGATGCGCTGCACCTCCCCCTGCTCCCAGGCGATTTCGGCCAGAATCGGCGCCAGGGTGGCGCCGCTGCTGGAGTGAGGACCGGTCTGCTGTTCGGCATACTGTAGCGCCCGCTCCGCCTGCCGCTGCGCTTCGGCCAGATTGCCCTGGCGCAGGTATCCCTGGGCCATGACAAACGCCCGGTAGACCTCCACGAACAGATTACGATTCGCCACCCGCACGCCCGATACCCGCTGCTGGACATCCAGCGCCTGCTGTGGCCGGGCGTTCGCCAGATGGCAGTAGCTGAGAATATTGCATACCAGACCATCCACCCAGATATCGCCGCAGGGCACCTCATGCAGCAGCGGTTCCACGATAGCTATGCTCCGGGCAATATTGTCGGCGAAGGCTTCGCAGATAGCCCGGACGACGCGGAGCTTCACCCATGAACTGTGGGCAATCTCGCTGCGGTTGGCGACCGCCAGCGACTCAATGGCGTCCAGCAGCTGGCGGGCATCGTGAAAGCGAAAGCGGTGCGCGAGCGCCCAGGCGAGATTGGTTTGCAGCTCGATACGGGAAGGGTCCAGATTGGCCGGCAGATAGCGGATCCAGCGCACCATCGTCTCGATATCGCCCTCTTCCGCCAGTGACTGCACGCCGGCTTCCGCATGCCCGGCGCCCGTTTTTCCGCCTTCCAGCGCATGGCGAATCGCCTCCGCCCACAGCTGCTGGCCGGCAAACCAGTTGCTGGCCTGTTCATGCAGCACGCGGATATCCACCTGCGCACTGTGCTGCAGACGATACAGCAGCGCTTCACGCATCAGCGGGTGGTAACGGAACCAGAACCCGTCCGTATCAAGGGCGGAGAGAAACAGATTGTGCCGGGCTATCCACGCCAGCATGGCTTCTCCGTTGCGTTTCCCGGTCACGGCATCGCACAGCGACGGATGCAGGCGGTTGAGTATTGAGGTGCGCAGAAGAAAGTCCAACACCCCGGCGGGCAATGGCGCAAAGATCACCTCTTCCAGATAGCGGGAGAGCGCGCGGGAGGTGGTATTCAGCTTGCCGTCGGTCGGGCAATAACGGGCGCTGCCGCTTGCTAAAGCCGCCATTTTCATACCGGCAACCCACCCCTCCGTGCGGGCAATCAGGCGTGGGATCTCCTGCGGGTCCGGCGCCGGGGAGATCGAGGTTGAAAAATAGGTTCTGGCCTCCGCGACATTAAACCGCAGCGCATGATCATCGATCTCCACCAGCCGATCCTGCATGTGCAGACGACTCAGCGCCAGGGGCGGCTGGCTGCGACTGGCAATAATCAGATGCAGAGACGGCGGCGCGTGATTCAGCAGCCAGTTCATACCATCATGAATCTCCGGGTGGGCGATATTCTGGTAATCATCGAGAATCAGAGACAGCGGAGCCGGATAATCATGCAGCTGGTTGACGAGCCCGGCGAGAAACAGCCGGAAGTCGTCCCCGGGAGCGCCCTCCGGCAGAGCCTTCTCCGCTTGCCAGAGCGGCCGCAGCGCCGCCTGCAGATAGCGCATAAACAGCAAGGGCGTATTGTCATCTTCGTCAATGCTCAGCCACGCCAGCGAATCGCCCTGCTGCTGTCGATGCTGATACCACTGGGCCAGCAGCGTGGTTTTGCCGAACCCGGCGGGGGCGCATACCAGCGTCAGCGTGCTGGCGAGCGAGGCGTCCAGCCGCTGCAGCAGACGTTCGCGCGGCTGCAATACCCCCGGCGAACGCGGCGGCGTAAAGCGAGTCGCAATAAGCGGCAAGGTGCGCGCAAGGCGGAACGGTTCTTGATGAACAAATCCGCTCAATGCGTCATCCGTCGGGGGTAACAATTCCATAGCGCCATGACCTCCTCATCCCATGCATACGCCATTATCCCCCCCAACCGGGGGGTAGGCCACGTTTATCCATACCTATAAAGTAGTTTTATCCTTTGCCACCGATGGGCGATACGCCAGGTCTGCGCCTGCGTACAGCGAACCTTTCTCCATCAGGCATCCATCGTTTCTTAATCAGTACAAGGTGTGTACAGAAATGGCTATCGAAAATAAAGTTGCTTTAGTCACCGGTGCCGGTCAAGGCATTGGCCGCGGTATTGCTTTACGTCTGGCCAAAGAGGGTGCGTCGTTAATGCTCGTCGACGTGAACCCGGAAGGGATTGCGGCGGTTGCCGCCGAAGTTGAAGCGCTGGGTCGTAAGGCCGCCACCTTTGTGGCGAATATTGCCGAACGTGACCAGGTGTATGCCGCCATTGACCAGGCGGAAAAAGAGCTGGGTGGTTTTGATATCATCGTCAACAACGCGGGGATTGCCCAGGTGCAGGCGATCGCCGACGTGACGCCTGAAGAGGTCGATCGCATCATGCGTATCAACGTTCAGGGGACGCTATGGGGCATCCAGGCCGCGGCGAAAAAATTCATCGACCGTAAGCAAAACGGCAAAATTATCAACGCCTGCTCCATTGCCGGCCACGACGGTTTTGCTCTGCTGGGGATCTATTCCGCCACTAAATTTGCCGTTCGCGCCCTGACCCAGGCGGCGGCGAAAGAGTACGCCAGCCGTGGGATCACCGTAAACGCCTACTGTCCGGGGATTGTGGGGACCGGCATGTGGACCGAAATCGATAAGCGTTTTGCCGAAATTACCGGTGCGCCGGTCGGCGAGACCTATAAAAAATATGTTGAAGGGATTGCACTCGGCCGTGCGGAAACGCCGGACGATGTGGCGAGCCTGGTCTCTTATCTGGCAGGCCCGGATTCCGACTATGTTACCGGCCAGTCGATCCTGATCGATGGCGGGATTGTTTATCGTTAATGCCCGCTGCGGGTCGTCTCAGACAGACGGCCCGTTTTCCCGCCCTCTTCTTCTTACACACCCGCAGACCTCCCCTGAGCGCGTGCCTCCTCGCGCTGGCTGATGGCTATTTGCCGTTAAACTGCAGGCGAAAAAAAAGCTGGCGCATCACGCGCCAGCCTGCAGAGTGTCGCTTTCCGTTGCCATCAGGCTTGGGTCAGCGGTTTCTGTGCGGCTTTGTCCTGGGTGTTTTCCAGCATCCGACGCACCGGTACGATCAGCACGCAAAGCACGGCGGCGCAGATCAGCAGCGCAATCGAACAACGCGCGAAGAGGTCCGGCAGCATATCCAACTGGTCGGCCTTCACATGGCCGCCGATCAGGCCAGCCGCCAGGTTACCCAGCGCACTGGCGCAGAACCACAGCCCCATCATCTGGCCGCGCATTCTTTCCGGCGCCAGCAGCGTCATGGTCGCCAGGCCAATCGGGCTCAGGCACAGCTCGCCCAGCGTCAGCATCAGAATACTGCCTACCAGCCAGAATGGTGATACGCCGGTCCCACCGTTGTTCAGCACGTTCTGTGCCGCCAGCATCATCAGGCCAAAGCCCGCTGCGGCGCAGAGAATGCCGATGACGAATTTGCTGATGCTGCTCGGGCGGACGCCATTACGCGCCATCGCCGGCCATGCCCAGCTAAATACCGGCGCCAGCAGAATAATAAACAGCGCGTTGATTGACTGGAACCAGACCGCCGGGATCTCAAAGCTGCCGATCATACGGTTGGTATAATCATTGGCGAACAGGTTGAAGGAGGTCGGCTTCTGTTCAAATGCTGACCAGAAGAAGGCGGCGGAAACCAGCAGAATAAAGCACACCAGCAGACGGGCGCGCTCTTTGCGACTCAGTCCGGCGAAGGCAAACAGATAGATAAAATAGAGAACGACCGAAGCGGCAATCACGTATACCAGCATGCTGGCAACGGCAACAGGGTTAACCACAATCACGCCCTGCGCAATCAGCGTGATAATCACCGCGGCGCCCACGGCCAGCGCCAGCAGCCAGGCGCCCACGCCGTTCTTCTTCGCCACCGGACTGTTCCAGGTTGAATCGAGGCCCACTTCGCTGTCGTAACGCTTCATCGCCGGTACCGCGAAGACCCGGAAGATAACCAGCGCCACCAGCATCCCGATGCCGCCGATGCCAAAGCCCCAGTGCCAGCCGTGTGATTTAATCAACCAGCCGGAAATCAGCGGCGCGATGAACGACCCCATGTTGATGCCCATGTAGAAAAGTGAGAATCCACCGTCACGACGCGCATCTCCCTTCTTGTACAGCGTGCCAACCATAACCGAGATACAGGTTTTGAACAGACCCGATCCCAGCACGATGAACATCAGCCCGATAAAGAACAGGTTGTCGCCCAGCACCGCTGACAGGGCAATCGACAGATGACCCAACGCGATGAGAATCGACCCGTACCAGACCGCCTTTTGCTGGCCCAGCCAGTTATCCGCCAGCCAGCCGCCCGGCAATGCCGCGAGGTACATACTGCCGGCGAAGATACCGACGATCGCCGAGGCATTTTCACGCGCCAGCCCCATTCCGCCGTCGTAAACCGTGGCGGCCATAAACAGAATCAACAGGGGACGAATGCCGTAAAACGAGAATCGCTCCCACATTTCGGTAAAGAACAACGAACCCAGCGGATAAGGATGACCAAAGAAGGTCCGGCTTTCATTTTTATTCACAGAGGAATGCATAACTTCTCCAGATAAGGTGCACCGCAGCACAGAGAGACCGCGGAAAGTGTGTTAGCCATTTTTACACTGGCCAATCATTTACATGGGGCATGATGTTTTTTAACTATTTGATAACCAGTATCTGGTTTTGTCTAGCCCCTTACCCCCATCTTTTAGATGAAAAGTCGACAAACGTCTACTTTTATAGATTTAAAGTTGGCTGACAACAAAATGTGATTGACATCTCAAATGATAATAATGCATAGGATTATTTGTTTATAAACAACAAGTTAATAAACTATGCATTCATACTCATGGATAGCATGCGTCGCGGATAAAACGCGATAAAAAGTAGGGTAAATACGAGGTTGGTCTTCACGACAGGGGAAAGTCTCGATAAATCACGCTCTTGATGATTTAGTCACCGCGTGATGCTCGCGTACGCCAACGGCGGCGAGCCGGACAGAAGCCATATGACGCAGGCGACGGCTATAAACGACTCCATTTCTCAATCTCTTCAATAACCTGACGCGGTGCAGAATAACAAATACCGTACTCCGCGCATTGGGTTCTGCCCGCCCTTGCCAGCGGACAGGGCCACGCTGAACCGCCGTTCTGTCCCGGGCCTCCAGTCTATGGCCATTCCCGGTTCTGAAGCACCACCCGATAGCCGTCATCATCGACGAAGGTGTTGCCATTGATATCCCAGTAAGGGTTAAACGAACTCAGCGCCCGAAAACCCGCCGCCGTCATCCTGGCGCACGCCCGCTGCCAGTCTGCTTTATCGGGGTAATACAGCACGAGCAGGTCTTCATCGGTCGGCGCAGGGTGTCGCGGATGTTCGTGACAGTGGGTGAACTCGATATGCCAGGCCAGCTCCGGACGGCCCACCATGACCCCGCTAAAGCCGGCATGATTGACGAAGTCCGCGATTCGCATGAGCTCCAGCCCTTGAGTATAGAGGGCGCAGGTACGTTCAAGGTTGGTGACGGGTCGGGCAATTCGCATATGGCTGAACATGATAACGGGCTCCCGCGGGGCAAAATAAGTTTCCGGAATGGGCAACATCGCCCTTACTGTACCCGGGTTTCAGATGGCGATTTGTCGAGAAGAGCCGTGGTTTTGGTAAACCGGACCTTGTACATGGTCCTCTCCTCAGAGGACAGAATCAGAGTTCAGATATTCCTGATTGACCGTTGTATCTAATGCTGGGGACAGATCACACGCTAACTTAATGTTTTTCTTACATTTGATCATTTACTGCCCACCCCACAAAAAAGGTACACTTTTTATAAGGATTTTTATAACAATATGAGGAAAAGGAAAAATGGCTATTCCAGCTTACCTATGGCTTAAAGATGACGGCGGCGCAGACATTAAGGGTTCTGTCGACGTCCAGGACCGTGACGGCAGCATTGAGATCAATGGATTCTCCCACAGCTTAAACATCCCAACTGACCCAGCGCTGATTATCCAAAAGGAATTTGATAGCTCCTCTCCTTATCTCTACAAAGCCGTTGCCACTGGTCAAACGCTAAAGTCTGCTGAGTTCAAATGGTACAAGATCAACGACGCAGGACAGGAAGCGGAATACTTCAACATGCTATTAGAAGGTGTGAAAATTGTCGGCATTTCTCCAGTGATGCACGATACCAAAGACGCAAGCAAGGAGAAGCATAACCACCTTGAGTGTGTCGAGTTCCGCTATGAGAAGATCACCAGGAAGCACTGCGACGGCAACATATGTTCACCGATAGCTGGAATGAACGAGCGCAAGCATGAGGTATCCAACATTAGCAGCCAACCCTCACCCACCGTATGTATCACCCCGCCCGGTGTGAGTGTCGTCAATAACATGATGATGGCTCGTTTTCACCGTGGCCCGTCAGCCCTGACCTATGTTTGGTTTTACTATCAGGTAAGGAATCATGGACCGTGGGACTACAAACAGCGTGGCAGCCAATACGCCGCCTTTAGTAACTTTAACTATGGTGCGGTTGGAGCAGCAGCGGGCATCCCGGCTCAGATCTTGCTACGTGGTGCAGGTGCAGCGCAAATTCTCGCAGGTACAAGCAGAGCTGAGTTTGCAGATTATCCGGGCCCTAATTCATATGGTGATGACCCTCAGGATCAAACCTGGATCAGGGCAGGTATAGACGATGCGAAACGTTCGGATTTTTAGGTGGGTTGCGGTACTGATGGGTATCGTGGCTTGCTACGGTGTGTATAAAGCGCTCAACTCTCCAGTCATTCAGACTGTTTATAAGGTTGAGAAAATCAATTCTAAGGTGTCACTATACATTACAGAGGGCAGCGCGGTGCTACGACAAAATTTGTGTAACAGTTTTATTTAGTCCCTCCAGAAGTTAGCAAAGACGCTTTCCTGAAAGGTGTGGGAGATAAGTATCACGCCTTTTTATCAACATCTGACGCAAGCGCAAAGGTAGACATAAGTGATGGCGCTATTCACCTGAACGTGAAAGGCAACATATATCGCTTCACTAATGGGGCGAGCTACTCAACCACAATCTACCTGAATGCCTCACCATTCTAAAAGCGTAGCCAGCTTTCACGCTGGCTATTTCTTATGATTTAATAAAACAGCCATGATTAATATATTTTGTTACATAAAAAAACAGTCAGCGGATGAGATTAACACTCAATCCACTTAATTAAATTAATGACAGGATGTGGTCAATACGTATTTAATCTTAATTAACGAATATATTTAAATCAGAGGAAATGTGACGAATATCACGGTAACTCATTTTTATAATCGAGATGCGAAAAAACTCAATTGTATGATAAAGTGAGAGGTGTCTATATCAGGGATATCAAAACTGAACTGGAGACTAACCAATGTCATATTTCCCTGAAGTTGAACAAATTAAATTCGAAGGTACTGGAAAATATAATCCTCTTGCTTTCCGTCATTACAATCCGGATGAGATCATCCTCGGTAAAAGTATGAGAGATCATCTGCGCTTTGCTGCCTGCTACTGGCATAATTTCTGCTGGAATGGGCAGGATATGTTTGGTCTGGGGGCATTCGACCGCCCCTGGCAGAAGCCTGGTAATGCGCTGGAAATGGCGAAATTAAAAGCCGATGTCGCCTTTGAATTCTTCAAAAAATTGAATGTGCCTTTTTATTGCTTCCATGATACGGATGTTTCACCAGAGGGCAATAGTCTCAGCGAATATCGCCAGAACCTGGCGGTCATGACAGATATTCTGGCCCAGAAACAGGAAGAAACGGGCCTGAAGTTGCTTTGGGGAACGGCTAACGCATTCTCTAACCCACGCTATGCGGCAGGTGCGGCAACAAATCCAAATCCTGAAGTGTTTGCGGTCGCTGCGACTCAGGTTGCTCATGCGATGGATGCTACAAAACGACTTGGCGGTGAAAACTATGTGCTGTGGGGAGGCCGTGAGGGCTATGAAAGCCTACTGAACACAAACTTACGCCAGGAGCGTGAGCAGATTGGTCGTTTTATGCAAATGGTTGTTGAGCATAAATATAAAACGGGTTTTACCGGGACACTACTGATTGAGCCCAAACCTCAGGAACCAACCAAACATCAATATGATTACGATGTGGCGACGGTTTACGGGTTCCTGAAACAATTCGGGCTGGAGGATGAAATCCGGGTAAATATTGAGGCCAATCATGCCACACTTGCCGGGCATTCCTTCCACCACGAAATTGCCTCTGCCATTGCGCTGGGGATATTTGGTTCTGTTGATGCTAACCGTGGCGATCCTCAACTGGGATGGGATACTGACCAGTTCCCGAATAGCGTCGAAGAAAATGCACTGGTCATGTATGAAATACTGAAAGCGGGAGGATTCACCACCGGTGGACTGAACTTTGACGCTAAAGTCCGTCGTCAAAGCACAGATAAATACGATCTGTTCCTCGGCCATATTGGCGCGATGGACACCATGGCTTTATCTCTGAAAATCGCGGCCCGAATGCTCCAGGATGGCGCGCTTGAGCAGTCTGTCATCGCCCGCTATGCCGGATGGAATCAGGAACTGGGACAAAAAATCCTTTCTGGTGATATGAGTCTGTCCCAACTGGCGGAATTTGCCGAAACAGAAAACTTCCGTCCGCAACACACCAGCGGTCATCAGGAAGCAATGGAAAATCTCGTTAACGCTTATATTTTCAGTTAATCCAGCTTTATAAAACAGGATAATCCGCTGATAAATATCAGCGGATTATCCGTTAATGCTCTGAACCACAAATAGATTTATTTGGCTGAGATCTTTCCGCCCTACAGGATTAAATATGAGCACAAAAATGAACTCGTACACGCTGGGTGTCACGTTAGTCGCCACCCTCGGAGGACTGCTGTTTGGCTATGATACGGCAGTAATTTCTGGCACAGTCGGATCGCTTAACAATGTTTTTGTTGTACCCCGGGATTTAGCTGAAGGGGCCGCTAACTCATTGTTAGGTTTTTGTGTTGCCAGTGCATTAATTGGTTGTATTATTGGTGGTGGGCTGGCCGGAATATTAAGCAGTAAGTTTGGCCGAAAAAGATCATTAATGGTTGCTGGTCTTTTATTTTTTATTTCCGCACTGGGGTCATCATTTCCGGAAATAGGGCATCACGCGATCGATAGTACGGCAGGCGTACCAACTTATCTGAGTGACTATGTAAGTACGTTTGTTATTTATCGTATTATCGGCGGTATTGGGGTTGGGATAGCCTCGATGATTTCACCGATGTATATTGCGGAGATAGCACCAGCTAACATACGCGGCAGGCTCGTTTCTTTTAACCAGTTTGCTATTATATTTGGTCAGCTATTGGTTTACTGTGTTAACTATTTCATTGCCCGCAGCGGTACGCAGGAGTGGCTGGATACTATGGGTTGGCGTTATATGTTCCTTTCCGGGGCAATACCTTCACTGATCTTCTTTGCGCTGTTATTTACCGTACCGGAAAGTCCACGCTGGCTGGCAACCCGTGGTCAGAATGCTCAGGCGTCCGCTATTCTGGAAAAACTGTTGGGTAAAGTTGCGGGTCAGGCTGAATTTAAGAATGTGGTGAAATCAGTAAGCGTCGATACCGTACAATCGGCCCCTCTCTTTTCCTTTGGTATTGCCATTGTTGTAATTGGCGTGATGCTGTCGGTATTCCAGCAGTTCGTGGGGATCAATGTGGTGCTGTATTATGCGCCAGAAGTTTTTAAAGAAATTGGTTCAAGCCAGGATACAGCGTTGCTGCAAACAATCATTGTTGGCATTATCAATCTGCTGTTTACGGTGATTGCTATTATGACTGTGGATAAATTTGGGCGTAAGCCACTGCAGATCATCGGAGCGCTGGGGATGGCTTTCGGGATGTTGCTGCTGGGTACGGCGTTCTATGCTCACTGGGCTGGCGGTGTCGCACTCTTCGCTATGCTGCTGTATGTTGCCATGTTTGCGGTGAGCTGGGGGCCAGTCTGTTGGGTTCTGCTGGCGGAAATTTTCCCGAACCGTATTCGCTCAAAGGCACTGGCTATTGCGGTAGCTGCACAATGGATCGCAAACTATTTCGTAAGCTGGACATTCCCGATGATGGCGAAGTCCACCTACCTGCAAACTCATTTCAACAACGGATTCGCATACTGGGTTTATGGTGTTATGGGGATTCTGGCCGCGCTGTTCATGTGGAAATTCGTCCCAGAAACTAAGGGTAAAACTCTGGAGGAACTGGAAGCACTCTGGAAAAAACCTGACTCGTATAAACATAGAAAGCCGGTTGTATAAAGTTGTCTTTAAAACAGAACTGACTATGCGTACCTGTGATGTATCTGGATAGTACCGTTATTTCCATGCACACAACGTTACCTTATTGCGTTGAGTGCGGAAATATAAGTAATAAACAACAATATCAATGAATTACGGATAATTTTTATGTAAAAAGGCTCGGAAGGGCCTTTTTATTTCCTACAGAAAAATACTTAAGGCGTTTTCTTTGGGCTGTATGAGGATGCGACTGCCGCCAAAGCTGAGTTTTACTGTCATCTCACCCTATAACTTAGCGTGACAGTGGCTAAGGACGGATCACAATGGTAGAGCCCACAGGAGACAAAACAGAAGGTTATTTAAGTTACTGATAGAGAAAGGTTTTAAGGCTTCTCCGTCAGGCGGAGAGATCTGGAGCGGGCGAAGGGAATCGAACCCTCGTATAGAGCTTGGGAAGCTCTCGTTCTACCATTGAACTACGCCCGCTTTGAGGTGCGAGGGCCATTATAGACCTTACGCACCGTCTTACAAGACTGAATCTTGCTAACTGCTGATAAAATAACCTCTTAGCACTTAGGTTTACTGCCCTGCGGCGGTAAATAGCGCTGTGGATCGATGGCCGTCGCCCGGTAGCGAATCTGGAAATGCAGGCGCACAGAATCGGCGTCGCTACTTCCCATTGTGGCTATCTGCTGGCCAATCTTCACATTCTGACCGTTATTGACCATCATTTTGTCATTATGGGCATAGGCGCTGATGTAATCCTCACCGTGTTTAATCATGATCAGATTACCGTAGCCGCGGAGCTGATTACCGACGTACACCACTTTACCCGCCCCTGCCGCGTAGACCGGCTGGCCGCGCGTGCCGGCAATATCAATCCCCTTATTACCGCCATCATTTGATGAATAAGGCAGAATAACTTTACCGCTGGTCGGCCAGCGCCAGCAGCGTTGCCCCACCGGTGGCCAGGAGACCGGCGGCAGCGTCGCCGGCGGCTTACTGGCCGCGGTGCGCGTACCGGCGCGACTCTTCGCGGATGAGCCACCCTTTGTGGTACCCGAACCCGGATTCAGCTTCAGACGCTGTCCAACCTCAATGGTATACGGTGGGGAGATATTATTCAGTCGGGCCAGATCGTTAATGCTGGTACCGGTCGTCCGGGAAATACGGTACAAGGTATCGCCGCGTTTAACGGTGTAGACGGAACCGGAATCAGATGAACTGGAACACCCTGCAATCACCAGGCTGCTGACCAACATCATCATGATAAAAAAGCGTTTTCTCATCAGGCGTCCTGCACTCAGCACAGCTCTCATCTCTTCACAACGGACGACTATCATACCAGCCCGCAGGCAGATCCCCAATCGATACGCTTGTGTTGGCGGATTCGGGTATCCCCCCTCAGCAGTGCCGACAGCGTGTTTTGGTAATGCCTTTCACGCGGTTATCGGCTACCCTAGTGGCGAGTACGTGACCAGGCGAGTGTATGCCGGGTCACTTTTATTATCAGGAGTTGTCATGACCGGGGAACATGTCATTTTGCTCGATGAGCAAGATAAGCCTGTTGGCAGGCTGGAAAAATATGCCGCCCATACCCTCAATACCCCTTTGCACCTCGCCTTTTCCTGCTGGTTGTTTAATGACCATGGCCAGCTACTGGTGACGCGTCGTTCACTGGGCAAAAAAGCCTGGCCCGGCGTCTGGACCAACTCCGTCTGCGGACATCCTCAGAGCGGAGAGACGTTTGACCAGGCCGTGACGCGGCGCAGCCGTTTTGAACTCGGCGTTAACATTGCCAACATCACCCCCGTTCATCCGGCGTTTCGTTACCGGGCGGTGGCCCCAAACGGGATTGTCGAAAACGAAGTCTGCCCGGTTTACGCCGCACGGATTATCAGTCCGCTGCAGGCCAATAGCGACGAGGTTATGGACTATCAATGGTGTGAGCTGGAGGATTTACTGCAGTCGTTGGCGCTCACGCCGTGGGCCTACAGCCCGTGGATGGTGCTCGAAGCGGCTGATGATAACGCCCGACAAGCGTTAAGAAACTATGTCGCGCAGCTGCGCTATTAGCCGTAATGCCGGATAGCGGTTTTTTCGCCGCCTGTCCGCCCCCTCTCTCGACTCGTGCAGCGGGTGGCTGAGGCACAAACAAAAAACCCCGGCATTGCCGGGGTTGCGCTTTGGGCGGTCGGTCTTATTTAACCGGACGCATCGCCGGGAACAGGATGACGTCGCGGATGGTGTGACTGTTGGTAAACAGCATTACCATACGGTCAATACCGATACCCAGACCTGCGGTCGGCGGCAGACCATGTTCCAGCGCGGTCACGTAGTCTTCATCGTAGAACATGGCTTCATCGTCACCAGCGGCTTTCGCATTCACCTGGTCCTGGAAGCGCTGCGCCTGGTCTTCGGCGTCGTTCAGCTCGCTGAAGCCGTTACCGATTTCACGGCCGCCGATAAAGAACTCAAAGCGGTCGGTGATTTCCGGGTTCTGGTCATTACGACGCGCCAGCGGAGAGACTTCGGCCGGGTATTCGGTGATAAAGGTCGGCTGAATCAGGTGCGCTTCCGCCACTTCTTCAAAGATCTCCGTCACGATACGGCCCAGACCCCAGCTCTTCTCAACGTGAATGCCGATGGACTCTGCAATCGCCTTCGCAGAATCGAAGTTATCCAGATCCGCCATCTCGGTTTGCGGACGGTATTTCTTGATAGCTTCACGCATGGTCAGTTTTTCAAACGGCTTGCCGAAGTCGAAGGTCTGATCGCCATAAGGCACCGCGGTGTTGCCCAGAATATCCTGCGCCAGGGTGCGGAACAGGGATTCGGTCAGCTCGATCAGATCTTTATAGTCCGCGTACGCCATGTAGAGTTCCATCATGGTGAACTCTGGGTTGTGACGCACGGAGATGCCTTCGTTACGGAAGTTACGGTTGATTTCGAACACGCGTTCGAAGCCGCCCACAACCAGACGCTTCAGGTACAGTTCCGGCGCGATACGCAGGTACATGTCCATATCCAGCGCGTTGTGATGGGTGATGAACGGACGGGCAGACGCACCGCCGGGGATCACCTGCATCATTGGGGTTTCCACTTCCATAAAGTCGCGCCCCACCATGAACTGGCGGATACCGGCCAGAATCCGGGAGCGAATCTTAAAGGTCTTACGGGATTCGTCGTTAGAGATCAGGTCCAGATAGCGCTGACGGTAGCGCGCTTCCTGATCCTGCAGACCGTGGAATTTGTCCGGCAGCGGGCGCAGGGCTTTGGTCAGCAGACGCAGTTCGCTGCAGTGAATAGAGAGCTCGCCGGTTTTGGTTTTGAACAGCTTACCGCGCGCCGCGATGATATCGCCGAGGTCCCATTTTTTGAACTGCTCGTTGTAGACGCCTTCCGGCAGATCGTCACGCGCGACGTACAGCTGAATGCGGCCGCCGACGTCCTGCAAAGTGACGAAAGAGGCTTTACCCATAATCCGGCGGGTCATCATACGGCCAGCAACGGAGACTTCAACGTTCAGTGCCTCCAGCTCTTCGTTTTCTTTCGCATCGAAGTCAGCGTGCAGTTGGTCAGAGGTATGGTCACGACGGAAATCGTTCGGGAACGGAATACCCTGCTCACGAAGCTGAGCCAGCTTTTCACGACGGGCTTTCAGTTCATTATTAAGGTCAATTGCCGCGTCAGCGCCCTGTGCTTGTTGTTCAGACATGTTGGTTCCTCATAACCCTGCTTTCAAACTTGCTTCGATAAATTGATCCAGGCTGCCGTCCAGCACGGCCTGAGTATTGCGGGTTTCCACCCCGGTGCGCAGATCTTTAATGCGGGAGTCATCCAGCACGTAAGAACGGATCTGGCTGCCCCAGCCGATGTCGGATTTGGTATCTTCCATCGCCTGCTTCTCGGCATTTTTCTTCTGCATTTCCAGCTCATAAAGCTTGGCTTTCATCTGCTTCATGGCCTGGTCTTTGTTCTTGTGCTGCGAACGGTCGTTCTGGCACTGCGTCACTAAGCCGGTCGGAATGTGGGTGATACGCACCGCGGATTCCGTACGGTTAACGTGCTGACCACCCGCGCCGGAGGCGCGATAAACGTCAATGCGCAGGTCCGCCGGGTTGATTTCGATATCAATGTCTTCATCCACTTCCGGATAGACGAACGCGGAGCTGAAGGAGGTGTGGCGGCGGCCGCCGGAATCGAACGGGCTCTTACGCACCAGGCGGTGGACGCCGGTTTCGGTACGCAGCCAGCCGTAGGCGTAATCGCCGATAATCTTGATGGTCACGGACTTAATGCCCGCCACTTCGCCTTCAGACTCTTCAATAATTTCGGTCTTGAAGCCACGCGCTTCGGCCCAGCGCAGATACATACGCGTCAGCATGCTGGCCCAGTCCTGCGCTTCCGTACCGCCGGAACCGGCCTGAATATCGAGATAGCAATCGGCGCTGTCGTACTCGCCGGAGAACATGCGACGGAACTCAAGCTGCGCCAGTTTCTCTTCCAGCACGTCAAGTTCGGCAATGGCTTCGTTGAAGGTCTCTTCGTCGTCGGCTTCGACAGCCAGCTCCAGCAGTCCGGAAACATCTTCCAGCCCCTGAGACATTTGATCCAACGTGTCAACGATGGCTTCCAGTGAAGAACGCTCTTTACCCAGCGCCTGTGCGCGCTCGGGTTCGTTCCACACGTCCGGCTGCTCCAGCTCGGCGTTTACTTCTTCCAGACGCTCTTTCTTGGCATCGTAGTCAAAGATACCCCCTAAGAACGTCGGAGCGCTCCGTGAGGTCCTGAATGCGGTTTTTTACCGGATTTATTTCAAACATGATCGATTTTCTTTTAATGGATTGGTCAAAATGCGGTGATAAGAGCGGAATTGTACCGGATCCCCGCTCTCTTTTATAGACACTTCGGCCTTCCGTCAGCCTGTTTGTTGCCGACTTTTTCGTCAGACCGGCCAGAGATGGTCGATGATAAGCTGCAGGCTGCGATTGCCGCGGAACTCATTAATATCGAGCTTATAGGCCAGGGTGACTTCGCGCACGCCGTTATCCGGCCAAATCGAAGTATCAACGTTGAAGGCAATCCCGTCCAGCAGCGGGCCGCCGCCAACCGGCTCGACCATCACCTTGAGATGCCGCTCGCCCACCAGGCGCTGCTGTAGCAGACGGAAACGACCGTCAAACAGCGGCTCCGGGAACATCTGTCCCCAGGGCCCCGCTTCACGGAGCAGATGCGCGACCTCCATGCTCATCTCGGCCGCATCCAGCGGACCGTCAGAGACCACTTCCCCCTGCAACAGCGCCGGATCCAGCCATTCGGTGACCAGGTCGCCGAAACGCTGCTGAAACTCCTCAAAGCGCGCCTCTTCCAGCGACAGTCCCGCCGCCATCGCGTGGCCGCCGAACTTAAGAATGAGCCCCGGATGCAGCGTATCAAGACGTTCAAGCGCATCGCGCATATGCAACCCCTGGATAGAGCGCCCGGAGCCTTTTAACAGCCCGTCGCCGGTTGGGGCGAAGGCAATGACCGGGCGATGGAAGCGCTCTTTAATCCGCGACGCCAGAATCCCGACCACCCCCTGGTGCCACTGCGGATGATACATCGCCAGCCCGCCGGGCAGCGTGTCGCCGCTGCGTTCAAGCTGCTGGCACAGCGTCAGCGCTTCCGCCTGCATCCCTTGCTCAATCTCTTTGCGCGTCTGGTTCAGCGCATCCAGTTCATTGGCCAGCATCCGCGCTTCGCCGACGTTATCGCACAACAGCAGCGCCACGCCGACCGACATATCATCCAGCCGGCCTGCCGCATTCAGCCGCGGTCCCAGGGCAAACCCCAGGTCGCTGGCCGCCAGTTTTTGCGGATCGCGGTTGGCAATCTCCAGCAGCGCTTTGATCCCCGGACGGCACTTACCAGCACGGATACGGCTCAGCCCCTGCCAGGTGAGAATGCGGTTATTAGCATCGAGCGGCACGACGTCAGCCACCGTCCCGAGCGCGACCAGATCCAGCAGTTCGGCGAGATTCGGCGGCGCGATGCCCCGCTCTGCAAACCAGTTTTTATCACGCAGGAAGGTGCGCAGCGCCAACATCAAATAGAACGCCACCCCGACGCCGGCCAGCGATTTCGAAGGGAAATCGCAGTCGCGCAGGTTCGGGTTGACGATAGCCTCCGCCGCCGGCAGCGTCTCACCCGGCAGGTGGTGATCGGTCACCACCACCGGAATACCCAGCGCATGAGCATGATCGACGCCGCTATGCGACGAGATACCGTTATCCACGGTCATAATCATCTGCGCACCGCGGGCGTGGGCCTGATCGACCACCTCGGGACTTAACCCGTAGCCATCTTCAAAGCGATTGGGTACCAGATAAGAGACATTACTGTAGCCGAGCGCGCGCATTGCCAGCACGCTCAGCGCGGTGCTGGTCGCGCCATCGGCGTCAAAATCACCGACCACAACAATGTGCCGCTGTTGCCTGAATGCGCCGTAGAGCATCTCCACGGCTTGTTCGATGCCGGTCAGTTGCGTCCACGGCAACATGCCTTTGACGCTGCGCTCCAGCTCCTGCGCATGCAGGACGCCGCGGCTGGCGTACAGCCGCTGCAGCAGCGGCGACAGGTCGGCGGGGAGTTCAGCCCCTTCAACCACCTCACGGCGGCGTAGTTGTATCTGTTGTTTCACGCGAATTATTTACCGCTTGTCTGTTTTTGATGCTCATCAAGGAAGGCTTTCAGCTCTTTCGGCCCCTGATAACCCGGAAGCACGTAGCCGTTGCTCAGCACCATCGCCGGCGTTCCATTGACGCCAAACTGCACGCCAAGCGTGTAGTGTTTGCTGATATCAACCGGGCAGCTCGCCGGCTGGATGCCTTTACCGCTCATCGCATCATCCAGCGCTTTGTTACGATCTTTGGCGCACCAGATAGCTTTCATATCCTGCGCGGTCTGGCTTTGCAGCCCCTGGCGCGGGAAGGCCAGGTAGCGAACGGTAATCCCCAGCGCGTTGTAGTCGCTCATCTCTTCGTGCAGCTTGTGGCAGTAGCCGCAGGTAATGTCGGTGAAAACGGTGATAACGTGTTTTTCCTGCGGCGCTTTATAGATAATCATCTCTTTTTCCAGCGCATTCAGCTTGCCCACCAGCAGCGCGTTGGTGACGTTTACCGGCTGTGGGCCGCCGACGTCGTACATCGGCCCCTGGATGACGTGTTTACCGTCATCGGTCACATACAGCACGCCGCTGTCGGTCAGTACGGTGCTCATTCCGGCAACCGGCGAAGGTTGAATATCCGTACTCTGTACGCCCAGTTTTGCCAGCGACCGTTTGATAGCCGCGTTATCCGCATGGGCCGCACCGGACAGCGTCGCCGCCAGCAGCGTAAACATCAATAAACCTTTTTTCATACTCAGTCCTTTTATTCAGCACTCACGCCCGCGGGTGGTGCTGTTGATGAAGTTGTCTCAGACGCTCGGTCGCAACATGGGTGTAGATCTGCGTCGTAGAGAGATCGCTGTGTCCCAACAGCATCTGTACCACGCGTAAGTCTGCGCCATGGTTGAGTAAATGCGTGGCAAACGCATGGCGTAAAACGTGCGGGGAGAGCTTCGCGCTATCTATCCCGGCCAGCACGGCATAGTGCTTAATCCGATGCCAGAAGGTCTGGCGCGTCATTTGCTGCGCGCGCTGGCTGGGGAAAAGCACATCGGATGCCACGCCGTTCAGCAGCCAGGGGCGCCCGTACTCCAGGTAGTTCTCAACCCACAGCACCGCCTCTTCGCCAAGCGGAACCAGCCGCTCTTTGTTGCCTTTGCCGACGACCCGCAGGACGCCCTGGCGCAGGCTGATGTCGCTCATCGTCAGACCCACCAGTTCCGACACGCGCAGGCCGGTGGCATACAGCACCTCAAGCATCGCTTTATCGCGCAATTCCAGAGGCTGATCGACCAGCGGCGCCTGCAGCAGGCGATCGACCTGCGCCTCGCTCAGATCTTTCGGCAGCCGCTGCGGCAGCTTCGGCGACGCCAGCAGCGCGCTGGGGTCATCCGGGCGGATTTTCTCCCGATAGAGGTGCTGGAAGAAACGGCGCACGGCGCTCAACAGGCGCGCGGTACTGGTGGCTTTATAGCCGCCCGTTTGTCTCTCAGCCAGCAGCGCCTGCAGATCCTCGCCGCTCACGCTAACCAGCGACGATCCGCGATGATGCAGCCATTCCACGACCATGGTCAGATCCCGACGGTAGGCGCTCAGCGTATTTTCCGCCAGATTGCGCTCCAGCCACAAGGCATCAAGAAACTGTTCGATTCGTGCGAGATCCTCTTTCACATCGCCCTCTTTGCTCGTTAAAACGGCTTCAGTATACCCAAATAAGTGGCCCGACTGGGCAAAAACGGCGGCGCTGTTTTTGCCGGCGACCTGACAGAGCAGCTTAAGTATGCGGCTGACGACGGCTTTCTGATAAACTAGCCGCAAAATCACCGCATGAATTGAGATGTTTACGCCATGAACATAGGTCTTTTTTACGGCTCCAGTACCTGCTACACCGAGATGGCAGCGGAGAAGATCCGCGATATCATCGGCCCGGAATTAGTGACGCTGCATAATCTGAAAGATGATTCCCCTTCCCTGATGACACAGTATGACGTGTTGATTCTCGGCATCCCGACGTGGGATTTCGGCGAAATTCAGGAAGACTGGGAAGCCGTCTGGCAGCAGCTGGATACGCTGGTTCTGCAGGATAAAATTGTGGCGCTGTATGGCATGGGTGACCAGCTGGGTTACGGCGAATGGTTCCTTGACGCGCTGGGAATGCTGCACGACAAACTGAGCGCCAAAGGCGTGAAGTTTATCGGTTACTGGCCGACGGAAGGTTACGAATTCACCAGCCAGAAACCGATTATCGCCGATGGCCAGCTGTTTGTTGGCCTCGCGCTTGATGAAACGAACCAGTATGACCTGAGCGACGAGCGCATCCAGAACTGGTGCGAACAAATCCTCGGCGAAATGGCAGAGCAGTTCGCCTGATTTGCTTAATCCTGTGCCGGTTTTTGTAACACCAACCGGCGCAGATCTCGCCACTCTCTGGCATCCATACTGTCTGCAGCGACCCACAGATGCTGGCGGCGGCGTGTTTGCATATCCTGCAGGCGCAGCAACATCCCGCTATTAATCACCCACGGCGTGCCGACAATCTCCCACTCCGCTTTTTGCCAACGCAGACGCGAATCGGTCATCAGCTTTATTTCCCCCCGGCAGGCGTGGATCCGCCGCTGGCTGCGCACGCTGTCGAACACCACCAGCGACAGCAGCAGTAGCCAAAGCGGTGTGTAGCTCAGCGGCCACGGCATCAGCAGCACAATAGCCGCCACAACGCCATGTAGCAGCAGCGAGAACCACTGTGAACGCCAGGAAATGCGTAAATCAGATTGCCACAGGACCACGTTCCCGATTCCGAGTCTGGATTAATTTTACCATCCGTTGCAGTTGCGCATCAGCCGGTTCGCCATGATTCATCAGCCAGTTAAACAGATCCGGATCGTCGTTTTCTAACAGGCGGATGAACAGCTGTTTGTCTTCATCGCTGAGCGTATCGTACTCATACTCGAAAAACGGCATGATGGAGATATCAAGTTCACGCATACCCCGGCGGCATGCCCAGTGGATGCGGGCTTTATTCGTAATGTCCATGTTGTCCTTCCAGCATAAAAGAGTCTG
Organism: Klebsiella sp. Lac1; assembly: GCF_009825425.1. NCBI lineage: Bacteria > Pseudomonadati > Pseudomonadota > Gammaproteobacteria > Enterobacterales > Enterobacteriaceae > Klebsiella > Klebsiella sp. Lac1. The sequence continues at coordinate 372,651 of NZ_VJZJ01000003.1, forward strand.
ACATCGTCCTTCAGGGCGCCGAAAAGCGGCCTGAACAGACGTTGTTGATAGGTTAGTGTAACCCGTTTTTTGCACTTACTTTACAGCAATATCGAGAACAGAGAACGCCATTCCACAAAAACCACAGCGAAGATATGGACTTATCCCTCACCTTTGTTTCCCCATTTGTGCTTTCAGGGCACAAATGGCCTGCCAAAAGCGCTTGCATTGCACCATAGCTCTTTTACCATTAGCTATTCACTCTGCGTTAAGCTATTCAGGACATGACTATGGCTTTTACACCTTTTCCTCCGCGTCAGCCCTCCTCTTCCGCTCGTCTGCCGTTAACGCTGATGACCCTGGATGACTGGGCGCTGGCGACGATTACCGGTCAGGATGGCGAGAAGTATCTGCAGGGGCAGATTACCGCCGATGTCAGCGCGTTAACCGACGATCGGCATCTGCTTGCCGCGCACTGCGATGCCAAGGGCAAGATGTGGAGCAACCTGCGAGTCTTCCGCCGGGGCGGTGGTTTCGCCTGGATTGAACGCCGCAGCCTGCGCGAAGCGCAGCTCACCGAACTCAAGAAATATGCGGTGTTCTCCAAAGTGACCATTGCCGCCGATGATGAACACGTCCTGCTGGGCGTTGCCGGTTTCCAGGCCCGCGCCGCGCTGGCGCCGCTGTTCAGCGAACTTCCGGGCAGCGACAAACCGTTGATCACCGATGGCGTGACCAGCCTGCTGTGGTTTGAACATCCGGCGGAGCGCTTTCTGCTGGTGACCGATGTGGAAACCGCTACCCGCGTGGCCGACGCGTTGCGCAGCGACGCGCAGCTAAACAACAGCCAGCAGTGGCTGGCGCTCAACATCGAAGCCGGTCTGCCGGTTATCGACAGCGCCAACAGCGCGCAGTTCATCCCGCAGGCAACGAATCTGCAGGCGTTGGGCGGTATCAGCTTCAAAAAAGGCTGCTATACCGGCCAGGAAATGGTCGCCCGGGCGAAATTCCGCGGCGCAAACAAACGCGCGCTGTGGTATCTGGCCGGAAAGGCGAGCCGCGTCCCGGAAGCCGGAGAAGATCTTGAACTGAAAATGGGTGAAAACTGGCGCCGGACCGGCACCGTGCTGGCGGCGGTGCTGCTGGATGATGGTCAGCTGCTGGTGCAGGTGGTGATGAATAACGATATGGAGCCAGACAGCGTATTCCGCGTGCGCGATGATGCCGGCACATTAAACATCGTCCCACTGCCATACTCGCTGGAAGAAGAGTAGATTTTCGTTTCCGGGTAATAGCGATGTTGATGCTATTACCCGGCCAGCACCAGCCCGGACTGCGCGGACCTGTAGCCCCGCCGCCGGGGAGTTACCCGATAATGCGACGTTTTATTTATACCTGGCCAACATACAAATAAATAGCCAGGAAGTGACATACGCTGCCGCCCAGCACAAAACCGTGCCAGATAGCATGGTTATAAGGAATGCGCTTGCAGACGTAGAAGATAACCCCCAGCGAATACACCACGCCCCCAACCGCCAACAGCGTGACGCCCCCTGCCGCCAGTTTGATCGCCAGTTGATAAACCACAATCAACGACAGCCAGCCCATCGTCAGATAGGTCACCAGAGAGAGGACCTTAAAGCGGTGCGCAATGGTGAGCTTAAACAAGATCCCCAGCAGCGCCAGGCTCCAGATGACCACCATCAGGCCGCGCGCAAGCGGTGAATTGAGCCCTACCAGGAGAAAAGGCGTATAGGTTCCCGCAATCAGCAGATAGATGGCGCAGTGATCGAATTTTTTCAGCCACTGCTTGGCTCGCTGATGAGGAATAGCATGATAGAGGGTGGAGGCGAGAAACAGCATAATCATGCTGCCGCCGTACAGACTATAGCTGGTTATCGCCGTTGCGCTGGCATTGCTGTCTACCGCCTGTACCAGCAGGAGGACCAGACCGACGATGCCAAACACCAGCCCGATACCGTGACTGATACTGTTGGCAACTTCCTCTGCCAAAGAATAACCCTGCGTGATTAATGGTTTGCGAACCATATTTGACTCCGAAAACAAGAACGCTTTCAATGCCCGTCTAGGGTAACTGAGAATGATTCCAGTGAACACCTGTTAGCTAAAATAAAAAGATGAATATTTGTAAACATTGTAAAATCATAATGTTACATTAAAATTTCAACTAACAGCCGTTCGCTGTTCTATCAAAGTTTTTTGAATTCAATAACATAAAACTGCTCTTCGCCGGGATAGATCGCCGTAATCACCTGCCGCAGCTGCGCGAGGGTCATATTCTCCTGTTCGGCATGGCGTTCCGTGAGGCTGTCGAGCGTCACCGTGGACGTCGCCGTCACGCTAATCGTGCAAAAATAGCCGTCATCTTCATAACGGCCGACGAGCAGCACGTCGCCGGTTTTAAAATGCGACTCGGCGGCATTACGAATGGTGATGGTTTTACGCCCGGCGAGGATGTCGTCCTGAAAGCGCTGAAAAAAGGTTATGTCATTCGGCTGCATGGTATAATTCCATCCTGGTTATGATGAATTGTGAGTTATTACTGTGAGTATGTTCTCCCACGCCGCGATCGCCAGTCTCAATAATCTTGAGATGATGGTCTACCACTACGTCATTAAAAATCGTGACAAAGTGATGTATATGACCATCCGCGAGCTGGCAGAAGCCGCCGGGGTCTCGACGACCACCGTCCTGCGCTTTTGTCGTAAACTGCAGTGCGAAGGCTACTCGGAGTTTCGCGTCCGCTTTAAATTATATCTTGAGCAGAACCAGCCTCAACAGGCCAATATCGGCGCCAGCGAAATTATGAGTTTTTTTAAAAGCGTCAACAATGACGAATTTGATCATTTACTCGAACGCGCCGTCGATATTATTCTCGCATCGGAACGTATTATATTTGTCGGCGCAGGTACCTCCGGCGCGCTGGCAAAATATGGCGCACGCTTTTTCTCCAACGTCGGAAAATTCAGCAATCATATCGACGACCCTTATTTCCCGGTCACCAACGACATGGCGCGTAACGCGCTGGCGATCGTCTTGTCCGTTTCCGGGGAGACCGAAGAGATTCTCCGCTTCGCCAGCCAGTTCAGCCTGCATAACTGCAAGGTGATGTCGGTCACCAGCCATGAGCACTCCCGACTGGCGAAGCTGGCGGACTTTAACCTCTCCTGGCACGTCCCGCAAACCCGCATCGGCGGCGTGTATGATATTACCACCCAAATTCCGGTTATTTATATTCTGGAATCCCTGGGGCGTAAATTAGCCCGTAAACTCAGCTGAAAATAACACCCTGTTTTTTCGATGTAACATATTCCAGCTGAGGGAAATTGTTATATCGTGACATTTATTTCCCCTTTGTTAGACTCGCCAACAGATGCTATTTGACGAGACGAGCAAAGATGAAAAAAATCACCTTACCAAAAGACTTTTTATGGGGCGGCGCGGTCGCGGCGCACCAGGTGGAAGGCGGCTGGAATAAAGAGGGCAAAGGCCCGAGCATTTGCGATGTGCTGACCGGCGGCGCCCACGGCGTGCCGCGCGAAATCACCCATGAAGTGGAAGCCGGGAAATACTACCCGAACCACGAAGCCATCGACTTCCACGGCCGCTACAAAGAAGACATCAGGCTGTTTGCCGAAATGGGCTTCAAGTGTTTTCGTACCTCCATTGCCTGGACCCGTATCTTCCCGCAGGGTGATGAAACTCAGCCCAACGAAGAGGGGCTGCAGTTTTATGACGACATGTTCGATGAGCTGCTGAAGTACAACATCGAGCCGGTTATCACCCTCTCCCACTTCGAAATGCCGCTGCATCTGGTGCAGCAGTACGGTGGCTGGACCAACCGCAAAGTGGTCGATTTCTTTGTGCGCTTCGCCGAAGTGGTCTTCGAGCGCTATAAGCACAAAGTGAAATACTGGATGACCTTCAACGAGATCAATAACCAGCGCAACTGGCGCGCCCCGTTGTTCGGCTACTGCTGTTCCGGCGTGGTCTATACCGATCACAAAAACCCGGAAGAGACCATGTACCAGGTGCTGCATCACCAGTTCGTTGCCAGCGCGCTGGCGGTGAAGGCGGCGCGACGCATCAATCCGCAGATGCAGGTCGGTTGCATGCTGGCAATGGTGGCGCTCTATCCGTTCTCCTGTAAACCTGACGATGTGATGTTCGCTCAGGAGTCGATGCGTGAACGTTACGTCTTTACCGACGTGCAGCTGCGCGGTTACTACCCGACCTACGTTCTCAATGAGTGGGAGCGTCGCGGGTTTAACATCGCGATGGCAGCGGGCGATGAGCAGATCCTGCGCGAAGGCACCTGCGATTACCTCGGTTTCAGCTACTACATGACCAACGCGGTCAAAGCGGAAGGCGGCAGCGGCGATGCCATCTCCGGCTTCGAAGGCAGCGTACCGAACCCGCACGTCAAAGCCTCCGACTGGGGCTGGCAGATTGACCCGGTGGGCCTGCGCTACTCGCTGTGCGAACTGTACGAACGCTATCAGAAACCGCTGTTTATCGTTGAAAACGGCTTCGGCGCCTACGACAAAGTGGAAGAAGACGGCAGCATCAACGACGACTACCGTATCGACTACCTGCGCGCGCATGTGGAAGAGATGATCAAAGCGGTGACTTACGATGGCGTCGAGCTGATGGGCTACACCCCGTGGGGCTGTATCGACTGCGTCTCCTTTACCACCGGCCAGTACAGCAAGCGCTACGGTTTTATTTACGTGAACAAGCATGACGACGGTACCGGCGACATGTCCCGCTCGCGCAAAAAAAGCTTCAACTGGTATAAAGAGGTCATTGCCAGCAACGGTGAAAATCTCTGATTCCCTCTCAGCAATGCCCCCTCCTCGCCAGAGGGGAGGGCATTGCCCGTCTTACAGACAGTTCTCTACAGCTTTTAACATTGCTAAAACGCATTCGCCCGAGCGGCGGTGACTGGCATCATAATCCCCGGCTTGCGCTACGCTTAGCCGGGCTACAAGTGCCGGATGGTAGCCGTTATTTGCCGCCGACCTACGGCTGTAGCCCGGATAAGGCGTAGCCGCCATCCGGGTTCGCACATCTTATTTGCCGCCTGCCAGCTCCAGGAAACTACCTGTCACATAAGAGGCTTTGTCGCTCAGCAGCCAGGCGATGGCCTGTGCGACCTCCTCCGGCTGCCCGCCGCGCTGCATCGGCAGCCCCGCTTTCACCCGATCCACGCGCCCGGGCTCGCCGCCCGACGCGTGCATCCCGGTGTAGATAAAGCCGGGACGCACGCCGTTGACGCGAATCCCCTGCGCCGCCACTTCCAGCGACAGTCCGGTGGTCAACGTATCCACGGCCCCTTTCGAGGCGGCATAATCCACATATTCCCCCGGCGCGCCCAAACGCGATGCCGCCGATGAAACATTAACGATAGCCCCGCCTTTGCCGCCGTGGCGATGTGACATCCTCTTCACCGCCTCCCGGCAACAGAGGAAATAACCGGTGACATTGGTACTCAGCACCTGATTAATCCGCGCAGCGGTAAGGTTTTCCACGGTGCTTTGTGCAAACAGGATACCGGCGTTGTTAACCAGCGCGGTCAGCGGCTCCTCAAGACGGTCGATCCCGTCAAACATCGCCACCACCTGCGCCTCATCGCTGATATCTGCCCCCAGCGCAACGGCTTTACCGCCGAGGACGACGATCTCGTTGACCACCGCCATCGCCGCACCGATGTCGTGATGATAATTAACCACCACGGTATACCCTTCCTGCGCCAGCAGCAGCGCCGTCGCCTGACCTATTCCGCGGCTGGCGCCGGTAATCAGTGCTATAGCCATCCTCTCCCCCAAAAAATAAAGCCGCCGAAGCGCCTTTAAAAGATAGTCCAGTCAGTGGATTACTGGTATTCGCTCATCGGTACACAGGAGCAGAACAGGTTACGGTCGCCGTAGACATCGTCCAGACGCTTCACCGTCGGCCAGTATTTATTCGCCAGACCAGCCGGGAATACCGCCAGCTCGCGGGTATACGGATGATGCCATTCCGCCACCAGCTCACCCTGGGTATGCGGGGCGTTCACCAGCGGGTTATCTTCCAGCGGCCACTCGCCCGCTTTCACGCGATCGATTTCACTACGAATCGCCAGCATCGCCTCGATGAAGCGGTCCAGCTCAACTTTGCTTTCTGATTCCGTCGGCTCAACCATCAGCGTACCGGCAACCGGGAAGGACATTGTCGGCGCGTGGAAACCGAAGTCGATCAGACGCTTAGCAATATCCAGCTCGCTGATACCGGTCTCCTCTTTCAGAGGACGAATATCCAGAATACATTCGTGCGCCACGCGACCGTCGCGGCCGGTATAAAGCACCGGGAACGCCTCTTTCAGGCGGGTCGCGATGTAGTTGGCATTGAGGATCGCCATCTGGCTCGCCTGCTTCAACCCTTCGGCGCCCATCATACGGATATACATCCAGCTGATTGGCAGAATGGAAGCGCTGCCGAACGGTGCAGCGGAAACCGCGCCCTGACGGGTCAGCATCCCTTCTATCTGTACCACGCTGTGGCCCGGAACAAACGGCGCCAGATGCGCTTTGACGCCAATCGGTCCCATACCCGGACCGCCGCCGCCGTGCGGAATGCAGAAGGTTTTGTGCAGGTTAAGGTGCGAGACGTCCGCGCCGATAAAGCCCGGAGAGGTAATGCCGACCTGGGCGTTCATGTTGGCGCCGTCGAGGTAAACCTGCCCGCCGGACTGATGCACTATCTCGCACACTTCGCGGATCGTCTCTTCGTAAACGCCGTGCGTTGACGGGTAGGTCACCATGATACAGGAGAGATTTTCACCCGCCTGCTCCGCCTTGAGGCGCAGATCCGCAAGATCAATGTTGCCGTTTTTATCACAGGCGACAACCACAACCTGCATTCCGGCCATCTGTGCCGATGCCGGGTTGGTGCCGTGCGCAGAACTTGGGATCAGGCAGATGTCGCGATGGCCTTCATGGCGGCTTTCGTGATAGTGGCGAATAGCCAGCAGGCCCGCATACTCGCCCTGCGCGCCGGAGTTTGGCTGCATGCAGACGGCATCGTAGCCGGTCAGTTTTACCAGCCAGTCGGAGAGCTGGGCGATCATCTGGTGGTAGCCTTCCGCCTGCTCCGCCGGGCAGAACGGGTGCAGCTCGGCAAATTCAGGCCAGGTGATCGGGATCATTTCCGCCGCGGCGTTGAGCTTCATGGTGCAGGATCCCAGCGGGATCATCGCCTGGTTCAGCGCCAGATCTTTACGCTCCAGCGAATGCATGTAGCGCATCATCTCGGTTTCGCTGTGGTAGCGATTGAACACCGGGTGCGTCAGGATCGCGTCGTTACGCAGCATGCTTTCCGGGATCGAGCGGCTGTCGAGCGCCACGTCTTTATCCAGCGTCTCAATATCCAGACCATGATCGTCGCCGATAATGGCGCGGAACAGGTTCAGCACATCTTCGCGGGTTGTCGCTTCATCAAGGGTGATGCCAACGGCATTATGGATGTCGCTGCGCAGGTTAATTTCCAGCGCTTCGGCGCGTGCCAGCACCGCCGCTTTGTCGACCACTTCCACGCACAGAGTGTCGAAGTAGTGGGCATGGCGCAGCCTGAGTCCTTTTTTCTGCAGCCCGTCGGCCAGAATATCGGTCAGGCGATGGATACGGCTGGCGATGCGCTTGAGGCCCTCTGGCCCGTGGAACACCGCGTACAGGCTGGCGATGTTTGCCAGCAGTACCTGGGAAGTACAAATATTGGAGTTCGCTTTCTCGCGACGGATATGCTGTTCGCGGGTCTGCATCGCCATACGCAGCGCGGTGTTACCGGCGGCATCTTTTGATACGCCGATAATACGGCCCGGCATCGAGCGTTTAAATTCATCTTTTGCGGCAAAGAAAGCCGCGTGCGGGCCGCCGTAGCCCATCGGCACGCCAAAACGCTGGGCGGAGCCAAAGACGATGTCGGCCCCCTGTTTGCCCGGCGCGGTCAACAGCACCAGCGCCATGAAGTCGGCGGCGACGCTGACCACGACTTTGCGCGCTTTCAGTTCGGCGATCAGCGTGCTGTAGTCATGAACTTCGCCGGTGGTGCCCACCTGCTGCAGCAGTACGCCGAAAACGTCCTGATGGTCGAGCGCTTTTTCCGCCTCATCAACGATGACGTCAAAACCAAAGGTTGCGGCGCGGGTGCGCACCACGTCCAGGGTCTGCGGATGTACGTCAGCGGCAACGAAGAAGCGATTCGCATTCTTCAGCTTGCTGACGCGTTTAGCCATCGCCATCGCTTCAGCACCGGCGGTCGCCTCATCCAGCAGCGAGGCGGAGGCGATATCCAGCCCGGTCAGATCGAGGGTCACCTGCTGGAAATTCAGCAGTGATTCCAGGCGGCCCTGGGAAACTTCCGGCTGGTAAGGGGTGTAAGCGGTATACCAGCCCGGGTTTTCCAGCATATTGCGCTGAATAACCGGCGGCAGCTGCACGGCGGTGTAGCCCATGCCGATGTAAGACTTGAAGCGCTTGTTGCGACCGGCGATCGCCTTCAGCTCCGCCAGCGCGGCGAATTCGGTAGTCGCGTCACCCACCTGCGGAGGGGTCGCCAGCTGAATATCCTGCGGCACAATCTGGCCAGTCAGAGCGTTAAGCGAATCGGCGCCGACGATATTCAGCATCTCCTGCTGTTGCTGAGCATCCGGACCGATGTGACGTTCAATAAAGGCGCCGCGGTTTTCAAGCTGACCTAAAGTCTGAGTCATGAGCGAGGGTTCCTGAAACGTGCAGTGAATCGTATGTGTCTTTACTTACCTGAACAGACAAAAATCATTCACGCTGCCGGCAGCGGATGCCCGCAGCGTGAAGGGGTAAGATATTTACTCGTTTTCCAGCAGTGCCGCATAGGCAGCCGCGTCAAGCAGGGCCGCAACCTGTGTTTCATCGCTGGCCTTAATTTTGAAGATCCAGCCGTCTGCGTACGGGTCGCTGTTCACCAGCTCCGGAGAGTCGTTCAGCTCTTCGTTCACCGCCACAATCTCGCCGCTAATCGGGGCATAAATATCTGAAGCCGCTTTCACCGACTCGGCAACCGCACAGTCGTCGCCTGCTTCAACAGTTGTGCCGACGTCCGGCAGATCGACGAAAACCATATCGCCAAGCAGTTCCTGGGCATGTTCGGTGATCCCGACGGTGTAGGTGCCGTCAGCGTCTTTGCGCAGCCATTCGTGTTCTTTACTGTATTTCAGTTCTGCTGGTACGTTGCTCATCAATTAATCTCCAGAAAAGGGGGAATCACACCACGGCTTTGCCGTTGCGTACAAAAACAGGTTTAGTCACTTTTACCGGCATTTCGCGGTTGCGAATCTGCACAATGGCCGTCTCGCCGATACCGGCCGGTACGCGCGCCAGCGCGATACTGTAGCCCAGCGTCGGCGAGAAGGTGCCACTGGTGATAATACCTTCTTTCTGATTACCGTCTGCATCGCTAAAGCGCACCGGCAAACCGCCGCGCAGGACGCCTTTCTCGGTCATCACCAGCCCCACCAGTTGCTCGGTACCCTTTTCACGCTGCAGTTCCAGCGCTTCGCGGCCGATGAACGCGCGATCGGCGGGTTCCCAGGCAATGGTCCAGCCCATATTCGCCGCCAGCGGAGAGATGCTTTCATCCATCTCCTGACCATACAGGTTCATCCCCGCTTCCAGACGCAAGGTATCGCGAGCGCCCAGACCGCACGGCTTCACGCCAGCGTCCAGCAGGCCACGCCAGAAATCAGCGGCCTGCTCATTCGGCATAGCGATTTCGTACCCGGCTTCACCGGTATAACCGGTGGTCGCAATAAACAGATCGCCGGCCTGCACGCCAAAAAACGGTTTCATCCCTTCTACAGCCTGACGCTGTGCGTCGGTGAACAGGGTTGCCGCTTTCGCTTTCGCCTGCGGCCCCTGTACGGCAATCAGCGAAAGATCGTCACGGACCGTCACCTCAAGGCCATAGGGTTCAGCCTGCCGGGTAATCCAGGCGAGATCTTTTTCACGGGTGGCGGAGTTAACCACGAGGCGGAAATAATCTTCGCGAAGGAAATAGACAATCAGGTCATCGATGACGCCGGCGGACGCGGTAAGCATGCCGGTATACAGCGCTTTGCCAGGCACCGTCAGCTTCGCGACGTCGTTAGCCAGCAGATGGCGCAGGAACTCCCGAATGCGGCTGCCGTGGAAATCGACGATGGTCATGTGCGAAACATCGAACATTCCGGCGTCGCCCCGCACCGCATGGTGCTCATCAATCTGGGAACCATAATGTAGCGGCATCATCCAGCCATGGAAGTCCACCATGCGAGCGCCGCACAGCGTGTGTTGTTCATACAACGGAGTCTGTTGAGCCATCTTTTCCTCATCGAATAAAACGGAACCCGCTACTGGGGTGGGCGATGTCATTGGGGCGATTTCGCACCAGGAAATCCGCCGTCGACGCGATGTCCTGGTGCCGACGCAAACGTTCTCTTTGGCCTGAACTTACCACCGAACCCGGCGCTAAACCATAAGCTAAATCAGGACATCACATTAGCTTATGACTAAAAGTCGCCAAAAAGACTACAGAGTTATTGACTGGAAAAAAGCGATTTACGCCACATAAAATTAACATATGAGACTGACAACACCGAGCATGATGGTATTTTATGCGAAAAAAGAGGCCTGATTTCTGTTTCAAAAAAAGAGAGGCATTAATAAAACTAATGCGAAAAAATGGGTGAAATTAGATTATTTCAAATGAGAGGAGAAAACCCGGCGCGGGGCCGGGAGAGAGAAGTGTGACGCGCTTAACGTAACCAGGCAGGAAGATCGTTTAGGCCCATTGCCTGGCGGATCAACTGCGGTTTGACGCCAGGTAGCGTATCCGCCAGTTTGAGGCCAATATCGCGCAGCAGTTTCTTCGCCGGGTGGCTGCCGGAGAACATTTCGCGAAAGCCCTGCATCCCCGCCAGCATCATCGCGGCGCTGTGCTTGCGGCTACGTTCATAGCGACGCAGGTACAGGTACTGACCAATATCTTTGCCCTGCGCATGCAGACGACGGAGTTCATCGATCAGTTCCGCTGCGTCCATAAAGCCCAGGTTCACCCCCTGGCCGGCCAGCGGATGGATGGTGTGCGCGGCATCGCCAACCAGCGCCAGGCGATGGGCGGCGAACTGGCGCGCGTAGCGACCGGTCAACGGGAAAGTCTGACGCTCGCTTGCCAGCTGGCACAGGCCAAGCCGGTTATCGAAGGCAATATTCAGCGCCTGATTAAACACCGCCTCGTCGGCCTGCTGCATCCGCTGCGCTTCCTGCGGCGCTAGCGACCAGACTATCGAACACAGATGCGGATCGCTCAGCGGCAGAAACGCCAGAATGCCGTCGCCGTGGAACGCCTGACGGGCAATCGCCTGATGCGGCTCTTCGGTACGAATGGTGGCCACCAGCGCATGATGGCGATAGTCCCAGAACGTCAGCGATATATCCGCTTTGTTGCGCAACCACGAGTTCGCGCCGTCGGCGCCGACCACCAGCCTGGCGGTCAACATCTTGCCATCCTGCAGGCTGAGAAATGCTTCGTTTTCTCCCCATGCCACCTGCTGCAACTGAGCCGGGGCCAGCAGCGTGACATCGGCGCAACGCTGCGCCTTTTGCCACAGCGCATGATGAACGACCGCATTTTCAATAATATGGCCAAGGTGGCTGAAACCCATACTCTGGTCATCAAAGCTGATGTGGCCAAAGCTGTCCTTATCCCACACTTCCATTCCGTGATAGCAGCTGGCGCGCCGGGCGATAATCTCCGGCCAGACATCCAGCCGGGTAAGCAGTTTTTCGCTGGCAGCGTTAATGGCGGATACCCGCAGCGCCGGCGGCGCGTCGGCGTTTAACGGCTGCGGCTCGGCTTGTTCCAGCACCGCAACCCGCAGCCCGCTGCCCTGCAAACCGCAGGCGACCGCCAGGCCCACCATGCCACCGCCAACAATGGCAACATCAACACTTTGCACGTTCAACTCCTTAACGAGGAACCCAACCGAGGGTACGCTGCGCCAGCGCGTCGCGCGCCGGGGTGAATAATTCCATCGCCATCAGACCCACGTTGCGCCCCGCCACCAGCGGTGCCCAACGATTAGCAAACAGATGCACCAGCCCATCGGTCACGCCGATGGTCGCGGCCTTATCATCCGCTCGCCGCGCCTGATAGTGACAAAGAAGCGAGTAATCGCCGGGATCCTGGCCGTTAGCGCAGGCCTGCGCCAGCGTTTCCGCCAGGCTCATCACATCCCGCAGGCCGAGATTAAAGCCCTGCCCGGCGATGGGATGCAGCGTCTGCGCCGCATTACCGACCAGCGCCAGGCGATGGGAAACCGGGCGCGTAGCGGTAGTCAACGCCAATGGATAAACGCTGCGCTTCCCGGCATGCGTGATGCGCCCTAGCCGCCAGCCAAACGCCTGCTGCAGCTGCTCGCAAAATTGTGCGTCGGACCACCCCAGCACCTCATCGCGCCGCGACTGCGGGTGGCACCAGACCAACGAACAGCGTCCGTGCGACATCGGCAGCATGGCCAACGGACCCTGTTCGGTGAAGCGTTCGAAGGCGCGCCCTTCATGGGGCAACGCCGTGCTGACGTTGGCAATAATCGCCAGCTGTTCGTAGGGCTGCTGCTGCCAGCTCATGCCGCAGCGGGCGCCCAGCGTGGAGCGCGAACCGTCGGCGGCGACCAGCAGCTGGCCTTCAATCGTCTCGCCGCTGTCGAGGGTCATGCTGACGCCCTCCTCCCGTCGGGTGACGTCTTCAACTTTCGCCGGGCAATGCAAGGTAATCCCCGGCGCTTCGCGCAGTTGCGCAAACAAGCGCTGGCCGATATCGTGCAGCTCCACCACCTGGCCTAGCGCCGCCAGACCGTAATCCTGCGCCTCGAGGGTCACGAATCCCGCGTGCCCACGGTCGCTGACGTGAACGCGCTGAATCGGCGTCGCGCAATCGGCAATGCCTTGCCAGATGCCGATACGCGCCAGTTGCTGGCAGGTTCCCGCCGCCAGCGCAATCGCGCGGGCATCAAACCCCGGATGCTGCGATGAATCCGGCGGCGCCGCCTCGACCAGATGCACCGGCAGCGCGCCGTCGGTTAAACGCGAAATAGCTAACGCCAGCGTCGCCCCGGTCATCCCTCCGCCAACGATCAGGACGCTCATGACCGCCGCACCGCCGCCATCAGCGCCTCGATATCGTCGGCTTTTTTCACCACGCCAGCGGTCAGGTTTTCGTTACCGTCTGCGGTAATGACAATATCGTCTTCAATACGCACGCCAATGCCGCGATACTGCGGCGGCACATCGGCGTCGACGGCAATATAGAGACCCGGTTCGACGGTCAATACCATGCCCGGCTCAAGGAGACGCGAACGATCGACATCGTAGCGGCCGACATCATGGACATCGAGTCCCAGCCAGTGGCTCAGGCCGTGCATAAAGTACGGACGGTGGGCGTTGTTCACCATCAGCTCGTCAATATCCCCTTTGAGGATGCCGAGGCGCACCAGACCGCTAATCATGATGCGCACCACCTGCTGGTTAACCTGCTGAATCGAGGTGCCAGGACGGTAAAGCTCCAGCGCGGTTTCCAGCGATTCGAGGACAATATCGTAAATCTCGCGCTGCGCCGGGCTGAATTTACCGTTCACCGGGAAGGTGCGGGTAATATCGCCGGCATAGCCGCGGTATTCGCAGCCAGCGTCAATCAGCACCAGGTCGCCATCGCGCAGCTCGGATTCGTTTTCCGTGTAATGGAGAATACAGCCGTTTTCTCCACCGCCGACGATGGTGTTATAGGAAGGAAAACGGGCGCCGTGGCGGTTGAATTCATGCAGAATTTCCCCTTCCAACTGGTATTCGAACATGCCCGGACGGCATTTCTGCATCGCACGGGTATGCGCCAGCGCAGAAATTTCGCCAGCGCGGCGCATCACCTCCAGCTCTTCCGGCGATTTAAACAGGCGCATCTCATGCACCATCGGCCGCCAGTCAATCACTGAGCCGGGCGCCTGCAGATTCTGGCGCACGCCTTTACGCAGTTTTTCCAGCGCGGTGAAGACGATTTTGTCGGCATAGGCATATTCGCCCTGGGCAAAATAGATAGCATCAAGGCCGTTAAGCAGCTGGAATAATTGCTGATTAATTTCGCTGAACGCCAGAGCGCGGTCGACTCCCAGCTTTGACGGCGCGGCCTCCTGCCCCAGACGACGGCCGAACCAGATCTCTGCGGTCAGATCGCGGACGCGGTTAAACAGCACGCTATGGTTGTGAGTGTCGTCGCTTTTAATCAACACCAGCAGGGCTTCCGGCTCATTAAATCCCGTGAAGTACCAAAAATCGCTGTTCTGCCGGTAGGGGTATTCTGAATCGGCGCTGCGGACCGCTTCCGGTGCGGCGAAAATCAGCGCGGCGCTGCCTGGCTGCATCTGCGCCAGCAATGCCTGGCGACGAGAAAGAAATTCCTGCTGTGTCATGACGCCCCCTCAACAAATTATCGTTAGTGTAATGTTGGCTTGCGAACTTCCGGTGCGGTTGGCTGCTGGCGAGAAAAGGTTTCGTGGCACAGCAGCGCAGCGACGCGCACGTACTCGATAATCTCTTCCAACGACATCTCCAGCTCTTCCTGATCTTCGTCTTCGTCGTACCCCAGTTGCGCAATGTTACGCAGGTCGTCGATGGCTTCGCCGGTCTCGTCTTTGATTTTATCCAGTTTAGGCTGCGTGACGCCCAGTCCGAGCAGGAAATGGTTAACCCAACCGGCCAGCGCGTCGGCGCGTTCAAACACGCTGACCTCGTCACCTTCCGGTAAATAGAGCTGGAACAGGAAACCGTCGTCTTCCAGCGAGTCGCTGGTCACGGAATGGATGGCGCGCAGAGACTCGGCCAGCTCATGCCCGAATGCGAGGCCTTCGTTTGTCAGGTCGTGCACCAGCGGCTGCCAGCGGCTGTCTTTATTGCCGCCGCACAGGATCCCACTGATCAAACCGTGCATTTCGGCCGGGGTTAAGCCCACGCCCTGTTGGTTCAGTAACTGGTCTACGGCGTTGTAGCCAGGCATTTCGTTCTGTATAGACATGCGCATTCGTCATCGTTGGGAGGAATATTCATGATATGCTACCACTTTGGACCCTGGTGAACCAGAATAGGGCTTGTACCTTCGCACCAGGGTAGCTATAGTGTCGCCCCTTTGCAGCCCCGGATTCGGGCGTGAAGGCCGCGCAGTCAATCAGCAGGAAGGTGGCATGTCTGCACAACCCGTCGATCTCCAAATTTTTGGCCGTTCACTGCGTGTGAATTGCCCGCCTGAACAAAGGGATGCCTTGAATCAGGCAGCTGATGACCTGAATCAGCGGTTGCAAGATTTAAAAGAACGCACTAGAGTCACAAATACTGAGCAGCTGGTTTTCATCGCCGCGTTGAACATCAGCTATGAGTTGACTCAGGAAAAAGCGAAAACCCGCGATTACGCCTCCAGCATGGAACAGCGTATTCGGATGCTTCAGCAGACCATCGAACAAGCGTTGCTTGAGCAAGGTCGCATAAGCGAAAGAACCGGGCCGAAGTTTGAATAACACTTTGCAGTTAACTGTGTTAGAGTAAGCGCAAGAACAAAATTTCTCTGAGATGTTTGCAAGCGGGCCAGTCCCCTGAGCCGATATTTCATACCACAAGAATGTGGCGCTCCATGGTTGGTGAGCATGCTCGGTCCGTCCGAGAAGCCTTAAAACTGTGACGACGCATTCACCTTGAACCAAGGGTTCAAGGGTTACAGCCTGCGGCGGCATCTCGGAGATTCCCTTCTTTATTCGTTTCATCCCCCCTAAGTTAATTTTCGGCTTTTGCCGTCGTGTATTAAACTACGCCTGTTTGTATCGTTTGCTTACCGATGAGACTCAGGTATGACTCTACTGTCAGATCCCCCCTATACCAGGCAGCAAATTCGCCAGCAGATCCGACAACGCCGACGCGCGTTAACGCCGGAGCAGCAAACGCAGTTCGCCCTCCAGGCGGCGGACAGAATGATGGCGTATACGCCGGTTCTGCTCGCGCATACGGTCGCGGTATTTCTTTCGTTTGATGGCGAGCTGGATACGCGGGCGCTGATTGATCAGCTCTGGCGGGCGGGCAAACGGGTGTATCTCCCCGTGCTTCATCCGTTCAGCCCCGGCAATCTTCTGTTTCTGCACTACCACCCAAGCAGCGATCTGGTGGTGAATCGCCTGAAAATCCGCGAACCGAAGCTCGACGTCCGGGATGTCCTCCCTCTGAGCCAGCTGGATGTACTGGTAACGCCGCTGGTCGCGTTTGATGCCGCGGGACAGCGCCTGGGAATGGGCGGCGGATTTTACGACCGGACGCTGCAAAACTGGCGGCAGCATCGCCTGCAGCCGGTCGGCTACGCTCATGATTGCCAACAGGTCGACGCGCTGCCGACGGAGCAGTGGGATATCCCGCTGCCCGCAGTCATCACGCCGTCAAAAACCTGGCTCTGGTAAAATGCCCGAACAATTGACATTGCTGATTTTTTCACCTAAATTCCTGGGTAAAGGGTGAGGGAGGCGAACCTCCCTCCTGCATTCTCTCTGTTAATATACCGGCCAGGCAATGATTAACAGGATAAGCAGCATGATGAAGAGTCTCATCATCGTCCCTTTCCTTTTAGAGCCCCTGCCTCGGTAGGGGCTTTCCCGTTTCAGCCCCACGCTGAGTCTTTATCGTAGATTCCTTTCTTTCAGGCACAACGACTTCAATCGGCTTTAATCACCGTTTGCGGCAAGACTCGCAAAGCGTTTGGTATGGCGACGGGAAATTGCAGAAGGGTCTATCAGGAGAAAAGGGGCAGGTCGATGACCTGCCCGCTGGCAAAAAAGGAGTTAGAACAGCAGACGGGCGCGGATGGTGCCCGGGATTGCCTTCATGGCCTGCAGCGCTTGCTGAGCCACATCTTCTTCAGCTTCAATATCAATGACCACATAGCCCATCTGCGGCGTGGTTTGCAGATACTGTGCTGCAATGTTGATGCTCTGGGCGGCAAAGATCTGGTTGATAGCGGTGAGCACGCCCGGACGGTTTTCGTGGATGTGCAGCAAACGACGACCGCCGTGCAGCGGCAGCGACACTTCCGGGAAGTTCACCGCAGAGAGCGTTGAACCGTTGTCGGAATACTTCGCCAGCTTACCGGCCACTTCCAGACCGATATTCTCCTGCGCTTCCTGAGTCGAGCCGCCGATATGCGGCGTCAGGATGACGTTGTCAAACTCGCACAGCGGCGAGGTGAACGGATCGCTGTTGGTCGCCGGTTCGGTCGGGAAGACGTCAATCGCCGCCCCCGCCAGGTGCTTACGCGCCAGCGCATCGCACAGCGCAGGGATATCCACAACCGTACCGCGCGAGGCGTTGATCAGCAGCGCGCCAGGTTTCATCAGCGCCAGTTCCTGCGCACCCATCATATTTTTGGTGGAGGCGTTTTCCGGCACATGCAGACTGACCACATCGCTCATATTCAGCAGGTCGGAGAGATGCTGGACCTGGGTGGCGTTACCCAGCGGCAGTTTGCTTTCAATATCATAGAAATAGACGTGCATCCCCAGAGATTCAGCCAGAATACCCAGTTGGGTACCAATGTGACCGTAGCCGATAATCCCCAGTTTTTTACCACGCGCTTCAAAACTGCCGACCGCCAGTTTGTTCCACACGCCGCGGTGCGCTTTGGCGTTAGCTTCCGGTACACCGCGTAGCATCAGCAGCAGTTCGCCAATGACCAGCTCAGCAACGGAGCGGGTATTTGAGAACGGCGCGTTGAAAACGGGAATCCCGCGTTTTGCTGCCGCGTCTAAATCAACCTGGTTGGTGCCGATACAGAAACAGCCGACCGCCACCAGTTTTTCCGCTGCGGCGAAGATCTCTTCAGTCAGATGCGTACGGGAACGCAGGCCAATGAAATGGGCATCACGGATCGACGCTTTCAGCGCTTCACTGTCCAGCGCACCTTTATGAAATTCGATATTGGTGTAGCCCGCCGCGCGAAGATTATCCAGCGCTTTTTGATGCACACCTTCAACCAGCAGAAACTTAATTTTGTCTTTTTCCAGTGATACCTTAGCCATTTCCCCGTCCTGTTTTGTCTTATCTGATGTCGTGCCGAACGAAAGTTCTTCTCAGCAACATATCAAAAAAAACTATCGCGGCAATATGAACGTTTGCGTCGACGACCTGAAGAAATATCACACAGAGGGAAATGACAGGACAAAACACCAGAAAGAAAAGAAAAGGTAGATTGTTACTAAGGCATGGCACATAAATGTGACAGAAGTCACCAAATTCAGCCTGGAGAAAAAATATTTGCGGGGGAGCCATTCGCCCCCCCAATTATATTATTTTACGATGGTTTTCACGCCATCGGCGGTTCCGATCAGTGCCACATCCGCTCCGCGGTTGGCAAACAGGCCGACGGTGACGACGCCAGGAATACCGTTAATTTTATTTTCCAGCGCGATGGCATCCAGAATTTCCAGGCCGAACACGTCAAGAATCACGTTACCGTTGTCGGTCACCACGCCCTGGCGATACTCCGGACGACCGCCCAGCTTCACCAGCTCACGCGCAACGGCGCTACGCGCCATCGGGATGACTTCTACCGGCAGTGGGAATTTGCCCAGAATATCCACCTGCTTAGAGGCATCAGCGATACAGATAAACTTGTCGGCTACCGAGGCGATAATCTTTTCGCGGGTTAACGCCGCCCCACCGCCTTTGATCATCTGCATATGGCCGTTAATCTCGTCAGCGCCATCAACATAGATCCCCAGACGGTCCACGCTGTTAAGATCGAAAACCGGAATGCCAAGGCTTTTCAGTTTTTCGGTGGAGGCATCAGAGCTGGAAACAGCGCCTTCAATCTGCCCTTTCATGGTGCCCAGCGCATCGATAAAATGCGCGGCCGTGGAGCCCGTGCCGACACCCACGATGGTGCCCGGTTGTACATACTGCAATGCCGCCCAGCCTACTGCTTTTTTCAGTTCATCTTGCGTCATGATTATGGTCCGAGATGTGAATACCTGTGGCGCATTATAGAACACCGGGGGCGGAATTGTCCCTGCGGCACGGTCACACAACTGAACAGACCATTTTTCATCTTCATCAAAAGCGAATTTATGTCATAGTGCGAGTTAATGAAAAGTGATAGGGGTACGCCAGAATAATGAAACGACCGGACTACAGAACATTACAAGCGCTGGATGCGGTGATCAGAGAACGTGGGTTTGAGCGCGCCGCGCAGAAGCTATGCATTACACAGTCCGCCGTCTCTCAGCGTATAAAACAGCTGGAAAATATGTTCGGCCAGCCGCTGCTGGTCCGTACCGTGCCGCCGCGTCCGACCGAACAAGGACAGAAACTGCTGGCTCTGCTGCGTCAGGTTGAGCTGCTGGAAGAGGAGTGGCTGGGCGATGAACAGACCGGCTCCACGCCGCTGCTGCTGTCGCTGGCAGTTAACGCCGACAGTCTGGCGACCTGGCTTTTGCCCGCGCTGTCTAACGTCCTTTCCGACTCCCCTATCCGCCTCAATCTGCAGGTGGAAGATGAAACCCGAACTCAGGAACGCTTGCGCCGCGGCGAAGTGGTCGGCGCGGTGAGTATTCAGCCGCAGGCGCTGCCAAGCTGTCTGGTGGATCAACTCGGGGCGCTGGACTACCTGTTCGTCGCCTCGAAAGAGTTTGCGCAACGCTATTTCCCTAACGGCGTCACCCGCTCAGCGCTGCTGAAAGCGCCGGTTGTCGCTTTCGATCATCTGGATGATATGCATCAGGCGTTTTTACAGCAGAACTTCGATTTGCCGCCGGGCAGCGTCCCGTGCCATATCGTTAACTCTTCTGAAGCCTTTGTGCAGCTTGCGCGCCAGGGCACCACCTGCTGCATGATCCCGCATCTGCAGATTGAAAAAGAGCTCAACAGCGGCGAGCTTATCGACCTCACGCCGGGGCTGTTTCAGCGTCGGATGCTCTACTGGCACCGCTTCGCGCCGGAAAGCCGGATGATGCGTCGGGTCACCGATGCATTGATCGATTACGGCCACAAGGTGCTGCGCCAGGACTAAACGCCGGTGATAAAAAAGCCACTTCAGATGAAGTGGCTTTTTGTTTTTATGGCTTACTGTGCCGCATCAGGCTGCTTAGCCGGCGCTGCGGGGGCCGCAGCGGGCTGAGCGGGCTGCAGTTCAAAAACAACATCGACCTGATCGTCAAACTGAATGGTCGCCTGCTCGTAGGTTTCCTGCGCGGAAACCGGCGCCGCATCGGCCGCCTTCATCATGCGTACCATCGGACTCGGCTGATAGTTTGACACATGGTAACGCACGCTATACACCGGTCCCAGCTTGCTGTGGAAGCCTGACGCCAGCTCTTGCGCCTGATGTACCGCGTCATCAATGGCCGCTTTACGCGCTTTATCTTTATAGGCATCCGGTTGCGCAACGCCCAGCGAAACAGAACGAACTTCATTCAGACCCGCTTTCAGCGCGCCATCCAGCAGGCCGTTCAGCTTGTCCAGTTGACGCAACGTCACTTCGACGGTGCGCACCGCGCGGTAGCCTTTCAGAATGCTTTTGCCATTCTGATAGTCGTAATCAGGCTGGGTACGCAGGTTTGCTGAGTTGATATCTTTTTTGGCGATGCCATTCTTTTCGAGGAAAGAGAGATACTGCGCCACGCGATCGTCGGCCTGTTTTTTCGCCGATGCGGCGTCTTTCGCGGCAACGTTCACTTCAATCGCCAGAGTGGCGATATCCGGTACAGCGGCGACGCTGGCGGTACCCGAGGTTACAATGTGTGGGCCATTCGGCAATTCATTTGCCTGTACTGCCACCGCACTCAATCCGATTGCTGCCGCGAGGGCCATGAGTTTTAACTTCACTGTCGTTTCTCCATCTTACATTGGGTCGCCCGTCTACGGACGCATGTCTGCAAGCTTAACGCGTCCGCAGCGAAAGTCCATCGGACTAAGCCTGGTAAAAAAGGGCCTGGACATGCTGGAGACCATCTTTCGCCAGCTGCAGCGCAATAAACCCCATCACCAGACCAACCAGCACATTAATAATCCGCTGCGCTCGCGCAGTACGTAAGCGTGGCGCCAGCCACGCCGCCAGCAGCGCCAGGCCAAAGAACCACAGGAATGACGCGCTAATGGTGCCTAACGCAAACCAGCGCTTTGGCTCCACGGCCAGCTGTCCCCCCAGGCTGCCCAGCACGACGAAAGTGTCGAGATAGACATGCGGGTTAAGCCAGGTGACCGCCAGCATGGTGACGATAATTTTCCAGCGCCCCTGCTTCATGACTTCCGCACTGGCCAGTTCCAGGTTGCTGCTCAACGCCGTTCTCAGAGCGCCAAAACCATACCATAGCAGAAAGGCCACGCCTCCCCAGGTGACCAGCACCAGCAGCCACGGCGACTGCATCAGCAATGCGCTACCGCCAAAAATACCGGCGCAAATCAGCAACAGATCGCTCAACGCGCACAGGAGCGCGATCATCAAATGATACTGCCGACGAATCCCCTGATTCATCACAAAAGCGTTTTGCGGGCCAAGCGGCAGGATCATCGCAGCACCCAGCATAAGCCCCTGAAAATAATAAGATAGCATAATAAAAACCCTACTCTTTCGTCATAAGCGCAGACTATACAGCGGCGTTTTTATTAGAGGAAATGGAAAATATTTATTAACTATTAGCGATGCTAATAACAGGCCCGACAGGAGAAGCCGGGCCGGGGGAGATTACTCAGAAGGCTCTTTGAGACTTTTAACATTCACATCCATCTGCGGATAGGGAAAGTTGATACCGTTGGCATCAAAATCGCGCTTCACACGTTCCAGCACATCCCAGTAGACGTTTTGCAGATCGCTGCTTTTACTCCACACGCGTACCACAAAATTGATGGACGATGCGCCGAGTTCATTCAGACGGACAACCCTTTCACGATCTTTAAGGATGCGATCGTCGGATTCAATAATATCGGTGATCAGCTTCTTCACCAGCTCAATATCGGAGTCATACCCCACGCCAATGATAAGTTCATTACGGCGTGCCGGCTCGCGCGAGAAGTTAGTGATATTGCCTTCGATCACCTTCTTATTCGGGATGATGATGATTTTTCCATCAGCCGTGCGCAGCGTAGTGGAGAAAATTTGCACGTTGAGCACCGTCCCCGCCGTGCCGCCAAGATCAACGTATTCCCCTGCGCGGAACGGACGGAAAGTCACCAGCAGCACACCGGAGGCAAGGTTCGCCAGCGAGCCTTGCAGCGCCAGGCCTACGGCTAAACCGGCGGCGCCGAGGACGGCGATCACCGATGCCGTCTGCACGCCTACGCGGCCTAATGCGGCAATCAGGGTGAACGCAACAACGGCATAGCGCACCAGGGCGGACAGAAAATCGGCAACGGTCGCATCAATCTTACGCGCCAGCATCAGTCGGTTCACCGTATTAGAGATGACCCGTGCCACAATCATACCGACGATAATAATCGCGATAGCGGCAACGATATTGACGGCATAGCTCAGCAGGACTTCCTGATTGCGCACCAGCCAGGAACTGGCGTTGTGTAGGCTATCGCCAACGTTCAACTCTTCCATTTAATCTTCCTTATGAATACCCGTAGGGGGAATAAAAAACCAAACCTGTACAGCGACAGGTTAACTAAGGGTAAACAATATGCCCGTGTTTTGCCAAGTTGATCACAGTTCACCGCGAGATATCGCGTTGTTCAACCATAAAAAAAGCCCGCTGTGCAGCGGGCTTTCGGGCAAGAAAAAGATTTTTCTTACAGAACGTCTACCGCGTTCAGCTCTTTAAATGCCTGCTCCAGACGAGTCACCATGGACGTCTGTGCAGCACGCAGCCATACGCGCGGATCGTAGTATTTCTTGTTCGGCTGGTCTTCGCCTTTCGGGTTGCCCAGCTGGCCCTGCAGGTAAGCTTCGTTGGTTTTGTAGTACTGCAGGATACCGTCCCAGGTTGCCCATTGGGTGTCGGTATCGATGTTCATTTTGATAACGCCGTAGCTTACGGAGTCTTTGATTTCCTGAGCGGAAGAACCGGAACCGCCGTGGAAGACGAAGTTCAGGCTGTTGTGCGGCAGGTTGTGTTTCTTAGAAACATATTCCTGAGAATCGCGCAGGATGGTCGGGGTCAGGACGACGTTACCCGGCTTGTACACGCCGTGTACGTTACCGAAGGAAGCGGCGATGGTGAAACGCGGGCTGATTTTGCTCAGCTCAGTGTACGCGTAATCAACGTCTTCCGGCTGAGTGTACAGGGCAGAAGCGTCCATGTGGCTGTTGTCCACGCCGTCTTCTTCACCACCGGTGCAACCCAGTTCGATTTCCAGCGTCATGTCCATTTTGGCCATACGCGCCAGATATTTAGAGCAGATTTCGATGTTTTCGTGCAGGGACTCTTCAGACAGATCGATCATGTGAGAAGAGAACAGCGGTTTGCCGGTAGCAGCGAAGTGTTTTTCACCCGCGTCCAGCAGGCCGTCGATCCACGGCAGCAGTTTCTTCGCGCAGTGGTCGGTGTGCAGAATAACCGGCACGCCGTAGTGTTCAGCCATCTGATGAACGTGATGTGCGCCAGAGATAGCGCCGAGGATTGCTGCGCCCTGAGGAACGTCAGTTTTCACGCCTTTGCCAGCGATAAACGCAGCGCCGCCGTTGGAGAACTGAACGATAACCGGAGCACGAACTTTTGCAGCAGCTTCCAGAACGGCGTTGATGGAGTCAGTACCCACACAGTTAACCGCCGGCAGAGCAAAGTTATTTTCTTTAGCTACCTGGAACACTTTCTGAACGTCGTCGCCAGTGATGACGCCCGGTTTTACGAAATCAAAAATTTTAGACATGTTACTTAATCCTGTATCTGTATCTTCGACCGTTGAAGAAGGTTCGCGAGCCTTTAAGCGCGCTGAAAAACAGGCGGGTTACCCCGCCTGAACTGAATTACTTCTTAGCGCGCTCTTCGAGCATGGCTACTGCTGGCAGAACTTTGCCTTCCACGAATTCGAGGAATGCGCCGCCGCCAGTGGAGATGTAGGAAATTTTGTCCGCAATGCCGAACAGGTCAATCGCGGCCAGGGTGTCACCGCCGCCGGCGATGGAGAAACCTTCGCTGTCAGCGATGGCGTTAGCCACGATTTCAGTCCCTTTGCGGAAGTTCGGGAATTCGAATACGCCGACCGGACCATTCCACAGAATAGTTTTCGCGTTTTTCAGGATATCAGCCAGTTTCTGTGCGGAAACGTCGCCGAGGTCCAGGATCTGCTCGTCATCTTTGATGTCAGTAACAGATTTCAGCGTTGCGGTCGCTGTTTCGGAGAACTCAGTTGCCACGCGAACGTCGGTCGGAACCGGGATGTCGCAGGTAGTCAGCAGACGTTTCGCTTCGTCAACCAGGTCAGCTTCGTACAGGGATTTACCGACGTTGTGGCCCTGAGCGGCAACGAAGGTGTTGGCGATGCCGCCACCGACGATCAGCTGGTCAGCGATTTTAGACAGGGAATCCAGCACGGTCAGTTTAGTGGAAACTTTAGAACCACCCACGATAGCAACCATCGGACGAGCCGGCTCTTTCAGCGCTTTACCCAGCGCGTCCAGTTCAGCCGCCAGCAGCGGGCCTGCGCACGCAACATCGGCGAATTTACCGATACCGTGAGTGGAAGCCTGAGCGCGGTGTGCGGTACCGAAAGCGTCCATCACAAACACGTCGCACAGCGCCGCGTATTTCTTAGACAGCGCTTCGTCGTCTTTCTTCTCGCCTTTGTTGAAGCGAACGTTTTCCAGCACGACCAGTTCACCGGCAGCCACTTCAACGCCATCCAGGTAGTCTTTAACCAGACGTACCGGGTTAGACAGTTTGTCTTTCAGGTAATTAACAACCGGCAGCAGAGAGAATTCTTCGTTGTACTCGCCTTCGGTCGGACGACCCAGGTGAGAAGTAACCATCACTTTAGCACCCTGTTTCAGCGCCAGCTCAATGGTCGGCAGAGAAGCACGGATACGCGCGTCGCTGGTTACTTTCCCGTCTTTGACTGGTACGTTCAGATCGGCACGGATAAAAACGCGTTTACCAGCCAGATCCAGATCGGTCATCTTAATTACAGACATGGTGAATCCTCTCAATGATTCTTAAAGTTTTGCAGACGCCATGCGCTCCATCGCGAGCAATGTTGCGCAGGGATGTCTCACCTGAAACCAATAACGGCCATCGCTAACGTCGTGTCGAGCATCCGGTTAGCAAAGCCCCATTCATTATCACACCAGACCAATGTTTTGATCAGATGGGCACCACTGACCCGGGTTTGCGTGCCATCAACGATAGCGCTGTGCGGGTCGTGGTTGAAATCTATCGAGACCAACGGCAATTCCGTATAGTCAACTATACCATGAAATGCACCTTGTGCTGCTTTTTGCAGCAACTGGTTGACTTCGTTAGCCTTTACGGGTTTTTTCACCGTCACGCTAAGGTCAATTGCCGTCACATTAATCGTCGGTACGCGGACCGCAATCGCCTCGAAACGGTCGTTAAACTGCGGGAAAATTCGCGTGATCCCCGCAGAGAGTTTGGTATCAACCGGAATAATCGACTGGCTGGCCGCGCGCGTACGGCGCAGATCCGGATGATAAGCATCGATCACCTGTTGATCGTGCATGGCGGAGTGGATTGTCGTTACCGTTCCTGACTCGATGCCGTAGGCATCATCTAACAGTTTTATGACCGGGATAATGCAGTTGGTCGTGCAGGAGGCGTTAGAGACAATACGGTGCTCCGGGCGCAACTCATCATGGTTGACGCCAAATACAACGGTCGCGTCGAGATCGCTGCTGCCGGGGTGGGAAAAGAGCACTTTCTTCGCCCCTGCCCGAATATGGGCTTCGCCGTGTTCGCGGCTGCCGTATACGCCGGTACAATCGAGAACAATATCAACCGCCAGCTCCCGCCAGGGCAGCGCCTCAATCGAAGGTTCGTGCAGCAGACGTATGACATCATCGCCGACGTAAAGCTGCTCTCTCTCCTGGCGAACATCCCAGGCAAAGCGCCCATGACTGGTGTCATATTTCAACAAATGCGCGATGCCCGCCGCATCCGCCAGCTCGTTGATTGCCACCACGGTGATTTCCGCACGACGCCCGGATTCATATAAAGCGCGAACCACGTTGCGTCCTATGCGACCGAAGCCATTAATCGCGATGCGTATGGTCATAGGTCTCCTGCAAGGTTGTCCCTGATTTGAGATGGCTGACAGAGTAATCCAGCAACGCCCGAAGGGAAACCTTACCCGTCGCAAACTGCGACTGATTGATTAATTGTCGAACATTTAAACGACTGAAACGCTTCAGCTAGAATAAGCGAAACGAGGAATAAAAGGAATGTCTGTCCAGCGGAAGAAGTGAGTTATCTGACGTAAATCACATTTTGGTTGGAATAATACGCAATCTGTCGGCGGCTATCGGGAATAACGGCGCGAAAAAAAAGCCGGGCGTTTATCCCGGCTTGTTCTGCGGTTATCGCCCGGATAACCGGGCAGATAACGACTACAGCAGCGCTTTCGCTTTAGCGACCACGTTGTCAACGGTGAAGCCGAACTCTTCGAACAGCAGCTCTGCCGGCGCAGACTCACCGAAGGTGGTCATGCCAACGATAGCGCCGTTCAGGCCGACGTATTTGAACCAGTAGTCAGCAATTCCGGCTTCGATGGCCACGCGAGCAGAGACCGCTTTCGGCAGTACGGATTCACGGTACGCCGCATCCTGCTTGTCGAACGCATCGGTGGACGGCATGGAGACCACGCGCGCCTTCACGCCTTCGGCAGTCAGTTTGTCCCACGCGGCAACCGCCAGCTCCACTTCAGAGCCAGTGGCGATGAAGATAAGCTCCGGCTGACCTGCGCACTCTTTCAGCACGTAGCCACCGCGAGCGATGTCTTTCAACTGCTGTTCGCTACGATCCTGCTGCGCCAGGTTCTGACGAGAGAGAATCAGCGCGGTCGGGCCGTCGTGACGCTCAACGCCATATTTCCACGCCACCGCCGATTCCACCTGGTCACACGGACGCCATGTGGACATGTTCGGAGTCACGCGCAGGGAAGCCACCTGCTCTACCGGCTGGTGAGTCGGGCCATCTTCGCCCAGACCGATGGAGTCATGGGTGTAGACCATCACCTGACGCTGTTTCATCAGCGCCGCCATACGCACCGCGTTACGGGCATATTCCACGAACATCAGGAAGGTGGAGGTGTACGGCAGGAAACCACCGTGCAGAGAGATCCCGTTGGCGATCGCGGTCATGCCGAATTCACGCACGCCGTAATGGATATAGTTACCGGCGGTGTCTTCGTTAATCGCTTTCGAACCAGACCAGAGAGTCAGGTTGGACGGCGCCAGGTCAGCGGAACCGCCGAGGAATTCCGGCAGCAGCGGGCCAAACGCTTCAATCGCATTCTGCGACGCTTTACGGCTGGCGATTTTCGCCGGGTTAGCCTGCAGCTTAGCGATAAATTCATTGGCTTTGGCGTCGAAGTCAGCCGGCATTTCGCCCTTCATACGACGGGTGAATTCAGCCGCTTCCTGCGGGAAGGCTTTGGCATAAGCCGCGAACTTCTCGTTCCAGGCCGCTTCTTTCGCCTGACCGGCTTCTTTGGCATCCCACTGCGCATAGATGTCAGACGGGATGTCGAAGGCCGGATGTTTCCAGCCCAGCGCTTCGCGGGTCAGCGCGATTTCTGCATCACCCAGCGGGGCGCCGTGAGAGTCGTGAGTACCGGCTTTGTTCGGCGAACCGAAACCGATGATGGTTTTGCACATCAGCAGGGACGGTTTGTCGGTAACCGCACGCGCTTCTTCTACCGCGCGTTTGATGGCGTCAGCGTCGTGACCGTCAACGCCGCGCACCACGTGCCAGCCGTAGGCTTCGAAACGCTTCGCGGTGTCATCGGTGAACCAGCCTTCTACATGACCGTCGATGGAGATCCCGTTATCATCATAGAACGCCACCAGTTTACCCAGTTTCAGGGTACCGGCCAGGGAGCAGACCTCGTGAGAGATCCCTTCCATCATGCAGCCGTCGCCCATGAAGGCGTAGGTGAAGTGGTCGACGATATCGTGGCCCGGACGGTTGAACTGCGCAGCCAGCGTTTTTTCCGCGATAGCCATGCCCACGGCGTTAGCAATCCCCTGGCCCAACGGGCCGGTGGTGGTTTCAACGCCAGCGGTGTAGCCCACTTCCGGGTGGCCCGGAGTCTTAGAGTGCAGTTGACGGAAGTTTTTCAGCTCTTCGATCGGCAGATCATAACCGGTGAGGTGCAGCAGGCTATAAATCAGCATCGAGCCGTGGCCGTTGGACAGCACAAAGCGGTCGCGGTCGGCCCAGGCCGGATTCTGCGGGTTATGGTTCATGAAATCACGCCACAGGACTTCGGCAATGTCAGCCATACCCATCGGGGCACCCGGGTGGCCGGATTTGGCTTTCTGTACAGCATCCATGCTCAGCGCACGAATAGCGTTAGCAAGCTCTTTACGTGAGGACATTTTGACTCCAGTTCGGACTGTTGAAGGCCATACCCTTAACGACTTGACGAGAGCGCGTTTTGGGCTACGCCAGAAAAAAGTGTCAACAATGTAACCCAAGCGAGAAAGCATGTACATGGAGCATCCTTTTGTGGTTTAAGAAATCTCCGGAACACGTTGTGCTGCCACGGAATCCTCTCGCCCGCGTCACACAATAGTCTTTATAATTTGTACAGGATGCGACAACCTTATTGTTGCCTTTTTCAGTCAGAAAATCGTACGAGTGTGGAAGATAAAAATGAAAATTCGCTCAACTATTCTTGCCCTTGGGATCGCAGCAACGCTCACCGGATGCCAGAACATGGACTCCAACGCCCTTCTCAGTTCGGGCGCTGAAGCTTTTCAGGCTTACTCCCTGAGCGACGCCCAGGTTAAAAGCTTAAGTGACCAGGCTTGCAAAGAGATGGACAGCAAAGCCACAATTTCGCCCGCCAGCAGCGAATACAGCAAGCGCCTGAGCAAAATCGCCGCCGCGCTGGGCGACAATATCAACGGTCAGCCGGTGAATTACAAAGTGTATGAAACCAAGGACGTCAACGCGTTCGCAATGGCTAACGGCTGCATCCGCGTCTATAGCGGCCTGATGGACATCATGAACGATAACGAAGTTGAAGCAGTGATCGGCCATGAGATGGGCCACGTCGCCCTCGGCCACGTGAAGAAAGGTATGCAGGTCGCGCTCGGTACCAACGCCGTTCGCGCCGCCGCCGCTTCGGCGGGCGGCATCGTCGGCAGCCTGTCGCAATCTCAGCTTGGCGATCTGGGCGAAAAACTGGTGAACTCGCAGTTCTCCCAGCGCCAGGAGTCCGAAGCGGACGACTACTCCTACGATCTGCTGCGTAAACGCGGAATTAACCCGGTGGGGCTGGCCACCAGCTTCGAGAAGCTGGCTAAGCTGGAAGCCGGTCGCCAGAGCTCAATGTTTGACGATCACCCGGCCTCCGAAGCGCGTGCCCAGCATATCCGCGATCGCATGAAGGCAGACGGCATTAAGTAAGAAGCACGAATGAACGCTGCTGCGCATGTGTCGCGCAGCAGCAGTGAGCGCTTAAGGTTTATTCGCCTTTTTTCGCCGCCTGGATGTAGAGCATTTCCAGTGCCAGGGTCGCCGCCGCCAGCGCGGTGATCTCGGACTGATCGTAAGACGGAGCCACTTCAACCACGTCCATACCGACGATGTTCAGATCCTTCAGACCGCGTACCAGCTTAATCGCGCGATCGGAGGTCAGCCCGCCGATCACCGGCGTACCGGTCCCCGGCGCAAACGCCGGATCCAGCGCATCGATATCGAAAGTCAGGTACACCGGCATATCGCCAACGATCTGTTTCACCTGAGCGATGATGTCATCCACGGAACGATCGTTCACCTGGCAGGCATCCAGTACGGTAAAACCGTTATCTTTGTCGAACTCAGTACGAATACCGATCTGCACAGAGTGGTTCGGATCGATCAGGCCTTCATTCGGCGCGGTAAAGAACATGGTGCCGTGGTCAAATTCGCAGCCGTTGGCGTAGGTGTCGGTATGGGCATCGAAGTGCACCAGCGCCATTTTGCCAAAGTGCTTCGCATGAGCGCGCAGCAGCGGCAGGGTCACAAAGTGGTCGCCGCCGAAGGAGAGCATACGCTTCCCGGCCGCCAGCAGTCTTTCCGCATGCGCCTGCAGTTTTTCGCTCATTTCGCGCGCATCACCGAAGGCGTAAACCAGGTCGCCGCAGTCAACCACGTTCAGACGCTCGCGCATATCGAAGTTCCACGGGAAGCGATTATGTTCCCACGCGAGGTTGGTGGAGACCTGACGAATCGCCGCCGGGCCATGACGGCCGCCCGCGCGCCCGGAGGTCGCCATATCAAAAGGCACGCCGGTAATCACCCAGTCCGCATCGCTGTCGTACGGCTGGAAGTTCAACGGCAGACGCAGAAAACCAAACGCGTTAGATACCAGGGAATTATCGTATTGATGACCTAAAGTGCTCATGTCCTGACCTCTTTTACAGTCGATACATTAAAAACAGATGAAAAAAAATCCCCTCCGCGTCGTTAGGCCCGACGAGGAAGGGATTGATTCGTAAATTGCTTATTGGAGCGAATTATCGCCGTTAATTCATACGGGTTCAAGTGAGTATAGCATTCTGCCGGATGGCGACTTCGCCTTATCCGGCCTACATTCGTAGGCCCGATAAGCGCAGCGCCACCGGGCAACAACGGTTACTCGTCTTCCAGATAAGTATATCCGTACAGCCCCGCTTCAAACTCTTCGAGGAACTGCTGTTGCAGCGCATCGTCGAGACCGGAGTTTTTCACCTGATCGCGGAACTGGGTCAGCAGCGTGTTCGGATCGAGCTGCACATATTGCAGCATATCCGCCACGGTATCCCCTTCGTCGGAAAGCTCAACCTCCACGCTGCCGTCAGGGAAGACGAATACGTCCACCGCTTCGGTATCGCCGAACAGGTTGTGCATGTTGCCGAGGATCTCCTGATAGGCGCCAACCATAAAGAAGCCCAGCATCGGCGGGTTTTCAGGATCGTATTCCGGCATCGGCATGGTGGTGGCAATCCCGTCGCCATCCACGTAATGGTCAATCGCGCCATCGGAGTCGCAGGTGATATCCAGCAGCACCGCGCGGCGTTCAGGCACCATGTTCAACCCTTCCAGCGGCATCACCGGGAACAGCTGATCGATACCCCATGCATCCGGCATCGACTGGAACAGCGAGAAGTTGACGTAAATCTTATCCGCCATTCGTTCCTGCAGTTCGTCGATAATCGGACGATGCGCGCGGTTGCTCGGATCGAGCTGCTTCTGAACTTCATGGCACATGTTCAGATACAGCTGTTCCGCCCAGGCGCGCTCCTGAAGATTGAAGGTACCGGACGAGTAGCCGATATGAATATCATGCAGGTCCATCTGGCTGTCGTGCAGCCATTCGCGCAACGAGCGGCGGTTGCCGGTCTCGTGCATCTCCTGCCAGGTTTCCCACATACTTTGCAGCGGACGCGCCGCGTCTTGCGCAGGCGGGGTCGCTTCGGTGTATTCGTTGCGCTCAACGCCGATGATGTTGGAGACCAGCACGGTGTGATGCGCGGTGACCGCGCGACCCGACTCGGTAATCACCGTCGGATGCGGCAGGCCATTCTCTTCACAGGCATCGCCAATCGCCCAGATAATGTTGTTGGCGTATTCGTTCAGGCCGTAGTTCACCGAACAGTCAGACTGCGAGCGCGTCCCTTCGTAGTCCACGCCCAGACCGCCGCCGACGTCGAAGCACTGAATATTGACGCCCAGTTTATGCAGCTCGACGTAGAAACGCGCCGATTCGCGCACGCCGGTGGCGATATCACGAATATTGGCCATCTGCGAGCCGAGGTGGAAATGCAGCAGTTGCAGGCTGTCCAGGTGCCCCGCCGCGCGCAGAATCTCAACCAGTTGCAGAACCTGGGTTGCCGCGAGGCCGAACTTCGATTTTTCACCGCCGGAAGACTGCCATTTACCGGAGCCCTGCGAGGCCAGACGCGCACGCACGCCCAGGCGCGGAACGACATTCAGGCGCTCGGCTTCTTCCAGCACAATCGCGATTTCCGACATTTTTTCGATGACCAGATAGACCTTGTGGCCCATCTTTTCGCCGACCAGCGCCAGACGGATATACTCGCGGTCTTTATAGCCGTTACAGACGATCACGCTGCGGGTCATACCGGCATGCGCCAGTACCGCCATCAGCTCCGCCTTGGAGCCTGCTTCCAGACCCAGCGGTTCACCGGAATGGATCAACGACTCAATCACGCGGCGATGCTGGTTAACCTTGATCGGATAGACCAGGAAGTAATCGCCGTTGTAGCCATAGGACTCACGCGCGCGTTTAAACGCGGCGTTAATCGAGCGCAGGCGATGTTGCAGGATCTGCGGGAAGCAGAACAGTGCCGGCAGGCGCTGCCCCTGCGCTTCGCGTGCTTTCACCAACTCTGCAAGGTCAACGCGCGCTTCCGGGACTTCAGGATCCGGGCAAACGCTGATATGGCCCAGTTCGTTAACGTCGTAGTAGTTATTACCCCACCAGGCAATATTGTAAGTACGTAGCATTTTGCTGGCTTCCTGGGAGCTCATCGCAACCTCCTGCATGGAACGTAGTACACCGTGTTCGCCTGCTGACGAAGGCGAAACTGAAGACATGTCGTCAGACATAGCGAACCTCAAATTGTAATATTGACTACTATCGCAGTCCGAAGACGCGATAACAACCCATGAACAGTGCTAAACCCCAGCAGATAGTGCTGGCTTTGCGACTGCGCGACCGGTTTCTTATTCATATCATAGTAAAACACATACCCGAACTTAGTATGACAGTCCGGAGAAACCACGAGAAAACCCTTGCGACAGCAAGAGCGCCCTTGTTCAGTTTTCAGATAGCCTGCCGGCTCTGGAATCCTGAGAAGCGCCGAGACGGGTAGAACATCGGCTGATTTGCATGAAAGAGATGCAGATTGCGGGATAGCGACGCGCGACGGAACGACGCGACGAGTCGGATGAAAAACGTGGGTTCATTATCTGATATCACCTCCACACTGCCCCGAAACGGGCCAGCGACAAGCCAAAGCTAGACATACCGCAGTAAGGCGCTAAATACCGCTGCGGATTTCTGTAAAAACAGACTGCTTAACCCGGCTGGAAGTGGCGACACGAGATGGGCTTCGTGCGCTTTTTTTTAATGAGCCGCGCGCGGCGTTTTATACCGATAAGCCGGCTAAAATGCAAAATAAAAATGGGCGAGTTGCCGCGAATGGCAGGAAAAATTGCCACCCTCTATTTTTCAACAATGCGACCTGCATCAAAAAAGGCTGGAAATGGGATTAAGATTCGACCTAGAATAGCCATCCAGAAGTTAATCCGTCTATACTGATTAACACTCAGACTGCTCGTGTCACTACCTGAAAGCTTTGGTAGAATCATCTATCAAAGTAAATCCACACAACAGTATGAGCTACACAAATACTTAACAGGTAAAACAAAACATGGCAAAACACCTCTTTACGTCCGAGTCTGTATCAGAAGGGCATCCAGACAAAATTGCTGACCAAATCTCCGATGCCGTGCTGGATGCGATCCTCGAACAGGATCCGAAAGCGCGTGTCGCGTGTGAAACTTATGTCAAAACTGGCATGGTGCTGGTCGGCGGTGAAATCACCACCAGCGCATGGGTTGATATCGAAGAGATAACCCGTAACACGGTTCGTGAAATTGGCTACGTGCATTCCGATATGGGCTTTGACGCCAACTCCTGCGCCGTTCTGAGCGCGATTGGTAAACAATCCCCGGATATCAATCAGGGCGTTGATCGCGCCGATCCGCTGGAGCAAGGCGCGGG
Organism: Klebsiella sp. Lac1; assembly: GCF_009825425.1. NCBI lineage: Bacteria > Pseudomonadati > Pseudomonadota > Gammaproteobacteria > Enterobacterales > Enterobacteriaceae > Klebsiella > Klebsiella sp. Lac1. The sequence goes on from NZ_VJZJ01000003.1 coordinate 406,667, forward strand.
TGACCAGGGCCTGATGTTTGGCTATGCCACCAACGAAACCGACGTTCTGATGCCAGCGCCAGTCACCTATGCCCACCGTCTGGTGCAGCGTCAGGCTGAAGTGCGCAAAAACGGCACTCTGCCATGGCTGCGCCCGGACGCGAAAAGCCAGGTGACCTTCCAGTACGACGACGGCAAAATCGTCGGTATCGATGCCGTGGTTCTGTCTACTCAGCACGCGGAAGACATCGATCAGAAATCCCTGCAGGAAGCGGTGATGGAAGAGATAATCAAGCCGGTTCTGCCGACCGAATGGCTGAACAGCGCGACCAAATTCTTCATCAACCCGACCGGTCGTTTTGTTATCGGCGGCCCGATGGGCGACTGCGGCCTGACCGGTCGTAAAATCATCGTCGATACCTACGGCGGCATGGCTCGTCACGGCGGCGGTGCGTTCTCCGGTAAAGATCCGTCTAAAGTTGACCGTTCTGCAGCCTATGCCGCACGCTATGTGGCGAAAAACATCGTTGCGGCTGGCCTGGCCGACCGTTGTGAGATTCAGGTCTCCTACGCTATTGGCGTGGCGGAACCGACCTCCATTATGGTGGAAACGTTCGGTACCGAAAAAGTGCCGTCCGAGCAGCTGACTCTGCTGGTGCGTGAATTCTTCGACCTGCGTCCTTACGGCCTGATCCAGATGCTGGATCTGCTGCACCCGATCTACAAAGAGACCGCAGCATACGGTCACTTCGGTCGTGAACATTTCCCGTGGGAAAAAACCGACAAAGCCGCTCTGCTGCGTGAAGCCGCCGGCCTGAAATAATCCCGACGTTTTTTTCCTGCCAGGGCCAGCCTCGTGCTGGCCTTTTTATTTTCCCCTTCCGCCCTCTCCGCCATCCCACATTGTCGCGGCGTGCATCCCTTTTCAGCCCCCTGAAATGAAAACGATTACATAAGATCTGTGGCCAAAAAACAACTAAGATTAAGAATTAGTGAAACAATTTTTCATCATATTGCATGATGTTTCAGGATTGTCTGAGTAGCGCTTTTTTCAGGTACAGCTATAATAATTTATCTATTTGAAATTAATGAATTTTAATAGATTACGTTTCTTTACCTTAGTGTAACCGATTACACAGCCGTGATTGATATCACGTTTTTTTGCGATAGACTCTCCTACCCTAAGCATCGACAGTATCAATAACTCAACCGGAGGGCGTTATGCCTGACAACAAAAAACAAGGGCGCTCGAACAAAACGATGACGTTCTTTGTCTGTTTCCTCGCCGCGCTGGCGGGCCTGCTTTTCGGCCTTGATATCGGTGTTATTGCGGGTGCCTTACCCTTTATTGCCAACGAGTTCCAGATAAGCGCTCATACTCAGGAATGGGTGGTGAGCTCCATGATGTTCGGCGCCGCCGTCGGTGCCGTCGGCAGCGGCTGGCTCTCCTTCCGTCTCGGGCGGAAAAAGAGCCTGATGATCGGCGCGATCCTGTTCGTCGCCGGTTCGCTGTTCTCCGCTGCCGCCCCGAACGTTGAAGTGCTGCTCGTCTCCCGCGTGCTGCTCGGCCTGGCCGTTGGCGTCGCGTCGTACACCGCACCGCTGTACCTGTCGGAGATTGCGCCCGAAAAAATCCGCGGCAGCATGATCTCCATGTACCAGCTGATGATCACCATCGGGATCCTCGGCGCCTATCTGTCGGACACCGCCTTCAGCTACAGCGGCGCATGGCGCTGGATGCTGGGGGTGATTATCATCCCGGCAATTCTGCTGCTGATTGGCGTTATCTTCCTGCCGGACAGCCCGCGCTGGTTTGCGGCCAAGCGCCGCTTTGTCGACGCCGAACGCGTCCTGCTGCGCCTGCGCGACACCAGCGCTGAAGCCAAACGCGAGCTGGATGAAATTCGTGAAAGCCTGAAGATCAAGCAGTCTGGCTGGGAGCTGTTTAAAGAAAACAGCAACTTCCGCCGCGCCGTGTTCCTCGGCATCCTGCTGCAGGTGATGCAACAGTTCACCGGGATGAACGTCATCATGTATTACGCGCCGAAGATTTTTGAACTGGCGGGTTATGCCAATACCACCGAACAGATGTGGGGGACCGTCATCGTCGGTCTGACCAACGTGCTGGCGACCTTCATCGCTATCGGGCTGGTTGACCGCTGGGGGCGTAAACCAACGCTGATCCTCGGCTTTATCGTCATGGCCGCCGGTATGGGCGTGCTGGGTGCGATGATGCACATGGGTATTCACTCAGCCACCGCCCAGTACTTCGCCGTACTGATGCTGCTGATGTTTATCGTTGGCTTCGCCATGAGCGCTGGCCCGCTGATCTGGGTGCTGTGTTCTGAAATTCAGCCGCTGAAAGGCCGCGATTTCGGCATCACCTGCTCTACGGCCACCAACTGGATCGCCAATATGATAGTCGGCGCCACCTTCCTGACCATGCTTAACTCGCTGGGCAGCGCGAACACCTTCTGGGTCTACGGCGGTCTGAACGTCCTGTTCATTCTGCTGACGCTGTGGCTTATCCCGGAAACCAAAAACGTTTCGCTGGAACACATCGAACGTAACCTGATGAAAGGCCGCCCGCTGCGCGAAATCGGCGCTCGCGACTGACCGTTAACGCTTCCTCCCCTGGCGGGAGGAAGCGTCTGCCTCTTGCTCTCCCCGTCACGGCGCACTATCCTCTGGCGCTATGAAAACGCCCCGAATTCCCATCGCCATTCAGCAGGCCGTTATGCGCAGCCTGCGGGAAAAGCTCGCCCAGGCCAACCTCAGGCTTGACCGTCAATACCCGGAACCGAGCCTGGTTTACCAGCAGCGCGGCACCTCCGCCGGTACCGCCTGGCTGGAAAAGAACGAAATTCGCCTCAACCCGGTGCTGCTGCTGGAAAACCAGCAGGCCTTTATCGATGAAGTCGTCCCGCATGAACTGGCGCATCTGCTGGTCTGGAAACACTTCGGCCGCGTGGCGCCGCACGGCAAAGAGTGGAAATGGATGATGGAGAGCGTGCTCGGTGTCGCCGCCCGTCGCACCCATCGTTTCGAACTCGACTCCGTTCGCCGGAACACCTTTCCTTACCGCTGCCAGTGCCAGCAGCATCAGCTCACCGTCCGTCGCCACAACCGCGTCGTTCGGGGTGAAGCGACTTACCGCTGCGTTCGCTGCGGCGATCTGCTGGTCGCCGAAGAGTAAATATCGGCTACAACTGGAAATTTTCTGATCTGACTGATTGCATCTGACAATCGCATTCGCTACGTTGCGGGCTCGTTTTGACACGGAGTTCACGATGTCCCGTATTTATGTGTTTGCCGCGGCGTTTCTGACTGCCGCCTGTAGCGGCCAGGTCGCGGCCGAAGGAATCACCAGTTTTGCCCAGGCGAAAGCCGCCGGGGTAAAGGTCAATGCCGATGCCCCCGGCGATTTCTACTGCGGCTGTAAAATCGACTGGCAGGGGAAAAAAGGCGTTATCGATCTGGAATCTTGCGGTTATAAAGTGCGTAAAAATGAAAACCGCGCCAGTCGGGTCGAGTGGGAGCACGTCGTTCCGGCCTGGCAGTTTGGCCACCAGCGCCAGTGCTGGCAGGACGGCGGGCGGAAAAACTGCGCCAAAGACCCGGTCTATCGCCAGATGGAAAGCGATATGCACAACCTGCAGCCGGCCGTGGGCGAAGTTAACGGCGACCGCGCCAACTTTATGTATGGTCAGTGGAACGGCGGCGAAGGCCAGTACGGCCAGTGCGCCATGAAGGTCGACTTTAAGGATAAGGTTGCCGAGCCGCCCGCCCGCGCCCGCGGTGCTATCGCCCGTACCTACTTCTATATGCGCGATACTTATCAGCTGACCCTCTCCCGCCAGCAAACCCAGCTTTTTACCGCCTGGGATAAGTTGTATCCGGTCACCTCCTGGGAGTGCGAACGCGACGAGCGCATCGCTAAAGTACAGGGCAACCACAATCCGTACGTCCAGCGAGCTTGCCAGGCGCAAAAGAGCTAACCTACACTAGCGGCAATTGTTAATTTGCAGGCGCCGCGTTCCCACGAAATGGAAAAGCGGCGCCTGCGCGAAGAACGGAATACCCAGCATGCGCATCCCTCGCATCCACCACCCGGAACCTGTTACCGTAGGCAGTCAAATCGCCCTCTCTGACGATGCCGCCAATCACGTTGGCCGCGTATTGCGTATGGGCAAAGGCCAGGCCATCCAGCTTTTTGACGGCAGCAATCAGGTTTTCGAGGCGGTGATCGCCGAAGCCGGCAAGAAAAACGTGTTAGTTGACGTGATCGGCAGCGAAACAGACGATCGCGAATCCCCTCTGCATATTCACCTGGGCCAGGTGATGTCGCGCGGCGAAAAGATGGAATTCACCATCCAGAAATCGATTGAACTCGGTGTAAGCCTCATAACGCCACTGTTTTCCGAGCGCTGCGGCGTTAAACTGGACGCCGAACGTTTGCAGAAAAAGATCCAGCAGTGGCAGAAAATCGCCATCGCCGCCTGCGAGCAGAGCGGCCGCAACGTGGTGCCGGAGATTCGCCCGGCGATGCAGCTGGAGGCCTGGTGCGCTGAAGCGGATAATGGTCTGAAGCTCAATCTACACCCGCGCGCCAGCGCCAGTATCAACACGCTGCCATTGCCGGTTGAACGCGTTCGTTTGCTGATTGGCCCGGAAGGCGGCCTGTCAGCGGAAGAGATAGCGATGACCGCTCGCTACCAGTTTACTGATATTCTGTTGGGACCGCGCGTTCTGCGTACAGAGACAACTGCGCTCACTGCCATTACCGCCCTGCAGGTGCGTTTTGGCGACTTAGGTTGAAGCGTTAACGGAGAATAACAATGATCAAGCTCGGCATCGTGATGGACCCCATCGCAACCATCAACATCAAGAAAGACACCAGCTTCGCTATGTTGCTGGAAGCCCAGCGTCGCGGCTATGAACTCCATTATATGGAGATGAACGACCTGTACTTAATCAACGGCGAAGCCCGCGCCCGTACGCGTAAGCTGAGCGTGGAGCAGAATTACGATAAGTGGTACGAGTTTACCGGCGAGCAGGATCTGCCGCTGGCGGATCTCGACGTCATTCTGATGCGTAAGGATCCGCCGTTTGATACCGAGTTTATTTACGCGACCTACATTCTTGAACGTGCCGAAGATAAAGGCACGCTGATCGTCAACAAACCGCAGAGCCTGCGCGACTGTAACGAAAAGCTGTTTACCGCCTGGTTTGCCGATCTGACGCCGGAAACGCTGGTGACCCGCAATAAAGCCCAGCTGAAAGCCTTCTGGGAAAAACACGGTGACATTATTCTCAAACCGCTGGACGGTATGGGCGGCGCCTCTATTTTCCGCGTAAAAGAGGGCGATCCGAACCTGCCGGTGATTGCGGAAACGCTGACCGAGCTGGGCAGCCGTTACTGCATGGCGCAGAACTACCTGCCGGCCATTAAAGATGGCGATAAGCGCGTGCTGGTTGTCGACGGCGAGCCGGTGCCTTATTGCCTGGCGCGTATCCCGCAGGGCGGGGAAACCCGTGGAAATCTTGCGGCCGGCGGCCGCGGCGAAGCGCGTCCGCTGAGCGATAGCGACTGGGCCATTGCGCGCCGCGTCGGGCCGACGCTGAAAGCCAAAGGGCTGATCTTCGTCGGTCTGGATATCATCGGCGATCGTCTGACGGAAATTAATGTCACCAGCCCAACCTGCGTACGCGAAATTGAAGCGGCGTTCCCGATCTCCATCACCGGTATGCTGATGGACGCTATCGAGAAGCGCCTCAATAAATAACCTGTCGCCTGAAAGATACGCCGCGAGATTCAACGAAAGATTTCAGGCTACAGGCAGGCGATGACGCAGCGAGTGCCCGGGAGCATAGTCCACTATGTGACCGGGTTGAGCGAGGAAATCAACGCCCCTGTCGCCTGAAAGATAAAGTTGAATCGACAGGTCCTTGCTTTACCCGCATACTGGGTGCTGCTTTTTGAACCAGGAACAGAACCTCTGACAATGAATTTACAGCATCACTTTCTGATTGCCATGCCTGCTCTTCAGGATCCGATATTCCGCCGCTCCGTGGTCTATATCTGCGAATACAACGACGATGGCGCCATGGGCATTATCATCAATAAGCCGCTGGAAAACTTGCAGATTGACGGAATTCTGGAAAAGTTAAACATTGTCGCTGAACCGCGCAATCCGGAGATTCGTCTGGATAAGCCGGTGATGCTCGGCGGGCCGCTGGCGGAAGATCGCGGTTTTATTCTGCACTCACCGCCTTCTGATTTTTCCTCCAGCATTCGCATCTCCGATAACACGGTGATCACCACTTCCCGCGACGTACTGGAAACGCTCGGTACGGACAAGCAACCGGCTAACGTCCTGGTTGCGCTGGGTTATTCCTCCTGGGAAAAGGGTCAGCTGGAACAGGAAATCCTTGATAACGCCTGGCTGACGGCCCCGGCGGATCAGAATATTTTGTTTAAAACGCCTATTGCCGAGCGTTGGCGCGAGGCGGCGAAACTGATCGGTATTGATATTGTGACGATGCCCGGCATAGCGGGGCACGCATAATGAGCGGAACATTATTAGGTTTTGATTTCGGCACCAAAAGCATCGGCGTTGCGGTCGGCCAACGCATTACCGGTACCGCACGCCCTCTTCCCGCGCTGAAAGCGCAGGACGGTAAACCGGACTGGAACGTTATCGAAAAGCTGCTTAAAGAGTGGCAACCAGAGGCGGTCATCGTCGGCCTGCCGCTGAATATGGACGGCACTGAGCAGCCGCTCACCGCGCGCGCGCGTAACTTCGCCAATAAAATTCACGGCCGCTTTGGGGTGAAAATCACGCTGCACGACGAGCGCTTGAGCACGGTAGAAGCCCGCGCCGGGCTGTTTGAGCACGGCGGGTTCCGCGCCCTGAACAAAGGCAGTATTGATTCAGCCTCTGCGGTGATAATCCTGGAAAGCTACTTCGAGCAGGGCTTCTGATCCCGCTCGCCATGATGATGGCGCCCGCTTCTGCAAAGTGGCGCCATCGCACTTTCGCCTGTCTTAATGCCTAGTGACGCAAATGTTCATTCGCCCAGCTGACGGCCTGGGTGCGGTTTTTTACGCTCAGCTTACGGAAAACATTGTACAGATGCGTGCGTACCGTGTTTTCACTGATAAACAGCGCACGAGCAATATCCATATTGGTTGCGCCGCAGCGTAATTCATTGAGAATTTCACATTCACGCTCGGTCAGCGGCGACCTCTCCGTCGGCAGCGATGTCTGATCCACGGCATACATCGCCGGGTGCATCACGCTCAATTCAGCCGTCTGTTCGCCATTAAGTACGGCCTTAATGCCCTCAATTAAACGCGATTCATCATCGTCATGGCGGAAAACGCCGTACAGCGCAGGCCACTGCGTCATTTCATAAAGCTCATATTTTTGTGCGCTATTGATAATCAGCAGTCGCGGATTTTCCGCATAAGACCGAATAAGATCTCGCCACAGCCCATTGAGCTTTTTATTCGATACAGCAATATCAAATAATATTACTGATTCTTTCGGCAACCGTTGAGTTAGCGGTTTGTTAATATTATGAAGCGTCACCATAACCGACAAAGTATCGGTCAGGTAAGTGGCAAACGCCTTACTCTGAATTGACGGATGAGTAATAAAAACAATCTGACAAGAATTGGATGAATTACCTGAAAAATTAATCACTTAAAACTCTCCTTAGCAAATACCCACCATCATAGTGGTTAAATGAATTAAACTTAAAATTACAAAAAATTAATAAATTTACATTTTAAAACAATATTTCATAGGAAACGTCCTATCTCCACAAACAGCATAAGTCGAACATATGAAAAGTGTCAAAAGATAATCTTATTTTTTTCTTTATTTTGCGAGAAAAATGTCAACTACCATTTCATGGGGGTCATTAATTTGACGTAGTCATTTAGTCGTATGTGATATTCATCCCTAATAACCGCAAACATTCATAAAACATTACGATAACAACGCACTGGCATGACAACTGAATATTAAAACAGCGCTTATAACAGACCCGCTGCCACACGCTGTTGAAAACTTTGCGTAAAAGTCAGCATGCCGGCTTGTTGCCCGGTTTGCATCACCCCCGGCAGTTGATGAGTTTTCCCTTCGCGGATCAAATTCGCTACCGCCAGGGTATTCAGCAAAAGCTCGTATAGCGCAACTCTTCCCCCTGATGCTGTCGGCAGTAATTTTTGTGCCAGCACCGCACATAAACTTCCCGCTAGCTGGCTACGTATGGGTTCTTTTTCCTGCGCGGGGAAGACATCCACCAGTCGCTCAATCGCCTGCGCTGCACCTCGGGTATGCAGCGTGGCCATCACCAGATGTCCGGTCTCGGCAGCGGTCAGCGCCAGGCGGATCGTTTCGCTGTCGCGCAGCTCACCCAGCAGAATCACATCGGGATCCTGGCGCAGTGCCGCCCGCAGCGCCGAGGAAAAAGAGGGGCAGTCGCGCCCGATTTCACGCTGCTGAATCAGACATCGCTCGCTGTGATGGACAAACTCCACCGGATCTTCAAGGGTCAGAATATGCCCTTCGCGCTGCTGGTTGAGATGATTGACCATCGCCGCCAGCGTGGTCGACTTACCGCTGCCGGTGGCGCCGGTTACCAGAATCAAACCGCTTTCTTCATTCAGCAGTTCCGTCAGCGCCGCGGGCACATGCAGCGCCTCAATCCGGGGGCAGCTTTCCGGCAACAGGCGCAGCGCTAACGAAATCCCCTGAGCGTGAGAAAATGCGTTGGCGCGAAGGCGCGGTACGCCGACGGGGGCTAAGGCAAAATCGACCTGTCCGTTGGCCAGCCAGTGCGCGCGCTGATGCTCATCGAGCCACGTATCAAGCCATTTCACGATATCCGGCGTGTGAAATGGCGCCGGCTCAAGCTTTCCCTGCCGACGCCAGCGCGCTGCCGAGGTATTGCACAGGTGTAGATCGGAGACATTATGCTTTACACTAAGGGCCACGATTTCTTCCAGCTCCATAACACATCCTCGGAATATGAACGATATTGCGCATAACCTGGCACAGGTCCGGGACAAAATCTCAGACGCTGCCGCACGCTGCGGCCGCGCTCCAGAAGAAATTACGTTGCTTGCAGTGAGTAAAACTAAGCCTGCGAGTGCGATTGAAGAAGCGATAGCCGCAGGCCAGGTGGCTTTTGGCGAAAACTACGTCCAGGAAGGGGTGGAAAAAATCCGCTACTTCCAGGAAGCGGGCACCTGTTCGCTGCAGTGGCACTTTATCGGGCCGCTGCAGTCCAACAAAAGTCGTCTGGTGGCGGAACATTTTGACTGGTGCCACACCGTCGATCGTCTGAAAATCGCCATGCGGCTTAGCGAGCAGCGCCCTTCGCATCTTCCGCCGCTTAATGTCTTGATTCAAATAAACATTAGTGACGAACAGAGCAAGTCGGGCCTTCCGCTGTCAGCGCTGGATGCGCTGGCAGCGGAGATTGCCGCTCTGCCCAACCTGCAGCTACGCGGGTTAATGGCTATTCCGGCGCCTGAGTCAGAATATGTAAGGCAGTTTGCCGTGGCCCAACAAATGGCGGTAGCATTTGCGCGATTGAAAACGCAATACCCTACGGTCGATACGTTGTCTTTGGGCATGTCGGATGATATGGAAGCCGCAATCGCGGCGGGAAGCACGATGGTGCGCATCGGTACCGCAATTTTCGGTGCGCGCGACTACAGCAAAAATTAAGGAATCTGAGGAACGCCATGAAGACGTTGACTTTCCTGCTGGCAACGGTCATTGAACTCTACACGATGATCATGTTGCTACGCGTCTGGATGCAGTGGGCACGCTGCGATTTTTACAACCCGTTTTCGCAGTTTATCGTTAAGGTCACCCAGCCTGTCGTGGGGCCGCTGCGACGCATTATCCCGGCCATGGGGCCCATCGACAGCTCCTCGCTGCTGGTCGCCTTTATTCTCTGCGTCGTGAAAGCCATCGTGCTGTTTATGGTGGTCACCTTCCAGCCGATTATCTGGATCTCCGCGCTGCTGATTCTGATAAAGACCGTCGGCCTGCTGATATTCTGGGTGCTGCTGCTGATGGCTATCATGAGCTGGGTAAGCCAGGGTCGTAGTCCGGTGGAGTTTGTTCTGATGCAACTGGCCGATCCGCTGCTGCGCCCGATCCGCAAAATGCTGCCGTCGATGGGGGGTATCGACTTCTCGCCGATGGTGCTGGTGCTGCTGCTGTACGTGGTCAATATGGGCATCGCCGAACTGCTGCAGGCGACGGGTAACGTCCTGCTTCCGGGGCTGTGGATGGCGCTATGAGTGCCGTCGAAGCCTGCGCCGACGGGCTGGTGTTGCGGCTGTATATTCAGCCCAAGGCCAGCCGTGACAGCATCGTTGGTTTACATGGCGACGAACTGAAAGTCGCCATTACCGCTCCCCCCGTAGATGGCCAGGCCAATGCCCACCTGGTTAAATTCCTCGCCAAACAGTTTCGTGTCGCGAAAAGCCAGGTTCTGCTTGAAAAAGGGGAGCTTGGCCGCCACAAACAGATAAAAATCATCAACCCGCAACAGATCCCGACTGCGGTCGCGGCACTGACAAAATAGACAGGATTAATGATGCAAAAAGTTGTTCTCGCCACCGGTAACGCCGGGAAAGTTCGCGAGCTGGCCTCGCTGCTGGAAGATTTTGGACTGGATATCGTTGCGCAAACCGATCTGGGCGTGGATTCCGCCGAGGAAACCGGACTGACCTTTATCGAAAATGCGATTCTGAAAGCCCGTCATGCCGCGCAGATAACCGGTTTACCGGCAATTGCCGACGACTCAGGGATTGCGGTAGATGCGCTGGGCGGCGCGCCGGGGATCTATTCTGCTCGCTACTCCGGGGAAGACGCCAGCGACCAGCAGAACCTGGAAAAGCTGCTCGATGCCCTGAAGGAGGTCCCGGACGACCAGCGTCAGGCGCAGTTCCACTGCGTGCTGGTCTATCTGCGCCATGCTGCCGACCCGACGCCGGTTGTTTGTCACGGCAGCTGGCCCGGGGTCATTACCCGTCAGGCGGCGGGCAACGGTGGTTTCGGCTACGATCCGATTTTCTTTGTTCCGTCCGAGGGCAAGACCGCGGCGGAGCTGAGCCGTGAAGAAAAAAGCGCGATTTCCCATCGCGGGCGCGCGTTAAAACTGTTACTGGAAGCATTACGTAATGGCTAATTTGCCGCCTCTGAGCCTGTATATTCATATTCCCTGGTGCGTGCAGAAATGCCCGTACTGCGACTTTAACTCGCATGCGCTAAAAGGCGAGGTGCCGCACGACGATTATGTGCAGCATCTGCTGACCGACCTGCGGGCCGATGCCGCCTACGCCCAGGGACGTGAGATCGGCACGATTTTTATCGGCGGAGGAACGCCGAGCCTGCTCTCCGGGCCGGCGATGCAAACCCTGCTCGACGGCGTGCGCGACTGCCTGCCGCTGGCCGCGGGTGCGGAGATCACCATGGAGGCCAACCCAGGCACCGTGGAGGCCGATCGCTTCGTGGAGTACCAGCGGGCGGGCGTCAACCGCATCTCCATCGGTGTGCAAAGCTTTAGCGAACCGAAACTACAACGCCTGGGCCGCATTCACGGCCCCGCAGAGGCGAAACGGGCGGCGCAACTGGCCAGTGGTCTCGGGCTGCGCAGCTTCAATCTCGACCTGATGCACGGCCTGCCGGATCAGTCGCTGGAAGAGGCGCTGGACGATCTGCGTCAGGCCATCGAGCTGAATCCGCCGCATCTCTCCTGGTATCAGCTAACCATTGAGCCGAATACCCTGTTTGGCTCCCGTCCGCCGGTGCTGCCGGATGACGACGCCCTGTGGGATATCTTTGAGCAGGGACATCGTCTGCTGACGGCGGCAGGTTATCAGCAGTATGAGACCTCGGCCTACGCGAAGCCGGGCTACCAGTGCCAGCACAACCTCAACTACTGGCGTTTTGGCGACTACCTTGGTATCGGCTGCGGCGCGCACGGGAAAATCACCTTCCCGGGCGGGCGCATTCTGCGTACGGCAAAAACGCGCCATCCGCGGGGCTATATGGAAGGTCGCTACCTCGAGCGCCAGCATGACGTGGCAGCCGCCGACAAACCCTTCGAGTTCTTTATGAACCGCTTCCGTCTGCTGGAAGCGGCGCCACGCAGTGAATTCAGCCGCTATACCGGTCTGAAAGAATGCGTGATCCGGCCGCAAATTGATGCCGCCATCGCCCAAGGCTACCTGGCGGAAGATGAGCACAACTGGCAGATAACCGAGCACGGCAAGCTGTTTTTAAACTCGCTGCTGGAACTGTTTCTCAGCGAAGAGTAATCCCCACGGGCGGTCCTCGACCGTCCGTGGTTGTTCTTTGCTCCCCCACTTCTCCGTCCGTTTTTTGTCCGCGAACCGGTCAAATTGCCCGATCGTTTTTTATGCAATTCTTTGCAGCCAATCACAAATCCGCATCGACTTTTTTCCATTTCTTGACTCCGTTTTAGCGCGGTGGTAATCCTGCTTCATCGGTTGAGCAAATGTAAAACCGAAGTATCCTACATGTGAATTATTAGTAACTCTTATTAAAAAAGTCTTTATGACGTCGGCTCCGGCCGGCGGGCTCAAGCATATAAAAAAGAGGGTAATATAATGAATTACCGTAATATTTTTATCGCACTCGCCACCATATCCGGTGGTATCGCCGCCTCGGCGCAAGCCGCCGAATCCGCTACCGTGGCATTTCTCATGCCCGACCAGGCCTCCACGCGTTATGAGCAGCATGATTTCCCCGGTTTCAAAGCGGAAATGAGCAAACTGTGTGCAGAGTGTAAGGTCATTTATCAAAACGCTAACGCCAGCGCGACGCTGCAACAGCAGCAGTTCAATTCGGTCATTGCCCAGGGGGCGAAAATTATCGTCCTCGATCCGGTGGACTCCTCCGCGGCGGCGGCGCTGGTCGAAAATGCCCAGGCTCAGGATGTTAAAGTGATCGCTTACGATCGCCCGATCCCCGGCAAGCCTGCCGATTTTTACGTCTCGTTTGATAACGAAGGCATCGGCTATGCGATTGCTAAATCGTTGGTCGACCATCTGAAAGCGAGCGGCGTGGCGAAAGATGCCGGCGTTCTGCAAATTAACGGCTCGCCGACCGATGCCGCCGCCGGGTTGATTCGCGACGGTATCCATCGCGGCCTGAAAGAGTCGGGGTATAAAACGCTGGCGGAGTTTGATACGCCGGAATGGGCGCCGCCAAAAGCGCAGGAGTGGGCCGCCGGGCAAATAACCCGCTTCGGGGACAAAATTAAAGGCGTCGTCGCGGCCAATGACGGCACCGGCGGCGGCGCCATTGCCGCCTTTAAAGCCGCCGGCGTACAGCCGGTTCCGCCGGTCACCGGTAACGATGCGACGATTGCCGCGCTGCAGCTCATCATCGCTGGCGACCAGTACAACACCATCTCCAAACCGTCAGAAATCGTTGCCGCCGCGGCGGCGAAAGTGGCCGTGGAACTCATGCAGGGTAAGAAACCGCAGGCGAGCACCACGCTGTACAACACGCCTTCTCAGCTGTTTACCCCGGCGGTCATCACCGCCAAAAATATCAAAGCGGAAATTTTCGATAAAAAGATCCAGACCTACGCTCAGGTGTGTACCGGTGAATACACCGCGGCCTGCCAGAAATTAGGTATTGAGAAGTAATGCTGCCCCTGCGTCCGTCGTCGCCGACGGGCGTAGTTTCGCCATCATTGAGGTCTTTTTTATGTCGCAACAACAAGACATTGTCGCCAGCACCAGGCAACCTATTTTGAAACTGAGTCATGTTTCTAAGCACTTCGGCGCGGTCTCCGCCCTGACGGATATCGAGCTGGAGGTTCATGCCGGCGAAGTGGTCGCGCTGGTGGGCGATAACGGCGCGGGAAAATCCACGCTGGTGAAAATTCTCGCCGGCGTACACCAGCCCACGACCGGCACTATTGAGTTTGACGGCAAGGTCATCACTCTCGACAGTCCGGGCAAGGCGCTGGAGTACGGTATCGCCACGGTCTTTCAGGATTTAGCGCTGTGCGAAAATCTCGACGTCGTCGCGAACCTGTTTTTAGGCCACGAGATTTCGCCATTGCAGCTGGACGAAGTGGCGATGGAGGTACGGGCGTGGACGTTATTGCAGGAGCTGGCGGCCAGAATCCCGTCGGTGCGCGAGCCGATTGCCTCGCTTTCCGGCGGCCAGCGCCAGACGGTGGCAATTGCGCGTTCGCTGCTGATGAACCCGAAAATCATCATGCTTGATGAGCCCACCGCCGCGCTCGGGGTGGCCCAGACGGCGGAAGTACTCAACCTGATTGAGCGCGTTCGCGAGCGCGGCCTCGGCGTCATTATCATCAGCCACAACATGGAAGATGTCCGTGCGGTGGCCGATCGCATCGTGGTGCTGCGGCTCGGACGCAATAAAGGCATCTTTACCCCCGACGCCTCAAACCAGGATCTGGTGGCGGCCATTACCGGCGCAACAGAAAATGCCGTGTCACGTCGCGTCGAACGGAAATCGCAGTCTGGCACTTGCGGAGTGATTTAATTTTATGAACAGCAAGACAGCATCCCGCCCCGCTCTTGATCGCAGCGATGAGCGCGTCCGGCACAACGACGGCCTGTTCGGCGTGGTACGTGCGCAGATCAATCGTATCAAAACCGGCGATCTGGGTACCGCGCCGGTCATCGCCGGGCTGATCGTTATCTCCCTGGTTTTCACCTGGCTCAACCCGGTCTATATCGCCCCCAATAACCTCGTTAACCTGCTTTTTGACTGCGCTACCGTGGGATTTATCTCGCTGGGGATCGTCTGCGTACTGATGCTCGGCGAAATCGATCTTTCGGTGGGCTCAATGAGCGGGCTCTCTTCGGCGATCGTTGGCGTACTGTGGGTTAATGCCGGCTGGTCGGTTGCCGCGGCGATTGCCGTGGCGCTGCTGTGCGGTCTCGCCGTCGGGCTGCTTTACGCTCTGCTGTATAACCGCGTCGGTATGCCAAGCTTCGTGGCAACGCTCGCCGGCCTGCTGGCCCTGCTCGGGCTGCAGCTGTATATCCTCGGTCCCAGCGGTAGCATTAACCTGCCCTACGCCTCGCCGCTGGTGCGCTTTGGCCAGCTACTGGTGATGCCGGGCTGGTTCTCTCATCTTATGGCGCTGTTGCCCGGACTGGCGATGCTGATATTTGGCCTCAAAACGCGTACGCGCCGCCTGGCGGCGAACCTGTCGGCGGAAGCCGTCAGCTCGCTGCTGTTGCGCGCGATTCTGCTGACGGTGATTTTTGAAGCCGCCGTTTTCTATCTCAATCTCGGGCGCGGCGTGCCGTGGATTTTCGGCCTGTTCGTTGCCTTCGTGATGCTGCTCAACTATGCGCTCAAGCGGACAAAATGGGGGCGCTCCATGTTTGCCGTTGGCGGCAACCGCGAAGCGGCACGCCGTTCGGGGATCAACGTGCGGGCTATTTACGTCAGCGCCTTTGTGCTCTGTAGCACGTTCGCCACCTTCGGCGGTATTCTGGCCGCTTCCCGGCTGGCCTCGGCAAGCCAACAGGCCGGGACCGGCGACGTGAACCTGAACGCCATTGCGGCGGCGGTTATCGGCGGCACCAGCCTGTTCGGCGGGCGCGGCAGCGCCTGGTCCGCTCTGCTGGGGATCATCGTGATTCAGTCGATTTCGAATGGTTTGACGTTGTTGAATTTGCCGTCATCGCTGCGCTACATCATTACCGGCTGCGTTCTGGCGATTGCGGTGATTATTGACTCGCTGGCCCGCCGTTCCCGCGTATCGCACGGACGCGCCTGAGAGGTGTACGCGGTGTGCCCCGGCGAGAGCCGCGGCACACCGCAAAGAACGTTATTTCAGGGAACTCACCAGCGCCTTGCGGCTGTCTTCAAGGGAGACGACCCGGCTACAAACGTCTTTGCCAAATTTCTGGAAATCCGCTTCCTGATTTTTCCATTCATCCTGAATCGCCGTTTGCAGGCCGCCGAGGCTGCCGAGGATCCCCTGCAGCGGATTGCCTCCGCCTTTCAGAACCGCCTTCGCGCCCATCTCGTTGATACTGTCCTGCAGAATGCCGCCCATCGCCTGATTAACCAGTTGCTGGCCGTCGGCGCGCACCTGATCGATCGCTTTGTAATGGAAAGTGAGGCCGTCGCTGCGACGTTCAATAATGCGGTTCATCTGGGTTTTCAGCTGCGCATCAAGTTTGGTCAGACGACCATGCATACTGCTGCTGGCGCCAACCTGTTCGGTAATGATTTTATCCAGCGCCTGACGCCCTTTTTCGACGCGTGAACGCGCGCCGTCATCAATCCACGGCAGGCTGCTGCGCAAGCCGGCCTGATAGTCCTCGGCCTGCTCGCGCTGGGCCGCAGTCAGAGGATACTGTTTTCCGTTATAGGTCAGATTGCCGTCCGGCTTAATCACCAGATCGCCGTTCTCCCCTTTGACCTGCACCTGATGCGGGCTGAGGATCACGTCGTCACGCGGCGTGACGCTACATTGGTAGTCCGCGTGGGCGGACAGAGCGGTAACGGACAGCGCCACCGCCAGCAGCGTTTTGCGCATCATAAAACTCCCTTAAGACAAAACGGGTCGGCAGTTGCCGACCCTTGTCAAACTTAGTCCCACCAGACGTCAAAAAGTTCGCTGGTGCGCACATCGGTCAGCCCGCGTTCTTCCAGCCACTTACGCACGATAGCCTGATGCTCTTCGGTACATTTACCGATTTCCTGCATGCAGATCAGCCCTTCCCAGGAGAGGTAACCGCTGCCGTCAAACGCCAGTTTGTTCGGCTCAATCACCTCCTCAATCAGGTCATTGACGGTGCTATCGATATGCTCTTCAGTACTCCCTTGCGGAAAACGCCACGCGACGGAAAAACCGATTTCCTGAAACTCGTCGATATGCATTTTTTTACGCAGACGACGGCTACGATTCTTTGCCATTATTTCACCCTCTCGAACATTAAGTCCCATACGCCGTGGCCAAGACGATGACCACGCTGTTCAAATTTGGTTACCGGACGCGATTCCGGGCGCGGTACATAATCGTTGCTTTCTGACAGGTTACGATACCCTTCCAGCGATGACATCACTTCCAGCATATGCTCGGCATACGGCTCCCAGTCGGTCGCCATGTGGAAGACGCCGCCCAACTTGAGCTTGCTTTTTACCAGCTCCGCAAAAGGCGCCTGTACGATACGGCGTTTATTATGCCGCGCTTTATGCCACGGGTCAGGGAAAAACAGCTGCACCATGTTAAGAGAATTATCCGCAATCATGGTGTGGAGCACTTCGACCGCATCGTGACACATCACGCGCAGGTTGTGTACGCCCTCTTCTTCGGCGGAGGCCAGGCAAGCGCCGACGCCCGGCGAGTGCACTTCGATACCGAGGAAATTCTGTTCAGGCCTGGCTTTCGCCATCGCCACCAGCGAAGCGCCCATGCCGAATCCTATCTCCAGCGTCGTCGGCGCATTGCGGCCAAACAGCGCGGCGAAATCGAGCGGCGCATCGTTGAACTCAACGCCCATCACCGGCCAAATGTTATCCAGCGCATGCTGCTGCCCTTTGGTCAGGCGGCCCTGGCGGCGGACGAAGCTACGAATACGGCGCAGCGGGCGGCCGTTTTCATCGAATTCCGGAGATATGACGTCGTTTTTCATAAAAGTTAGGTCTGCTTGTGAGAGTGTGCGGAAAACGGGCATTATCCAAAGTTAACCGACGGATGCAAGGGTTTACAGCCTGTCGCCCTTATGCTGCAATCTGCCACCCTGATATCGCGATTCCGGAGCTGTAGCTTTGACTTTTCTCGCCACGCAATTTTCAGCCCAGGTGCTGGACTGGTACGACAAATACGGGCGTAAAACCCTGCCATGGCAAATGGGTAAAACGCCTTACAAAGTATGGCTCTCCGAGGTGATGTTGCAACAAACGCAGGTCGCCACGGTTATTCCCTATTTTGAACGCTTTATGGCGCGCTTCCCGACGGTTATCGATCTGGCCGAGGCGCCGCTGGATGAAGTGCTGCATCTCTGGACCGGCCTGGGCTATTACGCCCGCGCGCGCAATTTACATAAGGCGGCGCAGCAGGTGGCGAGCCTGCACGGCGGCGAATTCCCGCAAACCTTTGATGAAGTGGCGGCGCTGCCCGGCGTCGGGCGTTCCACGGCCGGGGCGATTTTATCCCTCTCCCTTGGCAAGCATTACCCGATTCTCGATGGCAACGTGAAGCGCGTGCTGGCCCGCTGCTATGCGGTCAACGGCTGGCCGGGGAAAAAAGAGGTTGAGAAACGATTATGGCAGATAAGTGAAGAGGTCACGCCGGCAAAAGGAGTCGAGCGCTTTAACCAGGCAATGATGGATCTGGGGGCGATAGTCTGCACCCGTTCAAAACCGAAATGCGAACTTTGTCCGTTAAGTAACGGTTGCATCGCTTACGCAAATCATACATGGGCACAATATCCGGGCAAAAAACCGAAGCAGACCATTCCGGAGCGAACGGGCTATTTCCTGCTGATGCAGCACGGCAACGAGGTGTTGCTTTCCCAGCGTCCACCGGTCGGCTTATGGGGCGGATTATTCTGTTTTCCGCAGTTTGAAGAGGAGGCCGCGCTGCGCGAATGGCTGGCTCAGCGTGGGATAAAGGATGATAATCTGACGCAATTGACCGCGTTCCGCCACACTTTCAGCCATTTCCATCTGGATATTGTGCCGATGTGGCTTAGCATAGATTCATCTGGCGCATGCATGGATGAAGGCAGCGCACTCTGGTATAACTTAGCGCAGCCGCCGTCGGTTGGACTGGCGGCTCCCGTGGAGCGCTTGTTGCAACAGTTGAAGGCTGGGGCTCTTGCATAGCTTTCTGGCGACTAAAGAGGATGACTAATGAGCAGAACGATTTTTTGTACTTTCCTGCAGCGTGAAGCGGATGGCCAGGATTTCCAGCTGTATCCGGGTGAGTTAGGCAAACGCATCTATAACGAGATTTCGAAAGAGGCGTGGGCTCAGTGGCAGCACAAGCAAACCATGTTAATCAACGAGCAAAAGCTCAATATGATGAACGTGGAGCATCGCAAGCTGCTGGAACAGGAGATGATCCAGTTCCTGTTTGAAGGGAAAGATGTGCATATTGAAGGCTACACGCCGCCTGAAAAAAAGTAAGAGTCCTCTGACTCTTAAGCACAACAAACACAACGCACACTCCCGGAATGATGAAAAAATATTTAGCGCTAGCGCTCATTGCGCCTTTGCTCGTTTCGTGTTCCAGCTCAAATAAAAAGGGCGATGGGTATAACGAAGCCTGGGTTAAGGACACCAACGGCTTCGATATCCTGATGGGCCAGTTCGCCCACAACATCGAAAATATTTGGGGTTATAACGAAGTCCTGCTCGCCGGGCCGAAAGACTACGTTAAGTATACCGATCAGTATCAGACCCGTAGCCACATCAACTTTGATGAGGGCACCATCACCGTCGAGACCATCGCCGGTACCGATCCGACCGGGCGCTTACGCCAGACCATCATTAAGACGCTGTTGATGGGCGACGATCCGGGGTCAATCGACCTCTATTCCGATGCCGACGATATCCAGATTTCGAAAGAGCCGTTCCTGTACGGACAGGTGGTGGATAACCACGGCGATCCGATTCGCTGGGAGTGGCGGGCCTCGCGCTATGCCGATTATCTGCTGCAAACGCGGCTGAAAAGCCGCAGCAACGGCCTGCGGATGATCTACAGCATCACCATTAATCTGGTGCCGAACCACCTCGACAAACGCGCGCATAAGTATATCGGCTACGTTCGCCAGTCGGCGCGCAAGTATGGCGTCGATGAGTCGCTGATTCTGGCGATTATGCAGACCGAATCCTCTTTCAACCCGTACGCCGTGAGCCATGCTGACGCGCTGGGCCTGATGCAGGTTGTGCAGCACAGCGCCGGGAAAGATGTCTTCCGCGCGCAGGGGAAATCGGGCCTGCCGAGCCGCAGCTATCTCTTCGATCCGGAGAATAACATTGATACCGGCACCGCCTATCTGGCAATGCTGAATAATGTGTATCTGTCAGGTATTGATAATCCGACCTCGCGCCGCTATGCCGTGATCACCGCGTATAACGGCGGCGCGGGAAGCGTATTGCGGGTGTTCTCCAGCGATAAGATCCAGGCAGCCAATATTATCAACAGCATGACGCCGGGGGATGTCTATTCCACCCTCACCAACCGTCACCCGTCGGCGGAATCGCGCCGCTATCTTTATAAGGTCAATACGGCGCAGAAATCCTATCGCCGGAAATAAGTCTGTCTCCTCGCCCGGCCCTTTCCAGACGTGAAAGGGCCAGGTTTTCCCGCGTTTCCCCCATCTTCTCCATAGGAAAATGTTATTTGCATCACAATCTAATCTGCAAATTAATGGGGATTGCATTTTTTTGCGGAAGGTAACAAAACATCGCGGCGTTAACTGATAGGATTTCATCAAATTGCAACCCCGAATGTAATTATCAAAACACATCCCCCGCTTACTCGTGAGGAAAATAACATGAACCTTAAGCTGCAGCTTAAAATATTGTCGTTTCTGCAGTTCTGCCTGTGGGGTAGCTGGCTGACTACACTTGGCTCCTATATGTTTGTGACGCTCAAGTTCGACGGTGCGTCTATCGGCGCCGTTTACAGCTCACTCGGCATTGCGGCGGTGCTGATGCCAACGCTGCTGGGTATCGTGGCGGATAAGTGGATCAGCGCGAAGTGGGTTTACGCGCTGTGCCATCTGGTGGGGGCCGGTACGCTGTTTATGGCGGCCCAGGTCACCACGCCGGGGGAGATGTTCTTTGTGATTCTGCTTAACTCGCTGGCCTATATGCCAACGTTGGGCTTAATCAACACGATTTCCTACTACCGCCTGAAATCCGCCGGTCTTGATATTGTGACGGATTTCCCACCGATTCGTATCTGGGGCACCATTGGCTTTATCATGGCGATGTGGGGCGTCAGCTTCGCAGGTTTCGAACTGAGCCACATGCAGCTGTACATCGGCGCGGCGCTCTCCGTGGTCCTCGCGCTGTTCACCCTGACGCTGCCGCACATTCCGGTCTCCAATCAGCAAAAAAACCAGAGCTGGAGCAGCATGCTTGGCCTCGACGCCTTTGCCCTGTTTAAAAACAAGCGGATGGCGATTTTCTTTATTTTCTCCATGCTGTTAGGCGCAGAGCTGCAAATCACCAACATGTTCGGGAATACCTTCCTGCACAGCTTCGATAATAACCCGCTGTTCTCCGGGAGCTTTATCGTTGAGCACGCATCGGTGATGATGTCTATCTCCCAGATCTCCGAAACCCTGTTCATACTGACTATCCCGTTCTTCCTGAGCCGCTATGGCATCAAGAACGTGATGATTATCAGTATTTTCGCCTGGATGCTGCGCTTCGGTCTCTTCGCCTATGGCGATCCGACACCGTTCGGCACCGTGCTGCTGGTTCTGTCGATGATTGTTTACGGCTGCGCCTTCGACTTCTTCAACATCTCCGGTTCGGTGTTCGTCGAGAAAGAGGTGAGACCCGAAATCCGCGCCAGCGCCCAGGGGATGTTCCTGATGATGACCAACGGCTTCGGCTGTATCCTCGGCGGCGTGGTGAGCGGGAAAGTTGTCGAGATGTATACCACCAACGGCATTACCGACTGGCAGCCCGTGTGGCTGATCTTCGCCGCCTACTCGCTGGTTCTGGCCATTGCCTTCATCGCGCTGTTCAAGTACAAGCACGTTCGCGTGCCGAACGGTGCGCAGCCGATTGCGCATTGATCCTTGATGTGTTGTGCCCGGTGGCGGCTACGCCTTACCGGGCCTACAAACCGCAAACCGTAGGCCGGGTAAGCGTTAGCGCCACCCGGCTATTTTATTGCAGAGAGCACCCACCCCACCGACAGCAAATCCGCACTGCCGCCCGGGCTCAGATTGCGTTCAATCAATGCCTTATCCATCTTAAGCAACGTCTCGCGATCCCAGCCGTTAGCCAGTAATTCCCGCGCGTAGCCCTGAACGTAGCGCAGCCCTTCAATGCCGCCGCGCGACACCAGATTACTGTCCGGATTCACCGCCATCAGGCGCAGGAGCAAATCATGCAGCTGGCGGCCGTTCCACTGCGGCAAGACACGACGCACCGTCGCAAAACCGCTTTCCGCTTCACCGCGTGCGCCGGTTAAGCCCAGTTGCTGAAACTGACGTTCGCCTGCGGTTGCTGCCGCGCTGCGACCCGCCAGTTCGCGCGCCACCAGCCCCTGACACAGCATCCCCACTTCGCTACAGAGGCTTGATGCGGTCACCTCCCGCACTCTTCCGGCGGCAAAACAGAGCAGCCCGAGAGAAAATATCCCCCCTTTATGAGTATTCACGCCGCCGGTGGCGGCATACATCGCCTGCTCGCAGGCCATGCCCATCGGGCGCAGCAGGCGCAGCTGCTCGCCTGGCGGTTGGTCGGCGCAGTCGCTCCCTAGCCTGGTAAAGCGGGAGAACCACGGCGTAATCGCGGTAATACTGCGGGCAAACAGCGCGTGGTCCATGTCGTGGTGGGCCCCGTTGTTGAGTCGGTCGACCAGCCCTGGTTTGGGCGTCAGCTCCAGCTCCTGCCACAGGGCCTCTTCCGCCAGACGAGGAACGTCAATGGCACCGCACTTAGTCGCGAGCAAACCAGTCATTGATTATCTTCTCCACGCCTGCCACCACCTGCCCGACCGGATGCTTGCGCGAGCGCGAGCAGACATGCGCTGGCTCATCGCACACCAGGCAGCGGCGCATGTGCAGCCCCAGCGACAGGCGGCCAACGTGGCCCTCCTGCGGGCAGATCACATCCAGGTCCCACAACCTGCCGAGCGGATGACTCTGCTCCAGCGCCACGCAGTGAGCCTTAATCTCCGGGGCATGGTGCGCCACGGACCACATCGCTTCAGGCCCCGTCGGGAGCCACAGCACCTGGCGCTCCCGCACCGGCCAGCGATTCTCCCATAGCAGTTGGTCGCACATCTGGAGCGCCACGCCCATCGTATTACGGTAACGGAGACTATTTTTTACCGTTCCCGGCGTCACCAGGGTCAGCGAAATAATCGGCTGTTGATAACGTCTTAGCCAGTCAGCCTGGCGCGCCGCGCGGCACTCTTTCGCCGCCAGCCACGCCTCCAGGCTGACACCCGCCTCCACGGGTGTCGCGGTTATCATGTTGCTACTCCTTAACCTGACGCACGGTATCGATCACCCGCCCGTCGCGGTAGCGAATGACGCCGACGATTTTGTCGGTGAACTCAATCGGTCTGGGAACCCCGCAGAGCGAGATAGCCCGCGCATACAGCGCGTCGATATCGACGATGTTCATCCCGGCGGCAATCAGGCGCGCGCGGATCTCCGGTCGTGCCGGATTCACCGCAATGCCGTGGTCGGTGACCAGGACATCGATGCTTTCTCCCGGCGTCAGCCGCGTCGTCACTCGCTTCACTACCGTGGGAATGCGGCTACGCAGCAGCGGGGCGACGACAATCGTCAGGTTGGCCGCCGCCGCCACATCGCAGTGACCGCCGGACGCGCCGCGCATGACGCCATCGGAACCGGTAATCACGTTAACGTTGAAATCGACGTCGATTTCCAGCGCGCTGAGAATAGCCACGTCCAGCTGGTCGCAGCTCGCCGCCTTGCTGCCCGGGTTGGCATAAACGTTGGTGGAGATCTCCACGTGATTGGGGTTGCGCGCCAGCGAAGCGGCCGCCTGACCGTCGAAGCACTGGGTATCGAGCAGCTTTTCAATCAGCCCCTTCTCATGCAGATCCACCAGACTGCCGGTAATCCCCCCCAGCGCAAAACGGGCTTTCACGCCGCTGCGCTCCATCTTCTCCTCCATAAAGCGGGTGCAGGCGGTGGCCGCCGCGCCAGAACCGGTCTGCATGGAGAAGCCGTTACGGAAATAACCGGCATGCTCAATCACATCCGCCGCATAGCGGGCGATCATCAGTTCACGCGGATTGCTGGTGACGCGCGCCGCGCCGACGCTGATCTTCGCCGGGTCACCCACGCTATCCACCTGCACAATGTAATCCACCTGATCCTGCATCAGGCTGGCGGGCATATTGGGGAACGGCACCAGCTCTTCCGTCAGCAGCACCACTTTATGGGCAAAGTGCGCATCGACCATCGCATAGCCGAGCGAACCACAGCAGGAGCGCCCGTGGGTGCCGTTGGCATTGCCGAATTCATCGCTGCACGGTACCCCGAGAAACGCGACGTCAATGTTCAGCTCACCATCCTGTAATAATTTCACCCGCCCGCCGTGGGAATGGATCTGCACCGGCTCATCCATCACGCCGTGGGAGATAGCCTCCGCCAGTTTCCCGCGCATCCCGGAGGTATAAATGCGGCGAATCACCCCGCTCTGGATATGTTCGATAAGCGCATCGTTACAGGTCATCAGTGAACTGGAAGCCAACGTCAGGCCTTTAAAACCCATTTGCGCCAGCTGCGCCACCACGTTGTTAATCACTCGATCGCCTTCACGGAAAGCATGGTGAAAAGAGATAGTCATTCCATCCTGCAGGCCGCTGCGCGCCACCGCCTCCTCGAGGGATTCACACAGCTTACGACGATGTTTTTCCTCCACGTCGGCCAGCCATGGCGTGGCGCTGAGGGCAGAATCAAACGGTTTTAAATCCCGCAGATGGGGGAAAGCCGCATGGAGAAGTTCTGTCTGGTTCATTGTTTTATCCTTAACGGCGCACGCCGGAGGCGGCCGCGCGTTCCAGCACTCTCTGTGCGTGGTTAATTATCGGGGCGTCGACCATTTTGCCGTTGAGCGAGACCACGCCCAGGCCATTGCGTTCCCCCTCCTGCGCGGCCTCAATCACTAACTGCGCGTGTTCGACCTCCTGCCGGGTTGGCGCATACGCATTGTGCAGCAGGTCAATCTGACGCGGGTTAATCAACGATTTGCCGTTAAAGCCCATCTTGCGGATCAACTCGACTTCGCGCAGGAATCCGGCTTCGTCGTTCACATCTGACCACACCACGTCGAAGGCATCGATACCGGCTGCCCGCGCGGCATGCAGTACCGCACAGCGGGCGTAGAACAGTTCGGTGCCATCGCTGCGTTCGGTCTGCATGTCCATCACATAATCAAAGGCCGCCAGCGCAATGCCAATCAGCCGCGGGGAACGGCGGGCAATGGCGACGGCGTTAATGACGCCAACGGCCGACTCAATCGCCGCCATGATGCGGGTGGAGCCCACTTCGCGCCCGCAGTCGCGCTCGATACGCACCAGGTGGCTTTCCAGTTCGTCGATATCTTCCGGGGTATCGGTTTTCGGCAATCGGATCACGTCCACGCCAGCCCGTACGGCAGCTTCCAGATCCAGCAAGCCAAACGGCGTGCTGAGCGGGTTAATGCGCACCACGGTTTCGATATCCTGATACATCGGGTGCTGGAGCGCATGCCAGACCAGCAGGCGCGCGCTGTCTTTCTCGCGCAGCGCCACCGCATCCTCAAGATCGAACATGATCGAATCCGGACGATAGATAAAGGCGGTAGAGAGCATGGCTGCGTTAGCGCCCGGCAGGAATAACATGCTACGACGGAGCCTGTTCATCACAGTGTCCTCCAGTCGATATGCGGCTCATCGGCGGCGCGCAGCACCGCGCTTTGCAGGCGCGCGCGAATGACGCAATCCAGCGCCCCTTTGTCTTCGATGATAATCAATCCCTGCCGCACCGCCATGGCGCGCAGCGTTTCCTCAACCACCTGACGAATCTGTTCGCCAAACTGCTTTATCACTTCACTGTGGATGACAATCTCCAGCTCGCCGTCGGCGGGGGCGATTTTCACCATCAGGTCGCTGGACTCCTGGGTACCGGCCAGCGCCTCCCTTACAATTTTCATGGTAGTTTCCTGATAATTAAGCGACTTCCGCGCTGTAGTGCGCTTCGAGATGCGCGAAAGTGGATTCCGGGACAATGTCCCGAATACGAGAATACTGTTCTGTCTTCAGTAAACGGCGGACTTCCGAGGCCGAAATGGCGCTCCCTGCCGCCTTGATGCGCGGCATCTCCACCACGTCGATGCTGCCAGCCAGCCGTTCATGCAGCGTCTGGTTGTACTGACGGGTGATATCGCAAAACGGCTCGGAGCCGATAAAACGATGGGTAATGCCGAGAGCGGGCGCGATGTAGTCGCGAAAGATCAGCACGTCGATTTCGCTCCACGCCTGCTGCACTTTTCCGCTCTCTTTGAGGAAGTAGGCCGGAAAAGTGGCACGCGAGATGATGTACTGCGAGCCCTCGTGTACGGAGACATTCGCCAGATGCGCCACTCCGGCCCGAACCATCTCCAGACGCGCGGCGAACGGAAAGAAGGAGGCATCTTCGCGTACCACAAACAGATGCAGCCAGTCGCAGCGTGCCGCCGCGTGTTCCACCAGATGGCGGTGGCCAAGCGTGAACGGATTCGCGTTCATGACAATCGCCCCGATATCCTTGCCGGGCCGGCGCTCACCGCGCAGCGAACGGCAGTAGCGGGCGATGCCCTGCGGCGTGTTCTCCATCAATACCGCGTTATTGCCACTGCGGGCGACAGGCCAGAAGCCGCTGCGGGAAAAGCGCTCCTCGTTACAGGGCCGGGTGCAGAGGAAGAGATGAAAATGGCCGCGCGCGAGGGCGACGTTTTCCACTTCCGCCAGCAGCCGCGCGCTGAGATTCACACCGCGCAGCCGCTCATCGACCGCCACGCATTTGATAACGTTGGCGGCCAGCCCCGCGCAGCCCACCAGTTGCCTTGCGCACCAGGCTTCAACAAACAGCGTAATATCGTTGTCCATCCCCAGACCGCTGTCCGTCAGCAGGTAACGAATCTGGCTCAGACGTTCCGGGTGTTGGGCGACTTCCGTGAAACGAAAGTCGATAGCGGGTTGCGAGTCCATCTTCACGCCTTACTCAGTGTGCCGTCGTCAGCGGGTTGGCTGGCGCTTCCATGATCACATTGCTGAGATGGCCAATATGCTCAATCTCAACCTCGATGCGATCGCCCTCCTGCATAAACAGCGGCGGGTTACGCTTTTTCCCCACCCCACCCGGCGATCCGGTGATGATCACATCGCCCGGGCTTAAGCGGGTGAAGGTGCTGATGTACTCGATCAGCTCCGCCACCTTGTGGATCATGCTGCTGGTGTTGTCATCCTGCACCACGCGGCCGTTCAGCCAGGTGCGGATCGTCAGCTGATGCGGATCCGGGATCTCATCAGCGGTCGCCATCCACGGGCCGAATGCGCCGGTCTGCCGCCAGTTTTTCCCCGCGGTAAACCAGCTGTGCTGCCAGTCGCGTGCGGAGCCATCCATGTAGCAGCTGTAGCCGGCAACATGGCGCAGCGCCTCCTCGCGGCGGATGTTCTCGCCGCCTTTGCCGATAATCACCGCCAGCTCGCCTTCGTAGTCAAATTCGCGGGAATGGCGCGGTTTCAATACCGGCGCGTTGTGCGCCGTCTGGGAATCGGCAAAGCGGACAAACAGCGTCGGCGCCGGGTTGTGCTGATCGAACTCTTTGCGCTTATCGGCATAGTTCATCCCCACGCAGAGGATCTTTTCCGGCTGTTCAATCACCGGCAGGAAGGTGACGGCCTCCATCGGCACATCCACCGCGTCATGGAGATAACGGGTGGCCTCCGCCAGCCCGTTGCCTTGCAACAGCGCCTTGAGGTCGCTGTAGCGGTCGCCGAGACGGCGACCTAAATCAATGATGCCTTCCGCTTTGACGATGCCGAAGCTGCGGACGCCCTGATAGATAAAGCTTGCGAGTTTCATTGTTTTTTCCTGAAAACTTAAACGAGGAAGTTGCCCAGAATCAGCAGCGAGATTGAGACGTTAATCGCACCGCCGATACGGGTGGCAATCTGGGCGAACGGCATCAGGCTCATACGGTTGCCGGCGGTCAGAATCGCCACATCGCCGGTTCCGCCCTGTCCGCTCTGGCAGCAGGAGACGATGGCGACATCAATCGGGTGCATGCCAATCTTTTTGCCGACGAAGAAACCGGTCGCCACCAGCGCAGAGACGGTGCTGATAATCACCAGCAGGTTACTGACGGTGAAAGCGGCGACCAGTTCGTGCCACGGGGTGATAGCCACGCCGACGGCAAACAGGATGGGATAGGTCACAGAGGTCTGGAAGAATTTGTAGACCACCTGCGAACCTTCAAGAATGCGCGGGGAGACGCCGTTAAACAGCTTCACCAGCACCGCCATAAACAGCATGCCAACCGGTGCAGGCAGACCAATCAGCTTGTGACCCAGCATCCCCAGCATATAAAGCAGTACCGCCAGCAGCGCGCCGGAGGCGATGGTGGTGACGTCGACTTTTCCGGAGGAGGCAGGCTGTGCAGCGGTTTCATCGCTATTCGCGCGGTTGGGCATCAGCTGGCCTTCACCGGTCAGGTGCGGATAGCGTTTGCCAAGCTGGTTCAGACAGCCGGAGATGATAATGGCGGTGAGGCCGCCGAGCATCACCATCGGCAGGACGCGTCCCAGCGCCACGCCCTGATCCATATGCAGTAACGTCGCATAGCCTATCGAGAGCGGGATCGCCCCTTCGCCCACGCCGCCCGCCATGATCGGCAGGATGATGAAGAAGAAGATCTGGAACGGTTCAAGGCCGAGCGCCAGCCCCACGCCCATGCCGACGATCATGCCGACAATTTCACCGCACAGCATCGGGAAGAAGATGCGCAGAAAGCCCTGGATCAGCACCGTGCGGTTCATACTCATGATGCTGCCGACAATAATGCAGCAGATGTAGAGGTAGAGAATATTGGTGGATTTGTAGAATTTGGTGGTGGACTCCACCACCACATCCGGCAGCAGGCCATAGTAGACCAGCGCCGAAGGGATGAAGGTCGCGCAAATCGCCGCCGCGCCGAGTTTGCCGACGATCGGCAGGCGTTTACCGAACTCGCCGCAGGCAAAACCAAAAAACGCCAGCGTGGCAACCATCACCACGATATCGCTCGGTAACTTCCCCCCCAGACAATCGATGGCGATAAGCAGCCCGGCAAGAACAAACAGCGGTAAAGGAATGATCCCCACTTTCCAGCTATCCATAATATGCCACCAGCGCTCTTTGAACGAAGGTTTGTGAATATCAATTGGGTCCTGAGTAACAGAGAAAGAATCGTCAGTCGTGCTCATAATTAAGCCCCTTGGTTATTTTGTGCAGGCAGCTTAATGTGCCCAAAGCAGACTTAATGTGAGGTTCAGCATATTAAAACCGAAACTTTAATGGGGGCTATGGTTTTAATGGTTTCTTTTATTTTATGTGATTCACAGTTTATTTATCAGCGTGGTTTTTATGGTTTATTTTCTAAAGTGAACAAACGAATAACATTTATTAACGTAAATTTAAGATATGCTGCGGCAGCAATATTTTCGGCGTGCCGGGCGCTTGTGCAAAGGATCACAAGTTTCCGGCAAAGCAGATGCCAGCCGGGAAAAAGATGATATATTAGCCACTTCCATTGATAGCCTGCGTGATAGCGATGAAAATGTCATTTCAAATAAAGCTGTTCATTTCACTGACGGCCTTTTTCTCAGTACTGTTGGTGCTGTTGGGAGGCTATTATTATATTGATGTCGAAAAACAGTTGTATATGGAAATGAGCATGCGGGCAAAAATACAAGCAGAAGAAATCGCCATCATCCCTGTATTACGCGAAAATATCGCCAGAAAGGATATTCCTGCAATCACTAATTTTATGCAAAAAATAGCGGCGCGCAGCGACGCCAGTTTTATTGTCGTCGGCGATAACCAGGGCCGTCATTTGTTTCATTCGGCCTTCGCCGACCGGGTCGGCACTCTGCTTGTCGGCGGCGATAACGAGGAGGTGCTGAAGGGCGAAACCACCACCACCATTCGCCAGGGCGGTCTGGGGATTTCGCTGCGCAGCAAAGCACCTGTCTTCAGCGAAGATGGTCAGGTGGTGGGTATTGTCTCCGTGGGCTATCTCACCAGCTACCTTGATACCATCACCGTCAGTAAAGCCGTCAATATCCTGATCGCTGCCATTTTGCTGCTCGTGGCCCTGTTTGTGTTCTCGTGGTTTTTCACCCGCAGCATTAAGAAGCAAATTTTCTCGCTGGAGCCGCGTGAAATCGGCCTGCTGGTGCGCCAGCAAAAGGCGATGATGGAGTCTATCTACGAAGGGGTGATCGCTATCGATGACCATTTGCGGATCGAGGTGATCAACCAGGCGGCGCGGAAGCTGCTGGGCCTGAACCAACCCGCCCGACAGCTACGCGGACAGCCGATCGGCCAGGTGATCGCCCCCGTCCCCTTTTTCTCGCCGCCAACGATGTTGCAACGGGACACGCATGATGAGATCTGTCGGTTCAACGATCTGACGGTGATCGCCAGCCGCGTACGGATCATGCTGGAAGATTCGCTGCAGGGCTGGGTGATTACCTTTCGCGATCGCAATGAGATAGACACCCTCAGCGCCCAGCTCAGCCAGGTAAAACGCTACGTCGACAATCTGCGCATCATGCGCCACGAGCAGCTCAACCGCATGACCACCCTCTCCGGCCTGCTGCATATGGGGCGCTATGAGGAAGCCATCCACTCTATTCAGGCCCAGTCAGAACATGCCCAGGAGCTGCTGGACTTTATCTCGTCGCGCTTTCATTCACCAACGCTGTGCGGTCTGCTGCTAGGCAAGGCCTCCCGCGCCCGCGAAAAAGGGGTGCAACTCAGCTTCGATCCGACCTGCCGGATGGAAAGACCCTTCGGGCAACTTGCCGAATCAGAGCTGATTTCAATTATCGGCAACCTGCTGGATAACGCCATTGAGGCGACGCAGCGCGCGCCGCTGCCGCACGAGCCGGTAGAGGTGCTGATCAAGCTGAATGCGCAAGAGCTGATCGTCGAAGTGGCCGATCGGGGGGTCGGCATTACGCCCGCCTTGCGCGAGCGGATATTTGAGCGCGGCATCACCACCAAAACCTGCGGCGACCACGGTATCGGGCTGTACCTGATCGACAGCTATGTCAGCCAGGCTGGCGGGGCGATCGAAGTCGCCGACAATATGCCCCGCGGCGCGATTTTTTCACTGTTTATTCCCGCCACGGGAACCGCCTGGCGCCCGGAACGGGAACTGGAAGAGACCGACTATGCAACATGAACTTATCGATGTACTGATCGTGGAAGACGAGCACGCCCTGGCGCTGCTGCATGCGGAGCTGATTGGCAAACATCCGGGACTGCGGCTGGTGGGCATTGCCTCATCCCTGGCCGACGCGCAGACGCAAATTGAGAGTAAGCGACCGCAGCTGGTGCTGCTGGATAACTACCTGCCGGACGGAAAAGGAATCACGCTTATCGATAATGCGATGCTGGCACGTACCCACTGTTCGGTCATTTTTATCACTGCCGCCAGCGATATGGATACCTGTAGCCTGGCTATCCGCAACGGCGCATTCGACTACATCCTCAAGCCGGTATCGTGGAAGCGTCTGAACCAGTCGCTTGAGCGCTTTATGCAGTTTGCTGAACAGCAGCGGGTATGGAAGATTGTCGATCAGCAAAATGTGGATTCCCTGTATCAACTGCAGGCGAAAAACTACCGCCAGGATAGCGGCAGCAAAGGCATCGAGGGGAATACGCTGGCGCGGGTGCAAAATCTCTTTAGCCACCATACGCTGCGCTGCTTTTCGGTGGACGAAGTCGCGAGTGCGACGGGGCTGAGTAAAACCACCGCCCGCCGCTATCTGGAACACTGCGTGGAGAGCGGTTTTCTCAGCGTGGAGATGCAATACGGCAAGATTGGCCATCCGCGCAGAATGTACCGACATAGCGCGGGCTGAGCCGCCGCCCCTCTCCCGACACTTCGCGGGAGAGGGGCCGGTATTAAGAAAGGCGCACAGCCGCCTGGTTCAGGACATAGCCGTACAGCCGCTTGATGCCGTCTGAGTCCGTCTCGCTATAGACCCCCTGCAGCTCGGGTGAAAAACCGGGCAGCATGTTGACGCCCTCTTCCAGCGCCAGGAAATAGCGCAGCACCGCGCCGCCCCAGATTTCTCCCGGCACCACGCACAGCACGCCCGGCGGATAGGGCAGCGCCCCTTCAGCGGCAACCCGGCCTTCCGCCTCGTTTAACCGTACCAGCTCAACGTTGCCGCGAATAAACTCGCGGTTGGCATCCTGCGGGTTCATCACCACGCGCGGGAAACTGTGCTTACGGAACATCTCTTTTTGCAGATCCTTCACGTCAAAGCTGACGTACAGATCATGCATCTCCTGGCACAGTTCGCGGAGGGTGTAATCGCGATAGCGCACCGGATATTTGTTATAGATAGTCGGCAGCACGTCGGCGAGCGGCGTGTCGGCTTCGATGTGCTGTTCAAACTGCGCCAGCATCGCCACCAGGCGGGCCATTTTTTCCGTACTCTCGGCCGGCGTAAGCAGGAACAGGATCGAATTCAGATCGCATTTCTCCGGCACAATGCCGTTCTCACGCAGGTAGTGCGCCAGAATGGTCGCCGGGATACCAAACCCGGTATATTCGCCGCTTTCGGCATCAATGCCCGGGGTAGTCAGCAGCAATTTACACGGGTCGACAAAGTACTGCTCGCTGGCATAACCGTCAAAACCGTGCCAGCGGGCGCCCGGTTCAAAGCTGAAGAAACGCCGCTCGCGGGCAATCGTCTCGGTAGGATAATCCTGCCACGGGCGCCCCGCCACAACCGGCGGAATAAACGGCTGAATCATTTTGCAACTGGCGATGATCGCCTTGCGCGCTTCAATCCCCTGCACCACGCATTCCGCCCACAGTCGGCGGCCGCTCTCTCCTTCGTGGATTTTAGCGTTCACGTCCAGCGCCGCAAACAGCGGGTAAAACGGGCTGGTAGAAGCATGCAGCATAAAGGCGTTATTTAGCCGCTTATGCGGACAGAATCGCGCCTGGCCGCGCAGGTGGTTATCTTTTTTATGGATCTGCGACGTTTGCGAGAACCCCGCCTGCTGCTTATGCACCGACTGGGTAACAAAAATGCCCGGATCGTTTTCATTCAGATCCAGCAGCAGCGGCGAGCAGTCGGCCATCATCGGAATAAACTGTTCATAGCCTACCCACGCGGAATCAAACAGAATGTAGTCGCACAGGCCGCCGATTTTATCCACCACCTGACGAGCGTTGTAGACCGTTCCGTCATAGGTGCCCAGTTGAATGACCGCCAGGCGGAACGGCCGCGGCGTATCGGCTTTTTCCGGCGCCACTTCCCGAATCAGATTACGCAGGTAGTGTTCATCAAAACAGTGGTTATCGATGCCGCCGATAAAGCCAAACGGGTTTCGCGACGCTTCGAGATAGACCGGGGTGGCCCCCGCCTGAATCAGCGCGCCATGGTGGTTGGATTTGTGATTGTTGCGGTCGAACAACACCAGGTCGCCACGCGTCAGCAGCGCATTACATACGACTTTATTCGCCGCCGAGGTGCCGTTGAGGACAAAATAGGTTTTGTCGGCATTAAAGACCCTGGCCGCGAACTTCTGCGCGTGCTTCGCCGAGCCTTCGTGGATCAGCAGGTCCCCAAGTTTCACATCGGCATTGCACATATCGGCACGAAAGACGTTCTCGCCAAAGAAGTCAAAAAACTGGCGGCCCGCCGGGTGTTTTTTAAAGAACGCGCCGTGCTGATGCCCCGGGCAGGCAAAGGTGCTGTTGTCCATCTCGACGTACTGCGTCAGGGTATTGAAGAACGGCGGGAGCAGATTCTCTTCATAGTTGCAGGCGGCGGCCTCCAGTTCGAGCCACTCCTGCTCCTTCCCGCCGATCATCGCCGTCACGCCGTCTGGCTTTTCCATGTCGCTATCGGTCAGCAGATAGACCGGCAGGTTAAAGCCGCTGCGTTTCAGCAGAGAGAGGATGCCGCTGCGGCTGTCCGCTGCGGTAATGACGACTGCCGCCACATCGGTAAAATCAGTACTGTCCAGCGCCACTACGCGGCGGTGGGTAGAGAGATGAGAGACCAGCGCGTGGCTGGCGGCAATGTGCAGTGATTTCATTAGCGCGAATACCCGTTTCCGGAGAGTAAAAGGCTTCAGGCAAAGCGTTAATACCTTGCCCAACGAAATGTCAGGGTCCGACTGGATTCCAGCTCCGACCGCCAGACATCAGTAAAAGCAGACCGGGTCCGATCTTACTGTTGTCCTGCAGTGAGCCTGCGCTGCCTTCACCGCATGAGGTGCAGGGAATCAGAATGCAGAGTAGCAAGATGAGACGGCTTACGCATCCGCGTACAGCGGCAATGATGATGTACGGAGGGGGAGATCATCGGCGGCCTCATCGCTGAAGAGAAGAAAATTCGCGCAATAATGTCACCTTTGACATACCTGCGCAAGATGAAATCTGTATGCAAATACGATACGTATTTGCAGGCCTTTACCCTGCTTTCGGGTCATAATAATGCCGTTGTCAGGGATAATTTACAGGAGCACTGCTGTGGTGACAGGACCTTTTATTAATGCCGGCGCGGTCCTTTTAGGCGGCGTACTGGGCGCGCTGTTAAGTCAGCGGTTGCCGGAGCGGATTCGGACATCGATGACCTCTATTTTTGGTCTGGCCTCATTAGGGATTGGTATTTTGCTGGTAGTGAAATGCGCCAACCTGCCGGTGATGGTGCTCTCCACGCTGGTCGGCACGCTGCTTGGCGAAGCCTGCAATATGGAAAAAGGCATCAATACCGTGGTCAGCAAACTGCAGCAGTGGCTCACGCCGACAGGCAAAAAAAAGGCGCAGTTGAATACGTCATTTATTCAGAGCTATGTCGCCATTATTGTTCTGTTCTGCGCCAGCGGTACCGGAATTTTCGGCGCTATGCGCGAAGGGATGACCGGCGATGCCAGCATTCTGATCGCCAAAGCCTTCCTCGACTTTTTCACCGCCACGATTTTCGCCTGCACGCTGGGGTTTGCCGTTTCAGCCATTTGCGTACCGATGCTGCTCATTCAGCTCACGCTGGCGGCCTGCGCGTCGCTGATCATGCCGCTCACCACGCCGATGATGATGGCCGATTTCAGCGCCGTCGGCGGCATGCTGCTGCTGGCGACCGGGCTGCGCATCTGCGGAATTAAGATGTTTGCGGTGGTGAACATGCTGCCGGCCCTGCTTCTGGCAATGCCGATTTCAGCGGCCTGGACGCTTTTTTTCACCTGAAAACGGGTGCTTTTAATTCAAACTGGTGATAGATTGTGCAGTCTGCATCGATTTGAATAAATTTCGTTGACGAAGCGAGGCGAATCGGTTTTAATGCGCCCCGTTGCCCGGATAGCTCAGTCGGTAGAGCAGGGGATTGAAAATCCCCGTGTCCTTGGTTCGATTCCGAGTCCGGGCACCACTATTTAAAGAAACCAGCCTACGGGCTGGTTTTTTGCTTTCTGGGGTTCCGGTAGATTTCTGGTCGTGTCGACCACAGGAGACACTGCTTTTACACCTTGGGCCCTCCTGAGCATTGTCCTTTATAGATGCCCTTCCGGTCACTGTGCCAACGTCTGCTGGTCTTCACTCTGCCAATAAATACTATTTCCATTAGGTATACCTATTGGTGAATTGATCATTGCAAGGCAGAATCCGGTCTTTGTCCAGTCAGGAGAAGACAAGCAGCATCGCTTCACTTCGGAGCTCTGCAAAACACTACCGCGCTGGTAGGCTTGCTCAACCCTTCACAATCCCGGAAAGTATTCCCGGCCTTGCTCACGGTACTCAATAAAATCGGTTATCAGCCCTCCGTCAACCAACTTTTCCCAGCCACTGTTAAGCCTCCAGTAAGTGAAGTTAATGGCGGCGTTAAAATCCCTGCTGAGCAGCAATTTAGGTCTGGCATAGCGTCAATGAAGGTCCGTTCCGTGCCAGAAGCGGACTGATTGCACTTCAGCCGCCCGGCGGCCCTCAGTGTCAGGATAGTTGTCACCCCCTCTGAAAAATCAATCTGAGGGCGACGGAGTGACAAATGAAACGAATTTCCCCTGAACGAAAAGCCAGCACACTGGCAAAACTGCTACCGCCCTACAACATGACCGTTGCCGCTGTTGCGCAGATGGAAGGAATATCCGAAGCTACCCTGTATAACTGGCGTAATCAGGCTAAATCAGAGGGAAAACCGGTGCCCGGCGCAGACAAAACAACAGACCAGTGGTCCGCAGAAGCGCGTTTTGCCGCTATTGTCGAAACAGCCACATTCAGCGAAGCTGAAGTGGCAGAATAATGCCGTAAAAAAGGCCTTTATCCGGAACAACTTATTCAGTGGAAACAGGGCTTTTTGCAGGTCTCTGCGCCTGTGGATAAAGCGGCCCTGAAACAGAGCCAGAAAGAAATTAAACAATTGAAAAAAGAGCGGGTTCGTAAAGAAAAGGCTCTCGCGGAGGCTGCTGCCATACTGGTTCTGCGAAAAAAGCTCAGGGACTACTACGGGGAAACGGACGGGGACGACTGACCCAGGAAGATGAGCGGCGGCAGTTTATTCTGTGGGTTAATGAAGCCGTGGGAGCCGGAGCCCGGCGTGTCATCGCCTGCCGTGAAGTTCAGCTGAGCCTGCGTACCTGGCGCCGCTGGCAGTGCTGCCCCCGTGACCGCAGGACTGAAACCATCAGGCCGGTACCGTTTAACCGGCTATCTCCTGAGGAAGAAAGCCGGATACGGGATATCGGATATCTGCCATCAGCAGGAATATGCCAGCCTGCCGCCATCCCAAATCGTGCCACGACTGGCAGACAAAGGCCTTTATCTGGCCAGTGAATCGACGTTTTACCGCGTACTGCGGCGCTCAGGAGAAGTGCACCGCCGAGGACGTCAGGCGCGGATGCAGAAAATGACACCACCCACAACGTACACGGCGATGGAGCCCTGCCAGGTGTGGTCCTGGGATATAACCTGGTTACCGTCAACGGTGCGTGGCCGCTGGTTTTATCTGTACATGATAATCGACCTGTACAGCCGTAAAATCACCGGTTATGAGGTGCATGAAACAGAAAGTGGTGAACAGGCTGCAGCACTGATGCAACGCAGCGTTCTGCGTGAAGGCTGCTGGCGTCAGCCGCTGATGTTGCACGCCGATAACGGAGCGGCGATGAAATCTCAGACGTTGCAGATGAAACTGTATGAACTGAATATCACGGCCTCCCACAGCAGGCCACGGGTGAGTAATGATAACGCGTATGCCGGGTCGCTGTTCCGGACGCTGAAATATGTGCCCCAGTGGCCGTCATCAGGGGTCAGAACACTAGAGGATGCGCGTCACTGGATGGATAAATTTACCCGGTGGTATAACGAAGAACACCGTCACAGTGGAATACGCTATGTGACTCCGGGAGAGCGGCATCGGGGTGAGGACAGCGTCCTGCTGAAACAGCGTGATACCCTGTACAGGCAGGCACAGAAAGCGCACCCGGAGCGCTGGTCAGGTCAGACAAGAAACTGGCAACCGCAGGGCTCTGTAACACTGAATCCGGAACGGGAAAAACAGGCCGCGTAAATTAACTAAGGGTGCCAACTACCTTGACACTTACCGCCTATACCACACCCCATCACGTTGATACGCGACCAGATTGCCATACTGCACCAACAAATTTATCGAGATGGAAACAAGGAATCGTATCATTTTCGAGCGTTTGACCACAGATCTACAATTGTGATAACCCTAAGATAGGTATCGTATTTTAAGGAACTTTATCTTTAATTGACTACGTAAGGAAAGGGTTATGCACAATCAGCATGATGTGTTCATAGACGCTATACATACCAAAAAGAAACTAAGAATACGATTCTACTCTGAAGACGATGGGCGTTACATTGAAAGAGTATGTGCACCAATGGATCACGCTGCCGGAACTAGAATCAAAGATGGGATCCCACGATATTGGGTTTGGGATTTTGAGAGCGATAAAACTAATCACACCCTCCCTTTAAGGGAAGAGCGTATCGAGTATATGATTGATACAGGCGATCATTTTGAACCTAGTTCCTTTGTTTCATGGCGTCCAGCATGGGTAATTGATAGGGATTGGGGCCAGTACAGCTGAGTTCTATTGGCTGCATCAAGGTTATCTTGCAGCCGCTATTTAGCGGCTTTATACCCTAACTCTGTCGATGAACGTTTGAAAGGGATCTTTAGATGGGTGTTGAATTCCGCTTCATATATAAGAATTCCTTTCTTATATCAATAACCTATTCACTCCTTCCTTAAGCACAGAGTAAACTAGCTAACGATCTGTTTCACTTGCAAATCGGCAGCCAATAGCCAGCGCTAAGGGAGTGTTCATGTTCAGTCAGGTTGACATCGATAGTTTCGGTAGTTTTGCGGGCCTCAGTTGGAGAAAGAGCCTTAAGGATGCAGGTAACAACGTCCAGAATTTCAAGAGGCTCAACATCCTCTACGGACGGAACTACTCTGGTAAAACGACACTCTCGCGGATTTTCCGCGCTTTGGAAACGGGGCGCATTCCACATAACTACGTGGATCCAAATTTCACTATTCGTGGTGACAAAGGTGATGTGACACAGGTAGGCCTTGTCGGTCATGGCTATGATGTTCGGGTCTACAATCGGGACTTTGTGAGCGATAACCTAAGCTTTTTGGTCAATCAAACCGACGGAGAGATCAAGACGTTTGCTATCGTTGGTGAAAAGAATAAAGAGATCGAAGATGCCATTATCGCAATCCAAACTAAGCTAGGCAGTGTTGAGTCGGAGGCAGGCCTCCGACATGAACTTGAAGCTAAAAAGAAAGAACGAGATCGAACTAAAGGCAATCATAATACTGCGTCTGATGCTCTGGAAGGCAAACTTCGTTCTCATGCCAACAGTAAGATTAAGCAGAACCGCATATACGGCCCTGCTGTTTACAATATAGACAGCATCAAAAGAGACATTGACTCAGTCAAAAAACCTAGCTTCATACCGCTGACAACCGAAGAACAAGCATCCAAGGTCAACCTATTGAAGCAAGAAGCCTTACCTGATATCGCTGATACCGTATCGATAAGCCTCAACTTTGAGTCAATAAAAAAGGTGGCTGAAGAACTCCTTTCAAGATCGATCAAGCCAACTACGGCGATTCAGGAACTGTTGAATGAGGCGGCTCTTCAAACGTGGGTGAAGCAAGGCATACCTCTACATAAAGATAAGCGGAACACTTGCGCCTTCTGTCGTCAGAACCTTCCTCATGACATCTGGCAGGTATTAGACTCTCACTTCAGTAAAGAATCCTCGGATCTGGAGTCGTGTATCGATTCATGCCTGACTTCCATCGCCAGCGAAATCCAAGCCATTCCTAACTTCTTGACTTTGACTGGTGATAAGTTCTATGCAGAAGAAAAAATCTTATTTGAAGCCAGCAAGAGAGAACTTGCTGAATACCTGAATAGCTACATGCAGGATATCAAAACTCTGAAGGCTGCATTGGATAAGAGAAAGAACACCATTTTTCAGCAGGTTGCCATACCTGTCTACATTCACGATTCGAATGCAATTCAGCGATGCGTAGGCGACATCAATAATCTGATCAGTAGAAACAACAGCCGTACAAGTTCACTGGAAAAAGATAAAAATACTGCTCGCGAATCTCTTCGACTTACCGATGTGGCTTCCTTTATCGGAGACATTACCTACGATACTGAGTTGACCCGTATTGCCAGTCTCAAAACAGATGCTGACACTGCCAACACTGCATTTACCGAGGCAGAAGTCGAAATTATCAAACAAGAAGCCGAAGTGACCCGCCTACAGGGCCAACAGAAGGATGAACGCAAGGGCGCGAAGCGAGTGAATGACCTACTCAGTCACTTCTTTGGTCACGATGGCATCAAACTTGAAGCCAAAGACAATGTTGAGCAGACTTCGGTTAAGTTTGAAGTCACAAGAGATGGTGAATCAGCCTACAACTTGAGCGAAGGCGAATGCAGTCTGATTGCTTTCTGCTACTTCATAGCCAAGCTGGAAGAGCCAGACAGCAAAGGTAAGGATCTGATCATTTATATAGATGACCCAATTTCCAGCCTAGACGGGAATCACATCTTCTTCATGTTCAGCTTGATTGAAAGCCTGATTGCGAAACCCATCAAGAATGCAGATGGAACAAACAGCTTTCGCTACAAGCAGCTTTTTATATCCACCCACAACCTAGATTTCTTGAAGTATCTAAAGAAAATATCACTTCCGAATGAGAAGAATCACGGCGGATGCCAACATTTCATCGTGGAGAGAAACGGAGGGGCAAGTCAGATTTCCCTGATGCCTTCGTATCTGCGAGACTACATCACAGAATTCAACTACCTATTTCATCAGATCTACAAGTGCCGTAATCAAGGTGGAGCGAATGAATCTCATGAACCATTTTATGGATTTGGTAACAACCTCCGTAAGTTCCTTGAGGCATTTTTATTCTTTAAGTTCCCCCACCAAGATGACAAGAACGATGCCTTTGAACGGATCAAGAAATTCTTTGGCGATGAGGATCCGACTGCGATAGCTCTTGTGAATAGACTTAACAACGAGTTTTCACATCTCGAATCGATCCCTGATCGTGGATTCAGACCCGTGGAGATTCCAGAAATTTCCAAGGTGGCAAACTACGTATTGGACAAAATTTATGCAGCAGATCCGCATCAATACAACTCCCTGTTAAAAAGCATCGGCGAACCACCAAGGACACCTTAGGAAACAGAGCACAAAGAGTTTTTAACGGTGAGCGAGGCACCATTCGTGTCTGGAATGCGTCTCTCAAAGACGCCGGAAGAGTACCGGCTGCGATCTACTCCTCTAATGATTGGCATGCAGTGGTTCTAGTGATGTATACATCGACATTTTGAGGGCATTCCCCATAAAAACTCTTTTTCGACAGATAGATGGTATTTTTAGAAAAACATATGGTGTAAGTCATGAAAATAGCCAAAAGTGAAGCAGATATTCGCGATTTTTTAGCCAAAAATCTCGACATGATCGAGCCAGGATTGATGCTGCAGAAAAAAGAGCAGTATTTAAAGAATGACAATGGGGCCTCTGGTTTCGTTGATATTTTCGCCCGTGATCAGAAAGGGCGAATCGTTATCATTGAAATAAAAAAATCGGATGCTGCTGCACGTCAAGGCCTACAAGAACTAGCAAAGTATGCAGCATTGGTTCGCGCAAGATCTCTGATTAAATCGACCGAGTATAGGTTGATCATACTATCAGTCGAATGGCACGAATTGCTGACTCCTTTTTCTGAATTCTATCATAACACTCGCTACGCCCTGAAAGGTGGGAAAATCTCATTGGGGAACGATGGGCTCCCAGAACACATCAAATGGATTTCTCCTTTACCAAAACAGGCTGAGAGATCCTTTTCTCGGCGACATTTCATTTGGGAATATAACGATATTAAAAAAGCTCGTGCTGGCGCGCAAGCTGGGACCCAATACATGCAGAGAATCGGTCTGCACAACTTCATCTTCGCAGTTATAACGCTCGCCGATGGAAGTCATGGCATCTCACATCTTGTATATTTTTCTCAACAAGAGGAAAGTGCTGAATTCTACCAAGAAATAATAAACAGACGCTTCTTCGGAGAAGCTTTAGAGGAGTTTAATGACTGGCTGGAGGGGATGTCCGAGCCCAGTGACATTTTAGGTGAACTCGCCGACAAAGTCTGGGAGGACAACGAAGAAATCTCATTATATGAAAAAATGGGTGCAGAAGGATTACAGATTTCCCATCCGGAAAAAGCTCAGTATTGGCTCTCAGATGATATGGTTAAAGATGTTGAGATCATTCGGTCTGGACTTTTTGTTGAAGCTAACTTGTCAGATCGTGATCTACTGGCTGAGTTGCGAGGAATGCAAGGTGGATCAACCTATAATATGGATATTGTTGCATCTTTAGCATATAAGCCTGAGATTGATGCGCTTTTAACTGCTACTGATGACGTGTTTTTCTTTAACCCAATCTGGAGGACTAATGTGCATAGTATCGTAGCCCATGCCCTTCATAGGAAAGCAGAATCACTTGAACTGAAAACCTTCTCAAATGACGACATATTGAAAACGTTAGTCTGGACCCCATTTGATCCCCAGAGATATCTTCCTTATCTTATAGTGAAGCTCAACTTTGCGGACCACGAGGAATTATTTGTAGGCGTAATAGAGTGGAACAGACATAGTCCAAACTGGAAGGATATGGTTGATATTTATTTTGATGGTGATGCTGGTAACCTTATGTTTCACCGTCATTTTGGATCGATCCGTTCACTGAATGGGGAAATTATGGAATTATTGGGATTGAACTACACTCTGCTTCATAAGGATAGGCTTGACAATGAAGAGCCAGCTCAACCAATTATTTTCCAAGGACTTTCATTTTCTCAGAGAAAAAGTTCTCGAAAGGAATATATCGAAATTCTGTCTTGTCAGGATTTCATGTCGAATGCTATTAGCAACGAAGCTAGTTTTGATTTTGAGTTCTCGACAATGTTGAAAACTCGGATGAAAAACTGAAAATTCCCAGCTCATCAGGGGATGATTCAATACTTAAATTACTAACATTTTCTCTCTAAATCTGACACGAGTTTTGAAAATCCCCGTGTCCTTGGTTCGATTATTCGCGGCGAGCCGCTCACCCCTTCGGGGCCAGCGCGACAGGCGCGCTGTGGCTTTGTTGAATAAATCGAACTTTTGCTGAGTTGAAGGATCAGATCACGCATCTTCCCGACAACGCAGACCGTTCCGTGGCAAAGCAAAAGTTCAAAATCACCAACTGGCCCACCTACAATAAAGCCCTCATCAACCGTGGCTCCATAACTTTCTGGCTGGATGATGAAGCTATTCAGGCCTGGTATGAGTCAGCAACACCTTCTTCACGAGGCAGACCTCAGCGCTATTCTGACCTTGCCATCACGACTGTGCTGGTCATTAAACGCGTATTCAGGCTGACCCTGCGCGCTGCGCAGGGCTTTATTGATTCCATTTTTTCTCTGATGAACGTTCCGCTACGCTGCCCGGATTACAGCTGTGTCAGCAGGCGGGCAAAGTCGGTTAATGTCAGTTTCAAAACGCCCACCCGGGGTGAAATCGCACACCTGGTAATTGATTCCACCGGGCTGAAGGTCTTCGGTGAAGGCGAGTGGAAAGTCAAAAAGCATGGCCAGGAACGCCGCCGTATCTGGCGTAAGCTGCATCTCGCCGTTGACAGTAAAACACATGAAATCATCTGCGCTGACCTGTCGCTGAACAATGTGACGGACTCAGAAGCCTTCCCGGGTCTTATCCGGCAGACTCACAGAAAAATCAGGGCAGCATCGGCAGACGGCGCTTACGACACCCGGCTCTGTCACGATGAACTGCGGCGTAAGAAAATCAGCGCGCTTATCCCTCCCCGAAAAGGTGCGGGTTACTGGCCCGGTGAATATGCAGACCGTAACCGTGCAGTGGCTAATCAGCGAATGACCGGGAGTAATGCGCGGTGGAAATGGACAACAGATTACAACCGTCGCTCGATAGCGGAAACGGCGATGTACCGGGTAAAACAGCTGTTCGGGGGTTCACTGACGCTGCGTGACTACGATGGTCAGGTTGCGGAGGCTATGGCCCTGGTACGAGCGCTGAACAAAATGACGAAAGCAGGTATGCCTGAAAGCGTGCGTATTGCCTGAAAACACAACCCGCTACGGGGGAGACTTACCCGAAATCTGATTTATTCAACAAAGCCCGCCAGGGCGTAACTGGTCTGAATTTGGTGTTGTTCCGGAAAACACCGCTTATGACCTCGTCTACAAAGCGCTGGATGCCGGGATCAACTTTTTCGATACAGCTGACTGCTATAAAAATGGTCAGGGTGAAGAACTGCTGGGTAATGCTCTAAAGGGAAATCGTCAGAAAGTCATCATCGGCACCAAAGGCCGCTGGCAAACAGACCCTAATCCGAACTCCCTGGGAGCCTCTCGTTACCACATTATCAATGCAGTCGAAGATAGTCTGAAGCGCCTTAAAACTGATTATATCGATATATATCACCTGCATGGCTTTGATCCTCGTACATCACTGGAGGATACTCTGCGAACCCTCGACAATCTGATCCGTGCAGGGAAAGTCCGTTATATCGGTGTGTCTAACTACGCAGCCTGGCAACTGGCAAAGCGTTGGGCATTTCTGAACGCCTCGGACTGGAAAAATTCTGCGTATATCAGGGATATTACAATATTGCAGCGAGAGAGCTTGAGCATGAAATCGTCCCACTGAGTGTCGATCAGAACGTTGGAATTACAGTCTGGAGTCCTCTCGCTGGAGGATTCCTGACCGGGAAATATCCGCGCAACCAGGCCTTCCCTGAGGGCAGTCGCCTCGCGAACGCCACCCCCTTTGAATCAGCTCCTATAGCTAACCGCGAGCAGGCTTACCAGACACTGGAAGTCATGCAAGAAATCGCAAGACAGCATAATTCCACCGTTGCTCAGGTGGCCCTTAACTGGCTACGTACCCGACCAGGGATCACTTCTCTTGTCATTGGCGCAACAAAACTCTCGCAGCTTGAAGATAATATTGCTGCACTTTCCTGGGATCTCACCCAGGAGGAAATTGATATTCTCAACAAAGTGAGTGATAAAGAAAAACCT
The DNA here is from genome assembly GCF_009825425.1 of Klebsiella sp. Lac1. Lineage (NCBI taxonomy): Bacteria > Pseudomonadati > Pseudomonadota > Gammaproteobacteria > Enterobacterales > Enterobacteriaceae > Klebsiella > Klebsiella sp. Lac1. Next base: position 451,322 of record NZ_VJZJ01000003.1, read on the forward strand.
TATCCCTACTGGCATATCTGCAATGTCGCTGGTGACCGCCGTATTGAAGGTGATGTTTATCCGTAATGGATATTAATTAGTCAGCACTCATATGCCCCACCCGGGGCATATAGAGAGGTATTATCGTGAAAAAAATTCTCATTGTAGGCGCCGGTCCTGTAGGCTTAATGACGGGTTGCTACCTGAATAAGTACAATATCGATTTTGATATTATTGATAAAAATACAGAGAGCACAACGTACTCTAAAGCCTTGAGTGTAAGCCCCGCTACCATCAAGGCATTCCACGGATTAAACCTTTCAGAAAAATTAATAGAAAAGGGTCGAAAGGTTGATTCAATACATGCTTATTATAAGAACAACAAATTTCTTCATATAAATAACAAGTATATACCTTCATGTTATAAATTCCATGTTAGCATCCCTCAACCGGAGACAGAGGGTTTACTTGAGGATTACCTTTACAGCTTCGGACACCGTGTTAAACGCGGGCATAAGCTGATATCCTGGACGAAAGAAAATGGAGTTTATAAAACATCGCTTTTAGATGAAAACAAAAAAGAGTATACGTTACCATATAATTTCATTATTGGCGCTGATGGCGCTGCCAGTACCGTCCGAGAATTAGCAAACATTGGTTTTGCCGGGCATGATTATGACATGCATTTTGTTATGGCAGATGTATTGTTTGATAATAAAGTGGATTTACCGGGGACGTCATATCACATCGATGAGTCAGGATTCCTTATTTTCCTGCCAATGCCGAATAACATGGTCAGGATTGTTGTTAAAAAAGAAGGAAAATTGCCGTCTCCTCGCCCAGTGCCAGATCTAAAGGAGATAAATTATTATCTTTCAAAATACTACAATCAGGTAGGTACAGCGTGTGATTTGATATGGTCATCAAGTGCAAACTTCTATAACAGAATTGCTGACGCAAACCATAAGGGAAATGTATTTCTTGCTGGAGACTCATACCACCTGTTTAGTCCGATTGGTGGACAAGGAATGAATACCGGGATTCAGGATGCTGTAAACCTTTCCTGGAAACTCGCATTTTATATCAAAGGATTTGCAACTGCTGAACTATTAAACACATACAGTTCTCAACGCTTCACCGCTGTAAAACAAGTCCTGAATTCGACGGACTATGACACGGGCCTGATTGCGGGGATTTTACCCAAAAAAAGTGTTGATGCGGTTTATTATCCCGAATACTGTAACCGTAATTTTTATCGACAGGATTTACCACTAAAATACGCTGGTTTTTCGGCAATCCAGGAATCTTTACCAGAGAGTATGGCTGGGCACCATGTGCCATATTTTGATTTCACATCCAACAAATATGGATTTAAAAACACATACGATGCTTTTGCTACGGGCAAGGTTATTATTTTCTCAACTAAAAAAGAATGCTCTTCACTTTCACTAATAAAGAATAATTCATACATCAGATTTTTCTCCGTAGAAAAAGATGATTTTGATTTTATGAAGTTACTTAACATAGAAAATGATGAGTATACCGTTCTTAATCCAGATGGATACATTGGATTTACTGGTAACGAATCAGATTTAACCAAATATCTTTCGTTTTTATATGACCAGGAATTATCATGGAAAAAGTTTATATAGTGTCTGCATGCCGTACCCCTGTCGGCAGCTTTCTTGGGGCATTAAAACCTGTATCCGCTGTTGAACTCGCAACTTTAACAGTTAAAAGCAATCTGGAAAAAGCCAAAATCCAACCGGAATGGGTTGATGAGGTGATATGTGGAACAGTATTGTCATCCGGGCAAGGCATGGGGCCAGCACGCCAGGTAGCCTTGAAAGCTGGAATCCCGGCAGAAAAGGTGGCCTATACGCTGAACATGATATGTGGCAGTGGGATGAAAAGCATTTTTGAAGGAATGAACCATATACAATGTGGATATTCGGATATCGTTGTAGCCGCTGGTATGGAAAACATGAGTCAGGCCCCTTACCTGCTAAAAGGTGATATCAGATTTGGTGTTAAATATGGGAACTTCCAGACTGTAGATTCCATCCAGACAGATGGTTTAACTGACGCAATTTCCCATATTCCAATGTGAGAAACGGCAGAATCTATTGCAGATCTATATAAAATATCAAGATCAGAACAGGATGAATATGCTTTCAATAGCCATAAGAAAGCTTCAGGTGCCAGTAAGGCTGGACTGTTCTCATCTGAAATCATCCCTGTGCCCGTACAAGACAAACGGGGAACAACTTTTGTTACAGAAGATGGGCATATCAGGCATGATATCTCTTTAGCACAACTTGAAAAACTAAAACCGGTGTTCAAGACTGACGGTACTGTTACGCCGGGTAATTCGTCTGGTATTAATGATGGAGCTTCTTCTGTGATCCTTGCATCAGAAGAGGCTGTAAAGAAATACAACTTAAACCCTATGGCTGAGATTTTATCATTTGGTGAAGGAGGTGTTGATCCCAAAGTCATGGGGTTGGGGCCTGTCCCAGCAATACAAAATGCGTTACTCCGTTCTCGCTTTCTTCTTAGGGATATTGAACTCTTCGAGATCAACGAGGCTTTTGCCGCCCAGGTTATTGGCGTCGTCAAAAATCTCTCACATGAACATAACGTTCAGGAAAGCGAAATTTTAGAAAAACTAAATATCAATGGCGGCGCCATTGCACTTGGTCATCCTCTGGGCTGTTCTGGAAACCGTATAGTCGTTTCTTTGATTCACTCAATGCATCGTGAGAAAAAGGGAACGGGACTGGCATCGTTGTGTATCGGCGGTGGTATGGGCATAGCACTTATTTTGAAAAACGTCTGAGAGGTGATACATGGAAAAATTAATTGTAGTTGGTGAGAAGTTTACAGACTTCGCAGAAAGAAATGAAAACGTACTGACCGTAAACGAATTTGAACGTTTTGTCTGGTCTGGTGAAATTCAAAATGTTAAGAAAATCATCATCGGCCAAGGAGTTGAACTCGACGACATATCACGAACCATTTGCATCATTCGTCAACATTACCCTGATAAAATCAATGAGATAGTTAATCTCCAGGAACTCTATTATCAAAATAACAGAGATCATCAAAAGCTGGTTCATAAACGCAAAAAAGAAAATATCCTTATCACCTCACCCGAAAGAATAGATAGTAACAATTACAGTGCAAAATTGATTTTGCAAGATTCATCCGAATTATTATGCGATCATCAAACGGGTCAGCATATTCAAGGAATGGTTCTTATTGAAGCGGCAAGACAAACTATCATCGCCACTTCCGAGAAATACTTACTCCAGGAGGCAGGAATTACGATTTCGGAAAAATATTTCACACTAACATCGCTGAATGTTTCGTTTTCATCTTTCGTATTTCCATTACCTGTAACTGTTACTTTAAACGTTTTATCGAAAAAAGCTCATCACATGGTAAGTTTGCATGTGAATGTACTGTCTGTTTTGAACAGACAGGTACGAAGAAAGCAGAAGTATGTTTTACCTTCTGTGTATATGACCTTAACTACATAACTAAAAAAGAATGTGAGCAAGCATCTCTTTGCCATAAAAACTATCTTGTCAGTATTTAACCGGAATCTAAAATTATGAGTATTGCTTTTTTTGACTTTGATGAAACCGTTATAACGGGAAAAAGCATGTTCGTATTCCTGCGGGAATATTCCGAACACTTTCAGTTAAAATGTGGATTATCGTTATCTCAAATAATGAAAAAAATTCATGAACTCAGTAACGCAGGGCAGGATCGCGAGGATATTAACCGATATTATTATTCACTCTTTAAAGGTGAAGAACAATTCCAGATTAGAATGTTAGCTAAAAAATCATTCAATAAAGGATGTTATAATTTCAACCCTGAGGTTGTAAAAAAAATCAAATACCATCAGTCTCGAAATGACGATGTAGTGTTCGTTTCCGGGGCAATGACAGATATTATCCACCCTGCAATGGAGGCGTTGGAAGTAAAAAACTCGATATGCTCCGAACCAATCGTATCAAATGGTTTCTATACAGGTGAGCTAACTAAGGTTTCCATTGGTTATCATAAAGCCGTATATGCCCGACATTACGCTCAAAATCATGATCAACAGCTTGCAGAATGCTATGCTTATGGTGATCATATTTCTGATATTGAGCTGTTACAGTTGGTTGGTCATCCCTGTGCTGTCAATCCATCCCCCGAACTAATAGCCGAAGCTGAAAGACAAGGCTGGCCAATATTGTATTCTCAGAGTAGCGGTCATTTGTGACAAAGTAGATTAAATAAATTTATTCAAATCAGAGGAGTTGAATTTTTCAAAAAAATCATATTTATATTTTTCGCAACGGGATGAGCACAGGTTTCAAATCTTACATATCCCAAAACCTGTGGACAACAAAAAATCTCATAGCATATAAATCATTTGTGTGTTCAATCCAATTGTACAGAAGCATGAGTTATCCCTTTATGAGCATACTCTAGGATATCTTTGCAATGGGGAAAGATCAAATCAACCATCAGATAAATTAGAGTTCCCACCTCATAAAACGACAACTTCTTTTTGGATATAATACAAAACAGTCATTAACAAATAAACACTTCCATTATACAGTAATATTGTTCTTGCTCATGGAGATTAATAAATGTTAAGAAAAATCGCTATAATTTCTATCCTTTTCGCCGGGTTTTCAGGGGCCGTATTTGCAGAAAATATAAGTAAAGATGTTGAACTCACCAGTCTTCAGCTCGCTGACACACCAAACGGCCTGAAGAATATAACCGGAACAGGTACCAATAAGAGCAATCATGAAATCGATATGGTGATTATTAAGTTCAATCTGCTCCAAAACGGACAAATTATTGGACAGGCGGTGGACATGGTCAACCATATCGAACCAGGGCAAACCTGGAAAATATCCGCAGTATATAACAGCATTGCTCTCAAACCCGACAGTTTCAAAGTGACAGAGGTTTCTGTCCACTAACGATTCTATAGTCGATACGTTACCAGCTTAAACTGACTGGATTTTTTATCATACAGTCTGATTACTACGCAAACGAAAAACCAAAGCGTCGTTAATCAGACTGGTTGACAGTTTCGGAACAGTGATATGGAACAATGTATCTATACCGTTCGGCGCAGAAAAACGTGAAATCTTTCTCTTCCGCACGATAGACGAACTGGCACAGGCTCCCGGCAGTCACGACCAAATGCCGTCGATGAGGAAATCTATAGCGGCCTTTACCTGAGTGCGGTACTGCGAAGCATCACAGAACATCACCCCCAGCGCCCGGACAGGGACACTCGCCAGTTCGTGAGTCATGACAGCGTATTCCTGGCCGTCCGTCAGTCTGACCACGGGGACAAGGCGATCCGGGCGGCGGCCTGCCGGATATCTGTCAACAGGCAGCAACGGGATCACGATCCGGCGGTTCAGTTGTCCAATAATATCGCTTGTGACATCAAGCAACAGTGGGTAAACGGCGCTTTTACCGGTATTCCCGTATACGGTGAACTGCATGGTTAAAATGTCCTATATTCATCACTGAAACAGCCATGTTCATCATGAAAACGGTTTAATGCGTCGATGGCCTCCCTGTTCTCTTCCTGCCATTTTTTCGCTTCATAGTGGCGAAGCTCCGCATCGAGGGCGGTTGTCAGGGTCGCACTGAGGTTAATGCCTGCCTCACGCGCCCGGCTCAGTAAGGCTCGCTCTACCGTCATGGTCACACTCTGTGTGCTGCGTTGTTTCGCTGTCATGGTTTCTCTCCCGCAATGAATACGTGCAAATTGCACGGCCCGATGCACTTATCATAGCACCAAAAACAGGTCCTGCTACCGTTGCAGTCTTTCACATTTAACAATGGGTCGTTATACCTGTTCCGTTATCAACAGTAATCACCGGTATAAAATGTCGTTTGCGGGATGGGCGGGCTCTTTGCCGCCCGCACCCGCAGCCTGCGAATTTTCCGGGCACCCGATGCCCGGAAAATTCGCAGGGAAATTGCTCCCCCTGTTACTCTGCCTACCCCAATATAAGGTTAAAGCCGCATTCCTTTGCGGCTTCCCGTTCTTCAACTCAAACCTTATCCATCAGATAACGATGCGCCTTCGATGCTGCGCTGGCGGCTTTGAAAATATAGCGCTTGTCGTTTTTCAGTGCTTTCAGCCAGGAAGCAATATAGCTTTCGTGCTGAACCTCTCCGACAATTCCCAGATCCGCCATCAGGAACGCGCTTCCCAGCTCGGCGATCAGCTCCTCAAATGCATAATCCTCACTACCGAATCTTCCTTTCATTTCACGGTCAAGACGTGTTTTACCACCGCTCCAGTGCACCAGCTCATGCAGGCCGGTGGCGTAGAAATTAGCGGCATCGGAAAAAAGCTGACGCTCCGGCAGCCAGACCTCATCGGTTGAGGGCCTGAAAAAGGCGTTTTGTCCTTTCTCTATGATGTTTACGCCGCTACTCTGGAAAAGATTTTCAGCCTGCGGCAACGGCTCGAACGTTTCAGCGGGACTCACTGCCTCAGTAGTCAGGGAAAGACCGTCAATTTGCTGAACGTTAAACACAGTGAAGGTTTTCAGCATCGGGATATGATCGATTTCTCCGGCGTCGTTCTCCTTCTCCAGTGTGGTATAGAAAATAGCGGTCGTGCCATGCTCACCTTTGCGAACCTGCCCGCCCTCTGCCTGAGCCTGTTTATAGGTCATCCAGCGTGAATCACTGAATCCCTGTTCTGACGCACTGCACCACAGCAACATGATATTCATCCCGCTGTAAGCCGCGCCGGTGGCGTAGTTGGAAGGTAAACCGGACATGCCCGGTACGCGCTGCCACGGACACGTCCAGGGCTTAACGCCTGCTTCCAGTGCGCTAATGATGCTATCGGTGACGGTCTGATAAATGTCGGTTTTGGTTTTAGACCATTTCGTTTTTGAGGAGCCTGACGGGTCCAGCGGGGATACGCTGGTCGCCGCTGCGGTGTTAGGGGCGCTGGTCTGGGTATGCAGGGAAATTGTCATGGTTTTTTCTCCGTCAGTGGTGTGATTTTCGTCTTCGTATCGCCTGACGGTTCGCTTTCCCGGCGTCGTTCTGGCCCGCAAGGGCGCAGAATGCGTGCCATTTACCCTTGCGGGACGGGTTGTGCCGGGAAACGATTAACCGGAAGCGAATACGGAGAACGGGAAACACACGGGAGAAAAAATCTGCCCCTGCATAGCTGGACTTAGCGCCCCTTGCTCCGCAGCGGTGAAATGAAGTTTGGTGAAACAGCGTTCAGATGTAGACGTTTGGGCAGGAGTCTCTTTTTATCTTGGCACCGATATTCGGAAGGGTCCAAGTACGCGCAACTAAAATAGTTATCCTTACAACCCCCAAATTTGTTAGTACATAAAGTGAAAACTCATGAAACAATAAACCTCAATAATTTCAATGAATTAATATTACACATCCACTAAAATATAAATAACCAGTATCTACAAAAACTCATCCCGCTGTTGACATACATTTCTATTAGTTAATAATTCATGATATACGAGTGGTGGTGTATCATAAACGCACCAAAATAAATATAACTAATTGTTTTATAGAGATTTAATGGATGCGTGGATACAAGAATGGCGTAGATAGTCTACTACAATGGCAGGATCTATCTGCCCCGTTAAGCACTGCGCAAGGTGTAGGAAATGTTCCGTTCCAAAGATGGTTCAAATTTAAAGAGGCATTTTCGCCCAAATTTGTACATGATGTTATCCAAAGATCCTCTATCGAGGTAAAAAATATTTTGGACCCCTTCGGTGGTTCAGGTACAACAGCACTTACATCTCAGCTCATGGGGATTAAGCCAACAACAATCGAGGTCAACCCCTTTCTTGCTGATTTGATCGAAAGTAAGCTCACTAGCTATAATAGCGAAAGCTTAATTGACGATTGGTCATATGTTATGAAAATCGTTGATACTCAAACCCCAAACCTGGCTCTGCTTTATAAAAACGCGCCAAAAACACTTTATCATAATAATGAAGAATTTAGGTGGGTCTTTAATAAAGAAATAATTTATAGAATCGCGCAATATAGAGAATCATTTGAAAAAATAGAAAAAAATGAAAATAAAAATTTGTTAAAAGTTCTTTTGGGAGCAATTCTTATCCCTTTTAGCAATGTACTAATAAATGGTAAAGGTAGGCGGTATAGAAAAAATTGGCAGTCTTTAACATACTCTACAGATTCTTTTGATGCAGCACTACGCCAGAAAGTTGACGATGCTATTTTTGATATAGTTCGTTATTCAAAAACAAAATCGGAAGAATATAGACTTTTTAGAGGGGACTCTAGGAAGTTAATATCAGAAGTGGAAACCAGTGACTTGGTATTATTTTCACCGCCATATCCTAATACGTTTGATTACACTGACATATATAATGTTGAACTTTGGGCCTTAGGTTATTTAAATGATTCGGAAGATAATAAAAAATTAAGATCCAACACGTTACGTTCTCATGTTCAAATAAAAATGTTTTCTTCACCGCAACCAATTTCACCAACGCTATCTGAGACATTAGATAAATTAGATGGGAAGCGAAAAGAACTTTGGAACAAAAATATACCCGACATGATTAGTTATTATTTTCATGACATAAATGTAATAATGACAGAATCTATGCGCGTTCTTGAGAATAACGGAATGGCAGTGATTGTAATTGGTGACAGTAGATATTCAGATATAAAAATAGACACAACAAAAATAACCTGTGAGCTTGCAAAGGAAATTGGATTTACTATCAAAGATCTACAGGAAATTAGAATAATGAAATCCAGTGCTCAGCAGGGATGGGCTAAAAATCTAAGTGAGACCGCTATATTTTTGGAAAAAAAATAATTAAAGGACAATATCATGATTTGTTTCCCTGTAATACGCAGTATTGATATAAAAGGGTTTCAGATATATAAAAATGAGAATAATGATGGTATATCTCATGAGCTTAATGGTGGCATTCACTTAATTATTGGTGTAAATGGATTAGGAAAAACAACATTACTAAGTGCGTTATTTAGACTCTTAGTAGGTCCCAAAGATATCCCCAAAAGCGATACGGCACTTCTGGGAAGTACCGGCCATACATTGGCACAATGGAGAAAAAATTCATTCTTCCGTAATCGAGTTAAAGATGGAGCAATTAATTCTTTCATTAAATGTAAAGTATCATTTGGCGATAATATCCTCGAGATTGAAAGGAAACTATCTAATCTTGAAGTAGTTGGGTTATCTAAAAATGGGGTTATTTTAGAAGCATCACAGGATGAATATGAAAGACAAATTATCGAACTTTCCGGGGCAGCCGATTATGTAGATTTTTATTATATAATTAAATACTTGCTATTCTTCTTAGAAGATAGGACAGAGCTTATTTGGGATAATCGAGCTCAATTTGAAATGATGCGTATTTTATTTTTTGACGCAGAATCATCTAGAGAAGCTGTAAAACAATATGATATCGCTCAAAAAGCAGATAGCAAATACAGGAATTTAAATGCCTCGTTAACAACAATTAGAGATAGATTAAAAGAAAAAAGCGATGCTGAATCAGAGAAAAATAGGGCCACATATATATTGGAGAAAACAAAACTATCAGCTCTAGAAGAGGCCTTTAAAGAATCACAAAATAATTACATCAATCAAAAAAACATATTGGAAGATGAAAGATTAGCAAAGGCGACTTATTCCAGAGATCTAGATGAATTAAAATATGCAATAGACTACAACCAGCATTTAATATATGGACATTACCTACCAGATAACGATGCGACATTAGAGTATATACTAAAGAGCTTAAATTCTGGAGCCGGATGCCTGGCATGTGGGAACGAAAGTGCCAGCCCTGATTATTTTCGTAAAAAGTTTTCTTTAGATAAGCGATGCCCTATTTGTAATTCACAAATAGAAGGTAAAGAAAAAAATGATCACTCCATTGAGCATTTAAATAATGAACTTAAAATTTTATATGCAAAAATGGATATATTAGAAGATTCTATATCTTCTAAAACAACTATTATTGAAGAATTAAAAGAAGGTGTGTATGTAATTGAAAACATACTTAGAGACTCAATGCTAGAATTGAAAGCATCTCAAAACAGAGTTAAAAATCTTGAAAAAAACATGCCCCTAGACGAAACTGAAAAACAGGAACTCCAACGCATAATAGATTTTAGAGAAATAGAACTCCGTGAGCAAAATAATATACGAAACGAAGCAAATGCAAAGTATTTAAAAATTTTAACAATTAATAATGAAAAACTAAATGTGAAAATGAAACTGCTTGAGCAGAGGTTTAAATATTACAGCAAGAATCTATTAGCAGAAAGAGTTTTTATCCGTTATGAAACCCAATCAAGAAAAATTGGCCAAGGAATTTCCGCAATTGATTTCCCATGTTTTAAGGTATTAATGACATCTGGTGTTTTTGATAGAGAGCCATCAAAGAGAGAGACTGCCGACTCTGTATCGGAATCTCAGAAGGAATTCATAGACTTAGCATTTCGATTATCTCTGATTGATGTTATTAGTGCGGAAAACCAATCACCCGCAATGGTTGTTATGGAAACACCAGAAGCTAGTTTGGACAGCTTATTTATACATGAAGCAAGTAGATTATTCAGAGAGTTTGCTAATGCCCAAGATGGGAAAAACATTTTCTTAGCAAGCACCAATTTAAATAAAAGTGAAATGATTCCAGCTCTATTGGGGGCTATTTCTTCACCTGCCACATACGATAAGTCTGATAGTGATATCATTCTTAATAAATTAGGCCAAGAAACATCAATAAAAACAGCAGATGGAATCTGTCGTGAAAATAGAAGTAAACATATTATTAATTTACTAAATCTTGCGGCTCCAAATTTATCATTAAAAAATAATTGGAATGAGTATAATTTAATGTTTTCTAAAGCAGTATACCCTGAGGACTATGAGGATATCGCAGATGAAAGATAACATTGAACTTTCGTCAAGGGGATGGTTACTTTTATTTTTTGAGGCCGCTGAAAGAAATGGAATATATCCTATAGCCATGGATATGCTGCATAAACTTATATATCTTGCAAATGTATTGTCCCCTGTTTCTGATGTGAAAATGCCTAACCATTATACATTAAAGCACAGACGAGGCCCTTATTTTCCAAGAGCTCAGCTTGATATTGGGATATTGGTGGCCCAACAACTTGTTGAGTCACAAAGTGTAGTTGCGATAAAAGATGAACATGGTTTTTGGCTTAAAGGGAATTATAGAATAACAAAGGAAGGGTTAGATATAACCGAAGAAATAAATGACGATACAATTCTTGAAAACTACTCAATCTTTTTGCGTGAATTCTTCAGATCTTTAACATATTTATCAAAAATACAGATACACGAAATAAATAATTTTGAAATACACTATAAAATAGTTTCCGATGGGCTTGGTGTAGATATATCTACCCCCGATAATAATTTTACAAAAGAAGCAATATCGCATTTATTTCCTCAAGAACGCAGTCAGACCACAAGAGAAGGAATTCATCGTTACATTGCTTACTTAAAAAATGCTTTTGATAACATGGGAGCTAAACATAATGAAAATTAATAAAAATAATTTAAATAGCATTATGGAGCCAGATAGTGTTGAGAAAACACGACAGAGCATCCCTGAATCAAGTAGTAGCCTGCCATCAAACTCGAGTGCAGATCCATATAGTTTTATAGTTAAAGTAAAATCCTATTTAAATAATAGAATAAAAGTTTCAAATGATATAAGATCCATTGGCGATTGTTTATTTGTCTTAGTACCTAATGACATTAAACGTGATCTTGAAAATCTTGGTCAAGAAGTAAATCGTTTTTTCTCATTCACATCAATTGATATTAAAGGAAAAGTAATTCTTTCATTAGATACTAATTTATCCCGCGTTAGAGTAATAGACACTGAATATGACAAATGCAATAGTAATATTGACATTCAGAACATGTTTTCTTCCGAGATAGATAATATATTAAAATTCAATCCAAAAACGCTTTGCTATGCCCGATATGAAAATGAAAATTCCGTTCTAAATTCATACCCAGAAGGAGATGAAAATGAAGGGGAATCAAGCCCAATAATAACGAAAAAGGTTATTTACAATTGTTCCGATCTAGAAAGACATACTAATGACTTTTACTCAAAAGAACTAATGTACCCTAGTTCGACAATGATGATATGGGATAGTCAAAAAGAATTCACTCTAACCAAAAAGGCCGAGACAAGAATATCTGCGAGGCTGGCGGATAGTCTTCAAAATAAACTAGGGCCAGAAAACGTCATATCAGAAGGAACTGTTAATAGCGGACGAATGGATATATACATCTGCCCTAGCGCAATGATAGAAGAACACGGCCCATGTGTTATAGAGCTAAAGGTTTTAAGAAACGGAAATGGTCTAAACCATGATAGACGTTGGTTATACAAGGGGGTTTTACAAGCAAGGGATTATGCGACGGATAAAAATGCAAAATCAAAATACCTTTTATCTTTCGATGGCAGAGAAAAGTGCATTGAAATAGATTCAATCATTAAACTAGCAAATAGGTATAGTGTTAAATATATTAATTATAGAATGTATAACAAAACAGACCAAGCACGAGATGAAGAAGTAGAAAATCTAGTTGGTCCAATTGATGACTAGTTCCACGTTGCCGCTTGAAATAATTCTGGCGGCTTTGAGTTCATTTAAAGTAAAACACAACCCAAGTATTTCCAATAAAAATTATTACTTTTATCTACACATGAATTAATTAGATTATCTATTATTAACAAGTGACCTACCTGCTAAAACTTAAATAAATTTAGTGAAATTTCACTCAATCAAAAAGATGCGAACCAACCCCATTAATTTGTGATCACATACACATTCACTATCAAAATATGATGCTTTCTATTATTCTAGCAAGCCTAAGTGAATTAGTTTGTTATATTACTACGCCTGCCGCGCCGTAATAGCGTCCTGCACGCTGTCGTCCAGATTGCGGGTCATCAATTCAGCAAACGGAGTGACCTTCATAACCCAGAAATAACCATAACATAGATCTCTACTAACTCCTGCACTTGCTGTTTTTATATAAAAACACTTCTATAAGTATAAAATAAAGGCTATACTAACCTTACTCTAATTTAAATAAAATCATAACTAAGATGGGGCGGCAGAGGTGTAGCCGTGCGCACGACATAAAAAAAGATGCAGGCGAGTCGTATGTCGCCTGTAACAGTTTTCAGGAGGTCAAGCCTGGAACCTTAATTTTCAGGCACGAATTGGGGATACTGCGGTTAATTAATGGCAGCAAGCAGAATTAACAGGAAAAACGGCACTAATGTTTCGTTTACCTGCAATTTTGTAAGAAAAAATAAATCCGCATAATAAACCACATTATTTTCATTGATTGACTCAATATTTAGTGTTACAACATATCTATTTTCACTTATTTATTAATGAAGGTATTTTATGGATAATATAATCTTATCGGGAATGCTTCGAGAGTTTGTAATTAAAAACAATTTGGAAAATGATAATCAAGATTTACAATTTGAAAAATTCGTCAATTATTGCCTATTGAAATCTGATCATTATGATTCTTTTGAATTTGATAAAGTCAGTACTGGCGAATGTATTGGAGTTGATGGTTTTGCCATTTCAATTGGCGGAGTAATTATTGATGAAATGACTGATTTGGAGAATTTCACACGAGCACAGTTTGAGGTTAACTTCATATTTTCTCAAGCAAAAACATCCACTAAATTTGATTTCGGAGATTTTTTAAAATTCACCTCAACCGTAAAGACTTTTTTCGGCAAAGATAAACAAGCGGTACCAACTCAGTTACATAAAGCATTTGATCTTAAAACCTATATTTATAATAAAAGCGCCAAATTAAAACATTTACCAAGTATTGAATTAGATTTTGTCTACACTGGTCATTTTGATAATAGTAACAATGACATCATTTCTCAAAAGGATACGTTCTTACAAGATATGCGGTCAATGCCATATTTATCTTCATCTGTAACATGCAATATATATGATGGAGACGCAATTGCAAAACTATACAGAGAAACACAGAATGACATTTTTGTAGAAATACCATTCGAACGACATGTATCGCTCCCAAAAATAAAAGGAGCAAAATCGGCTTATTTAGGTGTGGTAAAATGTTCTGATTATGTAAAGATAATACAAAAGAGCAATGGTGATATTAATAAAGGGTTATTCTTTGAGAATGTACGTGACTTTCTTGGTAATCAAAATCTAGTTAATGATGATATAGCTCAAACCATCAAGAAAACAGAGGAAAGAGACAGATTTGCTATACTCAATAACGGATTAACTATCGTCGCAAAGGGAATAATTCCATCTGGAGATAATTTCCAATTATCTCAATTCCAAGTTGTAAATGGGTGTCAAACCAGTCATGTTCTTTATAATAACAGAACACTTTTGACTGATGATATGTATGTGACAATAAAACTTGTCGAAACCACAGACATTGATTTAAGTGGGCAAGTTATATCAACCACTAACAGTCAATCACAAGTTACAAAAGAAGCATTTGCAACAATTCGCCCATATCATCGCTTTGTTGAAGACTTTTTTAATGCGATGAGAAACAATGTTGGGTATGAATATTATTATGAACGCAGACCTCATCAATATGATCATGAACAAGAGATAAAACAACAATTTATTACTTCCGCCCCAACATTGATTAAATCTTTTGTGTCCACAGTTCTGGAAGAACCCCATAAAGTCCATTATTACTATGGAACATTACTATCTGAATATAATCAGAATAAATCCAGTGAACTCTTTTCCGAAGATGATTATCCTGGATTATATTTTGCGGCCCATCATATTACTTTCAGAACAAAAGGCTACGCCTATAAGGATCGCCAATTAAGAGAATGGAGTTTCCATCTTGCTCTATTAATAAAAAGAGCCATTGCTCCTGAGTTATGTAGAGGGATGGCTATTATTGACAAAAGATTTTTACAGCTAATGATAAGGATTGATGAAAATATCGAATCAGCATTTAATATAGCAGCCAATTTCTTAAAATCAAAAAAAATAAATGCAAAAGAAAACAGAAACCCTGATATTACTAAAAAACTTATAGCCGATTTCATGCGCTATTTATCAACAAATCCTATAGATAAAAAGACAAAAGGTAAATCACAAGCATCAGATAAAAATTTCACCTTAAAAAATGGCGAATACATAGGGATAATTGATAACATCATACACAATAAAAGAAAAATCAGAATTCAGCATGGTCCTTTCAAAATAGAAGGGGAAGCTGTTAATGATGAAGTATTTAAATTAATGCCTGGAGATAAAGTCCTATTTAAAATAAGACAGGATAAAATTACAGTTGAGCCTTACATACATACCATTTAATTAACAATACACCCCATTATATATTTAATGGGGTTAGTATTTAGTATCATCACTGCTGCTTTTCATTTATTATATAAATCACATTTTTAATTATAAATAAAATCTAAATAACTTCTCAAAATAATAGATCACCTGAAGGGAACTCAGTCCGGATTGAGCGTTCTGATCAATCGCAAAATCAAAACAAACCACTAACCGGACTGCGCAATGCCGATCATAACAGCAATTACTGATGAAGAACGACGACTGATGCGTAAAGAAGCCCGGCAAACCCGCGATAAAAACCATTCCCGGCGGCTTATTGCTCTGCTTATGCTGCATCGGGGAATAACCGTTACCGAGGTCGCCAGGCTGCTCTGTGCCGCCCGTTCGTCCGTCGGCAGATGGATAAACTGGTTAACTTTATATGGTGTTGACGGCTTAAAGAGCCTCCGGCCCGGGCGCGCTTCACAGTGGCCGGTCGCCGATATCCTTCGGACTTTGCCGCTGTTGGTACAACGTTCCCCCGGGGATTTCGGCTGGCTGCACTCGCGCTGGAGCACAGAGTTACTGACCCGTATCGTCAACCGGCTTTTCGATGTGACTCTTCACCGTTCCACCTTACACCGCTACCTGAAACAGGCGGGAATGGTCTGGTGCAGAACCGCGCCAACATTGAAAATCAAAGACCCACACTATGAGGAAAAGCAGCTTGCCGTCGGGCAGGCGATGGCTCAGGAGCAGATAAACCATCCCATGTTTTATCAGGATGAAGTCGATATCGACCTGAACCCGAAAATTGTCGCAAACTGGATGCCTAAAGGGCATCAGAAACGCATCGCCACGCCGAGACAAAACCAGAAACATTATCTGGCCGGCGCACTGCATTCATGATCTACATATGAAAATACGGGTCAAGCCAAGGGTCTTGACAACAGGCAGGAATAAAATTTATGCTAATTTTCAAATTAATAGATAACTGAATGATCCCGAGTCCGGGCACCACTATTTAAAGAACCCGCCCACAAGGCGGGTTTTTGCTTTTGGGCTTCTGGTAGATGTCTGAGTATGCAGGTCAACCTGGCAGCCACCTTCCCTCCCCCCTGGCACTATTTCCACTCCTTTCTGATTACACTACCGTCTGGAAAATCACACCTTCGGCATTCTCTGTGTACTGGGAAAGCTGGTTGAAGTTCAGATAACGGTAAGTGTCCGCCGCGGTCTCATCCACCTGCGCGACGAAGGTCTGGTACTCTTCCGGCGTCGGCAGTTTGCCGAGCAGGGAAGCGACCGCGGCCAGTTCCGCAGAGGCCAGATAAACGTTAGCGCCGGTCCCTAAACGGTTCGGGAAGTTACGGGTCGAAGTGGACACCACCGTCGCACCGTCCGCCACACGCGCCTGGTTACCCATACACAGGGAACAACCAGGGATTTCGATACGCGCACCACTCTTACCAAACACGCTGTAGTAGCCTTCTTCCGTCAGCTGCGCCGCATCCATACGGGTTGGCGGAGCCACCCACAAAGGAAAAAACCAAAGCGTCGTTAATCAGACCGTTTGACGGTTTCAAAACAGTGATACGGAACAATGTGTCAGTTCCGTTCGGCGCAAAAAACAGTGAAGCTTTTCTTCTGCGTACGATAGCCGAACTGAAGCAGGTGCCCGGCAATCACGGCTAAATGCCGTCAATGAGAAAATCAATTGCAGCCTTTACCTGCGAACGGTACTGCGCAGCATCGCAGAACACCGCCCCCAGCGCCTGAACCGGGATACTTGCCAGCTCGTGGGTCATTACCGCGTATTCTCTGCCGTCTGTCAGACTGACGAAGGGAACAAGGCGATCCGGGCGGTGGCCTGCCGGATACCTGTCAACCGGCAGCAGCGGGATCACTATCCGGCGGTTCAGTTGTCCAATAATATCGCTGGTGACATCGAGCAGCAGAGGGTAAACGGTGCTTTTACCAGTATTCGCATATACGGTGAATTGCATGGTTAAAATGTCCTGTATTCATCGCTGAAACAGCCATGCTCATCATGGAAACGATTTAGTGCTTCAATGGCTTCCCTGTTCTCTTCCTGCCATTTTTTCGCTTCATGGTGCCGAAGTTCGGCATCTAACGCGGCTGTCAGGGTCGCACTCAGGTTAATGCCTGCCTCACGCGCCCGGGCCAGTAAGGCGCGTTCCACCGTCATGGTCACGCTCTGTGTGCTGCGCTGTTTCGCTGCCATGGTCCCTCCCCTGCAATGAATACCGTGCAAATTACACGGCCTAATGCACTTATTATAGCACTGAAAACAGACCCGGCGACCATTGCCGCCCTTCACATTTTACAGTCGGTCGTCATACCTGTTCCGTCGTCCACAGCAATTGTCAGTATCCCTGCAAAACGAATCATTCACTTTTAGAGATCTTCCGACATACTAAAGCCCGATTCACCAAACCCCTGATCATTGCCGTTCTGAAGTCCGTCGAAGCCGGACGTACCGTTAAGGATGTCTGCCATGAAACCGATATCTCTGAACAACTGGAAAGCGAAGTCTGATGGTATGGAAGCCTCTGATATCAAAAAGATGACTAAGAACTGCTTCCCGCGTTATGGCGACTGACGTCTGCATACCAAAACGGTCGATATCATCGACAACCGCTTGTTTCAGCGCTTCATGCGTCGCGAGTCCAGGATACGAGCAAGAGATGAACTCCCCCATTTTCTGCCATCACCGATAAGTGATTTCTTTGCCCTCCCTTTTTACCACTACCAGTTCATTAATATGTGAAGAAAAGACCCTGGCTTTATATTTCAGGGATCTCTGTGTTCTCTTTTTTGCCCGTTTTCCATTGTGCGACCTTAAGTGTAGTGACCACCAGCAGAGACAAAATCGCCAGCAATAAAGTGCTTACCCCGAGCGTCCTGCCGAAGCCCATACCGGTATCCGTTAGTTTTACGGCGAAAAAGCTAATGGCTCCGGCGCTCACAGTCTGAATAAACCCGGTAACCGATGCCGCAATACCTGTCTTCGTGCCTTTAATTTGCAGGGCGATAAAATTCGCCGTCGGGTAATAAGCGCCAAGACTTAAGTTAAAAATCATCGCACCGGCGATGCATAAGAGCAGTGAATGGCTGCCAAGAATAAAAGGGACAACCGACAACGCATTAACAATAAACAATACCCACGGATTAATCATTCGTTCGAACTTCGCCATCTGATTTCCGAGGATAAAAAACAGTACGGATGCTGAGAAAAGCAGAGAATAGTTCAGCGTACTCAGACCAAACTGCTGCATAAAAATAGCCGGAGACAGCGAGATATAGCAAAACAGCGAACTCAGGATAAGTGAGACCAGCAGCGTCCCCTGGATAAACGCCGGGGTGACAAACCCGGAAGATGAGGGGAGCACCGCCGCATCATGGCGCGCAAGGGCGCGCGGAGACAACAGCAGGGTCACGACGCTAAACAGGGCCATCACAAGGAACAGGCTGTTCCAGTTCAGATGCCCAAGAATCAAAGCCCCGACCAGCGGCGCAATCAGAGGAACAACCGCACTGGCCGAAGAGATATCGGAAAGCGCGCGCTTGAGGATCAGCGGGGAAAACGTCTCTTTTGCTATCGCTTTGGAAAGCACCGGCCCGGCCCCCGCGCCTACGGCCTGTAACGCTCTGCCAGCCAGTAACGTCATTAAACTTTCGGACATAAAGCAAAGAATGCTTCCGGCGAGGAAAAGTAAAAAACTGGCCGTCAGCACCCGTAATTTACCCAGTTTTTCGCCGATGAATCCTGATAATAACTGGCTACCGGCGTATATCACCAGAAAACCGCTAATTGTCAGTTGAATGGTCGAATAATCAGTATTGAAAGCATTTTGTAATATCGGTAATGCTGGCACTATCATATCCGTGGCCAGCGCGGAAACCGCTGCGGCGAGAATAAGATACAAATACATCCTGAACATCGCTAATTCGTCCTTAAATTATGAGTTTAAATCATTCCATTACTATTTATGCATGCACTGTGGCTTTTTTAGCCAGTGAACAGGTGGCGATCCCAGTCAAAATTAACAGCGTGCTCAGCAAGTGATAAAGATGTGGCTGGGTATGCAAAAAAAGAATACTTAATATGCCGCCAGAAAGCGGAATAATATGGGTATAAATTTCACCACGCGTTGCACCAATGGCGGCGATGCCTTTGTTCCAGAACAGATAGGCCAGCCACGAGGGAAAAATCACCAGGTACGCCAGTCCGCTGAGGAAATAGATATCGTGGTATGCGGCGAATGAGGTCGTCGGGTGTCGCCACAGCCAGAAAGTCACCACCGGAAGAAGAATCAGAGCGCCGAGAAATGAACTGGCGGCAACGAAAGCGTTAGCGGGTATGCGGCGATCCTTATTACGCAGCAGCGAACAATACAACGCCCAGCTCAACGCCGATCCCATCGCCCATAGATCGCCATGGCTAAAACTTTTCAGCCCCGCTGATTGCCTCAGGTTACCGTGCAGCAGGAGGACCAGCACGCCGGCGGTGCTAAAGATCACGCCCAACCAGTTACGCGCCGATACCCGATCGTGGAAAATCAGACGATTAATAATAAGCACCATGCAGGGGGTCGCTGACATGTAAATCGCCGCATTCAGCGCGGAGGTCGACTGCAGGCCAATATAGAGGGTTAAAGGAAAACTCACCTGCCCGCACAGCGTTAAAATCAGCAGCGTAGAGGCATTCTGGCGAAGCAGTTGCTGACTTTCGCGAATTTGTCGATGATAGAGCACCACCAGCAGCAGCGCCGTTAACGCCCATCTTGCTTCCGTCATGAGAATCGGATCCGCACCCTGAACGAGAATATGTCCAACGACATAATTCCCTCCCCAGAACAGGGCCGCCAGCGTGAGTAACAGGTAAGGCATGCTGATTCCTTGCATCACTTCAGACTGTACTAAATAGTAACGTTTTATTTTTAATAACATCAACTATTTTTTAATATTATTGAAATAAAACAAGTTACACCATTAAAATCAATTAATTATAAAAAATACACGCCAGTTATAAAATAAACTTGCAGCACCATTATCGGTACTATAACGTATATATACCATGCGCTTTACAAGGATAAATTAATGCGCACAGCTGAAAATCCTCTCGCCGGAAACAAACATCATTCCGATAATCCTTTTGACATGGACAAACTGCCGCTGGACGAAATGATTGACCGGCTCATCAACAGTGACGAACTTTCGCTGACGCTGACGGCCACTCCGCAGCTTGCAGAAAAGGTCTGGTATTTGATGGAAAACACCTGCATCAGGGCGTTTACTGCGGGCGATCTACAGGCGAAAAAATTTGCCCTCGGCGCGCTTTTCCAGCTTTACCAGACCTGGCTGGCTGAGCCGCTATCCATGGCCGCCAAAAACCAGTTTCACCCCCTGCTCACCAGGATCCGGAATTACATCGAGTCCGAATGGCTGCGGGCGGAAAAGAAACACATGGTTTGCCATAAACCGGTTCTCAACGCCGGGAATATTGTTGCAGAACTGCGTAAGCTGTGTGAGATGCACCCGGCCTCACATCACCCTCTGTTTGACTTTCTCGCAACATCAGCTTCCGCAACACAGATAGATTATTTCTTCAAAAGCGACAGCGCGCTGAATCTGCTTTTTTTCGATCTGGTCGCTATGGGTCTTGTCGGTTCCCTGCCAGAAACGCGCGCTGAAATTGCCCGGAATCTGTGGGATGAGATAGGCCAGGGAAGTCATGAAATCACGCACGTCAATCTGTATAAGGATTTACTGAAGCGTCGGGATATTGCCTTACCCGATAATCATTTTACCCATCTGTATGACTGGCAAGGACTTGCTGGCTATAACGCGTTCATGCTTGGCGGGGTTAACCGGCAGCATTACTACAAATCGCTTGGCGTGATGGCGATGACAGAATTACTCGATCCTCCCCAGTATCAAAAACTTGTCGCAGGTTGCCTGCGTATTGGGATGACAGAACGCGATGTGCATTATTATGCAGAACACATCACGGTTGATATCGGGCACGCCGACGGATGGCTGAATAACGTTATCGTACCGACAGGTAAAAGACATCCCGCGGCGATGGAGGAAGTGTACTTCGGCGCCGCGCTTCGTCTGCAAACCTGTAACGATTACTACGATCGCCTGCTGGAGACGTTACGCGCACTTGAAATACCTGGCATGGCGCGATGATCAGAGCGTCCCGCCTTCGGAATAAATAAGTGCTTTCGCCGCACTCCAGGCCGTCATTCCCGGGGGAATCTCCCGGCACTCAGATGACTCAGCCTGTTGAGCGGCGATTGCGCCATCGATAAGCATGACCATCATCATCGCCACCCGTTCCGCCGGTTCCGGTTTCAATACACTCACGAGAATGTCGCAAAAAAACTGGTAGAGACGTGATTTAAACGTCGAGCAGGTCACCCGGATAGCCTGGGAAGAAGCGCCATATTCGAAGAGCGCGCGGGTGAACATGCAGCCATGAAAATCTTCGCATTTAAACCAGTCGTTATAGTATTCAAAAACGGCAAACAGCTTCTCCCGCGCCGAGGCTTTATCCGCAACAATATTCTGCAGATCCTGCATAAACTCGAGTTCTTTCAGCTGTAAAATGGCGAGGATGAGCGCTTCTTTATCCGGATAGTAGCGGTAGAACGTCATTTTGGAGATGCCCGCATTCTCCGAAATCCGGTCAATGCTTGGCGACTGATACCCCTCTTTGTTGAACAGAGACATGGAATGGCGGAGAATTTCCGCTTGTTTTGGCTTCATACATCGTTTTCCTGTGAAAGGATTCAATATCAGCTTTATGCTGGAAATATTAAGCGCTCAACATTCAATTGATAGACGACTTCGCACGTCCCCCAACAAACCGCCAGCGCTAAGACCTTATCTCCAAAGATATGCCGTTCCGGGGAAAATCCCCTGCCCTTCCATGCTGACGTCAGAATCTTACCAGGATGACCGGGAGCTTTCTATACAGGCCAGTTCAAAAACGAAGCCAGCCTGCTGGCGCACCAGCTTTCGTCCAGGCCCCGAAATAGCGACCCGATAACCGGCGCTTATAAATAGCGCTTTCCCTCGTTCAGCACATGCTCTACGAAGCGGGTCAGCTTCGGCAGCGGACGAAGATCCTGCCGCCAGAGTAAATGTACCGGGCGTGGGTGGGGAGTATAGGCCTCCAGCACGCGCACCAGTTTGCCGCTGGCCAGCGCCTCGCTCAGTAAGACCTCCGGCTGCAGCAATAGCCCGGCTCCGGCTATCGCCGCCATGCGCAGGCCGTAACCATCATTGCAGCGCAAAATCGCATCGCGCTTCCAGCGCACCGCGTCTTGCGCGCCCGGCAATGTCCACTCATTGCGCGCCGTCCATACCGTATGGGACAGACAAAGATGATCGACCAAATCCGCCGGTACGACTGGCGTACCGTGACGAGCCAGGTAAGCGGGCGCAGCGCAAATCACCATCCGATAAGGACAGAGATATTTCGCCACCAGATCGGTGTGGTGAATATCGCCAATACGGATCGCCAGATCGAAGCCCTCATCGACGAGATCGATCATCCGGTTAGTCAGATCCAGTTCGATGCGAACATCCGGCCACGCCTGTAAAAAAGAAGCGGTCAGCGGCGCAATCACGCAGGCGCCAAAAGAGGTCGGCGCACTGATACGCAGCGTCCCGGCCGGTGCCAGCCGCAATCGTTCGACCGAGCTTTCGGCGATAGCGACCTGTTCAAGTACCCGTTTGGCCTCTTCATAATAGACTCGCCCGGCATCGGTCAGGCTCTGGCGCCGGGTGTTGCGCTCAAGCAGGCGGGTACCAAGCTCTCGCTCCGTCAGGGCGATATATTTACCGACCATGACCGCCGACATCTCCAGTCGCGATGCCGCGTCGGTAAAACTGCCGCACTCCACCGCGGTAATAAACGTCTCCATTGCGCGTAGCTTATCCATATTACAAACCTTTGGTTAGTAATCATCTAACTTTTAGCCAGTTTATCCGATAACTGTTTCATTAAAGAATAGAGGCTCACAACCGATCAGGAGTCAGTCATGAAAATTGTCGTTATTGGTGCCAGCGGTACCGTCGGGCGCGCCGTCGCCGAAGAACTGAACCGTCAACATGACGTCATTCGCGTCGGTCGCACTCAGGGCGACCTTCAGGTAGATATCACCTCTCAGCCGAGCGTCGACGCTCTCTTTGCAAAAGTCGGCCGGGTCGATGCGATTGTCTCGGCCACCGGCAATCTGTTCTTTGGCCCCCTTTCGTCCATGACGGACCGCGATTTCAACCAGGGCCTGCAGGACAAGCTGCTGGGGCAAGTGCGCCTGGCGCTTACCGGGCAGCATTATCTCAATGATGGCGGTTCGATTACGCTTATCAGCGGCATCGTGGCCCATGAGCCGATTGCCCAGGGCGTCAACGCCACGACGGTGAATGCCGGGCTGGAGGGCTTTGTCCGCGCCGCCGCCTGCGAACTGCCGCGTGGCATCCGCATCAACCTGATAAGCCCTGGCGTATTGACGGAGTCGCTCGCCGCTTATGACGGTTTCTTCCCCGGTTTCTCCAGCGTCCCCGCCGCCGCCGTTGCCCAGGCCTATCGCCGCAGCGTGGAAGGCATACAGAGCGGACGGGTGTACACCGTCGGCTATTGACCGCGAAGAGCGCGGGCAGTATCTGCCCGCTCAGACATTGCCTGCTCCCCCCGCGAAATAGCGGGGAAAGAGGCTTGCGACAAGGCGCCCGACCCCGGGCGCAAAAGATTCAGGAGACCGCCATCCAGTGGCGCAGATTATCCAGCATCGCCAGACAGCATTCCAACTGAGTCAGGGCAATAAATTCATCCGGCTTGTGTCCCTGCGCCATACTTCCCGGCCCGCAAATCAGCGTTGCCACGCCCGCTTCGTCAAACAGCCCGCCTTCAGTGCCGAAGGCGACGGTGGAGAACGTATCATTGCCCGCCCATTGCGCCAGCCAGCCGGCAAAGGCCGACTGCGGATCGCTCAGCAGGCCGGGATACTGGCTGAGCGGCTGAAAACGGATTGTGGCCTCCGCCGCCACCGTGCGCATCGCCGGCACCAGTTCATCTTCGGCATACGCCTGCAGCCCGCTGAGCGTCTCGTCGAGCGACAGGTCCGGCAAATGGCGGATTTCAAAATCGAACTGGCAGCGCTCAGGCACAATATTGAGCGCCGCGCCGCCCGTAATCAGCCCCACCTGCACGGTACTGTACGGCGGGTCGAAGCGCGCGTCCTGTCTGAGCGCCAGCTTTTCCCCCAGCACGCCTAAGCGGGTAATCAGCTTCGCCGCATACTCGATAGCGTTCACGCCATCGGGGGCATAGGCCGAATGGCAGGCCTTACCGTGAATATGGCAGCGCATGGCTAATTTGCCTTTATGACCGTAGACCGGGCGCATCTCCGTCGGCTCACCGATAATGCACAGAGCGGGCTTATCCTTCGAGGCCTTAAGATGATTAGCCAGACTGCGGACGCCGAGGCATCCCACCTCCTCATCATAGGAAAAGGCCAGATGCAGAGGCATACTTAACGGTTGTGCGAGGAAGGCGGGAACAGAGGCCAACACACAGGCGATAAAGCCCTTCATGTCGGTGCTGCCGCGCCCATAGCACAGGCCATCGCGCAGGGTGAGCGCAAAAGGAGGGACCGTCCAGCGCTGGCCGTCAACCGGGACCACGTCGGTATGACCGGAGAGCATCACTCCCCCCGCGCCCGGTGGCCCCAGGCGGGCATAAAGATTGGCTTTTTTGCCGTCATCATCGTAGAACAGCCGGGATGCAATGCCAAAACCGCGAAGAAAGCGGTTGATGTAATCGATCATCTCGAGATTGGATTCGCGACTGGTGGTATCAAAAGCCAGCAGCGTTGCCAGTATCGACTGCACCTCATTATTCATCGCCCGGAACTCCGTAACTGGGGGCCTCCCGCGGGTCGAGCGCGCGCGTGATATAGGCCTGCATCTGCGGCTCATAGGCCTGCCAGAGCGCGGCCAGTTCGCCAATGGGATCGTCCTCGCTCCAGTCAATGCGCAAATCCACCAGCGGCCACGAATAGTCATCCACGACCTTCACCGCCGCAGAGTGAACCGGGCCGGCCTCACCGCCGCAGGCCAGACCGGCCTGTAGCGCGGCCAGTAGCCGCAGCGCCATTTCACCTTCGCTGTGCTGGAAACCGGCCACCATCGCCTCAATGACCGCCGTGCTGGCCAGCATATTGCCAGCGGCGATGCAGTTCTCGCCTTCGGCGACATGATAGATACCGAGGGTTTTATCGCCGCTGAAGGCGGCGGTTTGTCCGTTGGCGTCGATGGCGATAATCTGCCGGTAGCGGCTGAAATCATCCTCCGCCAGCGCCCTGCGCAACGCGATGTCCGGCGCTAAACCCTGTTCCAGCTGCGCCAGCGCCAGCTGGCCCAGCGTCGGTAACGTGATGTTCTGACTGGATACCGCCCCCACTCCGGCCTGTAGCCAGGGACAGCGGGCGCCGACGGCAATGCTGGAGGAGCTGAGCGCAATACCAAACTGCCCGCTTTCCGGGCAATATGCTGCGATAGAAAAGGTCATCGTCGCCCCTTACTTCACGAAATCATCGGGAATAACGGCAATCACGTCGATCTCCATCAGCCATTGCGGCTGCGCCAGCGCTGAAATCACCAGCCCCGTGGAGATCGGGAAAACCCCCTTCAGCCATTTACCCACTTCCTGATACACCGGCTCACGATAACGCGGGTCAATGATATAGGTGGTGGTTTTCACGATGTGCGACAGGTCGCTTCCGGCCTCCTCCAGCAGCTGTTTGACGTTTTTCATCGCCTGCTCGGCCTGAGCCTGCGGGTCGCCCAAACCGACCAGGTTACCGGCAAAATCCGTTCCCACCTGACCGCGCACGTAGACGGTATTCCCGGCGCGAACCGCCTGGCATAAATCGTTATCCAGGCTCTGGTTGGGGTAGGTCTCTTTGGTATTAAACATGCGAATACGGGTATGTGTTGGCATCTTTTTTATCCTGTTTAATGGCGCGTGTTTAGCGCCGATCGGCAGCCTGGTACTGGCTGTACTTACGCTGGGTGGCAATATGGTCGGCAATGTGTTTCGCGTCATGCCAGACGCCCCAGATGAAGGTCGATCCCCGGCGCGACAGCCAAGGCAATCCGAGGAAATAGACCCCAGGTTCGCTGGAGACGCCGCGTTGATGCTGCGGACGATGTTGCTCATTAAAAGCCTTCACGTTGAGCCAGCTGTAATCCACGGCGTAGCCGGTCGCCCAGATAATGGTGGTAATCCCCGCCTGCGCGAGGTTCAGGGAGAGGAGCGGTGAAGTCATGCACGGCGGGTCAGGTAAAAACTCGCGGGCGGCAGGTTCTTCCGGCAGATCCAGGCCATTGGCCGCAATGTAGGCATCTGCGGCATCCAGCAGCGCCAGGTAGTTCTCATCCCCGCGACGGATGTTGTCGCACAGATCCGGCTGGAAGGTCGCCGTCCCGGATTCAAAGGCTTTCGTCAGCCCGACCAGGGTGATGCCGCGGTGCGCCAGCTCGCGGAAGTCCACGGTGTGCCCGCCATGGGCGCCGCTGACGGCGATAGTGACATGTTCTTTGCCCGGCGCGCTGGCGGGGGCATCCCACATGCCCAGCACCCCCAGCCACCAGCAAAAATCCCGGTTGCGGTATGCGCGCGGCGGACGGTCGTGCGCGCCGACGGATAAATAGACCTTGCGGCCAGCGCGCTGAAGTTCGTCAGCAATCTGCACGCCGGAAGAGCCCGCGCCGACAACCAGCACCGCGCCCTCAGGAAGCTGCTGCGGATTGTAGTATCGGGCGGAGTGAATTTGATGAATGCCGCTCTCTTTCGGCGCAATCGCGGGAATGACCGGTTTTTGAAACGGTCCGGTCGCGGCAACAATACGCTGGGCTTCAATGATGCCCTCCGTGGTCTCGATGGTAAAACCCGGGCGTCCGCTGTTGCGCACTGCGCTTTTGACTTCAACGCCGGTACGCACCGGCAGATTGAAGGCCCTGACGTAATCTTCAAAGTATGCCGCGACATCGTCTTTAGGAATGAAACTGTCGGGATTGCCCCCCTTAAACTCCATCCCCGGGAAACGGTCGTGCCACGCCGGACCATTCGCCACCAGCGAGTCCCAACGGCCGGTTCGCCAGGCCTCGGCGATGCGGTTTTTCTCGATAACCAGATGTGAGATCCCCAGCGTCGTCAGATGCTCACTCATGGCAATACCGGCCTGACCTCCGCCAACAATCAACGTATCAATGTTCGTGTCTTCTACGGTCATAAATGTGTCCTTCGAATGGTGTTCAATCGCCGGGAATAAACCACTGCACAGGACCGAGGTTAATAAACCGTAACAAGCAGGTAAATTATTATAAATTTAGAACCTGAGAATAAAATAGTGATGCAGAGTGCAGCACATTGAATCTACAAGGTAAAAACAATATTTCGCCGCAAACCGGGTAAAAATATAATGAGTCAAAGGGCGAATTATTCAAAAAAAATAAATAGCAAGTTCTTCGGCATATAAAAAATATCGCCAGAGAATCGTTTTTTCCTATGCAGACAATGCGCTTGTGGCGAGCCAGACGGCCCCCCACCAGGCACGACGGCACGGAATGTTGCGGCGATTCGGAATTGCCTGCGAAGCCGATACTTTCCGTTATTTTCGCTATCGTTAATGAAGCACCGTTAACATCACTTCACGTCATCGATAAAATTCAGTATTAAAAGCCAGTACCGGCGTTGATATATTCCATAAGCAGCGTAACGATCGGCTGTTGTTTATTTTTTAGCGATGCCTGCTATGACTCAGAATACTGATGCGGCGACGCTTTGTTAGCCGGGCATCGCCCTGGCTCGCGCGGTGCGAAGGTGAAATGATGCCTGCGGGATGACATCCTGTTTGCGCAGCAGGTACACTATCCCCTCTGTTTCCTCTTCCTGACCCCATCGATGCTGAAGAAATTACCTTTTGTTATTCCGCTGCTGGCGCTGATCGCGCTGCTTGTCTGGTGGCGCACGCCGCACTATTGCGCAGAAGATGAGGCTTACTACCGCTCGGTGTTTTGCGTCATCGACCACCAGGACAGCCGGGCGTTTCTCCGTGATATGGAAAACATTGTCGAAGGCGGCAATTCCGATTATGCGCTGCACAAAAACCACTATATCCCGGCACTTGGCGAGCGAATGCGCCAGACCTGGCTACAGTTAAGTCAGGAAGAGCAGGACAGCATCCGTGAGGATCAGTCGCGCTGCCGCCAGTTGATGAGCGCAAAGCAGCGTTAACGACTCTTTTGTATTCGCGGGCCAGGCGGCAATGGGCGACGCCCTGTCCCGTCCTCGCATTCCCACTCAAATAGTAAGGAAAAGCGTTCTTGCCCGCGACGATAAAAAAGAGTTGATCTGTCATGCACAAGCTCTTACTTTGCTAACCAGTTTTTCACATGAGATAAGACGATGCCGACAATAACAGTCAGTAGTATGCAAGAAGCGAAAGAGTTAATTCACTGCGGGAAATACAGGGAAATCGTGCTGAATTTTGATATTGATGCTGATGATTTCTTCACCCTCGCCACCACCCAGTCCGCGACTAAAGTCACGATGATCAACAGAAACAATCACTCACCGGTAAAAAAAGAAAAATAATAAAAAACCTCTGAGGGATTCTTTATGTGGCTATTTATTGGCACACTCGGCACGGCGTTTCTCTCCTCACTGATGCTGATTTGGCTCGATGACCGCATCGCCGAAAGCGACTAAACCAGATTAACACTCCGTGCCGCCCGGCGGCGCGGAGTGATTTATAGACAGCTACAGCGATTTCGCCAGACGTTCAACGGCCGTCATCAGCCCTTCTTCCGGGACCGTCGAGTAGGACAGTCGCAGCGTACGGGTATCCGGATTATCGTGATAAAACGCTTCGCCGGGGACAAACACCACGCCGTTTGCCAGCGTTGTCTTCATCCACGCCATCGTATCGAACGAATAGCGGAAGCGAGCCCACAGGAACATCCCACCTTTAGGTCGGCTGAAGGCAATGTGCTCCCCGAGACGCGACTCCAGCGCATCCGCCAGCGCCACACACTTCTTACGATAATCCTCACGGATCAGCGCGATCTGGTTATCCAGGCGATTCATCGCCAGATACTCCGCCGTGATCACTTGCGACAGCATATTGGTATGCAGATCCGCCGCCTGCTTGACGATCACCGTCTGCTGCGCCAGCCAGTCCGGCATCACAATCCAGCCGATACGCATCCCCGGAGCGAGAATTTTGGAGAAAGTGGAGGTGTAGACCACCTGATCTTCGCAGCCCAGCTCAACCGCGTGCTGATACAGCGGACGGCGGACTTCATCGGTAAAGCTGATTTCGCCATAGGGATCATCTTCGATAATGACAAAATCATGCTGTTTCGCCAGCGCCACCAGACGGCGACGGCGATCTTCGCTCAGGGTTTTTCCACCGGGGTTGCCGAAGGTGGGCACCAGATAAACGGCTTTGACGCGGGTCGTTTCCAGCAGGTCGGCCAGCTGTTCAACCAACATCCCGTTATCGTCGGTATCGACGCTGAGAATATTGGCCTGCGCCAGCTGGAATACCTGCAGTGCCGCCAGGTAGGTCGGGCGCTCAACCACAATCGCATCGCCCGGATCGAGCAGCGTGCGCGCCACAATATCCAGCGATTGCTGAGAGCCGGAGGTGATATAGACATGGCTGGCCTGGCAGTCAACGCCGCGCGCCTGACACAGTTCACTTACGGCCTGACGCAGCGGCGGATAGCCTTCGGTCAAACCATACTGAAATGCATCGTTAAAGCGCCCGCTCATCACCTGCTGCACAGCCAGATTCAGGCCTTCGGTATCAAACAACTCCGGAGCCGGAATCCCGCCGCCCAGGGAGATAACGCCGGGCAGTTTACTGTGCTTAAGAAGTTCGCGGACGGCGGAGGGCTTGAGTTCACCCGCGCGGGCGGCGAGTCGCCTGTCGTGCATATTATTTTCCTTTTCTGTCTTGTTGTTTTCTTTGTGACTTAGCGTATTTGCAGGATTTGTTGCCCGGACAGGTCGTTTACGGCGCTGTCCGGGCTGCCGGCTACCGGCCGTCGCTGTCTTTCAGCACAATTAACGGTTCGATATCACTCTCTTTTTTGACCACCAGCGAATCATCGCCGCGCAGACAAGTACCGCCGTAGTTACCGCCGACGGTAAACGTACACACCTGAATGTATTTACCATCCACCTTCGGCAGGCACCAGAGCTGCTGGTAAATATTTTTACGATCGACAAACTGCCCGCTGGTTTTATCCAGCACTTCATCTTGCGGACCAATCAAATCGATGTTGTTGCCGCAGCGGCCAGAGATAGGCTTCACCGCATAGCCGGTTTTCGCCAGCTCATCGTTGATCACAAAATCGGTATCCAGCAGATAGCGGTGGTTGGGGAACAGCGACCACAGTACCGGCAGAATGGCCTTGTTACCGGGGATCACCGTCCACAGCGGTTCGAAAACCAGCACTTCCGGGCGCAGCAGCACATCGATCAGCCGCACGGCGTTTTGCGGATGCCCGGTACGGATCGGCACGGCGGCGTACTCATCGGCGCTGACCTCGCGCACCTGTTCGATGGCGGTTTCCCAGGCCCAGGTTTTCCAGACGCAGTTCACCAGACGCCCGTCGCCGTCGATCAGCTGCCCGGCGGCGTCCCAGTGCAGCTCATCAAGGCCAAAGAGGATCTTACTTTCGAACCCCGCCTGCGTGAGCGAGCGCTGGATAAACAGCGCGTGGTAGTTCTCCTCCAGATCCTTGTCCTGCATGATATGCACGAAAGGACGGGCGCGGCTGTGTTTCCAGGCGCCCGCCAGCTCATCAAGCAGATTTTCCGCCGGGTTGTGTCCACTGCCGTAATAGCCCTGTTTCAGCCACTGTTCGAGGATCAGCCCGCCTTCGGTATGACAAGAGGCGGAGTCGGCGTTGTATTCATAGACCTTCAGCCCGCGCTCATCCATACAGAAATCCATGCGGCCGGTGATCATATGATGACGGCGTCGCTGCCATGAGAGACGCAGGCGCGGCCAGAGAATTTTGGGGATATCAAACAGCGCCAGCAGATGGTCATCTTTCATCACCTTATCGGTGGCGTGCAGGTACATCAAATGCAGCTCGTTGGTCGCTTTGATAAGCTCCTGCTCGGCGCTTTCGGTAATGGTGAAGTACTGATAGGGATCCTGATTGATGAAGTGACCATTGGCGGCCACGTAGGCTTTCTGCAGCGAATCTTTCTCGTTCAGCCAGTTACCGCGGAACTGGCCTTTATTCGGCAGTCTCGCTCCCTGAATCGCCATCGCTTCGCCCGGCAGCACTGGCTGCGGCAGACTGTGCTCGGTATCGGCGGTCTGAATCATCCAGCCTAATATTTCGGTATCGGCAAAGGTGTCTTTGATGGTGTAGAAACCGTCTTTCACTTCCAGCGTTAATTCGCGAGTCCACTGCTGGCCCTGCGGCAGCGGCGCGTGAATCACGTTTTGCTCGGCGATGCGGACCTTATTGCCGACCAGTTGCGTAATCACCGCGACATGGCCGGTATGCTTAAACTCGCCGCCCTTCTGCCAAATCAGCAGCGAACCGGCTATCGGCGGACGGCGGGCGCCGTTTGCAAAAGCCTGTAGCGGCAAAATATTGTCATTAACCACTTCACGCAGAAAACGCAGGGAGAAGATTTCATAGGCCATGCCGACATCGGTAAAGACAAAACCGTAGGTGAGGAACAAAAAACGGCGCGCGAATTCAACGCACTGCCATTTGTGCCCCATATACTCATTGTCGATGTAACTGCGGAACGTGGCGTCATCCGGATAGTCGCGCGGATTTAAACTGCTGTAATTCGATGAATAAATTGCTACGCCCCCCGGCGCGTAGCCTAACAACGTACCAAAAGGGGCATCACTACTTGTCGATCCTTTGCTCATTAGCCTGACCTCAAATTAATGCAGCCCGGGCAGTTGGCGGAACAAAACTCCCTCTTCTTATCCTGCCGCAGGCACTTACCAGACAGAGGTGCAGTGATGATACCACTCATTGGATTCAGCGAACGTGCCCCGCGGGAAAATAACCCGGCGCCTTTGGGTAAAAGTGATATCGTTAGTTGTAATATCTCCCCGTAATACTTCAGGTTGCATTGCCGCTGACAACCGCCTGGATGATGCAGGGAACCATAACGAAGAATGAGACAACGTCAGGAGTTGATTATGAGCGCACAACCGCATCTGCAGGCTCAACCGCTGGTCTGGGGCCACGGCCCACGTACTTTTGAGGTATTCCTTGAGCCAACCTGCCCGTTTTCCGTCCGGGCGTTCAATAAGCTTGACGATCTGCTGGACGAAGTCGGCGCGGATAATGTGACTATCAAGATTCGCCTGCAGTCGCAGCCGTGGCATCTTTTCTCCGGCGTCATCGTGCGCTGCATTCTTGCCGCCTCGACGCTACCGCACGGCAGAGAGCAGGCGCACAGGGTGTTAAAAGCGGTCGCCGACCATCGCGAAGAGTTTGAATTTACCGATCATTGCAGCGGGCCGAATATGGAGACCACGCCGCAGCAGATTATCCAGCGCATTGAGCACTACAGCCAGGTTCTGCTCTCTACGGCCTTTGCCCGCCCTGAGCTGCAGGCTGAGATTAAATGGCATTGCAAATACGCGCGACAGAACGGTATTCATGTCTCGCCGACCTTTATGGTCAACGGCCTGGTGCAGCCGGACCTCGGCAGCGGCGACGATATCAGCGTATGGGCCGCGCGGATTATGGCCTGAGTCCTCCTCGCCCCGGTTGCGCGACGCTGACCGGGGCCAATAAGCCTCACACTGTTAAACCTGCCTGGAATCTCCTGCTACACTCCCTCAACGGCTCACTAAAAAGGCAGGTCCTCATGTCAGAGAATAACTACCAACCCCCTAAAGTGTGGGAGTGGAAGCAAAACAACGGCGGCGCGTTCGCCAACATCAACCGTCCCGTCTCCGGCGCCACCCATGAAAAAACGCTACCGGTTGGCTCACATCCGCTGCAGCTTTACTCCCTGGGCACGCCCAACGGCCAGAAGGTGACCATCCTGCTGGAAGAGCTGCTGGCGCTTGGGGTGAGCGGCGCGGAATACGATGCCTGGCTGATTCGCATTGGCGAAGGCGATCAGTTCTCCAGCGGTTTTGTTGAGGTGAACCCCAACTCAAAAATTCCCGCGCTGAGCGACCACTCGACCACTCCGCCGACGCGCGTATTTGAGTCCGGCAGCATTCTGCTTTACCTCGCTGAAAAATTTGGTTTCTTCCTGCCTAAAGATCCCGCAGGGCGGACCGAGACCCTGAACTGGCTGTTCTGGTTACAGGGCGCCGCCCCGTTCCTCGGCGGCGGTTTTGGTCACTTCTTTAACTATGCGCCGGTGAAAATCGAGTACGCGATTGACCGCTTCACGATGGAAGCCAAACGTCAGCTCGACGTGCTGGATAAACAGCTCGCCCGCAACCGCTATGTTTCCGGGGAAGAGTACACCATCGCCGATATGGCCATCTGGCCGTGGTACGGCAATGTCGTGCTGGGTGGGGTGTATAATGCCGCGGAATTCCTGGACGCCGGCAGCTATAAAAACGTCCTGCGCTGGGCGCAGGACATTGGCAATCGTCCGGCAGTCAAACGCGGACGAATCGTCAACCGGACCAACGGCCCGCTTAACGAGCAGCTGCACGAACGCCACAGCGCCAGCGACTTTGATACCCTGACCGAAGACAAGCGCCAGGCATAACCTCTCGCCTACCGGGGGCTTCGGCCTTCGGTAGTTAACTTTCCAGCCGGTATCCCGCCATAAAGTAACGCATCGCGATACAGGAATGTCCTTCCCTGAAGAAATCCATGACCATGTTTCTGTCCAGGCCATAGCGGCGGGTGAGGATCCCGGCCTCCCAGGCGCTAAGCTGGCGATCGCCGGTTTTTTCAAACATGCGCTGAGAATAACCGAGGACAAAGCCACGTTTATAATCCGCGCAAAAACCGGCTGCGTTGCTGGCGCTTTCCGCCTGAGACGCCTTCAGCCCCGCCATTAAACCTTTGCCAAAATGGTTATCCATCGCTTTTCCCTCCTCAATCGCTATATATAAAATTATATAGCGATTTTTTGAGCGAGTGCCAGCGCTATTTCCGCCCTTTTAGCCGAGATATTTGGCAAACCACGCCAGCGTTCGCTGCCAGGCAAGCTCGGCGGCAGCCCGGTCGTAGCGCGGCGTGGAGTCGTTGTGAAAACCGTGGTTCACCTGCGGATAGATATAGGCTTCGAACACTTTATGCTGCGCCTTCAGCGCCTGTTCATAAGCGGGCCAGCCATCGGTGATGGGTTTATCCAGCTCCGCATAGTGCAGTAGCAGCGGGGCATGGATTTTCCCGACCTCCGCGATCGGCGGCGGGCGGCCATAAAACGGCACCGCGCAGGCCAGCTCCGGGATCGCCACGGCGGCGGCATTGCAAACCCCGCCGCCGTAACAAAACCCGGTTATCCCCACTTTTCCGCTCGCCTGCGGATGTTTTTCCATAAAGGCGACGGCGGCAAAAAAGTCGTTCATCAGCTTCTGCGGATCGACTTTCTGCTGAAGCTCGCGCCCTTCGTCATCATTGCCGGGATAGCCGCCCACCGAACTCAGGCCATCCGGTGCCAGCGCGATGTAACCGGCTTTGGCCACCCGGCGGGCGACATCTTCGATATAGGGATTCAGTCCGCGATTCTCATGCACGACGATCACCGACGCCGGTTTTACGCTGGATTTCGTCGGCACCACCAGATAACCACGCACCTCGGCGTGACCCTCGGGCGAAGGATAGCGAATATATTGCGCATGGATATCCGGGTCGGTAAACGAGATCTGCCCGGCAAGCGCGTAGTTCGGTTTCAGCAGGTTAAACAGCGCCAGGGCGGTCATGCCGCCGACGGCGTACTTTCCGGCCAGCTGCAAAAATTCCCTCTTGCTGATTTTG
Organism: Klebsiella sp. Lac1; assembly: GCF_009825425.1. Taxonomy (NCBI): domain Bacteria; kingdom Pseudomonadati; phylum Pseudomonadota; class Gammaproteobacteria; order Enterobacterales; family Enterobacteriaceae; genus Klebsiella; species Klebsiella sp. Lac1. The sequence continues at coordinate 486,794 of NZ_VJZJ01000003.1, forward strand.
CCGTGCGCGTAATAGTCGTAATACTCCAGCAGCTCTTGCGGAAAATCTTTCGCCGTCAGTCGCGTCATCATCTCTTCTCCGGATATTCCCCCCTTTAAGCAAAGCAGAAGCTCGCGGTGACGCCAGCAATCTTACACATTGTGATCCAGCGAACGCTGCTGGCGTACCATACCAGTTAAAATGGGAACGACGTTTTAATTTATAAGGAGAGAGCATGTCCTGGTTAGCTGATCCCACCCGCTACGATCGCATGCAGTACCGCTACTGCGGTAAAAGCGGCCTGCAATTGCCCCTTTTGTCGCTGGGACTGTGGCACAACTTTAGTCACGGTCACGCGCTGGATGACCAACGCGCCCTGTTACGCAAAGCCTTTGATCTGGGCATTACCCATTTCGATCTGGCGAATAACTACGGGCCGCCGCCCGGCAGCGCGGAGGAGAATTTTGGCCGCCTGCTGCGCGAGGATTTCGCCGCCTACCGCGACGAGCTGATTGTGGCGACGAAAGCGGGCTATTCCATGTGGCCAGGCCCCTATGGCAACGGTAGTTCACGAAAATATCTGCTCGCCAGCCTCGATCAGAGCCTGCAGCGGATGGGACTGGATTACGTCGATATTTTCTATTCGCATCGCGTCGATGAAAATACGCCGATGGAAGAGACCGCCGCGGCGCTGGCACAGGCGGTGCAGAGCGGTAAAGCCTTGTATGTCGGCATCTCCTCCTATTCGCCGGAACGTACGCGGCAAATGGCCGCGCTTTTGCGCGACTGGAAGATCCCGCTGCTGATTCACCAGCCGTCTTATAACCTGCTCAACCGCTGGGTCGACACCAGCGGGCTGCTGGATACGCTGGAGGAGAACGGCGTCGGCTGTATCGCCTTTACGCCGCTGGCGCAGGGCCTGCTGACCGGCAAATATCTACAGCAGATCCCCGAAGGTTCGCGGATGTTCTACGAAGGGAAAAGAGCGCGCGGCCTGACGGAGAATATGCTCAGTGAGTCAAATCTGCACAGCCTGCGCTTACTGCAGGAGATGGCCCACAGCCGCGGACAGAGTATGGCGCAAATGGCGCTGAGCTGGCTGCTGAAGGATAGTCGGGTCACATCAGTGCTGATTGGCGCCAGCCGCCCACAGCAGCTGGAGGAGAACGTACAGGCACTGAATAATCTGACGTTTAGCGCAGAAGAGCTGGCGCAGATTGACCAGCATGTCGCGGATGGCCAGCTCAATTTATGGCAAACCTCGTCGGATCAATAAGTCACTCACCCGGCGGCGCTGCGCCGCCGGGCAGGTATCTCAGTGCTTAACCTTGGTCAGACGATCGAGATAGCCCATCACAAACGCCGACAGCACAAAGGTCAGATGGATAATGACGTACCACATCAGCTTGTTGTCCGGTACGTTTTGCGCGTCCATAAACACCCGCAGCAGATGGATAGAGGAGATGGCGACAATGGACGCCGCCACTTTATTTTTCAGCGAGGTGGCGTCCATTTTGCCCAGCCAGCTGAGCTTTTCTTTACCTTCATTGATATCCAGCTGGGAGACAAAATTTTCGTAGCCGGAGAACATCACCATCACCAGCAGGCCGCCCACCAGCGTCATATCGACCAGCGACAGCAGCGTCAGAACCAGATCCGACTCGCTCACGCTGAAGATGTGCGGCAGGATGTGGAAAATCTCCTGAAAAAATTTGATCGACAGCGCAATCAGCCCGAGCGATAGACCAAAATAAACCGGCGCCAATAACCAGCGGGAGGTATACATAGCATTTTCCAGAAAGCGTTCCATAAGATCCTGTGAGTTAAGCAAAAGTCCGCCATTATATCGCAACCCGCCGCAGCGATTGCAACCTCCCGCCATATCGCCGCTGAATATCGGGCATAAAAAAGGCTGGCACATGGCCAGCCTGATAAACGTCGTCGGGAGGGTTATTTCGCTTTTACGCTTTCTTCGCCCACCAGACCAATTTTCAGATAACCCGCCTGGTGCAGAGTATCCATGACCTTCATCATGGTCTCATAGTCCACGGTTTTATCCGCACGGAAGAAGACGGTGGTGTCTTTCCTCCCTTCCGTCAGCGTATTCAGCGCGCCGATCATGCTCTCTTCGGTGATCGGATCGTTGCCGAGGAACATGCTGTTATCCGCTTTCACCGACAGATAAATCGGCTTTTCCGGACGCGGCTGTGGCTGACTTGAGGAGGCCGGAAGGTTGACCTTCACATCCACGGTCGCCAGCGGCGCCGCCACCATAAAGATGATCAACAGCACCAGCATGACGTCGATAAACGGCGTGACGTTGATGTCATGCATTTCGCCGTTATCATCGGGGTTTTCGTTAAAATGCATTGCCATAAAGCATTAACCTACTCGTAATTTTTGCGCGGTACGAACCGGTTTTACGCCGCTGGCGCTCAGATCCAGGTCACGGCTTTGCAGCAGCAGCACCTGCGCGGCGACATCGCCGAGCGACGCTTTGTAGCTGCCGATCATGCGGGCAAAAATATTATAGATAACCACGGCTGGAATCGCCGCAAACAGGCCGATGGCCGTCGCCAGCAGCGCTTCCGCGATGCCCGGTGCCACCACCGCAAGGTTAGTGGTCTGCGTCTGCGCAATGCCGATAAAGCTGTTCATGATACCCCAGACGGTACCAAACAGGCCGACGAACGGGGAAATCGCCCCGATGGTCGCCAGATAACCGTTGCCGCGCCCCATGTAGCGACCCACGAACGCTACGCGACGCTCAAGGCGGAAACCGGTACGTTCTTTAATCCCTTCGTTATCTTCAACGCCTTCAGAGAGCGCCAGTTCGTTCTGCGCTTCATTGATAAGCTGGATGCTTAAGCTTTTCGGGTGGAAACTGTTTGCGATATCGCTGGCCTGATCGAGGGAACGCGCATCGCCGAGCAGCTGCTGTTCACGCTTGAGGCGGCGCTTACTGGAGAGGATTTCAGCACCTTTGCCGAAAAAGATAGCCCAGGTGACTACCGACGCCAAAATCAGGCCAATCATCACGACCTTAACGACAATATCGGCATGATGATACATACCCCAAACGGACAGGTCCGCCTGCATCAAATTATTACCCACGCTGAATCTCCAGGACGTCAATCACAAAATCTGAGCACAATCATATCAAAAAAGCCCCGAATTGATAGTGGTTCTCATTAGTATTTACACTGTGCAGCAAATCACGTTTAGATTCCTTGCGCTTACGCAGTAAAAAAGTGGCCGACCGCGGATTTCGCAAAATTTTTGCCCGTATCGGCCATTCCCCGGTACAGGGTGAGCCATTCGTGCTAGTTTAGACGTCCAGACGTATAAAACCAGGTAAAAAACATGGCTGATAAACATCTTGATACCGCGCTGGTCAATGCCGGGCGCAGCAAAAAATATACTCAGGGCTCGGTCAACAGCGTGATTCAGCGGGCTTCATCGCTGGTGTTCGAGAGTGTCGAAGCTAAAAAGCACGCCACCCGCAACCGGGCAAAAGGCGAACTGTTTTACGGTCGTCGCGGGACATTGACCCACTTTTCGTTACAGGAAGCGATGTGCGAACTGGAAGGCGGCGCGGGATGCGCGCTGTTTCCCTGCGGCGCCGCAGCCGTTGCCAATACCATTCTGGCCTTCGTCGAACAAGGCGACCATGTCCTGATGACCAACACCGCGTATGAGCCCAGCCAGGACTTTTGCACTAAAATCCTCGCGAAGCTCGGCGTCACCACCAGCTGGTTCGATCCGCTAGCTGGCGCCGATATTGCCCGCCAGATTCAACCGAACACCCGGGTGGTGTTCCTGGAATCACCCGGCTCTATCACCATGGAAGTTCACGACGTTCCGGCAATTGTTGCCGCCGTCCGCCGCGTTGCTCCGCAGGCGATTATCATGATCGACAACACCTGGGCTGCCGGCGTGTTGTTTAAAGCGCTGGATTTCGGCGTCGATATTTCGATTCAGGCCGGGACGAAATACCTGATTGGCCACTCTGATGCAATGGTCGGCACCGCGGTATCCAACGCGCGCTGCTGGGATCAGCTGCGGGAAAATGCCTACCTGATGGGGCAAATGGTCGATGCGGATACCGCCTATATGACCAGCCGCGGCCTGCGCACCCTTGGCGTCCGCCTGCGTCAACATCATGAAAGCAGCCTGCGTATCGCCGAATGGCTGGCGCAACATCCGCAGGTCGCGCGCGTCAACCACCCGGCGCTACCGGGCAGCAAGGGTCATGAGTTCTGGAAGCGCGATTTTACCGGCAGCAGCGGTCTGTTCTCATTTGTCCTCAATAAACGCCTGACCGACGCCGAGCTTGCTGCGTATCTCGACAACTTCAGCTTGTTCAGCATGGCCTATTCCTGGGGCGGTTTTGAATCGCTGATTCTGGCTAACCAGCCGGAACAAATCGCCGCCATCCGTCCGGAAGCTGAAGTCGATTTCAGCGGTACGCTGATTCGCGTCCATATCGGTTTAGAAAATGTTGACGATCTGTTGACGGATTTAGCGGCAGGCTTCTCGCGTATCGTGTAAAGTGACAGCGAGTGGCAACAATAGCGGACGTTTTACGTAAGGCGGCCGCTGTTGTTGCGCCCGAGATCAAGGTGTTCGGGGCTCTTCAGGAGTACACTAGTCAAAAATACGGTACCACTTAGGAAAGTCCATGGTTGTCATTCAAGAGATTGTCGCCGCCCTGTGGCAACATGATTTTGCCGCGCTGGCAAACCCCCAGGTCGTGGGCGTTGTATATCTGGTCATGTTCATGACATTGTTTCTGGAAAACGGTCTGCTGCCCGCTTCATTTTTACCCGGGGACAGCCTGCTGCTGCTCGCCGGAGCGCTCATAGCCAAAGGCGTCATGGACTTTGTGCCGACTCTAGCCATCCTTACCGCCGCTGCCAGCCTCGGCTGCTGGTTGAGCTATCTGCAAGGGCGCTGGCTCGGCAATACCGAAACCGTCAAAGGCTGGCTCGCCCATCTGCCGCAGAAGTACCATCAGCGCGCGACCTGTATGTTTGATAAACATGGTCTTCTGGCGCTACTGGCCGGTCGTTTCCTCGCCTTCGTGCGCACCCTGCTGCCAACGATGGCCGGCATTTCCGGGCTCTCCAACCGCCGCTTTCAGTTCTTCAACTGGCTCAGCGCGCTGCTGTGGGTAGGCGTGGTCACCGGTCTGGGCTATGCGCTCAGCATGATCCCGTTCGTGAAGCGACATGAAGACCAGGTCATGACCTGCCTGATGATTCTGCCGATCGCGCTGCTGGTGGCCGGGCTGGTGGGCACCCTGGTGGTGGTTATCAAGAAAAAATTCTGTAACGCCTGACAGAGCCTTCCCGGGAGTGGCGCAGCAGCCCTTCCCGGGACTGATTTCCCGTCACATGCCCTGAATCGTTCTGATCCGCGCCGCATCTTCTCCCGGCGTCATACCAAAATAGCGTTTAAATTCACGGCTAAACTGCGACGCGCTCTCGTAGCCGACGCGCATCGCCGCGGCGCTGGCTTTCATCCCGTCATGAATCATCAGCATCCGCGCCTTATGTAAGCGATAGCTTTTGAGGTACTGCAGCGGTGAGGTGCTGGTCACCGATTTGAAATTATGATGAAACGCCGAGACGCTCATGTTGGCCTCCGCCGCCAGTTGATCGACACTGAGGTTTTCGGTGTACTGGCTTTCAATGCGCTTCAGGACGCGGCTAATCAGGCTGAAGTGGGTTTGTCGGCTGACCAGCGCCAGCAGCGCCCCGCCGCATGGCCCGGTGAGCACGTAATAGAGGATCTCACGGATGATCTGTTTGCCGAGAATACGCGCATCCAGCGGCCGCTCCATCACATCCAGCAGCCTTTCCGCCGCGCACAGGATCTCCTCCGATAGCGCCGCCGAGTTGATGCCGCTGGAGGCCATCGAGGGCTGAAACAGCGCGTCCTCGCCAATGTCCATCAACAGCTCCTGTAGCTGAAGAATATCCACATTCAGGCGCAATCCCGCAAGCGGCACCTCTGGCGTCGCGAAGGTCTCGCACTCAAACGGCAGCGGCACCGTCAACAGCAGGTATTCATTGGTGTCATAGCGGAAAGTCCGCTCATTGATGTAGCCAATTTTATGACCTGAAAAGAGAAAAACAATGCCTGGCTGGTACATTACCGGCGTGCGGGTACCCGGCTGCGTGCCGTACAACAGCCGAATATCGGGCAGCAGCGCGCTGAGATTTTCTTCTTTATCTTTCAGTGCATTAACCTTTTCCGTCAGCAGCTGGCATATCTCGGCGCGGTTCATTTTCGGTAATTCTCCAGACGTTTTCTCACCTCTGCATTGTGCGCATCTTTCTGCCTTTTCTCCAGCCCGATGGAGAAATGGGCAAGACAACGGCAGGAATGTGCATTGAGGGGAACCGGCGACGAGACCACAATGATCGTCATCTGGCCGAGGCCTCCTCTCAGCCGGCAGTTTTCTTTTTTTGAGGGCACGAATAATGAATAATTTCGATCTACATACCCCAACCCGCATCCTGTTTGGTAAAGGCGCCATCGACAACCTGCGCGCTCAAATCCCGGCGGATGCCCGGATTCTGGTGACCTACGGCGGCGGCAGCGTGAAGAAAACCGGCGTGCTCGATCAGGTCCTCAACGCCCTGAACGGTTTCGACGTTCTGGAGTTTGGCGGGATTGAACCAAACCCCTCTTACGAAACGCTGATGAAGGCGGTGAAAATCGCCCGTGAACAAAACGTCACCTTCCTGCTCGCCGTCGGCGGCGGTTCGGTACTGGATGGCACCAAATTCATCGCCGCGGCGGCGCACTATGATGAAAACGTCGATCCGTGGGAAATTCTCGAAACCTACGGCAGCCATGTGACAAGCGCGATCCCGATGGGCTCCGTGCTGACGCTGCCGGCAACCGGCTCCGAATCCAATAAAGGCGCCGTGGTTTCGCGTAAAACCACCGGCGACAAACGCGCCTTTATGTCTTCTCATGTGCAGCCGGTGTTTGCGATCCTCGATCCGGTTTACACCTATACCCTGCCGCCGCGTCAGGTGGCCAATGGCGTTGTTGACGCATTTGTCCATACCGTTGAACAGTACGTCACCTATCCGGTCGATGGCAAAATTCAGGATCGCTTTGCCGAAGGCATCCTGCTGACCCTGATTGAAGAGGGCCCGAAAGCGCTGAAAGATCCAGAGAATTACGACGTTCGCGCCAATATCATGTGGGCCGCGACCCAGGCGTTAAACGGCCTGATCGGCGCCGGTGTTCCCCAGGACTGGGCAACGCATATGCTGGGTCACGAACTGACCGCGATGCATGGCCTCGACCATGCCCAGACGCTGGCTATCGTGCTGCCAGTATTGTGGAATGAAAAACGCGAGACTAAACGCGCGAAGCTGCTGCAGTATGCCGCCCGCGTCTGGAATATTACCGAGGGTTCTGAAGACGAACGTATCGATGCCGCGATCGCCGCGACGCGTCACTTCTTCGAACAGCTCGGCGTACCGACCCGTCTTTCCGACTACGGTCTGGACGGTAGCTCCATTCCGGCGTTACTGGCTAAACTGGAAGAGCACGGCATGACGGCGCTGGGTGAAAATAAGGATATCACCCTTGAGGTCAGCCGCCGGATTTACGAGGCGGCACGCTAAGTTTCCCTTTCCCTCTCTCTTCTCCTTGCCGTGAACTTGCGGGAAGGAGAAGAGTTTTACTACCGTTTTTAGCTATTTCGTCCAGACTTAATGCTACCCCTTAGCGGAATGTACACCGCTGAGTTTCATTAACAGGAGGAAGGCATGACACATCCAACCGTTATAAAACTGCACGACGGCAACCTGATGCCACAACTGGGTCTCGGCGTGTGGAAAGCAGGCAACGAGGAAGTCGTCTCCGCCATTCATAAGGCGCTGGAAGTCGGTTATCGCTCTTTTGACACCGCCGCCGCCTACCAAAATGAGACCGGTGTCGGCAATGCGTTACGCAGCGCAGACATCCCCCGCGATCAGCTGTTTATTACCACGAAACTGTGGAACGACGACCAAAAACGTCCTCGTGAGGCGCTACAAGAGAGCCTGCGTAAACTGCAGCTCGATTACGTCGATCTCTATCTTATGCACTGGCCGGTTCCGGCGATTGATCACTATGTTGACGCCTGGAAAGGCATGGTTGAGCTGCAAAAAGAGGGGCTGGTCAAAAGCATCGGCGTCTGTAACTTCCAGGTGCATCATCTCCAGCGACTGCTGGATGAAACCGGCATCGTGCCGGTGATAAACCAGGTAGAGCTTCATCCTTTACTCCAGCAACGTCAGCTTCATGCCTGGAACGCTACGCATAAAATTCAAACGGAATCCTGGAGCCCGCTGGCGCAGGGGGGAGAAGGCGTTTTCGACCGGAAAATTATTCATCACCTGGCGGATAAATACGCTAAAACCCCCGCGCAGATTGTTATCCGCTGGCACCTGGACAACGGGCTGGTGGTGATTCCGAAATCCGTGACGCCCGCCCGTATTGCGGAGAACTTCAACGTCTGGGATTTCCGTCTCGATAAAGACGAACTGGGTGAGATGGCGAAACTGGACCAGAACAAACGTCTGGGACCGGATCCGGATCAGTTCGGCGGATAACATATAAAAAGGCCGGATGGCGGGATGCCGATCCGGCCGGTGGTTCACCGTTTTACTGGCCCGGTCAGCGCTGCGCCGCCGGGCCATCCGACAAACTTAACGGCTGGCGACCTTACCGCGTTTTATCGGCTTCCTCGCCGTCTCCCCACCGTTCGAACGCTGATGCGTAATCGGCGTATGCTTGGTCAACGCCGGGCGGGTATTGCGGTTCTGACGACGCGCTTCGCGCATCTCATCCAGCGTCGGAGCAGGCACCAGACAGTCGCGGCGCGATCCAATCAGATGCTTCTTGCCCATGCTCTCCAGCGCCTGACGAATCAGCGGCCAGTTCGCCGGATCGTGGTAACGCAGCAGCGCTTTATGCAGACGGCGCTGTTTATCACCTTTCGGCACCACAACGTCTTCACTCTTATAGCCAATCTTACCCAGCGGGTTCTTGCCGGTGTAATACATGGTGGTCGAGTTGGCCAGCGGCGACGGATAGAAGTTCTGCACCTGGTCGAGACGGAAACGGTGTTTTTTCAGCCACAGGGCCAGGTTCACCATATCTTCGTCGCGCGTACCCGGGTGCGCGGAGATAAAGTACGGAATCAGGTACTGCTCTTTGCCCGCCTGCTTCGAATAGGTATCGAACAACTCTTTAAAACGGTCATAGCTTCCCATACCCGGCTTCATCATTTTTGACAGCGGGCCTTCTTCCGTATGTTCCGGAGCAATTTTCAGATAGCCGCCGACATGGTGAGTCGCCAGCTCTTTGATATAGCGCGGATCCTCGACGGCGATGTCATAACGCACGCCTGAGGCGATAAGGATTTTTTTAATCCCTTTCAGATCGCGGGCGCGACGATAGAGATTGATCGTCGGCTCATGGTTGGTATCCATGTGCGGGCAAATATCCGGATAGACGCAGGATAAACGGCGACAGGTTTGTTCCGCGCGCGGCGACTTGCAGCGCAGCATATACATGTTGGCCGTCGGGCCGCCAAGATCGGAGATAACACCGGTAAAGCCGGGAACCGTGTCGCGAATCGCTTCGATTTCGTTGATGATCGAATCTTCGGAACGGCTCTGAATGATGCGGCCTTCATGCTCGGTGATAGAGCAGAAAGAACAGCCGCCGAAACAGCCGCGCATAATGTTTATCGAGAAACGAATCATCTCGTAAGCCGGAATACGGCTATCGCCATATGCCGGGTGCGGGACGCGCTTATACGGCAGCGCAAAAACGCTGTCCATCTCTTCCGTCGACAGCGGGATAGCCGGCGGGTTAACCCAGATATAACGCTCGCCGTGCTTTTGCATCAACGCGCGCGCGCAGCCCGGGTTGGTCTCATGATGCAGAATACGCGACGCATGCGCGTACAGCACCTTGTCCCCTTTGACCTTCTCAAAGGAAGGCAGCAGGACGTAGGTTTTTTCCCACGGCTTCGGACGCGGCGGTTGCACGGTGACGCGTTTGGCTTCTTGTTTTGGCGGCGCAACGGTGTTGTTATCCGCACACGGCAGGTCTTCGCCATACGGGTGCGGGATGGGGTCAATTTTACCCGGCGTATCCAGACGGGTAGAGTCCACGCCGCTCCAGCCCGGCAGCGCCTCTTTAACCATAATGGCGGTATTACGCACGTCGCGAATGTGGCTAATCGGCTCACCGGCGGCCAGACGATGCGCCACTTCCACCAGCGGACGTTCGCCATTGCCGAACATCAGCATATCGGCCTTCGAATCCACCAGCACCGAACGGCGCACGGTATCAGACCAGTAATCATAATGCGCGGTACGGCGCAGGCTGGCCTCGATCCCCCCGAGGATCACCGGGACATCCTTCCACGCTTCTTTACAGCGCTGGGTATAAACCAGCGTGGCGCGGTCAGGACGTTTACCGGCGACATTGCCCGCGGTATACGCATCATCGTGGCGCAGTTTACGATCGGCGGTGTAGCGGTTGATCATCGAGTCCATATTGCCGGCGGTGACCCCGAAGAACAGATTCGGTTTGCCGAGGCGCATAAAGTCATTTTTATTGTTCCAGTCAGGCTGAGAAATAATCCCGACGCGGAATCCCTGCGCTTCCAGCATGCGTCCGCAAATCGCCATCCCAAAGCTCGGATGGTCGACATACGCATCGCCGGTGACCAGGATAATGTCGCAGCTATCCCAGCCAAGTTGATCCATCTCTTCGCGTGACATTGGTAAAAATGGCGCCGGGCCAAAGCAGGCGGCCCAGTACTGCGGCCAGGAAAAAAGGTCACGATCCGGTTGGATCAGGGATATTGCGCTCATATTGCTTCCGGGAAAAGTGATAAAAAAATAATCAAAGGGCGGCGATTATAAGCCGGATCGACGAAAGAAATGAAGGGAGATTTTCGGATACCCTGACCGCGATTCGGCCAGGGTATCCGCCATTATGGTGCCGGGTTGACCAGCATCTGGCCAATTGAGCCACGGTCGGCCAGCTCCAGCGTCTGGCTCAGGAACTGGAACGGGAAGTGCGGCCAGGAAGGCTGCGCGTAGTACACCAGCAGCTCCACCTGTCCGTCGACCCAGACGGTATCTTTCCAGCCGCGGTCCTCCGGGAACGGTGCGGACCCGTTCACGTTACGTACCTGGAACATCACGCCTTCTATATGGAACGGCTGCGGCCGATCGGCGCGCACCGTCCAGCGCTCCCAGGTGCCCTGCTGGGCGGTGATATCAATGCGCTGCGGATCCCACAGATTGCCGTTAATCCCCGGATCGTCGCCGAGGGAGATATCCCGCGAGCGAAGCGGCGTGCCGGGCAGGAACTCCGTCGGCAGCAGACGTAGCGGCAGACTATCGGTGACCAGCGGCAGCAGGCCCGTCGGACGCAACGTTAATAGCAGCGTAGAAATCAGAATGCTCGACGGTTCGAAGAAGCCACGGATACGGTCAACGATGCTTGCCGCTTCGCCGCAGGTAATCGACACCTCATCGCCGTTGGTCATATTCACCAGAATTTCTCGCCGCTCGCCGGGAGCCAGCGACAGCTGTTTTAGCGAAACCGGGGCGGATAAAAAGCCCTGGTCGCCGGAGATAACGTGTATCAGCCGGCCATCGCTCATCTGCAGCTGATAGCGACGGGAGTTAGAGGCGTTCAGCAGGCGCAGGCGCACCCAGCCGCGCGACACTTCGACATACGGGCTCTGCACGCCGTTCACCAACAGCGTATCGCCGACAAAACCGCCGCTGCCGGGTTCGCTGTATTCCGGGGTACCGAAATTATCCAGTCGCTTGTCCTGAATAATCACCGGGAAGTCATCCACGCCGTAATGATTAGGGATTGGCAGGTTCTTACTGACCTCATCCTCCACCAGCCACATACCGGCGAGGCCGTTATAGACCTGTTTCGCCATATGGTTTGGCGTGTTGGCCTGATACCACAGCGTGGCGGCACTCTGGCGAATCGGCAGCACCGGCGCCCAGTCGGCGTTCGGCGACATCATTCGCGCCGCGCCGCCAATCAGCGGACCGGGAACCTGCAGGCCCCGGATGGTCATGGCGACGTTTTCCGTCAGTCGGTTGCTGTAAATGAGCTTAACATCATCGCCATTCCACACGCGGATCGTCGGCCCGAGGTAGCGGCCGTTCACGCCCCATACCGAGGCGCGCGTTCCCGGGGTAAATGACCAGTGCGCTCGCTGCAGAGTTAAAAACAGCGGCTGACCGCGGCGGGATTCCAGCAACGGCGGAACCGGCAAGGCTGGCTGCTGGCCGGCGGCATGTGCGTTCAGCGGCACGGCTCCCGCGCACAGCGCTACGCCTGAAGCCTGGATAAACTGACGCCGACTGAGTGACATATTAACTCCATGGAATACTAACTCATCAAAAAGGGAATTCGTTTCCCGCTAGCCCTGCGCTCGCGTTATCGCAGCAGTTCCTGTTTATTTCTTTGCCGCCGCTTCGCGCTCAGCAACTTCGCGATCCAGCTCTTCAATCTTCGCCGCCATCAGCTCGCGGCAGTGCGTTGCCAGCGCACGTACGCCCTCTTTACCAAACTGGCTGGTATCGACCGGCGGCAGCATTTCGACAATCACCAGACCATTGTTCAGGCGATTGAGGTTAATTTTATTCGATGTATTGGAAACGCATACCGGAATAATCGGCACGCCTGCGGCAATAGCCGCGTGGAAAGCGCCGGTTTTAAAGGGCAGCAAACCGCGACCGCGGCTACGCGTACCTTCCGGGAACATCCAGAAAGAGATTTTGCGTTTTTTAAACGTATCAACCACCTGCGAGATAGTGCCATGCGCTTTCGCCCGGTTATTACGGTCAATCAGCAGGTTCCCTGTCAACCAGTAGAGCAGACCAAAGAACGGGATCCACACCAGGCTCTTTTTACCCACGGTCACGGTCGGCGGCTGTACGATGTTTGACGCCGTCACCATATCATAGTTGTTCTGATGGTTAGCGATGTAGATAGCATTACCATAGCTCTGTGCATCAGCGGGCTTACGCGTTTCTACCTTCAGGCCGAACAGCGGAGAGAGTCGGCCAAACAGATGCCCGAAGGTGGCAACGTGTTTAGGATTACGCGGGCTGAACAAGCAGTAAATACAGCCAAATATACACACGAAGATACAGTAAATAACAACAACAATTAGTCGAAAAATAAATAGCATAGCTACCTCTAAAACCCAAACCGCTTAGAATAATACCCGTTAAACTTCAGCTCGTATGCGCGCGAACGGCGATATCGCCCGGTACATCGTCAGCGCACGACGCGCCTGTCACGCTCGTCGTCGCGTTTAAGCGTCACTCACGTCTATAGGGTACTGACTCGCTGTTTAGCAGATTGCAGGCGTCGGGTGTCATTTGCTGACCGCCCGACGTATCTTGAATGATTTTGCGCCTATTGTTAATCGCAACACCTGAATAAACAACGATTTTGCGGCAAATTTTAGCATCCCCTGCCTGCCAGCAGGGGGATGCCCGTCTTACTCTTCGCTATCGTCCGCCGACGAGGCCCGACGCGGCGAATCGATTTCCACACGATCGATTTTCTGCAGTCCGCGCATCAGCGAGCCGCGACGACCGCGTTCACCGGTGACTTTTTGCAGCTCTTCCGGACGCAGTTTAATCTTGCGCTTCCCGACGTGGATAGTCAGCGTGCTCTGCGGCGGCAGCACGAACAAGTGCGCCAGGCCATCCTGACCGGAAGCCGCTTCCGCCGACGGAATATTGATAATCTTATTCCCCTTACCTTTTGACAGCTGCGGTAAGTCGCTGACCGGGAACATCAGCATGCGCCCGGCAGAGGTGATCGCCAGCAGCATGTCAGCATCATCTTCGATCACCAGCGGCGTCATGACGCGCGCGTTATCCGGCAACGTAATCAGCGCCTTGCCCGCGCGGTTGCGCGCCACCAGATCGTTAAAGGTACAGACGAAACCGTAGCCGGCGTCGGAGGCCATCAACAACTTGCGATCGTCGCTTTCCATCAGCATATGTTCAACGCTGGCGCCCGGCGGTAGCGTCAGTTTGCTGGTAATCGGCTCGCCCTGACCGCGCGCCGACGGCAGCGTGATCGGATCGATGGCGTAGCTACGCCCGGTGGTATCAATAAACACCACCGGCTGGTTGCTCTTGCCTTTCGACGACGCTTTCCAGCTATCGCCCGCTTTATAGCTCAGACCCTGCGCGTCAATATCGTGGCCTTTGGCGCTCCGCACCCAGCCCATTTGCGACAGCACGATGGTCACCGGCTCAGACGGCAGCATGTCGTGCTCGCTCATCGCTTTTGCTTCTTCGCGCTCGCGCAGCGGTGAACGACGATCGTCGCCGAAGGTCTCGGCGTCGGCCTGCAGCTCTTTCTTCAGCAGGTTGTTCATCTTCCGTTCAGAGGCCAGAATCGCCTGCAGCTGATCGCGCTCTTTTTCCAGATCGCTCTGCTCGCCGCGGATCTTCATCTCTTCCAGTCGGGCGAGGTGGCGCAGTTTCAGCTCAAGGATCGCTTCCGCCTGGGTTTCGCTGATGCCAAAACGCGACATCAGGGCCGGCTTCGGCTCATCCTCGTGGCGGATAATTTCAATCACTTCATCGATATTAAGGAACGCGACCAGCAAACCTTCGAGAATGTGCAGGCGCTTGAGCACTTTCTCCAGGCGGTAGTTCAGACGGCGACGCACGGTATCGCGGCGGAAGGTCAGCCACTCCGCGAGGATCTCCAGCAGGTTTTTCACCGCCGGACGGTTGTCGAGGCCGATCATGTTCAGGTTGATGCGATAGCTTTTTTCAAGATCGGTGGTCGCGAACAGATGATTCATCACCTGTTCCATATCCACGCGATTCGAACGCGGGACGATCACCAGGCGCGTCGGGTTTTCGTGGTCCGACTCATCGCGCAGATCGTCAACCATCGGCAGCTTTTTGTTGCGCATCTGAGCGGCGATTTGCTCCAGCACACGGGCGCCGGAAACCTGATGCGGCAACGCCGTAATCACTACCGCACCGTCCTCTTTTTTCCATACCGCACGCATCCGCACCGAACCGCGACCGTTCTGGTAGATTTTGCGGATCTCCGCGCGCGGAGTAATGATTTCGGCTTCGGTCGGGTAGTCTGGCCCGTGAACGATATCCAGCAGCTCGTCGAGCGAGGTCTGCGGTTTTTCGATCAGGGTAATCGCCGCCTGCGCCACTTCACGCAGGTTGTGCGGAGGAATATCGGTTGCCATACCGACGGCGATGCCGGTAGTGCCGTTCAGCAGGATGTTCGGCAGACGCGCAGGCAGCATTTTCGGCTCCTGCATCGTCCCGTCGAAGTTCGGCACCCAGTCGACGGTTCCCTGTCCCAGTTCGCCCAGCAGCAGTTCCGCATACTTTGACAAACGGGATTCGGTATAACGCATCGCGGCGAAGGATTTAGGATCGTCCGGCGCCCCCCAGTTCCCCTGCCCATCCACCAGCGGGTAGCGGTAGGAGAAGGGCTGCGCCATCAGCACCATCGCTTCATAGCAGGCGCTATCGCCGTGCGGGTGGTATTTACCCAGCACATCACCCACGGTGCGGGCGGACTTTTTGAACTTCGCGCTGGCGTTCAGCCCCAGCTCAGACATCGCGTAAACGATGCGACGCTGGACCGGCTTCAGACCATCGCCAATAAACGGCAACGCCCTGTCCATGATGACGTACATGGAATAGTTCAGGTAAGCATTTTCCGTAAATTCATGCAGCGCAAGGCGCTCTGCCATATCGCTCATTAATCGTGAATCCTCAATCTGCGTACCGACCGTGCGGGCGGCAAAACTACCCGCGATAATACCCGATCTCACGCCCTGAGTCACAGGCCGTGAGATCGGCTGAGGATTCCGTTAGCGCTAATCAGCGCAGCGGCAGATAAATATCGGTCTGGAGCTCGTGTTCGCCGACTTCATGCACGAAGTTGAGGTAACGGAAAAACAGCGGAAAATCGCGTAGCGTTTCACCCGACGTCGGTAGCCAGTCGCGGTAGAGAGACCAGACGCTTTGCGCGAGCGTATCCAGAGAGCCGTGGTGACGCGCCAGCGCGCATCGCCCGCCCGGAATAGCGCCATTCACCACGCCAAAGGCGTTTTCCGCTATCGGTTCATTGACCGACCCGCAGATATCAAAACGAAAATCGTCAGCGGGAGTGGTCGCAGGATCGTCCCACGACACGCCCCAGGTCGCGCAGGTGGCGACCGGCGATAACCCGCTCGCCTTGCGCCAGGCGATAAACTGCGCCGCCGTAGCATTGACCAAATCAGGACTGCCGCGGTGGCGCAACATCGCCACCTGGGTGTCAGGGAACTGGACTATTTTAACTGTCATCGGATGTTGCTCCTGTAATGTATGTTTCGGTACGCGTCGATGCCACTCCTGCCAGTCCGGCTGTTGACGGAACTGGCTGGGGCTTTGAGCGAACGCGGCACGGAAGGCACGACTGAACGACTCCGGATTCTGAAACCCGGCATCAAGGGCAATATCGATGATTTTATCCTGCGGCCTGAACGCCAGGCGCCAGCAGGCGCGGCGCAGACGTAGCCACTGGATATAGCGATACAGCGGTACGCCGCTACAGGCGGTGAATTGCCGGTGAAAGTGATACGGCGAGCAATGCGCGATCGCGCTCAGCGTCTCCAGCGACAGGGGCTCATCCAGATGACGCTCAATGTATAAACACACGCGCTGAAAACGCCCGACGTACGCCGGGTTCATCCTAGTCTCGTTCATCGTCTCCTCCTGCGGACATACTCTGGCAGAGCGAGGATAGCGATTCCTGACCGATCTTGCGCGATGTCGGGCTTACGGTGCGACTTTCGTTATTTGCTTCACATCGATTTCGACCGAGTTCCAGTCTTTGTCGACCTCCCCCTGGATCTCAACGCTGTCCTGCGGCGTGACGGTCAGACCGTTCCAGCGCTTATGATCGATATCCACATTCACCGTCCCGGAGGCGTCCTGGAATTTATACAGATCGTCAGAGACCCGCTGCACTATTTTACCGCGCAGGGTCACCCAGGTGTCATCACGCAACGATTTGGCGTTTTCCACCGTCGTGACGCTCCCGCCCGGGCCAATAAAACCGCCTTTTTGCGTTGACGTCTGACTGGTTTGCGTCGCCCCCGGTCCGCTAAAACCCCCTTGTTCAGCAGCCAGCACCGGCAGACAAACTAAAGCGACGATCGCGGTCATTGCAGCCATTTTCTTCATAAGATGTTCTCCTTGTCTGGTTATATGACCCTGATTACATCAGGCAAAACTTAACAACTTCTTAAGCAGAAAAAAGAAATTTTATTCCTGTACAGTGCCTGCCACAACGCGGTTTACTGCGCGTATTCATGACAGCCACAGGAGCGGCCAATGCGCATTTTAGTGGTGGAAGACGATAAGCTCATCGGCGATGGCATTAAAGTCGGGCTGACGAAAATGGGCTTCAGCATCGACTGGTTTACCCGCGGTGAAGAAGGTAAAGCCGCGCTCTATACGGCGCCCTATGATGCGGCGATCCTCGATCTGACGCTGCCCGGCATCGACGGGCTGGATATCCTGCGTGCATGGCGTAATCAGGGCCGCCACGAACCGGTACTGATCCTCACGGCCCGCGATGCGCTCAGCCAGCGGGTTGAAGGGCTGCGCCTCGGCGCCGATGACTATCTGTGTAAACCTTTCGCGCTGATTGAAGTTGCCGCCCGGCTGGAGGCCCTGATTCGTCGCGCCCACGGCCAGAGCAGCAGCGAACTGTGCCATGGCCACGTTGCGCTCGATCCCATTGGCCTGACCGTGACGACGAACGGCGACAACCTGGTGCTGAAGCCAAAAGAGTTCGCCTTGCTGGAGCTGCTGATGCGCAATGCCGGACGCGTTCTGCCGCGCAAGCTCATTGAAGAGAAACTCTATACCTGGGATGACGATGTCTCCAGCAATGCGGTCGAGGTGCACGTTCATCACCTGCGCCGTAAGCTCGGCAGTGAATTTATTCGTACCGTTCACGGGATCGGCTATACCCTCGGTGATGCATGAAACGACTTAGCCTGCGCGTCCGCCTGACGCTGCTTTTTTTCCTGCTGACCAGCGCGGCCTGGGGCATCGCCTGTGTTATTGCCTGGCAACACACCACGGACAAGCTGGATAAGCTCTTTGATACCCAACAGCTGCTGTTTGCCCGTCGGCTGAGCGCCATCAATTTCGACGAGCTACACGCGCTCACGGCCCCGATGCAGACAAAAAAGAAGATCAAACACGGCCATCTCGATGACGACGCGCTGGCGTTCACGATTTTCACGGCTGACGGTAAGCGTCTGCTTCACGACGGCGAGAATGGTCAGGACATCCCGTGGCAAAATCGTCGGGAAGGCTTCAGCGATGGCTATCTGGATAACGATGATGATGAATGGCGCTTCCTGCAGTTAACCACCGGCGATGGCCGCTACCGTATTGTCGTGGGTCAGGAGTGGGACTACCGGCGGGAAATGGCGCTGGATATCGTCACCTCCCAGTTGACTCCCTGGCTGGTGGCGCTACCGCTGATGTTCCTGCTGCTGATTGTGCTGCTGAGCCGGGAGCTGGCGCCGTTAAAACAGCTGGCCAGAACGCTGCGCCTGCGCGCGCCGGACTCGGCGGAATCGCTTAACGTCGACAAGGTGCCCAGTGAAGTCCGGCCGCTGGTCGATGCCCTGAATCAGCTGTTTGCTCGTACGCATGACACCATGATACGCGAGCGCCGGTTTACCTCCGATGCCGCACACGAGTTGCGCAGCCCGCTTGCGGCGCTGAAGGTGCAGACCGAAGTCGCGCAGCTGTCAATGGACGACCCGCAGGGGCGGGAGAAAGCGCTGGCGCAGCTGCATGAAGGAATTGACCGCGCAACCCGGCTGGTAGACCAGCTTTTAACGTTGTCGCGCCTCGATTCTCTGGCGCAGCTTGAGGATGTGCATACGATTGCCATCGATGAGCTGCTGCAATCGTCGGTCATGGAGATGTACCACACTGCGCAACAGGCGGGCATTGAGCTACGCCTGCATCTGCACGCAACGCAGGTCACGCAGCCTGGCCAGCCGCTGCTACTGAGTCTGCTGGTACGCAATCTGCTGGATAATGCCGTGCGCTACAGCCCGCGCGGCAGCCAGGTCGATATCACTGTTGATGCTCGTGAGTTTTCCGTACGCGATAATGGCCCAGGCGTCAGCCCCGCAGCGCTAGCGCGCATCGGCGAGCGCTTCTATCGCCCTCCCGGCCAGGATGAGCCCGGTAGCGGACTGGGCTTATCAATCGTCCGGCGCATTGCCGCGCTGCACCGGATGACGGCAGACTTCAGCAACGCGCCCGGAGGCGGTTTTACGGCGCGCGTGCGCTGGTAGCCATTATTGCAATTAACGCAAAAGACTTTGCACATTTTGCTCATTTTACCGCCCCGCCTTGCGGGATAAAATCAGTGACAAACTCGAAACCTGAAGGGTAAAAAATGAGCAATATCCTGATTATCAACGGCGCGAAGAAATTCGCCCATTCAAACGGCCAGTTGAATGACACCCTGACCGAGGTCGCGGATGGCTATCTGCGCGACGCCGGGCATGATGTTAAAATCGTCCGTGCGGAAAGCGATTACGACGTCCAACAAGAAGTGCAGAATTTCCTCTGGGCCGATGTGGTTATCTGGCAAATGCCGGGCTGGTGGATGGGCGCGCCGTGGACCGTGAAGAAATATATTGATGATGTCTTCACCGAAGGCCACGGCTCGCTGTATGCCAGCGACGGGCGCACCCGCTCCGACGCCAGCCAGAAATACGGTTCCGGCGGCCTGATTCAGGGCAAGCAGTACATGCTCTCCCTGACCTGGAACGCGCCGATGGATGCCTTCACCGATAAAGATCAGTTCTTCCACGGCGTGGGCGTTGACGGCGTGTATCTGCCGTTCCATAAAGCCAACCAGTTCCTCGGCATGACCCCTCTGCCGACCTTTATCGCCAACGACGTCATTAAAATGCCGGATGTTCCGCGTGACATAGCAGAATATCGCAAGCATCTGGCGCAGATTTTTGGTTAACTAAAGATCTACATACAGAAGGAGTTGAGTTAATCATGTTGACAGTGATCGCAGAAATTCGCACACGCCCGGGCCAACACCATCGCCAGGCGGTACTTGATCAGTTTGCAAAACTTGTTCCGGTCGTTTTACAGGAAGAGGGCTGCCACGGCTATGCGCCGCTGGTTGACCACGCCGCCGGCGTGAGTTTCCAGAGCACCTCGCCGGATTCAATCGTCATGGTTGAACAGTGGGAAAGCGTTGCCCATCTCGAAGCGCATCTGCAAACTCCGCATATGAAAGCCTACGCTGAAGCGGTAAAAGGCGACGTGCTGGAGACCAGCATCCGCATTCTGCAGTCCGGCATTTAAGGTCGCACGAAGAAAAACACCCGAAGTGAGTCAGAACTGGCGGGGCGCCAGTTCTGATTAAGCAGCAGGTCAGGCTTCCAGATCCGCCATATCCCCTTTCTCCTGCAGCCAGTTACGACGATCTTCCGAACGTTTCTTGGCTAACAGCATATCCATCATCGCCGTGGTCTGCTGCTCATCCTCATCGCTGATAATCAACTGCACCAGGCGGCGGGTATTCGGGTCAAGCGTGGTTTCGCGCAGCTGCATCGGGTTCATCTCACCCAGCCCTTTAAAGCGCTGGACGTTCGGTTTGCCCTTCTTCCGTTTGAGCTGCTCCAGCACGCCGGCTTTCTCTTCTTCCGTCAGGGCGTAGTAAACCTCTTTGCCGAGATCGATACGGTACAAAGGCGGCAGCGCAACGTGGACGTGCCCGTGTTTCACCAGCGTGCGGAAGTGCTTCACAAACAGCGCGCACAGCAGCGTGGCAATGTGCAGGCCGTCGGAGTCCGCATCCGCGAGAATACAAATCTTGCCGTAGCGAAGCTGACTTAAGTCGTCGCTGTCCGGATCGATACCGATCGCCACCGAAATGTCGTGGACCTCTTGCGACGCCAGCACTTCATCAGACGAAACTTCCCAGGTATTAAGGATTTTACCCTTCAGCGGCATGATCGCCTGATATTCCCGATCGCGCGCCTGCTTGGCAGAACCGCCCGCCGAGTCCCCTTCCACCAGAAACAGCTCGGTACGGTTCAGATCCTGAGCGGTACAGTCCGCCAGCTTACCCGGCAACGCGGGACCGCTGGTCAGCTTTTTACGCACCACCTTTTTCGCCGCGCGCATCCGGCGCTGGGCGCTGGAGATGGCCATTTCGGCAAGCAGCTCCGCGGCCTGAACGTTCTGGTTCAGCCACAAGCTAAAGGCATCTTTTACCACGCCGGAGACAAACGCCGCGCACTGACGCGAAGAGAGGCGCTCTTTGGTCTGACCGGCAAACTGCGGATCCTGCATTTTCACCGACAGCACGTAGGCACAGCGATCCCAGATATCTTCCGCAGACAGCTTCACGCCGCGCGGCAGGATATTGCGATATTCACAGAACTCGCGCATCGCTTCGAGCAGCCCCTGGCGCAGACCGTTAACATGGGTACCGCCCTGCATGGTCGGGATCAGGTTAACGTAGCTTTCGGTCAGCAGCTCCCCGCCTTCCGGTAGCCACAGCAGCGCCCAGTCGACCGCTTCGGTTTCGCCGGAGAAGTTGCCGACGAACGGTTTTTCCGGCAGCAGCGGCAGGCCGTTCACCGCTTCGCACAGGTAGTCAGTCAGGCCGTCCTGGTAACACCAGCGCTGTTCGCTGTTGTTTACCTGGTCACGGAAGACAATCTCGACTCCAGGGCAGAGCACGGCTTTGGCTTTGAGCACATGCGTCAGGCGCGAGACGGAAAAGCGCGGGCTATCAAAGAAATGCTCATCCGGCCAGAAATGCACGCTGGTTCCGGTATTGCGTTTACCGCAGGTGCCGGTGACGTGGAGATCTTCAACTTTATCGCCATTCTCGAAGGCGATGCTGTAGATCTGGCCATCGCGGCGGACGTTCACTTCCACGCGCTTCGACAGGGCGTTGACCACCGAAATACCCACCCCGTGCAGCCCCCCCGAGAACTGGTAATTCTTGCTGGAGAATTTGCCGCCCGCATGCAGCCGGCACAGGATCAGCTCAACCGCCGGAACCCCTTCTTCCGGGTGGATATCAACCGGCATCCCGCGGCCATCGTCGATCACTTCCAGCGATTGATCGGCATGAAGAATGACCTCCACGCGTTTCGCATGGCCAGCCAGTGCTTCATCCACACTGTTATCAATAACTTCCTGACCTAGATGGTTAGGACGTGTTGTGTCAGTGTACATCCCTGGACGGCGGCGAACCGGCTCTAGCCCGGTGAGTACCTCAATGGCATCAGCGTTATATGAAGATTGCGTCATGGTGTGTATTCGTAGGTAGTCCAGGAATGCTTAACGCAAACCCAGAAAATCGATAATCTGAGTGAAATGATCTTCAAAGCCGACAAATGCGTGATTGCCGCCCTCCTCTACCGTCTGCCGGCATGAGGCGTAGTAAGCAACGGCCTGGCGGTAATCAAGCACTTCATCGCCCGTTTGCTGCAACAGCCAGATTAAATCAGGCGCTTCCAGCGGGTCGATTTGCATGACTTTGAGATCGTAAATATGGCGTGACTCTAGCACATATTGCTGCCCCGTGTACGGATTCTCATTGGGGCCAAGGAAATTGTTCAGCAGTTCAAACGGGCGCACCGCCGGGTTAACCACCACCGTCGGCAGCATAAAACACTGCGATAGCCAGGTGGCATAGTAGCCTCCCAGCGAAGACCCCACCACCCCCAGCGGTTCCCCGCCGCGTTCCAGCACAATGGCTTCCAGCATCTCCGCCGCGTCTGCCGGGTAAGCGGGCAGCTCAGGCACCACCATCGTAATCTCGGGAAAGGTCTGCGTCAGCCAGTCCTTCAGCGCCGTCGCTTTGG
The DNA here is from genome assembly GCF_009825425.1 of Klebsiella sp. Lac1. Classification (NCBI taxonomy): domain Bacteria; kingdom Pseudomonadati; phylum Pseudomonadota; class Gammaproteobacteria; order Enterobacterales; family Enterobacteriaceae; genus Klebsiella; species Klebsiella sp. Lac1. Next base: position 509,787 of record NZ_VJZJ01000003.1, read on the forward strand.
CCGACCGCGGTGAACTGTTAAAACCATGCAGATAAAGGAGCGTAGCCATCAGTATCCTTCTGAAGCGATATCCGGGTGAAACTTCACGCCGTTAAGGCGGCAAACCTCGGTGGTCAAAGTACCGTCGGCGTGCAGTTCCAGCCAGCGCCAGCCGGGAGAAAGGGTGTCCAGGGTAAAATTGGCGCAGTGCGGCTTAAATTGTACGCAGGTCGAAGGCGTGGCCATCATCCGCCGCCCGTTCCAGTTGAGGTCCAGTTCCTGGTGAATATGGCCGCAGAGTAAATGCTTTACGCGCGGAAAAGCGGACAGCGCGCGATCCAGAGCCCCGGCATTACGCAGGCTGTGTTGATCCAACCAGCTACAACCCGAAGGGAGCGGATGGTGATGCAACAGCAGCAGCGTATGGCGCTCAGGCTCTTCCGCCAGCTTCTGTTCCAGCCACTCAAGCTGAAAGTCGCTCAGCTCGCCGTGGGGAACGCCAAACACCTGGCTGTCGAGCAGCAAGATTTGCCAGTGCTCGCCCAGCAAGACCCGCTTGGCCGGGGAAATACCCGATTCCAGCAGCGTGCTGTACATCGCCGGCTGGAAGTCATGGTTGCCCGGCAACCAGACGCAGGGCGCGGCAAAACTCGCGATACCTTCAGCAAAGTGCTGATAGGCCGCGGCGGAATGGTCCTGCGCCAGATCGCCTGTTGCCACTATAAGATCGCATGGACGCTGTGAGGCATGGATGGCATCCAGCACGGCCTGGTAGCTTTCCCAGGTATTGATACCTAACAGCGTTTCATGTTTTTCAGCAAACAGGTGAGTATCAGTAATTTGTAATATCCTGACTCTGGTCTCACCAGCCAGAGGCAGATTTAACAGGCTTTCCAAATGGTGTCCTTAGGTTTCACGACGCTAACAAACCGGAATCGCCATCGCTCCATGTGCTAAACAGTATCTCAGCCAGTCCGCCAGGAACTGATTAATTTGATGCTTTTCGTCGCGTTGATGCAACTTTTTATTAGGATAATCATACTTTGCTTTGAAGCGAAAGATCTGCTGAGTCGAACACACTTCAGCGACCATCGCATCATGATACAGGCGTACCGTCATTGACGGTAAACTCCAGTAACTTACCGCCGGAACCGTCTGCTCAATTGACACTAATGTAGTGTAGCGGGTCGACTCGACGATAGTTAATCGATATTGCGCATTGCCCACCTGATAGCCCGCGACATCGCCGGCTGCATCGGTTCGAGGCAACAAGCGGCGCAACTGAGCAAAATTGGTTTCACACAGGCGCATCATTTCCGGGAAGTCAGGTGTATAACGCTTCATTTTGTCCACTCATTACGTAAATTGTGATAATGCAGCTGCAGCCATTGCAAGGCAATGACAGAGGCCGCGTTGTCGGTTTTCCCCTCTTCAACCCACTGGTAAGCCTGCTCCCGGCTGACCACATGCACCCGGATGTCTTCATTTTCATCCGCCAGACCGTGAATCCCTTTTGCCGTTGTGGCATCGACTTCACCAACCAGAATCGACAGCCTTTCGCTGGTGCCGCCAGGGCTTGCCAGATAGCTCAGGACCGGTTTTGTCCGTCCGACGACCAGTCCGGCTTCTTCTACCGCTTCGCGGCGGGCAACGTCCTCGGGGGTTTCACCGTCTTCAATCATACCGGCGACCATTTCCAGTAGCCACGGGCTCTCGCTGGTATCATACGCGGCGATGCGGATTTGCTCGACCAGCACCACTTCATCACGTATCGGGTCAAAGGGTAGCAAGACTGCGGCATGCCCGCGCTCAAAAATTTCGCGCGTCACCTCGCCGCTCATCCCGCCGTTAAACAGGCGATGGCGAAAACGGTATAAATCCAGCGAAAAAAAACCACGATAAAGCGTTTCGCGTGCAATAATTTCTACATCGTTTTTCGAGAAGGTAATTCCTTGCTGATTGAGCTTGCTCATTGTCTCTGTCCCGCGCCTCCGAAAGTAAGGATTTATAAGCCGTTTGGCTATCGTTTTACAGTCCGTATGTTAGATTGGTGCAAATTACCGCCGGATGGCACGTAACGCCAACTTTTTACTGCGGCAGAGTCGATACAATCAGCGAATATTTTTAGAATTTGGGCAGCGCTTTATGCTTCACAACAAGGAATGCAAATGAAGAAACTTTTCCCCATCCTCATCGGTCTGGGCCTGACTGGCTTCAGCGCCATGAGCCAGGCAGAAAACCTGATGCAGGTTTATCAGCAGGCGCGCGTCAGCAACCCTGACCTGCGTAAATCAGCAGCCGATCGTGATGCTGCATTCGAGAAGATCAACGAAGCACGTAGCCCGTTACTGCCTCAGCTTGGCCTGGGCGCGGATTATACTTACACCAATGGTTATCGCGACAGCAACGGCGTGAACTCGAACGTCACCAGCGGCTCGCTGCAGTTAACGCAGGTTCTTTTCGATATGTCGAAATGGCGCTCGCTGACGCTACAGGAAAAACAAGCTGGCATTCAGGACGTCACCTATCAGACCAACCAGCAAACGCTGATTCTGAACACCGCGACGGCTTACTTTAACGTCCTGAACGCCATTGATACGCTTTCCTATACCGAAGCACAGAAACAGGCCATCTACCGCCAGTTGGATCAGACCACCCAGCGCTTTAACGTTGGTCTTGTGGCGATCACCGATGTGCAGAACGCCCGTTCGCAATACGACTCCGTACTGGCAAACGAAGTGACCGCGCGCAACAACCTCGACAACGCGGTAGAAGCGCTGCGCCAGGTAACCGGCAACTACTATCCACAGCTGTCATCGCTGAACATTGGCGGTTTTAAAACCAACAAACCGCAGACGGTGAACGCGCTGCTGAAAGAAGCGGAAAACCGCAATCTGTCGCTGCTGCAGGCGCGTCTGAGCCAGGATCTGGCCCGCGAACAGATTCGCCAGGCGCAGGACGGCCATCTGCCGACCCTGAATTTAACCGCCTCGACCGGGATCTCGAACACCACCTACAACGGTTCAAAAACCAACGATCCAACGCGCTATGGCGACACTGATGCCGGGCAGAACAAAATCGGCCTGAATTTCTCGCTGCCGCTGTACCAGGGCGGGATGGTTAACTCGCAGGTGAAACAGGCGCAGTACAACTTCGTCGGCGCCAGCGAACTGCTGGAAAGCGCGCATCGCAGCGTGGTTCAGACCGTGCGTTCTTCCTTTAATAACATCAATGCCTCTATCAGCAGCATCAACGCCTACAAACAGGCGGTGGTTTCTGCGCAAAGCTCCCTTGATGCCATGGAAGCAGGCTATTCCGTGGGGACGCGTACCATCGTCGACGTCCTGAATGCCACAACGGCCCTGTACAGCGCCAAACAGCAGCTCTCCAGCGCACGTTATAGCTACCTGATTAATCAGCTGAATGTCAAATCTGCTCTCGGGACACTGAATGAGCAGGATCTGGTTGCGCTGAACAACACGTTGGGCAAACCTGTGTCGACCTCGCCAGATAGCGTCGCGCCGGAAACCCCGCAGCAGGATGCTAACGCTGATGGCTACAGCAGCAATGCAGCCCCGGCGGCGACATCGGCGTCAACCCGCGCCACGAAAACCAGCGGCACCAATCCTTTCCGCCAGTAATCGTCATTACGTCATGGCGCTTCGCTTAACGAATTCCGCTAAGCGAAGCGCTAAACGTAAGGCAACGTAAAGATCCCCTCCTTTCCGCCCCTCTTCGCTTCATTTTCCACCACTCATCCTCTATCCTGAGCGTTAACAATTTGCAATACCACTGGGTCCTGGAAGACAAATATGAAACGGACAAAAAATATTAATCATGCCTCGTTCCGTAAAAGCTGGAGCGCTCGCCATCTGACACCGGTCGCCCTTGCCGTTACGGCCGTATTTATGCTTGCCGGTTGTGAAAAAACCGACGAGACGGTTTCTTTGTACCAAAACGCCGATGACTGCTCTGCCGCCAATCCGGGAAAAAGCGCAGAATGTACCACCGCTTTCAACAATGCTCAGAAAGAAGCGGTACGTACCGCGCCGAAATACGCCACGCGTGAAGATTGCGTCGCTGAATTCGGCGAAGGCCAGTGCCAGCAAACGCCGGCTCTGGCGGGCGTAGCGCCGGAAAACCAGGCGCAGGCGCAAAGCAGCGGCAGCTTCTGGATGCCGCTGATGGCAGGCTACATGATGGGCCGTCTGATGGGCGGAGGCATGGGTGCACAGCAGCCGCTGTTCAGCTCGAAAAACCCGGCCAGCCCAGCCTATGGTCAGTACACCGATGCCGGTGGTAAGAGCTACGGCGCGGCGCAACCGGGTCGGACGATGAACGTACCGAAGACGGCGATGGCGCCAAAACCGGCCACCACCAGCACCGTCACCCGCGGTGGGTTTGGTGAATCGGTCGCGAAGCAATCCGCCATGCAGCGCAGCGCTGCGGGTACCTCTTCTTCCCGCTCAATGGGCGGCTAAATCACATGGAAAGAATCAGCATCACGGAGCGCCCGGACTGGCGTGAAAAGGCGACCGAATACGGCTTCAACTTTCATACTATGTATGGCGAGCCGTACTGGAGCGAAGAGGCCTATTACAAACTGACGCTGGCGCAGGTTGAGAAGCTCGAAGAGGTCACCGCCGACCTGCACCAAATGTGTCTGCAGGCGGTAGAAAAAGTTATCGCCAGCGATGAGCTGATGGCGAAGTTCCGCATCCCGAAACATACCTGGGGCTTCGTGCGCCAGTCGTGGAAAACCAACCAGCCGTCGCTCTACTCACGCCTCGATTTGGCGTGGGATGGCACAGGCGAGCCGAAGCTGCTGGAGAACAACGCCGACACGCCGACCTCGCTGTATGAAGCCGCCTTCTTCCAGTGGATTTGGCTGGAAGATCAGATCAACGCCGGCCAGCTGCCGGCAGGCAGCGACCAGTTCAACAGCCTGCAGGAAAAGCTGATCGAGCGTTTTGCCGAGCTGCGCGAGCAGTTTGGCTTCCAACTGCTGCATATGGCTTGCTGTCGCGATACGGAAGAAGATCGCGGTACCGTGCAGTACCTGCAGGACTGTGCCGCAGAAGCGGGCGTGGCCACCGAGTTTCTGTATATCGAAGATATCGGTCTGGGTGAAAAAGGTCAGTTTACCGACCTGCAGGATCAGGTGATTGGCAACCTGTTCAAGCTCTACCCATGGGAGTATATGCTGCGCGAGATGTTCTCCACCAAACTGGAAGACGCGGGCGTACGCTGGCTGGAACCGGCGTGGAAGAGCATCATTTCGAACAAAGCTTTACTTCCGCTGCTGTGGGAGATGTTCCCGAACCACCCTAACCTGCTGGCAGCTTACTTCAGCGAAGATGCGCATCCGGAAATGGAGAAGTACGTCATTAAGCCTATTTTCTCCCGTGAAGGAGCCAACGTGTCGATCGTGGAAAACGGCAAAGTGCTGGAAGCGGTAGAGGGTCCATACGGAGAAGAAGGCACCATCGTGCAGGAGTTCTATCCGCTGCCAAAGTTTGGCGACAGCTACACGCTGATCGGCAGCTGGCTCATCAACGATCGGCCAGCCGGTATCGGCGTACGCGAGGATCGGGCGTTGATAACCCAGGATCTGTCGCGTTTCTACCCGCACATTTTCGTCGAATAAGATATCCCCGGCGGCGCTGACGCCTGCCGGGGTTATTACACTCTCTTCTACGCCCCAATCAGCACCGACAGCATGCTCAGCGATCCCATCTCCATCCCTTCCACCGGAATAGATATCGGTTCTTCGCCGTCCCAGGTGCCCAAAGCGTAGAGCAGCGGCAGGAAGTGATCCGCGGTCGGGTTAGAAAGCGAGCCTCCCTCATGCGCCAGATAGTTCACCAGCGGATGCTCTGCAACCGGTCCCTTCCAGCTCAGGTTGCTTTTCACGTAGTCATTAAATGATTCTGCCCACGGGTAAGGCGTACTCTCGCCATGCCAGCGTGCCGTTCTCAGGTTATGCACCACGTTACCGCTCGCCACCAGCATGATGCCTTCATCTCGCAGCACCGCCAGCTTACGCCCCATTTCCATATGCCAGGCTGCCGGTTTGGTGCTGTCGATGCTCAACTGCACCATCGGGATGTCCGCATCGGGGTACATTTTTATCAGCACGCCCCATGAGCCATGATCGAAACCCCAGGCTTCTTTATCCAGGGTCACGGGGACCGGCGCCAGCAACTCAACCAGACGCTGCGCCAGTTCCGGAGAACCGGGAGCCGGATAATGCGTATCGTACAGCGCCTGCGGGAAGCCGCCAAAATCGTGGATCGTCTTCGGCGTTTCCATAGCCGTGACCCCGGTACCGCGAGTAAACCAGTGCGCAGAAACCACAACAATGGCTTTTGGCCGCGGCAATGTTTCGCCCAGCTGCCGCCAGGCGCGGGTATAGATGTTATCTTCCAGCACGTTCATCGGGCTGCCGTGGCCTAAAAACAACGCTGGCATTCGGGTACGGGACATGGTGATATCCTTAAACAGAGGAATGGTGATGTCTTTACATTACGCGTTTTTGCGTCAGGATAAACTCAGATAAGCATGATGATGATCGTCAGAAAATTTGAATGTAATTCGCTGTAAAGGGCTGCCTCCCCCTCTCGCCGTTAGCAGGGAATCCCGATATCATTAATGATAATCATTATCAAAGGAAATGAATAATGTCGTCACCTTTAATATTGACGCTGCTGGCGGGTAGCGCCACATTTATCGGCGCTATTTTCGGCGTCCTCGGTCAGAAGCCATCCAACCGGCTGCTGGGATTTTCCCTCGGCTTTGCCGCGGGCATCATGCTGCTTATCTCACTGATGGAGATGCTTCCCGCCGCGCTGAACGCGCAAGGCATGTCGCCGCTGCTCGGTTACGGCATGTTTGTCATCGGCCTGCTGGGCTACTTTGCGCTCGACCGTATGCTGCCCCACGCGCATCCGCAGGATCTGCTGTCAGGTATGCCGCGCCCACGTAATCTTCGCCGAACCGCAATGTTATTGACTCTGGGCATCAGCCTGCACAACTTCCCGGAAGGGATCGCCACCTTTGTGACGGCCAGTAATAACCTCGAGCTGGGGATGGGCGTCGCACTGGCGGTCGCTTTACACAATATTCCCGAGGGGCTGGCGGTGGCTGGCCCGGTTTATGCCGCTACCGGTTCACGGCATAAGGCGGTACTGTGGGCAGGGCTTTCCGGGATGGCGGAAATTCTCGGCGGCCTGCTGGCCTGGCTGATCCTCGGTAGCCTGGTGTCGCCCGTCGTAATGGGCGCCGTTATGGCAGCCGTTGCCGGGATCATGGTGGCGCTGTCGGTTGATGAGCTGATGCCGCTGGCAAAAGAGATCGATCCGCAGAGCAACCCAAGTTATGGCGTGCTGTGTGGGATGTCGGTGATGGGGTTAAGCCTGGTTGTGCTGCAGGCCATGGGCATTGGCTGAGGCTAAAAAACAACAAAGCCCACGCTGAGGTGGGCTTTGCCATGATGCGGGGCCACAATCAGCTGGCTTTGCGCTCATGTTCGCGACGATAGGCCACCAGATCTTCAATGGTGACGACAGCCATATCATGCTTCTGCGCGAACGCAATGCACTCCGGCGCGCGCGCCATAGAGCCATCGTCATTCGTCAGTTCACACAGCACGCCAGCCGGTTTAAAGCCCGCCAGCGTTACCAGGTCGATGGTCGCTTCCGTGTGACCGCCGCGGGTCAACACGCCGCCCGGCTGCGCGCGCAGCGGGAAGACATGGCCGGGACGGTTGAGGTCAGAAGGTTTAGCACCGTCGGCAATAGCTGCGCGCACGGTGGTCACGCGGTCAGCGGCGGAAACGCCGGTGGTGACGCCTTCCGCAGCTTCGATGGTCACGGTAAAGCCGGTGCCGTATGCGCTGGTGTTGTTTTCCACCATCATCGGCAGATCAAGCTGCTTACGACGTTCATCGGTCAGGCACAGGCAGACAATGCCGCTGCCGTGGCGGATGGTCAGCGCCATCTGCTCGACGGTCATAGTTTCGGCGGCGAAAATCATGTCGCCTTCGTTTTCACGGTCTTCATCATCAAGCACCATCACCCCGCGGCCTTCGCGCAGTGCATTTAAAGCGTGTTCCACACGTTCAAAAGCGGTACCAAAAGAGGAAAGGAGCGTCTGATTCATGGTAAATAAACCTCATTAAAATTATGGTTACCAGAATCAGGGCAGTCTTAGGAGCGCCGGTTTAGCGGCAAAAGTCAACGCAAGCGGATCGAGACCCGACTGAGCCGTTACTCTCTCCCATCCGGACTTTAACCGTCGGCCCCGGAATTACACCGGATCTGCTGACCTTTCTGCTGGTGCAGAAAGCGCTCGCGGGCTTTCAACGCGATGGTTGATTTACCGCCGGTGGGGAATTTCGCCCCGCCCTGAGAATAAGCAAAGTAACTATAACGCTATTGATTATCCTCGGCAATGCATAAGCTTCAAACATTTCTGGTTTATAGGCAGCGTCGATCGCACTACAATGAACGACAAACCGACCAGAGCAGGAAACCACCATGATTGACCCGAAAAAAATTGAACAAATCGCCCGCCAGGTCCATGAATCGATGCCGAAAGGCCTTCGCGATCTTGGGGAAGATGTCGAGAAAAAGATCCGTCAGGTACTCCAGTCTCAGCTGACCCGCCTGGATTTGGTCAGTCGCGAAGAGTTTGATGTGCAGACGCAGGTGCTGCTGCGCACTCGCGAAAAACTGGCGCTGCTGGAGCAGCGTATCAGCGATCTGGAAAGCCGCGCGGCGGCCCCGAGCGTCGATGAGAAGCAGTAAAAACAACGGGCCCTCAGGCCCGTTGTTGTTTCAGTGTTCTAGCTCTGGCCGCGACGCGGCCTCTGCACTGACCTGACGGCAGTAGAGTTCATACCGTTGGCAAAACCACTCACGATGATCTTCATCCATATTGCCAATAATAGCCTGGAGATCAACGGTGTGTCCCTGTGCATGCATTCTGGCGAAACTCAGGGCCAGAAAATCAAAGTTCTTCATTGAATACAGTTCGTGATGATTCATCCGCATACTCCTTCAGCCGTGTGTGTTCTGATTGGTCATATGCTTTCTACTAACTTCAGTATTTATACTTACGCTAACGCTTTTTGGACGAAAAATGCGCTCAAATCGCCTGTTTATTGCGCTGAATCATTTCTGCCATCATTAAATAAAAAAAACCGGCGATCTGACGATCGTCGGCTTTTCGAGTCGGGCATTATCCGGAGTTCTTCGGCCTCGCGATGCGCAACCCCACACCCGAGAACGCCCGACCGGCGTCACAAATTACTTACTGCTGTCTTTCTGGATCTTCTTAATAATGTTGGTGGTCGAGCAACCATCTTCAAAGTTCAGCACCAGCACGTCGCCGCCGTTCGCCCAGACTTCCTCGCTACCCGCGATATCTTCCGGCTTATAGTCGCCGCCTTTGACCAGCAGGTCCGGCAGAATGCCGGCGATCAGGCGCTGCGGCGTATCCTCTTCAAATGAGACGACCCAGTCGACGGCTTCCAGCGCGCCGAGCACGATCATCCGCTGCTCCAGCGGGTTGACCGGACGAGACTCGCCTTTCAGACGTTTGGTCGACGCATCGCTGTTGACCGCAACGATCAGGCGATCGCCCAGTTTGCGCGCATTGGCCAGATAAGAAACGTGGCCCGCGTGCAGAATGTCAAACACGCCGTTGGTCATCACCACTTTCTCGCCGCGCTTACGTGCCGCCGCAACGGCCTGTTTCAGCTCGTCTTCGTTCATCACGCCGAACCCGGTCTCCGCGCGCCCGCGCACGGCGTTTTCCAGCTCGATCGGTGAAACGGTGGATGTCCCCAGCTTGCCGACCACGACACCGGCCGCCGCGTTGGCGAAGTAGCACGCCTCTTCCAGCGTATTGCCGGAGGCCAGCGTCGCCGCCAGCACGCCAATCACCGTATCGCCGGCGCCGGTGACGTCATACACTTCTTGCGCCTGAGTCGGCATATGCAGCGGCGGACGGCCCGGCTGCAGCAGCGTCATCCCCTGCTCGGAGCGGGTTACCAGCAGGGCGGAGAGTTCGAACTCAGCAATAATTTTCAGGCCGCGTTCGACAATGTCCGCTTCATCCTTGCACTTGCCCGCGACGGCTTCGAATTCGGAGAGGTTCGGCGTCAGCAGCGTGGCGCCGCGATAGCGTTCAAAATCGGTGCCTTTCGGGTCGATCAGCACCGGTACGCCCGCATCGCGCGCCAGCTTAATCATGGTCTGCACGCTGGCCAGCGCGCCTTTGGCATAATCGGACAGCACCAGTGCCCCGATGGTACCCAACGCCTGCTGAATGCGGTCGTGCATCGGCTGCGGATCGACGCCGGAGAATCCCTCTTCGAAATCCAGGCGGATCAGCTGCTGGTTGCGCGACAGCACGCGCAGCTTGGTGATGGTCGGGTGAGTCGGTACGGAGACGAAATCGCACTTCACGTTGACATCCGCCAGCGCTTTACTGAGCGCACGCGCGGCGTCATCAATCCCGGTCAGGCCAACCAGGCGGGAAGTCGCGCCGAGAGAGGCGATGTTCATCGCCACGTTTGCCGCACCGCCGGGACGCTCTTCGATATTTTCCACCTTGACCACCGGTACCGGGGCTTCGGGGGAAATACGGCTGGTGGGACCATACCAGTAGCGGTCCAGCATGACATCGCCCACCACCAACACTCCTGCACGTTCAAACTCCGGCAGCGTTACTTTCATGACTCTCTCCTGCGAGATACAAACTTTGCGCGCGATAATAGCACACCCGGTTTTTTAGTTAAGCCATCAACCACTTCTGCCAGCTGGCGCTCACCTGCTGACGTTCATGGGTAAAGGCGTCCGGAGCGACGTTCCCCGGCTGTTCCTGCAAGGCCAGACGATGCAGCGCATCGCGCAGCGTGGTGTAGGCATGGGTCAGCGCCCGCGCTTCTTCATCATCCATAATGTCGTTTTGCGCCAGCAGTTCCAGAATGCGCACGTTATCAGACCAGCGCGTCAGCTTCGGCTTCTCGTGCGCATAGCGTAGGACCAGATACTGGGTAATAAATTCAATGTCGGTAATGCCCCCGGCATCGGCTTTAATATCAAAGCGATCCCGCTGCTTATTGCCGAGATGGGCGCGCATTTTCTCGCGCATTTCCCGCACCTCGGTCTGCAGCGTCGCCCCTTCACGCGGCGCGCTGAGAATATCGCGACGGATAGTATCAAAACGCACCTGCAGTTCGGGATCGCCATAGACCACGCGGGCGCGCACCAGCGCCTGATGTTCCCAGGTCCAGGCTTCATTCTTCTGGTAATCGGCAAACGAATCGGCCGTGGTGACCAGCATGCCCGCGGCGCCAGACGGACGTAAGCGAGCATCCACTTCGTAGAGAATCCCTGAAGAGGTGCGGGTGCTGAAAAGGTGCATAATGCGTTGGGCGAGGCGCAGATAGAACTGGCGACCGTCGATTTCGCGCTCCCCGTCGGTCATCACCTCCATCGGACAGTCATGCAGGAACACCAGGTCAAGGTCCGAACTGTAGCCCAGCTCCCAGCCCCCTAGCTTCCCGTAACCGACGACCGCAAAACCACGCCCCTGACGATCATGCAGGTGCGTCGGCTGGCCATAACGCGCCACCATCTGCATCCACGCCTGCTGCACCACCGCATCAATCATCGCTTCGGCCAGCCAGGTTAAGTGATCGCTCACTTTCATCACCGGCAACGTCCCGGCAATATCGGCGGCGGCAATATGCAGCAGCTGCGCCTGCTTAAACTGGCGCAGCGCCTCCAGTTGCTGCTCTTCGTCCTCTTCCGGCACACGCAGCAGATATTGCCGCAGCTCATCGCGATAGGCATCGGTCGCCGTCGGTTGATACAGCGTATTGGGATCCAGCAGTTCATCCAGCAGCAGCGGATGGCGCGCCAGCTGGCTGGCAACCATTGGCGAGGCGGCGCAAAGGCTAATCAGATGTTTCAACGCGCCGGGATATTCGCTGAGCAATTCGAGGTAGGTGGTTCGGGTGACGATACCGGTCAGAAGCGGCGTAATGCGCGCCAGCGGCACCGGCGCATCGGCCCGCGAACACACTTCGCTGAGCAGATGCGGCATCAGTTGATCCAGCACCTGGCGCCCGCGCGGGCCGATGGTGCGTTTATCCAGCTCTTTACGGAAATCGGCAATCAGCGCCAGCACGCTGCGACGGTCGTCATCCGCAAGGTGGACCAGGGCCGGGCTGGCGTCATCCTCTTCCAGCGCATCCTGCCACAGCTCGCGCCAGTACTCCTCCAGCAGCTCATCCGGTGATTGCGCTTCATCATCGCCAATCAGCTCGTTGAACACCCGCCGTACGCTGGCCATTTTCTCTTCCAGCTGCGCGCTCAGCGCTTCCCAGTCATCAACATGCATCCCCCACGCCAGGCGGGCGCGGTTAAGCGCATCCTGCGGCAGAGTTTGCGTCTGCTCGTCGTTGATGCTTTGCAGCAGGTTTTCCAGGCGGCGTAAGAACAGGTAGGCGTCACGCAACCGGGCGGCATCGCCTTCCGGCAGCAGGTGTAGCTCATCGATCGCTGCCAGCGTCGGAAGCAGCGCCCGCTGCTGCAGCGCCGGTTCACGCCCGCCGCGGATCAGCTGGAAGACCTGCACGATAAATTCGATTTCGCGGATACCGCCCGCGCCGAGCTTGATATTGTCCTTCAACCCGCGACGGCGGACTTCACGGGCAATCATCCCCTTCATGTTACGCAGCGACTGGATCACGCTGAAATCGATGTAGCGGCGGAAGACGAACGGCCGCAGCATGGCGCGCAGTTCGTTGGCATAGGTGCCGTCGTTATCGCCCATGATCCGCGCTTTGACCATCGCATAGCGCTCCCAGTCGCGCCCTTGTTCCTGATAGTAATCTTCCAGCGCGGCAAAGCTCAGCACCAGCGGCCCGCTGTCGCCGAAGGGGCGCAGGCGCATATCAACGCGATACACAAAGCCATCCTGAGTTGGCTGATCGAGGACTTTTATCAGCCGCTGGCCGAGGCGGGTAAAAAACTGCCCGTTATCCAGCTCGCGGCGCCCGCCGCGGGTTGCGCCATGTTCAGGCCAGGCAAAAATCAGATCGATGTCCGACGAGAAATTGAGTTCGCCTCCGCCCAGCTTCCCCATTCCGAGGATCAGTAGCGGCTGCGCTTTTCCTTCGGCGCTGGAAGGGATCCCCCATTCGTGACAGCAGGCGGTGTAAAGCCAGTCGCGGGCGGCGACAATCAGCGTCTCCGCCAGCGTGCTTAACTGCTGCAAACTGCTCTCTTCACTGACCAGCGACAGCGCCTGTGCCCAGGCGATGCGCACCATGATCCGGCGGCGAAACAGGCGCAGCTCACGCATCAGCGCCGCTTCGTCGTTGACCCCGTCCAGGGCGGCCTGTAGCCAGTCGGCATAGTGACGCCACTCTTGCGCCTCAGGGGGCGAGTTTTCAAGTTCACTCAGCCACTGCGGCTGCGCCACCAGACTCTGCTGGACGAAATCGCTGAACGCCATCACCGACTGCGCCTGCGGACTTAACGTGGGTAATGGAAAATCCGCCGGCAGTCGGTCTACAACCGTCTGCCAGTGCTGCTGTAACTGTGAAGAAAGCGGCATGATAGGGGTCTCCCTGGCCTGAAATTATCGTTTTCCACTGTGCAGCCAGAACGGCTCCGCGGCCAACGCCTGGCGGCGGAAATATTCAATGACGCTGCGATCTTTGTGCTCAATAGCGCGACGGACTTCCAGCCAGTTCTCCAGCCAGGGGGCCGCCGCAGCGGCATAGGCGCCAGCAAGCAGCTGAATGCAGTCGATATCGCGGGACAGACGCGGCAGCTGGCCGTCGTAATCGTCCCCCGGTATCTGCTGGAACGCATTTTTTAACTCCGCCGCCGCCCGCGACAGCTGGATATCGGCGAAACGTTTAAAAGAGCCGGCGATCTTCTTCTGCGCATTCTCATTTAAAAAGACGCGCCAGCTGCGGTTCACCAGCCATTCGGTCAACGCGAGCTTCGCGCTGACTGCGGCAAGGCTGAACAGCGCGGAAGGCTCCTTACCGGCCTGCGTCAGAGCAGCTTCCGCTTCAGCGAGCTGTTCACGCAGCTGCGCGGTGGCCTTACGCGGCACGATGCCGCCAAACAGCACCAGCGCATGACGCACTCGGGCGATAGCGCGGAGGATCTCCCCTTTTGCCAACGGATTACCGCGGCTCCAGACCTCGTCATGATACAGCCAGTGCGCCAGCGCGTTTTCCAGCGCGGCCTCCAGCCCCTGCTCTACGCTGGCTTTGGGCGCCACCTGCAGAACGCCGAATGGCTGTACCGGGCGCACGTCGTTCCCCTGAGCAAGATGGTAGCCGCGCGCCGCTTTGCTGAGACTTCCCTGGCGCAACACGCCGGTTTCCAGCAGACGACGGGCGAGAACCAGCACATCTTCCGTCTTGCCAGAGAGCAGCTCCAGCTCCAGCTCGCAAATCGCTTCCTGATGCTCAGGGGTTTTCACCTCTCCGCGATCGAGCGCGATTTCAATCTGGCTCTCCCCTTCGCTGACCACCCATTTTTCACGCGCAAAATCGGTACTGAACAGCGGCTGTACGTTTTGCGCCAGCTCTGCGGGCAGCTCGCCCTGCGGCCAGACCTCGGCAGGAAGGCGCTCCAGCGCCAGTTCCGGGCTTTCCAGCGGAATGTTGAACTCCGGACGCTCATGCAATCCGCCCACCACGCGACCGGCGATTTTCAGGGTCATTTCATAACGGCCGCGATCGCCGCGGATGCGCAGCCCCATATCATGACGACGCAGCCAGTTGTCCGCCGTTTCATAATAAATATTGAGCAATTGACCCGCGGGCGTGTGCCGGGCGTTAAGCGCATTAAGGTGCTGGCGCAATGTTTCCACGCCGCTGTCGGAGACGATAAATTTTAATTCGATTTCTTGAGCCATGACTGAATTCTTCCGCTTCTTTGCGCTGCCGGGAAAATACGGCGAACTATCGCCGATATTTTTTGTCAGTAGATAGTATTTTGCGACGATTCTCCATGCAATGCGCATTTTGCCGGGCCACCTCCCGGATGTTTCCGATTGTGGCAGAAAACTTTGCGTCGCTATGGCGATGCCACTACTATCGTTCAACTTTTTACGATCAAACGATGACCTGATGCCAAAATTACGCCTTATCACTTTTACTTTACTGGCGCTCAGCGCCGCCACGGCGGTTCATGCAGAAGAAAAACGTTATGTTTCTGATGAACTGAACACCTGGGTTCGCACGGGGCCGGGCGATAATTATCGTCTTCAGGGCACCATTAACGCCGGGGAAGAAGTTTCTCTGCTGCAGACCAATGACAGCACCGGCTATGCCCAAATCCGCGACGGCAACGGCCGTACCGCCTGGATTCCGCTGAAAGAGCTGAGCAACGAGCCCAGCCTGCGCACCCGCGTGCCGGATCTGCAAAATCAGGTGAAAACCCTGACCGACAAACTGAATAACATCGACACCACCTGGAATCAGCGCACCGCCGACATGCAGAAAAAGGTCGCCGGCAGCGATACCGTGATCAACGCGCTGAAAGACGAAAACCAAAAGCTGAAAAATGAGCTGGTTGTCGCCCAGAAGAAGGTGAATGCCGCGAATCTGCAGCTGGATGATAAGCAGCGCACCATTATCATGCAGTGGTTTATGTACGGCGGCGGCGTGCTTGGCGTCGGACTACTGCTCGGTCTGGTGCTGCCGCATCTGGTCCCGAGCCGTAAACGTAAAGACCGGTGGATGAACTAATTCGTCTTCTCTGCCAGACTTACGTATCATCTTGAGCAAAGTGGATACGGGAGAGTCGGGCGTGAAGATTTATCTGGTCGGTGGTGCAGTTCGGGATGCGTTATTAGGGCTACCGGTCAAAGACAGAGACTGGGTCGTGGTCGGCGCCACGCCTGAACAGTTGCTTGAAGCGGGCTACCAGCAGGTAGGCCGCGATTTCCCCGTATTTCTGCACCCGAAAAGCCGGGAAGAGTATGCGCTGGCGCGTACCGAGCGTAAATCGGGTTCTGGCTATACCGGTTTCACCTGCTATGCCGCCCCGGACGTCACGCTGGAGCA
This sequence comes from Klebsiella sp. Lac1, assembly GCF_009825425.1. Classification (NCBI taxonomy): domain Bacteria; kingdom Pseudomonadati; phylum Pseudomonadota; class Gammaproteobacteria; order Enterobacterales; family Enterobacteriaceae; genus Klebsiella; species Klebsiella sp. Lac1. The sequence continues at coordinate 525,877 of NZ_VJZJ01000003.1, forward strand.
AGATCTGCTGCGCCGCGATCTGACGGTCAATGCGCTGGCTCAGGATGCCGATGGCCTGATTGTCGATCCCTACAGCGGCCAGGCCGATTTGCGTCTGCGCCTGCTGCGCCACGTCTCACCCGCCTTCAGCGAAGACCCGCTGCGCGTTCTGCGCGTGGCGCGCTTCGCCGCCCGCTATGCCCATCTGGGCTTTCGTATTGCCGACGAAACCATGGCGCTGATGCGCGCCATGGCCGATGCCGGCGAACTGGCGCATCTGACGCCGGAGCGGGTCTGGAAAGAGACGGAAAACGCCCTCGGCACCCGGAATCCCCAGGTCTTTTTCCAGACTTTACGCGACTGCCGCGCGCTCGGCGTACTGTTCCCGGAAATCGACGCGCTGTACGGCGTTCCGGCGCCCGCCAAATGGCATCCTGAAATCGACACCGGCGTGCATACGCTAATGACTCTGACGATGGCGGCGATGCTGTCGCCGGAGATTGACGTGCGCTTTGCAACGCTGTGCCACGACCTCGGCAAAGGGCTGACGCCAAAAGCGCTCTGGCCGCGCCACCACGGCCACGGCCCGGCAGGCGTCAGGCTGGTCGAGCAGCTTTGCGCCCGTCTGCGCGTGCCGAACGATATTCGCGATCTGGCGAAGCTGGTCGCCGAATTTCACGACCTGATTCATACCCTGCCCATACTGCAGCCCAAAACGCTGGTCAAACTGTTTGATAATATCGACGCCTGGCGTAAGCCGCATCGGGTCATGCAAATCGCTTTAACCAGCGAGGCCGATGTGCGCGGACGTACCGGTTTCGAAGCCCGCGACTACCCGCAGGGACGCCTGCTGCTTGAAGCCTGGCACATCGCCCAATCGGTCTCTACGAAAGAGGTGGTTGCTCAGGGCTTTAAAGGGCCGGAGATTCGTGAGGAGCTGACGCGGCGCCGTATTCTGGCGGTCGCGAAATGGAAGGAAGAGCGCTGCCCTCAGTCTGGCGACTGAGGGCCCGGTTTTAACGGCGCGTAAAACTCAGAAGAAGATAACGTAAACCATTGCCGCGACGACAAAACGGTAGATAGCAAACGGGATAAACGAGATACGTTTGATCAGCTGCAGGAAGGTTTTAATCGCGATCAGCGCCACGATGAACGCCATGATAAAGCCGACGGCAAACATCGGAATATCGCTGGCGTTGAGGAAACCGATGCTCTTATACACATCCAGCACGGTCGCCCCCATCATCATTGGTACCGCCAGCAGGAAGGAAAACTCCGACGCTGCATAGCGGCTTACGCCCATCAACATCCCGCCGGAAATGGTCGCACCGGAGCGAGAGAAGCCGGGCCACAGCGCCAGGCACTGGAAGCAGCCGATGATAAATGCCTGGCGATAGGTCATATCATCAATACCGACAGCACGCGGCTGTTTTGGCTTCAGCACTTCCGCCGCGATCAGCAGAAAGCCCCCCACAATCAGCGCATACATAACGTTGACCGGGTTGAACAGCGATTTGATGGTATCGTGGAACACCAGGCCCAGCACCACCGCCGGCGCCATCCCTAATAAAATATGAATCAGCGATAAACGGCCGCCTCCCTGGCCTTCATGTTCCGGTGGTTTACCGAAATGAATACCGATCAAACCAAACAGACGACGCCAGAACATCACGACAACAGCAAGAATAGAACCTAACTGAATGACCACCTCAAAAGTATTTGCCGTCTCACCTTCGAAACCCAGAAGATGACCAACAATAATCATATGGCCAGTACTGGAAACAGGTAAAAATTCCGTCAAACCTTCAACCACACCCAATATTGCCGCCACCAGCAGCGAGTGTATATCGCTCATCCAATAAACCCTTTAAAAGTAAAATGAAAAAACCAGATACGCTGAACCATTCCATCAGGTGATATTGATGCGGCCAGTCTGGAGACGGACGGCGCATGAAACCGGAGCGTACACGGAGTACGCGAAAATTTCGAGTGCTGTCCTGACACCAGGTGACAATAAAATATCCCGATAGCCGAATCCTGCGACCGGTATAAACACAAATTGTTTAACGAGTATGACCTGAAAAGTTTTGTTTCAGATTAAGCTACGCCCGACTGCGTTCGATAATTACGCCCACGTTTGCCGCCCGGGCAACGGCGCCCGGTTTTCTGACTTTAATCCGCACCCACGGCGAGGGGAATTTTTCCAGCAGCAGATCGGCAATCTCTTCCGCGACGCGTTCAACCAGCGCGAAACGCCCACCTTCAACGTGACCAATCACCAGCTCGCTGATATCAGCATAGCTGAGGCAATCACTGACATCATCGCTGCTCGCCGCTTTGCGGTTGTCCCACGCCATTTCGATATCGAACACCAGCTTCTGTTCAATGGTTTGTTCCCAGTCGTAAACACCGATAGTAGTGATTACCGAAAGTTGCTCTATAAATACAATATCCATCACGACCTGCCTGCTTTTTGGCTAAACCGGATACCACTTCCGGCGAATTATGCGTATTATCCACAGATGCAAAGACATCCCCTAAATAATTCGTATTGCAGGAAAGCGGCGGCGCAGCAAGCGTTCTGGCTCAATGCACGCTCCGGTGACGGCACGAAAGAAGCGCGCCGGCGCACCAGCGAGGCGAAGGATAGCGGGGACAAAACGACATTTTCAAAATGGAACAGCTGATGAGTGCAATCGCGCCTGGACTGGTTATCCTTGCCTACCTCTGCGGCTCAATTTCCAGCGCCATTCTGGTGTGTCGTCTCGCTGGCCTGCCCGACCCTCGCGATAGCGGTTCCGGCAATCCCGGGGCGACAAACGTACTACGAATTGGCGGCAAGGGAGCAGCCGTAACGGTTCTTATTTTTGATGTGCTCAAAGGCATGCTGCCCGTCTGGGGGGCCTGGGCGCTCGGTCTGACGCCGTTCTGGCTGGGTCTGGTCGCCATTGCGGCCTGCGTGGGCCATATCTGGCCGGTATTCTTTAACTTCCGCGGCGGTAAAGGCGTGGCGACCGCTTTCGGCGCTATCGCGCCCATCGGCTGGGATTTGACCGGCGTCATGGCGGGCACCTGGCTGCTGACCATCCTGCTCAGCGGCTATTCGTCGCTCGGGGCTATTGTCAGCGCGCTGATTGCCCCCTTCTACGTCTGGTGGTTCAAACCGCAGTATACCTTCCCGGTTTCCATGCTCTCCTGCCTGATTTTGCTGCGCCATCACGACAATATTCAGCGCCTGTGGCGCCGTCAGGAAACTAAAATCTGGGCCCGGTTGAAAAAGAACAAAAAAACGCCTGAGCAGAAATAATCTGCCGCCCGGCGGCGCGCGCCGGGTCCCCTTTACCCCGACATTCTCTCTGTATTGCCCTTTTTGGCAGCCAATCATCCTGAACTCACCCGCTGACAAAAGATAATCATTTCACAACAATCACTTAGCTATGTCTTATAACCAAAAATAATTTATCCCCGTCCGCCGCGATGTTTACTCTGAATCTTTTATACGACAGCGCAGAACAACATCATGACAGACGTAATCAACGCGACTCCGGTCGCAGCGGCAGGGTCGCCTGGCGGGGAAGTTCGATGGATACGCGGCGCCGCTGACGTGTCGCGTTTAATCAATGAAGGCAGCAGCGGGCGCAATAATGCGCGGATTGTCATGGGCATCGCCCTCGGCGGTATCTTTCTCGACGCCTACGATCTTGGCTCCCTGGCTTTTGGCCTGAAGGATATCACCCGCGAGTTTAACCTGACGCCGGCGGGGACCGGCATGGTGGCTTCGGCCATCACCTTTGGGGCTATCGTCGGCGCGCTGCTGGGCGGCTACCTGACGGATAAAATTGGCCGCTACCGCGTGTTTATGGCCGATATGCTGTTTTTTGTGGTCGCTGCGATCGCCTGCGCGCTGGCCCCCAACGAATACGTGCTGACCGGCGCCCGTTTTGTCATGGGTCTCGGCGTCGGTATCGACCTGCCGGTGGCGATGGCCTTCCTGAGTGAATTCTCAAAGCTTAAGGGGCCGGGCAACAAAGCGGCCAGCGTCGCCATGTGGTGTCCGACGTGGTACGCCGCTATCAGTATTTCCTATCTGCTGGTGCTCTTGTTCTATGCCGTACTGCCGGAAAGCCACAGCGACTGGCTGTGGCGGCTGATTCTCGGTTTCGGCGCGGTTCCTGCGCTGGTGATTATCGCCATTCGCAGCCGCTATATGAGCGAATCGCCGGTGTGGGCCGCTAATCAGGGCAATCTGCGCGAGGCCGCCGCCATTCTCCGCACGGCCTATAACATCAACGCCCACGTGGCGCAGGACGCGCTGGATAACCCGACGCCGGTGGTGAAAAAAGCGCAGTGGAGCAACTATTTCCGTCTGTTCCAGGGCGTCTATCTGCGGCGAACCACCCTCGCCACGCTGCTGTCTGTCGTCTCTTCCTTTGCCTATAACGCCGTCGCCTTCGGTCTGCCGGTGATTATCTCCAGCTTCTTTGTGCAGTCGATGCTGAACACGATTGTCATCTCGCTGGCGCTGAACCTGCTCTTTGCTTTCGTCGGCGGTCTGCTGGCGGTGCGGCTGGTGCCGCGCTTAGGGGCGTGGAAGATGTCGCTGGCGGGCTACAGCTGCCAGCTGGCGGCGCTGCTGGGTCTGGCGCTGATTGGCCGCCCCGACGGCGCGGGCGAAGGCATCGCGGCCGTGGCGATGCTGGCGCTATTCCTCTTTGGTCAGGGATTTGGTCCTGGCGCACACACCATGACGTTCGCGTCGTTGAGCTATCCAACGTCGCTGCGCGGCGTCGGCGTCGGCCTGAACCAGACCCTGATGCGCAGCAGCTCGACCCTGTCGCTGTTCCTTTTCCCGCTGCTGGTTGCGGCCCTGGATACCCAGGTCTTTTGGATTATCGCCGCCGCGCCGCTGATTGGCCTGCTGTCGCTGCTCGCGATCCGCTGGGAGCCGTCGGGCTATGACATTGACGCCGAAGATTATCAGGCGTAATAATCTTGTTGCTAAACGGCCGTCGCTCAGGCGGCTGTTTTCTCGTTTTTAACTCATAAGCTTTTCATATGATCGAGATACTTTCGCGCCGATCAATACTCATCGCTGCTGTTTTATCTTGATTTTGCAGGGGCGCAACCACATTGCACAGCACCGTGTTACCAGAGAATAAAAAAGGCTGGCAGGCTACGCTGGACCTTCATTTTCAACATCGCGGCGGCAAAACGGTACTCACCTCCGCCCGTCATGTCGGTCCGCTCACCGTCCAGCGTCCCTTTTATCCCGAAGACGATACCTGTCATCTCTACTTACTCCACCCGCCGGGCGGGATCGTCGGTGGTGACGAGCTGACGATTCGCGCCGCTGTTGATAGCGGCTGCCACACGTTAATCACCATGCCCGGTGCCAGTAAATTTTACCGCAGCAGCGGCGCGCAGGCTCATTTACATCAGCGCCTGACGCTGGCGGAACGCTCGACGCTGGAGTGGCTGCCGCCGGACGCGATCTTCTTTCCCGGCGCCCAGGCCCGCCTGCATACCGCCTTTCACCTTTGCCCTTCCAGCACGCTGCTGGCCTGGGATCTGCTGTGCCTTGGCCGTCCGGTCATCGGTGAGCGCTTTAGCCATGGTGCCCTCAGCAACCGTCTTGAAGTATGGATGGATGAATCACCGCTGCTGATCGAACGCCTGAACCTGGCCGACGGGCGCCTGGCCTGCGTGGCGGAATGCCCGTGGGTCGGCACTCTGCTGTTCTATCCCGCCAGTGAAGCCTTGCTTGACGGCGTGCGGGAACGACTCACGTCGCTAGGAAATTATGCCGGCGCCACGCTGACTGACGGCCTGCTGACGGTACGATTTTTAAGTGACGATAACTTACTTTGCCAGCGGGCGATGCGTGACATCTGGCAGTTTATGCGCCCGCATCTGACCGGAAAATCCCCGGTTCTTCCCCGAATCTGGTTGACCTGAGAGAACGCTATGGAACTGACCCCCAGAGAGAAAGACAAGCTGCTGTTGTTCACCGCCGCGCTGGTGGCGGAACGTCGTCTGGCCCGCGGCCTGAAGCTGAACTACCCGGAGGCCGTAGCCTTAATCAGCGCCTTTATTATGGAAGGCGCCCGCGACGGTAAAAGCGTGGCGGCGCTGATGGAAGAAGGCCGCCATGTGTTAAGCCGCGAACAGGTCATGGAAGGCGTACCCGAAATGATCCCCGACATCCAGGTCGAGGCCACCTTCCCGGATGGCTCGAAGCTGGTCACCGTCCACAATCCGATTATCTGAGGTTTCGCGATGATCCCAGGTGAATACAAGGTGCAGCCCGGACAGATAGCTCTGAACGTTGGCCGCGCCACCCGCAGCATTATCGTTGAGAATCATGGCGACCGACCGATTCAGGTTGGATCGCATTACCATTTTGCCGAGGTCAATCCGGCGCTAAAATTTGACCGGGCGCAGGCCACCGGCTATCGCCTGAACATCGCCGCCGGTACCGCGGTCCGCTTTGAGCCGGGGCAAAAACGTGAAGTGGAGCTGGTCGCGCTCGCCGGTCGTCGCGCGGTATACGGTTTTCGCGGCGACGTGATGGGAAATCTGGAGGCAAACGATGAGTGATATTTCACGTCAGGCCTATGCCGACATGTTTGGCCCCACCACCGGCGATAAAGTGCGCCTGGCGGACACTGAACTGTGGATCGAGGTCGAAGACGATCTGACCACCTACGGCGAGGAGGTCAAGTTCGGCGGCGGCAAGGTCATCCGTGACGGTATGGGCCAGGGACAAATGCTCGCTGACGACTGTGTCGATCTGGTGCTGACCAATGCGCTGGTAGTCGATCACTGGGGGATCGTCAAAGCCGACATTGGCATCAAAGAGGGGCGCATCGTCGCCATCGGCAAAGCGGGTAATCCCGATATCCAGCCCAACGTCAATATCCCCATTGGCGCGGCAACGGAAATTATCGCTGCCGAAGGCAAGATTGTCACCGCCGGCGGCGTCGATACTCACATTCACTGGATCTGCCCGCAGCAGGCGGAAGAGGCGCTGGTCTCCGGCGTCACCACCATGGTTGGCGGCGGAACGGGCCCGGCGGCGGGGACACACGCCACCACCTGTACGCCGGGACCGTGGTACATCTCGCGGATGCTGCAGGCCGCGGACAGCCTGCCGGTGAATATCGGTCTGCTGGGCAAAGGTAACGGTTCGAACCCGGACGCGCTACGCGAACAGGTCGCGGCAGGCGTTATCGGCCTGAAAATTCATGAAGACTGGGGCGCCACACCGGCAGCCATCAACTGCGCGCTGACGGTTGCCGACGAAATGGATATTCAGGTAGCGCTGCACAGCGACACCCTGAATGAATCGGGTTTTGTTGAAGATACGCTGGCGGCGATCGCCGGACGGACGATCCACACCTTCCACACCGAAGGCGCCGGCGGCGGCCATGCGCCGGATATTATTACCGCCTGCGCGCACCCGAATATTTTGCCCTCCTCCACCAACCCGACGCTGCCCTACACCGTCAATACCATTGACGAACATCTGGATATGCTGATGGTCTGCCACCATCTCGATCCGGATATTGCCGAAGACGTGGCGTTTGCCGAATCGCGCATTCGCCGGGAAACCATTGCGGCAGAAGATGTCCTGCACGATCTCGGCGCCTTCTCTCTGACCTCTTCCGATTCACAGGCGATGGGGCGCGTGGGCGAAGTCGTTCTGCGTACCTGGCAGGTGGCGCACCGGATGAAGGTCCAGCGCGGGCCGCTGGCGGAAGAGAGCGGTGATAACGACAATTTCCGCGTGAAGCGCTATATCGCCAAATACACCATCAACCCGGCGCTGACCCACGGTATCGCCCATGAAGTCGGATCGATTGAAGTGGGCAAACTAGCGGATCTCGTGCTGTGGTCGCCGGCATTTTTCGGCGTTAAGCCGGCTGCGGTTATCAAGGGCGGCATGATTGCCATTGCCCCGATGGGCGACATCAACGCTTCAATTCCGACGCCGCAGCCGGTGCACTACCGCCCGATGTTCGGCGCGCTGGGCAGCGCTCGCCATCACTGTCGCCTCACCTTCCTGTCGCAGGCGGCAATCGACAGTGGCGTGGCACAGCGTCTGAATCTGCACAGCGCCACAGCGGTGGCGAAAGGCTGCCGGACGGTACAAAAGACCGACATGGTCCATAACGGCCTGCAGCCCAACATCACCGTCGACGCGCAAACCTATGAAGTGCGTATCGATGGCGAACTGATCACCAGCGAACCGGCAGATGTCCTGCCGATGGCGCAACGTTATTTTCTGTTTTAAGGAGTCCGGATGCTCTATCTGACCCAACGAGTGGATTCACCTGGCAAACTGACCGCCAGCCTCACGCTGCCGATCGATGTGCGGGTGAAAAGCCGTATCAAAGTCACCCTCAACGACGGTCGCGAAGCCGGTCTGTTGTTGCCGCGCGGCCTGCTGCTGCGCGGCGGGGATGTGCTCAGCAATGACGACGGCAGCGAGCTTGTGCAAATTATCGCCGCTGATGAAGGCCTGTCCGTGGTGCGTTGTGACGATCCGTTCACCCTGGCGAAAGCCTGCTATCACCTCGGCAACCGCCACGTTCCGCTGCAAATCATGCCCGGCGAACTGCGCTATCATCACGACCATGTGCTGGACGATATGCTGCGCCAGTTCGGCCTGGAGGTGACTTTCGCCCATCTGCCGTTTGAACCGGAAGCCGGTGCCTACGCCAGCGAAAGCCACGGCCACAGCCATGGTCATCATCACGATCATGGCCACGATCATCACCATCACGAGCACAGTCACTAAATGCCCACGCCGGAAAAACGCCTGCGGCTGATGCAGTTGGCCAGCAGCAACCTGCCGGTCGGCGGCTATAGCTGGTCGCAAGGTCTGGAATGGGCGGTGGAAGCAGGCTGGGTGCCCGATGCCGCCGCTTTTGAACGCTGGCAGCTGCAGCAGATGGAACAGAGCTTTTTTACCGTCGATCTTCCTCTGTTCGCCCGGCTGTATCGGGCATGCGAAAACGACGATCTACCGTCAGCACAGCGCTGGACCGCCTGGCTGCTCGCCTGCCGCGAAACCCGCGAACTGCGTGAAGAAGAGCGTAATCGCGGCGCGGCCTTTGCCCGCCTGCTGGCCGACTGGCAGCCGGATTGCCCGCCGCCGTGGCGCGTTTTGTCCCGGCAGAGCCAGCTCGCCGGCATGGCCTGGCTCGGCGTACGTTGGCAAATCGCGCTGCCCGACCTGGCGCTGAGCCTTGGCTACAGCTGGATCGAAAGCGCGGTGATGGCGGGCGTTAAGCTGGTTCCCTTTGGCCAACAGGCGGCCCAGCAGCTGATTTTACGCCTCTGCGATCGCTACGCGGCGGATATGGCCCACGCCCTTGCGGCGCCGGATAGCGCGATAGGTTCCTCCACGCCGCTGGCCGCCATAGCTTCCGCCCGGCATGAAACCCAGTATTCCCGATTATTCCGTTCCTAGGAGAGAGTATGCACAATAACAAACACCCGCTGCGCGTCGGCGTCGGCGGCCCGGTCGGTTCCGGGAAAACGGCCCTGCTGGAAGCGCTGTGCAAAGCCATGCGCGACACCTGGCAGCTCGCCGTCGTCACCAACGACATCTACACCAAAGAAGATCAGCGTATTCTCACCGAAGCGGGCGCGCTGGCGCCGGAGCGCATCGTCGGCGTCGAAACCGGCGGCTGTCCGCATACCGCGATCCGCGAAGACGCCTCGATGAACCTGGCGGCGGTAGAAGCGCTGAGCGAAAAATTCGGCAACCTCGATCTGATCTTTGTGGAAAGCGGCGGCGATAACCTGAGCGCCACCTTCAGCCCGGAACTGGCGGATCTGACCATCTACGTCATTGACGTGGCGGAAGGGGAAAAGATCCCGCGTAAAGGCGGGCCGGGGATCACGAAGTCGGACTTCCTGGTGATCAACAAAACCGACCTTGCACCATATGTGGGCGCGTCGCTGGAAGTGATGGAGCGCGACACGATGCGTATGCGCGGCGACCGCCCGTGGACCTTTACCAACCTGAAAAGCGGCGATGGCCTGAATAACATCATCGCCTTCCTTGTCGACAAAGGCATGCTGCGCTAAGCGCGCCTGCACCATCCCGGCGCACCTGCGTCCGGATGGTGCGCCTCCTGCCCCCTCTTTATTCATCCCCGCCCCACCAGCGCCCGGCGCAGCGGTTGTGCGAAGTGGCATAAGGTTTGCTAATTACAGTCATGCCTGACCATTAAGGAATGACTATGTCATCACTGGATATTAAAACTGAGTTACCTGCGCAGACCGGGACTTCCGGCTCTAAAGAAACCCTCGAAGACTATACACTCCGCTATGCTCCGCTGAGTTTCCGCCGCTGGGGACCAGGCGTTGTCGCCGTGACCGCGCTGGGCGGTATCGCCTATCTGGCGGACTTCTCCATCGGCGCCAGCATCGGCATGGCATGGGGCACCACCAACGCCATTTACGCCATCCTGCTGGCGGCGCTGGTTATCTTCCTCACCGGGATCCCGCTGGCGATTACCGCCGCCCGCTATAACATTGACCTCGACTTAATCACCCGTAGCGCCGGATTCGGCTATTTTGGCTCGGTGATCACCAGCATTATCTTCGCCGGTTTCACCTTTATCTTCTTCGCCCTTGAAGGGTCGATCATGGCCCAGGGGCTACTGGTTGGGTTAGGGATCCCGCTGTGGATGGGCTATCTCATCGCCACCCTGATGGTGCTGCCGCTGGTGGTTTACGGCATGAAAGCCCTGACCCGCCTGCAGGTATGGACCACGCCGCTGTGGCTGGTGCTGATGGTGGTGCCGGTGGCCTGGCTGATTGCCAAAGACCCGGAGCTGGTGGACGGTTTTATGAACTTCGCCGGCAAGAATAACGCGGCGCAGGTCGATTTAACCGCCATTATGCTCGGCGCCGGGGTGTGCCTGTCGCTGATTATGCAAATCGGCGAGCAGATCGATTATCTGCGCTTTATGCCGCCTAAAACGGCGGAAAACAGCAAAAGCTGGTGGCTGGCGGTCTTCTCCGCAGGCCCGGGCTGGGTGGTATTAGGCGCAATAAAACAGATCATCGGCGCCTTCCTCGGCTTCTATCTGCTGACCCGCTTCCCGGCGGTACACAACACCGAGCCGGTACAGCAGTTCGTCAGCGTCTTTGATAACCTGGTGCCCGGCTGGCTGGCGTTAACCCTGGCCGTAGTGCTGGTGGTCATTTCACAGATTAAAATCAACGTCACCAACGCCTATTCTGGCTCGCTGGCGTGGACCAGCGCCTGGACGCGCACCACCAAACGCTATCCGGGGCGGATTATCTTCGTCATCGTCAACCTCGCCATCGCGCTGGCGCTGATGGAAGGCGATATGTTCAGCGCCCTGTCGTGGATTCTTGGCTTCTACTCTAACTTTGCCATTGCCTGGGTGGTGGTGGTTGCCACCGATATCACCGTCAACAAAGGCCTGCTCCGGCTCGCCCCGGCGCAGCCGGAATATCGTCGCGGGATGATCTACAACGTTAACCCGGTGGGGGTGGTTTCGTTTGCTCTGGCGGCCGGCCTGTCGATCTGCGCCTTCTTCGGCCTGCTCGGTGCCACGCTGGCGCCATTCTCGCCGCTGATTGCGCTGGTCGTGGCGCTGGTGATGACGCCGCTGATGGGTATCCTCACCGGCGGGCGCTACTACATCAAGCAGTACGATGACGGGATTAGCGAGCCGCGCTACGATGCGCAGGGCAATGCGTCCATCACCGTTTACCAGTGCGTCAGCTGTGAAGAAGAGTATGAACGTCCGGACGTGATGCACTCGCACAAACATCAGGGCGCGATTTGCTCGCTGTGTAAAAGTATGGAGTAAAGCAGAAAAGCAGGCCGACAGAACGTCGGCCTGTGCAGCCGATTACGCCGCCGGCAGTTCAGCGAGCGGCCAGCGCGGACGCACGGTCACGCCGAGATCCGCTTTAGCGCCGCTGCGCAGACGAACCATCCCGGCATAGGCGATCATCGCGCCGTTATCGGTGCAGAACTCCGGGCGCGCATAGAACACTTCGCCGCCGCGCTTTGTCATCATCTCCGCCAGCTTCGCGCGCAGCGTGCGGTTGGCGCTCACGCCACCGGCCATCACCAGGCGTTTAAAGCCGGTCTGCTCCAGCGCGCGACGGCACTTAATCATCAGCGTATCCACCACCGCATCTTCAAACGCCCGGGCGATATCTGCGCGGGTCTGCTCGTCGTCATCGTTATTGCGAATCGTGTTAGCCGCAAAGGTTTTCAGGCCGGAAAAGCTGAAATCCAGACCGGGACGGTCGGTCATCGGGCGGGGGAAAACAAACCGCCCTTCGCTGCCCTGAGCCGCCATCTTAGACAGCATCGGACCGCCGGGATAATCGAGCCCCAGCAGCTTAGCGGTTTTATCAAACGCCTCCCCGGCCGCATCATCGATAGACTCGCCGAGCAACTCGTACTGACCAATACCGGTTACGCTAATCAACTGGGTATGGCCGCCAGAGACCAGCAGCGCCACAAACGGGAAGGCGGGAGGATTATCCTCCAGCATCGGCGCCAGCAGATGTCCTTCCATATGGTGTACCGGAATCGCCGGTACGTTCCAGGCAAACGCCAGCGAACGCCCTATTGTTGCGCCAACCAGCAGCGCCCCAACCAGACCCGGACCTGCGGTATAGGCCACGGCATCAATCTCTTTGGCCGTCAACCCGGCCTCTTTCAACGCCGCCTGAATCAGCGGAACGGTTTTACGCACGTGGTCGCGCGAAGCCAGCTCGGGCACCACGCCGCCGTAGTCAGCATGTAATTTCACCTGACTATACAGTTGATTGGCTAGCAGGCCTTTTTCGTCGTCATAAATGGCGATGCCGGTTTCATCGCAGGATGTTTCAATACCCAGTACACGCATGTCTTGTTTTACCTCGCTCTAATACCGCGCAGTTTAGGACCAATGCGGGTTGATGTATACCCTCAGCGTGCCAGCCAGGCGCATCGGGACAAGCGGCAGCGGCCGCAAAACCCGCCCGGCCGCGCATTGCCCGTCATGCGGCGCCAGAAAGGCCGGCAGGCGGCGCAGATAAAACTTTGTTCGCCCCAGGAACAAGCCTCGTGTATACTCCTCACCCTTATAAAAGTCCTTTCAAAAAAGGCAGCGGTGCTTTACAAAGCAGCAGCAATTGCAGTAAAATTCCGCACCATTTTGAAATAAGCTGGCGTTGATGCCAGCAGCAAACCGAATTAATCAAAGGTGAGAGGCACATGCCGGTAATTAAAGTACGTGAAAACGAGCCGTTCGACGTAGCTCTGCGTCGCTTCAAGCGTTCCTGTGAGAAAGCAGGTGTTCTGGCGGAAGTTCGTCGTCGTGAGTTCTATGAAAAACCGACTACCGAACGTAAGCGCGCTAAAGCTTCTGCAGTGAAACGTCACGCGAAGAAACTGGCTCGCGAAAACGCACGCCGCACTCGTCTGTACTAATCGGTTGAGGGCCAACGCCCTCAATTCAGACTGAGTTGTTGTTGTAAGGCCGTGCTTCCGGAAGGAATGCGCGGCTTATTTTCGTTTATGCATTAGCAGATACACAGCATCATGAAAGAACGTGTTCAGCCTATGCTGAGACCGTCTGATGATCGTGTGTATAGTTTACGGGGCCTATGGCTGGACGAATCCCACGCGTATTTATCAATGATCTGCTGGCGCGCACCGACATCGTCGATCTCATCGACGCGCGGGTAAAGCTCAAAAAGCAGGGCAAGAACTACCACGCGTGCTGTCCATTCCATAACGAAAAAACCCCCTCTTTTACCGTCAACGGTGAAAAACAGTTTTATCACTGCTTTGGTTGCGGTGCGCACGGCAACGCTGTCGACTTCCTGATGAACTACGACAAACTCGAGTTCGTGGAGACGGTTGAAGAGCTGGCCGCCATGCACAACCTCGAAGTGCCATACGAAGCAGGCAACGGACCGAGTCAAATAGAGCGCCATCAGCGGCAGAGTCTCTATCAATTGATGGACGGCCTGAATGCGTTTTATCAACAGTCTCTGATGCAACCCGCCGCCGACCCTGCGCGCCAGTATCTGGCGAAACGTGGCTTAAGCAGTGAGGTCATTGCGCGCTTCGCGATTGGCTACGCCCCGCCCGGTTGGGATAACGTCTTAAAACGTTTTGGCGGCAATCAAGAAAACCGCCAGTCGCTTATCGATGCCGGCATGCTGGTGACCAACGATAAGGGGCGCAGTTACGACCGCTTCCGCGAACGGGTCATGTTCCCTATCCGCGATAAGCGAGGCCGGGTGATTGGTTTTGGTGGCCGCGTGCTGGGCGATGCCCTGCCGAAGTACCTTAACTCCCCGGAAACCGATATTTTCCATAAGGGTCGTCAGCTGTACGGCCTGTATGAAGCACAGCAGGATAACACCGAACCACCGCGTTTGCTGGTTGTCGAAGGTTATATGGACGTTGTGGCGCTGGCGCAGTTCGACATCAACTACGCCGTCGCGTCGCTGGGGACCTCGACCACCGCCGACCATATTCAGCTTTTGTTCCGGGCGACCAATCAGGTCATCTGCTGTTATGACGGCGACCGGGCTGGCCGCGATGCCGCCTGGCGTGCGCTGGAAACGGCGCTGCCGTACATGACCGACGGTCGTCAGCTACGCTTTATGTTTCTGCCCGACGGCGAAGACCCGGATACGCTGGTGCGTAAAGAGGGGAAAGCGGCATTTGAAGCGCGGATGGAGCAGGCTCAGCCGCTCTCCACGTTTTTGTTCAACAGCCTGCTGCCGCAGGTCGACTTGAGCACCCCGGACGGGCGCGCACAGCTCAGTACTTTAGCGCTGCCGCTCATCACCCAGGTACCGGGTGAAACGCTGCGCATTTATTTGCGCCAGGAGCTGGGCAACAAGCTGGGGATTTTAGATGACGCTCAGCTTGAACGTTTAATGCCTAAACAGACAGAAAGTGGTACTCCGCGCCCCGCGCCGCAGCTAAAACGCACGACCATGCGTATACTGATAGGACTGCTGGTGCAAAACCCGGATCTGGCGCCGCTGGTTCCGCCTTTAGAGGGCCTGGATCAGCGCAAAATGCCCGGGCTTGGCCTGTTCAGCGAACTGGTCAAAACCTGTTTGTCTCAGCCAGGTCTGACCACCGGGCAACTTTTAGAGCAGTATCGCGGTACAAATGAGGCCGCAACCCTTGAAAAACTGTCGATGTGGGACGATATAGCAGATAAAGATATCGCGGAAAAAACCTTCACCGACGCGCTCAACCATATGTTTGATTCACTGCTGGAACTGCGGCAAGAAGAGTTGATAGCCCGCGACCGTACACACGGTTTAAGCAGTGAAGAACGCCGGGAACTCTGGACCATCAGTCAGGAGCTGGCAAAAAAATGAATTGCACGGCTTAAGTGCCGAATATCGTTCGGGAAGCCCCCGACAGCCGCGCTGAGGCGCAGCGGCAATAATATAAGTACGCCCTCGCTTTAAATGTTGGCAGTTTGTCTGTCGACACCAATCAAACGAATTAAGTGTGGATACCGTCTTATGGAGCAAAACCCGCAGTCACAGCTGAAGCTTCTTGTCCAACGTGGTAAGGAGCAAGGCTATCTGACCTATGCCGAGGTCAATGACCATCTGCCGGAAGATATCGTCGACTCCGATCAGATCGAAGACATCATCCAAATGATCAATGACATGGGCATTCAGGTGATGGAAGAAGCACCGGATGCCGATGATCTGCTGCTGGCTGAAAACAGCAACAACACCGACGAAGATGCAGAAGAAGCTGCTGCGCAGGTGTTGTCCAGCGTGGAATCTGAAATCGGACGTACAACCGATCCGGTGCGCATGTATATGCGTGAAATGGGTACCGTAGAACTGCTGACTCGTGAAGGCGAAATCGACATCGCCAAGCGTATTGAAGATGGGATCAACCAGGTTCAGTGCTCCGTTGCTGAATATCCGGAAGCCATTACCTATCTGCTGGAGCAGTACGACCGCGTTGAAGCTGAAGAAGCGCGCCTGTCTGACCTGATTACCGGTTTCGTCGATCCGAACGCCGAAGAAGACCTGGCGCCAACCGCGACGCACGTCGGCTCTGAACTCTCTCAGGAAGAGATGGATGACGACGAAGACGAAGATGAAGACGATGACGACGACAGCAGCGATGACGACAACAGCATCGACCCTGAGCTGGCGCGTGAGAAATTCGCCGAGCTGCGTACGCAGTACGAGCTGACCCGCGATACTATCAAAGCAAAAGGCCGTAGCCACGCCGCAGCTCAGGAAGAAATTCTCAAGCTGTCCGAAGTGTTCAAACAGTTCCGCCTGGTACCGAAACAGTTCGATTACCTGGTCGGCAGCATGCGTAGCATGATGGACAGAGTCCGTACTCAGGAACGCATCATCATGAAACTGTGCGTCGAACAGTGCAAAATGCCGAAGAAAAACTTCATCACCCTGTTCACCGGCAACGAAACCAGCGAAACCTGGTTCAACGCGGCTGTCGCCATGAACAAGCCGTGGTCTGAAAAGCTGCACGACGTCAAAGAAGACGTTCAGCGCGGCCTGCAGAAGCTACAGCAGATTGAAGAAGAAACCGGCCTGACCATCGATCAGGTTAAAGATATCAACCGTCGTATGTCTATCGGTGAAGCGAAAGCCCGCCGCGCGAAGAAAGAGATGGTTGAAGCGAACTTACGTCTGGTTATCTCTATCGCCAAGAAATACACCAACCGTGGCCTGCAGTTCCTCGATCTGATTCAGGAAGGTAACATTGGCCTGATGAAAGCGGTTGATAAGTTTGAATATCGTCGCGGTTACAAGTTCTCCACCTACGCGACCTGGTGGATCCGTCAGGCGATCACCCGCTCTATCGCGGATCAGGCGCGCACCATCCGTATTCCGGTGCATATGATTGAGACCATCAACAAACTCAACCGTATCTCCCGCCAGATGCTGCAGGAAATGGGTCGTGAGCCGACGCCGGAAGAGCTGGCTGAACGCATGCTGATGCCGGAAGATAAAATTCGTAAAGTGCTGAAAATTGCCAAAGAGCCAATCTCCATGGAAACGCCGATCGGCGACGATGAAGATTCACATCTGGGCGATTTCATCGAGGATACCACCCTCGAGCTGCCGCTGGACTCGGCGACCACGGAAAGCCTGCGTGCCGCCACTCACGATGTGCTGGCAGGCCTGACCGCCCGTGAAGCGAAGGTTCTGCGTATGCGTTTCGGTATCGATATGAATACCGACCACACGCTGGAAGAAGTCGGCAAACAGTTCGACGTTACCCGCGAACGTATCCGTCAGATCGAAGCGAAGGCGCTGCGCAAGCTGCGTCACCCGAGCCGTTCTGAAGTGCTGCGTAGCTTCCTCGACGATTAATCGTTGCCGGAAACAGAAAAAGCTCCCTGCGGGGAGCTTTTTTTTTGCCTTCTGTTCACTCTGTTAGCATCAGAGACTGTCGGTGCCGGTACTTACGACAGGCTAGCGACCTCGCGATGCCAGCGCATCATCCAGTTCGCGATACGCCTCCACCAGCTTATCCAGCGTCGCCCGGTTCAATCCGCTGGGGTTTGGCAGCACCCACACCTCCGTATCGCCGATGGTCACCTGCTGCTTGCCCCAGCGCGCGCCGCGTACCTGAAACGCTTTCTCAAAGGCCTGTTTGCCGAGAATCGCCAGCGCCTGCGGCTGATACTGTTCAATTTTCAGCACCAGATCCCGCCCGCCGCTGCGTAACTCCTGCAAGGCGACCTCGCTGGCCTGAACCGTCGGGCGTTCCACCAGCATCGTAATCCCACAGCGCGTATCGAGCAGCTGCAGCTCCTCTTCCGGCTTCAACAGACGGTCGGTAAAGCCAGCCTGGTAGATCACTTTCCAGAAACGATTGCCCGGATGCGCGAAATGAAAACCGGTATGGGCAGAGGACTTCCCCGGATTAATGCCGCAAAAGACCACCCTCAGGTCCGGTGCCAGAATGTCGTTAATCATCTTTCCCCCGCTCAATGCCTAAAAGGTGATTATAAAGGATTGAAAATGCATTGTTTATAAAAACAGCAGCCGTGCGTTTTGCGCTGGATTGCGTCTGCCAGTTACTTTATAATCCCTCGCCACGGCCCCTTAGCTCAGTGGTTAGAGCAGGCGACTCATAATCGCTTGGTCGCTGGTTCAAGTCCAGCAGGGGCCACCAGACACCGCAAGGGCTGGCGAGAAATCGCCGGCCCTTTTGCTTTTCTCAGGAGGTGCTGTCGAGGTGCCATCAGTGAGTTAAGCAGAATATAAATCACATGCTCGGTGGTAAAAAACCAACGTTGCCCCGCCAGACACCGCAAGCGCCGGCAAGAAGCCGCAGGCGGCACAATTCTTTCGCAACCCAAAGAGAATCAAGAGAAGGATCAAAGCCTTATCTTTCTCATTGTCCTGTTTTTAGCGCCCCAATAATAACGACCTCCGGATTGCTGCACATTCATGCTTATGGCCCACAATGCCTTCTCACAGGGCATTCATTTTTTTGTCACATAAGGCAATTATTCTTTCGCCATTTTGAGCACCATGTAAGGAATAAACTGTGAATTCAATGATTAAAGCTCTGATGCTGGCGTTACCTGTCTTAAGTGCATCAGCAGTCGCCGCTGATAACAAACTGTGCGAACCAAAGGCTTATGAAATGGCCCTTCGATATCAGCAAAAATCGGCTGAAGTTATGGCGCTTCAGATTCAGACATATCGCTTTGCCACCGAACGTTTTAACGAAAAAGTCAATGGACTGAAAGCACCGGAAAAATACGCCGTCGTAATGGATCTTGATGAAACGGTGCTCGACAACACACCATTGTTGGCACGGGACATGGAACAGTGTCATGACTATACAAAATGGGATACCTGGGGCGACTGGGAAAAACAGGGTAATCCGGGTCTGATCCCAGGAGCAAAAGCTTTCCTTGATAATGTGGCTCACCACAACGTTCGTATTTACTATGTATCTGACCGAACTAATGAAAACAAAACGGACACGCTCAATACTCTAAAATCTCTCGGCCTGCCGCAGGTCTCTGAAGAGAGCGTCCTTCTTGATACAGGAACCAAAGAAGAACGTCGCCAGGCCATCATGAAAAACCAGCAGATCATTATGCTGTTTGGCGACAGCCTGCCAGATTTTGCCGCTCAATTTAAAAATAAAAAGCCCACCGAGGAGCAACGTCAGTTGGTTGAATCAAACGCACAGCATTTCGGCGTTGACTGGATTGTTCTTCCTAATGCGGCTTATGGCTCATGGTCAAAGGCAAAACTTGATAGCTGGAAAACACCCGCTGTTAAATAACCACGGCAGACCTTCTCTATTGATTCGCTATTGAGTGGGAAGGTCATCTTCACCCGATGCGCATCGGGTATACCGCCCCCCTGCGCATGGCGGTGTCTTCGGTTTCATCGCTCATCAGCGTCAGAAAGCACCGCATCATGTTCAGGCGCGAAAAAAAAGAGATGAATAAACGTTTCTCGATGAGAGGAATGTATTGCTGGCTGCGGGTGTTCAGAATTTCCTGTCATGCTCAATACATCGCTTAGCGCGGCAATATCAAATTACTCTGCCCGTTCAGCGGCGGCAAAAAATATAAGGAGCGACGTTAACAACGTTGCTCCTTTTTTATCCTATGGTGCAGCATCTTCAAAATGTGCCGCTTGCACCCGTTCCCGGAGCTGCTCCCGCATATAGGAAGAGAAGTATTCTGGATTTTTAATCACAATACGGTTGCCAGCGGCGATTTTCTCCGCCCATCCGGCCACTTTATGGGTGAACCCGGAATTCCATCCTTCCTGTTCACCGCGAGCCATGACGTCGTCCGCGCTAGCCGGAACGCCTAACTCATGGAGATATTTTAAAATGCCCTTGGTCGTACTTTCATCCATTGAAGCCGGGACCGGTTCCGATGTGTTCATACCACCAATAAAATCTAATGCTTTATCTATCGCTGTTGGCATGCTCTTATCCTTAAAATTAACCATGTGATGAACATGTTTATAATATGGACCCAAGTCCGCGGCGATATCAAAGAGATCGTTGCCTTTCTTTGATTCAGACCTCAGTCAAACGTTTGCATGGCGTTTTTCTGCCCGATAAGTCCATAAACACCGTGACCGACAGCTAATACCCGGTTAACGGCAATTGCGGCCCCTGAATCGCGGAGAGCGCGGAAAACTAATCGTGGATTTTGCGCTTGAACTGGCTGGCGTCGATATCGTACTGCTTCATTTTGCGCCACAGCGTCGTGCGCCCGATATTGAGCAGATGGGACATCTCCTGTACCCGGCCGCTGGTGACGCGGGCGGCATGGATAATGGCCTCTTTTTCAATAGCGCTGAAGGTCAGGCTGGCAGGCAGCAGGGGCGAGGCGGTATCGCCGCCCGGCCGCTCGGAAAAGAGATATTCCGGCAGGTTGCTCAGGCGGATATGGCCGTTATCGCTGCTGATGGCGATATTTTCAATAATGCTGTTTAACTCAAAGTCATTGCCGGGCCAGGAGTAGTTCACCAGCTGCGCCAGGGCATCGTCGTCCACTTGCAGGCGCGATGAAAAGCGCTTCTCCAGGCTACGCAGGCGGTTGTGCACCAGCGAGGGAATGCTGTTGCGCCGCGATCTCAGCGGCGGAATGACTATCTCAAACGAGTGCAGCGCGTAATAAAGCTGGCGACTAAAGCGGTTCTGCTCCACCAGATTAGCCAGATCAACGGTGGTGGTGGCAATCACCTTAACATCCACCGGAATCAGGCGTCGGGCATCGAGGCGGGTTAACACCCCCTGCTTAATCACCTGCAGCAGCGCGGACTGCAGCTCCGGAGCGAGGTACTCTATTTTCTCCAGAAACAGAGTGCCGCCGCTGGCCAGCTCCAGGCGACTCAGGCGCCCGTTTTCGTCATCGGTCGGCGCGCTGCCCATAAAATCCTCGCCCAGCACGCTGTCGGCATACAGCTGACAGTTGACCGCAATATAGGGACCGTCCGCCCGTTCGCTTTCATTATGAATAGCCTGGGCGAGTAGCTCTTTACCCACCCCCTCTTCCCCGCAGAGCAGGACCGGAAAACCGCCCCGCGCCGCCTGACGGCCAAAATGAATCAGCCGTCGCGTTTCCGGGTCGTCCGCGGACATCTGCGCCAAAGTGTGGCTCACTTTCCCTAACTGGCTGGTCATCAGCTGGCGCATCTGCTCCACCGGATGCAGCAGTAAAATAAAACTGTTGCCCTGCTCTTCGACGATCGGCTTGAGGGTAATGACGGCATCGATAAACTGATGCTGGCTCTCAAACGTCACTTCCGCATGGTTCAGGGCGCGCGCGTGCTTAATCGCCCGGCGCAGCAGGGCCGGCAGCGTCACCAGTTCATTAATATTTTTTCCCTGGCTGGTCTGGGCATCCAGGTGCAGGAGCGTCGCGGCCTGGACGTTAAGAAACTGCAATACCCCCTGCTCATTCCACGCCATCACGCCGTCATCCATGCTTTCCAGCAGGCCATACATCTGGTTGAGATGGCGGTTCGATTCAGCCAGCAGGCTGTCGGTCAACAGCGAGTTGCCCACTTCCCGGGCGATAGCCAGCGTCAGAGACAAATCAGAGGAGGCCTGCTGCCCGGTCAAACAGCACAGCGAGATGGATCCAAACAGGCGACCGTGATTATCAAACACCGGCGTGGAGCTAAATGACCACCCGTGCAGCGCCTGTTTAAAATGTTGCTCACCGGTGGTTTTCACCGGTTGCCCCAGCATCGAGGCCAGCGAGAGCGCGCAGCTGCCGATAATGCTTTCCGCGCAGTAGCTGCCCTCAAGAAAACCGAGTTCCGCGAGCTGCGCCAGCGTCTGCGGTTCGCCGCAGCGGCTGAGAATACAGGCGGACTCATCAAGAATAAACAATGCGCAGGGTCGGTTATCCATAAACTCCCAGGCATCTTCCAGCGCCGCCTGACCGATGGTCAGCAGCGCGGTTTTACGTCGGCAGATCGATTCGAAGGTCAGCCCCTGCGCCTGATGCGGTTTATGCCAGGTCTCCCGTGGCATAAACCGGCTGCAACGCTGCCATGACTGACTGATAACGGAAGATACTGTTTTTCCGGAGTCCGGAGTCTGCGCCGCCATGTCCTTTTCCGCTGTTTAAAATAGATAACCCCTCCGACAGAAACAGCCGGAGGGGGCACACGCTTCTCCCTGCAAAAAGCAGCTTAGCGAGACGTTAGCGCGCCAGCCACTGCTGGCCGAGCAAATCGGCCGTCAGGATCGCGGCGTAAACCTGGTCGGCCGTCACCGGGAATGGCATGTTATGGATCGTTTCGCCTTCCGCGCAGGTCGCTTGCGCGACCGCCTGAATTTTCCCTTCAATGCCCTCTTTGACGCCCATTTGCGCCAGGGTCACCGGCAGACCGACTTTCTGGCAGAAGCCCAGCACCGTTTCAATCTCTTCCAGCGGACTGTTTTGCAGCACCAGCTGCGCCAGGGTGCCAAACGCCACTTTTTCGCCGTGGTACAGATGATGGCACTCTTCGAGAATGGTGAAGCCGTTATGAATGGCGTGCGCCGCCGCAAGACCGCTGCTTTCAAACCCAATGCCGCTGAGGTAGGTGTTGGCTTCGACAATCCGCTCCAGCGCATCCGTCACCACGCCAGCCTGCGCCGCCAGGCGCGCTTTTTCGCCTTCGGCCAGCAGCGTATCATAACACAGGCGAGCCAGGCTCAACGCCGCCGCCGTGGACTGTCCGCCGGCCATGCTGGTCGCCCTGGCGTCAAAGCAGGCCTTCGCTTCAAACCAGGTCGAGAGCGCATCGCCCATCCCGGCCACCAGCAGGCGCACCGGCGCTTTGGCAATGATCGCCGTATCCATGACCACCATATCCGGGTTTTTCGGATAGATCAGATACTCTTCAAACTCGCCAGCTTCGGTGTAGATAACCGACAGCGCGCTGGTTGGCGCATCGGTAGAGGCAATCGTCGGGATCACCACTACCGGCAGCTTCTGGTAGAAGCCAATAGCTTTAGCGGTATCAAGCGTCTTCCCGCCGCCAATCCCTACCACGCCGCGGCAGCCGTGCTGCTGCAGAATGGCAATCAGGCGGTTGATCTCCGCGTGGCTGCATTCGCCGTTAAAACGGGCGGCGTGGCAGCTTAAACCGTGGTTATGCAAACCATTGAGTACGTTGTCCCCCGCCAGCTTCATCACGAAGTCATCGGCAATGACAAAAAAGCTGTCCGCCAGATTTTTAGCATACTGGCCAAAAAGCGTCGATGCGTCAGGACCCTGAAGATATTTGGCCGGAGATTGAATAACTTTTAGCATTCCTTTCACCCTCAAATAAGTACATGTTTTACATGATGAGCCCTGGCGTCATCCTGTTCTGCCTGCGGTTCATGGCGGAAACGAATCGTGACCGGAGCGATGCAAACACTGTAGGGCGAGCGGTGAACAAAAAAATTTTTCCCGTTTTTGTTCTGATATGAAACAGAGAATATTTTTTAGCGTTCCATATTGGAACATTAGTTAGCGGAAAATGGTGGGATTGCGATCCCGATCCGTCCATTCACCGTCATGCCACAAAAAAACGGATAATCTGCCAACATGGGTAGCATCGGCAGCAGAAAAAAAACTGAGAAACGCATCCGCAGCCCCCCGGTTGCCACAGATGACCACGGGGCGAAAAAATAGCCTTAGCTCGCATTTCTCCCTTTTCCTCGCCGATGACGTTTCATAACGGAACAAAAATAAATAAGCATGTTCCGTTATGAAACTCGTTTGCACGACATTTTTTTTTCCGTTAACTCAGCCAGAATCATAACGTCGCCGGGTGGTTCTTCACGCCAGACGATCCCCTACACGATGACCGCCTCTGTGAGTAGAGAGGCCGCATCACGCCGACGGAGCATAAATAATGAAAAAACTGATTAACCGTGTCGAAGATGTCCTGAGTGAACAACTACTGGGCCTCGCCAGAGCCCATCCTGAATTAACGCTGCATCAGGATCCGGTGTATGTCACCCGCGCCGATGCGCCGGTCGCCGGGAAAGTGGCGCTGCTCTCCGGCGGCGGCAGCGGACATGAGCCGATGCACTGCGGCTATATTGGCAAAGGTATGCTTGCCGGTGCCTGCCCGGGCGAGATTTTCACCTCCCCGACCCCGGATAAAATGTTCGAGTGTGCGATGCATATCGACGGCGGCGAAGGCGTGCTGCTGCTCATCAAAAACTACACCGGGGATATCCTTAATTTCGAAACCGCCACCGAACTGCTGCACGAAAGCGGCGTCAAGGTGACTACCGTGGTGATCGATGACGACGTGGCGGTCAAAGACAGCCTCTACACCGCCGGACGCCGCGGCGTCGCCAACACCGTGCTGATTGAAAAACTGGTTGGGGCAGCCGCCGAACGCGGCGATTCGCTGGAAGCCTGCGCGGCGCTGGGCCGCAAGCTTAACAACCTCGGCCACTCCATCGGGGTGGCGCTGGGCGCCTGCACCGTGCCAGCCGCCGGACAACCGTCATTTGAATTACAGGATAATGAGATGGAGTTCGGCGTTGGTATCCACGGCGAGCCGGGTATTGACCGCCGCCCCTTCAGTTCTCTCGACTGCACCGTCGATGAGATGTTCGACACCCTCCTGGAGAACGGCACCTACAGCCGCACGCTGCGTCAGTGGGATACCGTCAAAGGGAGCTGGCAGGACGTCACGCAAAGCAAACAGGCGTTGCAGAAGGGCGACCGCGTTATCGCGCTGGTCAATAACCTTGGCGCTACCCCGCTGTCGGAGCTGTACGGCGTATACAACCGCCTGACCACGCGCTGCGCGGAGAGCGGCATCACTATCGAGCGCAACCTCATCGGCAGCTACTGTACCTCGCTGGATATGGTGGGCTTCTCCCTCACTCTGCTGAAAGTCGATGACGACACGCTGGCATTATGGGACGCCCCCGTTCATACCCCGGCGCTGAACTGGGGCCATTAAGGAGCACGACATGTCACTGAACAGAACGCAAATCGTTAACTGGCTCTATCGCTGCGGCGACATTTTTACCAAAGAGAAAGATTTTCTGACCGGCCTGGATAAAGAGATTGGCGATGCCGACCACGGTCTGAATATGTATCGCGGCTTCAGCAAGGTGGTGGAAAAACTGCCGTCCATTGCCGATAAAGACATCGGTTTTATTCTTAAGAACACCGGAATGACGCTGCTCTCCAACGTCGGCGGCGCCAGCGGCCCGCTGTTCGGCACCTTCTTTATTCGCGCAGCCCAGGTGACGCAGGCGCACCAGAGTCTGACCCTCGACGAGCTACACCAGATGATGCGCGAAGGGGCGGACGGGGTGGTCAACCGGGGGAAAGCGGAACCCGGCGATAAAACCATGTGCGACGCCTGGCTTGCGGTTGTCGAGTCACTGCGCCAGTCCAGCGAACAGCACCTGTCGGTTCAGCATGCGCTGGATGCCGCCGCGACACAGGCAGAGGAAGCCGCCCGTTCCACTATCACCATGCAGGCCCGCAAAGGCCGCGCCAGCTACCTCGGCGAACGCAGCATCGGGCATCAGGATCCGGGTGCAACCTCGGTGATGTTCATGATTCAGGAACTGGCTGCCGCAGCCAAAGAGTAAGGATAACGCGATGGTAAACCTGGTGATTGTTTCTCATAGCGCCCGACTGGGCGAAGGTGTCGGAGAACTGGCCCGGCAGATGTTAACAGGCGATGGCTGTAAGCTGGCGATCGCCGCCGGCATTGACGATCCGCAAAACCCGATCGGCACCGATCCCATTAAGGTGATGGAGGCCATTGAATCCGTTGCCGATACCGACCACGTGCTGGTGATGATGGATATCGGCAGCGCCCTGCTCAGCGCGGAAACCGCGCTGGATCTCCTCGATCCGGCAATCGCGGCGAAGGTTCGCCTGTGCGCCGCGCCATTGGTCGAAGGCACGCTGGCGGCAACGGTCAGCGCCGCCAGCGGATCGGATATCGATAAAGTGATCGCCGACGCCATGAGCGCCCTGGAAGCTAAGCGCGTACAGCTGGGATTACCATCGCTCGCCCAGAACGGTCCCGAGGCCACGCCGATGGCCGACGATCTGAGCGGCGAGTCCGTCTCCGTGGTGATTAAAAACCATAACGGCTTACACGTTCGTCCGGCATCGCGGCTGGTTGCCGCGTTATCCGGATTCAATGCCGAGCTGGTACTGGAGAAAGGCGGCAAATGTGTCTCACCGGACAGCATTAACCAGATTGCCCTGTTGCAGGTACGCTGCAACGATACATTAAGGCTGCTGGCCCGCGGGCCGGATGCCGAAGCGGCGCTGGCGGCATTTCAGGCGCTGGCGGCGGAGAACTTTGGCGAGCTGCCGGACGCCGCGCCCGCGGTCTTTACTCCTCCCGTCTCGCGCGTGCAGGGAAAAGCGCTCCGCTACCCGCTGCCTGCCCTCCGGCCAGTCCGGCAAACCGGTGCCGACATCGCCAGCGAACAGCGACGCCTGCAGCAGGCGATCGGCCAGACGCTGGACGATCTCAATGCGCTGACCACGCTGGCGGAAGAGCGCTATTCTGCCGATATCGCGGCCATTTTTTCCGGCCACCACACGCTGCTCGACGACCCGGATCTCTATGAAGCCACCCGCGATATCGTGCGCCAGGAACAATGCAATGCCGAGTGGGCGTGGTATCAGGTGCTGGCCGATCTCAGCCAGCAGTATCGCCAGCTGGACGATGCCTATCTGCAGGCGCGCTATATTGATGTCGACGATCTGCTGCACCGGACTTTGCGCCATCTGCAAGGCGGCAGCGAAGAGCCGCTGGCGGTGCATGAGCCGACGATTATCATCGCCGACGATCTCTTTCCTTCCAGCGTCCTGCAGCTGGATCCTCGCCTGGTCAAGGGGATCTGTCTGCGGGCAGGAAGCGAGGCATCTCACGGCGCGATCATCGCCCGTCAGGCCGGGATCGTCTGCCTGTACCAGCAGGGAGATGCCCTGCAGCCGATACGCGATGGTGAATCCCTTACGCTGGATGTCGCCGGAAAACGCGTGATCCGCGCCTGACGTTCTCTTCGTGACTCTCTGTACTTGATTCTTCACGCCTCCGGGGATTCTGTTTTCACTCAATCTCCTGCAAGCGTGATGTCTCAATTCTTTTTAATCAGCGCCCCGCCTCATCGCCGAGGTCACTGAAGGAACGATGGCCGCCAGCCGGTGCAACAACCTGGCCGTCTGGTAGCCCGGCAAGGCGTTAACGCCGCATCCCGGGGCTCGCTCCTGCCGCAATCCGGCCTATTTACGGTGCCAGTAGGCCTGGGAGCGCACCAGCTGCGGGTCAATTTCGTCATTTTCAAACCGACCGAGTCGTGTTTTCACCACCTCACCTTCACCGGTCACCCAGATAAAGTAATCTTCCGCAGGTACGCTAACCTGCGCCAGACGTTCGGCCACCACGGACGAATGATGGCCGACGTTCCACTCAATCTGAAAGTCCTGCAGATCCGCGAGATAATCTTTATACGACGCCTCGCCGATCGTCACCAGCGCCGTCACCTGCGGGCGCACGGGCAGACGGCTGAGGTCCAGCAGGCGGCGGCGTAGCGCAGGCATCCCGGATTCATCACAAACATACAGCTGCCAGGCGTAATCTTCCGGCACCACCAGCGAACCGCGCGGGCCGCCAATCACCAGCTTATCGCCGACGTTTGCCGCCAGCGCCCAGCGGCTGGCAATACCGCCGTCGTGAATAAAGAAGTCATACGCCAGTTCATGCCGTTCGGCATCATACAGCGGCGTGTAATCACGGGTTGCCGGACGTGGGCCCTCGCCCCAGTTAATGCCCTCTTCCGTCACCTGCGGCGGCGTAAACGTGGTGCCGGCTTGTGGAAAAAAGAGTTTGGTATGGTCGTCAAACCCCTGAGAGACGAATCCCTCCAGCGCGTCTCCGCCCAGCACAATACGCTGGAAGGCGGTGCCAACGCGCTCAACGCGCAGCACGGTTAACTCGCGAAAACGCAGCGCATTACGAACGCGCTGCGGGTACTGAGGTTGTTTCGTTTTTATCATCGTCATTCGCCTTCGTGAAATTTATCGATATATCTAAATCTTCCGCAAATGATAATGATTGCTATTAAAAAGGAATGCAACTCTTTTTTGATATAACAATAGCAAAAAGCAATAAAGTACAAAAACCAAAAATAAAACAAATAAATCATATCATTATAAAATAATCATTCTTCTGACTTGCTAAGATATAAAATTTAGATATAAATTAGATATATCAAAAAAAACAGGAGCAAACTATGCGACATCATCATGAAGAAGGTCGTGGACGCCACGGTGAACACGGCGAACGCGGGGAGCATGGCCGCCGGGGCGGCGGTGGTGGACGCCGCCAGCGTTTCTTTGGTCACGGCGAACTGCGTCTGGTGATCCTCGACATCCTCACCCGCAACGCCAGCCATGGCTACGAGCTGATTAAAGAGATAGAAAACCTGACCCAGGGCAACTACAGCCCAAGTCCGGGCGTGATCTATCCAACCCTCGATCTCCTTCAGGATCAGGGGCTTATCAGCGTCGAAGAGGAAAATGGCCGCAAAAAAATCGCCATAACCGCAGAGGGCAGCCTTCTGCATGCCGGGAATCTGGAACAGCTCGGCCATATCCAGGAACGTTTGCAGGCCCGTATGGTCGGCTGCGAGCTGCGTAAAAACCCGCAAATGAAGCGGGCGCTGGAAAACTTTAAAGCCGTACTGGATTTAAAAGTTAACCAGCAGCCCCTCAGCGAAGCCCAGCTGAAGCAGATTGTCGCCGTTATTGACCGCGCGGCGATGGAGATTTCCCAGCTCGATTAATCTCGCGGAGTCTCTTCCCCTGCCCCCATTTTGGGCAACCTGCACCGCCGCGACGCACGCGGCGGAATACTCCCGGTCGATTGCCTCGCCCGTTCAGGAGTAAAACATGCCAAAAATATCGCTGTGAGATTAAATTTCGCACAAATGCGTTTTCGCGCTGCGTTTATCCCGATTTTCAGCTGCCGTGCCGAAGTGGCGTAATCCCTGCAATACTTAATTCAGTATCATGTGATACGCCCGTCCCAGGAGCTCACTTTGAACAGGTTACCTTCCAGCGCATCGGCTCTGGCCTGTAGCGCACACGCACTGAATCTCATTGAGAAGCGCACGCTTGATCATGAGGAAATGAAAGCACTTAACCAGGAGGTCAGGGAATATTTTAAAGAGCATGTGAATCCCGGTTTTTTAGAGTACCGAAAATCGGTTACTGCTGGCGGGGATTACGGAGCCGTAGAGTGGCAAGCGGGAGGGTTAAATACGCTTGTCGACACTCAGGGACAAGAGTTTGTCGATTGCCTGGGTGGCTTTGGTATTTTTAATGTAGGGCACCGTAATCCAGTTGTGATTTCCGCCGTCGAGCATCAGCTCGCTAAACAACCTCTTCATAGCCAGGAACTGCTTGACCCGCTGCGGGCCATGCTGGCAAAAACGCTGGCGGCCTTAACGCCCGGCAAACTGAAATACAGCTTCTTCTGTAACAGCGGCACAGAGTCGGTCGAAGCGGCATTGAAGCTCGCTAAAGCCTACCAGTCTCCGCGCGGTAAATTTACGTTTGTTGCCACCAGCGGCGCCTTCCACGGTAAATCGCTGGGCGCGCTCTCGGCTACCGCCAAATCCACTTTCCGTAAGCCTTTTATGCCGCTGCTGCCGGGATTCCGTCACGTACCGTTCGGCGACATCAACGCGATGCGTACGCTGCTGAGCGAGTGTAAGAAAACCGGTGATGATGTCGCGGCGGTGATCCTTGAGCCGATACAGGGCGAAGGGGGAGTGATCCTGCCGCCGCCCGGCTACCTGCCCGCGGTGCGTAAGCTGTGCGATGAGTTTGGCGCGCTGCTGATCCTCGACGAAGTGCAGACCGGCATGGGGCGTACCGGCAAAATGTTTGCCTGCGAGCACGAGAACGTCCAGCCGGACATTCTGTGCCTCGCCAAAGCGCTCGGCGGCGGCGTGATGCCGATTGGCGCGACGGTGGCGACCGAAGAGGTGTTTTCAGTGCTGTTCGACAACCCGTTCCTGCACACCACCACCTTCGGCGGCAACCCGCTGGCCTGTGCCGCGGCGCTGGCCACCATTAACGTCCTGCTGACGCAGAATCTGCCGGCCCAGGCGGAACAGAAAGGCGATCTGCTGCTGGACGGTTTCCGTCAACTGGCCCGCGAGTACCCGGATCTGGTGAATGAAGTTCGTGGTAAAGGAATGCTGATGGCGATTGAGTTCGTGGATAACGAAATCGGCTACAACTTCGCCAGCGAGATGTTCCGCCAGCGGGTGCTGGTGGCCGGAACATTGAATAATGCCAAAACCATTCGTATTGAACCACCGCTGACGCTGACGATTGAGCAGTGTGAACAGGTCATCAAAGCGGCGGGTAAAGCGCTGGCAGCCCTGCGGGTGGCTGTGGAGCAAGCCTGAAGATAGTCAGCAAAAGCCCGGCGAAAACGATGTTCGCCGGGCCTTTTTACGCCTGCCATTCCGTCATATCGGCCAGACAAATGCGGTACTGCCCGACTTTCACCTTCATGTCATATGCCGTTTGCCTGTACGGTTAATATGTCGCACGCTCATTCCATGAGTCTGTATAGATAATATTGCCATCGCAATGCTTCCAGGTAATTTTTTCATAGCGCATAAGCACCGTTTCAAGATGCGTTCCGGTATCTGCCCCTGGGTATAAATCCGGCGTGATTGATGTCAGCTTTACATTTTCAAGAATAATATTGAAGTACTCCTGCTCTAACCCGGCCTCAATAATCTGATACAGTTTGAACATCGCAGATTGCAAAGTTCTCCCGGTACTTAACGCCCGGTAAAGCATGGGAGTGACACGGTCAAATTCCTTCTGAAACATAATCGGCATATGAATACGCGTGCCGGTCAACTTTCCGGTATTGCCGTCAATCGGAATATTGACGTTATGGGTAAACGATTTCAGCTCGATAGCCCCTTCACGACCTGATACCAGCGACGGGCCGACCATCGGTGAACCATTTTCATCCGTTAACCATAAATAGGCTGGATTAGACATAAAAATCCTTTTCGTAGAAATTATTTATCGTACTTATCGAATCGTCCGAATAAAATCGGATGGACGATAATCAACAGTATGAATGAAATGACAGTCAATATAAACCAGTACTCAGGAACCAAATACAGAAAAAGGGATGCGCTTGCAAATACCCAAACGGGGAAAAGAATTTCCGTAAAGAGGATGGATAGCAAGCTTTTAAACATGGTAGTGGCTCTTCAGATAATCATAAAGCTCATCATAGTTATTATAGAATTGCATTTGATATTTTTTGATAATATCCGAAAGAATGGACTCGATAAAGTAATACAACATTTCAACTTGTGCATTGTAAAGGATTGCGTAATACGTTGGATCAAGTGTTTTTAGTTGTCGCGCGGCAAGAGCACATTTTTGCTCAGTACCAAAGAGCTGAAGAGCCATGACGATTGCCGGTGTGCGTCTTGACAGACGCTTAATGACAGCATCCGATACTAAATCTGATGCGGAAAACGCTTTCGCAAGAGACAGAGCCAATGCAAAGCGTGTTGCCCTTCCAACCGGTACCTTGGTGGCAATTTCTGTCACTCTGGAATCAACGTATCGTATACTGCCTTGCTGATTGCCATTTTTGCTATCGTTAATGACCATTTCAAAATAGAGGTAGAACATATGACCTATCACGTCATGATAGCGAAAAACAGAAAGAATCGACTTGTGCATACGTTGTTCTTCAGAAACCAATTCATTGCAAACATCATAGTAGCGAGGGAGCAAACAAGAAGAATACCAGCTTACCCGCTCAACCCCAGAGTAAATATCAGAACCAATACCCTTCATTGCTTTCCATGTGGAGATTACGCCCTGCTGTCCATACACCGCTAGCTGTCTGTCGCTCTGCAACTTCATCTTTAAATAGTCCGAGGCTTTCATCGAGTATCCTTACTATCAGCATGGCTAACCCCGAATGTATGCAAAAAAACAAACAACTCAAATAAAACAAACCAAAAACATTTATTTATTTTGTACCAGACCGCCAGGAGCGCTAATTCATTTTTAAATATACAGTTCCTTGCAGAATATATTAATACGTTGAATACATCGCGAAGATAATGTACTCACCGTCCGGTTTATCATTGCGGTAAACCCTACCTACGATACAAAAGAAAGTTTAAAGCACTCCCCTCTCACCAGAAGCATGGCCTGCGATAATCCGCTCGCCGCAGAGATCCCGCAGGCCAGGGTGCACGGCTATTCCGGCAATAACCCCACGAAACTGCGTTTCTTACGCGGTTCCGACATCATCTCGTCGAGCTTTTCCACGCAGGCCAGGTAGTGTGGGGTTTTCTTATGCGCCAGCACCGCCTCATCATCTTTATAGGCTTCATAGATAAAAAAACGGGTCTTCATCTCCGGGTCCTGCAACACATCGAAACGCAGGTTGCCCGGCTCTTTCAGCGCCCCTTCATGGTTAGCGCGAAAGACGTCGAGAAACTCCGCCACCCGCTCTGGCCTGATATTAATCTCCACCAGCGTCACGTTCATTTTCGCTCTCCCTGTTTCTCTTCCTGCCAGAACTGATACGCCTCGCGGGCGCTCATATTCTCATGGACCACTTTTTTCACCGCCTTTAACATCGCCCGCGGCGCGCTGGACTGGAAGATATTGCGCCCCATATCGACGCCGGACGCCCCCTGATCAAGCGCCCGCCAGCACATCTCCAGCGCTTCATGTTCCGGCAGCTTTTTGCCCCCGGCGATCACAATCGGCACCGGACAGCTGGCGGTGACTTTTTCAAAGCCCTCTTCGACAAAATAAGTTTTGACGAACTGCGCCCCCATCTCGGCGGCAATGCGGCTGGCGAGCGAGAAATAGCGGGCATCGCGGGTCATCTCTTTCCCCACGCCGGTCACCGCCAGCACCGGCATGCCGTAACGGTTGCCCGCATCCACCAGCTTAATGATGTTATTGATCGACTGGTGTTCATATTCGCTGCCAATATAAACCTGCGCCGCCACCGCGCAGACGTTGAGGCGCAGGGCATCTTCCATCGCCACGGCAACGCACTCGTTGGAGAGCTCGCTTAAAATAGAATTACCGCCGGACGCGCGCAGCACCACCGGCTTGTTAGTGGCCGCCGGAACCTGGCTGCGTAGCACGCCGCGAGTACACATCAGCACGTCGGTCTCCTCAAACAGCGGCGCGATAGAGAGATCGATACGTTCAAGCCCGGTGGTCGGCCCCTGGAAGTAGCCGTGATCGAAAGCCAGCATCACCGTACGGTTGCTCTGCGGATTAAAAATACGCGCCAGCCGGGACTGCATCCCCCACTCCAGCGAGCCACAGCCTTTCAACGTATAGAGCGTATTCTTCTGCGGCCGATCAAAGCCGAAGTCTTTTCCCTCTTTGATATCGTCTAAATCTGCCATCTCATCCTCCATCAGAAATCGTAGTTATTGATGTTCTCTTTGGTGAACACCACGCGCTCAGGCAGCAGTACGATACCGTTGCCTTTCGCTTCATACTGGTAGCCCTGCACGCTGTTTGGCTCAACCTTTAACGTGCCGATATCTTTGATGTCCACGCTATCGCCAACGTTAAGATCGCCTTTTTTCAGCAGCCGATCGGCAACGTTCACCGCAATTTTTCCCTGCTGCACCACATCCCACAGGCCGAAGGCTTTTACCGTGCCGCGCTCAACATAGGGGCGCATCACATTCGGCGTGCTGAAGCCGACAATCGCCACGCCCTGGCGCTTGAGGTTCTCTGCCGCCTGCGCGGCGGCCGGCAGCGCGTTGGCATCCGGGGCGATAATGGCGTCGAGATCCGGATACGCTTTTAAGATCCCCTCGGCGGTTTGCAGGGATTTGGTGGCGTCGTTATAGCCAAACTGCGTCGTTACCACCTCCCACTGCGGATGCTCTTTTGCGATTTTGGCTTTCGCCTCTTTCACCCACTGGTTCTGGTCGGTCACCGTCGGGCTGGAGTAGAAAAACGCCACTTTAGCGGCGGGTTTGGTTACCTGTTTTTCCGCCATCTCAACCAGCAGGCCACCGAGCTGCTGCGGAGTGCCCTGGTTGATGTAGATGCTGCGGCACTCGGGTTTAGTATCGGAGTCCCAGGTCAGGACCTTCACGCCGCGCTGCATCGCCCGCTTCAGCGCCGGACACAGGCCATCCGGCGACACCGCCGAGACGATAATCGCGTTGTAGCCCTGATTGACGAAGTTGTTGATCAGCTGTACCTGGCCGGACACGCTTGGTTCGGTCGGGCCGTCGTAGGTAACGTCCACGCCAAGCGCTTTGCCTGCCTCTTTCGCGCCGTTGCCGCCGCTGGTAAAGAAGCCCACCCCGACCAGCTTAGGAATAAAAGCGATGCGGTCTGCCGCCTGAGCCACCGCGACACTCATGGCCAGCGCCAGGGCACTGATTTGCAGGATATGTTTTGCTTTCATCGTGTTATGCTCCGATTGTTTTACGCGAGAGAAGACGCCGCCAGGTCATCCGCACCCATTCGCGGTGCAGACTCAGCGAACGCCCCATCACCACCACAACCAACAGCGCCCCTGACAGCGCGCTCGACACCTGGTTGGGGATGCCGACCATCTGTAAACCCTGTTGCAGGTACCCCACCAGCAGTGCCGCCAGCGCCGTACCGAGTATCGAACCCGACCCGCCATAGATATTCGCCCCGCCGAGCACGGCGGCGGTCAGCGCCGGCATCAGCAGGTCGCGGCCTAAATCCGAACGCGCCGAACCGAAATAGGAGACCAGAATCAGCGCGGCAATTGCCGACGCCACGCCCACCAGGCCATACAGCACGTACGGCATGCCGTTGACCGACAGCGCGGCATAGCGTGCCGCTCTGGGGTTTTGTCCAAGTAAAAAGAGGTGGCGGCCAAAACGCCCGCGATGGGTCAGCAGCCAGAAGAAAAAGGTGATGATGGCAAACATCACCAGCGGCAGCGGTAGGCTAAACAGCGTCAGGTTGGCAAAAGCGGTAAAGCTATCGGGGAAGCCGCCAATCCCTTCATAGCCCGTCGCCCCGGCCATCCCCGAAAGCAGCAGCGCCCCGCCGCCGTAGAGGTACAGCGTGCCGAGGGTTATCACCAGCGGGCTGATGCCGGTGTAGTGAATCAACGCGGCATTCACCAGGCCGCACAGCAGGCCAATGACCAGAGTGAGTGGAATCGCCAGCGCCATCGGCCAGCCCGCCTGCATCATCACCCCCAGCGCAATGGCGCACAGGCCGATGGTAGAGCCCAGCGAAATATCGATGCCGCCGCTGATGATAACCAGGGTCAATGGCAGGGCCACAATACCGATACAGATAAAGTCGCTGGTGCTGAACAGCAGCATGTTGATATCCAGCATGCGCGGATTGATCGCCCCAAACAGCAGGATCTCCAGCACCAGTAATGCCAGCAGCGCGCTTTCCCAGTTGAGTTTCATCTACGCCACCTCTTTGTTTTTACGTTTTTCGAACGGGGTGACGTGCTTTCCCCCTTTGTTGCCGGGCTGAAAACGGCTGTACTTCAGCGCCCGCTGATGCCGCGCCAGCGCCTGGCGCAGTCGCCCGTCGAGCACCAGCACGCCCAGCAATACCAGCCCGGCAATAAAGTCGTTCCACCATGCCGGCAGCCGCAGCAGCACCAGTACGGTATCGATTTGGGTGAGGAAAAAGGCGCCGAGAAAAGCGCCGACGAGGGTTCCGGTCCCGCCGAGCAGCGAGATCCCGCCCAGCACGCAGGCGGCGATCGCTTTCATCTCCAGCCCGCTGCCGGTCTGGTTGGGGACAAAGCCAATCTGCGCGGCAAAGACGATCCCGGCGCAGGCCGCCAGCATGCCATTGAGCGTAAAGGCCAGCATCCGCGTGCGGTTGACCGCGACGCCCAGTTGACGCGCGGCGGCCAGGTTATCGCCCACGGCATAAAAATCGCGGCCAAAGGCGGTGCGTGCCAGCAGCCAGGCCCCGCTCAGCAGCAGCGCCAGCACCAGCCAGCCCAACGGTGACACGCCGATGAAGAACGGTTCCGAAAGCGATTTCAGGCTATCGGGCAACCCCTCGATCCACTTGCCTCCGGTCCACAGCAGCATCATTCCGCGATACAGCCCCAGGGTGCCGAGCGTCGCGACAATCGCCGGAATACGCAGACCGACCACCAGTAGGCCGTTAAAGGCCCCCGCCAGCGCACCAATCGCCAGCGCAAAGCCAATCGCTGCGGTCAGGCCGTAGCCGCTATTAAGCGCGGCGCCGACCGCAATCGCGCTCAGGCCGACGGTCGAGCCGACGGAGACGTCGATATTGCGGGTCAGCATCACCAGCGTCGCCCCCAGCGCCAGCAGGCAGAGGATTTGCGAACTGGCAAAAATCATCGCCAGAATTTGCAGGTTGAACCAGGCGGGGTTGAGCGCAATCAGCAGCGCAAAGAGCGCCAGAATCGCCAGCAATGCGCTCAGCTCGCGGTTTCGGAGTAACGTTTTCATGACTGCCCTCCAAAGGCCAGGGTCATCATGCGATCGACGGTGACCGCCTGTCGCAGCAACTCCCCGCTCTGCCGGCCCTGGTGCATAACCACCACCCGGTCGGCCAGCCCGACAAACTCATCCAGATCGCTTGATATCATCAGCACCGCCACATTTTGCGCGGCGACGCTTTTCAGCAGTTGATAGATGTCGGCCCGGGCGGACACATCCACACCGCGCGTCGGTTCATCGACAATCAGCAGCAGCGGGTTGGCTTCCAGACAGCGGGCCAGCAGCACCTTTTGCTGGTTGCCGCCGGAGAGCGTGCGCACGGTCTGATCGCTGTGATTGAGTTTGATGCCCAGCGCCCGGTGGTAGCGCTCCACCACCGCCGCTTCGCGCTGGCGCTGCTGCCACCACGACGGCTGGTTAAATAGCACCGTGTTCCAGCGCACCGGGGCATCGAGAAACAGCCCCGAGACCTGCCGATCCTCCGGCAGATAAACCAGCCCGCTGGCGAGCCGCGCGCGCGTGCTGTCGCGACTGATATCGCGGTTTTCCAGCCAGATTCGACCGGCTCGTGGCGGGCGCAGGCCATAGAGCGTCTCGGCAAATTCGCTGCGCCCGGATCCCACCAGCCCGGCGAGGCCAACGATCTCCCCGGCGCGGATCTCCAGACTGAGATCGATAAAGCCTTCCCCGGTCAGAGAGTCCACCCGCAGCACCGGGAAATCCTGCGGCTGAGTGCGGCGATTCCCCGGCAGCGCCAGCCATAGCTTCTGGGTATCGCTGAGATCGTGTCCGCGCACGCCGGGGGTCATGGCCTCGATCAGCTCAGCGTCGCTGTAGCTCGCGGTGTCGCCGCTCAGCACCACCGCGCCGTCGCGCATGACCGAAATATGGCTGGCGATCTGACGGATCTCCGGCAGCTTATGCGAGATAAACACAATACCGACGCCGAGCCCCTGCAGAGCGCGGATCTGACGAAACAACCTCTCCGTCTCGCCGGGGGTTAACGAAGCGGTGGGTTCATCGAGGATCAGGATCTGCGCATCGCGCATCAGACCGCGCAGGATCTCCACCATCTGCTGATCCGCCACTTCCAGCGTCCCGGCCACCGCCTCCAGATTGAGCTGGCAGTTCAGCTGCCGCAGCGTCTCCTGCAGCCGCCCGTTGTTATCGGGCCGTCCGGGCAGGCGGAAAAGAATATTTTCCCGAACCGTCAGGTTGGGAAACAGCATCGGTTCCTGAGGAACAAGGTAAACGCCCAGCTGATGAGCCAGCGCCGGGTTGAGACGCGCAAAAGCGCGGCCACCAAGAATGAGTTCACCACCATCGGGCGTTTCCACCCCGGCGATAATCTTCATCAGCGTCGATTTTCCCGCGCCATTACCGCCCATCAGCGCATGCACCTGGCCGGAAAAGAGCGTGAAATCAATGTCCTTTAACACGGCGATACCGGAGAACTGTTTGCGAATCTGACGGGCTTCGAGCAGTGGCTTCATCATCGCGCCTCGTATGAACAAATGATTTTTTAATTTAACAATGTTCAAAAGCGTAGACGGTGAACTATATTTACAACCGTGCAAAGATCACAATTTCATGCTTTAGATCGTTGGAAAAAACCTGCAAACAATGAAAGATCGGTTTTGCCGGGCGGCTCACACTTTCCGACCGCGCAATAACGAACATATGATCTAAATTTTTATAAGAGTTCACTTTATGAGCGAAAAACGCATTACGGAAGAGAGCCGCTACGCGGGACTGGCGTTAGCCGAAGAGGAGCTGGTGGCACGGGTAGCCTGGTGTTATTACCACGACGGATTGACGCAGAACGATATCGGCGAGCGCCTGGGGCTGCCGCGGTTAAAGATCTCCCGCCTGCTGGAGAAAGGCCGCCAGTCCGGGGTGATCCGCGTGCAGATCAACTCCCGCTATGAAGGGTGTCTGGCACTGGAAACCGAGCTGCAACAGCGTTTTGACCTGAAGATTGCCCGCGTGCTGCCGGCGCTCAATACGCCGCCGATGAATACACGACTGGGCATCGGCGCGGCGCAATCGCTGATGGGGGTACTGGAACCGGGACAGCTGCTGGCGGTGGGATTTGGCGAAGCCACTATGAGCTGTTTGCAGCACCTGAGCGGGTTTATCAGTTCGCAGCAGGTGCGTCTGGTGACGCTTTCCGGCGGCGTGGGTCCCTATATGACCGGTATCGGCCAGCTGGATGCCGCCTGTCGCGTCAGCATCATTCCGGCGCCGCTGCGGGTCTCTTCGGCCGACGTGGCTGACATTCTGCGGCGCGAGTCGAGCGTCCGGGATGTGATCCTGGCGGCCACCGCGGCGGATGCGGCGGTCGTAGGCATCGGCGCCATCGACCAGCGCCGCGACGCGACTATCCTGCGCTCCGGCTACATCAGCGAAGGTGAACAGTTGATGTACGCCCGTAAAGGCGCGGTGGGCGACATTTTAGGTTATTTCCTGCAGGCCGACGGCAGGCGGGTTGAGGATCTGGAGATTCACCGGGAATTACTCGGCGTCACCCTCGACGAGCTGGCGCAGCTGCCAACGATTGTCGGCGTTGCCGGTGGCTCGGAAAAAGCGCAGGCGATTTATGCCGCCCTGACGGGCAAACGCATCAATGGCCTGGTAACGGAAGAGACAACAGCACGCGCGGTGCTCACGCTGGCCTCCTGACGGACGGCCCTGCGCCGCGCAACAACCGCGAGGCGCATGTCATGAGTTACCTGTTAGCGTTAGATGCCGGGACCGGCAGTATTCGGGCGGTGATTTTCGATCTCAGCGGCCACCAGGTCGCGGTCGGCCAGGCGGAATGGAAGCACCTGAGCGTGGAAAATGTTCCCGGCTCGATGGAGTTTGACCTTACCACCAACTGGCTGCTGGCCTGCCAGTGTATCCGCCAGGCGCTGGCAAACGCGCACCTCCAGGCGGGAGATATTCAGTCCGTCGCCTGCTGTTCCATGCGCGAGGGGATTGTGCTTTACGACCGCAACGGCGAGGCTATCTGGGCCTGCGCCAACGTCGATGCCCGCGCCAGCCGTGAAGTTGCGGAGCTTAAAGAGATCCATGATTATCATTTTGAATCTGAAGTCTATGACGTCTCGGGCCAGACGCTGGCATTAAGCACCATGCCGCGCCTGCTGTGGCTGGCCCACCATCGCCCGGATATCTACCGTCAGGCCGCCACCATCACCATGATTAGCGACTGGCTGGCGGCAAAACTCTCCGGCGAGCTGGCCGTCGATCCCTCCAACGCCGGTACCACCGGCATGCTCGACCTGTTCAGCCGCGACTGGCGACCAGCGCTGCTTGATATGGCCGGGCTGCGCGCCGATATTCTCTCCCCGGTTAAAGAAACCGGCACTCTGCTCGGCGCCGTGAGCAAGGAGGCCGCGCGGCAAAGCGGCCTGCGGGAAGGCACGCCGGTGGTCATGGGCGGCGGCGATGTGCAGCTCGGCTGCCTGGGTCTGGGAGTGGTACGCGCTGGT
Organism: Klebsiella sp. Lac1; assembly: GCF_009825425.1. Taxonomy (NCBI): domain Bacteria; kingdom Pseudomonadati; phylum Pseudomonadota; class Gammaproteobacteria; order Enterobacterales; family Enterobacteriaceae; genus Klebsiella; species Klebsiella sp. Lac1. Next base: position 565,912 of record NZ_VJZJ01000003.1, read on the forward strand.
CAAAGCGCGGTGCTGGGGGGCACCTTCTGGCAACAGGTGGTGAATCTGCCGAAGGTCCGTACCGACCCACAGATGAATATTCGCATCAACCCGCACGTCATTCCCGGCATGGCGCAGGCCGAGTCAATCAGCTTCTTCACCGGCCTGACCATGCGCTGGTTCCGCGATGCGTTTTGCGCCGAAGAGAAGCTGGTTGCCGAACGCCTGGGGGTGGATGCCTATGCCCTGCTCGAAGAGATGGCCAGCCGCGTACCGGCGGGTTCCCACGGCGTGATGCCGATCTTCTCCGATGCCATGCACTTTAAGCAGTGGTATCACGCCGCGCCGTCGTTTATTAACCTTTCTATCGATCCAGAGAAATGCAACAAGGCCACTCTGTTCCGCGCGCTGGAAGAGAACGCGGCGATTGTCTCCGCCTGCAACCTGGCGCAAATCTCCCGCTTTTCCGGCGTGACCTTCGACAGCCTGGTGTTTGCCGGAGGCGGGTCGAAAGGGGCATTGTGGAGCCAGATTCTCAGCGATGTCACCGGCTTGCCGGTGCGGGTCCCGGTGGTGCGTGAAGCCACGGCGCTGGGCTGCGCGATCGCCGCCGGAACCGGCGCCGGTTTGTACAGCGATATGGCCAGCACCGGCGAGAAGCTGGTGAGCTGGCATCGGGTGTTTACCCCCGATCCGGCACACCGCGAACTGTACCAGGGGATGATGGAGAAATGGCAATCGGTCTATGCCGACCAGCTGGGGCTGGTCGACAGCGGGCTGACCACCTCGATGTGGCAGGCGCCAGGCCTTGAACGGCGACCGCCTGTCGTTCCGGCACCCTGAGCGTCCATTCCTGCCCATGCCCCCTTCCCACAGCGGAGGGGGACATTCTCGCCATCGTTATTTGAATCCCATCACAATCACCGCACGCCCTTTTTCACTTTTCGCTGACGACGGCTAAATTAGTAACTCATCCGACCACATAACAATAATGTTACATATAAGAGACTGGAAGCCATGATGAGCCACTATCCGTCGTTATTCGCCCCGCTCGACCTGGGGTTCACCCAGCTGAAAAACCGTGTGCTGATGGGGTCCATGCACACCGGGTTGGAAGAACATGCCGACGGTGCAGAGCGACTGGCGGCCTTCTACGCCGAGCGTGCCCGCCACGGGGTCGCGCTGATCGTCACCGGCGGAATTGCGCCAGCGGCCTCCGGCGTCACAATGGCTGGCGGCGCGGTGCTCGACGATAGCCGCCATCTCGTGCACCATCGGTACATTACCGATGCGGTCCATCGCGAAGGGGGCAAAATCGCCCTGCAAATTTTGCATACCGGCCGCTATAGCTATCAGCCGCGGCCGGTGGCCCCGTCGGCATTGCAGGCGCCAATTAACCGCTTTACCCCGCATGCGCTCAGCCATGATGAGATCTTACAGCTAATAGAGGATTTCGCCCGCTGCGCGCAGCTGGCCCGCGAGGCCGGCTACGATGGTGTCGAAGTCATGGGTTCAGAGGGGTATTTAATCAACGAGTTCCTCGCTGCGCGCACCAACCAGCGCGACGACCCGTGGGGCGGCGATTACGTCCGCCGCATGCGCTTTGCCGTAGAAGTGGTGCGTGCGGTACGCGAACGAGCCGGCCATGACTTTATTATTATCTACCGCCTGTCGATGCTCGACCTGGTCAACGACGGCAGTACGCTGCCGGAAGTGATTGAACTGGCGCAGGCTATCGAGGCGGCTGGCGCGACCCTCATCAACACCGGTATCGGCTGGCACGAAGCGCGGATTCCGACCATTGCGACGCCGGTCCCGCGCGGCGCCTTCAGCTGGGTCACCCGGAAGCTGAAAGGCGCGGTGTCGATCCCCCTGGTCACCACTAACCGCATCAACGATCCGCAGGTCGCGGAGGCTCTCCTCGCCCGCGGCGACGCCGATATGGTGTCAATGGCGCGCCCGTTTCTTGCCGATGGCGAATTCCTTGCCAAAGCGCAAAGCGGGCGCGCCGATGAGATCAACACCTGTATCGGCTGCAACCAGGCCTGCCTGGATCAGATCTTCGCCGGGAAAGTGACCTCCTGCCTGGTCAACCCGCGAGCCTGCCACGAAACCCTGATGCCGGTTACGCCTGCTGCCGGGCCAAAGCGCCTGGCGGTTGTGGGCGCAGGCCCCGCCGGTCTGGCCTTTGCCGTCAATGCCGCCGCGCGCGGCCACTCTGTCACCCTGTTTGATGCGCAGCAGGAGATTGGCGGGCAGTTTAATATCGCCAAACAGATCCCCGGCAAAGAGGAGTTTTACGAAACGCTGCGCTACTACCGGCGCATGCTGGATCTGCACGGCGTTAATCTGCAGCTGGGCCAGCAGGTCACAGCGGATCGCTTGCTGCCATTTGACGAAACGATCCTCGCCACCGGGATCGCCCCGCGAATGCCGGAGATCGCCGGAATAACGCACGCAAAAGTTCTGAGTTATCTCGATGTCCTGCGCGACAAGGCGCCGGTGGGTCAGAGCGTTGCGATTATCGGCTGCGGCGGGATCGGCTTTGATACCGCGATGTACCTGAGCCAGCCGGGCGTTGCCACCAGCCAGAATATCGACGCCTTCTGCAGAGAATGGGGCATCGATACCACGCTGCAGAGCGCAGGCGGACTGCGTGCGGAAGGGCCGCAGCGAGAGAAAAGCCCGCGGCGCATTGTGATGCTCCAGCGCAAGGCCAGTAAACCTGGCGATGGATTAGGGAAAACCACCGGCTGGATCCATCGGGCGACGCTGCTGGCCCGCGGCGTCAACATGATCCCTGGAGTCAGCTACCAGAAGATCGACGATGAGGGATTACATGTCACGATCGGTGGCGAAGTCCAAATATTGCGTGTTGATCAGGTGATTATCTGCGCCGGTCAGGAGCCGAAACGCGAGCTGGCGGATCCGCTGCGCGCGGCAGGGAAAGTGGTGCATCTGATTGGCGGGTGCGATGTCGCGATGGAGCTGGACGCTCGCCGCGCCATCGCCCAGGGGACGAAACTGGCGCTGGAGATTTAACGGGATTTCCCGGGGGCGCTGCGCTTGCCCGGGCTACATGTGCGGGCGACGTGAGATGAGTAGCCCGGCTAAGGCGAACGCCGCCAGCCGGGATGTCCTGGCGGTCTGCGATTAGCGCAACTTACGCAGTTTCACCGCTTTCAACACCACAAATTTATTGTTGGTGGCGACGGTAGCGCAATTACCGAAAATTTTCTTCAGCTTGTGGAAATAATCCAGGTGGCGGTTGGCCACAATATACAGCTCACCGTTGATCTTCAGGCAGCGGCGCGCGTGGTGGAACATCTCCCAGGCGATATTATCGGTTAACGCGTGTTTCTGGTGGAACGGCGGGTTGCACAACACGGCGTTGAAGCGGAAAGGTTCCACGCCGGACAGCGCGTTATTAATCATAAACTCGCAGCGATCCAGCGCCTCGGGCATGTTGGTCTCCACGTTCAGGCGACTGGAGGCGACGGCCATCGGCGACTCATCGACGAACACCACGTTAGCCTGCGGGTTCTTCTCCAGCAGCGTCAGGCCAATCACCCCGTTGCCACAGCCCAGATCGACAATCTCGCCTTCAAGATCCGCCGGCAGGTGTTCGATAAAGAATCGCGCGCCGATATCCAGCCCGGTGCGGGAGAACACGTTCGCGTGGTTGTGAATGGTCCAGTCGGTCCCCTCCAGCTTCCAGCTCAGCGTCTGCGGCGCATCGGCAAGTTCTGGCTTACTGAAAGTACAGTTGATCAGGCGGGCTTTCTTCCAGGCCAGAGTGGTAGTAGTCGGCCCCAGCACTTTCTCAAACAGCTCCAGCGTAGAAGTATGGATATCGCGCGCCTTTGCGCCGGCGATAATGCGGGTTTGCGGCGTCACGACCTGGCGCAGCGCGCGCAGCTGCTGCTCGAGCAAGGCCAGCGTTTTCGGCACTTTCATCAGGACAACGCCTGGCACCGACGGATACTCCGCGGTGCTGTCGAGAAACTTGACGCTGGATTCCGCAATATCGTTATGGCGTAAATTCTCACGCGTGGCGAGTTCGGTGAGGTAAGAGTCGCCGATGCTAAACGGCGTATGCTCCGCCAGCGCGCAGCTCAGTGCGCCAAAGGTATCGTTGAAAATCAGGACCGGGCCGTTAATCTCCGTGTCATCCAACTGCTGCAGCAGATATTCATCCGCCGCTTCCCACGCCAGTAGCGGGTTAACGTCATCCGTTTCTGGAAAACGTTTTAGTGTCAGTGAACGGAAACCGTTGTCTAAGTGGCTCATCGGCCCTCCTGAGTGGTAAAATTTCGGCGTTATCCCTGAAAGGGTGCGTGAGTATACCCTTTTTATACACAAAATCATTCAAGATGCGCCGATGCAGCCTGAAGGAGGATGTGAAGATCTTTTATCTGGAGCCGTCATGAGTCAACTCACTTACCTGCAGGGCTATCCGGAGAATTTACTTTCTCAGGTCCGCACATTGATTGCCGAACAGCGCCTGGGGGCGGTCCTGCAGAAACGCTACCCGGAAGGCCATGACGTCAATAACGATAAGGCGCTATATCAATACACCCAGGATCTGAAAACCCGCTATTTGCGCGGCTCGGCGCCGGTCAATAAGGTGATGTACGACAGTAAGATCCACGTCCTGAATAACGCGCTAGGTCTGCATACCGCCATTTCGCGGGTTCAGGGCGGTAAGCTGAAAGCGAAAGCCGAAATCCGGGTGGCGACGGTGTTCCGCGATGCGCCGGAGGCATTTTTACGCATGATCGTGGTGCATGAGCTGGCGCACCTTAAAGAGAAGGAGCACAACAAGGCCTTCTATCAACTGTGTTGCTATATGGAGCCGCAGTACCACCAGCTGGAGTTCGATACCCGTCTGTGGCTGACGCATCTTTCGTTAAATCGTTCTGCGTAGTCGCGCACTGGTTTTGTCATGATGGCATGTTAGAGTGGCCCAAGGTCCCCTTTAACGGAGTTCGTTAACGTTTATGATACGTTTCGCTGTTGTTGGCACAAACTGGATAACAAAACAGTTTGTCGATGCCGCCCATGAAACGGGCAAATATAAACTCACCGCCATTTACTCCCGCAGTCTTGAACAAGCGCAGGCCTTTGCCAGCGATTATCCCGTCGAGCAGCTGTTTACCTCGCTGGACGAGCTGGCGCAAAGCGATGCCGTCGACGCGGTGTACATTGCCAGCCCGAACTCCCTGCACTTCCCGCAAACAAAGCTGTTTCTGAGCCATAAAAAGCACGTAATTTGCGAAAAACCGCTGGCCTCAAACCTGCGGGAAGTCGAAGACGCTATCCGTATCGCTCGCGAAAACCAGGTGGTGCTGTTCGAAGCCTTCAAGACCGCCAGCCTGCCGAATTTTCTGCTGCTGCAACAGTCGCTCGGCAAGGTAGGTAAACTGCATAAAGCGTTTATCAACTACTGCCAGTACTCCTCCCGCTATCAGCGCTATCTCGACGGTGAGAACCCGAACACCTTCAACCCGGCCTTCTCGAACGGCTCGATTATGGATATCGGTTTCTATTGTCTGGCCTCGGCGGTGGCGCTGTGGGGCGAGCCGCGCGCGGTTCACGCCAGCGCCAGCCTGCTGGACAGCGGCGTTGATGCCCAGGGCAGCGTGATCCTGAACTACGCCGATTTTGACGTCACCCTGCACCACTCCAAAGTGAGCGACTCCACGCTGCCAAGCGAAATTCAGGGCGAAGCCGGTGCGCTGACGATCGAAAAAATCTCCGAGTGCCAGAAGATCTGTTTCATCCCACGCGGCGGGAAGGCTCAGGATCTGACGCAGCCGCAGCATATCAATACCATGCTGTACGAGGCAGAAGAGTTTGCACGTCTGGTGGAGAACAACCAGGTTGTTCACCCGGGGCTGGAAGTCAGCCGCATTACGGCGAAGCTGCTGAGTGAAATACGCCGCCAGACCGGCGTCGTATTCCCGGCGGATAATCCGCAGGTGGCGTAAAAGAGTGTAAAGGGAGCGTCAGCCACCATTGACGCCATTTATCCCTTGTCATATTTTGTTACCTGCAAAGGGGAGTAACTTCCTTGCCGGTGGATCGTCATTACGATGCGTGCAAAGCCGCATCCGGTCGCCGGGCAATAATAAAAGGTCCTGCCGTTATCGCGCGCTTCTTTTATTGTTGTAAGTGAGACCTTGCCGGAAGGCGAGGTCTATGCATAAACACGCAACGGCTGCCGTCTTCCGACGTCAGCCGTTTTGTTTTTATGTAAGGAATTAAGTAATGAATACTGTCGGCACACCGTTGTTATGGGGCGGATTCGCCGTGATCGTGGTGATCATGTTAGCCATCGATCTGCTTCTTCAGGGACGGCGTGGGGCGCATGGCATGACCATGAAACAGGCCGCGGGTTGGTCAATTCTCTGGGTCACGCTCTCCCTTCTCTTTAACGCCGCTTTCTGGTGGTATCTGGCGCAAACCGCAGGCCGCGCCGTCGCCGATCCGCAGGCGCTGGCTTTCCTTACCGGCTATCTGATTGAAAAAGCGCTGGCCGTGGACAATGTCTTTGTCTGGCTGATGCTGTTCAGCTACTTCTCCGTGCCGCCTGCGCTGCAGCGCCGGGTACTGGTTTACGGCGTACTGGGCGCGATCGTGCTGCGTACGGGAATGATCTTTGGCGGCAGCTGGCTCATTTCCCAGTTCGAGTGGTTGCTCTATCTCTTCGGCGCTTTCCTGCTGTTTACCGGCGTGAAGATGGCGCTGGCGAAAGAGGATGATGCCGACATCGGCGACAAACCGCTGGTACGCTGGATCCGCAGCCACCTGCGGATGACCGATAAGATTGAAGGCGAGCGCTTCTTTACGCGGCAAAACGGCGTCCTGTTCGCCACGCCGCTGCTGCTGGTGCTGATCCTGGTCGAACTGAGCGACGTGATTTTCGCGGTCGATAGTATCCCGGCAATCTTCGCCGTCACCACCGATCCGTTTATCGTGCTGACGTCGAACCTGTTCGCGATCCTCGGCCTGCGCGCCATGTACTTCCTGCTGGCTGGCGTCGCAGAGCGCTTCTCCATGCTGAAATATGGTCTGTCGATCATTCTGGTCTTTATCGGTATCAAGATGCTGATCGTCGACGTCTACCATATCCCGATTGGCGTCTCGCTCGGCGTGGTTGGCGGTATTCTGGCGCTGACGCTGCTGATTAACGCCTGGGTCAATCAGCAACACGACAAGCAAAAACAGCGGTAATCAGCGACAACATGGCCGGGGGAGACCGTTTTCACCCGGCCCGTTGCTCCCGCAGGCCTGGCAAATATGGACGATGGCGGACAAAACCGCCGCATTTAGCGCGCAGGAGGGGTCTCTTCCTGCACGCTCCTTTCCACTTTAAACGGATCGATACCACGCTTTTGCATCCGCCGGAAGCGCACGATATTCAGGCCGTTCATCACCAGAAAGCTCCCTTCAATTAACGTGCCGCCGATCGACCCCAGCCAGAAGTTATGCATAACCCAGCAGGCGGTCGCACACCACATCACACAGCGAACGGTCAGCCCCCGACAGCGAAAGAGTGCCCAGGTGCTGGCAAGCGTCGCAATAATGGGCAATAGCTCCATCGCATGCTGGATTTTTGCCAGTCCAAACACCAGCGTGAGCACAATAAAAACGGCCATCACCCAGAGCTTACGGGTACGCATCGAGACAAGGGTTCGTATGGTATTCAGCTCGGCGCTTATCCCCGCCGGGTACGCTCCCATCAAAAAGAAGTGCACGCCGATGGTTGCGCTATAGACCGCCAGCTGTAGTTTAAATCGACGCTCGTCGCGATTGATAAAAGTGGTGATACCGATCAGAAAGGCGATGACGCCAACGCCCTGGGCCAGCCAATACGCGGTCATGGGAAGTCCTTATCAGGAAATACACAAACAAACGGCGCTCCATATTATGAAACGCCGTTTTTAACAGCAACGATAATGCTACCCTCAACAGACCAGGGGCAACGGCAGGGGATAATAGCGGGTTCCTACAACGTTACGCCACTCTTAAAGATAGCCAGCTCACGGAAGTCATTACGCTCATTGCAGGTCGGTTTGCCATTGACGATATCAACGAGGGTATCCACGAACTCTTCCAGCAGTTGAGGCATCGCTTTACCGTGAATCAGTTGGCCGGCGTCGAAATCGATCCAGTGTTTCTTTTTCGCCGCCAGCTCGCTGTTGGTCGAGATTTTCACCGTCGGCACGAAACCGCCGTAAGGCGTGCCGCGACCGGTGCTGAACAGCACCATATGACAGCCCGCGCCGGCCAGCGCGCTGGTGGCCACCGCATCGTTGCCCGGCGCGCTCAGCAGGTTGAGGCCATGCACTTTTAAACGTTCGCCATAGCGCAGGACATCCACCACCTCGCTGGAGCCCGCTTTCTGCGTACAGCCCAGCGACTTATCCTCCAGCGTGGTGATCCCGCCCGCCTTATTCCCCGGCGACGGGTTCTCGTAAATCGGCTGGTTATGCGCAATGAAGTACTGCTTAAAGTCATTGACCATCGTCACCAGCTTGTCGAAGGTCTTTTCATCGCGGCAGTGGCTCATCAGCAGCTGCTCGGCGCCGAACATTTCCGGAACTTCCGTCAGCACAGTGGTGCCACCGTTGGCTATCAGGTAATCCGAGAAGCGTCCCAGCATCGGGTTCGCGGTAATCCCCGACAGGCCATCTGAACCGCCGCACTCGAGGCCAAACTTCAGCTCACTCAGTTTGCCTGGCTCACGTCTGTCGTGACGCATCACCTCATAAAGCTGATGCAGATGCTCCACTCCCGCTTCCACTTCGTCGTCCTGCTTCTGGCAGATCATAAAGTGAACGCGCTGCGGATCGAACTCGCCAAGGGTTTCGCGGAACGCGTCGACCTGGTTGTTCTCGCAACCGAGGCCAATCACCAGCACGGCCCCGGCGTTCGGGTGACGCACCATGTTTTGCAACATGGTACGGGTATTGATGTGATCATCCCCCAGCTGCGAGCAGCCGTAAGTGTGATTGAAGAGGAAGACGCCATCGGTGCCTTCCGCTTCGTTGGTCTCTTTCAGAAACCGGTTCTGAATCTGACGGGCGATACCGTTGACACAGCCGACGGTCGGCAGGATCCAGAGTTCATTGCGCACCCCGACCTCACCGTTAGCACGACGATAGAGCTGCACGTCGCGGTCGGCCGGCTGCGCCGACGGCCCGGCAAGATCCGGTTGATAGCGATACTCGTCAAGGTCGCTCAGGTTGGTTCGCGTATTATGGGCATGAATATGCTCCCCAGGCGCAATATCCGCCAGCGCATGACCAATGGGCAGACCATACTTGATGACGTTTTCACCCTTCGCAATCGCGCGTAGCGCGAACTTATGACCACGTACCACGTCCTGGCTTAAGGTAACTGCATCATCATCAATGGTGACCTGGGTACCCGCCGCCATATCTGCTAACGCGACAGCAACGTTATCCTGCGAATGGATTTTAATGTATTGCATAACAACCGGCCTCTGGTCTTAATTCAATTCAATCGCGAAGTAATCACGCGCATTGTTAAAGCAGATATTTTTCACCATCTCGCCGAGCAGCTGAATATCCGCCGGCGCTTCGCCCGCGGCAACCCAGCGGCCGATCATCTGGCACAGAATGCGGCGGAAATACTCATGACGGGTGTAGGACAAGAAGCTGCGGCTGTCGGTCAGCATGCCGACGAAACGGCTGAGCAGACCAAGCTGAGCCAGCTGGGTCAGCTGACGCTCCATGCCGTCTTTCTGATCGTTGAACCACCAGCCGGAGCCGAACTGCATCTTGCCCGGCATCCCTTCTCCCTGGAAGTTGCCGATCATCGTACCCAGCACTTCGTTATCGCGCGGATTCAGGCAGTAAAGAATGGTTTTCGGCAGCAGGTTTTCTTCATTCTGCTTGCTCAGCAGACGGGACAGCGCTTCCGCCATTGGACGATCGTTGATGGAATCAAAGCCAACATCCGGCCCTAACAGTTTGAACTGACGCTGGTTATTGTTGCGCAGCGCGCCAATGTGATACTGCTGCACCCAGCCACGACGGGCGTATTCTGCGCCGAGGAAGACCAGCACGGCCGTTTTAAACTGCGCAACGTCATGCTCATTCAACGCTGAACCGGCCAGGCGGCGAGCAAGGATGCTATCGAGTTCGGCTTCGCTGGCTTCGGCAAACAGCACCACATCCAGCGCATGATCGGAGACTTTACAGCCGTGCGCGGCGAAGTGATCCAGACGTTTCATCAGCGCAGCCTGCAGATCGGCAAAGCGACGGATATCGGTATCCGAGACTTCACCCAGCTTCGCCATATAGTCGTTAAACGTCGCCTGCTCAATGTTGAACGCTTTATCCGGACGCCAGCTTGGTAGCACTTTGGTGGTGAAGGTCGTCTCTTTCGCCACCGCCGCATGATGTTCCAGCGAATCAATCGGATCATCGGTGGTGCCGACCATTTTCACGTTCATTTGCGTCATGATGCCGCGGGCGGAGAAGCTCTGCTGGGCCAGCAGATCGTTACACTGATTCCAGATTTCATCCGCGGTGGACGGGGAGAGCAGCTTACCGGTAATACCAAACGGGCGGCGCAGCTCCAGATGTGTCCAGTGATAAAGCGGGTTGCCGATCGTATGCGGTACGGTTGCCGCCCATGCGTCAAACTTCTCGCGGTCCGAGGCATCGCCGGTACACAGGCGCTCGGCCACGCCATTGGTGCGCATCGCGCGCCATTTGTAGTGGTCGCCTTTCAGCCAGATGTCATACAGATTTTGAAAGCGATAATTTTCGGCAATCTGCTGCGGCGGCAGGTGGCAGTGATAGTCGAAAATCGGCTGGTCTTTGGCGTAGTCGTGGTACAAACGGCGGGCAAACTCGGTATCAAGCAGAAAATCTTCGGTCATAAATGGTGTCATTTTCATTTCCTCTTCGCCCCATTGAGGAGCCCTTCAGATGATTGACGATCATGCTGACAAAGTTATCACACCAATTTCCACAGGCCGAAATCTTTTTCGTGAGTTAGATCAATAAACGCTGACAAAAAAAGTCTCCTTTCTGGCGTAAACCCTTGCGCAAGCCGCGCCAGTACTGGCTTTGCTCGCAAGAAATAATACCCCCATGAACTTTCCCACTTTTGTGACAGTACTCAACCTTTAAAGTTGTATGACAAGTTATCTTTCTGCCGTCGCAACATATAAACCACAGGAATGTACTGGCGATGATTCATTACATCGCATTGACCGGTATGGATACCGAATTGAGCAAAACAATTAATGGCAAGGTTCGGGCCATATGGGTTTTCCCTGCTGGGCCCTCCGTTTCTCCTTCTCAACCCTGCTACAGGGTTTGAAGATGGCCGCACGCGCTGCGGAGATATAACAAACGATGAGGTTTTACATGCGTAAAATTAAAGGGTTACGTTGGTACATGATCGCACTGGTGACAATGGGCACCGTGCTGGGTTACCTGACACGTAACACTGTGGCTGCGGCTGCGCCAACTCTGATGGAAGAGTTACACATCTCCACCCAACAGTATTCCTATATCATCGCAGCCTATTCAGCTGCTTATACCGTCATGCAGCCGGTGGCGGGCTACGTCCTTGATGTACTGGGCACGAAGATCGGCTATGCCTTCTTCGCTATCGCGTGGGCCGTTTTCTGTGGTTCAACGGCGCTGGCGGGCAGTTGGGGCGGATTAGCGCTGGCTCGTGGCGCGGTCGGCGCAGCGGAAGCGGCGATGATCCCGGCAGGCCTGAAGGCCAGCTCCGAATGGTTCCCGGCAAGAGAACGTTCTATTGCCGTGGGTTACTTCAACGTCGGCTCTTCAATCGGCGCGATGATCGCCCCGCCGCTGGTGGTCTGGGCGATTGTAATGCACAGCTGGCAGATGGCGTTTATTATCTCCGGTGTCTTAAGCTTTATCTGGGCAATGGCGTGGCTGGTCTTCTATAAACACCCCCGCGACCAGAAAAAATTAACCACCGAAGAGCGCGACTACATCATCGGCGGTCAGGAATCACAGCACCAGACCAACAACAGCAAGAAAATGTCGCCGTGGCAGATCCTGCGCAACCGCCAGTTCTGGGGCATCGCCCTGCCGCGCTTCCTGGCCGAGCCAGCCTGGGGGACCTTCAACGCCTGGATCCCGCTGTTCATGTTTAAAGTCTATGGCTTTAACCTGAAAGAAATCGCCATGTTCGCGTGGATGCCAATGCTGTTTGCCGATCTGGGCTGCATTGTTGGTGGCTATCTGCCGCCGCTGTTCCAGCGCTGGTTTGGGGTTAACCTGATTGTGTCGCGTAAAATGGTCGTGACCATGGGCGCACTGCTGATGATTGGCCCGGGGATGATCGGCCTGTTTACCAGCCCGTTCGTGGCTATCGCCCTGCTGTGCGTCGGCGGCTTTGCACACCAGGCGCTGTCCGGAGCGCTGATTACGCTCTCTTCTGACGTATTTGGCCGTAACGAAGTGGCTACGGCAAACGGCCTGACCGGTATGGCGGCCTGGATGGCGAGCACCATGTTCGCCCTGGTGGTTGGCGCTCTGGCGGATACCATCGGTTTCAGCCCGCTGTTCGCCGTACTGGCGGTCTTCGATCTGCTGGGCGCCCTTGTCATCTGGACCGTTCTGAAGAACAAGTCGGCCGATGACGACGCCCCACCGCTCAAAACGACTAAGCCGGCGACGCAAAACTAGCCCTGATATAGTGAGAAAGGTTGACCAGGCCGCCTCTTCGAAGGCGGCTTTTTCATGCCTTAATGTGGTGAGATGCGGGTAAAAGTGGTATAACAAATCCAATATTGTCGCCATCTTCCGGGAGTGAATATGGAAATCACAGAACCGCGTCGTTTGTATCAGCAGCTTGCTGCCGAGCTGAAGGCGCGCATTGAACAAGGTGTCTACCTTGTGGGCGATAAGCTGCCTGCAGAGCGTTTTATCGCCGATGAAAAGAGCGTCAGCCGCACCGTGGTTCGCGAAGCCATTATCATGCTGGAAGTGGAAGGCTATGTGGAGGTGCGCAAGGGCTCCGGCATCCACGTCATCTCCAACCATCCGAAGCATCAGCAGGCGGTTGATGAAACCCTGGAGTTCGCCAGCTACGGTCCCTTTGAGCTGCTGCAGGCGCGTCAGCTGATTGAAAGCAATATTGCCGAATTCGCCGCCACCCAGGTGACCAAGCAGGACATCATGAAGCTGATGGAGATTCAGGAGAAGGCGCGTAAAGAGAAATGTTTCCGCGATTCGGAATGGGATCTCCAGTTTCACGTCCAGGTGGCCCTGGCGACGCAAAATACGGCATTAGCCGCTATTGTTGAAAAAATGTGGACCCAGCGCGTGCATAACCCGTACTGGAAAAAGCTCCATGACCATATCGACCTGCGCACGGTGGATAACTGGTGCGACGATCATGACCAAATTCTGAAGGCGCTGATTCGCAAAGATCCGCACGCGGCGAAACTGGCCATGTGGCAGCACCTGGAGAACACTAAGCTGATGTTGTTCAACGAAACCAGCGACGATTTTGAATTCAATGCCGACCGCTATTTGTTTGCAGAAAATCCGGTCGTTCACCTCGATACCGCCGCCAACGGCGCAAAATAAGCGGTTATCTTCATTTCAGGCAGGCGGCCAGCGCCTGCCCGCAACCCCGCCAGGGTAAGCAAACATCTATAGTGTCAGCCTGTGTAAAGACACTCGCCACCCGCCGCCGCAATCAGCAAAATCAACCCGCATCTGACTGCAATTTTTCTGACGTAAACTCAGTGCATTTGTTACAATTAGATGCATTTTGACGTTCTGAAGCGAGCTTGCGCTGATTTCACTTTTAACAGGGAACCGTTCAGAACGCACCGACAGCGACCCTAATCGAATAAGAATCTATATCGCTATACACACTGCGTTCAGGCATAACGTTAACCGCTGTACCAGGAATCGTGAATGGAACTATTAACCCAATTGTTGAATGCTTTATGGAGCCAGGACTACGAGACCCTCGCGAATCCCTCCATGATTGGCATGCTTTATTTTGCCTTATTTATGATTTTATTCCTTGAAAACGGCCTGCTTCCCGCCGCCTTTTTACCCGGCGACAGCCTGCTGGTGCTGGTCGGCGTTCTGATAGCTAAAGGCGCAATGGGTTTTCCGGAAACCCTGCTTCTGCTGACGACGGCAGCCAGCCTGGGGTGTTGGCTCAGCTATATTCAGGGCCGCTGGCTCGGCAATACGCGGATTGTGCAAAACTGGCTTTCACATTTGCCCTCCCACTACCACCAGCGCGCGCATCACCTGTTTCATAAACACGGGCTCTCCGCCCTGTTGATGGGCCGTTTTATCGCTTTCGTTCGTACGCTGCTGCCGACTATTGCCGGACTTTCAGGTCTGAGCAATGCCCGCTTCCAGTTCTTTAACTGGATGAGCGGTCTGCTGTGGGTTCTGATTCTGACTTCCCTGGGTTACCTGCTGGGTAAAACCCCGGTGTTCCTCAAATATGAGGATCAGCTGATGTCCTGCCTGATGCTGCTGCCGGTCGTGCTGCTGGTATTTGGCTTAATCGGCTCGTTAGTGGTCCTGTGGAAGAAAAAATACAGAAGCCGGAGCTGATGATGGCCATAAAAAGCCTCTCCCGATGCCGGATTAGCTGGCTGCTGGGCGGTTCTGTTTTTTTGTGCGCGCTGATCTGGCTATGGCTGGCGGCGCAGCAACAGGAATCAACCCTGACTATCCACCCTGTCTCCCGGAGCGTTAGCATACCTGACGGTTTTTCCGTCTGGCATCATCTTGACGCCAACGGGATTCGTTTTAAAAGTATCACTCCGCAAGAAGACGGCCTGTTGATTAAATTTGATTCCAACGCCCAGGGCATCGCCGCAAAAGAAGTGTTGGGCCGCGCCCTGCCACATGGTTATATTATTGCTTTGCTGGAGGACGAGAATACGCCGACAGCATGGCTCTCCCGTCTGCGCGATGCGCCACACAGATTTGGATAACCAGCCAAAATTCTGAATATTTTCACGCAGTTTGGTGGTTTCTCGTTTTACTTACTATGCTTAAGACTGCGGGAGCCGCCGGGCTGACGTTTATCGACTGGATCGGGCATATCTCCCGGTATGCCCTCACACAATGGAAGGTAGCATTCATGAAATACCGCATAGCTCTGCTGCTGGTCCTGGGTTCGCTTAGCGCCAGCGCCTTTGCCAACACTCCCTGTCAGGAAAAAGAGCAGGATATTAAGCGTGAGATTAGCTACGCTGAAAAACACCACAATCAGAGCCGTATCGATGGCCTGAATAAGGCACTCAGCCAGGTCAAAGCAAACTGCAGCGACAGCCAGCTCAGAGCCGCTCATCAGCAAAAAATCGCCAGACAGCGTGAAGAGATTGCTGAACGTCAGCGCGACCTGAAGGAAGCCCGGAAAAAAGGTGATGCGGATAAAATCAGCAAGCGCCAGCACAAACTTGATGAAGCGCAGCAAGAGCTGAAAACGCTCGAGTCGCGTGATTACTAGTGAGTTACTTTTTACGTTATGGACCCACTCTACAGGAGAGAAAGATGCCTAAAGACAACGTTGCAGACGATCTGCGTGCAGAACTGAAGACTCTGGCTGATACCCTGGAAGAAGTGCTGAACTCCTCCACGGATAAGTCAAAAGAAGAGATTGGCAAACTGCGTAGCAAGGCAGAAAGCGCGCTGAAGGAAAGCCGCGTCCGTTTGGGTGAAACCAGCGATGCCATCGTCCGACAAACGCGTGAAACCGCCGCCCGCGCCGACGAGTACGTCCGCGAAAATCCGTGGACCGGTGTAGGTATTGGCGCAGCCGTCGGGCTGGTGCTGGGTGTCCTGCTGACGCGTCGTTAATTATGGCGGATTCTCAATACACGCAGGGACCGGGCAAGAGCGTTTTCGGTATTGGCCAGCGGATCATGACGCTGCTGGTTGAAATGGTGGAAACGCGCCTGCGCCTGGTGGTCGTGGAGCTGGAAGAAGAGAAGGCGAACCTCTTCCAGCTGTTTTTGATGCTGGGGCTGACGCTGCTGTTTGCCGCCTTTGGCCTGATGAGCCTGCTGGTTCTGATAATCTGGGCCATCGATCCCCAGTATCGGCTGTATGTGATGATTGCGACCACCGCCGTGCTGCTTCTCAGCGCATTAACTGGCGGCATCTGGACGCTGCGTAAAGCCCGCCGTTCGACTTTCCTGCGCTTGACGCGCAAAGAGCTGGCGGAAGACCGCGCGCTGCTGGAGGAAGAACGCCGATGAGCAGTAAACAGCAACGCGAGCAGCGCAAAGCGCTGCTGTTGCGCGAGATCCAACAGCAGCGGCTGGATTTAATCGCCAGCCGCCGCGACTGGCTTGACGCGACCGCCCCGTTAGACCGCGGCTGGCAAACCTTCCAGCACCTGCGCTCCTGGGCGGTGGTCGGCAGTGGTCTGATGGCCGTCTGGTCCGTTCGTCATCCGCGCTTTTTACTACGCTGGACTAAACGCGGCTTCGGTCTCTGGAGCACCTGGCGCATGGCAAAACGCCTGCTGCGCCAGACATCATCCCTCTAAACCTCTTCCCGTCCCCTACTTTCTTTGTTCCGCGGCGTAAATGCCTCCGTGCATGACGCGGCTCTTCATCGCCACGGCGACCGCCGGCGACGGCGGTCATCCCTGCTCATTGCCCAGGTTACCGCTGTCTGCCGCTCGCAATCACTCAGAATCTTTGATGAAGATCTACAGTTTTCCTTGCTAACAATTCTTTTCGAGCCTCGCTACTATTCTCTCCATCGACAGCAAACCCGCGTAACTACGCAGGATTGCACCAAAAAACAAAATCGCCGCCCTTTGGGTTTTCTGGAGTAAGAAATGAAAAAATTAGAAGATGTTGGTGTACTGGTAGCACGCATTCTGATGCCAATCCTGTTTATCACCGCAGGTTGGGGAAAAATCACCGGTTATGCGGGTACTCAACAATATATGGAAGCCATGGGCGTACCGGGCGCATTACTGCCGTTAACCATTCTGCTGGAGTTCGGCGGCGGTCTGGCGATTCTGTTCGGTTTCCTGACGCGTACCACCGCGCTGTTCACCGCAGGCTTCACCCTGCTGACCGCGTTCCTGTTTCACAGCAACTTTGCTGAAGGCGTGAACTCACTGATGTTCATGAAAAACCTGACCATCGCAGGCGGTTTCCTGCTGCTGGCCATTACCGGTCCAGGCGCATTCAGCATCGACCGCGTGCTGAATAAAAAGTGGTAAGCGCACTATACTGAGTGAAGAACAAAGCGAGGAGATATCTCCTCGCTTTTGCTATCTGAAGCCTGAAGGAGGAAAAAATGGGACAATTAATCGACGGCGTCTGGCACGATACCTGGTACGACACCAAATCCACCGGAGGGCGTTTCAAGCGTTCCGTTTCAGCCTTCCGTAACTGGCTGACTGCCGATGGCGCACCGGGCCCTTCCGGCGACGGCGGCTTTGCTGCAGAAAAAGATCGCTATCATCTGTACGTATCCCTCGCCTGCCCGTGGGCGCACCGCACGTTAATTCTGCGCAAGCTCAAAGGTCTGGATCCTTTCCTTTCCGTCTCGGTAGTACACCCCCTGATGCTGGAAAACGGCTGGACTTTCGACGACGATTTTCCCGAGGCGACCGGCGATACGCTGTATCAACATGAATTCCTCTATCAGCTCTACCTGCACGCCGATCCGCACTACACCGGACGCGTCACGGTGCCGGTGCTGTGGGATAAAAAGCAGCATACGATCGTCAGTAATGAGTCGGCTGAAATCATCCGCATGTTCAACACCGCCTTTGACGGCCTCGGCGCCACCGCCGGCGATTACTACCCGCCCGCGCTGCGCGAAGAGATCGATGCGCTTAACGGTTGGATCTACGACAACGTCAATAACGGCGTCTATAAAGCCGGGTTCGCCACCAGCCAGCAGGCCTATGATGAAGCGGTCGATGCCGTGTTCACCTCGCTGGAGCGCCTGGAACAAATTCTGGGCCAGCATCGCTATCTGACGGGTAGCCAGTTGACCGAGGCCGATATTCGTCTGTGGACAACCCTCGTGCGTTTCGACCCGGTCTACGTGACCCACTTTAAGTGCGACAAACGCCGTATCAGCGATTACCCCAATCTGTATGGTTTCCTGCGCGATATCTACCAGATACCGGGCATTGCGGAAACAGTGAGTTTTCCCCACATCCGCAACCACTACTATCGCAGCCATAAAACGATAAACCCAACCGGGATTATCTCCGTCGGACCTCATCAGGATCTCAGCGAGCCGCACGGCCGGGATCGTCTGTTCCGCTAACCTGCCGGGCGCCATTCCCGGCGCCCGATATTTTCAGATGCTGAATATTTACCCGTCTGCTATTCACGTCTATTCTTATTGCGATCGCTTTAAAAACAAGTGATTGACCGTTAACCGAGGCGTAAAAATGGACTGGTATTTAAAAGTACTGAGAAACTATATTGGATTTGGCGGCCGCGCACGCCGCAAAGAGTACTGGATGTTTATTCTGGTCAACATCATCCTGACCGGCGTACTGAGCATCATCGATAAAATGCTGGGATGGCAACGCGCAGGAGGTGAAGGCATCCTGACGACGATTTATGGCGTGCTGGTCTTTTTACCATGGTGGGCGGTGCAGTTTCGCCGTTTACACGATACGGATCGCTCGGCGTGGTGGCTGTTGCTGCTGCTGATTCCGGTTATTGGCTGGCTTATCATCCTGCTCTTCAATTGCCAGAACGGTACGCCCGGCAACAACCGTTTCGGGCCGGATCCCAAACCCCTGTCATCGTGAAAGATGCGCTCCTCCCGCGGAAGGAGCGCATAGCGGATTTATTTCCCGGCAAACAGCTTAGGGATCTCGCGCAGACACCATGACTTCGCTTCGCCCATGCTGTCGCGGCGCCACGCCATAATGATGTCGATTTCATTGGTATATTCCGGGCTGACAACCCGTAAGCGCCCTTCGGCGATGTCTTTCTCGACCAGCGGATAGGGCATCGTCGCCACCCCCAGCCCTGCCAGCAGAGCCTGACGTTTATCTTCAATGGTACTGACCGTCAAGCGCGGCTGTTTGTCGAGGAGCTGTACCGTCAGAACCGGACGCTCGCGGGCGGTATCGGCCACCGCCACGCCGCGATATTTTACCCGCGTCACCTCGGAAAGCGGCTCCGGCTCCTGGTGAATGGGGTGATCCGGCGCAGCGACATAGACGTTCAGCACCGAATAGAGTTTGCGAGAGTTAATCTCCGATGAGGAACGAAAATGCATGTCCGGGGCGACCACAATATCCGCGCGCCCCTGTTCCAGCCGCTCCCACGCGCCGGCCAGCACTTCGGTAAGCACCGACAGCTGGGTATTTGATTTGGTTGCCAGCTTCTCAATCAGCGGGAAAAAGTCCAGGGTCGGTACCAGGGCTTCGGTCACGATGGTCAGATGCGTTTCCCAGCCGCGCGAAAGCGCTTCGGCATCGGTAGTGAGTTTATCGGCCGCTTCCAGCAACACGCGCCCGCGTTCCAGTAACATCCGCCCAACGTTGGTGAATTTTGTCCGATGTCCTGAGCGGTCAAACAGCACCACATCCAGCTCCTCTTCCAGCTTTTGCATGGTGTAGCTGAGGGCAGAGGGCACTCGTCCGAGTTCATCAGCCGCAGCAGCAAAGCTCCCGCGCCTGTCGATAGCGTCCATTACGCGTAACGCTTCCAGCGTTAATGCTCTCTCTCTGGCCATAGCACTCTCATTCAGGAAATTTGAATATACCGGGCAGAATATCTGGCTAACAATACAGCGTCCATACCTTTACCATTGATTTAGTGTAAAGAGAGGTCAAGAAAATGATTACTACCCGAACAGCCAAACAATGCGGACAAGCAGATTTCGGCTGGCTGCAGGCCCGCTACACCTTTTCCTTTGGACACTACTTTGACCCTAAACTGTTAGGTTACGCGTCTTTACGCGTCCTCAACCAGGAAGTTCTGGCACCCGGCGCGTCGTTTCAACCGCGTACCTACCCGAAAGTCGATATCCTGAACCTGATTCTGGAAGGGGAAGCGGAATATCGTGACAGTGACGGCAACCATGTGCAGGCAAAGGCCGGTGAAGCGCTGCTGATATCCACTCAGCCTGGGGTGAGTTACAGCGAGCACAATCTGAGTAAAGACGGTTCGCTGACGCGGATGCAGCTGTGGCTGGATGCCTGCCCGCAGCGAGAAAATCCGCTGGTGCAGAAAATGGCTATCGCCGGTAGCGGGCAACAGCTGCTCGCGTCGCCTGACGGCGCGCAAAACAGTTTACAGCTGCGTCAGCAGGTGTGGATCCACCATCTCGATCTCGCCAAAGGCGAACAGGTTGATGTCCGGCTCCACGGACCGCGCGCCTACCTGCAATCGATCCATGGAACGGTGCATGCGGTCGCCAATGAAGAAGAAAAACAGGCCCTGACCTGCGGTGACGGAGCGTTTATTCGTGACGAAGCTAACATTACCCTCGTTGCCGACACGCCGTTGCGCGCTTTACTGATAGATTTACCGGTGTAATAACGGGAGTCATGGAGTCTGTCAGTGAGTAAGCATAAGAAGAAAGCAAAGAAAGTCGTATCGTCGCCCGAGCCGCTGTTAACGGAGCCAACGCAGGTCGTCAGTTTTGGTTATGAACAGATGCTCAGCGAACTGGAAGCCATTGTCTCAGAAGCCGAGATGCGGATTCAGGATGAAGAAAGCGCCGCCTGAACGGTCACCTTCGGAAATAGCAAAAAGCCCTGCTTAGCTTATCCTGCGCAGGGCGTTTTTGAATGAGTTGAAGCTGACTGATAAGCCGGCTTCGTTCAACCATACGTCAGGTATCTACGGCGCAGGGGTTGTCTTGTGTCGCAGACTGTATCGCAGTTTGTGTTACAGAGCAAACCCACCGAGTGAAGCTCCTTTCACACCCAGCCATGCCTAATTGCTAACATTTGTAACACACCAATGATAAAAAACAGCAGACTGACAACCGCCAGGTATATCTCCACGTAGAACGGGCCAATAAGCCGTTTTGGTAGGCCACGAATAAAGTCCTTGTCATCGTTTTTGGTCAGGATTGAGCTTTTATTCCACAACAGCGGCACGTATATAAAACTCACTTTTGTGCTGTATGCCACTTTGACATAAAGCGTGTTGACGTTCTCGAACAGCAATACAGCATCGGGCAAACTACCGTATTTTTCTTTATACAGGATGCAGATCTCTTTAAATCTATCCCTGTTCAGAATTGAGGCTATGATACTGGCTATACCGAAGCCGAAAGCAAGTGCTCCAATAATTACTGTTGTCTTGGCGCTAAATAGAACATTAATGGTCATTGCTTGTAACCTCATATAGCGATTCACCAACGAAGCCACCGAACGCTGATGTGGCTTTATCGCTCCCATATGCAATAGCGCCATTTACGCCGAGCGTACAAAGTAATGCTCCGGCACCTGCGGCTTCTATGGTTGCAGCGCCAAGCACTATCGTACAGACGGTATTTGCTGCGGCTGTACCCGCAATTTTTCCAGCTATCGCACCACCGATTAGGCTACCGGAAAACTCACCAATGGAGGTAAATGACGTTTTCGCACAATCTCGCCCCACAGTGCAGGCTTCAGTGATCTTTGCGGCAGTATCCAATGCTGAAAGGCCAATGCCGATCTTCCCGGCTGTTTCCATCCATTTGACGTATTTCGCCAGCTTCTCGATGTGTGTCGCGTAACCTTCGATATCGCTAACGCCTGTTTCATTCCACCGATGAGTGATTGAACGGCTGGAGAGGCCAAGAGCACTTTTCAGGTCAGTGTATTCATTGAACATGAAGCGGTACTTCCACAGAATTGATTATCATCACTTTTCTACATTTCTGGTTGGGTCAGCTAGACTGGTTTGCTTTTTGAGCCAAGTGTCAAATTTCTCCAGCCGAAAGTTGCAGGGTAAGATCACTGGAGTAAAATGTCCTACCTAGCAATACCTCCAAAAGAATGGCTTGTTCTTTGTTGATATTGTAAACACCAATACCATGCATGAAATCAGCTTTATCCTCAGCGTTTAATCCCATAATTTCGGCTAATTTATTGGCATTTTTTTCTGGTATATCGATTTCAAAAAGTAAATTTTCATCTACCTTGCTGTAAGCATCAATTGTGTAAACTATCATTATTTCTCCACCTTTCTGGTTGGATTAGCAGGTTTTGTTTGCTCTCCAGTAATATGATTGAACTCGCCTAAGTGATTGCGACCAGAACGATCATACACCTCGACTGTGCCATGCTGTGAATCCCATTCATAAATTTTCCCCTCAGAATCTTTCCATCTATTTCGCAATTTCCCACCACCTTTCACAGGGGTTTTAGCCTGTGCTTTTTTTGCATCAGGGAATGCCGGCAACGGCGGATTTTCTTTTGGAGGTGTATGGTATTTGTGAGCCGCGTTTAGATAGATATAAACTGGGTCAAAGATCCCGGCTGGATGTACAAGAATATAATCCCGGAAGGAGCGTTCTCCCGGTGCGGGTGTTTCCGTTGACCACGGGCTGTCGATTTCACTTTCCGGGTAAACCAGCACGTTCGGCGGAATGTAGACGTTATCCTGCTTGCCAGTGTTGGAAGGTGAAGCATATCCAGGATCATCTGGTGTCCAGACAATAATCGGTTTAGTTGCACCATCTTCCCAGAATTCGTAATTCCCCGTAGTGGTGTTCTTCTGAAGCATACGCACCGGAACTTTATCCCGCCCGCCTCTGGCGCTGACGTGGAATCCTTTCGGTCTCATGGTGCCGTACTGGTCAGCCTCCCAGCGAAAACGCACGCGGGTTGGAACATCTTCTTTTTTCTGTGCTGCCTGTTCAAGGCGCATCCTGTCGATATAGTCCTGCTCGTCGCTGTTGAGTTTTGGCGAGTAGAACATACCGAATAGAAAAACTGTTGAGGGGTTAGGCGTAATCCAACGACCAGCGGCAGTAAGGTTCCCGCCGATTTTTTGCAATGTCGCATACCCGGCCTCAGTCGTCGCACCTGTCGTAATCCCGGCAGTTGTCGCGGCTCTTGCTGTTGCCGTTCCTGCTGTCACAGCGGCTTTAGTTGTATCCGGGGAACTGAAAAGGCGCTTATACCACGGGCGGTTGTCTTCTGGTGGTGGTGTTGGTTCAGCTGGTTTGTGTTTCTTTGCTGCCTGTGCATGCTGAACGGGTTCTTCTTCTGGTTGTTCCGCTTGAGGAGTTGCACAGTAATAGCCAGCATGACCGAAATTATCAACGGATTCCTGATCGGTCCCTGCGTCGGTGCAACCTTCCCCCCGTAGACAGGATTTTGCAAAGACAGGTAATGCACTCAGCGCTGCCGCAGCGGCGGCGGCGGCTTTATTTACTGGTGGTTCTAAAACACCGAAAGGATCATTGACCTGCACCGTTCCGGGGGCGATAAGGAAGTTTGAGCCCATCGGGCAATCGCAGTGAATGACCGAACCATCTACGGCGACAGCTTCGCCATTCGTTTGTCGGTGATCGCCGGTAATAATTACCCCTACTTCCCCGCATTTCGGGCAAGGTGTGGTCTTATCACCAATGTAGAGTTTTAACTTGCCCATGACCGACATACCGGGGCGAGCGGCAATACATTGTGCGCCTGTTGAGGTTTTATCCCCGTGTAGCCCAACATTTTTACCGTGAACCGTACAGCCTCTGTTTACCGATGCCATAGTGACCGCCTTATTTCAGAAAGTTTTCTGGTAAGGATTCTCCGGCCCGGACTGACCTTCTGACACTTCCCTGAGGGCTACTGATTATTTCGTCGCCGTTATCGAGTGAACTACCAACAAGAGCGACGGAGTCACCAGAAGTATTTCCTGCCCCGGTGCTAATCTTCGCGGAGGCTCCATCCGGATAACGAACCTCATCACCCACAAGAGAAACATTTAGCCGTACACCGCCCTCAATTTCGATCTGCTGCCCGTTGTATTCACTGAAAACCGTTCCTCCATCGCGTGTTAAGCTGCCTTCTGTAGCGACCAGATAAGCGGCTGTAACTGGATGAGCGAGGTTGTAGTCATTTCTTTCAGCGATCAGGCTACGGGCTTCTTCGTTCATTTCCGCGAGCTGCTCAGCTGTGAATGGTGACTGGTCAAAGGCTGCCAGTATTTCGGCGGTAAGTTCATTAGTGTATTGCTGCATAAGTCCCTCTGCTTGTTGTGAATTTTCCCTCATACGTAATCTATTGTACAAATAACGCCCACACCAAGGAAATTATTTTCAATAAAAATAAAACGCAATTTCAAAATATTCGTTGCATGAATATTTCGTAGATTTTCATCCGGTCTGTGAAATATCAAAGAAAGGACTTCATGGATGATGTGATTGTCCCGCTTCAGAGCGGCGGAGGTGAAAGTATCTTGGGTGGGTACGATGATGACTAGTGAAAAAGGGTATTGCTCATTGAACGAGTTGAAGCTAACCGCTAAGCCGCTTTGTTTTAGGGATAGCGTCGTGGACAGTCAGTCATCTTTTTTTATTTCTATGCAATAAGCAAAAACCCCCGCCATTACTGACGGGGGTTTTCGGTGAATGAGGAAGCTGACCGATAAGCCGGGTTCTGTCGTGGACAGTCATTCATCTAGGCCAGCAATCGCTCACTGGCTCAAGCAGCCTACCCGGGTTCAGTACGGGCCGTACCTTGTGAACCCCTATTTGGCCTTGCTCCGGGTGGAGTTTACCGTGCCGCGAACTGTTACCAGTCGCGCGGTGCGCTCTTACCGCACCCTTTCACCCTTACCTGATCCCGCTTGCGCGGGCCATCGGCGGTTTGCTCTCTGTTGCACTGGTCGTGGGTTTCCCCCCCAGGCGTTACCTGGCACCCTGCCCTATGGAGCCCGGACTTTCCTCCCCTCCGCCCGTCTCCCCCGAAGAGGACGACGACGAAGCGGCGACTGTCTGGTCAGCTTCGGCGCGAAGTATAAAAGGTTTACCGCCGGTTGTCATCCTTCCATCACAATCCCGACCTGCAAAGTCGCGGCAACATTCCGTGAAGCGCGATAAATATTGTCCGACGCGCCGCGAAAGGCCTCCTCCAGGCTCGTAATAGTGGTCAGCACGCTGAATACCGCGTCGATGCCATACTGATGTACCACGCCGACATCGCGGGCCAGGCTACCGGCAATACCAATCACCGGCTTATGGTATTTTTTCGCCACGCTCGCGACGCCGACCGGCACCTTACCGCTAATGCTTTGACTGTCGAGCCGTCCTTCACCGGTCACCACCAGCGAACAGTCAAGAATATGCTCTTCCAGATTCAGCGCCTGGGTCACAATCTCAATACCACTACGTAATTCAGCATTCAGAAATGCCATCAGCGCCGCGCCCATGCCGCCTGCGGCACCGGCTCCGGCGACCTCTTTGACATCGACGCGCAGGGTTCGCTTAATGACATCGGCATAGTGCTCAAGATTACGATCCAGCTCGAGTATCATCGCTTGCGTCGCTCCTTTTTGCGGGCCGAAAATCCACGAAGCGCCCGTCTCGCCAGTCAGTGGGTTAGAGACATCGCAGGCCACGCGAATTGAACATCCCTGCAAACGCACATCCAGCGCCGACAGGTCAATCGAATTCAGGCAGGCAAGACTGCCACCGCCGTCGCCAATATCCACGCCGTTCGCGTCGCGAAGCCGCGCGCCCAGCGCCTGCACCATCCCTGCCCCCCCGTCGTTGGTCGCGCTGCCGCCAATGCCAATAATGATATTTCTGGCCCCATGCTCCAGCGCCTGCAAAATCAGCTCACCGGTGCCGCGCGAGGTCGTCAACAGCGGATTACGCTGCGCGGGAGGCACCAGCCCCAGCCCGCTGGCCGCCGCCATTTCAATAAATGCGGTTTGACCATCCCCGGAAAGCCCCCAGCAGGCATCAACCGGTACACCCAGCGGCCCCGTCACACACGCGCTCATTTTGGTTCCCTGGGTCGCGGCGATCATCGCCTCAACGGTCCCTTCTCCGCCATCGGCGAGCGGAACACTCACGTAGAGCGCATCGGGGAAAATCTCCCGAAAACCTTTTTCTATAGCCTGTGCAACCTCAGTGGCCGAGAGACTTTCTTTATACGAGTCTGGGGCGATTACGATTTTCATAGTGATTAGCCTGACAGTGCCGCGCAAGGCAAGAATGACAGGGCGTCCTGCGCCCTTCTTGTTAGCGAGTGACTTCCACTTTCGCCAGTTTTTCGTAGTAACACGCAAGCGCGCTGTGGTCGGCGGTACCCAGACCGTCCGCGCGCAGCGCCTGCATCATCTCCATCACCGCCGCGGTCAGCGGCAGCTGCGCGCCCACCCCGTGGGAGGTGTCCAGCGCATTCGCCAGATCTTTAATATGCAAATCGATACGGAAACCCGGTTTAAAGTTGCGATCCATCACCATGGGCGCTTTGGCATCCAGCACGGTGCTGCCAGCCAGACCGCCGCGGATTGCCTGATACACCAGATCCGGGTTCACGCCAGCTTTGGTCGCCAGGGTCAAGGCTTCAGACATGGCCGCAATATTCAGCGCCACGATCACCTGGTTGGCCAGCTTGGTCACATTACCGGCGCCGATATCGCCGGTATGCACGACAGAGCCCGCCATCGCTTTCAGCAGATCATAATATTGCTCAAAAATCGCTTTATCGCCGCCAACCATGACGGACAGAGTAGCGTCGATGGCTTTCGGCTCGCCGCCGCTGACCGGCGCATCCAGCATATTTACGCCTTTCGCCTTTAGTGCATCGCTGATTTCGCGACTCGCCAGCGGCGCGATAGAGCTCATATCAATCAGCACGGTGCCCGGCTTCGCCCCTTCGATAATGCCGCCGTCGCCCAGCGCCACCTCTTTCACATGCGGGGAGTTCGGCAGCATGGTAATGATCACCTCACACTGTTCAGCTATCGCTTTCGCCGAAGCGGCGGTTTCAGCGCCTGCGGCAATCACTTCTGCGATGGCTTGCGGATTACGATCGGCAACCACCAATGAGTAACCCGCTTTGAGGAGGTTTTTACTCATGGGTTTACCCATGATGCCAAGGCCAATAAAACCAACTTTCATTGTCATGTCTTTCTCTCTTATTCCGGTGACGATTATTTCTTAAAGGAATCAGCCAGTTTCTGCGTGGCGGAGCGGAATACGCCCAGATCGCTGCCGACGGCGACAAAGGTCGCGCCCCATGCCAGATAGCGGCGCGCATCCGCGTCTACCGGCGCCAGAATGCCGCTCGGCTTGCCGTGCTTTTTCGCGCTCGCAAAGATGTGCTGGATAGCCTGCTGGACCTGCGGGTGAGAGGCGTTGCCCAGATGTCCCAGCGCGGCGGCCAGGTCGCTTGGGCCGACAAAAATACCGTCGACGCCCGCCGTAGCGGCAATCGCATCAACGTTGTCCACCCCCTGCTGGCTTTCAATTTGCACAAGGATGGTGATGTTTTGGTTCGACTGCGCGAAGTAATCCGGCACCGTGCCAAACATGTTGGCGCGGTGCGACACGGAGACGCCGCGAATCCCTTCCGGCGGATAGCGCGTGGCGGCGACGGCGTTGATCGCTTCTTCTTCGCTTTCCACGAACGGGATCAGAAAGTTATAGAAACCAATATCCAGCAGGCGCTTAATGATCACCGGTTCGTTGGTCGGTACGCGCACAACCGGCGCGCTGACGCTGCCTTTCAGCGCCATCAGTTGGGGGATAAAGGTAGAGATATCGTTCGGCGCATGTTCGCCGTCCAGCACCAGCCAGTCGAAACCGGCCAGGCCTAATACTTCGGTGCTGATGGGGCTGGCCAGAGCGGACCAGCAGCCAATTTGAATCTGATGCGCCGCCAGCGCCGCCTTAAATTTGTTGGGAAAGATATCGTTATTCATCACTTATACCTTGTCGCTTAACCGTTAATTATTTCTGCAGTTCCATATATTGAATGTCGCCGACAATAAACGGGGGATAATTCATTGCCATCAGGCCAGACATCCGCCGAAGATTCGCGCTGCGTTGAATCAGAGCCTGTCGCTTCATTTATTTATTATTGGCGGATCTCTTAATGTATAAACCGCGATCAGAAGCATATATTTACTCATCCGGCGCATAGCAAGCATGACTCAGTATAATCAGCCCACGACAATAGAACACCGTGCATAAACCCCATAAAATTGAATAAATAATCATTAAAATTGTGCATACGCCATAATCAGTGGGCGCTGATGCACAGTTCCATGGATTGCCCCCGGCAGCGGATTTGCTCCCGCAACAATGAGTGACTGGGATCACACATCTCAAGCAAAACACCTGACATTCTTGGCCCAGGAAATTCGTTCATCAGAAACTGAATAGCCGTTTTATTTTATTATTCGCACCTTGCTGGAGAATACTGGACAATGGCTGACATTGAAATCAGACAAGAATCGCCGACGGCGTTTTATATAAAAGTACACGAGACGGATAATGTAGCGATTATTGTTAACGATCGAGGTTTAAAGGCCGGAACGCGTTTCCCTGATGGGCTAACGCTCATCGAGCATATTCCGCAAGGTCACAAAGTGGCATTGGTTGATATTCCCGTGCACGGTGAAATCCTCCGCTATGGCGAAGTCATTGGCTACGCGGTGCGTGATATCCCGCAGGGTAGCTGGATTGACGAATCGCTGGTCGAACTGCCGAAGGCGCCGCCGCTGAACACGCTGCCGTTGGCAAACAAAATTCCGCAGCCTTTGCCTGCGCTGACCGGCTACACCTTTGAAGGGTATCGCAACACCGATGGCAGCGTCGGAACCAGAAACCTGCTCGGTATCACGACCAGCGTGCACTGCGTCGCCGGCGTCGTCGATTATGTGGTGAAAATTATTGAACGAGACCTGCTGCCGAAATACCCGAATGTCGACGGCGTGGTCGCTCTCAACCACCTGTATGGCTGCGGCGTGGCGATCAACGCCCCGGCCGCCGTGATCCCCATTCGCACAATCCATAACCTCGCGCTGAACCCCAATTTCGGCGGTGAAGTCATGGTGGTGGGGCTCGGCTGTGAAAAGCTCCAGCCGGAACGCCTGCTTCAGGGCAGCGAGGATGTCGAGCCCGTCGCCGTCGACAGCGCCAGTATCATCCGCCTGCAGGATGAACAGCATGTCGGGTTCCAGTCAATGGTTGACGATATTTTGCAGGTAGCGGAACAACATCTGGCAAAACTGAATGCCCGTCAGCGTGAAACCTGTCCGGCTTCTGAACTGGTGGTGGGCATGCAGTGCGGCGGCAGCGATGCCTTTTCCGGGGTGACCGCCAACCCGGCGGTCGGCTATGCCTCCGACCTGCTGGTCCGCTGTGGCGCAACCGTCATGTTTTCTGAGGTGACTGAAGTTCGCGATGCTATCCATCTGCTGACGCCGCGGGCCATCAACGAAGAAGTGGGTAAGCGTCTGCTCGAAGAGATGGCCTGGTACGATAACTATCTCGATTCAGGTCAAACCGATCGCAGCGCCAACCCTTCCCCCGGCAATAAGAAAGGCGGCCTGGCGAACGTGGTGGAAAAAGCACTGGGCTCGATCGCCAAATCCGGCAAGAGCGCGATTGCCGAGGTCCTCTCACCGGGTCAACGCCCAACCAAACGCGGCCTGATCTTCGCAGCGACGCCGGCCAGCGACTTTGTCTGCGGCACTCAGCAGGTTGCTTCCGGGATTACGGTCCAGGTGTTTACAACCGGGCGCGGCACGCCATATGGCCTGGCCGCCGTGCCGGTCATCAAGATGGCAACCCGTACCGAGCTGGCAAACCGCTGGTATGACTTAATGGATATCAACGCCGGGACTATCGCCACCGGCGAAGAGACGATTGAAGAGGTTGGCCAGAAGCTGTTCGGGTTGATTCTTGATGTCGCCAGCGGCCGCAAGCAAACCTTCTCCGATCGGTGGGGCCTGCATAATCAACTGGCGGTCTTTAATCCGGCGCCGGTGACCTGATTGCCCGTCGGGCGGCGCGACGCCAGCCGCCTGACCGCAGACTCTCTTCCCTCAGGAAGGGGGTCTATGCCGCCTCCTGGCGCTTCACCAGCCGCACATCAATCCCGCTCTTACGCAGTCCTTCCAGGCTTTCCGTCGGAATCCCTTCATCGACAATAATCATATCAATGCGTTGCGTATCGATGATCTTATGCAGGCTCGAACGATTAAATTTGGTGGAATCGGTGACGACGATAATGCGTTCCGCCACTTCACACATCCGTCGGTTCAGGCGGGCTTCATCTTCATTGTGGGTGCTCACACCGCGATCGAGGTCGATGGCGTCGACGCCAAGAAAAAGCATATCGAAGTGGTAATTCAGCAAAGACTGTTCGGCCTGATCGCCATAAAACGACTGCGACTGACGGCGCAGATGTCCGCCGGTCATTAACAGTTCTACCCCTTCGGCAGCCAGTAGCGCATTCGCCACATTCATCCCGTTGGTCATCGCAATAATGTCCGAATGCTGATGCAGCATGCGGGCGATTTCATAGGTGGTGGTCCCGGAGTCGAGAATAATGCGATGCCCCGGCTGAATCAGTTCTACCGCCGTCCGCGCAATGCTGCGCTTCACTGCGGTATTGAACGAACTTTTATC
Organism: Klebsiella sp. Lac1; assembly: GCF_009825425.1. Classification (NCBI taxonomy): domain Bacteria; kingdom Pseudomonadati; phylum Pseudomonadota; class Gammaproteobacteria; order Enterobacterales; family Enterobacteriaceae; genus Klebsiella; species Klebsiella sp. Lac1. Next base: position 596,499 of record NZ_VJZJ01000003.1, read on the forward strand.
TTCCACCGACGGTTCGGGAGCCGGCATGGTCCCATCGCAGATCAGCGCGCCACCGTAGGCGCGAACCGCAATCCCCTGTTTTTCAAGGAAGGCCAGATCGTTGCGAATGGTGACCGTCGAGACGCCGTATAAAAGGGAAAGATCGTTCACCTGCACGCTTCCCTGCTGCCGTAAGCGCTGGATAATCTGCTCCCGCCTTTCACTGGTGCCGCTGGTGCGCTTATCTGCAGAAGAGTCGCTGCCGCTCATAAGTATTCCTTTCATCAAATCTTTCGTTTCATTTCGATTCCCCTATTAACACCTTTCTTTTAGCGGAAAGCAAGCCCCACAACGCCAGGGGGAAGCGTAACGCCCCTCGCTGAAACCTTTCATTATGTTTCTTTTGTGAAACAGATCGGAAAACCATTATCTTTCGTTTTATTTTTACATCACCATGAAGCAGTATTAAATGAAATAAAACGAAAGATTGATCTCATTACCATCCGAAATGGAGAGGAAAGTGAAACATCTGACAAAAATGGTGGTGCAGCATAAACAAGGTGGGGGCAACGGTATTTATGCCGTCTGTTCCGCCCATCCACTGGTACTTGAGGCCGCCATTCGTTACGCCCGGGCGCAGCAGACCCCGCTACTGATTGAAGCCACATCCAATCAGGTCGATCAGTTTGGCGGTTATACCGGCATGACGCCGGCTGATTTCCGCGGCTTTGTCCACCAGCTCGCCGATTCGCTCGATTTTCCTCAATCACAGCTGATCCTCGGCGGCGATCATCTTGGGCCCAACCGCTGGCAAACCCTGCCTGCTGCCCAGGCGATGGCGAATGCCGATGATTTAATAAAAAGCTACGTCGCCGCCGGTTTTAAAAAGATCCACCTCGATTGCAGTATGTCCTGCGAAGGCGATCCGTTACCGCTAACCGATGACATCGTCGCCGAACGCGCCGCGCGGCTGGCTCAGGTGGCGGAAGAGACCTGTCGCGAACGTTTTGGCGAATCTGACCTGGTCTACGTCATCGGCACCGAAGTCCCCGTCCCAGGCGGGGCCCATGAAACCCTGACCGAACTACAGGTCACGACGCCTGATGCCGCGCGTGCGACGCTGGAAGCACATCGGCATGCCTTTGAGCTACGCGGGCTGACCCACATCTGGCCACGTATCGTCGGGTTAGTGGTACAGCCCGGCGTCGAATTCGATCACACGCATATCATCGACTATCAACCCCTGCGAGCCAAAGCGCTTAGCGCCATGGTTGAAGACTATGACGCGCTGGTCTTTGAAGCCCACTCGACCGATTACCAGACGCCGCAGGCGCTGCGGCAGCTGGTTAAAGATCACTTTGCTATTTTGAAGGTTGGCCCGGCGCTCACCTTCGCCCTGCGTGAAGCGTTGTTCTCACTGGCGGCAATCGAGGAAGAACTGCTGCCTGCGAAGGCCTGCTCCGGACTGCGTCAGGTGCTGGAAAACGTGATGCTCGATCGCCCGGAATACTGGCAAAACCACTATCACGGCGATGGTCATGCGCGGCGTCTGGCGCGAGGCTATAGCTATTCAGACCGCGTGCGCTACTACTGGCCGGATAGGCAAATCGATGAGGCGTTTGCCCGCCTGGTGCGTAATCTCGCGGACTGGCCGCTCCCGCTGCCGCTCCTCAGTCAGTATATGCCGCTGCAGTACATCAAAGTTCGCGAGGGCGATCTCAAGGCGGAGCCGCGAGAACTCATCCTCGATCACATTCAGGACATACTGCAGCAGTACCACGCCGCCTGTGTGGGCATGACGTCCCATAACGCATAACAACGAAGAGGAAAACGCGATGCCAAACATTGTCTTAAGCCGTATTGATGAACGTTTGATCCACGGTCAGGTGGGTGTCCAGTGGGTCGGATTTGCCGGAGCGAACCTGGTACTGGTGGCCAATGATGAGGTTGCTGAAGACCCGGTACAACAGAACCTGATGGAAATGGTCCTGGCGGAAGGGATCGCCGTACGCTTCTGGTCACTGCAAAAGGTTATCGACAATATCCACCGCGCCGCCGATCGACAAAAGATTCTGCTGGTCTGCAAAACGCCCGCCGATTTCTTACGCCTGGTCGAAGGCGGCGTTCCCGTCACACGTATCAACATAGGCAATATGCACTACGCCAATGGCAAACAACACATTGCCAAAACGGTTTCTGTAGACGCTGACGATATTGCGGCGTTTAACGGCCTGAAGGCCGCCGGGGTGGAATGCTTTGTTCAGGGCGTTCCGACAGAACCCGCTTTGGATCTCTTTAAACTACTCTGAGGGATTCATAATGGAAATCAGTCTGTTGCAGGCATCTGCGTTGGGCATTCTGGCCTTTATTGCGGGCCTGGATATGTTCAATGGCTTAACACACATGCATCGCCCGGTGGTGCTCGGCCCGCTGGTTGGCCTGATTCTCGGCGATCTGCATACCGGTATTTTAACCGGCGGTACGCTGGAACTGGTCTGGATGGGGCTGGCCCCGCTGGCCGGTGCTCAGCCGCCAAACGTGATTATCGGCACCATCGTCGGCACCACCTTTGCCATTACCACCGGCGTGAAACCTGACGTTGCCGTCGGTGTCGCCGTGCCCTTCGCCGTCGCAGTACAAATGGGGATCACCTTCCTGTTCTCGGTGATGTCAGGCGTGATGTCCCGCTGCGACCGTATGGCAGCGAATGCCGATACCCGCGGTATTGAACGGGTGAACTATCTGGCGCTGCTGGCGCTGGGGGTTTTCTATTTTCTCTGTGCTTTTCTGCCGATCTATTTCGGCGCGGAACATGCGAAAACGGCCATTGATGTCCTGCCTGAGCGCCTGATCGACGGTCTCGGGGTGGCTGGCGGCATTATGCCTGCTATCGGCTTCGCCGTGCTGCTGAAAATCATGATGAAAAACGTCTATATCCCCTATTTTATCATCGGTTTTGTCGCCGCAGCCTGGCTGAAGCTACCGGTGCTGGCCATTGCCGCCGCGGCGCTGGCAATGGCGTTAATAGACCTGCTGCGTAAATCTCCTGAACCGACTGCTTCTGCGGCACAGAAAGAGGAATTCGAAGATGGCATCTAATCAAACCACTCTGCCAGGCGTCTCCGCTCCTGAAGAGACGTTGCTTTCCGGCGTGAATGAAAACGTCTACGAAGACCAGAGTCTCGGTGCGGAGCTGACGAAAAAAGACATTAACCGCGTCGCCTGGCGGTCCATGCTTTTACAGGCCTCGTTCAACTATGAACGTATGCAGGCTTCAGGCTGGCTGTACGGTCTGCTGCCGGCGTTGAAAAAGATCCATACCAATCAACGCGACCTGGCACGAGCCATGAAAGGGCATATGGGGTTCTTCAACACCCACCCTTTTCTGGTGACTTTTGTTATCGGCATCATTCTCGCCATGGAACGTTCCAAGCAGGATGTCAACAGCATTCAGAGCACCAAAATTGCCGTGGGTGCCCCGCTCGGCGGGATTGGCGATGCAATGTTCTGGCTGACGCTACTGCCCATTTGCGGCGGGATTGGGGCCAGCCTCGCGCTACAAGGCTCTATCCTCGGCGCGGTGGTGTTTATTGTGCTGTTTAACGTGGTCCATCTCGGATTGCGCTTTGGTCTTGCGCACTACGCGTATCGTATGGGGGTGGCGGCGATCCCTTTGATTAAAGCCAATACCAAAAAAGTCGGACACGCGGCGTCGATTGTTGGCATGACGGTCATTGGCGCGCTGGTGGCCACCTATGTCCGCCTCAGCACCACGCTGGAGATCACCGCGGGTGATGCGGTGGTGAAACTGCAAACCGATGTCATCGATAAACTGATGCCGGCGTTTCTGCCGCTGGTTTATACCCTGACCATGTTTTGGCTGGTGCGCCGCGGCTGGAGCCCGTTGCGCCTTATCGCGCTCACCGTTGTGCTGGGCGTTGTGGGTAAATTCTGCCACTTCCTGTAAAGACAAAGAGGTATTCGATGTTAGGCATTATTTTGACGGGGCATGGCGGCTTTGCCAGCGGTATGGAAATGGCGATGAAGCAAATTCTGGGTGAACAATCGCAGTTTATTGCTATCGACTTTCCAGAAACCTCAACCACGTCCCTGCTGACGGCGCAGCTTGAGCAGGCAGTCAACGCACTGGATGCGCAGAACGATATCGTTTTTCTGACCGATCTCCTGGGGGGAACCCCCTTTCGCGTAGCCTCGACGCTGGCAATGCAAAAACCCGGGCGCGAGGTGATTACCGGCACGAATTTGCAGCTACTGCTTGAAATGGTGCTGGAACGAGAAGGGCTGAACAGCCAGGCGTTTCGCCTGCAGGCGCTGGAATGCGGGCATCGCGGGTTAACCAGTCTGGTCGATGAACTGGCGCGCTGTCGCGAAGAAAAACCGGTTGAGGAAGGAATATGACGCACATTCTGCGTGCCAGACGCTTGCTAACCGAGCAGGGCTGGCTTGCCGATCATCAGCTTCGTATGGACGCGGGCGTAATCACCGCCATCGAGCCCATCCCGGTTGGCGTCACCGCTCGCGATGCCGATCTGCTTTGCCCGGCCTACATCGATACGCATGTTCACGGCGGCGCGGGCATGGATGTGATGGACGAGGCAGCGGAAGCACTCGACAGGCTGGCGATGTATAAAATTCGCGAGGGAGTGGGAGCCTGGCTCCCCACCACCGTCACCGCGCCGTTGCAGGCCATCCACCGTGCGCTGGAACGTATCGCCCGGCGCACGCTTTCCGGCGGCCCCGGCGCCCTGGTACTGGGGAGCTATCTTGAAGGCCCCTATTTCACGCCAGAGAATAAAGGCGCCCATCCCCCTGAATTGTTCCGTGAACTGGATATCGCCGAGCTGGATACGTTGATTGCTCGCTCCCGGAAAACGCTGCGGGTCGTGGCCCTGGCGCCGGAAAAAGCGGATGCCATACGGGCGATTCACCATCTTAAACAGCAGGGTATCCGCGTCATGCTGGGCCATAGCGCCGCTACCTATGCACAGACCCAAGCGGCATTTACCGCAGGCGCCGATGGGCTGGTGCATTGCTACAACGGCATGAGCGGATTACATCATCGGGAGCCTGGGATGGTCGGTGCCGGGTTAACCAGCCGGCACGCATGGCTGGAACTTATCGCCGATGGCCATCATGTCCACCCTGCCGCCATGCAATTGTGTTGCCGCTGCGCCAAAGAGAGGCTGGTCCTGATCACCGATGCGATGCGGGCAGCCGGCATGCCGGATGGCCACTATTCGCTGTGCGGCGAAGAGGTAGAAATGCGTAAGGGCATCGTACGTACCGCTACCGGTGGCCTCGCGGGCAGCACGCTCTCTCTTGATGCCGCCGTTCGCAACATGGTTGAACAAGCAGGGGCCGCGCCAGAAGAGGCCATTCATATGGCATCGCTCCACCCTGCTCGTCTGTTGGGTATCGACGATCGGCTGGGATCGCTGCGGACGGGAAAGTGCGCGAACGTTATTGCGCTGGATGACAACCTGCATCTGCAAAAGATCTGGGTTCAGGGACAGGCTCTCCCTCTTTAATCCTTTCGTTATGCATCACATTGGCCTTCGACCTGGAGCCGAAAGGCCTTTCCTTTTCTTTCTGAAATAGCGACAAACAGATAATAAAATTAAATAACACATTATTTATCATAATGTTAAAAACAAAATTCTCTTAAAGGTCACAGTTTTCGTTTTATTTCCAACTGCTTTCATTGAACTTTCGATTTCTTTCCTATAGATTTTATCTAACTGATCACATGAATAAGTGAAACGAAACGAAAGATAGCGACATTTTTGCCAGCGTCTGATGTGGAATTCACACGACTAAGGACTGAGTTATGCCTGAAACCTATACCGCCGCCTGTGCCTCGACTGGCACCTGGACTGAAGCAGAGATTCGTCAACAGCCCTCCTGTTGGCTTCGCTCACTCAACAACATCGACAATAATCGTGCAACGATCGACAGCTTCCTCGCCCCGCTGCTGCGCAAAAACGATCTGCGGATTGTCCTGACTGGTGCTGGCACTTCTGCCTTTATCGGCGAGATCATCGCGCCCTGGCTGTCGCGCCAGAGCGGAAAAAATATCAGCGCGATCCCGACCACTGACCTGGTCAGCAACCCCATGGACTACTTTAACGCCGCGCATCCGCTGCTGCTGGTCTCCTTCGCCCGCTCCGGCAATAGCCCGGAGAGCGTCGCCGCCGTTGAGCTGGCCAATCAGTTCGTACCGGAATGCTACCACCTGTCGATTACCTGTAATGAAGCCGGCAACCTGTACCAAAATGCGGTGAACAGCGATAACGCCTTTGCGCTATTGATGCCGGCAGAAACACACGACCGCGGCTTCGCAATGACCAGCAGTATCACCACCATGATGGCAAGCTGCCTTGCGGTATTCGCGCCGGAGAAGATCAACAGCAAAACCTTCCGTGACGTGGCGGATCGTTGCCAAACGATCCTCACGTCGCTGGGTGATTTTAGCGATGGTGTATTTGGTGATGGGCCGTGGAAACGGATCGTCTATCTTGGCAGCGGCGGATTACAGGGCGCGGCGCGTGAATCGGCCCTCAAGGTCCTGGAGCTGACCGCCGGCAAACTGGCGGCATTTTATGACTCTCCGGTCGGCTTCCGCCACGGCCCTAAATCGCTGGTGGATAGTGAAACGCTGGTGGTGGTGATGGTGTCCAGCCATCCCTATACCCGTCAGTACGATCTCGATCTACTGGCCGAACTGCGTCGCGACAACCAGGCCATGCGCGTGGTGGCGATAGCCGCCGAAAGCGCTGCCGCTGTCAAATCCGGCCCACACATCCTTTTACCGTCGGCTTCCCGCGTCTTCAGCGATGTTGAGCAGGCGTTCTGCTTTCTGATGTACGCCCAGACATTTGCGCTCGCACAATCTATCCGCGTTGGCAATACGCCGGATACCCCTTCCGCCAGCGGTACGGTTAACCGCGTGGTGCAAGGTGTCGTCATTCACCCCTGGAATGCTTGAGAGGAGCGCATCATGAGTATTATTTCAACAAAATATCTCCTGCTGGACGCCCAGGCAAAAGGCTATGCGGTCCCGGCATTCAACATTCATAACGCCGAGACGATCCAGGCGATCCTCGAAGTCTGCAGTGAAATGCGATCGCCGGTGATCCTCGCAGGGACGCCGGGCACGTTTAAGCACATCGCGCTGGAGGAGATCTATGCACTATGCAGCGCTTACTCCACCACCTACGACATGCCGCTGGCGCTGCACCTCGATCATCATGAATCGCTGGAAGATATTACCCGTAAAGTGAATGCCGGCGTCCGTAGCGCCATGATCGATGGCAGCCATTTCCCGTTTACTGAGAATGTCCGGCTGGTGAAATCGGTCGTGGATTTTTGCCATGCCCGTGATTGCAGCGTAGAGGCAGAACTCGGACGCCTGGGCGGCGTGGAAGATGACATGAGCGTTGATGCTGAAAGCGCTTTTCTGACCGATCCACAGGAGGCAAAACGGTTTGTTGAACTGACCGGTGTTGACAGCCTCGCGGTGGCTATCGGCACCGCCCACGGGCTCTATAGTAAAACGCCAAAAATCGACTTCCAGCGTCTGGCGGAAATCCGTGAGGTCGTGGATGTACCGCTGGTGCTGCACGGCGCCAGCGACGTACCTGACGATTACGTCCGCCGCACCATCGAACTGGGGGTGTGTAAAGTCAACGTCGCCACCGAGCTAAAAATCGCCTTCGCCGCGGCGGTCAAAAAATGGTTCGCCGAAAATCCGCAGGGTAACGATCCTCGCTACTACATGCGCGTCGGTATGGATGCCATGAAAGAGGTGGTCAGACACAAAATCACCGTCTGCGGCTCAGCCAGCCGTCTACTGCTGCCCGCTGAAGCCTGATCGCTTTCGCAGGCGGTCATGATACGCCTCTGTCCCACAGCGTTATTCCCGACAGGATAACGCTGATAAAACGAAAACAAAGGACCTCTGCCCCATGAAAAAAGCGCTCAATGTTTCGTTGCTCGCCCTGTTTATTTCACAAAGCGCCTTTGCGGCGAACTATGCCCTGAATAACGACAGTATGGCTTTCTCATTCGATGATGCCAGCTCGGCTGTGGTGGTTAAAGATACCCATTCCGGCCATCAGCTGTCGCCTCAGGAGCCATTCTTTCTGACGCTGCCGGACGAGACCGTTATCCATGCGGCCGACTTTAAAATCAGACACGTTGAGAAAAAAGAGAATGCGCTGGTGGTGGAGTACGCTCACCCTGATTTCAACGTGACCATGACGCTGAATTTGCTGAAAGGCAAGTACGCCAGTATCGATTACACCCTTGCCGCCGTGGGTAAAGCGCAGAATGTCGCGAAAATCACCTTCTTCCCGACCAAAAAGCAGGCGCAGGCGCCTTACGTGGATGGCGCAATTAACAGTTCGCCGATTATTGCCGATACGTTTTTCATGTTGCCGAATAAGCCTGTCGTCAGTACTTATGCCTATGAAGGCACCACCCATCTCAACGTCGAACTTAAAACGCCCGTCCAGCCAGAAACGCCGGTGAGCTATACCACCTGGTTTGGCACCGTGGCAGAAACCAGCCAGCTGCGCCGCAGCGTTAACCAGTTTATCAATGCCGTTCGCCCGCGCCCTTATAAACCCTACCTCCACTACAATAGCTGGATGGACATCGGCTTCTTTACCACCTACACCGAGCAGGACGTGCTGGGGCGTATGGATGAATGGGATAAGGCATTTATTACCGGCCGCGGCGTACCTCTCGATGCTTTCCTGCTGGATGATGGCTGGGACGATCGTACCGGCAGATGGTTATTTGGCCCGGCATTCAGCCAGGGTTTCAGTAAGGTCAGGGAGAAAGCGGACAGCCTGCATAGTTCGGTTGGTTTATGGCTCTCGCCGTGGGGCGGTTACAATAAACCGCGCGATATTCGCGTCTCTCATGCCAAAGAGTATGGTTTTGAAACGGTCGACGGTAAATTTGCGCTCTCCGGGCCTCGTTATTTCAAGAACTTCAATGAACAGATCGCCCGTCTGATTAAGAACGAACACATCACCTCCTTCAAACTGGACGGCATGGGCAACGCCAACTCGCATATTCAGGGTAGCCCGTTTGCTTCCGATTTCGATGCCTCCATCGCCCTGCTGCACAACATGCGTAGCGCCAACCCGAACCTGTTTATCAACCTGACGACCGGCACCGATGCCAGCCCGTCGTGGCTGTTCTACGCTGATTCAATCTGGCGTCAGGGCGATGATATCAATCTGTACGGTCCCGGAACGCCGGTACAGCAGTGGATGACCTATCGCGACGCGGAAACCTGGCGCTCGATCGTGCGTAAGGGGCCGTTATTCCCGCTTAATTCCTTGATGTATCATGGCATTGTCAGTGCAGAGAATGCCTATTACGGACTGGAAAAAGTGCAGACCGACAGCGATTTTGCCGATCAGGTGTGGAGCTATTTCGCCACGGGAACCCAGCTACAAGAGCTTTACATCACGCCGTCCATGTTGAACAAAGCCAAGTGGGACGTTCTGGCAGAGGCGGCAAAATGGTCGCGTGAGAATGCCCGCGTACTGGTGGATACACACTGGGTCGGCGGCGATCCGACGGCGCTTGAGGTATATGGCTGGGCATCCTGGAGCAAAGACAAGGCGATACTGGGGCTGCGTAACCCTGCGGATAAAGCGCAAAGTTACTACCTGAACCTGACCAAAGACTTTGAAATTCCTCAGGGTGAAACAACCCGGTTCACTCTGACCGCTCGCTACGGCAGTAACCCAACGGTTCCGGAGCAATATCAGGACGCCGTGGTGATTACGCTACAGCCGCTGCAAACGCTGGTTTTTGAAGCTACGCCGATCCAATAAGATCGATGGCCCGGAGTTCCCGGGCCTGTCTCTTATCCCTGCTGCTCCAGGGCATATTTATACAGCGCATTTTTTTTCACGCCGTGAATTTCCGCGGCCAGCGCAGCGGCTTTTTTCAGCGGCAGTTCCGCCTGCAGCAGGGCCAGCGTGCGCAGCGCGACTGCCGGCAGGGCCTCTTCCTGCGCTTTCAACCCTTCGACGATCAGCACCATCTCGCCTTTACGTCGGTTCTCATCCTCTTTCACCCACGCCAGCAGCTCGCCAATGGGCGCACCGTGAATGGATTCCCAGGTTTTGGTCAGCTCACGCGCCAGCACCACGTAGCGGGACTCTCCCAGCACCGCGCAGATATCTTCCAGGCTTTCCAGCAGGCGGTGGGTTGATTCGTAAAAGATAATCGTGCGTGGCTCTTCTTCCAGTGCCTTCAGCGTATCGCGGCGCCCTTTTGATTTTGCCGGCAGGAACCCTTCGTAGCAGAAACGATCGGAAGGCAAGCCCGCCGCGCTTAACGCCGCAATGGCGGCACAGGGGCCCGGAAGCGGCACCACGCGGATATTCGCTTCGCGACAGGCCCGTACCAGGTGATAGCCAGGATCGTTGATCAGCGGTGTCCCGGCGTCAGACACCAGCGCAATGTTCTGCCCGTCTTTTAATTTCGCCAGAAGTGTTTCAGCTTTTTGCTGTTCATTGTGGTCGTGCAGCGCAAATAAACGGGCGTTAATCGCAAAATGCTGGAGAAGCAAACCGGTGTGGCGGGTATCTTCCGCAGCAACTAAATCAACGGCTTGTAGCACTTCCAGGGCACGCTGCGTGATATCAGACAGATTTCCGATCGGAGTGGGCACAATATAGAGCTGCCCCTGAGAATTATCTGCTGATTCGTGTTGTTTCATTGTCTCGTCCGTATTGCCGAATTAATATTGAGCATTGAGCCAAAAAAATATCACTGGATACATATGGTACCGTCAACATTTCTTCGTTCTAAACCCGCGCGTTGTCTGCCCGTACTGCTGGCTGCATTGATCTTCGCTGGCTGCGGCACCCATACCCCGGATCAAAGCACGGCGTTTTTACAGGGTACGGCACAGGCAGATTCCAGTTACTACCTCCAGCAAATGCAGCAAAGTTCGAATGATAGCAAGACCAACTGGCAATTACTCGCCATTCGTGCACTGTTGCAGGAAGGCAAAAAACAGCAGGCCATCGATCTGTTCAACCAGCTGCCGTCTAATCTCAACAGCACCCAGACCCGCGAACAATCCCTGCTGGCCGTCGAAGTGAAGCTGGCGCAGAACGATTTCCAGGGCGCTCAGGCGCTGCTGGCTAAGCTCGATCCTGCCAGTTTTGAGCACAATCAGCAGCCGCGATACTGGCAGGCGCAGATTGATGCCAGCCAGGGCCGTCCGTCAATTACCCTGCTGCGCGCCCTGATCGCCCGGCAAGCGCTGCTGAGTCAGCCGAAACAACAGCAGCAGAATATCGACGCGACCTGGAAAGCGCTCACCTCAATGACCCAGGATCAGGCTAACGCGCTGATCATCAATGCCGATGAAAACGTGCTCCAGGGATGGCTGGATCTGCAACACATGTGGTTTGACAACCGCAACGATCCCACTCTGCTCAAAGCCGGCGTGAAAGACTGGCAAACCCGCTATCCGCAGAACCCTGGCGCGAAAATGTTGCCAACGGCGCTGGTGAATATGCAAAATTATAAACCGGCTTCAACCAATAAGATTGCGCTCCTGCTGCCGCTCAACGGCCAGGCCGCCGTCTTCGGCCGTACCATTCAGCAGGGATTTGAAGCAGCGAAAAATGGCGCGCCGACCGTTGCCGGAAGCGCCGTTCCTGCCCAGGTTGCGCAGGCCGCCAGTGTCGCCAGTAGCGACGTCGTGAGCCCTTCGCAGGCGGAAGTAGGCGACCTGACCTCGGCCAATACCACGCCGACTCCTGTGCAGGCGCCGGCAGCCGATCGGGCACCGGCTCCGGTGACGGCACCGACCGCCGCTCAGGCCGCCGTGGCGCCGAATCAGCCAGCCACCAGCAATACTGGCACGACGAGCGCTCAACCCGCGGTCACCGCCCCGCAGGCCCAGACGGTTGCCACGGCCCCGGCCAATCCTGCGGCTGAACTGAAAATTTACGACACCACCGCGCAACCCATGAGTCAGTTGCTCGCGCAGGTACAGCAGGATGGCGCCACCCTCGTCGTCGGCCCGCTACTCAAAGATAACGTCGAGGATGTCATCAAGAGCAACACCTCGCTCAACGTGCTGGCGCTGAACCAGCCGGAGAAAGTCGAAAATCGCGCCAATATTTGCTATTTCGCCCTTTCGCCGGAAGATGAAGCCCGTGACGCGGCGCGTCATATTCACGATCAGGGCAAACAAACGCCGCTGCTGCTGGCACCTCGCGGCGCACTCGGCGATCGCGTAGTGAGCGCCTTTGCCAACGAGTGGTTAAAACTGGGCGGTGGTACCGTCCTGCAGCAGCGCTTCGGCTCAACTTCCGAGCTGAAATCCAGCGTCAACAGCGGTATCTCTCTGAGCGGAACGCCCGTTTCTACGCTGCCGTCAGCGGCTGACAGCGCCACCGGCAACCCGGAAGAGGCTCCGGTGAGCAGTAGCGGTGGCGTCGATGCCGCCTGGATCCTGGCGACGCCGGAACAGATTGCCTATATCAAACCCATGATCGCCCTGCGCAACGGCAGTCAGAGTAATGTCACCCTGTACGCCAGCTCCCGTAGCGCCCAGGGCACTGCCGGTCCGGATTTCCGCCTTGAGATGGAAGGTTTGCAGTATAGTGAGATCCCGATGCTGGCCGGCAGCAACCCGGCGCTGATGCAGCAGGCGCTCACCGCCGTGCGTAACGATTATTCGCTGGCGCGCCTGTATGCGATGGGCGCGGATGCCTGGTCGCTGGCCAACCATTTCGCCCAGATGCGCCAGACGCCGGGCTTCGAGCTGAACGGTAACACCGGCGATTTGACGGCCACGCAGGACTGCGTGATCAACAGGAAATTGTCATGGCTCAAGTACCAGCGCGGACAGATTGTCGCCGCCAACTAACCAAACAGACCGGAGATGCCTGGGAAAACCAGGCTCGCCGGTGGCTGGAAAGCCAGGGTCTGCGTTTTATCGCCGCCAACGCTCGTGAGCGAGGTGGCGAAATTGACCTCATCATGCGCGATGGCGCGGTAACCGTTTTTGTGGAGGTGCGCTATCGGCGCAGCGCAAGCTACGGAGATGCCGCCTCCAGCGTCACGCAAAAAAAACAACAAAGACTCCTCCAGGCTGCTCGCCTGTGGCTCTCCCGACAGAATGGGAGCTTTGACACTGTGGATTGCCGTTTCGATGTGGTAGCCTTCACCGGAAACGACATCCAATGGCTGAAAAACGCCTTTGGCGAATAGCGTAAATGAATTAAGGGATCCCGTGCTCGATAGAATTAAAGCCTGCTTCACTGAAAGCATTCAAACCCAAATTGCAGCAGCGGAAGCTCTCCCGGATGCCATCTCTCGTGCGGCCTTGACCCTGGTTCAGTCGTTACTCAATGGCAACAAAATCCTCTGTTGTGGCAATGGCACCTCTGCCGCCAATGCACAGCATTTTGCTGCCAGCATGATTAATCGTTTTGAAACAGAGCGTCCTGGTTTACCCGCCATTGCACTAAATACCGATAATGTGGTCTTAACCGCAATTGCCAACGATCGCCTGCATGACGAAATCTACGCCAAGCAGGTTCGCGCGCTAGGCCACGCAGGTGATGTTCTGCTGGCTATTTCCACGCGCGGCAATAGTCGGGACATCGTGAAAGCCGTTGAGGCTGCGGTCACCCGCGATATGACCATCGTCGCACTTACCGGCTACGATGGCGGTGAGCTGGCGGGTCTGCTGGGGCAGCAGGATGTCGAAATACGTATTCCGTCCCATCGCAGCGCGCGAATTCAGGAAATGCATATGCTCACCGTTAACTGCCTGTGCGATTTAATTGATAACACGCTTTTTCCACACCAGGACGATTAAGGAGAACACATGAAGGCTCTCTCGCCCCTTGCCATCATTCTTTCTGCGCTACTGCTACAAGGATGCGTTGCCGCAGCGGTAGTCGGAACGGCCGCTGTCGGCACCAAAGCCGCCACGGACCCGCGTACGGTAGGTACTCAGGTTGATGACAGTACGCTGGAACTGCGCGTCAACAGCGCGCTGTCGAAAGACGAGCAAATTAAGAAGCAGGCCCGGATTAACGTGACGGCCTATCAGGGTAAAGTCCTGCTGACCGGTCAGTCTCCGGTGGCAGACCTCTCCGCGCGCGCGAAGCAAATTGCGATGGGCGTCGAAGGGACAACGGAAGTCTTTAACGAAGTGCGTCAGGGCCAGCCGATTGGCTTAGGTACCGCCTCTTCCGACACCTGGATTACCACAAAAGTGCGCTCTCAGCTGTTGGGATCCGATCAGGTAAAATCGTCAAACGTCAAAGTAACGACCGAGAATGGCGAAGTGTTCCTGATGGGTCTGGTCACGGAACGTGAAGGTCGCGCGGCGGCAGATATTGCCAGCCGGGTCAGCGGCGTGTCGCGCGTCACCACCGCCTTTACCTATATCAAATAAACGCGCCCCCCGGCTTGCGCTACGCTGAGCCGGGCTACGGATGTGCTGTCCCGTAGCCCGGGTGAGGCGTGTACGCCGCGACCCGGGAGAACGATATCAACCCCAGCCCGCCAGCCACCACACCACCGGCCCCGTAGCCCGGGTAAGGCGTGTACGCCGCGACCCGGGTGAATGATATCAACCCCAGCCCGCCAGCCAGCACGCCACACAGCGCCACCGGTCCCGTAGCCCGGGTGAGGCGTGTACGCCGCGACCCGGGTGAATGATATCAGCCCCAGCCCGCCAGCCAGCCACCGCGCCACACCACCAGCCCCGTAGCCCGGGTAAGGCGTTTACGCCGCGACCCGGGTGAATGATATCAACCCCAGCCCGCCAGCCAGCCACCGCACCGCACCACCAGCCCCGTAGCCCGGGTAAGGCGTGTACGCCGCGACCCGGGTGAATGATATCAACCCCAGACCGCCAGTCACCGCACCGCACAGCGCCACCAATCCCGTAGCCCGGGTGAGGCGTGTACGCCGCGACCCGGGAGGGTTATATCAGCGCCAGTCCGCCAGTCACCGCACCGCACAGCGCCACCAACCCACCGGTCAGCCACAGCGCTTTCGCCGGAAAAGCCTTACGCAACATAATCAACGACGGCACGCTGACCGCAGGCAACGTGATAAGCAGCGCCAGCGCCGGGGCAAACCCCATTCCCGCCAGCATCATGGTTTGGACGATAGGGATCTCCGCCGCGGTAGGGATGACAAACAGACAGCCGGCTATCGCCATCGCTATCACCCAGAACAGGGTATTCCCCACCACGCCATCGGCATGCGGGAACAGCCAGACGCGCGCCGCTCCCAGCACCAGGACCGCCAGAATATAGACCGGGATAGTGTTCCAGAACAGGGTCCAGAGCGCGCTCAGCCAGCGGGTGAAAAAAGGCCCCTGTGCGGTATCACCGACAGCCGGAAGGTCTGACGGTTGCGTTGCCGCCTCTTTGACCCATTTTTGC
The DNA here is from genome assembly GCF_009825425.1 of Klebsiella sp. Lac1. Lineage (NCBI taxonomy): Bacteria > Pseudomonadati > Pseudomonadota > Gammaproteobacteria > Enterobacterales > Enterobacteriaceae > Klebsiella > Klebsiella sp. Lac1. Next base: position 611,960 of record NZ_VJZJ01000003.1, read on the forward strand.
ACCAGCGTCGCCACGATCAGCACCGTTGCCAGCCCGGCAACCAGGCGAATCAAGGCAAACTGCCAGCCCAGCACAAAGCCCATAAATACCAGCGTTGCCGGATTCAGCAGCGGGTTGCCCATCCAGAATGCCAGCGCGCCGCCCATCGATACCTGCTGCTTACGCATTCCCGCCGCGACCGGTGCGGCGCAGCAAGTACACATCATACCGGGCAGAGAAAACAGCACACCTGAGAGCGTACCGCGAAATCGCGATTGACCCAGCGTACGCAGCAGCCAGTCGCGTGGGATCAGCACCTGAATCAGCGAACCGAGCAGCACGCCCAGCACCGCCGCTTTCCAGACCGCCAGGAAGTAGACCACCGCGTAGTCCCATGCCGCTTTCAGCGGGTTAGCGTCGGCCTGGGCCAGAATTGATTTGCCGATACTGTGGGTTTCTGCGGCCGTAAACGCCTTGCCATAGTAAGGCTGCCATTTAACGAACCACAGGCCAACGATAACAACGAGAAAAAACAGCGCGGGCTTCCACCATTGAAACGGTGATGCCGCCCGAGATGAAGACTGACCAGCCATAGTATTCCCCAGGAAGGATGTGGTGATGTGAAGCGCAGAATACTACCCTTCGCGGGTCGCAATTTCACGCAGTTTTGCCGATGGCAGAATCGTCACGCCTTCCCGTCCAGGGGTCAGCGCTTCGCTCAGCATCGCTTGCGCCACCTCATGGGCAGGGATAGATTTCCAGTTTCCCGGCAGCAGTCGGAACAATGGCGCCAGCACCGCTTCGTTTGCCCTTTTTTTATCGCGATCGCCCAGCAGCATCGACGGGCGCAAAATCGTCAGACGCGTCCACGGCTGTGCACGCAGCGCCTCTTCCATTTCGCCTTTAACGCGGTTGTAGAAGAACATCGAATGCGGGTTGGCCCCCATCGCGCTGACCACCAGCATGTGCTTCGCGCCCAGCCGGAGCCCGGTGAGCGCCGTATCCACCACCAGTTGGTAGTCGGCCTGAATGAAGGCGGCTTGACTGCCCGCGTCTCGCAGCGTAGTCCCCAGACAGCAAAACACGATATCGACGGGGTCAACAACCTGCGCCAACGCATCGCTCAGCTGAGGGGCATGTGGATTCAGCACCCCCTCGGCATCCGCCAGCGGGCGGCGGGTTGCGGCAGTTATCGCCGCAATGCCCGGCGCCTGAATTAACAGTCGAAGTAAGTGCCCACCAACCAACCCGGTAGCCCCTGTTATTAGCACCTGGCTCATTATGCCCCCTGAAAAATCAACCCTTCAGCAGCGGATGCCGCGGTAACAAAAGTATGCGGGAAATGTCAGACTCTGCACGCCCGTTACGACTTCACTGGCTATCGGATTGACGGAGCCAGTGTAACTTGGTGCCGAACCCCAGCGTGTTATCGGTAAACTTGAGCTCATCCGGACGGATTTCCCAGACCGGCGCCCGCAGCATCCTGGCGATCGGAAAGCGGTTGACGTACCGCGCGCGCATCGCCGCTTCCTCGTCGCCGGAAAGACGGCGAATTTCACCTTTAAACTGGACGCCGCGAATGCGGGCTACGGTTTTCGGCTGGCCATTTACGGTGCCGGCAACCTTTGCGCGCAGGCCGGTCATCTGCCCATGGCGGGTATGGTCATCACTCAGGAGATAGAAGGCGACGTTTTGCGCGTCATACACATAGAACGCATTGGCGCACCACAGCTCTCCCTCACTGGCAACGCACCAGCTAATCACATGCTGTTTGCCAAGCCAGCGGCTGATAGCAGCAAGCGTATCCATCTTTACTCTCCGGTATGTTATGGTGCATCTACCTTAACATACCGACCTTTCTACCGTGCGCTGGTTTCTCTATCTGATACGTACCGCCGATAATCGCCTTTATACCGGGATTACTACCGATGTTGCGCGCCGTTTTTGTCAGCATCAGGATGGCAAGGGAGCAAAAGCATTGCGGGGAAAAGGCGAGCTGCAGCTGGCGTTCAGTCAGGAAGTTGGTGAACACTCACTTGCATTACGACTGGAGTATCGCATCAAGCAGCTAACGAAGCGCCAGAAAGAGCGCCTCGTTGCCGGTGATGGTTCTTTTGAGACTCTGCTGGAGAGCCTCAGAGGCGGTTAAAGCGATCGCAGTACTCTACCAGCCCATGCACCCCTTCCAGCGCGTCATCGGCCAGCGGGCGTACCTGGAACGCCTCGGCGGTATCCGGCCAGCGGCAACGCAGATCGAAGCGGGCAGCCGGCTCAAAGCCAAGGCGCCCGTAGAGGGCCGGATCGCCCAGCGTCACCACTGCGGCATAGCTAAACTCATTTAATGAATCCAGCCCTTCGTAGACCAGCTGGCTGCCGATGCCCTGGCCGCGATAGTTTTCATCTACCGCCAGCGGCGCCAGTCCGACCCACTGCAGCTCTTCGCCTTCAACGGAGACCGGGCTGAAGGCGACGTAGCCAATAACCTGCCCTTCATCATCTGTCGCCACCACGCCCAGCGTGATCAGACCGTCTTCACGTAAATCGTGCACCAGCTGCGCTTCGGCATCGCTGCCAAACGTACGGCGCAATAACGCGTCGATTCCCGGTGCATCAATCCCAATTTCAACTCGAATCAGCATGCCTCACCTACCGATGTCTGTTCAGGTTTCCGCGGGCCGTTTAGCCCCGCTTCAACAAAGTCAGCCAGCTGCAGCAGCATCACGCGCAGCGCTTTTGGCATCTGCTCCAGCTCAATGGCATCCATCAGGTTTTTTACATACAGCCCCAGCTCAGTATCGCCTTCGATGACCAGCCGACGCTGGAAGAACAATGTATCCGGATCCTGTTTACGCGCGACAATCATCAGCAGATCGCTGGCATCGGCGCTGAAGCTCACATCCGCTTCGGCCGTAGCGCTGACCACCAGACGCCCATCGCTCACCGAGGTATACCACAGCAGACCGATATCACGCACATTAATACTTAACCAGCGGCCTTCGAGAAAATCCAGTTCGCCATCCTCCAGAGCCTGACGAAACTGCCAGCTTAATACCTGCTCCAGCACCTGGCGCTTGAGGGCAAAAGGCGCCAGCTTAACCGGCACGCTCATCAAAGACGGGCCAAAGTGGACCAGCCGGGAACGCAATTTATCCAACACAAGCCTTACTCCATGAAAGCAATAGTTCCGCTATTGTGCCATATCAAATAAACGACATAGCGGCGTAAATCAACAAAATCACCACGACGGGTACCTATTATTGGCGCCGCCAATACGCTTTTAACTGCCTCAAATCAAAAATTGTCACCAGAAGGTTAACTAAAATCCCTGCTCATTAACCCTATCAGCGTCCCTTCGGGCCGCATTTTTCAGGAAAAGTTATGGAGCTGCTCTGCCCAGCCGGCAACCTTCCGGCACTTAAGGCGGCCATCGAAAACGGTGCCGACGCCGTCTATATCGGGCTGAAAGATGACACCAACGCCCGCCACTTTGCCGGTCTTAATTTCACCGAAAAGAAACTGCAGGAAGCCGTGAGCTTTGTGCATCAGCACCGTCGTAAGCTGCATATTGCGATCAATACCTTTGCGCATCCTGACGGCTATGCCCGCTGGCAGCGCGCGGTAGACATGGCGGCGCAGCTGGGCGCGGATGCTTTAATCCTTGCCGATATCGCCATGCTGGAATACGCCGCGGAGCGTTATCCACATATTGAACGCCACGTTTCGGTACAGGCGTCAGCAACCAATGAAGAGGCGGTGCGTTTCTATCAGCGCAATTTCGATGTCGCCCGCGTCGTGCTGCCGCGCGTGCTGTCAATTCATCAGGTAAAACAGCTGGCCCGCACAACGCCGGTGCCGCTGGAGGTCTTCGCCTTCGGTAGCCTGTGCATCATGGCGGAAGGCCGCTGCTACCTCTCTTCCTACCTGACCGGCGAATCGCCGAATACCGTCGGCGCCTGTTCCCCTGCGCGCTTTGTTCGCTGGCAGCAAACGCCGCAGGGTCTCGAATCACGCCTCAACGAAGTGCTGATCGATCGCTACCAGGATGGTGAAAATGCGGGCTACCCGACGCTGTGCAAGGGCCGCTATCTGGTAGATGGCGAGCGCTATCATGCGCTGGAAGAGCCGACCAGCCTGAATACGCTGGAGCTCCTGCCGGAACTGATGGCGGCAAATATTGCGTCGGTGAAAATTGAAGGTCGTCAGCGCAGCCCGGCCTATGTCACCCAGGTGGCGAAAGTCTGGCGTCAGGCGATCGACCGCTGCAAAGCCGATCCGCAAAACTTTATTCCGCAATCCGCATGGATGGAGACGCTCGGTGCGATGTCCGAAGGGACACAAACCACTCTTGGCGCCTACCACCGTAAATGGCAGTGAGAAAAGTCATGAAATATTCATTAGGGCCGGTGCTTTACTACTGGCCGAAGGAGACGCTGGAAGATTTTTACCAGCAGGCCGCGCGCTCCAGTGCCGATACGATCTATCTGGGCGAAGCCGTATGCAGCAAACGTCGCGCCACCAAAACAGGCGACTGGCTGGAGATGGCGAAAGCGCTGGCCGGCAGCGGTAAGCAGGTGGTGCTCTCCACGCTTGCGCTGGTGCAGGCCTCTTCCGAACTCAATGAGCTGAAGCGCTATGTCGATAACGGCGAATTTCTGATCGAAGCCAGCGATCTTGGCGTCGTCAATATGTGCGCAGAGCGCAAACTGCCGTTCGTCGCCGGACATGCGCTCAACTGCTATAACGCCGTCACCCTGCGTCTGCTGCGTAAACAGGGAATGACCCGCTGGTGTATGCCGGTTGAACTGTCTCGCGACTGGCTGGTGAATCTGCTCACCCAGTGCGAAGATCTTGGTCTGCGCGATCAGTTCGAAGTGGAAGTCCTGAGCTACGGCCATCTGCCGCTGGCCTATTCTGCGCGCTGCTTTACCGCACGTTCCGAAGATCGGCCAAAAGACGAATGCGAGACCTGCTGCATCAAGTACCCGAACGGGCGCAGCGTGCTGTCCCAGGAAAATCAGCAGGTGTTTGTCCTGAATGGTATTCAGACCATGAGCGGCTATGTCTATAACCTCGGCAACGAACTGGCGTCGATGCAGGGGCTGGTCGATATGGTGCGCCTGTCCCCGCTGGACAACGATACCTTTGCCATGCTTGATGCTTTCCGCGCCAATGAAAACGGCGCCTCGCCGCTGCCGCTGATCGCCAACAGTGACTGTAACGGTTACTGGAAACGGCTGGCCGGGCTGGAACTGCAGTCCTGAAAATAGCTCACTTTGTTAACAGCATGCTTCGTCTTTTCATGCAGTATGAACGCTGCAGCTTTTCTGGCCGACGCTCGCTGAATGCGCCAGGCTGGAAGAAGACCTTCAATCTGATGACGATGCTGTAACAAAGTGAGCCTTTATGACTGACAAATCTATTCCGTTCTCGGTGCTCGATCTGGCACCGATCCCCGAGGGTTCTTGCGCCAAAACGGCCTTCTCACACTCTCTGGATCTCGCGCGTCTGGCTGAAAAACGCGGCTATCACCGCTATTGGCTGGCGGAGCACCACAACATGGTTGGCATCGCCAGCGCCGCAACCTCGGTGCTTATCGGTTATCTGGCAGCGAATACCACGACGCTGCACCTGGGATCCGGTGGCGTGATGTTACCCAACCATTCACCGCTGGTGATCGCCGAACAGTTCGGTACGCTCAATACCTTGTATCCCGGTCGTATTGACCTCGGGCTTGGCCGGGCGCCGGGCAGCGACCAGCGCACGATGATGGCGCTCCGCCGCCATATGGGCGGGGATGTTGATAACTTCCCGCGCGATGTCACCGAACTGGTGGGCTGGTTTGATGCCCGCGATCCCAATCCGCACGTGCGTCCGGTTCCCGGCTACGGCGAGAAGATCCCGGTGTGGCTGTTAGGATCCAGTCTGTACAGCGCGCAGCTGGCGGCGCAGCTTGGGCTGCCTTTTGCCTTCGCCTCGCACTTCGCGCCGGATATGTTATTCCAGGCGCTGCATCTCTACCGCACCCAGTTCAAACCGTCTGAACGCTTAGCGAAACCGTACGCCATGGTATGTATTAATATCATCGCCGCCGATAGCAACCGTGATGCCGAATTCCTGTTCACCTCGATGCAACAGGCATTCGTGAAACTGCGTCGCGGCGAAACCGGTCAGCTGCCACCGCCGGTGGAAAATATGCATCAACTGTGGTCAGCCTCTGAACAGTACGGAGTACAGCAGGCGCTCAGCATGTCGCTGGTGGGGGATAAAGCCAAAATCCGCCACGGGCTGGAATCCATTCTGCGGGAAACCCAGGCCGATGAGCTGATGGTCAACGGGCAGATCTTCGATCATCAGGCGCGCTTGCATTCGTTTGATTTAGCGATGCAGGTGAAAGAGGAGTTGCTGGGGTAGTTTTTGCCGGATGGCGGCGGCGTCTTATCCGACCTGCTCATTCCCTGTAGGCCCGGTCAGCCTCGCGCCACCGGGCATTCTCACTTCGAGTCGACAGGGTCACTTTTTGCCGGATGGCGGCGGCGTCTTATCCGGCCTGTTCATTCCCTGTAGGCCCGGTAAGCCTCGCGCCACCGGGCATTCTGCTTACTGATAAACAGGCAACAGATTAAAGCTCGATAAAAAATGCACGATAATGTTGCCGACGCCAAACAGCAGAATCAGCACAATCATCGGCGTTCCGCCCCAGACACGAAACTGTGGACTACCGAAGCGTTTACGCGATGCGCGGGCTAACAGGGCCGGGACAATCGCCGCCCAGATGGTTGCGGCTAAACCGGCATAGCCGATGGCATACAGGAAACCATTGGGCTGCAGCAGGCCGCCAATGATCGGTGGCACAAAGGTCAGGAGCGCGGTCTTAAAACGGCCGAGAGCCGAATCATCAAACCCAAACAGGTCCGCCAGATAGTCAAACAGGCCCAGAGTGACGCCAAGGAAAGAGCTGGCAACGGCGAAGTTCGAGAACACCACCAGCAGCAGGTCCAGACTACGGCTGTTGAGCACTCCGCTCAATGCCTGTACCAGCACATCAATGTTACCGCCCTTCTGCGCGATGCCGATAAACTCAGGGCGTGGAATGTTGCCCATCGTCACCAGTAACCAGACGACATACAGTCCGAGGGCCAGCAGCGTGCCGTACACCAGGCAGCGGATAATGGTCCGGGGATCTTTGCCGTAATACTTCATCAGGCTCGGTACGTTACCGTGATAGCCAAAGGAGGCCAGGCAAAACGGCAGCGTCATCAGCAGATACGGCGTGTAGGAAGCATTTTTTTCGGCAACATTAAACAACGTCGTCGGTTCAACATGTCCCAGCAGGCTGCCAAAGGTCAGGAAGAAGGTGATGACCTTTGCTCCCAGCACGATTGCCGTCATTCGGCTCACCGCTTTGGTGCTCAACCACACAATAAAAGCCACCAGCAGCGCAAAGCCAAAGCCCGCCGCCCACGCCGGCACATTCAATGAAAGCTCAGAGAAGGTATGGTGCAGTATGGAGCCGCTGGCCGAGATATAGGCATAGGTCAGGATATAGAGCACAAAAGCGATCGACAGACCGTTGACCAGATTCCAGCCTTTGCCGAGCAGGTCTTTGGTGATGGTGTCGAAGCTGGAACCAATGCGGTAGTTCAGGTTGGCTTCCAGAATCATCAGTCCGGAATGGAGCATGCAAAACCAGGTAAAGATCAGCGCTGCCAGCGACCAGAAGAACCACGCGCCGGACATGACCACCGGCAGCGAAAACATGCCTGCGCCAATGATGGTTCCGCCGATTATCACCACGCCGCCAAACAAGGACGGTCGGGTTGCCGTAGTGGTAAGTGTCGCCATTTGCCGAAATCTCCAGTCAATCATGCTTTTCGTTGTTAACGCGCAGCACTGTACCAGTACACGAGTACAAAGAAAATAAAAAAAGCCCCAATCATCACGATCGGGGCTGTATTATTTACTTTACGCTAGCGGAGTGCATTAATTACGCATCGCCACCGAAACGACGACGGCCAGCGGAATCATCACGGCGCGGAGCCGCAGACGCATCATCACGACGCGGGGCACGAGCACTGTCACGACGTTCGCCGCTGAAACGACGACCATCACCACGGCCGCCTTCGCGACGCTCACCGAAGTTGCGGCCGCCTTCACGACGTTCGCCACCGAATGCACGACCACCTTCACGACGTTCACCGCCGCCACGACGTTCGCCGCCACGGTCCGGACGCGGCTGAGCATCGCCCAGCAGCTGCATGTTCATCGGCTTGTTCAGGATGCGAGTACGCGTGAAGTGCTGCAGAACTTCGCCCGGCATGCCTTTCGGCAGTTCGATCGTGGAGTGGGTACCGAACAGCTTGATGTTACCGATGTAACGGCTGCTGATATCGCCTTCGTTAGCGATAGCGCCAACAATATGACGAACTTCAACGCCATCATCGCGGCCCACTTCAATGCGATACAGTTCCATATCGCCCACATCGCGACGTTCGCGCTTAGGACGGTCTTCGCCGCTACGCTCCGGACGGTCGCCACGCGGGCCACGGTCATTGCGGTCGCCACGACGTTCGAAACGATCGTCACGGTCGCGGAATTCACGCTTAGGACGCATCGGCGCATCCGGCGGCAGAATCAGCGGACGTTCGCCCTGAGCCATTTTCAGCAGTGCTGCGGCCAGAGTTTCGATATCCAGCTCTTCATCTTCAGCAGACGGCTGGATTTTCGCCAGCAGCGCGCGGTACTGATCCAGATCGCTGCTTTCCAGCTGCTGCTGAACTTTGGCAGCAAATTTTTCCAGGCGGCGTTTGCCCAGCAGTTCTGCGTTCGGCAGCTCTACTTCTGGAATCGTCAGCTTCATGGTGCGTTCGATGTTACGCAGCAAGCGGCGTTCACGGTTCTCAACAAACAGCAGCGCGCGGCCAGCACGACCCGCACGACCGGTACGGCCGATACGGTGAACGTAAGACTCGGAGTCCATCGGGATATCATAGTTAACAACCAGGCTGATACGCTCAACGTCGAGGCCACGAGCCGCAACGTCGGTCGCAATCAGGATATCCAGACGACCATCTTTCAGACGTTCCAGAGTCTGCTCACGCAGCGCCTGGTTCATGTCGCCGTTCAGCGCGGCGCTGTTGTAGCCGCTACGCTCCAGCGCTTCAGCCACTTCCAGGGTCGCGTTTTTGGTACGAACGAAGATAATCGCCGCATCAAAATCTTCTGCTTCCAGGAAACGCACCAGCGCTTCATTTTTACGCATACCGTAAGCAGTCCAGTAGCTCTGGCTGATGTCCGGGCGCGTGGTGACGCTGGACTGGATGCGCACTTCCTGCGGCTCTTTCATAAAGCGGCGGGTAATGCGACGGATTGCTTCCGGCATGGTGGCGGAGAACAGAGCGGTCTGATGACCTTCCGGGATCTGCGCCATAATTGTTTCTACGTCTTCGATGAAGCCCATACGCAACATTTCGTCAGCTTCATCCAGTACCAGACCGCTCAGTTTAGAGAGATCAAGAGTACCGCGCTTCAGGTGGTCCAGCAGACGACCTGGGGTCCCCACAACGATTTGTGGTCCCTGGCGCAAAGCACGCAGCTGCACGTCATAACGCTGGCCGCCGTAAAGGGCTACCACGTTTACACCGCGCATATGTTTAGAGAAGTCCGTCATTGCTTCAGCGACCTGAACCGCCAGTTCGCGGGTCGGCGCCAGCACCAGAATTTGCGGTGCTTTCAGCTCAGGATCAAGGTTGTTCAGCAGCGGTAAAGAGAACGCTGCGGTTTTACCGCTACCCGTCTGGGCCATACCCAGAACGTCGCGGCCGCCCAGCAGATGCGGAATGCACTCAGCCTGGATCGGAGATGGTTTTTCGTAACCCAGATCGTTAAGCGCTTCAAGGATGGGAGCCTTCAGGCCCAGATCTGCAAAAGTGGTTTCGAATTCAGCCATGTAGTACGTGTGCCTCAAAATTAATGGCGGCCAGTCTACATAACTCAACGTGAAAATTTAGAGTAATTTTCATTGAAAAGTGTGAACCGGCTCAAAGTAGGTGTATTAACGAACAACAACGCCCTCACCCGTGAAGGTGATGGCAAACAAAAAATGGGCTGATGTGTTCGTCAGCTATTGCTGGTCCGATTCTGCCAGGTCATCTTGCTCCTGGCCCAGGAGCGATAATTCCAACAATGCGTATCGGTGCTCAACGTAGTTGTGAACGTTGTTTGCGACCGCCAGTTTGAACAGTGCCGTAGCGCTGTCCTTGTCCCCCAGACTTAGGTAGTACTTACCTAAATAGAAGTTGGTTTCACTGAGATGCTCAGCGAGCGAGGTGTTATCCGTTGCGTCTGCCTTCAAACGGTCCATCAACGTTTTTTCGTTGATGTCGCTAAGGTAGAACTCGACAATGTTCCATCCCCATTGTTCTTTATCCGATTTGTCGAAGCGCTGTTTCAGTGCTTCAAGCGCCCGCTTCTCGTCGAGTTTACGCTCAGCGAGGTAAAGCCACAGGCTACGGAAAGGATCATTGGGATCGTCTTGATAAAACGCCAGCAGATCATCTTGCGCTAACTTAGCGCGACCGCCGTAATACAGGGCGATGCCGCGATTCAAGTGCGCGTAGTTGTAAGTTGGATCAAGCTCAAGTACAGAATCAAACGCTTCATAGGCAGCATCAAAATTGCCTGCCTGCGTTAAATAAATGCCTAAGTAATTGAATACTTCGGGCATATCAGGTCGGATTGCCAACGCTTGTGAAAAATCATTTCGCGCTAATGCCCTCAGACCGAGACTATCATACAACACTCCGCGCTCATATAAAAGCTGTGCGCGTTCGTCATCGGTTAAAGCCCGACTGGCAAGAATTTGTTCCATGCGCGCCAGAATCACTTCTTGCTGCAAAGTCGGTTGCAATGGCACCGCGAGGACTGCGTCCTTACGCCAGGCAGAGTTGCTGCATCCTGCCAGCGTGAGAGCTGTCGCCACGAAACACCAGCGCAAAAAAGGCTTCATTTCCCACTCCCGAAGACAACGATTGGATGAACGTCCAGTTCCCCGGCTGCAAACAAGGCGTCCTGCCCGTAATACGCCCTCCGCCAACGCGGAGGGCAAACGGCAACCTTACTCGCCCTGCTCAGCAACCGGAGCTTCCGGTGCAGCGGCAGGCTGAGTCTGTTCAGCTGCTTCTTTAATGCTCAGACGAACGCGGCCCTGACGGTCAACTTCCAGAACCTTAACCGGCACTTCCTGGCCCATCTGCAGGTAATCGGTCACTTTCTCTACGCGCTTATCGGCGATCTGAGAAATATGCACCAGACCTTCTTTACCGCCGCCGATGGCAACAAATGCGCCAAAGTCAACGATACGGGTCACTTTACCCGTGTAAACACGGCCAACTTCGATCTCAGCAGTGATCTCTTCGATACGACGGATAGCATGCTGCGCTTTGTCGCCGTCGGTCGCTGCGATCTTCACGGTACCGTCATCTTCGATTTCGATGGTGGTGCCGGTCTCTTCGGTCAGCGCACGAATCACAGAACCGCCTTTACCGATCACGTCTTTGATCTTGTCCGGGCTGATCTTGATGGTGTGGATACGCGGTGCGAATTCGGAGATATCGCCGCGCGGCGCGTTAATCGCCTGCTCCATTACGCCCAGGATGTGCAGACGTGCACCTTTCGCCTGGTTCAGAGCAACCTGCATGATCTCTTTGGTGATGCCTTCAATTTTGATATCCATCTGCAGCGCAGAGATACCGTCGCGGGAACCCGCTACTTTGAAGTCCATATCACCCAGGTGGTCTTCGTCACCCAGAATGTCAGACAGTACGACGTAGTTGTCGCCTTCTTTCACCAGACCCATCGCGATACCCGCAACGGCGGCTTTCACCGGCACGCCAGCATCCATCAGCGCCAGAGAAGCACCGCACACGGAAGCCATGGAGGAAGAACCGTTAGATTCGGTGATTTCAGACACCACGCGAACGGTGTACGGGAATTCTTCCGTGGTCGGCATAACGGCCAGTACGCCGCGCTTAGCCAGACGACCGTGACCGATTTCACGACGCTTCGGTGAACCTACCATCCCGGTCTCGCCGACGGAGTACGGAGGGAAGTTGTAGTGGAACAGGAAGGAGTCAGTACGCTCGCCCATCAGTTCGTCGATGTTCTGCGCATCACGTGCGGTACCCAGCGTCGCAGTCACCAGCGCCTGAGTTTCGCCACGGGTGAACAGTGCGGAACCGTGAGTACGCGGCAGTACGCCGGTACGAACGTCCAGACCACGGATCATATCTTTTTCACGGCCATCGATACGCGGCTCGCCTGCCAGTACGCGGCTACGCACGGCATTTTTCTCGATAGCATGCAGGATTTCACCCAGTTCGTTAGCGTCCAGGGTTTCATCTTCAGCAATCAGGGTCGCGATGGTTTCTGCTTTGATCACGTCAATCTGAGCGTAACGCTCTTGTTTATCAGTGATACGGTAAGCATCGCTCAGACGCGCTTCGGCCAGGGCAGCAACGCGCGCATTCAGCGCTTCGTTGACGGCTTCCGGCTGCCAGTCCCAGCGCGGTTTACCCGCTTCTTTAACCAGCTCGTTGATGTTCTGAATGACAATCTGCTGCTGCTCGTGGCCAAAGACCACCGCGCCCAGCATCTGGTCTTCGCTCAGCAGTTCAGCCTCAGATTCAACCATCAGCACGGCCGCTTCGGTACCGGCAACAACCAGGTCCAGCTTACTTTCTTTCAGCTCGTCCTGAGTCGGGTTCAGAACGTACTGGTCGTTGATGTAACCCACGCGGGCAGAACCGATAGGACCGTTGAACGGAATACCGGACAGGGACAGCGCTGCGGAAGCACCAATCATCGCCACGATATCCGGGTTAACCTGCGGGTTAACGGAAACAACGGTAGCGATAACCTGCACTTCGTTAACGAAGCCTTCCGGGAACAGCGGACGAACCGGACGGTCAATCAGACGCGCGATCAGGGTTTCGCCTTCGCTTGGACGGCCTTCGCGACGGAAGAAACCACCAGGAATTTTACCTGCTGCGTAAGTACGTTCTTGATAGTTAACAGTCAGCGGGAAGAAGTCCTGACCTGGTTTCGCTTTTTTCTGACCCACAACGGTAACGAATACCGCGGTGTCATCCATGCTAACCATGACAGCAGCAGTGGCCTGACGAGCCATCATGCCGGTTTCCAGTGTTACGGTATGTTGGCCGTACTGGAATTTACGAACGATCGGATTTAGCAAAATTCTATCCTTTATATCAATAGGTGACGCTATATCCACGACATAACGTCAGTTGACCCGATCTCCTGCATCCTCGCGACTAATGACAACCTTTACCCGCCCCTGCGGATCAAGCCTCTCATTAGCCGCGCGAACCTCTGCACGAAGATCATTAATAGCAACAATACATGAGTTTTTAGTGAATTGCTGCCGCCTGGTCGAAAAAAGGGGCCCTGAGGCCCCTTTTTCTGAAACTCGCAGAATTAGCGACGCAGACCCAGACGCTCGATCAGCGAAGAGTAACGTGCAACATCTTTACGTTTCAGGTAGTCGAGCAGTTTACGACGCTGGGAAACCATGCGCAGCAGACCACGACGGCTGTGGTGATCTTTTTTATGCTCGGAGAAGTGACCCTGCAGATGGTTAATCTGTGCAGTCAGCAGTGCAACCTGAACTTCGGTAGAACCGCTGTCGTTTTCGCCACGACCAAACTCAGAAACGATTTTTGCTTTAGCTTCAACGCTTAGAGACATTTTAGAACTCCAGATTTAAAAGAAAGAAAGGGTGCCGATCTCTAATTCAGCGACCCCTGATGCAACGCCCGAAAATGTTAAAACACTTTTGCGGACGTTAAGCGGCGATATTCTACCCGCAGCTGACTGTTATCGCAAGAACAGCCCTCAAGCCGGGTATTCGACAACCAGACGACGCGGCGCCACACGGCCTTCATCGTCAATCTCACCCATACCGAGAAACTTCCCGTCTTCACCTTCCGTCACCCGCACCAGGCCCTGTAGCGGGGCTCCCGTTGTACGGACCGGATTGCCATTCTTAAAGTAAATAGCCGATGTTTCGGGAATATTAACCAGCGGATAGTCCGACGCCGGGCTGTCCATAGCCATCAGCAGCGGATCGAGCAGCTGCGCGGCAGGAATATCCTGCGCCATCGCCTGTTCAACCAGCGCCTGCAGCTGCTCCAGCGTCACCATCCGCTCAACCGGATATTTGCTGACGGCCAGACGGCGTAGATAAATAACGTGTGCGCCACAGCCCAGTTTCTCACCCAGATCGTCAATAATCGTCCGAATATAGGTGCCTTTGGAGCAGTGAATTTCCAGCTCCAGCTCATCCCCTTCTTGGCGGATAAACAGCAGCTCATAGACGTTAATCGGCCGGGCTTCACGCGGGACATCAATCCCCTGACGGGCATATTCGTAGAGCTTTTTCCCCTGGTATTTCAGCGCCGAATACATCGACGGTACCTGTTGGGTTTCGCCACGGAAACTGTCCAGCGCCGCCGCCAGCTGTTCGTCGCTGAAGGCCAGCGGACGTTCTTCCACCACCAGGCCGTCGGCGTCAGAGGTGTCGGTACGCTGTCCGAGCTTCGCAATCACCCGATAGCGCTTATCGGAATCCAGCAGATACTGGGAAAACTTGGTGGCTTCCCCGAGACAAATCGGCAGCATGCCGGTTGCCAGCGGATCCAGCGCACCGGTATGCCCTGCGCGGTTCGCGTTATAGATACGTTTGACTTTCTGCAGTACATCGTTGCTGGACGCGCCCTGAGGTTTATCCAGCAACAGCACGCCATGCACATCGCGACCGCGACGACGAGGACGACTCATCAGTCCTCCTTGCTGTCGTCCGGGTTCACACGACGCTCATCGTCATGCTTCACCACGCTGGTCACCAGGTTAGACATACGCATCCCTTCAACCAGTGAGTTGTCGTAGAAGAAGGTCAGTTCCGGCACGATACGCAACCGCATCGCTTTCCCCAGCAGGGAACGGATAAAGCCGGATGCTTCCTGCAATGCTTTGATGCCGGCTTTAACTGCGGCTTCGTCTTTGTCGTTCAGAAAGGTCACGAAGACTTTGGCATAAGCCAGATCGCGGGACATTTCAACGCCGGAAACGGTGGTCATCATACCCAGACGCGGGTCTTTAATTTCGCGTTGCAGGATGATAGCAATCTCTTTTTGCATCTCCTGAGCCACGCGCTGCGGGCGACCAAATTCTTTCGCCATAATAAATTCTCCAGATAAAGACAAAAAAGGGGCCATAAGCCCCTTTTTAGAATGATTGCCGGGTGGCGCTTTGAAGCCTGATGGCGCTACGCTTATCAGACCTACAACCCGGACGTAGGCCCGGTAAACGCAGTGCCACCGGGCATAACGAAGATTACGCGATGGTACGCTGGATCTCGATGATTTCGAACACTTCGATCATATCGCCAACGCGAACGTCGTTGTAGTTCTTCACGCCGATACCACATTCCATGCCGTTACGGACTTCGTTAACGTCATCTTTGAAGCGGCGCAGGGACTCCAGCTCGCCTTCGTAGATAACCACGTTGTCACGCAGAACGCGGATTGGGTTATGACGTTTAATCGTCCCTTCGGTAACCATACAGCCCGCGATAGCACCGAATTTCGGCGATTTAAAGACATCGCGCACTTCAGCCAGACCAATGATCTGCTGTTTCAGTTCCGGAGACAGCATACCGCTCATCGCCGCTTTCACTTCGTCGATCAGGTTATAGATGACGGAGTAGTAGCGCAGATCCAGGCTTTCAGATTCAATCACTTTACGCGCAGAGGCATCGGCACGTACGTTGAAGCCCACCAGGATGGCGTTGGATGCCGCAGCCAGGGTCGCGTCGGTTTCGGTGATGCCACCTACGCCAGAACCGATGATCTTCACTTTGACTTCGTCGGTAGACAGTTTCAGTAAAGAGTCGGAGATCGCTTCCACAGAACCCTGAACGTCCGCCTTCAGTACGACGTTCACTTCGTGAACTTCGCCTTCAGTCATGTTAGCGAACATGTTCTCGAGTTTAGATTTCTGCTGACGCGCCAGTTTAACTTCACGGAATTTGCCCTGACGATACAGCGCAACTTCACGCGCTTTCTTCTCGTCACGAACGACGGTCACTTCATCACCCGCAGCCGGAACACCGGACAGACCGAGGATTTCCACCGGAATGGACGGACCCGCTTCCAGAACTTCCTGACCCAGTTCGTTACGCATCGCACGAACGCGACCGTATTCGAAGCCGCACAGTACGATATCGCCCTTGTGCAGAGTCCCTTCGCGAACCAGAACGGTTGCCACCGGACCACGACCTTTATCCAGGAAGGATTCGATAACCGCGCCGCTGGCCATACCGTTACGTACCGCTTTCAGCTCCAGAACTTCAGCCTGCAGCAGGATAGCATTCAGCAGGTCATCAATACCGGTACCCGCTTTCGCAGAAACAGGGATGAACTGAGATTCGCCGCCCCACTCTTCCGGCATTACGCCGTACTGAGACAGTTCGTTTTTAACGCGATCCATGTCCGCTTCAGGTTTGTCGATCTTGTTGACCGCAACCACTACCGGCACCTGAGCCGCTTTTGCGTGCTGGATAGCTTCGATAGTCTGTGGCATCACGCCATCGTCGGCAGCGACAACCAGAACAACGATATCCGTTGCCTGCGCACCACGAGCACGCATTGAGGTAAACGCGGCGTGGCCCGGGGTATCCAGGAAGGTGATCATCCCGTTTTCAGTTTCAACGTGATAGGCACCGATGTGCTGGGTAATACCACCCGCTTCGCCGGATGCCACTTTGGTTGAACGAATGTAGTCCAGCAGAGACGTTTTACCGTGGTCAACGTGACCCATGATGGTCACAACCGGTGCACGGGCTTCTGCCGCGGCGCCGGTATCACGGTCGCTCATTACCGCTTCTTCCAGTTCGTTCTCACGACGCAGGATAACTTTGTGGCCCATCTCTTCGGCAACCAGCTGTGCGGTTTCCTGGTCGATGACCTGGTTGATGGTCGCCATCGCGCCCAGCTTCATCATCGCTTTGATGACCTGAGAGCCTTTGACCGCCATCTTGTTAGCCAGCTCGCCAACGGTGATGGTTTCACCGATGATAACGTCACGGTTTACAGCCTGCACAGGCTTCTGGAAGCCCTGTTGCAGAGAAGAACCTTTACGCTTGCCGCCTTTGCCGCCACGAACGGCTGCACGGGCTTCTTCACGATCGGCTTTTGATTCGGCGTGCTTGTTGCCTTTCTTCGGACGCGCAGCTTTGCTGTTGCGACCGCGACCACGACCGCCTTCAACTTCACGATCGTTATCATCTTCAGCCTGACGAGCGTGCTGAGACGTCGTCACGTGATAATCGCTGGTTTCTTCTGGAGCGTCTGGCGTTTCGGTCCAGTTCTTTTCGTTTTCTGCAGCCATACGGCGTGCTTCGTCCGCTACGCGGCGCGCTTCTTCTTCAAGCTTGCGACGTGCTTCTTCTTCCGCTTTACGTTTCAGCTCTGCTGCTTCGTTTTCACGGCGGATCTTTTCAGCCTGGGCGCTTTTTGTCATGTCGTCGGTTTGTTGATTGCTCACTTTGTCTTTTTCCGCAGCTTCACGTTTCGCTTTCTCAGCGACTTCACGTTTAGCTTGTTCTGCGGCCTCACGTTCAGCTTTTAATTGCGCCTCTCGCTTGGCAGCTTCTTCTGCCTCGCGGTGGGCCTGCTCTTCCGCTTCACGCTGCGCCTGCTCTTCCGCGGCAAGGCGTTCTGCCTCTTGCGGGTCGCGTTTCACAAAGGTGCGCTTCTTGCGGACTTCGATTTGTACCGATTTACTTTTACCACCGGTACCTGGAATATTTAACGTGCTGCGCGTTTTGCGCTGCAGCGTCAGCTTGTCGGGCGCCGAACCGTGTTCGCGGTTCAGGTGCGTCAACAAGGTCTGCTTCTCTTGCGCCGTCACAGAATCATCAGCCGATTTGCGAATCCCTGCATCAGCAAATTGCTGTATCAGGCGATCCACAGAGGTCTGAATCTCTGAGGCCAGCGCTTTAATGGTCACATCTGTCATGCTGTTCCTTCCTGCTACAGTTTATTACGCTTCGTCGCCGAACCAACAAATATTACGGGCGGCCATGATGAGCTCTCCGGCTTTTTCGTCGGTCAACCCTTCGATATCAGCCAGATCATCAATGCCCTGCTCGGCGAGATCTTCCAGCGTACAAACACCACGGGCAGCCAGTTTGAAAGCCATCAAACGTTCTAAACCTTCCAGATTTAATAAATCATCGGCAGGTTTAGTATCTCCCAGGCTTTCTTCCTGAGCCAGCGCCAGCGTGGTCAGCGCGTTTTTCGCACGCTCGCGAAGTGCTTCAACGGTGGCTTCATCCAGACCGTCGATTTCCAGCAGTTCTTTCACCGGCACATAGGCCAGTTCTTCCAGCGTCGCGAAGCCTTCTTCAACCAACAGCGTGGCGAAATCTTCATCAATATCAAGATATTTGGTGAAGGTATCGATAGCCGCGTGGGCTTCGGCCTGATGCTTCGCCTGCAGGTCGTCAACGGTCATTACGTTGAGTTCCCAGCCGCTCAGCTGTGAGGCCAGACGAACGTTTTGACCGTTACGGCCAATCGCCTGCGCCAGATTGCCCGCTTCAACCGCGATATCCATGGTGTGTTTATCTTCATCCACCACGATAGATGCGACGTCAGCCGGTGCCATCGCGTTAATCACGAATTGCGCCGGGTTATCATCCCACAGGACGATATCGATACGCTCGCCGCCCAGTTCGGTCGAAACCGCCTGAACGCGTGCGCCACGCATGCCGACGCAAGCACCAACCGGGTCGATACGCTTATCGTTGGTTTTCACCGCAATCTTGGCACGGGAACCCGGATCGCGAGCGGCAGCTTTGATTTCGAGAACTTCTTCGCCGATTTCCGGTACTTCAATACGGAACAGTTCAACCAGCATTTCCGGCTTAGAACGGGTCACGAACAGCTGAGCGCCGCGCGCTTCCGGACGAACCGCATACAGGACACCGCGAATACGGTCACCCGGACGGAAGTTCTCACGCGGCAACATATCTTCACGCAGGATCACGGCTTCAGCATTGCTGCCCAGATCGAGAGTGATGTTATCGCGGTTTACTTTCTTCACCACGCCGGTGATGATTTCACCTTCGTGCTCGCGGAACTGATCGACAACCATGGCGCGTTCAGCTTCACGCACTTTCTGTACGATAACCTGTTTCGCGGTCTGCGTAGTGATACGGTCGAAGGTGACAGATTCAATCTGGTCCTCAACGTAGTCACCGGGATTCATGCTTTCGTCTTCGTAGCGCGCCGCTTCCAGCGTAATTTCGCGCGTCGGCTGGGTCACTTCTTCAACGACCAGCCAGCGACGGAAAGTGTCGAAATCACCGCTTTTACGGTCAATCTCTACGCGAACGTCGATCTCTTGTTCATATTTTTTCTTGGTAGCCGTTGCCAGAGCACTTTCCAGCGCTTCGAAAATCTTTTCGCGCGGCAGCGCCTTTTCGTTGGAAACGGCTTCAACAACAGCCAAAATTTCTTTGTTCATCGGGGCCTTTCACCTCAATCCAGACTGTTAAAAGTGGGGAACCAGGTTCGCCTTCTGGATGTTACTCAGCGCGAACACTTCATCTTTGCCTTCGACGGTTACCGTGATCATTTCACCGTCTACCGCTTTGATAATGCCCTGCCATTTGCGACGGTTCTGTACCGCCATACGCAATACCAGCGCGACTTCCTCACCGGAAAAACGCTCATAGTGTTCGGCGGTAAACATCGGGCGATCGAGACCAGGTGAAGACACTTCCAGGTTGTAAGCTACGGTGATTGGATCTTCGACATCCATGACAGCGCTGACCTGGTGGCTCACATCAGCACAATCATCAACATTGATGCCATCATCACTATCAATATAGATGCGCAGTGTGGATGTGCGACCGCGAATGAATTCGATGCCGACCAGCTCAAAGCCAAGCGCCTCAACCGGCGCCGTGAGCATCTCTGTTAATTTTTGCTCTAATGTGGACAAACCCACCCCCAAGACATAAAAAAAGGGCGTATAGCCCAGTTATTCTGAAGTCAGATAACAAAAAACCCCGATAAATCGGGGTTTTAGATAACTGAACCCTGCGATCGCAACTGCGATCTGGAACACCTTCCAGGAGAATTCTTTCAAATTCGGATACGAAGGACCAGGTCCTCACAGTATATTTGAAAAAGTACTCAATGGGAAAGTGGTTGCGGGGGCCGGATTTGAACCGACGACCTTCGGGTTATGAGCCCGACGAGCTACCAGGCTGCTCCACCCCGCGCCTGAAACGTGGCATATTTTACTCTTATTGAGCAAAAGACGCAAATACTGCTGGGATTTGGTACCGAGGACGGGACATAAAATCGTGGTAAAGTTTATTGATAAACTCTATATTTTGTCAACACGTATTTTATCTTCTCCTGTTCTCGTTTGTGCTGCCATCTCGCTCTTTTTTAGCAAAAAAGCAATGAAGCACTTCCTGTCATCCGCAAAAGATGATTAAATGAAAACTCACAATTAATGCATAAACATGCAATAAAAACCTATTCCATTTGACGCCATTGTTACCGCCTCTTTGGCTACGGAAAGCGCGCAGTCACCAGCGCAGCGTCAAAGCTCGTGAAGATTATGCTCTTTGTCCGGAGAAAAACCGGCAGGCAGAATAGTCAAATGGGACAGGTTCTACGACTTGATAAACCGAACTCACAACAGTCTATCTAGCAGGGTTTTATTTTATGACGACGATTCTTAAGCACCTCCCGGTTGGTCAACGTATTGGTATCGCTTTCTCCGGTGGTCTGGATACCAGCGCCGCACTGCTGTGGATGCGCAAAAAAGGCGCAGTTCCTTATGCCTATACCGCAAACCTGGGCCAGCCTGACGAAGACGATTACGATGCCATCCCTCGTCGCGCCAAAGAGTACGGTGCAGAAGGCGCTCGTCTGATCGACTGCCGTAAGCAGCTGGTCGCAGAAGGCATCGCCGCGATTCAGTGCGGTGCTTTCCACAATACCACCGGCGGTTTAACCTACTTTAACACCACCCCGCTGGGCCGCGCGGTAACCGGCACCATGCTGGTTGCCGCGATGAAAGAAGATGGCGTCAACATCTGGGGCGATGGCAGTACCTATAAAGGCAACGATATCGAACGTTTCTATCGCTATGGCCTGCTGACCAATGCCGAGCTGAAAATTTACAAACCGTGGCTGGATAGCAACTTTATCGATGAGCTGGGCGGTCGTCAGGAAATGTCCGAGTTCATGATTGCCTGCGGCTTTGACTATAAAATGTCCGTTGAAAAAGCCTACTCCACCGACTCCAATATGCTGGGCGCAACGCACGAAGCGAAAGATCTGGAGTTCCTCAACTCCAGCGTGAAAATCGTTAACCCGATCATGGGCGTCAAGTTCTGGGACGAAAGCGTTAAAATCCCGGCCGAGGAAGTGACTATCCGTTTCGAGCAGGGTCACCCGGTGGCATTGAACGGTAAAACCTTCAGCGATGACGTCGAGCTGATGCTGGAAGCAAACCGCATCGGCGGCCGTCATGGTCTGGGCATGAGCGACCAGATTGAAAACCGTATTATCGAAGCGAAAAGCCGTGGGATCTATGAAGCCCCGGGGATGGCGCTGCTGCATATCGCTTACGAGCGTCTGCTGACCGGCATTCACAACGAAGATACTATCGAGCAGTACCATGCCCATGGTCGTCAGCTGGGCCGTCTGCTGTATCAGGGCCGTTGGTTTGATTCCCAGGCGCTGATGCTGCGTGATAGCCTGCAACGTTGGGTGGCCAGCCAGATTACCGGCGAAGTGACGCTGGAGCTGCGTCGCGGCAATGATTACTCCATCCTGAACACCGTCTCCGATAATCTGACCTACAAGGCAGAGCGTTTGACGATGGAAAAAGGCGACTCCATGTTCTCCGCAGAAGATCGTATCGGCCAGTTGACAATGCGTAACCTGGATATCACCGATACCCGTGACAAGCTGTTTGGTTACGCGCAATCTGGCCTGCTGATCGCCTCTTCGGCTACCGGCCTGCCGCAGGTTGAAAACCTGGAAAACAGAGACAAATAATCTCCGTTCATCGACACTCTCAGCCGACGCTAACCCGTCGGCTTTTTTTTAAGCCTGAAATCTGACGATAAAAATCAGGCCCTGCGGTTATTCACAAAACGAACGCTCCGCCACAGAAACGTGGATCACGCTGCCTCATCATTTATTTCTTACGTATTAATGCTCGCCGGACGGCAACTGATAAAGCATTCACACAGCAAATGATAACCAGCGATACCTTATCGCATCATTTTATCTCTGCGGAATAAATACGGTTTTCATCACGACGAAGGGAGGGTATGGCGGAACTCATGGCGAAATGATGAGCTTAATCGAAATACAAAAAAAGACGCTTTTCAGCGTCTTTCTTGCGGAATATTGGTACCGAGGATGGGACTCGAACCCACAAGCCCGTTAGGGCACTACCACCTCAAGGTAGCGTGTCTACCAATTCCACCACCTCGGTACGGATACTGCTTATCAGTGCGGGATATCGCTGCTCGGCTGTGCCGGAGCTGCTGGCTGAGTCTGCTCGGTTTTCGGCGCGCTCAGATTGTCCCACTCACTTCCTTTATTGGTCTTGTTGCTGTTGATATTGCCCAGCACCAGACTGATGATGAAGAACAACGCAGCCAGGATACCGGTCATGCGGGTCATGAAGTTACCAGAACCGCTGGATCCAAACAACGTGCCGGAAGCGCCTGCTCCGAAGGAGGCTCCCATATCAGCGCCTTTACCTTGCTGCAGCATGATCAGACCCACGAGGCCAATCGCTACAATAAGGAAAACAACTAAAAGAGCTTCTTGCATAATCAACCTGTTCCTTGCGGATTCGCCGCATACCAATTGCTTCAACCAATAAAGCGGGAGGTTTTAATGTTTCCCACTGAAGCGGGTGTGAATACTAACCAAAGCGAATGACCTTCGCAAGGGCAATTTCAGCGCATTGTATCAACTGCGGAAAAAAACAGCAAAAAACGATTTTGGGGCGAAGAAAAGGCGGCAAGCGCCGCCTTTTTAAACACTTAGCGCCCTGTCAGTCCGCATGATTATTTCACGCTGCCCGGCGCTGACGGCACCACTGCGCAGACGAGAAAATCAATCATCGGCTTAATCAGGCGTTTTTCACCGCATCGGCGATACGATGCGCGAACTCATGTACCTGCTCTTCGTGCTCGCCTTCGACCATGACGCGAATGAGTGGCTCGGTACCTGATTTGCGTAGCAGCACACGGCCACGGTTGCCCAATGCCGCTTCCACTTCAGCCATGACCGCTTTCACATTTTCATGTTCCAGCGGGTTACCGCTACCTTCAGTGAAACGAACGTTGACCAGGATTTGCGGGAACATTTTCATACCGCTACACAGGTCATGCAGACTCATATGGTTACGCACCATCGCCGCCACAACCTGCAGACTCGCGACGATACCGTCACCGGTGGTGGTTTTATCCAACAGGATAACGTGGCCAGAGTTTTCCGCCCCGATACGCCAGCCTTTCTCCTGCAGTTTCTCAAGGACATAGCGGTCACCCACTTTAGCCCGGACAAACGGAATGCCCAGCTGTTTGAGCGCCAGCTCCAGCCCCATATTACTCATTAACGTTCCCACCGCGCCGCCGCGCAGTTGGCCCTGCCGCAGACCTTCGCGGGCGATGATATACAGAATCTGGTCGCCATCGACCTTGTTACCTTCATGGTCGACCATAATGACCCGGTCGCCATCGCCATCATAGGCGATACCCAGATCGGCTTTTTCGGCCAGTACGCGCGCCTGCAGGGCGCGAACGTCGGTCGCGCCCACTTCTTCGTTGATATTGAGCCCGTTCGGCTCACAACCCATCGCAATCACCTTTGCACCCAACTCGCGGAACACATTCGGCGCAATGTGATAGGTCGCGCCATGCGCGCAGTCGACCACCACTTTTAGCGCATTCAGGCTCAGTTCGTTCGGGAAAGTACCTTTGCAGAATTCAATATAACGACCAGCGGCATCGACAATCCGGCTGGCTTTGCCCAGTTCGGCCGAATCGACGCAGGTCAGCTCTTTTTCCATTTCCGCTTCAATCGCCTCTTCTACGTTATCCGGCAGCTTTGTGCCTTCAATAGAAAAGAACTTGATCCCGTTGTCATAGAACGGGTTATGCGAAGCTGAAATGACAATCCCTGCTTCAGCACGGAAGGCTCGCGTCAGGTAAGCCACCGCCGGAGTCGGCATCGGGCCGGTGAAAGAAGCAGAAAGCCCCGCCGCAGCCAGTCCCGCCTCCAGCGCCGATTCCAGCATATAGCCGGAGATACGGGTATCTTTACCAATAATGATTTTGCGTGAACCGTGGCGCGCCAGCACCTTGCCCGCAGCCCAGCCCAGTTTGAGCACGAATTCCGGGGTAATTGGCGCATCACCCACGCGGCCACGGATACCATCGGTGCCAAAATATTTGCGGTTACTCATAACGTTTATTTTCCTTTGTGCTCAGAGTGGCTTCCACCACGCGTAGCGCTTCTACCGTTTCTTTGACGTCATGGACGCGAATAATCTGCGCGCCCTGCATCGCTGCAATCACTGCACACGCCAGGCTGCCGTTGAGGCGTTCCGTCGGCCCGACGTTAAGCAGTTGGCCAATCATCGATTTACGCGACATACCGACCAGCAACGGGAGACCGAACCGGTGGAACTCGCCGAGTCGAGCAAGTAGCTCATAATTATGGGTAAGATTTTTACCGAAACCGAATCCTGGGTCGAGTAACAATTTCTCTTTTGCGATACCCGCCTGCTCACAGCGCACGATATGCTCGGTAAAAAAGCGGGCGACATCGGCAAAGACATCATTGTATTTCGGCGCTTCCTGCATCGTTTTTGGCTGTCCCTGCATATGCATCAGACACACCGGCAGGCCGGTTTGCGCAGCGGCTTCCAGCGCCCCAGGCTCGGTCAGCGAACGGATATCGTTAATAATATGCGCGCCTGCCCGCGCGGACTCACGGATCACTTCTGGCTTCGAGGTGTCTACCGAGATCCAGACTTCAAAACGTTGAGCAACGGCTTCCACGACCGGAATCACACGCGCCAGTTCTTCTTCGACGCTCACATCCAACGCTCCCGGGCGGGTCGATTCGCCGCCGATGTCAATGATAGTCGCTCCCGCGTTAATCATCAGATTGGCATGCTTAACCGCCTCCACGAGCGAGTTATGTGTGCCGCCATCGGAGAATGAATCTGGCGTGACGTTAAGGATCCCCATCACATGCGGATGGGAGAGGTCGAGGGTTGAGCCTTGGGCTACGAGTTTCATCGCGAAATCCATAAATCCGGAAGGTTAATAAAAAGAAAAACCCCGGAGCGGCAAGCGCCCCGGGGTTTCGATATACACAACAACATCAACAGCAGCAGCTAACTTATTTGTCGCCCAGTTGCTCTGACATGGTATTACCCGGGTTCGGCGTACGCGGTTCATCGACCGGACGCGGCGCACTCGGGGTGCCATTATTGCCAGAGTTATTGGTGCCGTTCGGATCTTCCCATCCCGCAGGTGGGCGAACTTCACGACGGGCCATCAGGTCATCAATCTGCGGTGCGTCGATGGTCTCATATTTCATGAGCGCATCTTTCATCGAATGCAGGATGTCCATGTTGTCATTCAGAATCTGACGCGCACGACCGTAGTTACGTTCAATCAGCGCTTTCACTTCCTGATCGATGATCCGTGCCGTTTCATCGGACATATGTTTCGCTTTCGCGACGGAACGGCCGAGGAACACTTCCCCCTCTTCTTCCGCGTACAGCAGCGGACCGAGTTTGTCGGAGAAGCCCCATTGCGTCACCATGTTACGCGCCAGGTTGGTCGCGACTTTAATATCGTTCGACGCACCGGTAGAAACATGTTCCACACCGTAGATAATCTCTTCCGCCAGACGACCGCCGTAGAGGGTCGAAATCTGGCTTTCCAGCTTCTGACGGCTGGCGCTGATAGCATCGCCTTCCGGCAGGAAGAACGTCACACCCAGCGCACGACCGCGTGGGATAATCGTCACCTTGTGCACCGGATCGTGTTCCGGCACCAGGCGACCGATAATCGCATGGCCCGCTTCGTGGTAAGCAGTAGATTCTTTCTGCGCTTCCGTCATCACCATGGAGCGACGTTCCGCGCCCATCATGATTTTGTCTTTCGCTTTTTCGAACTCGACCATCGATACCACGCGCTTGTTGCCACGGGCAGCAAACAGAGCGGCTTCGTTGACCAGGTTCGCCAGGTCAGCGCCCGAGAAGCCCGGGGTACCGCGCGCGATAATTGCCGCGTCGATATCCGGCGACAGCGGGACGCGACGCATGTGAACTTTCAGAATCTGTTCACGACCGCGCACATCCGGCAGCCCCACGACAACCTGACGGTCAAAACGGCCTGGACGCAGCAGCGCCGGGTCAAGCACGTCCGGACGGTTGGTCGCCGCGATAACGATAATGCCTTCGTTACCTTCGAAGCCATCCATCTCAACCAGCATCTGGTTCAGCGTCTGTTCGCGTTCATCGTGACCGCCACCCAGACCAGCGCCACGCTGGCGACCGACGGCGTCGATTTCATCGATGAAGATAATGCACGGTGCCGCTTTCTTGGCCTGTTCGAACATGTCACGCACACGAGATGCGCCCACGCCGACGAACATTTCAACGAAGTCAGAACCAGAAATGGTGAAGAACGGCACTTTCGCTTCACCGGCGATAGCTTTCGCCAGGAGCGTTTTACCGGTACCCGGAGGGCCGACCATCAGGACGCCTTTCGGGATTTTACCGCCCAGCTTCTGGAAGCGGCTCGGTTCACGCAGGTATTCAACCAGCTCACCGACTTCCTCTTTCGCTTCATCGCAACCGGCGACATCGGCAAAAGTGGTTTTGATCTGGTCTTCCGTCAGCATACGGGCTTTGCTTTTGCCAAAGGACATCGCGCCCTTTCCGCCGCCGCCCTGCATTTGCCGCATGAAGAAGATCCAGACGCCGATCAGCAACAGCATCGGGAACCAGGAAATAAAGATGGAAGCCAGCAGGCTCGGTTCTTCCGGCGGTTCGCCAACCACTTTGACGTTTTTCGTCAACAGGTTATCGAGCAGCTTCGGATCGTTGACCGGAATGTAAGTCGTGTAACGGTTACTATCTTTCTTGGTAACGTTGATCTCACGTCCGTTGATACGCGCTTCGCGAACCTGGTCCTGATTGACCTCTTGCAGGAAGGTTGAATAATCCACCTTACGGCCATTAGACTCGCTGGGCCCAAAGCTCTGGAATACTGACATCAGCACAACGGCAATGACCAGCCAGAGTATTAGGTTTTTCGCCATGTCACTCAAGGGATTAACCTCTTATTACAACTGTGTTAAAAACAGCGTCAGGATACTCTATATCCAGCGTCTTTCAAACTTTCGTTTGAAATCTACCGGTTATGGTTTACGCCCGGTCGCTACAATGTACACTTCACGCGAACGTGCGCGAGAAGAGTCCGGCTTACGAACTTTGACCTTCGTAAACAGGGAGCGAATTTCTCTTAGATACTCATCGAAGCCTTCGCCCTGGAACACCTTCACTACAAAACTACCACCCGGCGCTAATACATCACGAGCCATTCCAAGCGCCAGCTCCACCAAATACATGGCCCGGGGAATATCCACCGCCGGTGTTCCACACATGTTTGGTGCCATATCGGACATGACAACCTGCACTTTACTGTCACCTACGCGCTCAAGTAACGCTTTCAGAACTAATTCATCACGAAAGTCGCCCTGAAGGAAGTCCACACCAACAATTGGATCCATCGGTAAAAGATCGCAAGCGATGATGCGACCGCTGTTTCCGATTTGCGTAACCGCATATTGCGACCAGCCACCGGGTGCAGCGCCGAGGTCAACAATGGTCATCCCCGGTTTAAAAATCTTGTCACTTTGCTGTATTTCATCAAGTTTAAACCAGGCACGGGAACGTAACCCCTTTTTCTGCGCCTGTTGAACATATTTATCGCTAAAGTGTTCCTGAAGCCAGCGGCTTGAGCTGGCAGAACGCTTTTTACCTGTCATTTAACATTCCCGTTTCGGGTTCATCATACTTTGCGACGTAAAAATCGACACGGTAGTTTGGCGATATATGGGAGATGGCGGTAGAATGAACCGTTTTCAATCCCAACGTAAGCAAAAAAATACGATGAATCTGAGTACTAAACAAAAACAGCACCTGAAAGGTCTGGCACATCCGCTCAAGCCGGTAGTTATGCTTGGCAACAATGGTTTGACCGAAGGGGTACTGGCCGAGATCGAACAAGCGTTAGAGCACCATGAACT
This sequence comes from Klebsiella sp. Lac1, assembly GCF_009825425.1. Classification (NCBI taxonomy): domain Bacteria; kingdom Pseudomonadati; phylum Pseudomonadota; class Gammaproteobacteria; order Enterobacterales; family Enterobacteriaceae; genus Klebsiella; species Klebsiella sp. Lac1. The sequence goes on from NZ_VJZJ01000003.1 coordinate 640,405, forward strand.
CATCAAGGTGAAAATCGCATCGGAAGACCGCGAAACTAAAACCTTGATCGTGGAAGCTATCGTGCGCGAAACCGGCGCCTGTAACGTACAGGTCATCGGTAAAACGCTGGTCCTGTATCGCCCAACTAAAGAGCGTAAAATCTCGCTGCCACGCTAAGAATATCCTGAATCTCGACACAACTTTGTGTAAAACGAGGGATTTCTACGGGTAGACGAGCAAAATGCCATGCTCCGGACGTTGATAAAAGGCCGCTATGCGGCCTTTTTCCTTTCTTTACAATCCATCAACATGGTAGCGGGAAATACGAACTAAAGGTACTCGACCTTGATAATTTCGTATTCTACTTCGCCGCCTGGTGTGCGGATTGTCACTACATCATCCTGTTCTTTACCGATCAAACCACGAGCAATCGGTGAATTCACCGAGATCAGATTTTGCTTAAAATCAGCCTCATCATCACCCACGATGCGGTAAGTCTGTTCTTCATCGGTATCGAGGTTCAGGACCTTGACCGTCGCACCAAAAATCACCCGCCCGTTGTTCGGCATTTTGGTGATATCGATAACCTGCGCATTGGACAGTTTAGCTTCAATATCCTTAATACGGCCTTCGCAGAAACCTTGCTGTTCGCGGGCTGCGTGGTACTCAGCGTTCTCTTTCAGATCGCCATGTTCGCGCGCATCGGCAATAGCAGCGATGATTTCAGGACGACGAACGGACTTCAGAAAATCCAGTTCTTCGCGAAGTTTTTCAGCACCACGTAAGGTCATCGGAATAGCTTGCATTTGTTATACCTCTTTATCATTCCTTCATGGAACGGACGCCGCCGTTCCGCCACCAGTCAGGCCTTGGGCAGGACAGGAGCAAAAAGAAAACCAACCCGGAAAACATTCCCCAGGTCAGCAGCAATTTTCAATTTGATACGTATTTTACCCTGAAGTTCACTATGGGTCATCGTTTACTTTACAGGGTATTGCACCGTAGTATGACGGCTCGGTTTCAGGTTGTTAGCGCGAGATTATGCGATTTCCCAGATTTATCATCGGATTGACTGCCGGTATAGCGCTCAGCGCTCAGGCAGCGAACATTGACGAATATATCACCCAGCTTCCTGCAGGTGCTAACCTCGCCTTCATGGCGCAGAAGGTTGGCTCCCCGACGCCGGAGATAGACTTCCACAGTCAGCAAATGGCGCTCCCCGCCAGTACCCAGAAGGTGATAACCGCGCTGGCCGCTCTGCTGCAGCTCGGGCCGAACTTTCGTTTTACCACCACGCTGGAAACCAAAGGCAGCCTTGAAGGCGGCGTGCTAAAAGGCGACCTGATAGCCCGTTTTGGCGGCGATCCGACGCTGAAACGTCAGGATATTCGCAATATGGTGGCAACGCTAAAAAAAGCAGGCGTCCAGCGGATCGAGGGGAACGTGTTGATTGATACCTCGGTCTTCGCCAGCCATGACATGGCCCCAGGCTGGCCGTGGAACGACATGACCCAATGCTTTAGCGCCCCACCTGCGGCCGCTATCGTCGATCGTAACTGTTTTTCTATCTCACTTTATAGCGCACAGAAACCTGGCGATCTGGCCTTTATTCGCGTCGCGTCGTACTACCCGGTGACGATGTTTAGCCAGGTGAGAACGCTGGCCCGCGGCTCCGCCGAGGCTCAGTACTGCGAACTCGACGTGGTGACGGGCGACCTGAACCGTTACACCCTGACGGGTTGTCTGCCACAGCGTAGTGAGCCTTTACCGCTGGCTTTCGCCATTCAGGACGGCGCGAGCTATGCTGGCGCGATCCTGAAGTCCGAACTGACCCAGGCGGGGATTACCTATAGCGGGACGCTGCTGCGCCAGACTCTGGCGAACGATCCGGGAACCGTGCTGGCTACCACACAATCAGCTCCGCTGCACGATCTCCTGCGGATCATGTTAAAAAAATCAGACAACATGATTGCGGACACCGTCTTTCGCACCATCGGTCACGCTCGTCTCGGCGTACCGGGAACCTGGCGCGCCGGTTCGGATGCGGTACGCCAGATCCTGCGCCAACAGGCCGGCATCGATCTGGGTAATACGATTATCGCCGACGGTTCCGGTCTGTCGCGGCATAACCTGATTGCGCCGGCGACCATGATGCAGGTGCTGCAATATATCGCCCAGCACGATAATGAACTCAACTTCATCTCGATGCTGCCGCTGGCTGGCCACGATGGCTCGCTACAGTATCGCGCAGGCCTGAATCAGGCAGGCGTTGATGGTAAAGTGTCGGCCAAAACCGGTTCTCTGCAGGGCGTTTACAACCTCGCAGGCTTCATCACCGCCGCCAGCGGGCAAAAAATCGCCTTCGTACAATATCTGTCAGGATATGCGGTACCGCCTGCGGATCAGCGCAACCGCCGGATCCCGCTGGTACGCTTCGAGAGTCGGTTATATAAGGATTTGTACCAGAACAACTAAGACAAAAGGGCCGCATCAGATGCGGCCCTTTTTCGTGCGTTCTGAAGCGCTTTTCGGCATATCCGGGCAGCGTCGCCCCGATCGGCAATATACCGGGGCGCTCCAGCAACTTAACGCTTATAGATGAACTCGACGCCTTCTTCGTCGTCTTCGTCCCAGTCGTCATCCCAGTCTTCGTCGTCTTCGACTGCAACTTCGGCTTCTTCAAGCTGCTGGCGGTGGTAGTCATCCCACATAAACTCGACTTTTTCAGGCGCTTTCTCTTCCGCTGCATGCACGATTGGGTTTTCGATGATAAAGGTCATCACGTCCCAGCACAGATCTTTGACGCCCTGCTGGCTTGCCGCGGAGATCAGGTAGAACTTCTCTTCCCAGCCCAGCGCATCGGCAATGGCTTTCGCCTTCGCTTCAGCTTCCGCTTTATCCATCAGGTCAATCTTGTTGAAGACTAACCAGCGTGGCTTCTCAGCCAGCTTCTCGCTGTATTTCTCCAGCTCACCGATGATAATGCGCGCGTTCTCAACCGGATCGGAACCATCAATCGGCTCGATATCGATGAGGTGCAGCAGCACGCGGCAGCGTTCAAGGTGCTTCAGGAAGCGAATACCGAGGCCTGCGCCTTCCGCTGCGCCTTCGATAAGCCCAGGAATATCGGCGACAACGAAGCTCTTCTCGTTATCCATACGCACAACGCCAAGGCTCGGCACCAGCGTGGTAAACGGATAATCGGCCACTTTCGGCTTCGCCGCAGAAACGGCGCGAATGAAGGTAGATTTACCGGCATTCGGCATACCCAGCATCCCGACGTCTGCCAGCAGCATCAGCTCCAGCTGCAGATCGCGCTTGTCACCCGGCGTCCCCATCGTTTTCTGACGCGGAGTACGGTTGACGGACGATTTGAAACGGGTGTTGCCCAGACCGTGCCAGCCGCCTTTAGCGACCATCAGACGCTGACCATGCTGAGTCATATCGCCCATGACTTCGCCGGTCCCTTGATCGATAACACGGGTCCCTACAGGCACTTTGATCGACACGTCTTTACCGCGTTTGCCGGTACAGTCGCGGCTCTGACCATTCTGTCCACGCTCGGCGCGGAAAGATTTTTCAAAACGGTAGTCGATCAGGGTGTTCAGGTTTTCGTCCGCTTCCAGCCAGACATCACCGCCATCACCACCGTCGCCGCCGTCCGGGCCGCCTCTCGGGATATATTTTTCACGGCGGAAGCTAACGCAACCATTGCCGCCATCACCTGCTACGACCAGGATTGTTGCTTCATCAACAAACTTCATTTTACTCTCCGAAAATCATTCGCCTGAGCGGGGCAGCGGTACAACCGCTTCACGCTTACGTAAGCCACCCCAAAGACGGTGGCCTATGGCGGAATACATCGCGCCCGCAACCACGACAAACGCACCGAGATAACCTAACAGGTTTAACATCGGTCTGGCGAAAACATCGGGCCAGGCCAGTGATAATAAATCTGAAAAAAGCAGCGTAAACAAAGGCGTTAAGGTAATCAACGCGCTCACCTGAGCTGCCTGCCAGCGCGCCATGGCTTCCGCCAGCGCACCGTAGCCTACCAGGGTATTTAACCCACAGAAAATCAGGCACGCCAGCTGCCAGTGGCTTAACGCCAGAACTTGCGAGAGCGTCGCCAGCGGCAGCAACGCTATCGTACATAAAGTGTACAGCAAAAAGAGGATCTGCTGTGACGCCAGGCGGCGTAATAACACCTTTTGCGCGACGCCGTAGCTGACCCAGACCGCAGCCGCTGCAACGCCAAAAATTACCCCCCACGTGTAATCCGTCAGGCGGGTAAAAATCTCAATCAGGCTGGTGTTAAAGAACATCACCAGCCCGCAAATCAACATCAAGGCTCCCACAACCTGGGTACCGCGCATTTTCTCCTTAAGGATGAATACGCTGGCCACCATCATGCCGACCGGAGATAGCTGGCCGATCACCTGAGACGCCGTGGGGCTAAGATATTGCAGGGAAGAGCTGAACAGAATGAAGTTACCAAACAGGCCGCCCGTCGCAATGGCCAGCAGCACCAGCCAGCGCGGTTTGCGAAACAGGCGCAGCGGCGGCAGCCTACCTCTGATAGTGAGGATTATGCCAAGGCCGATACTTGCCATCAGAAAGCGATAAAACACCACCGTCGGCGGTTCCATCACTTCAAGGACCTGCTTCATGGCAATGGGCAGTGCCCCCCAGCACATCGCGGTGGTGAGCGCCAAAACAATGCCAATGCCGGCCTGCTGCTTCATACCCGTTTTCCCTGCAGAAAAATATCCGGGATTCTAATGTAAAAAGCCCCGCAACACGTTGCGGGGCTTTAATCCGTTACCGGACCACGAAAAACTTACTCAGCAACGATGCTGATGTATTTACGGTTGTTCGGGCCTTTAACTTCAAATTTCACTTTACCGTCTGCTTTAGCAAACAGAGTGTGGTCACGACCGCAACCTACGTTGGTGCCTGCGTGGAATTTGGTGCCACGCTGACGAACGATGATGCTACCCGCCAGAACGGATTCGCCACCGAAACGCTTAACGCCCAGGCGTTTAGCTTCTGAGTCGCGACCGTTACGAGTTGAGCCGCCAGCCTTTTTATGTGCCATTTAAATCTCTCCTCAGGTCTTAGGCGCTGATGCCAGTAATTTTCACATCAGTGAACCACTGACGATGGCCCTGCTGCTTACGGTAGTGTTTACGACGACGAAACTTAACGATTTTAACTTTCTCGCCACGACCGTGAGCAACAACTTCAGCTTTGATTACGCCGCCCTCAACGAAAGGAACGCCGATCTTGATTTCTTCACCGTTTGCGATCATCAGCACTTCAGCGAACTCAACAGCTTCGCCAGTTGCGATGTCCAGCTTTTCCAGGCGAATGGTCTGACCTTCGCTTACTCGGTGTTGTTTACCACCACTTTGGAAAACCGCGTACATATAAAACTCCGCTTCCGCGCACCTCTTCGTGTGATTCAGAGTGCGCTATAAATATTCACAATAGGGCGCGAATATTACGCAAAACGCGAGCCTTTGACAAGAGCGATTAGCGATCAACGCAGAAAAAAAACACAACTTTCACGCTAACGTTTATCTATGGCAATTTTTCAGTACAATCATAGCTTCGTTTAATTCTATCTTAATCCTTCTGTGAACCCACCTGGATTCGCGGTAACAGGACATGTGGCCCGGCTTTTGCGATGAATTTAGAAAAAATCAATGAGTTAACCGCGCAGGATATGGCGGGTGTCAATGCGACAATCCTTGAGCAACTTGACTCAGATGTTCAGCTTATCAATCAATTAGGCTATTACATCGTTAGCGGAGGCGGTAAACGTATTCGTCCGATGATTGCGGTTCTTGCCGCCCGGGCAGTGGGTTACCAGGGCGAGGCGCATGTCACTATTGCCGCACTGATCGAATTTATTCATACCGCCACCTTGCTGCATGATGATGTCGTTGATGAATCCGATATGCGCCGCGGCAAGGCGACGGCAAACGCCGCTTTTGGCAACGCGGCCAGCGTGCTGGTTGGTGATTTTATCTATACCCGCTCTTTCCAGATGATGACCAGCCTCGGCTCGCTAAAAGTGCTGGAAGTGATGTCTAAAGCCGTTAACGTCATTGCCGAGGGCGAAGTGCTGCAGTTGATGAACGTCAACGACCCCGACATCACTGAAGAAAACTATATGCGGGTCATTTACAGCAAAACTGCCCGCCTGTTTGAAGCCGCCGCGCAGTGTTCCGGCATCCTGGCGGGTTGTACCGCCGAACAGGAGCAAGCGCTGCAGGATTATGGTCGTTATCTCGGCACGGCATTCCAGCTGATCGACGATTTACTGGACTACAGTTCTGACGGCGAGCGCCTCGGCAAAAACGTGGGTGATGACCTGAACGAAGGCAAACCGACCTTACCGTTATTGCATGCCATGCGTCACGGTACTCCGGAGCAGTCAGCGATGATTCGCGGCGCGATTGAGCAAGGCAACGGGCGTCACCTTCTTGAGGCGGTTCTCGAGACGATGGCGACCTGCGGTTCCCTGGAGTGGACCCGTAAACGCGCGGAAGAGGAAGCGGACAAAGCCATTGCTGTACTTCAGGTATTACCGGATTCCCCGTGGCGTGAAGCGCTTATCGGTCTTGCCCATATCGCGGTTCAGCGCGACCACTGATCCCCCTGCCCCGTTCCCGTGCCCGGCGCGGGAACGCCCCAGAAGTTCCAGTAAAATTCACGAAATGTCTTTTATCCTGGTATATTCCGAATATTGAGACACCTTACAAGAACTTGTTAGAACTTAATTAAACCTGGGAGTATAGTCATTCCGTTGCTCACATATCAGGCAAACGGGATTATCACCACCAGGAGAATTTATGGAAAAGTTCATCGACTGGCATCCGGCAGACATCATTGCCGGACTGCGCAAAAAAGGGACGTCGCTGGCAGCGGAGTCGCGGCGTAACGGTTTGAGTTCTTCAACGCTGGCGAATGCATTGACCCGGCCATGGCCAAAAGGCGAGCTGATCATTGCTCATGCGCTGGATACCAAGCCGTGGGTTATCTGGCCCTCACGCTATCATGACCCGGAGACACATCAGTTTATCGACAGAACGCAGATGATACGCCAGAAGAAAGAGAGTGTATGAAGACGGTTCGCTAAGTGAAACAGAACGGAATAAAAAACAGCCCCAGGACACACGTCAAGGGGCTGTTATCACTACAGATTTACTCGCCTTTTACGCGTTCGATATTCGCGCCCAGCGCCTGCAGTTTATCTTCAATGCGCTCGTATCCACGATCGATGTGGTAGATACGATCGACAATCGTGGTCCCTTCCGCGATACAGCCAGCGAGGACCAGACTTGCTGACGCTCGCAGATCGGTCGCCATCACCTGAGCACCGGAGAGTTGCGCCACGCCGTGGCATATCGCCGTATTGCTTTCGATCTCCGCGTGCGCGCCCATACGGATCAGTTCCGGAATGTGCATGAAACGGTTTTCAAAGATCGTTTCGGTAATCACGCCGGTCCCTTCCGCCACCAGGTTCAGCAGCGTGAACTGCGCCTGCATGTCGGTCGGGAATCCCGGGTGTGGCGCGGTGCGCACATTAACAGCTTTCGGACGGTTGCCGTGCATATCCAGGCTAATCCAGTCTTCGCCGGTTTCAACATCAGCGCCCGCATCGCGCAGCTTGGCCAGTACGGCATCCAGGGTATCAGGCTGTGCGTTGCGGCACACAATTTTACCGCCGGATATTGCCGCAGCGACCAGGAAGGTACCGGTTTCGATACGGTCAGGCAGAACGCGGTATACGCCGCCACCCAGACGCTCTACGCCTTCGATGGTGATACGGTCAGTTCCCTGACCTTTAATTTTCGCGCCCAGCGTGTTGAGGAAGTTCGCCGTATCGACGATCTCCGGCTCGCGTGCGGCGTTTTCAATAACGGTGGTGCCTTCCGCCAGCGTCGCCGCGCTCATAATGGTCACGGTCGCGCCAACGCTGACCTTATCCATCACAATATGCGCGCCTTTAAGACGTCCATTAACCGACGCCTTCACATAACCTTCTTCCAGTTTGATCTCTGCGCCCAGTTGCTCAAGGCCAATAATATGCAAATCGACCGGACGCGCGCCGATAGCGCAACCGCCCGGCAGAGAAACCTGACCCTGACCAAAGCGTGCCACCAGCGGGCCCAGCGCCCAGATAGAAGCACGCATCGTTTTGACCAGATCGTACGGCGCGCAGAAGACGTCGACCGGGCCCGCATCGATCCAGACTGAGCCATTGCGCTTCACTTTGGCACCGAGCTGGCTCAGCAGTTTCATCGTGGTATCGATGTCTTTCAGTTTAGGTACGTTCTGGATCTCAATCGGCTCATCTGCCAGCAGTGCGGCAAAGAGGATCGGCAGGGCGGCATTTTTCGCACCGGAGATGGTGACTTCCCCCTGGAGGCGTGTCGGCCCCTGAACACGGAATTTATCCATTGATTCTGTTCTCTGTTAAGAATTCACATACGCTGCGGGGAACATCCCTGCAGCTTAAAAGCCGTTGAGTTTGCGGTCCCGGGCCCATTCTTGCGGGGTAAACGCTTTGATCGACAGAGCATGAATGCGGTTGTCGGCAATGTATTCCATCAGCGGAGCGTAGACAGCCTGCTGTTTTTTTACCCGGCTCATGCCGTCAAACATCTCACCCACAGCAATAACCTGAAAGTGACTGCCATCGCCAGAGACGTGGACTTCCTGAAGGGAGAGTGCGTTCATCAGCACGGTCTGAATTTCATGATTTTCCATGGGTTCAAATTTTATCTGGTAGTGAAAATAGCCCAACATCTTAGAGGAAAGTGACGCGGTCTTAAATAAGCAAAAAGCCCCATCGAAGATATTGATGGGGCTTTCAGGATAACCTCAGCAGTAACACGCTGAAAAATTATGGGATCATATCGGCGGGAAGGTTGTAAAGACTGACTAAAGTTTGCAGGTTGTCGCTCTTGCCAGTCAGTGTCGCTTCCAGACCCTGGTGGCGAATTAACGCCACAAAATGCACCAGCAGCGCCAGGCCGGCGGTATCCACCCGGGTCAGCGCGCTCAGGTCGATAGTCGACACGCCCTCGGTCGCCTGCGCACGGGCTTCCCACAGCGGGACCAGCAGATCCTGGTCCAGCTCCCCGTGCAGCGCCAGTCGCTCGCCGTCGCGAGTCCAGCTCAGCTGCCCGGTCATTATTTTTTCTGTTCCAGCGTGATCGGCTGCGCGGAGATCGCTTTCAGTTGCGCGGTCAGGCCATCAACGCCTTTGGTGCGCAGCAGATCGCTCCACTCATTTTGTTTGGTGGTAATCATGCTGACCCCTTCGGCAATCATATCGTAAGCCTGCCAGTTACCGGTCTGGGTGTTTTTACGCCACTGGAAATCCAGCCGTACCGGAGGGCGGCCATTCGGATCGACGATCGTCACGCGGATAGGGATGATCGTCGCATCGCCCAGCGGTTGTTCCGGAGCAATCTGATAGGTCTGGCCATGATACATCGCCAGCGCCTGGCCATAGGCCTGCTTCAGGTATTCGCGAAAGGCGACAAAGTAGGCTTCGCGCTGCGCCGGCGTCGCATCTTTATAATAGCGGCCCAGAACCAGCGCGCCGGCATACTTCACCTGAACATACGGCATCAGTTCCTGGTCAACGATATCACGCAGATAGTTCGGGTTAGCCTGAATCTTCGACTGTTCATTTTTCAGACGATCGAAGGTTTTCTGCGCCGCTTCGTTCATCAGTTTATAGGGGTTGGACTGATCCGCCGCCGTAGCAGCCGTCAAGGGAGCAATCACCAGCATGGCGATCATCAGTAAGCGTTTAAACATAGGGTGTCTCTCCTGAAATTAATGCGTCGTGGCGGCCGGTGGCGTCGCGCTAGTATGACTCTCTGCCGCTGCCGGATCATCGCCAGAATTCTTATTGTCACCGCCCTTACTGCTATAAAGGAACTGACCAATCAGGTCTTCCAGAACCATGGCGGACTTGGTGTCCTGAATCGTGCTGCCGTCTTTAAGGATAGACGTCCCCAGTTCCGGATCGTCGAAACCGATATTCAGCGCCAGATACTGCTCTCCCAGCAGACCTGAGGTACGAATAGCCAGCGAGCTGGAATCAGGAATATGGTTGTAGCTCTCATCAATATCGAGCGCCACGCGCGGCAGGTAGGTTTTCGGGTCAAGCGTGATATCCGCCACCCGGCCCACGACCACACCGCCAATACGGACCGGAGAACGCGCCTTCAGTCCGCCAATATTGTCAAAGGTGGCATAGATCCGATACGTCGGCTCGGTACGTAAAGAGGTCACGTTGGCGGCTTTGAGACAGACAAACAACGCCGCCAGCAACGCAACCAGTAAGAACACACCTACCCAGATTTCACTTTTTTTCGTTTGCATGAACTCAATTCCCAAACATCAGCGCAGTCAGCACAAAATCCAGCCCCAGAACCGCCAGCGACGAATGCACCACGGTACGCGTCGTTGCCCGGCTAATCCCGGCGGAAGTGGGGATAGCGTCATAACCATTAAATAACGCAACCCATGTCACCGTAATGGCGAACACCAGACTCTTAATCAGGCAGTTAACCAGATCCATTCGCCAGTCAACGGCATTTTGCATCGCGGTCCAGAAGAAGCCGCTGTCGATGCCCTTCCAGCTTACGCCCACCAGCGAACCGCCCCAGATACCCACGGCGACAAAAATAATGGTCAACAGCGGCAGCGAGATAACCCCGGCCCAGAAGCGAGGCGAAATCACGCGACGCAGCGGATCGACCGCCATCATTTCCATGCTGGAGAGCTGCTCGGTCGCGCGCATCAGGCCAATTTCCGCGGTCAGCGCGGAGCCTGCACGGCCGGCAAACAGCAGCGCAGCGACCACCGGCCCCAGTTCGCGTAGCAGGGATAGCGCCACCAGCATGCCTAAACTGGTTTCCGCACTATAAGTGGTGAGCACCAGATAGCCCTGCAGCCCCAGCACCATGCCGATAAACAGCCCCGACACGATGATAATCAGCATCGATAGCACGCCGACGTTGTAGAGCTGGCGAACCAGCAGCGGCGCATGCTTACGAAATTCCGGCTTGCCCACCACCGCATTGAAAAGCATTAATCCGGCACGCCCGAAAGCCGCGGTCGTTTTAATTCCCCGGTGTCCGAGTGATGCCAGCACGTTTAGCAGCATCAGTTGCTCGCTCCCTTGCCTAATAAATCATGCTGATAGTCACCGGCCGGATAGCGGAACGGTACCGGACCATCGGCAATACCATCAATGAACTGGCGAACCCGAGGATCGCCGTTTTCACGCAGCGACTGCGCGCTGCCGTGAGCCACGATTTTTTTGTCCGCCACGATATACGCGTAATCAGCAATGCTCAGCACTTCCGGCACGTCATGTGACACCACGATACAGGTCACGCCCAGCGTGCTGTTGAGCTCTGAAATCAGCTTAACCAGCACCCCCATGGTGATGGGATCCTGCCCGACAAACGGTTCGTCGAACATAATCAGGTCCGGCTCCAGCGCGATGGCCCTGGCCAGGGCGGCACGGCGCGCCATACCGCCTGAGAGTTCAGAAGGCATTAATTTCGCTGCCCCGCGCAGGCCGACCGCCTCCAGCTTCATCATCACCGTCGTATGCAGTAGCGCCTCCGGCAAACGCGTATGTTCGCGTAGCGGGTAGGCTACGTTATTGAACACGTCCATATCAGTGAACAGCGCTCCGGACTGAAACAGCATGCTCATACGCTTACGCACGGTATACAGGCGCGAGCGTGACATCTGCGGCACGTTTTCACCATCGAACAGGATCTCACCTTTATCCGGCGGGATCTGCCCACCGATCAGGCGCAGCAGCGTCGTTTTACCGATCCCCGATGGTCCCATAATCGCCGTGATCTTACCGCGCGGCACTGACAGCGAGATATCGTCGAAGATGACACGATCGCCGCGAGAGAAGCGGATACCGCGTACTTCGACCAAATTCGCCAGAGTTTGGCTCATAAAATCATCCTTACTAAACATCCCCCGGGCTAAGCATGGCGCGTACCTTCGCCACAAACCCAACATTTTTACAGAATCTTACCTGCACGGGTTAGCGAAAGCTGGCATTTGTTTTACTTTTGACAAACATAAAGTCAAAATTAAGAATTCGTTACGCTGCAGATGGATCGGTACAGCGAATCGACGATTATACCTGAAGAAAGGACTTTAGATGCTTTTAGCGACGGCTCTGTTAATAATTGGTTTACTGCTGGTAGTCTACAGCGCCGATCGTCTGGTTTACGCCGCTTCAATACTTTGCCGCATGATAGGGATCCCGCCGCTTATCATCGGCATGACGGTGGTCAGTATCGGTACCAGCCTGCCGGAGATCATCGTTTCCGCCGCCGCATCTCTGCACGGACAGACCGATCTGGCGATCGGCACGGCGCTCGGATCCAATATTACCAATATATTATTAATACTCGGCCTCGCTGCCTTGTTGCGTCCATTTACCGTGCATTCTGATATCCTGCGCCGCGAGTTACCGTTAATGTTGCTGGTCAGTTTGCTGGCAAGCTTTGTGCTGTACGATGGGCAACTGTCGCGTATGGACGGCCTTTTCTTACTGGCGCTCGCCCTGCTGTGGCTGCTGTTTACGATTAAAATCGCCCGGCTGTCGGAGCGTCAGGGTAGCGATAGCCTGACCCGGGAACAGATGGCGGAGCTTCCGCGGGAAGGCTCGCTTCCCGTGGCCCTGCTCTGGCTGGGCGTAGCCATGATTGTGATGCCCATGGCAACCCGCATGGTCGTGGATAATGCTACCGTGCTGGCAAACTACTTCGCTATCAGCGAACTCACCGTCGGCTTAACGGTGGTGGCGATCGGCACCAGCCTGCCGGAACTGGCGACGACGATAGCTGGGGCGCGAAAAGGGGAAGACGATATCGCTATCGGGAATATTATTGGCGCGAATATCCTGAATATCGCCCTCGTTCTCGGATTACCGGCACTGATCGCCCCGGGAGCGTTCGCGCCGGAGGCCTTTACGCGTGACTACGCCGTGATGCTGTTCGTCAGCGTGATATTCGCCCTGCTATGCTGGCGTCGCAAATGGCAACCCGGTCGCCTGGTCGGCGCGCTGCTGGTCGGCGGTTTTGTGGTTTGGTTGGCGATGCTGTACTGGGCAGCACCGCTCTTCGTTGAATGAATCGGGATAAGATTATGTCGCAGATAGATTTGCCAACGGATTTTGACTTTCAACGGGTAGGACGTGAAGTTCTGGAAATTGAACGTGAAGGTCTGGCTCAGCTCGATCGATACATTAATGAAGATTTCACCCATGCCTGCGAGAAGATCTTCCGCTGCGCGGGGAAAGTCGTGGTGATGGGGATGGGCAAATCCGGCCATATCGGGCGTAAAATGGCGGCCACCTTTGCCAGCACCGGTACGCCGTCGTTTTTCGTTCACCCCGGCGAAGCGGCCCACGGCGATTTAGGCATGGTGACACCGAAGGATGTGGTTATCGCGCTCTCGAACTCCGGCGAGTCGAACGAGATCCTGGCGCTGATTCCGGTACTTAAACGCCAGCAGGTGTCGCTTATCTGCATGACCAGCCGCCCGGAAAGCAGCATGGGGCGCGCGGCGGACATCCACCTTTGCGTGAAGGTAGAGAAAGAAGCCTGTCCGTTAGGGCTGGCGCCGACCTCCAGCACGACTGCCGCACTGGTTATGGGCGATGCGCTGGCGGTTGCCCTGCTGGAGGCGCGCGGCTTTACCGCCGAAGATTTTGCGCTGTCCCACCCCGGCGGCGCACTGGGTCGTAAGCTGCTGTTGCGGGTCAATGATATTATGCATACGGGTGATGAAATCCCGCACGTCAATGTGCAGGCCACCCTGCGTGATGCGCTGCTGGAAATCACACGTAAAAATTTAGGCATGACGGCTATCTGCGATGATGACATGAACATCATCGGTATTTTCACCGATGGCGACCTGCGCCGGGTGTTTGATACCGGCGTCGATATGCGTAATGCCCGTATCGCCGACGTCATGACGCCGGGCGGTATTCGCATTCGTCCCGGTATCCTTGCCGTCGATGCGCTGAACCTGATGCAATCTCGCCATATCACCTGCGTGTTAGTTGCCGATGGCGACCGTCTGTTGGGTGTGGTACATATGCACGATCTCCTGCGCGCAGGCGTAGTGTAAGTAAGGATAAAATAATGAATAATGCTGATGCTCTGCAGGAAACCTGCTATGGGCCAGTAAGCCCTGAATTTATCGATCGGGCGGCGAAGATCCGTTTATTGATCCTCGACGTAGACGGCGTGCTGTCCGATGGCCTGATCTACATGGGCAACAACGGTGAAGAGCTGAAGGCGTTTAACGTTCGCGACGGCTACGGAATTCGCTGCGCGCTGACATCAGGTATTGAAGTGGCGATTATTACCGGACGAAAAGCTAAACTGGTAGAAGATCGTTGTCAGACGCTGGGCATCACGCACCTGTATCAGGGCCAGTCCGATAAACTGCTGGCATTCCGCGAATTATTGAGCAAGCTGGCCGTTCGCCCGGAGGAAGTGGCCTACATCGGCGATGACCTGATCGACTGGCCGGTGATGGCCGAGGTCGGCTTAAGCGTGGCGGTGGCGGATGCGCACCCGTTGCTGCTGCCGCGAGCGGATTATGTTACACGAATCGACGGTGGACGCGGGGCGGTACGCGAAGTCTGCGATTTGTTACTATTGGCACAGGGCAAGCTGGATGAGGCCAAAGGGCAATCAATATGAGTAAAACCAGACGTTGGGTTATCATTTTACTATCGCTGGTCGCGCTTATTCTGATCGGCCTGAATCTGGCGGGTACGGACGATACCACCGTGCAGGAGATCAATCCTGATGACCCGACCTATACCAGTGAACATACCGACACCGTTGTTTACAGCCCGGAAGGGGCGCTTAATTATCGCTTAATCGCTGAACATGTGGCCTATTTTTCCGCCCAGGAGGTATCGTGGTTCACCCGACCGGTGATGACCACGTTTGATACCAACAAGGTACCCACCTGGTCTATCAAAGCGGATAAAGCCAAACTGACCAACGATCGCATGCTGTATCTTTACGGACACGTCGAAGTCAATGCGTTGACCGCTGACTCTCAACTGCAAAAAATTACGACGGATAACGCCCAGATAAACCTGGTGACGCAAGATGTTACCTCTGATGACCTGGTGACGTTGTATGGGACGACATTTAATTCCAGCGGCCTGAAAATGCGCGGAAATTTACGCAGCAAAAATGCCGAGCTGATTGAAAAGGTTAGAACCTCTTATGAAATTCAGAACAAACAAACTCAGCCTTAAAATTGCGCTCGCCAGCGCATTACTGGCCGCCAGCCTGCCGGCACTGGCAAAAACCGGCGACACCGATCAGCCGATTCACATTGAATCCGATCAGCAGTCGCTGGATATGCAGGGCAATGTTGTCACGTTTACCGGCAATGTGGTCGTCACCCAGGGCACCATCAAAATTAACGCCGATAAGGTGGTGGTAACCCGTCCAGGCGGAGAAAAAGGCAAAGAGGTTATCGACGGTTATGGTAATCCGGCGACCTTCTACCAGATGCAGGATAACGGTAAGCCGGTCAAAGGCCACGCGTCAAAAATGCGTTATGAATTACAGAATGATTTTGTGGTTCTGACCGGTAACGCGTACCTTGAGCAGCTCGACAGCAACATCCAGGGCGACAAAATCACCTACCTGGTCAAAGAGCAGAAAATGCAGGCGTTCAGCAATAAGGGCGGACGCGTGACGACGATTCTGGTCCCTTCGCAGCTGCAAGACAAAAGCACCAACCAGCAAAAGAAGGGTAACTAATTCGTTATGGCAACATTAACCGCAAAGAATCTCGCCAAGGCGTATAAAGGCCGCCGCGTGGTGGAAGATGTCAGTCTGACCGTGAACTCTGGCGAGATCGTTGGCCTCCTCGGGCCAAACGGCGCCGGTAAAACCACGACCTTCTACATGGTGGTCGGCATTGTGCCGCGCGACGCTGGCAACATTATCATCGACGATGAAGATATCAGCCTGCTGCCGCTGCATGCCCGCGCGCGTCGGGGTATCGGCTATCTGCCGCAGGAAGCCTCTATTTTCCGCCGTCTGAGCGTGTACGATAATTTAATGGCGGTTTTGCAGATCCGTGACGATCTCAGCAGCGAGCAGCGTGAAGACCGCGCGAAAGAGCTGATGGAAGAATTTCATATTGAGCATCTGCGCGACAGCCTGGGGCAGGCGCTTTCCGGCGGTGAACGCCGCCGCGTTGAGATAGCCCGCGCGCTGGCCGCTAATCCAAAATTCATTCTGCTGGATGAGCCCTTCGCTGGCGTTGACCCCATTTCCGTTATCGATATCAAACGGATAATCGAGCATCTGCGTGACAGCGGTCTTGGCGTGCTGATCACCGACCATAACGTCAGGGAGACGCTGGCCGTCTGCGAACGCGCCTATATCGTCAGCCAGGGTCACCTGATAGCCCACGGCACACCGCAACAAATCCTTGAAGACGAGCAGGTTAAGCGCGTGTATCTTGGGGAAGACTTCAGACTCTGATAGGGTAGAGGTTACAGACGTTTTAGCCGGAGATATTAGCCCTGAATATGAAGCAAGGTTTGCAATTAAGGCTAAGCCAACAGCTTGCCATGACGCCACAACTGCAACAGGCTATTCGCTTGCTGCAGCTGTCCACGTTAGAACTCCAGCAAGAACTCCAGCAGGCGCTGGAGAGTAATCCGTTGCTTGAGCAAACCGATCTTCACGATGAGGTAGAAACCAAAGAGGTTGAGGACCGCGAATCGCTGGACACCGTCGACGCTCTTGAACAAAAAGATATGCCGGAAGAGCTGCCGCTCGACGCCAGCTGGGATGAAATCTACACCGCCGGCACGCCGTCCGGAAACGGCGTTGATTACCAGGACGACGAGCTACCTGTTTATCAAGGCGAAACGACCCAAAGCCTGCAGGATTACCTGATGTGGCAGGTTGAACTGACGCCGTTTACCGACACCGATCGCGCGATTGCCACATCGATTGTCGATGCCGTCGATGACACCGGCTACCTCACCATTCGGCTGGAAGATATTGTCGAGAGTATCGACGATGACGAAATTGGTCTCGAAGAAGTTGAAGCGGTACTTAAGCGCATCCAGCGCTTTGACCCGGTCGGCGTCGCGGCAAAAGATCTGCGCGACTGTCTGCTGGTTCAGCTTTCACAATATGCCAAAGAGACGCCGTGGCTGGAAGAAGCCCGGCTTATCATCAGCGATCATCTCGATCTGCTCGCCAACCACGATTTCCGCTCCCTGATGCGCGTCACCCGACTGAAAGAAGAGGTGCTGAAAGAGGCGGTTAATCTGATCCAGTCGCTCGATCCGCGCCCCGGTCAGTCGATCCAGACCGGCGAGCCGGAATACGTCATTCCCGACGTACTGGTACGTAAGGTCGGCGGCCGCTGGGTCGTGGAGCTTAACTCCGACAGCATCCCACGCCTGAAGATCAACCAGCATTATGCGGCCATGGGCAACAGCGCGCGCAATGATGCAGATAGCCAGTTTATCCGCAGCAACCTGCAGGAAGCTCGCTGGCTAATCAAGAGTCTGGAAAGCCGCAATGATACGCTGCTGCGCGTTAGCCGCTGCATCGTTGAACAGCAGCAGTCCTTCTTCGAACAAGGAGAGGAGTTCATGAAACCGATGGTACTGGCCGATATCGCCCAGGCCGTCGAAATGCATGAATCCACTATTTCACGCGTGACCACCCAAAAATATCTGCACAGTCCGCGCGGTATTTTTGAGCTGAAATATTTCTTTTCCAGCCACGTCAATACGGAGGGCGGCGGCGAGGCATCGTCGACGGCCATTCGGGCGCTGGTGAAGAAGTTAATCGCCGCGGAGAATCCCGCGAAGCCGTTGAGTGACAGTAAGCTGACCACCCTCCTGTCTGAACAGGGTATTATGGTGGCACGTCGTACCGTCGCTAAGTACCGAGAGTCTTTATCCATTCCGCCATCTAACCAGCGTAAACAACTGGTTTGATACAACCGATAAGGAAGACACTATGCAGCTCAACATTACAGGACACAACGTCGAAATAACCCCTGCACTGCGTGAATTCGTTAATGCGAAGTTCAGCAAACTGGAGCAGTTTTTCGACAGGATCAATCAGGTCTATATTGTGTTAAAAGTAGAGAAGGTGACGCAAATTGCGGACGCCAATCTGCATGTCAACGGTGGCGAAATCCATGCCAGTGCGGAAGGGCAGGATATGTATGCCGCTATCGATGGACTCATCGATAAGCTGGCAAGACAGCTAACAAAACATAAAGATAAACTAAAACAACACTAATTGTCCGGGCGTCGCCCTTGCCTGCTGCCGGCTTTTATCGGTAGCCGGCAAGGGACGCGCTCAGGTGAAATTATGATGAACAACGATTCGGCTCTACAACTGAGCAATGTCCTTAATCAGGAATGTACCCGTAGCCAGGTTCACTGCCAGAGCAAAAAGCGCGCGCTGGAAATCATCAGTGAGCTGGCAGCGAAACAGTTAGGTTTGCCGCCGCAGGTGGTGTTTGAGGCGATCCTCACCCGCGAGAAAATGGGCAGTACCGGGATTGGCAACGGGATTGCTATTCCGCACGGTAAACTCGAAGAGGATACGCTGCGCGCCGTCGGCGTGTTTGTCCAGTTGGAGACACCGATCGCATTTGATGCCATCGACAACCAGCCGGTCGATCTGCTGTTTGCGCTTCTGGTTCCGGCCGATCAGACCAAAACCCATCTGCATACGCTCTCGCTGGTTGCCAAACGGCTGGCGGATAAAACCATTTGCCGGCGCCTGCGCGCGGCGCAAAGCGATGAAGAGCTGTATGAGATCATCACCGAAGCAGGAAGCAACGATGACGTATAACCGCCGTCGCCCCCTACCCTTTATCGTACTGAGGAGAAACGGTACATGGTACTGATGATCGTCAGCGGCCGCTCAGGCTCGGGGAAATCCGTCGCTCTGCGGGCGCTGGAAGATATGGGCTTCTACTGCGTGGATAACCTGCCGGTAGTGCTGTTGCCTGAACTGGCGAGATCGCTGGCCGACAGAAACATCTCTGCCGCCGTCAGCATTGATGTGCGTAACATGCCGGAATCGCCAGAGATCTTTGAACAGGCGATGAAAAACCTGCCTGAGGCATTTTCCCCTCAGCTACTGTTCCTTGATGCTGACCGCAATACGCTGATCCGCCGCTACAGCGACACCCGTCGTCTGCATCCGCTCTCAAGTAAAAACCTGTCGCTGGAAAGCGCCATTGACGAAGAGAGCGCGCTGCTGGAACCGCTGCGTTCCCGCGCCGACCTGATCGTCGACACTTCAGAGATGTCGGTACATGAGCTGGCAGAAATGCTACGTACCCGCCTGCTCGGCAAGCGCGAACGTGAGCTGACTATGGTCTTTGAATCCTTTGGCTTTAAGCACGGTATCCCGATTGATGCCGATTATGTCTTTGACGTCCGCTTCCTGCCAAACCCGCACTGGGATCCGAAACTGCGTCCAATGACCGGTCTGGATAAGCCGGTGGCCGCCTTCCTTGACCGACACACGGAAGTTCACAATTTTATTTACCAGACCCGCAGCTATCTTGAGCTATGGTTACCGATGCTGGAGACCAATAATCGCAGCTATCTGACGGTGGCGATTGGTTGTACCGGCGGTAAACACCGTTCGGTCTACATTGCCGAACAGCTGGCTGATTACTTCCGCTCGCGCGGTAAGAACGTGCAGTCTCGCCATCGGACGCTGGAAAAACGCAAATCATGACCGTAAAGCAGATCGTTGAAATCACCAATAAGCTGGGGATGCATGCCCGCCCGGCGATGAAGCTGTTTGAACTGATGCAAAATTATGATGCGGAAGTCCTGCTGCGCAACGACGAGGGGACGGAAGCGGAAGCCAATAGCGTGATTGCCCTACTCATGCTCGACTCAGCCAAAGGTCGGCAAATCGAGATTGAAGCCAACGGCCCGCAGGAAGTCGAGGCGCTGGCGGCGGTTATTGCGCTGTTCAACGCCGGTTTTGACGAAGACTAAGCATTCCTGCCTCGTCCCCGGCGGCGCGACGCTGACCGGGGCTATTGTTTCCGCTGCCGCCTCACTTCAGCCTGTTCACCTGCATAAATCCTTCTCCGCCTAGCTGACGCATCTGACGCAGGATCCACGCCTGCCGACTGCGAACATAGCCGGACGGCGCATCGGCGCGAAAGCGGATCGGATTGGGTAATACCGCCGCCAGGAGCGCCGCTTCAGAAGCGGTTAACTGACTCGCAGGCTTATGAAAGTAGCGCTGTGACGCCGCTTCGACGCCGAACGTACCTTCACCAAACTCAGCGATATTCAGGTAGACGGTCAGAATCCGTTTTTTACTCCACACCGTCTCGATGCCTACCGTTAACCCGGCCTCCAGCCCTTTGCGCAACCAGCTGCGGCCATCCCACAAGAACAGGTTTTTCGCCGTTTGCTGCGAGAGCGTGGAGGCGCCGCGCACGCGGTTTTCCTGACGTTCATTGTGCGCCAGCGCTTTTTCTATCGCCGAGACATCAAAACCCCAGTGCTCGGGGAATTTTTGATCCTCCGCGGCGATGGCCGCCAGCCCCATCCACGGCGAGATCTCGTCCATCCCGACCCAGTCGGAATGGGCAACATACTGAAAATTACCGCTCAGCCATGCGCCAACTTGCCGCTCGAGCATCACGGCTGAAAACGGCACCGGCAGAATGCTAAAGAGCGCAATGCCGCCTCCCCAAAAAGCCGCCGCAATCAGCAGAATGCGCAATAAAAGACGTTTAATCATTCGCAACGGGGCCGAACGCACGCTCATGCAGTCAGAACCAGTACACGGGCCACCAGCTTCTCAATCCCGCTTGCCGCTTCCGCAATGTTCTGCGCCAGCATCCAGGCCGGGGTCGTCACCACCTTATGCTCTTCATCGACGACGATATCATCGACCGGGCAAGGAACGTGTTCTGCGCCCATCTCCTCCACCACCTCAGCGGTATCAAGATCGGTGCCGATGGTTATCCGCAGCGGGGTCGGGAAAATTTTTGGCAGCAGCGCCGGGGCGATACACATAAAGCCCAGGGGTTTGCCCGCCTCGTGCATCGCCAGCGTCAACGCTTTCAGGTCGCTATCGACCACGCATTCAGCCCCTTGCGAGGCAAAATTGCTGAGGTTCTTCGCCGCACCAAATCCACCGGGGACAATCAACGCATCCAGGTCTTCAGCACGGGCCGCGGCCAGAGGCTGGATATCGCCACGGGCAATACGCGCGGCCTCAACCAGAACGTTGCGGCTTTCAGCCATCGGCTCACCGGTCAGGTGATTGATCACGTCCGTTTGCGCTTTATCCGGCGCGAAACAGACGGCCTGTGCGCCGCTACGGGCGATCGCTAACAGGGTGATGACCGCTTCATGGATCTCCGTTCCGTCATAGACGCCACAGCCGCTCAATACCACGCCAATCTTTTTCATACCGCCAGCTCCTTAGTGCAACTTGCTGAAACCAGTCAAAAATTTTGATTTACACGCATTGCTTCACATATTTTACTGATTCACGTAACAAATTATTTAAGGTTTGCTATCTTAATGAGCGAGCAAACTAAATCCTCAGGTTGCGCTACGTAAAAATATCTCTAAAAATTCTGGCGCAACAAGCAGTTCCCTGGTGTTGGCGCAGTATTCGCGCACCCCGGTTTATCCGGGGTCATTTTTTATGTGCCGCCGCAACCCATGCTTTCAGCACCGCCACATCGTTCTGCCACTCGGATTTCATCTCTTCAACCCATTCACCAACGTTATCTGACCATGCCGGCAGGTCCGGAGTCTGGATCTGCTGTCCCAGCTGTTGAATATGCCGCAGGCCAATCGACCCCGCCGCGCCTTTAATTTTATGCCCTTCATCGACGATCCCTTTCTGGTCGCGGGCGGTCAGGTTGGACTCCAGCACCGCCATATAGCCCGGCATCATCCTCTCGAAAACCGCAAGGCCATCGTTGATAAGCTTTGGCCCCACCAGCTCGATATACTGCTCAAGCATCGGAATATCCAGCACGGACGCCGATTTACTCACATCCACGGCCGGCATTTCGCACTCATCCTCCTCCGGCGAATCCCAGAATTTTTTAATCATGGCCGTCAGCGCCGGTACCGATAGTGGTTTACTCAGGACGTCGTCCATTCCGGCATCGAGATACTCTTTTTTATTCTTCAGCACGTTGGCGGTGAGGGCCACCAGCGGCGGTAGGTCATCGGCGGCAAAGTGCTGCTTAAGATGACGCGAAATATCCAGGCCCGTCATGTCCGGCAGCTGGATATCCAGCAGCACCAGGTCGTACTCGCCTGGTTTAAACATCTCCAGCGCGGCCTTACCGGTCATCGCCACATCGACGCTGTTACCCAACTTCTCCAGCACCGAGCGCGCCACAATCACGTTGAGCTCGATATCCTCGACCAGCAGCACGTTCAGCGCCGGCAGGGGCATCTCATCTTCAGTCAGCATATCTTCCACTTCTTCCGCTACCGCCGGCGCATGCACGGTCAGCGTAAATGTGGCTCCCAGACCCGGTTGGCTGGAGACATTAATATCGCCGCCCATATTGCGCGCCAGACGACGCGATACGGCAAGACCGATCCCGGTGCCCGTCGCAGGCTTGCCGCCGTGGCTGTCTTTCACCTGATAATACATGGCGAAGATCTTATCCTGCTCGGCTTCGGGAATGCCGATACCGGAGTCTTCCACTTCAAAATGCAGGATATCACCTTCATCGTAGCGAACGCGGACGGTGACATTTCCCCCCTGCGGCGTGAATTTCACCGCATTACTGATGAGGTTCCACAAAATCTGCCGCAGACGCGTCCCGTCGGTCACCACTTTATGTGGCAGCGGCAGCGTCGGTTCCAGGAGGAAGCGCAGACCTTTCTGCTGCGCCTGCAGGCCGGAGAGGTTTTCCAGATCGGCAAGGAAACCGGTGAAATCGACCTGCTGGTTATCCAACTGGACTTTACGGCGCTCCATTTTATCCATGTCGATAATATCGTTGAAGATATTCCCCAGCGTCACCGCGGAGACATGGATGGTTTTGAGGTATTTTTCCTGCTCGCCGCTCAGCTCGGTATCCAGCAAGATACGGCTCAGTCCCACGATGCCGTTAAGCGGCGTGCGCAGTT
This sequence comes from Klebsiella sp. Lac1, assembly GCF_009825425.1. Lineage (NCBI taxonomy): Bacteria > Pseudomonadati > Pseudomonadota > Gammaproteobacteria > Enterobacterales > Enterobacteriaceae > Klebsiella > Klebsiella sp. Lac1. The sequence goes on from NZ_VJZJ01000003.1 coordinate 663,645, forward strand.
CGTGGCTGATCGTTGAGATGAAGGTGGTCTTATCACGGCTGGCGCGCTCCAGCGCATCCTGGTAGCGCTTACGTTCGGTAATATCGCGGCCAAAGCCCATCAGTCCACGGCGCTTGCCGACGCGGTCATAGTAAGGAACCTTGCGGATTTCAAAACAGGCTTTACGCCCGTCCGGATAATCCAGCCACTGCTCGTAGGTCAGCGATACATTATGGCGGAAAACTTTTTCGTCAGTCTCCAGCACTTTAACCGCCGCTTCTTCGTTATAGACATCCTGAGGTTTCAGGTGGATAAGCTGCTTTTCGCTTTTCCCGGTCAGCAGTTCCATTGCCCGGTTGCAGCCAGAAAACTCTTTGTCTTCATTGCGATAGAATACCAGATCCGGCGAAGCATCAAGGAAAGAACGGAGGAAGGAGGATTGCTGCTCCAGCTGAATTTGCGTCTCTTCGCGCTCTTTCATCTCAATTTTCAGCTGTTCCAGCGTCGTCTCGCGCTCAGCTTCCGCTTTCTCACGTTCGCCAATCTCCTGATTGAGCTGCGCGATATTATCTTTGAGCTGCACGTTAAGCTGCAGGTCGCGCTCACGCATCTCCTCGAGTTTTTCCACCAGCCGGGTAAGACGCTGCCGCGACTCTTCCAGTTGCTCCACCACCACCGACAAAAAGTAGACCGCCCAGGGGGTTATCAGCAGACCAAAGAAGATAGAGCGGATAACGTCGATGCTCTCAACCTGGCCATGCAGAACCATCGTGACGGCCATCTGTACCACAATCGCCAGCACCACCAGGGCGAGGGCGAGCAGCATGGAAAAACGCACCAGACCCAGCTTCATCATCAGGTCGACATAGTACTGCGCCAGCATACGAATTTGCTTCATAAGGGATTCCTTCGCGACAACTCCGCACAATAATACTCAATTCTGAGCAATACGCTGTAAGTTGTGCGAAAAATGCGGGCGCCACTACTCTAAAACCGCGCGCGGCACCCAGGCTCGTCCCAGCGCCGAGCCCTGCACGCCATGTTGATTGAGATAGCGGTCGAGTTCAACCATCCCGGTCCAGCGGTTCTCGCACCACAGGGGGGCCAGTAGCGTCGGACGCCGGGCGCTGGCGGAAATGCGGTGATAGATAACCTCAGGCGGGGTGTGGCGAATCATCTCCCCGGCCGTGACCGTATACTCATCCAGCGCAATCGCCGTCAACCGCCCCGCCTGCCAGGCTTTGGCCATCGTACTGCCGGTGACAATATGCAGCGGATGCAGTTTGATGCCATCCACGCCGGTATCCACAACCTGTTCCAGCGTTTGCAGGCAATGGCTCTGCGCCTCGCCCGGTAACCCGACAATCAAATGTGTGCAGACCTTCAGCCCGCGCTCTCGCGCCAGACGGGTCGTGCGCTGATAACAGGCAAAATCATGACCGCGATTAATCCGCCGCAGCGTTTTGTCATGCGCGGTCTGTAAGCCAAGCTCCAGCCACACTTCGTAGCCCTGTTCCCGATAGCCGCTGAGCAGATCTAATACCGCCTCCGGAACGCAGTCAGGACGAGTCCCCACGCACAGCCCAACGATACTAGCCTGACTGACCGCCTGCTGATACATCGCGCGCAGCACCTGAACTTCGGCAAAGGTACTGGTGTAAGCCTGAAAATAAGCCAGATAGCGCTTTGCGCGATTAACCCGCTGCGCCTGGTGCGCCAGCTGTTCAGCAATGGAGTGGTGCTGCTGCTCTTCGTCAGCAAAAGAGGCGACGTTGCAAAACGTGCAGCCTCCGCGGCCGAGGGTGCCATCGCGATTCGGGCAGCTAAACCCGCCATGCAGCGTCAGTTTATGGACCTTTTCGCCATAGCGCCGCGAAAGATCCCCACCAAACATATTGACTAATTTTTGTAACTGCATAATCTGATAGACCGGCCTGAAGAAAGGGGCCAAGCCTGCCATTTTTAGCCACCGACGGCGATGACCTGGATCAATCGTCAGCGCGGCCGTTCAGCTCATTGCATAAACACTCAAGATAACTGCAATTTCATTCACTCACTCTGTGATGAGTTTTCCTTATACTTAACCTCAGGTTTGCCATTATCTTCATCAGGGCAAAAAACAGTGTTATTTACCACCTCAAAGGAAACAAGCAGATAAATACTCTGCGATAAACGGGCAGTTCAGCACAGAACGATAATGTTACGCTATCGATATAGTGAGACAGATCACACTAGATTATGCTTTCCGCTACGTTTCAGCACCGCTTAAAACGCAACTATTATTTTAATAATCATGATGTTAAACGCTGTATAGCACATTTTTGCATAAATAAGATTGCCATTTGACGTAAGTGCGGATTCCCGATAAGTTGGGAATCCGCTGGAAGCTTTCTGGATGAGCACTCTGCTCATCATATTTATGCAGTAATTGAGATTCCCTCTTACAGCAAGTCCTCAAACTTGCGTACCGATGCGAAAAGGATTTAAAGAGGGCGAATGCGAGGTGCAAACCCCGTCGCCATGCTCTTTCTGTGCCCGTGCGCAATCGGTATCGGAGGGTGTCCCGTAGAGCCTGGGGAGGTTCACTGATATGTTGTACGATAAATCCCTTGAGAGGGATAACTGTGGTTTCGGCCTGATCGCCCACATAGAAGGCGAACCTAGCCACAAGGTAGTGCGAACCGCTATACACGCACTGGCCCGAATGCAGCACCGCGGCGCGATCCTTGCCGATGGTAAAACCGGCGACGGTTGTGGCTTGCTGCTGCAAAAACCTGACCGTTTCTTCCGTATCGTTGCGGAAGAGCGCGGCTGGCGTTTAGCCAAAAATTACGCCGTCGGGATGTTATTCCTTAATAAAGATCCTGAACTGGCAGAGACGGCACGCCGCATCGTTGAAGAAGAACTACAACGTGAAACCCTGTCTATCGTCGGCTGGCGCGAAGTGCCGACCAACGAAGGGGTTCTCGGTGAAATCGCCCTCTCCTCGCTGCCCCGTATTGAACAAATTTTTGTTAACGCCCCGGCAGGCTGGCGCCCGCGCGATATGGAACGTCGTTTGTTCATCGCCCGTCGCCGCATTGAAAAGTGTCTGCAGGAAGATAAAGATTTCTACGTTTGCAGCCTGTCGAATCTGGTGAACATTTACAAAGGTCTGTGTATGCCGGCTGACCTGCCGCGCTTCTACCTGGACCTCGCGGACCTGCGTCTGGAGTCGGCAATCTGCCTGTTCCACCAGCGCTTCTCCACCAACACCGTGCCGCGCTGGCCGCTGGCGCAGCCGTTCCGCTACCTGGCGCACAACGGCGAAATCAACACCATCACCGGCAACCGCCAGTGGGCGCGCGCGCGTACCTACAAGTTCCAGACGCCATTAATTCCGGACCTGCACGATGCGGCACCGTTCGTCAACGAAACGGGCTCCGACTCCAGCTCCATGGATAACATGCTTGAGCTGCTGCTGGCCGGCGGTATGGATATCGTGCGCGCCATGCGTCTGCTCGTTCCGCCAGCCTGGCAGAACAACCCGGATATGGATCCGGAGCTGCGCGCCTTCTTCGATTTTAACTCCATGCATATGGAGCCGTGGGACGGCCCGGCGGGCATCGTGATGTCCGACGGTCGCTACGCCGCTTGTAACCTCGATCGTAACGGTCTGCGCCCGGCGCGCTACGTCATCACTAAAGACAAGCTGATCACCTGCGCTTCAGAAGTGGGGATTTGGGATTACCAGCCTGACGAAGTGGTCGAAAAAGGCCGCGTTGGACCGGGTGAACTGATGGTTATCGATACCCGCGGCGGACGCATTCTGCACTCCGCGGAAACCGATGACGACCTGAAAAGCCGCCACCCTTACAAAGAGTGGATGGAGAAGAACGTTCGTCGCCTGGTGCCGTTTGAAGACCTGCCGGACGAAGACGTCGGCAGCCGTCAGTTGGATGACGATACCCTCGCCAGCTTCCAGAAACAGTTCAACTACAGCGCAGAAGAGCTGGACTCCGTCCTGCGCGTACTGGGCGAAAACGGCCAGGAAGCCGTCGGTTCAATGGGCGACGATACCCCATTTGCCGTGCTCTCCAGCCAGCCGCGTATCATTTACGACTACTTCCGTCAGCAGTTCGCGCAGGTCACTAACCCGCCGATCGACCCGCTGCGTGAAGCCCACGTAATGTCGCTGGCTACCAGCATCGGTCGTGAAATGAACGTCTTCTGCGAAGCGGAAGGCCAGGCCCACCGCCTGAGCTTCAAATCACCGATCCTGCTGTACTCCGATTTCAAACAGCTCACCACCATGAAAGAGGAGCACTATCGCGCCGATACGCTGGATATCACCTTTAACGCCGCGGAAACCTCGCTGGCCGACACGGTGAAAGCGCTGTGTGATAAAGCCGAACAGATGGTCCGTAACGGTACCGTGCTGCTGGTGCTCTCCGATCGTAATATCGCGAAAGATCGTCTGCCGGTTCCGGCACCGATGGCGGTAGGCGCGATTCAAACCCGCCTGGTGGATAAGAGCCTGCGCTGCGATGCCAACATTATCGTTGAAACCGCCAGCGCCCGTGACCCGCACCACTTCGCGGTGCTGCTGGGCTTCGGCGCCACGGCTATCTATCCGTACCTGGCCTATGAAACGCTGGCGAAACTGGTCGATAACAAGGCCATTGAGAAAGACTACCGTACAGTGATGCTGAACTACCGTAACGGCATCAACAAAGGCCTGTACAAGATCATGTCCAAGATGGGGATCTCGACCATCGCCTCCTACCGCTGCTCGAAGCTGTTCGAAGCGGTTGGCCTGCATCGTGAAGTTTCCGACCTGTGCTTCCTCGGCGTTGTCAGCCGCATCGGCGGCGCGGGCTTTGATGACTTCCAGCAGGATCTGCTGAATCTGTCCAAACGCGCCTGGCTGGTCCGTAAACCGCTGGATCAGGGCGGCCTGCTGAAATACGTTCACGGCGGCGAATATCACGCCTACAACCCGGATGTCGTTCGCACGTTGCAGCAAGCGGTACAGAGCGGCGAATACCAGGACTATCAGCAATATGCGAATCTGGTGAATGACCGCCCGGCGGCAACGCTGCGCGATCTGCTGGCGCTGAATCCTGGCGATGACGCCATCAGCATCGACCACGTTGAATCGGCCAAAGAGCTGTTCAAACGCTTCGATACCGCCGCCATGTCTATCGGTGCGTTAAGCCCGGAAGCCCATGAGTCGCTGGCGGAAGCGATGAACAGCATCGGCGGCTTCTCTAACTCCGGCGAAGGCGGCGAAGACCCGGCGCGCTATGGCACCAATAAAGTGTCGCGTATTAAACAGGTCGCTTCTGGCCGCTTCGGCGTGACTCCGGCTTACCTGGTCAACGCCGACGTTATCCAGATTAAAGTCGCCCAGGGCGCGAAGCCAGGCGAAGGCGGGCAGTTGCCGGGCGACAAAGTCACGCCGTATATCGCCAGACTGCGCTATTCGGTCCCGGGCGTGACCCTGATTTCGCCGCCGCCGCACCACGATATTTACTCTATCGAGGATCTGGCGCAGCTGATTTTTGACCTTAAACAGGTCAACCCGAAAGCGATGATTTCCGTGAAGCTGGTTTCCGAACCGGGCGTCGGCACCATCGCCACCGGCGTGGCCAAAGCCTATGCCGATCTTATCACCATCGCCGGCTACGACGGCGGTACCGGCGCCAGCCCGCTCTCTTCAGTGAAATATGCGGGCTGCCCGTGGGAACTGGGCCTCGTTGAAACCCAGCAGGCACTGGTGGCTAACGGCCTGCGTCATAAGATTCGCCTGCAGGTGGACGGCGGCCTGAAAACCGGCCTTGATATCATCAAAGCGGCGATTCTCGGCGCAGAAAGCTTCGGCTTCGGCACCGGTCCGATGGTTGCGCTCGGCTGTAAATATCTGCGTATCTGCCACCTGAACAACTGCGCAACCGGCGTAGCAACTCAGGATGAAAAACTGCGTAAGAATCACTATCACGGCCTGCCGTTCAAAGTGACCAACTACTTTGAATTTATCGCCCGCGAAACCCGCGAGCTGATGGCTGAGCTTGGCGTGAAGCGTCTGGTGGACCTGATTGGCCGCACCGACCTGCTGAAAGTGCTGGATGGCTTTACCGCGAAGCAGCAGAAGCTGGATCTGAGCAAACTGCTGGAAACCGCCGAGCCGCATCCAGGTAAAGCGCTGTACTGCACCGAAAGCAACCCACCGTTTGATAACGGGGTGTTGAACGCGCAGCTGCTGCAGCAGGCAAAACCGTTCGTGGACAGCAAGCAGAGCAAAACCTTCTGGTTCGATATCCGTAACACCGATCGTTCCGTTGGCGCTTCGTTGTCTGGCTATATCGCCCAGACCCATGGCGATCAGGGGCTGGCAGCAGACCCGATTATCGCGCACTTCAGCGGTACCGCAGGCCAGAGCTTCGGCGTGTGGAATGCCGGCGGCGTGGAGCTGCACCTGACCGGCGACGCGAACGACTATGTGGGTAAAGGGATGGCTGGCGGCCTGCTCGCCATTCGTCCTCCGGTAGGTTCTTCCTTCCGTAGCCACGAAGCGAGCATCATCGGTAACACCTGCCTGTACGGCGCGACCGGCGGTCGTCTGTACGCAGCGGGCCGCGCAGGCGAGCGTTTTGCGGTGCGTAACTCCGGTGCCATCACCGTGGTAGAAGGCATCGGCGATAACGGCTGCGAATACATGACCGGCGGCATCGTCTGCGTACTGGGTAAAACCGGCGTCAACTTTGGCGCAGGGATGACCGGCGGCTTTGCTTACGTCCTGGATGAAGACGGCGATTTCCGTAAACGTGTGAACCCGGAACTGGTGGAAGTGTTGGACGTTGACTCTCTCGCTATCCATGAAGAGCACCTGCGCGGTCTGATTACCGAACACGTGCAGCTTACCGGTTCGTCTCGTGGCGAAGAGATCCTGGCCAACTGGCCGGCTTTTGCCGCGAAATTCGCGCTGGTTAAACCAAAGTCCAGTGATGTTAAAGCACTGTTGGGTCACCGTAGTCGTAGCGCGGCAGAGCTGCGTGTGCAGGCGCAGTAAGGAATTCAGATGAGCCAGAACGTATACCAGTTTATCGACTTACAGCGCGTTGATCCGCCAAAGAAACCGCTGAAGATCCGTAAAATTGAATTTGTCGAAATTTATGAGCCGTTTTCAGAAGGCCAGGCCAAAGCTCAGGCAGATCGCTGCCTGTCCTGCGGCAACCCGTACTGTGAATGGAAATGTCCGGTCCACAACTACATCCCTAACTGGCTGAAGCTCGCCAATGAAGGACGTATTTTTGAAGCGGCAGAGCTGTCGCATCAGACCAACACCCTGCCGGAAGTCTGCGGGCGCGTCTGCCCGCAGGACCGTCTGTGCGAAGGCTCCTGTACGCTGAACGACGAGTTTGGCGCGGTGACTATCGGTAACATCGAGCGCTATATCAACGATAAAGCGTTCGAGATGGGCTGGCGCCCGGATCTCTCCGGCGTGAAACCCACCGGTAAAACCGTGGCAATTGTTGGTGCCGGTCCGGCGGGACTGGCCTGCGCAGATGTCCTGACCCGCAACGGCGTCAAAGCGGTGGTATTCGATCGCCATCCGGAAATCGGTGGCCTGCTGACCTTCGGTATCCCTGCCTTTAAGCTGGAAAAAGAGGTGATGACCCGTCGCCGTGAAATTTTCACCGGCATGGGTATTGAGTTCAAACTCAATGTCGAAGTGGGCCGTGACGTTCAGCTTGACGATCTGCTGAAAGATTACGACGCCGTCTTCCTTGGCGTGGGGACCTATCAGTCCATGCGCGGTGGGCTGGAAAACGAAGAGGCAAATGGTGTCTTTGATGCGCTGCCGTTCCTGATTGCCAACACCAGGCAGACCATGGGCTTTGGCGAAACGGCGCACCAGCCGTACGTCAATATGGAAGGTAAACGCGTGGTCGTGCTTGGCGGTGGCGACACCGCGATGGACTGCGTGCGTACTTCCGTACGCCAGGGCGCAACTCACGTTATCTGCGCCTACCGTCGCGACGAAGAAAACATGCCGGGTTCCAAACGCGAAGTGAAAAACGCGCGCGAAGAGGGCGTCGAGTTCCAGTTCAACGTTCAGCCTCTGGGCGTGGAAGTGAATGCTAACGGCAAAGTGTGCGGCGTGAAAATGGCGCGTACCGAGATGGGCCAGCCGGATGCCAAAGGCCGTCGTCGTGCGGAGATCGTCGCGGGCTCCGAGCACGTTGTCCCGGCGGATGCGGTGGTCATGGCGTTTGGTTTCCGTCCGCATAGCATGGAGTGGCTGGCGAAGCACAACGTTGAGCTGGATTCCCAGGGCCGTATTATTGCGCCGGAAGGCCATGAAAATGCGTTCCAGACCAGTAACCCGAAAATCTTTGCCGGCGGCGATATCGTGCGCGGTTCCGATCTGGTGGTAACGGCGATTGCCGAAGGTCGTAAAGCGGCTGACGGGATCCTGAACTACCTGGAAGTGTAATACCGGATAAACGTTTATACCGGTTATGAGATAAAGCCCGATGGTGCAAACCATCGGGCTTTTTGCGCATGGGGGCTGGAATTGTGGCAACGGTTTTCTTGCCGGTTGGTATGAGAGTCTTTTATAGGGTGGTTCGAGGGAAAAAGGGGATGGCTATATGCCGGGTGACGGTGGAATATGCCATCGAACTTAAGCGCAATCCAACCAGAACCCTCTTCCCCGAACCGCCGTTGACACGAACACCACGGCTGGCCATTTAAAAAGGGCCCCATGCTAAACATGGGGCCCTTCTATACCCGCTACCGGGAACAAACCAATTCTTATTACTTCACGACGCGCAGCGCCGGACGCCCACCGCGCGGCGGCGGCGGCGTATCATCCGGGTCATCATCATGATGATCCGGCTTATCGCCGTCGATCACCGACATGACCGTCTCGCTTTCATTGCTTACCGATGCATCGTCATCATTCAGGGTGGTGACATCTTCATCGTAAGCCGCTTCCGGTTCGAACATGGTGCCCGCACCGTTTTCACGAGCATAGATAGCCAGTACGGCAGCCATCGGCACGGAAACATTACGCGGGACACCGCCGAAGCGCGCGTTGAAGCGCACTTCGTCATTCGCCAGTTCCAGATTACCCACGGCGCGCGGAGCAATATTCAGAACGATTTGCCCGTCGCGCGCGTACTCCATCGGAACCTGCACATTTGGCAGTGTCACATCCACAACCAGGTGCGGAGTCAGCTGGTTATCCAGCAGCCACTCATAGAACGCCCGCAGTAAGTACGGGCGACGCGGCGTTAGCTGCGATACATCCATCGGTTAGCCCCGACCGAGACGCATTTCACGCTCGGCTTCAGTTAAAGAAGCGAGGAAAGAATCACGTTCGAAGACGCGAGTCATATAGCCCTTGAGCTCTTTCGCGCCGGCACCAATAACTTCAACACCGAGAACCGGCAAACGCCACAGCAGCGGCGCCAGATAGCAATCAACCAGGCTGAACTCATCGCTCAGGAAGTAAGGTTTCTGAGTGAAGACAGGCGCAATCGCCTGCAGCTCTTCACGCAGCTGTTTGCGTGCGGTATCCGCTTGCGCTGCGGTACCGGTCTGAATGGTATTCATCAACGAATACCAGTCTTTCTCGATACGCTGCATGTACAGACGACTTTCTCCACGCGCGACCGGATAGACCGGCATTAACGGTGGATGCGGGAAACGCTCATCCAGATATTCCATAATGATGCGGGATTCCCACAGAGTGAGCTCACGATCCACCAGCGTAGGTACGCTTTGATTCGGGTTGAGGTCAATCAGATCCTGAGGCGGGTTGTCCTTCTCCACGTGCTCTATCTCAAAACTAACACCTTTTTCTGCCAGCACGATGCGGACTTGGTGGCTATAGATGTCAGTAGGACCAGAAAACAGCGTCATTACCGAACGTTTGTTGGCAGCGACAGCCATGAAAACCTCCAGGTATATTCAGAATTTTTGTACTGCTGCCAGCCACGTATGGCCAGCCAGATGTAAAAACCCCATTCGCGTGAAGTCATTATTGTTTATGCAAAAAAACAAAAAACGAACAATCACCAGCATTTGGGCAGAAAATTGGATGATAGTTTACCAGATCTTGAAGGCATTGTGGTGAGGGGATTCTGGAAATGCTGAAAAAGTGGTAAGAACAGGCGATTTCCTTGTGGATAACCGCAGGTTTATGCATAAAAAAACCCGCCGAAGCGGGTTTTTTCGCAAATTGTTCTGCGTAAGCAGAAAACAATTAACGTTTGGAGAACTGAGGACGACGACGTGCTTTACGCAGACCGACTTTCTTACGTTCAACCTGACGAGCATCACGGGTAACGAAGCCAGCTTTACGCAGTTCGCCACGCAGGGACTCATCATACTCCATCAGAGCGCGGGTGATACCGTGACGGATCGCACCAGCCTGACCAGAGATACCACCACCTTTAACGGTGATGTACAGATCCAGTTTCTCAACCATGTCGACCAGTTCCAGCGGCTGACGAACTACCATGCGGGCAGTTTCACGACCGAAGTACTGTTCCAGAGAACGCTGGTTGATAACGATTTTACCGCTGCCTGGTTTGATGAAAACGCGAGCTGCGGAACTTTTGCGGCGACCAGTGCCGTAATATTGATTTTCAGCCATTGCCTATAATCCCGATTAGATGTCAAGAACTTGCGGTTGCTGTGCCGCGTGGTTGTGCTCGTTACCCGCGTAAACTTTCAGTTTACGGTACATAGCACGACCCAGCGGGCCTTTTGGCAACATGCCTTTAACCGCGATTTCAATCACACGCTCAGGACGGCGAGCAATCATCTCTTCAAAGGTCGCTTCTTTGATACCACCGATGTGGCCGGTGTGATGGTAGTACATTTTGTCTTCGCGCTTGTTGCCGGTTACAGCAACTTTTTCTGCGTTCAGAACGATGATGTAATCACCAGTATCGACGTGCGGAGTGTATTCCGCTTTATGCTTACCGCGCAGGCGACGAGCCAGTTCAGAAGCCAGACGGCCCAGAGTTTTACCGGTCGCGTCAACAACATACCAGTCGCGCTTTACGGTTTCTGGTTTAGCTGTAAAAGTTTTCATTAAAAGCTTACCCAAATAATAAGTTACACGTTGGTGAACACCCAAACGTTTAGTCAGTTGAGGTTCACACGACATTGTCCAGCAAACCTACCCCTTCGAATAGCCTATGCCGGCACTATAGAAAGTTTTGGGAAAAAAACCTTCTTGTAACGTGGGGTCGCAAGATTATAGAGAAGTCGGGGCCAAAGATCGACCCCTTTATGTGATTTGAACCGGCTTTTTTCGGCGGCGCGTTGCCACGCGATACCCTTGCGTCATGGCAACACGACGCGTGCCGTTAAGGCATATGCGGGCGTTTCAAATACTCTTCGCTTTGCATTTCCTGCAGGCGCGATAAGCAGCGCTGAAACTCAAACTTCAGTCGCTCCCCCTGATAAATGTCATACAGCGGCACCGCGGCGCTGACGACCAGCTTAACGTGCCGCTCGTAGAACTCATCCACCAGGGCGATAAACCGCCGGGCTTCGCTCTCCAGCAGTGTGGTCATTACCGGGACATCAAATAACATGACGGTATGGAACAGGCGCGAAAGCGCGATGTAATCGTGCTGGCTGCGCGCATCCACGCACAGTGTGGCAAACGAGGCCGCCAGCGTCTGGTTTTCGACGCCTAATGTCGGCAGCGGTCGATGGTTAATTTCCAGCGTCGGCGTCTGCTCGCGTTTCGCTCCCGCTAATGCCAGCCACAGTTTATCCATCTGCTGCTGCGTCTGCGCATTGAGGGGCGACAGCCACAGATGGGCCTGCGTCAGCGTGCGCAGACGGTAATCAATGCCCGCATCGACGTTCATAATGTCGCAATGCTGTTTAATCGCATCGATTGCGGGCAGGAAGCGGGCGCGCTGCAGACCGTTGCGGTAGAGCTCATCTGGCGGGATGTTCGAGGTGGCCACCAGCGTGATGCCACGCGCGAACAGGGCTTTCATCAGGCCGCCCAGCAGCATGGCGTCAGTAATATCGGAGACAAAGAACTCATCGAAACAGAGAACGTCGGTTTCCGCCTTGAAGCGGTCGGCGAGGATTTCCAGCGGATCGCTGTGTCCCTGCAGGGTAATCAGCTCTTCATGGACACGCAGCATAAAGCGATGGAAGTGCAGGCGCTGCTTACGATCGCCGGGCAGGCTATGATAAAACAGGTCCATCAGCCAGGTTTTCCCTCGCCCGACGCCCCCCCACATGTACAGGCCGCGCACCGCTGCAGGCTCGACGGCAGGTTCGCGCTTACCCAGCCACTTGCCGAATTTTGCCCGCAGGCCGCTGCTTTGCGGTGCCGGAGCGGGTTTATTCTGCAGTTCATGATAAATCGTATCGAGGCGGTTTACCGCTTCTTGCTGGACGTCGTCAGGTTGATGGCTGCCCTCTTTGAGGGCTAAAAGGTAACGCGATGTTGGGGACAGGCTTTGCATGATCTTATTGTTATTCCTTGAAAACCGTAATGCTGAAGCTCACGATTGACGAAAAAAAGGCCGTTCTACACTACGCGATGATACGCCAGGATTCCACTTCTGTGGAATTAGCGGTTATAGTGGCACTATCGGGCGCAGGCGGAGAGCCTTACAGCCACACCCTACGGAACCACAAAACAACGGGAGATGTACATGACCTGGGAATATGCGCTAATTGGGCTAGTTGTCGGTATCATCATCGGTGCCGTCGCCATGCGTTTTGGCAACCGCAAATTACGTCAACAACAGGCGCTGCAGTTCGAACTGGAAAAGAATAAAACAGAGCTTGAAGAGTATCGTGAAGAGCTGGTCAGCCATTTTGCCCGCAGCGCTGAACTGCTGGACAACATGGCGGATGACTACCGTCAGCTGTATCAACACATGGCGAAAAGCTCCAGCAGTCTGCTGCCGGATGCGATGGCGGAAGCCAATCCGTTCCGCAACCGTCTTGCAGAATCGGAGGCCAGTAACGATCAGGCGCCGGTTCAGATGCCGCGCGACTATTCTGAAGGCGCATCCGGCCTGCTGCGCGGTGGCGCAAAACGCGACTGATTTATCCCTGCCGGCAAAAAATATTACCCGGGCGCGCACTCTGCGCCCGCCTCAACCCCACATCCCAGCTATTATTTAATCATTGACCGCATTGTTAGCCGGTTGAAAATTCAATAACATCAGGCCATCCGGGACGTTTTTCCATACACCTCAGGTTACGAGAGCCAGCATCTAATGAAGAAACAGACTTTGCTGTTGAGTGCGTTAGCGTTAAGCATCGGGTTATCGTTGTCGGTTTTACCTACGGCGACGGCATCGTTACCCACGCAGGTACCCGGCCAGGGGGCGTTGCCAAGCCTTGCGCCGATGCTGGAAAAAGTGCTGCCTGCGGTCGTAAGCGTACAGGTTGAAGGGACCGCCGCCCCCGCGCAAAACATGCCGGAAGAGTTGAAAAAGTACTTTGGCGACAATGCGCCGCAGGAGCAGGCTCAGCCTTTTGAAGGTCTGGGCTCCGGGGTCATCATCGATGCCGCCAAAGGCTATGTACTGACTAATAATCACGTGATCAGCCAGGCACAGAAAATCAGCGTTCAGCTCAACGATGGCCGCGAATTCGATGCGAAGCTGGTCGGCAGCGACGATCAGAGCGATATCGCCCTGCTGCAACTACAAAATCCCAGCCATCTGACGCAAATCGCCATCGCCGACTCCGATAAACTTCGCGTTGGCGATTTCGCCGTGGCCGTCGGGAATCCGTTTGGCCTCGGGCAGACCGCCACATCCGGTATTATCTCCGCGCTCGGTCGCAGCGGGCTGAACCTTGAAGGGCTGGAGAACTTTATCCAGACCGATGCCTCTATCAACCGGGGTAACTCCGGCGGCGCGCTGCTGAACCTGAACGGCGAGCTGATTGGTATCAACACCGCGATTCTGGCGCCAGGCGGCGGCAGCATCGGCATTGGCTTTGCCATTCCGAGTAATATGGCGAAAACCCTCGCTCAACAGCTGATCCAGTTTGGCGAAATCAAACGCGGTCTGCTGGGAATTAAAGGCATGGAAATGAGCGCAGATATCGCTAAAGCGATGAATATCGACGCTCAGCGCGGGGCCTTCGTCAGCGAAGTCTTAGCGAATTCAGGTTCGGCGAAAGCCGGGATTAAATCCGGCGACGTGATTGTCAGCATGAACGGTAAACCGCTGAGCAGCTTTGCCGAGCTGCGTTCGCGCATTGCCACGACGGAGCCTGGCACCAAAGTGAAGCTGGGCCTGCTGCGTGACGGGAAACCGCTGGATGTCGAAGTCACTCTGGATAAGAGCACTTCGTCTACCGCCAGCGCCGATCTTATCATCCCCGCGCTGCAGGGGGCATCGCTGAGCGACGGTCAAATGAAAGACGGCACCAAAGGCGTCACCGTCGACAACGTCGACAAAGGAAGCCCGGCGGCGCAGGTTGGCCTGCATAAGGACGATATCATTATTGGCCTTAACCGCGAGCGCGTGCACTCTATTGCCGAACTACGTAAAGTGCTGGAGAGCAAACCGGCTGTCATCGCCCTGAACATCGTGCGCGGTAACGAAAGCATCTATCTGTTGCTGCGATAACGCGTATTTCCGGACATCGCCCGCCGTGCGATGTCCGGATAACTCGTGCTATGCTGCGCATGTCCATCCATCAACGATACCGGTATCATGCCTGGAAAGCTTTTACGTTCTGTACTCATGGGGTTACTCGTCGGCGGCCTGCTTCTGGCCTTGATGCCTTCGCTGCGTCAATGGCATCTGTCGACGGCGACCCAGTACGATAGCGCGGACGAATCGCCCGCCAGCTATAATTCTGCCGTTCGCCGCGCCGCACCTGCGGTGGTCAACGTCTATAACCGCGCGCTGAACAGCACCAGTCATAATCAGCTGACTCTGGGCTCCGGCGTTATCATGGACCAGCGTGGTTACATCCTGACCAATAAACACGTCATCAATGATGCGGATCAGATTATTGTCGCCCTGCAGGATGGCCGCGTTTTTGAAGCCTTACTGGTTGGCTCTGATACCCTGACTGACCTGGCGGTTCTAAAAATTAACGCCAACGCCGGCCTGCCGGTCATCCCTATCAACCCGAAACGGGTGCCGCATATCGGCGATGTGGTCCTTGCAATTGGTAACCCTTACAACCTCGGTCAGACGATTACTCAGGGGATTATCAGCGCCACCGGTCGTATTGGCCTGAACCCTACCGGGCGACAAAATTTCCTGCAAACCGATGCCTCAATCAACCACGGTAACTCCGGCGGCGCGCTGGTGAACTCACTGGGCGAACTGATGGGCATCAACACGCTGTCATTTGATAAAAGCAACGATGGTGAAACGCCGGAAGGGATCGGCTTTGCGATTCCCTTCCAGCTGGCAACCAAGATCATGGATAAGCTGATCCGCGATGGCCGCGTGATCCGTGGTTATATCGGTATCAGCGGCCGCGAAATTGCGCCGCTGCATGCTCAGGGCGGCGGCATCGATCAGCTGCAGGGGATTGTGGTGAATGACGTCGCCCCGGATGGTCCGGCGGCTCAGGCCGGTATCCGCGCCAACGACGTGATCATTTCGGTGAATGACAAACCGGCGGTCTCCGCCCTCGAAACCATGGACCAGGTCGCGGAAATCCGCCCTGGCTCAGAAATTCCGGTGGTTATCATGCGCGATGACAAAAAAATCACGCTGCATATCGCTGTTCAGGAATATCCGGCGACCAACTAACCGCCATAAAAAAACCGGAGCCACTCAACTGCTCCGGTTTTTTATCGCATCGCCATGTTATTTATTGACGAACTCTTCGCCCATAGCGATATCTTTCTTCAGCGTATCCAGCATCCCTTCCAGCGCCTGTTGCTCAAATGCGCTCAGCTTACCGAAAGGCCGACGCTCTTCGATGCCGTTTTTGCCCAGCAGTAACGGCTGCGAGAAGAAACGCGCGTACTGGCCATCGCCTTCAACATAAGCGCATTCGACCACGCCTTTCTCGCCCTGCATCGCGCGCACTAAGGAAAGACCAAAGCGTGCGGCCGCCTGACCCATCGAGAGCGTGGCCGAACCGCCACCGGCTTTGGCCTCAACAACTTCGGTGCCGGCGTTCTGGATGCGTTTTGTCAGATCGGCGACTTCTTGCTCGCTGAAGCTTACGCCCGTAATCTGCGACAATAACGGCAGGATGGTCACGCCGGAGTGGCCGCCAATAACCGGCACTTCAACGTCAGATGCGGATTTACCTTTCAGCTCAGCCACAAAGGTATTTGAACGGATGATGTCCAGCGTAGTGACGCCAAACAGTTTGTTCTTATCGTAAACGCCCGCTTTTTTCAGCACCTCTGCCGCAATGGCCACCGTCGTGTTCACCGGGTTAGTAATGATACCGATGCAGGCTTGCGGGCAGGTTTTCGCTATCTGCTGTACCAGGTTCTTCACGATACCCGCGTTAACGTTAAATAAATCGGAGCGATCCATGCCTGGCTTACGGGCGACACCAGCAGAAATCAGCACCACATCAGCCCCGACAAGCGCCGGAGTTGCGTCTTCACCGGAGAAACCTTTGATTTTTACATCGGTAGGGATATGGCTAAGATCAACCGCCACGCCCGGCGTGACCGGAGCAATGTCGTACAACGAGAGTTCTGAACCTGAAGGCAGTTGGGTCTTAAGTAGTAGGGCAAGCGCCTGGCCGATTCCACCAGCGGCGCCGAGGACTGCAACTTTCATCCTAAACTCCTTATTATGGTTAATATAGTCTTTCGTTACTCCGTCGCCTGGACCTTAATTCACAAGATGAACAATTACAATAGGTTTGGTTGAAGAATGCGTTCTGTTGCGCAGCGATGCATCCGCTTCACATTTTCATCCCTGAGACTGACCATCCAGCAAAGCGTAGTACCGGATCGACTGTTGGTTACAATACACCCAGCTCGCTCGGCAAAACAACATCATTCTCATAACATTTGGTTTACTTTTACGGTGATTTACGCGCTGTGATGAAGGCATGTTCCTCAGCAGGGTTATTTGCTAAAATATGCCCCCTTCATAACATTATTTACTTTATCCTTCTGCGGATTATTTGCATAAAAATTCATTTCTATGCATAATGATGGTATTTTTACCACCATAATTGGGTGACTTATGCGAAGTTCGGCAAAACAAGAAGAACTGGTTAAAGCGTTTAAACTGCTGCTTAAAGAAGAAAAGTTCAGCTCTCAGGGTGAAATCGTCCAGGCGCTGCAGGAAGAAGGTTTCGATAATATCAACCAATCGAAAGTCTCCCGCATGTTGACTAAATTTGGCGCGGTTCGTACCCGTAACGCCAAAATGGAGATGGTCTATTGCCTGCCTGCCGAGCTTGGTGTTCCGACGACCTCCAGCCCGCTGAAAAACCTCGTGCTCGATATCGACTATAACGATGCCGTCGTGGTTATCCATACCAGCCCGGGCGCTGCGCAGTTGATTGCTCGCCTGCTGGACTCTCTCGGCAAAACGGAAGGCATTCTCGGCAGCATTGCCGGCGATGACACCATCTTTACGACCCCGGCCAGAGGCTTCACCGTCAAAGATCTGTACGACGCCATTCTCGTTCTGTTTGAACAGGAACTCTGAGGGCCCCCCCTCTGGTTCCTGCCAGAGGGCCGTTGCAAAAATATTGCATTTCTTTAACAGTTAGTGTGGTTTTCGCCCTCTATACATACTTTTACCGAATGTGCCGGCCATAAGCGCACAAAACATCAATACCCCCTATCCATATGATTTTAATCGCTATATTAGAGTTGCGTAGCGAGTAAATGACATTTCTAATTCTTATATGTTATAAAAAAGACAATTCTTTGTAATTATTTACTCAAATAACAATTAGCAGAGTATTAATATTTTTGGTGATTAGTGTATACTTGATTTTGTGATGAGGGTCACGAAACGAAGAGCCCTCAATAATAAGATTCGACGAGGTGAACATCATGAAAATCAAAACCACTGTAGCTGCACTAAGCATCCTGTCCGTTCTGTCCTTTGGCGCTTTCGCCGCTGACTCTATCAACAGCGATCAGGCGCAAGGCCGTCAGTCAATCGGTACCATTTCCGTCGGCGCGGTGAGTTCTTCCCCGATGAGTATGCATGAAATGCTGAACAAGAAAGCCCAGGAAGAAGGGGCATCTTCTTATCGCATTATCGAAGCCCGTACCGGTGACCACTGGCACGCTACGGCAGAGCTTTATAAATAAGACGTAACGATTGCCGGTTACTTACTGAATACGAATAATTTCCAGCGGCCCAGGTCCATTCAAAGCCTCCCGCCGCTGCAACAAATGGTTGGAGTAAAGATTATGAAACGTTCAATGATCATCGCATCCCTGGGCCTGGCTTCCGTTCTCTCCTTAGGCGCCAGCGCCGCCGTACATCAGGTCAACGCGGAACAAGCTCAAAACCTGCAGTCGATGGGCACTATCTCTGTTTCACAGGTAGGCAGCGCCCCGATGGATATGCGCCACGAACTGGCGGCTAAAGCCGAAAAAGAAGGCGCCAGCAGCTACCGTATTATCGAAGCCCGTACCGGCGATAGCTGGCACGCTACCGCTGAGTTGTACAAATAAACCCTCGTCGTCTTGTCCGACGACTTGCCCCCGCCTGTCGGGGGCTTTTTTATACCTGCCTGGCGTTAAACCGCAGCTCCCCTTCCAGTTCTTCTTCCGCTTCATCGAACAACAATATCAAGGCGCCAAAGCGCCGACGCTGCTTATCGTTTAAGTGAATAAACTCAATCTCCAGCGGCAACGGCAGCAGACCGCCGGTTACGGCTTCCCACAATGAATCCAGATTGTTCACCTGCTCGCGGTTGAGCGAGAAGCTCTGTGAAAACTCACGATAGAAATCCTGCTGATCGGCTATATCATCAAAATCAAATGTATAGATAGTCATCGCCCACACCCTGTCAACATCGCGCTATTATCACCCGCCAATACTGTCCATGCCTCCACGTGCCGGGGGTTCTCTCCCTGCTTCCCTGAACGAAACGCGAATATCCCCGACGATTAAGTATAGTGATAAAAAAACCGACGCTTCCGCGTCGGTTCAGGTTTAGCTATTGGTCAAGACATGCTGGTACTTACGCAGCATCTCCACCAGCCGCCGGACCGGTTCCGTCACCTGCGGCGACGCCTCCCAGACCTGCAGTTTTTCCTGATAAACGTCGAGCTCTTCTAACAAACGAGCGAAATAGCGACGTCGTTTATCATCACTGACTGCGGAAATGACATGGTCCGCGGTGCGTCGCAGCTGGCGGTGAAATGCCGACAGATCGTCGTTTACCGGCACAGGCGCATCGCGCAGACGCTGATGGGCAATAATCAGGGTCAGCGCCAGGCGGAAACGGGCAATATCACCGGGGAACTTATTCAGCAGCAGGAACAGCTGCTGATACAGCGCCGGCAAATGGTTCTCTTTGCGACGCGCGGTATTGGTCGTCAGCGATGACACCGCGGCCGAAACAAACTGATTCAGCAGCACACGCCCGGTACGCGCTTGTGAATTATCCCGCACCAGCAGAATCACCATCAGCGCAAGAAAACAGCCGACAATCTGGCCCAGCGCGCTATCGAGAAACTGGCTGAACTGAAACTGCATCGGGTTATCCAGTACCAGAATATTGATGGTACTCGCCAGCGCGCCCAGCGATCCCAGCCGCCGCTT
Organism: Klebsiella sp. Lac1; assembly: GCF_009825425.1. NCBI lineage: Bacteria > Pseudomonadati > Pseudomonadota > Gammaproteobacteria > Enterobacterales > Enterobacteriaceae > Klebsiella > Klebsiella sp. Lac1. The sequence continues at coordinate 683,363 of NZ_VJZJ01000003.1, forward strand.
TTGCACCTCAATTCCGATAAAGAACGCCATCGCCGCCAGGCTGATACACAGCAGCAGCATACTCTGCTGCGTGGCGGGCATAATCACCAGGAAGAACAGCGCCCCCAGCGGTAAGGCCGCCAGCGTACCGTAGAGAAAGTCTATCGCCACCATGCGTGGGTTAGGCAGGCGCATGGCGAGCGACGTCACTACCGCGATCATCACCATCGCCCCGCTGCCGGAAGTCCAGCCGGTCCACAGCCAGAACAGCGTCCCAAGGATGCAGGAAATGGAGGTGCGCCAGAAGTTGACCATCGCATGATGATGCTCGGCGGAACCCGCCTTTATCACCACTTCCCCCTGCAGCACTTCATCTTCAACCCGGCTAATCCTGGTATTGCCGACCACGCCGCGCTTCAACAGCAGATAGCGCGTCGCGGCGCCAACCCAGCTGTAAATCGTTACCGGCGTATTGTGCTCCCCCTTCCAGGTCAGAAAGCGGCGCATTCTTTTCAGCTGTCGATGGACGTCCTGCACGGTTTCAACCGGTTCGGCAAACAGCTCGCGGTAATCATTGGTGACGATTTCCGGGCGCGAATTCTGGATCAGGTACGTTTCGCAGGCCTGGGTAATCAGGGTTAAAGAAAGAGTATTAATCGCCTTCAGGCGCTGGTTCACCTTCGCCCAGCGCGAGGATTCCATAATCAGGTTGCCGCGCATTCCTTCCAGCGCGCTGGTCCGCCGCACCAGTGAACCCCATGCTTTATCGACCACTTCGCTGTCGCCATGCGCCACGCAAAGCTGCATCAGGCGGTACTGTTCTACCAGCAGGTTATCCAGTTCAAGATCGATCTCTTTCTTAATCGAGCGCGGGGAAAATAGCAGATCCGCCATGATGGCGCTGACAATACCCACCACAATCTCGCTGCAACGCTCAACGGCAAACTGCGGCGCCAGCATCGGGTCAGTATGAATGGTGATAACAATGATAAGCGCAGTATAGCCGGCCAACCCCCAGGCGTAGGAGTTTTCGACGCGAACCAGCGAGGAGATCCAGGTGCAGAAGCCCGCCCACAGACAACATACCAGCAGCATCAACAGCGGCGCACGAATCATCAGAATGATTATCGCCAGCGCCGCAATACAGCCGATAAACGTCCCGGCGATACGCAGCATCCCGCGATAGCGGATCGCGCCAGAATAGGGCTCTCCACCGGCGGCGAACGCCGGACCGGCGGTGACAATGGCCGCGGTGAGTACCGCCCAGCGCGGCGTTTCCAGTTGAAAATGGAAGCCGACAAAAAGCGACAGCACCACCGCGCACGCTAATTTAATCGCGAAGCGAAGGTGCCGGGGATAAATGGTGAAGATCCCCATAGCGATTAACCAAACTCACGCAGGCGCATCGCCAGTTTCTGGAAGAAGTTCGCCTGGGTTGTATCGCGGTCTTGTTTACCGGTAATCACCACCGTCGCGGTTGTCCCCGCAGGCCACAGATTGCCCTGCTGCTCATCGAGTCGAATACGAACCGGCACGCGCTGGGCCAGACGAACCCACTCAAGGTTAGAGTCCACGGAAGCCATCCCTTTGGCATCGCTGCTGCTGCTGGCGTTGGTTACCCCGGCGGCGATGCTGTCCACCGTACCTTTAATCGAGTGGCTGCTTCCCAGCGGGGTAATTTCCGCGCGGTAGCCCTGGCGTACCCCTTCCAGTTTGGTCTCTTCCAGGTAGGCCACCACGTAAAAGGTACCTTGTTTAACCAGCGCCACGGCTGTCGAACCGCGGGTAATAAATTCACCGCTGTAAACATTGAGGTTGGTCACCCAACCATCGGCTGGTGCGCGTACAACCGTGCGTTCCAGATCGAGCTTCGCCAGATCCCGACTGGCCACGGCTTTCGCCAGCTGATGCTCTGCCGTTTGTAAGACGTTATTGGCCTGGTCTATCTCTTCACGAGACATCGCCTGTACGCCCAGCTTATTACGGCGGCCGGCTTCAACACGTTTTTCCTGCGCCAGAGTCTGGTAGTAGTAAACATCGGCCTGAGCTTCTTCGAGGGCTTTCTGATAACGCGGCTGATCAATCACAAACAAAACCTGGTCTTTCTTAACCAGTTGGTTATCCTTGATATTTACCTGCGAAATCAGCCCCGAAACATCGGGTGCGATCGCCACGATGTCGGCGCTGAATCGCGCGTCGCGCGTCCAGGGAGACGCGGTGTAATAGACCCAGGCGCGAAAAATCGCGACAAATGCCAGGATAACCAGTATCACAGTGATTGCGGTACGGAAGATATTTCTTGTTAGTGTTTTCACATCGACCTCAAACGAACAAACGCGATATCAGATAAAAAAGGCAGCAATATAACGCGGTATTAAACAGTGCAGGGTGCCAGACAAAATCATAGATGCCGGTGGGAACCAGCAGTCGGTGTACCAGCCAGAAGATGGCCAGCGAGATTAGCAGCTCAAAGAAGATCGGCGGAAACGACAAGCCGAAAATCACGATGACAGGAAACAGACTCATGATGACCTTGGTAAGAAGCGTACAGGTGATGTAGTGAAGCGTTTATTATGTAGCTAACAATATAGTAACGTAATAATTGCAGCATGATCTATATTATGTGATCTAAATCACTTTTAAGTCAGAGTGAATAATGGAACGATTAAAACGCATGTCCGTTTTTGCCAAAGTGGTTGAACTTGGTTCATTTACCGCCACGGCACACCAGCTCCAGATGAGCGTTTCATCCATCAGCCAGACTGTCTCCAGACTGGAAGATGAACTCCAGGTGAAGCTGCTTAACCGCAGCACCCGCAGGCTTGGCTTAACAGAAGCCGGTAAGATCTATTACCAGGGCTGCCGACGCATGCTGTTCGAAGCGCAGGATGTCCATGAGCAACTGTACGCGTTTAATAATACGCCCATCGGTACGCTGCGCGTCGGCTGCTCTTCAACTATGGCACAGAATGTGCTGGCCCACATTACCGCCGGAATGCTGAAAGAGTACCCGGGCTTATCCGTTAACCTGGTCACCGGCATTCCGGCGCCGGATCTGATTGCTGACGGCCTGGATGTGGTGATTCGTGTCGGGGCATTGCAGGATTCCAGTCTCTTTTCACGCCGGCTTGGCTCGATGCCGATGGTGCTCTGCGCGGCGAAAAGCTATCTGCAGCAGGCGGGGATCCCGGAAAAACCAGCCGATCTCGCCAGCCATTCGTGGCTTGAGTATAGCGTGCGCCCTGATAATGAATTTGAAATCATCGCCCCGGAAGGGATCTCAACCAAACTGATTCCGCAGGGCCGCTTTGTCACCAACGACCCCATGACGCTGGTACGTTGGCTGACCGCTGGCGTTGGCGTGGCTTACGTTCCGCTGATGTGGGCAATAGAAGAGATCAACCGCGGCGAGCTGGAGATCCTGCTGCCAAGCTACCAGTCCGATCCTCGCCCGGTGTACGCGGTGTATACCGAGAAAGACAAGCTGCCGCTGAAGGTTCAGGTCTGCATTAATTCACTGACGGAGTATTTTGTCGAGGTGGCAAAAATTTACCAGGGGATGCACGGCCGGGGAATTTGCCGCTAGCGGCGACCCACAAAGCAGGAGTGTCGCCGGTGCAGGCTGCGCCTTCGCAAGATGCGAAGGCGCATTCAGAACACTCAGGCGGTTCCGCCAACGGTAAGGTTATCGACTTTCAGCGTCGGTTGGCCAACGCCTACCGGCACGCTCTGGCCCTCTTTACCGCACACGCCGACACCGCTATCAAGCTTCAGATCGTTACCGACCATGGAAATCTGCTGCATCGCTTCAATCCCGGAACCAATCAGGGTCGCGCCCTTCACCGCTTTTGTGACCTTCCCTTTTTCGATCAGGTAGGCTTCTGAAGTGGAGAACACAAACTTACCGGAGGTGATATCGACCTGACCGCCGCCAAAGTTAGGGGCATAGATACCGTAATCGACCGATTCAATAATTTCCTGCGGCGTCGATTTACCTGCCAGCATGTAGGTGTTGGTCATGCGCGGCATCGGCAGATGGGCGTACGACTCGCGACGGCCGTTACCGGTCGGCGCAACCCCCATCAGACGCGCGTTGAGTTTGTCCTGCATATAGCCTTTCAGGATACCGTTCTCAATCAACACGTTGTACTGACCCGGCGTCCCTTCGTCATCCACGGCCAGCGAGCCGCGGCGATTGGCAATGGTGCCATCATCCACCACGGTGCACAGTTCGGAAGCCACCAGTTCGCCCATATGGCCGCTGAATACCGAGGTCCCGCGACGGTTGAAGTCGCCTTCCAGACCGTGTCCTACCGCTTCATGCAGCAACACGCCAGGCCAGCCGGCGCCCAGCACCACCGGCAGCATGCCCGCCGGGGCGGCAACGGCGGACAAATTCACCAGCGCCATGCGCACCGCTTCTTTCGCCCAGGCATCGGCGCGGACTTCACCGTCTTCGGCGGCCAGGAAATAGTCATAGCCAAAACGACCACCGCCGCCGCTGGAGCCGCGCTCGCGTTTACCGTCGTCTTCTACCAGCACGCTGACCGACAGGCGCACCAGCGGACGAACGTCCGCCGCTAACGTCCCATCGGTCGCCGCAACCAGAATCAATTCATACACGCCGCTCAGGCTGGCGGACACTTCCTGCACCCGTTTATCCGCAGCGCGGGCGGCTTTATCGACGCGACGCAGGATATCCAGTTTCTCTTCGCGGCTCATGCTTTGCAGCGGATCGATACTGGTATACAGCGCGCCGTATTCTACCGCTCCCAGGGTACGCACTTTACCGTCGCCGCTATCGCGCACGATGGTACGGGCCGCCTGCGCGCTCTGTTCCAGCGCCAGCCGGCTGATTTGGTCGGCATAAGCAAAACCCGTTTTCTCGCCGCTGACCGCACGAACGCCGACGCCCTGGTCGATATTGTACGAACCATCTTTAATGATGCTGTCTTCCAGAACCCAGGATTCGTGATAGCTCGACTGAAAATAGAGATCGCCGTAATCCAGACGGCGCTCGGCCAACTGGCCAAGAATGGCAAAAAGATCCTGATGATTCAGGCCATTTGCTGACAGTAATTGTTCACTTACCAGGTTCAGACTCATCGTTATGCTACTCGTTTGTTGCCGCCTGTCAGGCGGAAATAAAAAACGCTATCTATTGAGAGTGCGGTAATTCCCCGCAATCGTCAAATCATTGCTTTTTGTCGCTACGCGCCTGGCGCAGGACTTCATTGATCTGCGGCTGATCGATAGGGCCAGTGATGCGATAGCGCAGGATTGACACTTTGTTCCACAGCGGCCCCAGCACTTTGCTGGCGGCAAACACCGCGGCGCCGACTATCGGGTTAATCGCAAACGCTGTCGCCACACCAACGGTCGCCGAAATTTCCGGGGCCACGACCGCCTGCATATCCAGCTGGCGACGTACCAGGTCGATCGAGCCTTTCATAGCGATATCCGCCTCAAGGCCATCCACCAACGTATCATCCGTATTCAGCACACCGTCTTTAATCCATGCCGTGCTGTTGATCGAATCAAAATAGAAGCCTTCGCTAAAGGTATCGCTAAAGTCGAAACGCAGTTTTCGCAGCAGCGCATCGACGCTCAGCAGACGCAACAGCTGCCCGGCATGACCGGTGCTGATGTCGGTAAATTCGCCTTTTCCGAGATGGCTTTTCAGCACCCCATTGAGCGACGCCACGTCCGGCTGCCACGGCGGTGCGCGCCAGTGCAAATCATAATCGATATCGAACGACGACCCTTTCACCGGCGTTGAAATACCGAAAAAGCTGGCAAAGGCATCCGTTTTATTCCCATGGAGTTTACCTTTCAGCGACGTGCGCACGCCGCCGGGGGCATTGACCCATACGCCGTCGGAAGTCAGACGGCCAAAACCGGTATCCACCAGCCCGTTAGCCAGCGCCAGGGTATCGCCTTTAATGGAGAAATCACCGTCGATCCGTCCATATTTTTGCCCCCATAACCAGCACTCTGCGCAGCGCAGCTGGAGATCCGGCCAACCGCGAAAATCAAGGCGGTTACTGGCAAGCGGACTCGTCTCGCTGGACGCACTCTTCTGAGCGGCCGCCGGGTTGTAATACAGATAGCGAATGGCGGCCTGCCAGGGGGCATTTTGCCGCATGGTCAAAGAGGCGTTGATTTCCCGCCCCTGGGCTTCAATCTTCGAACCACCGGCATCCGGTTGGCTCACCAGACTCACGTTGTTCCAGTTTTGGCCAGCAAACGTCAGCGACGGCGTGCGCAACGTCATACGTTCCGGGAAGAGAATATTGCTGCTGACTTCATTGACGGCGCCGCCCTGGAAAAGCGCCAGCCACTGCGCGCCATCCATCGGCGGCATATTCAGTTCAACGCCAGCCTGATCCGGCAGCGGAGAAATGGCTTTGCTGTCAGAGGTTAAAATCGCCCGATCCAGCGTCAGCTTACGGTTCAGCAACCAGCGGCTGTTGAAATGATTTTTGCCGCCGATAGCGCCGGTCAACTCGAAGCTGTTTAACCCGCCTTCGACATTAATTTTTACCGCAAGCGGCTCACCCGCCTTTTTATTGACCGGAGAAGGTAAGTCGCTACTTACATTTTTCAGATCGCCATTAATATCAACCTTATAGCTCGCATTCCCATGATACGGCAGCTCAATGGCCACCTTACCGTCCCACGGCACGCTACCGCTCACGGCATCATTGACCGCTTTAGGCAGGAGACCGGTACGCGACGGCTGCCAGCTGGCATTCATTCCAACGTTGACCTGGAAAGCCTTAGGTCCCTCGGTGGTGGAAAAATCGAGATTCAGCGGCTGATTAAACCAGCTGGCTTTCAGGGGCTCGCTCTTCAGAGCGCCATTGATAAAGCTGAACTTACCGGTCAGACCCTTCAACGTTGCATCAATCGGTTTGATAAACAGGCTGTTGTTCACCAGATTGACATCGCCTCTGGCGGTGGTCAGCTCGCCATCCAGCGGAATATCAAGATGTAAGCGAGCGCTTACATTCCCATTCAGCTGTAGCTCATCCAGTGCCGAACCCAGCGTCTCTTTCAGCGGCGTCTCTTTAAAATAGGGGCCGACATCTTTCCCAGGACCGTTGATATCGGCATCAATAAGCAGTTTTTCCTGCGAATAATCGGGGATAACCGCATCAAGGTTGCTGGCGGTAACGTTACCGAGCATCGCCTTATCGGCCTTCATCCATAAACCGTTGTTGATGAAGTCGAGGTTGATATCCAGACCGGTTAATGCCGGCCAGTCGGGTTGAAAGGCAAAAGTGGCGTTAGTTAATGGCACCGAAACCTGGAACTGGCCTTCATTATGCAGATACGGGAACAGGTGCGGATTACCGCCGTAAACCAGAGTCGCGTTGGTTGACTGCCCGCCTTTTATCGCGCCGCTGAGATAATCCACCAGCTCTTTGCCCATCAGGTTCTCCGGGAAATAGCGCCATGCCTGACCACCGTCATTGGTGCTGATCCCCGCCAGAATCCCCAGCCACGGTTCATCACCCTGCGGCTGTAAATAGCGGAATCCTCCTCGCGCGCGGACCCCGGTCGCCTGCACGTCAATGTTGCGCCCGTCGAGCATAAAACCTTTGTCATTCTTCACCCAGTTGAGGGTGGCATCACCTTTGGCGATTTCCAGCGGGGCGCGGAAGACCGTGGCATAAGGCATTTTTGCCTCGCTCATACTGGCGTGCAGCATACCGTTCTCCACGCTTCCGGCAACGCTACCGGAGAAATGCTCGGCCCCAGGCAGCAGCTTCCACTGCTTCCAGGAGAGAGAGCTCCAGCTAGCCTGGAAACGGGACTTCTCCGCCGCCTGCAGCGGGATATCCAGCGCCAGCAGATCGATTTTGCCGGCAGGTTGCGTGGTGCGCCAGACTTCGCCCAGCTCAGGGGCCAGCTTATCGGCAATAGGTTGCAGCCCGGTCAGGCCATTCAAATCAAGGTTACTGGCGCGGACACGCAGCTCATCGCTGCGCGAGTGGTCATTGCCGCCGACATCCTGCGCCGGGATCCACGCCATTGCCAGCGCGCCGCGCGGCCAGGCTTTGCCGTCGATCGAGATCCGGGTATCCGGGATATGGAAGCCCCAGCCCTGCTTCTCGCGGAAGACATGGGCCGTCAGATTATCCACCGTCAATCGATGGGGCTGACTATCCCCCTGCCAGCTGGCGCCGCCCTTCTTCAACCAGACGTCGCCGCTGGCGATATCGCCTTTGTCGATGGTCATCCAGCCTTCGAGGCTAAAGCGGGCATTTTGCAACGCAATATTGTCCTGCATCCAGCGGCCCAGCCACGGCTTCACGTCAATATCGTCCGCCTGCAGCCATACGCGCCCTTTGTTCAGCAGGCCATTTTCATCACGCAGATCCATGCGTACCTGCATCACCCCATGCTGGCCGTTGAGGCTGGAGAGGCTCAATTGCCCTTCTGCGCGATGGCGGTTATTGGTGTTCAGCCAGGTGAGCTGCGGGACCGCTAATTCCGCGCGTTGCCCGGAAATGGTTACGAAACTCAAATGGCTATCGCGGAGAATAAAGTGGTCGAACTGGCGCAGGAAGAGATCGCCAATATGGTCGGTTTTCAGGCTATCGCCGCCATCGTTGGTCTGGATAGGCGAATTGGTATGGATTTTCAACTGCCAGAAGGTGAGATCGCGGAACTGCCAGCGCATGTGCAGCAGACTTTGCCAGACATCCAGCGCCAGAGTAACCCGTTTAACAGAGAGCTGACCGCCGTCCTTCAGACCCGCGGAGACATCACGCACGTCGAGCGTCGGGCCAAAATTTTCCCAGCGGGCCGTGAGCTGTGAAGCATTGACCGGCGAGCCGGAAATCGCCGAGATTTTTTCCAGCAGCTGCGGGCGCCATGCGTCCAGCTGCGGCAGAACGAGACGCAGGCCGCTCACCAGCAGCGCGACGACAACTGTCAATGTTGCCGCGGTGAGCAGTAATATCCCGGGCAGTCGCCTCACGCCTCTCTCCTTGTCTGACCTTTACACGTCATCCGTCTATTTGCCTCCGCGTCAGCGGCGTTGACTTCCGGGATAAGGCGTCGTTTAGCCATACTCCCGGGCTCCAGAACAGAGGCAAACCAGATGCTTACATCATAACGACATCGAACTGCTCTTGATTATAGAGCGGTTCAATTTGTACTTTGACCTGTTTGCCGACAAAGATTTCGACTTCCGCCAGCGCGTGCGACTCTTCCCCTTTCAGGGTTTCCGCAACCGCAGGAGAAGCATAGACCAGGAAACGATCGGAATCGTAGGCATGATGCACACGCACAATCTCACGCATGATTTCATAACACACCGTTTCCACCGATTTCACCGTACCGCGTCCGTGGCAGGTAGGGCAATCCTTACACAATACGTGCTCAACGCTTTCACGAGTCCGCTTACGGGTCATCTCTACCAGGCCAAGCTGGGAGAAGCCGTTAATGCTGGTTTTGACCCGATCTTTACTCAACGCCTGTTCCAGTGAATGCAATACCCGGCGGCGGTGATCTTCATTATTCATATCGATGAAATCAATAATGATAATCCCGCCCAGATTGCGCAGACGCAGCTGGCGGGCGATCGCCTGGGTCGCCTCAATATTGGTATTAAAAATCGTATCGTCGAGATTGCGGTGGCCGACAAATGCCCCGGTATTGATATCCACGGTGGTCATCGCTTCGGTTTGATCGATAACCAGATAGCCGCCGGATTTCAGCTCCACCTTACGCTCCAGCGCGCGCTGAATTTCGTTCTCGACGTCAAAGAGATCGAAAATCGGCTGACGGCCGCTGTAGTGCTCCAGCTTGCTGGTCATTTCCGGCATATATTCGGCGGTAAACTCGACCAGCGATTCATACGTCAGGCGAGAATCAACGCGAATACGGTCCAGATGCTCATCGGCAAAATCGCGCAGCACGCGCTGAGCCAACGCCAGTTCACCGTACAGCTGATAACGGGTCTGTTGCCGTTTTTTGCGCTCCATGACCTTAGTCCATACGCGCTTGAGGTAGGCCGCATCGGCGGCTAACTCCTGTTCGTGCACCCCTTCTGCGGCGGTACGGATGATAAAACCGCCCTGCTCATCGCAGTAGTCGGCCACCACCTTCTTTAACCGTTCGCGTTCAGCTTCACTCTCGATACGCTGCGACACACCGACGTGAGAAGCCCCGGGCATAAAGACCAGATAGCGGGAAGGCAGCGTAATGTCCGTCGTCAGGCGAGCGCCTTTCGTGCCGAGCGGATCTTTCACTACCTGAACCATCAGGTCCTGGCCCTGACGAACCAGTTCAGAAATATCGCGCACGGTAAACTGCTTTTGTTCTTCCCCGGCGACGCATTCAGTATGCGGCATAATATCTGACGCATGCAGAAACGCGGCCTTATCCAGGCCAATATCTACAAAAGCCGCCTGCATCCCCGGCAGTACACGACTGACACGACCTTTGTAGATATTGCCTACGATTCCGCGCCGCGCTTCACGCTCAATATGAATTTCCTGAAGAATACCGCCATCGATGTACGCAACGCGCGTCTCAGATGGCGTTACGTTAACTAATAATTCTGCCGTCATCTTTATCCCTTTTCTTCACGCAGTGAGTTAAAGTTACTCAGCAACTCATACGTTTCTACCAGCGGTAAGCCGACCACGGCGTGATAGCTGCCATTAATCTTCCTGACGAAACAGCCACCCAACCCTTGAATACCGTATGCGCCTGCTTTGTCCAGAGGTTCGCCGCTGGCCACATAGCTGGCAATGTCCTGTTCTGAGAGCAGACGGAAGGTCACTTCCGTCACCACCAGGCAATCCAGCGTCAGCTGCTTATCCGCCAGCGCCACGGCCGTCATGACCTGATGCGTCTTACCGGAAAGCATACGCAGCATCTCTGCAGCGTGCCCGGCGTCGCGTGGTTTTTCCAGCACTTCGCCGTTCAGGATGACAATGGTATCCGCCCCCAGCACCGGCAGATCGCGCGCTGCCAGTGCGACGCCCGCCTGTGCCTTCTCGCGCGCCAGACGCACAACATAGTGCCCGGCGCTCTCCTGTGGCAGGCGCCGTTCTTCAATGCCGGGAACCAGACGTTCAAAAGAGAGCCCCAGTTGCGTCAGCAGTTCCTGCCGACGCGGAGAGCCTGAAGCGAGATACAGAGTTGTCATATCAACCTTATTGCACCGCGAATTGCTGACGGACTTTCCGCATCAGCAGGAATAACCATGGCCAGAGCACACCGTTTACTACACTACTCCAGAACACTTCCGGACGGAAAGAGACGTTGATCACTAAAAACTCGGCCCAGAAAACAACGATATCCACGGCAAGGGATAGCATCATCACCACCAGCGCCTGCTGCCAGAGCGCCAGGTTGCGAAACAGCTGATATTTCAGCGCCACCAGATAAGCAATGATACTTAACGATAGCGCGCGAACGCCCAGTGTCGACCCACTGATGAGATCGAGGATAGCCCCCATGACGAAACCGGTGCCTACGTTCACCCGATGCGGTAAGGCGAGGATCCAGTAAAGCAGGATCAGGAATACCCAGTTTGGCCGGAAGACGGTCAGGTCCGCCGGCCAGGGCATAACCTGCAGCAATAGTGCGATAAGAAACGAGAGCCAGATAACCCAGCGTCCCTGGCTTCGATAACTTGCCACTATTGCCCCCCAGCAGGCAGAGGTTGCGCGGACGACGCCACGCCGGTTGCTGGCGCCGGCATTTGCGGCCCCATGGCATCCGGTGCCGGCAGAACCTGCGGCATCATCTGCATCAGGCGCTCATTGGCGACGCGGTGCACTTCTTCCGGCGTCATCGGGTTGGCCCCGTTACGATCGGCCCCCCACAGCAGCAGGAGATAGCGCAGACGCTGCAGACCCGCCGTCGGGCGCGCCTGAATGACCGTATACGCGCGCTGCGTGTCGAGCTTCACCGAAGACACCACGCCGACCGGATAGCCTTCCGGGAAGCGGCCACCGAGACCGGAGGTCACCAGCACATCGCCGACGCGAATATCGGTGTTCGCCGGCAGGTGCTCAAGCTGCAAATCGTCAGTGCACCCGTTACCCGCTGCAATCACGCGAATATCATTGCGCAGAACCTGAATCGGCAACGCATGCGTCGCATCGCAGATGAGCAACACGCGGCTGGTTAACTTCGCCACCGCGACGACCTGACCCACAACGCCTTTGTCGCTGATCACCGGCTGGCCTTCGTACACGCCGTTCACGCTGCCCTTATCGATGACAACCTGGTCACTGTAAGGATCGTTAACCGTCGAGATGACCTGAGTCACCATTTTTTGCTCATCCTGGCGCAGCGGCGAGCCCAGCAGCTCGCGCAGACGCGCGTTCTCCTGTTTGTACTGGCCCAGCATCAGCAAATCGCTGTTCTTCAGCAGCAGTTCCTGACGCAGCGCGCGGTTTTCCAGTTCGAGCTGATCGCGGGTTGCCAGCGTTTGCGATACGCTGTCCAGCAATTCCCGGGGACCATTTGAGATAAAGTAGAAAGGGCTGACGGCAGTGTCCATGTACGTTCTGATCTGACTGAACGTACCCAGGCGGCTGTCGGCGATAATCACGCCAAGCGCCACCAAAACCGCCAGGATAAGGCGAATCTGTAGCGACGGGCCACGGCTAAAAATTGGCTTCATAGGCTATGCGTATTCTCGTGTCAGTTAAGACCAAGGGTAGCTTTTGAGGCTACCCTGGACCTTCGGCTGACTACTCTTCGCTAAACAAGTCGCCGCCGTGCATGTCGATCATTTCCAGCGCTTTACCGCCGCCACGCGCGACGCAAGTCAGTGGATCTTCTGCAACTACGACAGGAATACCTGTCTCTTCCATCAACAGACGGTCGAGGTTGCGCAGCAGGGCGCCACCGCCAGTCAGAACCATACCGCGCTCGGAGATATCGGAAGCCAGCTCCGGCGGACACTGTTCCAGCGCTACCATCACCGCGCTAACGATACCGGTCAGCGGTTCCTGCAGCGCTTCGAGAATTTCGTTCGAGTTCAGAGTAAAGCCGCGTGGCACGCCTTCTGCCAGGTTACGGCCGCGAACTTCGATTTCACGCACTTCATCGCCCGGATACGCCGAACCGATTTCATGCTTGATACGTTCAGCCGTCGCTTCACCGATCAGGGAGCCGTAGTTACGACGCACATAATTAATCACGGCTTCATCGAAACGGTCACCGCCGATACGTACGGAAGAGGAGTAAACCACGCCGTTCAGGGAGATAACCGCCACTTCTGTGGTACCGCCACCAATATCCACCACCATAGAACCGGTCGCTTCAGAAACCGGTAAGCCTGCGCCGATCGCAGCCGCCATCGGCTCTTCAATCAGGAAGACTTCACGAGCGCCAGCGCCCTGAGCGGATTCACGAATCGCACGACGCTCAACCTGGGTTGCACCGACCGGTACGCACACCAGAACGCGCGGGCTTGGGCGCATGAAGCTATTGCTATGTACCTGCTTGATGAAGTGCTGGAGCATTTTTTCGGTAACGAAGAAGTCGGCGATAACGCCGTCTTTCATCGGGCGAATCGCCGCGATGTTGCCCGGTGTACGCCCGAGCATCTGCTTCGCTTCATGACCAACAGCAGCGACGCTTTTCGGCGAGCCGGCACGATCCTGACGAATGGCCACAACGGAAGGCTCATTCAATACGATGCCTTGTCCTTTTACGTAAATCAGGGTATTCGCGGTACCCAGGTCAATGGACAGGTCATTGGAAAACATGCCACGAAATTTTTTTAACATACTAAGGGATAATCCTGAAAGCTGGGGCGGAAAACAAAATCCGCTTACTTTACCAACCACACGCAGCAGCGACAAGGCGCAAAAATCATCTGCTACGGTGAAAATTAGTGCAGCGCATTTCCTTTGTTACAAATTGACCGGGTTCATTCAGTGGCGAAATCGTCAACAGCGCTCCGCGCCTGAATCCATAACCCGTCAAAGGTCAGTTGCTGGCATTTACATTGCGATAATCCGGCAGGTAGACAAGCACACCCCCTTCACTATGGCGCGCATTATTCTACGTGAAATCACGCTAAACGGCAGATCAAACCGAGTATCTTTGCGAATATTTTTTCACATTAGTGTCAAGTGGCTGTGAGGCGGCAAAAAATTCCCCCTGCCCACCCGTAACACCGCATTGAGACAGCACCTGCCACTCACTGCGACTGCGAACGCCGGTTGCAAAAACCTGGACCGGCATGCCCTTACAGGCCTCTACCAGGCTCTGAACCAGCAGCTGGTTCTCACTGCGCTTTTCGATATTGCGCGACAGTCCCTGATGCAGCTTAATGACTTCGACATCCAACTGCTTGATCCAACTGGTTCCAACCAGCGTTAATCCGGCCTGCACAACGGCAACGCGAATACCCAGAGCGTTGACCAGGCGCATTACCGGTTGTAGGCGGCCGATATATTGACAAACATCTGCCTCTGCAAGTTCAAAAATAATCCGTCGACGTTGCGATTTTTCACTCTGCATCAAGCTATCACGCAGCCAACGCTGAAATCTCGGCCGGATCAATGATTCCACCGTCACCTGCAGCGCAAGGTTTTCCTCCGGCCAAAAACTTAAAAAAGGCAGCAATCGCGTGATCTGCAGGCGGTCGTACTCTTCCGCCAGACCAAACTGTTGCACCATTGGCATATATTCTGCCGCGCTCACCTCTTCCTTCCCGTCATACAATCGCGATATCAGTTCACGATGATGGACGCGCCCGTCGCGGGTAACGGCTGGCTTATGGTACAGTCGCGGTCCGCCGCGACTTAGCATTTGTTCAATCAGCGTACGCCAGCGGACGTTACCGCGCCCTTTCTCCGGTAACGAGTCATCGTAGACTGCCCAGCTATTGCTGCCCTGCAGCACCGCATTGCGTGTCGCTGCCTCGGCGCGTTCCATTACCAGCGCCGTCGTCTGCCCGCTGCGGAAAGCGCAAAGGCCAATATGCATCATGTCATCGCGATCAAGGATCCGCGTCGGCGGCAGCGCATCCACCGCTTTTAACAGCAACCCGGCGATGCTATCGGCCTCTTTTAAGGTACGGTGAGGAAGGAGTACGGCAAAATCATTGCGGTGGTAGCGTGCCAGTAGCGCCCCAGGATAGCGCATAATAAAAGTCGACAGCAGGTTGATAAGCGTGAAGTAGTGTTCTTCGGCTGCGGCCCGCCCCCAGTTATCACGCAGTAGATCGAACTCCGGCAGGCGAATCATCATCACGATACCGTGCGAACCCACCTTTTCCGGATCTTCCAGCAACATTGCCAGCTGATTATCAAAAAACAGGCGATTATTCAGCCCGGTCTTCGAGTCTTGCGCAGCATAAGAACGAATCAGCGTATCCATGCGGCTGCGCTGATCGCTGGCAAACTGCAGCTCGGAAAGCAGCATATCCAGCGCGCTGCTGGTGCTTGCCGGCCACTCATGTACCGACCCTCGTACCTGCGGCCCGCGTTCGCCGTTGAGGATCCGCGCGGCGCGCACCTCCAGCAGCTCCTGACCCGCCAACTGACGGCGAATCCAGCGCACGGAGAAAAAGATAACCAGAACCATAAAGCCGATGGCTATCGATAAGGGCGCGGTGATATGCAGCGAGCGGAAATAATTCACCATCGGGTCGAGATAGACCAGGTGAATTGTCATACCGGGGTGTTTTAACGACGGCACCGTTATTTCACGATACTGATTCTTACTCCCCGGCGGACGGTAGCTGTCGCTACGCGAGTGATCGTACACCGGCTTTCCGTTGAGCAAAAAATCGACCTGCACAATCTCCACCGGCGTCATCAACTCATCCATTTGCGGTTCGAGCTTATCGAACGAGGATGAGATCAGGCGGTTATCCAGCATCGTCGCCACGGCCTGGACACGATTCTCCATTTTCAGCTGGATACCGTTATAAAAACTCAGCGAAGCACCTATGAGCGTGACAAAGATGGTCAGGCTGGTAAGCAGCGTGACAAATGCTGAGAACTTCGTCGTTAATCGCATCCCTGTGTTAACTCCGCGAGTGAATGACCGCCCGATAGATTTTCGGGCTCCTGTACTGGCGCTTTACCTAAAGTAAGCACTAACTTTCTAAAGCGCGAGGCATACTATCAAAGCTGACGTTTCTGGCAATTTATTGCGTTATATCGGCGTAATAATGTCGATAGCGAGTATAGTCTGCAGAAAAATTTTTCCAATCTTTGTACAAATAAGGAGCCGCTTATGCAGGCTTTAATATTAGAACAGCAGGATGGCAAAACAATCTCTTCCGTGCAAACCATCGACGCCAACCAGCTGCCGCAGGGTGATGTCACCGTCGATATTCACTGGTCCAGCCTTAACTATAAAGATGCGCTGGCGATCACTGGCAAGGGAAAAATCATCCGCAACTTTCCGATGATTCCTGGCATTGATTTCGCCGGTACCGTTCACTCCAGCGAAGATCCGCGTTTCCACAGCGGGCAGAAAGTGCTGCTGACCGGCTGGGGCGTCGGTGAAAACCACTGGGGCGGCCTGGCCGAACGTGCACGCGTGAAAGGCGACTGGCTGGTCGCGATGCCGGAAGGTCTTGATGGCCGTAAAGCGATGGCGATCGGTACCGCCGGTTTCACCGCGATGCTGTGCGTCATGGCGCTGGAAGATGCCGGCATCCGTCCGCAGGACGGGGAAATCATTGTGACGGGCGCCAGCGGCGGCGTCGGTAGCACCGCCATTGCCCTGCTGCATCAGCTCGGCTATTCGGTCGTCGCGGTCTCTGGCCGCGACAGCACTCATGAGTATCTGAAAAGCCTCGGCGCGCAGCGCATTCTCGGCCGCGAAGAGTTTGCCGAAACCCGTCCGCTGGAAAAACAGCTGTGGGCTGGCGCGATTGATACCGTCGGGGACAAGGTGCTGGCGAAAGTACTGGCGCAGATGAATTACGGCGGCTGCGTCGCCGCCTGTGGTCTGGCCGGGGGCTTCGCGCTGCCGACGACGGTGATGCCGTTTATTCTGCGTAATGTTCGCCTGCAGGGCGTCGATTCCGTCATGACGCCGTCCGCGCGTCGCGCTGAGGCCTGGCAACGTCTGGTGCGTGACCTGCCGGAATCGTTCTATGCCGCGAGCGCCACGGAAATTACGCTGGCCGAGGCCCCGGCGTTCGCCGATAAGATGATGAATAATCAGATCCAGGGGCGGACGCTGGTGAAGATCGCCTAATCTGCAATTTTTCGTGACATATTCGCGATAAGTCGCCGCCTCCGTCATGCTTAGGAAAAAGCATGCCGGAGGATGTCATGAAAGCCAAAAAACTCACGGAAGCCGATGTCACGGCAGAATCCGTTTTTATGCTGCAGCGCCGTCAGGTTCTGAAGTCACTCGGGATCACCGCAACGGCCCTTTCTCTTTCCCCCACGGCGCGAGCCGATCTGCTGGACTGGTTTAAAGGCCATGACCGCCCGCCGGCGCCGGCCGGGAAGCCGCTCACTTTCAATAAACCCGCCGAATGGCAAAGTAAGCTCGCGCTGACGCCGGAAGATAAAGTCACCGGCTACAATAACTTCTATGAATTTGGCCTCGATAAAGCCGATCCGGCCGCCAATGCCGGCAGTCTACGCACCGACCCGTGGACGCTGACCATCGGCGGGGAAGTGGCCAAACCGCTGACGCTCGATCATGACGACCTGACCCGGCGCTTTCCGCTGGAAGAACGCATTTACCGGATGCGCTGCGTAGAGGCCTGGTCAATGGTAGTACCCTGGATCGGCTTCCCGCTACATAAACTGCTGGCGCTGGTTGAGCCCACCAGCAACGCCCGTTTTGTCGCGTTTAAAACCATTTATGCACCGGACCAGATGCCGGGACAAAAAGATCGCTTTATCGGCGGGGGGCTGGCTTATCCTTATGTAGAAGGTCTGCGGCTGGATGAAGCCATGCACCCTCTGACGCTGCTCAGCGTCGGCGTTTACGGTAAAGCGCTGCCGCCGCAAAACGGCGCGCCTGTCCGGCTGACCGTCCCGTGGAAATACGGTTTTAAAGGTATCAAATCCATCGTCAGCATCGAGCTGACGCGCGAGCAGCCCCCCACCACCTGGAATCTGGCCGGGCCGGGGGAATATGGCTTTTACGCTAACGTCAATCCGCACGTCGATCATCCGCGTTGGTCGCAGGCCACAGAGCGTTTTATCGGCTCTGGCGGCGTGCTCGATGTTAAGCGCCAGCCGACGCTGTTATTTAACGGTTATGCTGATGAGGTGGCATCCCTCTATCGGGGACTGAATCTGCGGGAGTACTACTAGTGCGTCTGAGCGTAAAACAGATTACCTGGCTGAAGGTGGGGCTCCATCTGGCCGGCTTTTCACCCTTTATCTGGCTCTTCTGGGCCGGACAACAGGGCTACTTTAGCGCCGACCCGGCAAAAGATATCCAGCACTTTACCGGTAGGATGGCTCTTAAATTTTTGCTGGCGACCTTGCTCGTCTCACCGCTCGCGCGCTACGCTAAACAACCGTTGTTGATTCGTACCCGGCGTTTACTCGGGCTGTGGTGTTTTGCCTGGGCAACGCTGCATCTCACCAGCTACACGCTGCTGGAGTTGGGTATCCACAATCTGGCGCTGCTGGGCTCGGAGTTAGTCAGCAGACCTTACCTGACGTTGGGTTTTATCAGCTGGTTGATTTTGCTGGCGCTGGCCGCCACCTCAACACAGGTGTTGCAGAGAAAACTGGGTCGCCGCTGGCAAACTTTGCACAACTTTGTTTATCTGGTGGCAATCCTTGCCCCCATTCACTATCTGTGGTCGGTGAAGATCTTATCCCCGCAGCCGGTGATTTATGCCGTGCTGGCCGTGTTGCTTTTAGCATGGCGTTACAAGAAGTTCCGTCAGTGGTGGCGATAATCATCGGATATGTGCAGTTTCCCGCAGTTCTTTTATCAACCGCGACGCTTTGAACGATAGCAGTTGATAATCTTCCCTGATAAGACCAGTATTTAGCTGCCAAATGCTACGAAATCGTTATAATGTGCGACTTTGGTTTTCCTGACGGGGTTTTCGGGCCCTGAAAAGGTGACAAGCGCGCTTCGAAGGTATATTTTGTTTTTTATCCGAGAATGGCAGGAGATAGCCACACAATGGCTGACAAGTTTCGCATTTTGCTTTTAAACGGACCCAATCTTAACATGCTCGGCACCCGTGAGCCTGAGAAGTATGGCACCCTTAAGCTTTCTGAGATTGTTAACCGTCTGCAATCAGAAGCTTCGGCTCTGAACGTGGCGCTGGATCACCTGCAGTCCAATGCGGAGTTCGCGCTCATCGACCGAATTCATCAGGCTAAAGACACTGTAGACTATATCCTGATTAATCCGGCCGCGTTTACGCACACTAGCGTGGCTATCCGCGATGCATTGCTTGCGGTCAGTATCCCGTTTATCGAGATTCACCTGAGCAACGTACATGCACGCGAACCGTTCCGTCACCACTCCTATCTGTCGGATATCGCCTCGGGCGTCATCTGCGGACTCGGTGCGGACGGCTATTCATACGCTTTACAGACGGCGGTAAAACGCCTGTCACAATCACACTAAACAAAGAGTACGGAACCCACTCATGGATATTCGTAAGATTAAAAAGCTGATCGAGCTGGTTGAAGAATCAGGCATCTCCGAACTGGAAATTTCTGAAGGCGAAGAGTCTGTACGCATCAGCCGTGCCGCGCCGAATGCGGGCTACCCGGTCATGCAGCAGGCTTATGCCGCGCCGATGATGCAGGCCCAGGCACCGGTTGCAGCAGCACCGGCCTCCGCTCAGGCAGACGCGCCGGCGAAAGCTGAAATCAGCGGTCACATCGTACGTTCCCCGATGGTCGGTACTTTCTACCGCACCCCGAGCCCGGACGCAAAAGCGTTCGTGGAAGTCGGTCAGAAAGTTAACGTGGGCGACACCCTGTGCATCGTAGAAGCGATGAAAATGATGAACCAGATCGAAGCCGATAAATCCGGCGTGGTGAAAGCCATTCTGATCGAAAGCGGCCAACCGGTAGAATTTGATGAGCCGCTGGTAGTCATCGAGTAACGAGGCGAACATGCTGGATAAAATTGTTATCGCTAACCGAGGCGAGATTGCACTGCGTATCCTGCGTGCCTGTAAAGAACTGGGCATCAAGACCGTCGCTGTGCACTCCACTGCGGATCGCGATTTAAAACACGTACTGTTAGCGGATGAGACGGTCTGTATCGGTCCGGCTCCGTCCGTAAAAAGCTATCTGAATATCCCGGCAATCATCAGCGCAGCGGAAATTACCGGCGCGGTGGCTATCCACCCGGGTTATGGCTTCCTGTCCGAGAACGCCAACTTTGCTGAGCAGGTTGAACGTTCCGGCTTCATCTTCATCGGCCCGAAAGCCGACACCATTCGTCTGATGGGCGATAAAGTGTCTGCGATCACCGCGATGAAGAAAGCGGGCGTACCGACCGTTCCGGGTTCTGACGGCCCGCTGGGCGACGATATGGATGCGAACCGCGCTCATGCAAAACGCATCGGCTATCCGGTTATCATCAAAGCCTCCGGCGGCGGCGGCGGACGCGGTATGCGCGTTGTACGCAGCGATGCCGAACTGGCCCAGTCCATCTCCATGACCAAAGCTGAAGCAAAAGCTGCATTCAGCAACGACATGGTATATATGGAAAAATACCTGGAAAATCCGCGTCACATTGAGATCCAGGTACTGGCTGACGGCCAGGGCAATGCTATCTATCTGGCGGAACGCGACTGCTCCATGCAGCGTCGTCACCAGAAAGTGGTCGAAGAAGCACCGGCGCCGGGCATTACCCCGGAACTGCGTCGCTACATCGGCGAACGCTGCTCTAAAGCGTGTATCGACATCGGCTATCGCGGCGCAGGCACCTTTGAGTTCCTGTTTGAAAACGGTGAGTTCTACTTCATTGAAATGAACACCCGTATTCAGGTTGAACATCCGGTAACCGAAATGATTACCGGCGTTGACCTGATCAAAGAACAGCTGCGCATCGCGGCTGGCCAGCCGTTGTCCATCAAGCAAGAAGAAGTCCAGGTTCGCGGCCATGCGGTGGAATGCCGTATCAACGCCGAAGACCCGAACACCTTCCTGCCGAGCCCGGGTAAAATTACCCGCTTCCACGCGCCGGGTGGTTTTGGTGTACGCTGGGAGTCTCATATCTACGCAGGCTACACCGTACCTCCGTACTATGACTCAATGATTGGCAAGCTGATTTGTTACGGCGAAAACCGTGATGTGGCGATTTCACGCATGAAAAATGCGCTGCAGGAGCTGATCATCGACGGCATCAAAACCAACGTCGATCTGCAGATTCGCATCATGAATGACGAGCATTTCCAGCATGGTGGCACCAACATCCACTATCTGGAGAAAAAACTCGGTATGCAGGAAAAATAATCCTGTATTCACAGCAGAAGGCCGGATAATCCGGCCTTTTTTCTTTTTCTCTCCCCTCATCTTTACCATGCGGTACAATCCCCGCTTTCTTCATCCTCCCGGGACACGAAAATGGACAAACGGTTTGTTCAGGCCCACAAAGAAGCGCGCTGGGCGCTGTGGCTGACCTTTCTCTATCTTGCCGCCTGGCTGGCAGCAGCTTATTTGCCGAATAACGGCATCGGCATCACCGGGCTGCCGCACTGGTTCGAAATGGCCTGCCTGCTGGTACCCCTGCTGTTTACTTTGCTGTGCTGGGCGATGGTACGCTTTATCTTCCGCGATATTCCTCTGGAGGATAACGATGCAGCTTGAAATCATCGTCGTCCTGATTGCGTACCTGTTCGTGGTATTCGGGCTGTCAATCTATGCCATGCGTCAACGCAGCAACGGCAGCTTTCTGAGCGAGTACTTCCTCGGCAGCCGCTCAATGGGCGGTTTCGTGCTGGCTATGACGCTCACCGCCACCTACATCAGCGCCAGCTCATTTATCGGTGGGCCGGGAGCCGCGTATAAATACGGGCTCGGCTGGGTCCTGCTGGCCATGATTCAGGTGCCGACAATCTGGCTCTCACTGGGGATCCTCGGTAAAAAATTTGCGATCCTGGCCCGTCGCTACAACGCCATCACCCTCAACGATATGTTGCAGGCTCGCTACCAGAGCCGGGCGGTGGCCTGGATTGCCAGTATCAGCCTGCTGGTCGCCTTCGTGGGGGCCATTGCCGTACAGTTTATCGGCGGCGCGCGACTGCTGGAGACCGCGGCAGGCATAAAATATGAGACAGGCCTGTTGATCTTTGGGATTACTATTGCGCTGTATACGGCATTCGGTGGTTTTCGCGCCAGCGTCCTGAACGACACCATGCAAGGTATGGTCATGCTGATAGGGACCATCGTGCTGCTGGTCGGCGTCGTACACGCCGCTGGCGGGCTGCACAGCGCAGTAGACACGCTGCAAAAGATTGACCCGCAGCTGATATCGCCAGAAGGTGTTGATGGTATCCTCACGCCGACCTTTATGACCTCGTTCTGGGTGCTGGTTTGCTTCGGGGTGATCGGCCTGCCGCATACTGCCGTGCGCTGCATCTCCTACAAAGACAGTAAAGCCGTCCACCGCGGCATTATCATCGGTACCGTGGTTGTGGCGTTGCTGATGTTTGGCATGCATCTGGCCGGCGCGCTTGGTCGCGCGGTTCTGCCACATCTGACCGTCCCGGATCAGGTCATCCCGACATTGATGGTGCAGGTTTTGCCGCCGTGGGCCGCGGGCCTGTTCCTCGCCGCACCGATGGCAGCGATCATGTCAAACGTTAATGCCCATTTATTGCAGGCATCGGCTACGATCATTAAAGATCTTTGGTTAAGCGCGCAGCCCGCCAAAAAGCACAATGAACTGAAGCTGAAGCGGATCTCCACGGCCACGACGCTGGTCATCGGGATCCTGATGATCCTCGCAGCCTGGCGGCCACCTGAAATGATCATCTGGCTGAATCTGCTGGCCTTCGGCGGCCTGGAAGCGGTGTTCTTATGGCCACTGGTGCTGGGTTTGTACTGGGAGCGTGCTAATGCCGCCGGCGCACTCAGCGCTATGCTGGTGGGCGGGGTATTATATGCCCTGCTCGCTACGTTTAATGTTCAGTACCTGGGCTTTCATCCTATTGTGCCCTCGCTACTGCTAAGTTTGCTGGCTTTTGTCGTGGGAAACCGTTTTGGTCAGCCCGTTCCACCAGCCCCTGTTATCACTACTGACAAATAAAGAGTTTTGCTATGCCATGGATCCAACTGAAACTGAATACCACCGGCGCACATGCTGAAGAGCTCAGCGACGCGCTAATGGAGGCCGGCGCGGTCTCCATCACCTTCCAGGATACCCACGATACGCCAGTGTTCGAGCCACTGCCGGGTGAAACCCGCCTGTGGGGAGACACCGATGTTATCGGCCTGTTCGATGCTGAAAGCGATATGCATGAGGTCGTGGCGATTCTCGAGCAGCATCCGCTGCTGGGCGCCGGTTTCACGCATAAAATCGAGCAGCTGGAAGATAAAGACTGGGAACGTGAATGGATGGATAATTTCCACCCAATGCGTTTCGGCGAGCGCCTGTGGATCTGCCCAAGCTGGCGCGAAGTACCGGATGCCAACGCGGTCAACGTCATGCTCGACCCGGGTCTGGCGTTTGGTACCGGCACGCACCCGACCACTTCTCTCTGTCTGCAATGGCTGGACGGACTGGATCTGACGGGCAAAACGATTATCGATTTCGGCTGTGGTTCGGGCATTCTGGCGATTGCGGCGCTGAAACTGGGTGCCGCAAAAGCTATCGGTATCGATATCGATCCGCAGGCGATTCAGGCCAGTCGCGATAACGCCGAACGTAACGGCGTCTCCGATCGTCTGGAGCTCTATTTACCGCAGGACCAGCCAGAAGCGCTCAGCGCCGATGTGGTGGTCGCCAACATCCTGGCAGGGCCATTACGTGAGCTGGCCCCGTTAATCAGCGTGCTGCCCGTTTCAGGCGGTTTGCTGGGCCTTTCCGGTATTCTCGCCAGCCAGGCTGAAAGCGTCTGCGAAGCCTATGCCGATCGCTTTGCCCTCGACCCGGTGGTGGAGAAAGAAGAGTGGTGTCGGATCACCGGCCGCAGAAAGTAACCCTCGAATGCGGTCTGCGGGCCGCATTTTTGTTTCCAGTAGCCGCTGAATGACGTCAAGAAATGGGAGCCAGATCGCATTACGATGCGCTTTTTTGACTACAAAAACAGCGTTTTATACCGCTAACAGTCCCCTTTTTCTAAGAAAAATCGAGAAGTTTTGTGATTTTATAAATGGACACAAATTATTCACCACCAACTAAGGTGATGATTAATATAATAATTTAACCATCTCTTTTCTGGCAGTGTTGGGTTCATTGATCTGTGACAGAGGATTGCTCAAAGTTTGGCCTTTCATCTCGTGCAAAAAATGCGTAATATACGCCGCCTTGCAGTCACAGTATGGTCATTTCTTAACTCATGCGCATCGGACACTATCAGCTCAGAAATCGCCTGATCGCAGCGCCTATGGCTGGCATTACTGACAGACCATTCAGGACGCTGTGCTACGAGATGGGAGCAGGTTTAACCGTTTCCGAGATGATGTCCTCTAACCCGCAGGTTTGGGAGAGCGACAAATCCCGTTTACGGATGGTGCACGTGGATGAGCCCGGTATTCGTACCGTGCAAATCGCCGGGAGCGTACCGGAAGAGATGGCCGCAGCCGCCCGTATTAACGTGGAAAGCGGTGCCCAGATTATTGATATTAATATGGGGTGCCCGGCGAAAAAGGTGAATCGTAAGCTCGCAGGTTCAGCCCTCTTGCAGTATCCCGATCAGGTGAAGTTAATCCTGACGGCGGTCGTCAAGGCAGTGGACGTTCCCGTGACACTCAAGATTCGCACCGGTTGGGAGCCGGAACACCGTAACTGTGTAGAAATTGCCCAACTGGCTGAAGAGTGTGGCATTCAGGCTCTGACTATTCACGGACGCACCCGCGCCTGCTTGTTTAACGGAGACGCTGAATACGACAGTATTCGGGCAGTTAAGCAGAAAGTTTCCATTCCGGTTATCGCGAATGGTGACATTACTGACCCGCTTAAAGCCAGAGCTGTGCTCGACTATACGGGGGCTGATGCCCTTATGATAGGCCGCGCAGCTCAGGGAAGACCCTGGATCTTTCGGGAAATCCAGCATTATCTGGACACTGGGGAGCTGCTGCCCCCGCTGCCATTGGCAGAGGTTAAGCGTTTGCTTTGCGCGCATGTTCGGGAATTGCATGACTTTTATGGCCAGGCAAAAGGGTACCGAATTGCACGTAAACACGTCTCCTGGTATCTACAGGAGCACGCCCCAAATGACCAGTTTCGGCGCACATTCAACGCCATAGAGGATGCCAGCGATCAGCTGGAGGCGTTGGAGGCATACTTCGAAAATTTTGCGTAAACAGAAATAAAGAGCTGACAGAACTATGTTCGAACAACGCGTAAATTCTGACGTACTGACCGTTTCTACCGTTAACTCTCAGGATCAGGTAACTCAAAAACCCCTGCGTGACTCGGTTAAACAGGCACTGAAGAACTATTTTGCTCAACTGAATGGTCAGGATGTGAATGACCTGTATGAGCTAGTACTGGCTGAAGTTGAACAGCCCCTGTTGGACATGGTGATGCAATACACCCGTGGTAACCAGACCCGCGCGGCCCTGATGATGGGCATCAACCGCGGTACTCTGCGTAAGAAACTGAAAAAATACGGCATGAACTGATACTAATCAGTTAATTGCTTGTTATAAAAGGCGCTCTTCGGCATGGGGAAGCGCCTTTTTATTCTCTGATATAGCGAACGTCTCCGACTGCCAGAGCGGACATCGGCATTGCGCATCGCTGGAATGTGGATACTGGTCAGCGGCATGACTGCTTTGTCGAAGAGTATGATTGCAAATCCGGGCAGCCGTTTTATCAAATTGCACCTGCCACCTTCCCGAACCTCATCGAAGATGACGCGAAAGCAGAAGCTGCTGCACATCTCTCGCCAGTCTGTCCCTTAAGCTTATCGCTCGCGTAACCAGTCTTACCGCGCTGACACAGCGCCTGTAATCAACGTCACGGAATAGCAGGCCCGCTCGCTAAAAGGGATTGAGGACACGCCGTCTCTCCGGTTTGATATCCGCCAGGAACAACCCTTGCTCTCCAGGTGCAATAAAACCCTCTCTGATACGCCCGTAGCGCGCTGATGGTCTGCCTTCGATGCAGATTTCATCTCAGACCTGGCGTCCTGTTGTGGTAGCGTCTGCGCCGCTATTTATGGGGGTTACATTTGGCTTTGGCGTTAAGTTACGGACAGTAAACGGGATGGACAATGCCGCCGACATGAGTAAGATCTCCGTTCACGAGCGGGAGCCACTTCGCACCTTTTCCGCCAGTCAACCCGTAGACGGACAAGTTAAAAATCAATTTGTTAGATTATCAGCCGATGAATAATACGGCTCTCACTTCTCTTTCGTTATTTTATTCTGCATATTTTCCTCATCATTCCCGCGTGTTCTCCATGATATTTACGCTGATCATAAATTGATATTATTTCGGCCACAGGCCTTTATATGGCCAATGGTAAAATAGGCTATGCCGTCATATATCGACACCGGTACAACCCGACGGATTATAGAGGCCTACCATGAAAAAATTTATTTTAGTGACGCTGCTGACAACATTTCTCGCCGGCTGTGCCCATGACTCTCCCTGCGTACCGGTCTATGATTCTCAGGGGCGATTAGTCCATACAAATACCTGTATGAAAGGCACCACCCAGGATAACTGGGAGACCGCTGGCGCCATTGCAGGAGGCGCTGCAGCGGTTGCAGGCCTGACGCTGGGCATTGTGGCCCTGACCCGCTAAATCCCCCCCTGGCATCACGTAGCGCGAATAAACTGCCGCCAAAACAAAGGGCTCAGTCGAAGACTGAGCCCTTTTTGTTCGATAACCGTCCGTTTCCTACGATTCTCGGCAGCCATTCACCAGGCAGTACAGAGATAGAGATCGCCGATCTACTGTAAAAGTATTGCTCTCGGCGTGATAAAACTGAAAAGCAAAAAGGCCCAGTCTTTCGACTGAGCCTTCTGCTTTATTTGATGCCTGGCAATTCCCTACTCTCACATGGGGAGACCCCACACTACCATCGGCGCTACGGCGTTTCACTTCTGAGTTCGGCATGGGGTCAGGTGGGACCACCGCGCTGTTGTCGCCAGGCAAATTCTTTAAAATACTATTTCTAACTTAAAAAGTGGTGCTGATACCCAGAGTCGAACTGGGGACCTCACCCTTACCAAGGGTGCGCTCTACCAACTGAGCCATATCAGCACGCTTAATTTGGTACCGGGCATAATTTTCGGGCCGTTGCTTCGCAACGTTCAAAAGCTTTCGCTTTTGCTCTGCTACTCTGTCGAATAGCAAACTGCCTCGAAATTCAGTGCCATACTGCTAATTTGATGCCTGGCAGTTCCCTACTCTCACATGGGGAGACCCCACACTACCATCGGCGCTACGGCGTTTCACTTCTGAGTTCGGCATGGGGTCAGGTGGGACCACCGCGCTAGTGCCGCCAGGCAAATTCTTGGTGCTCAATACGCAATTCTTTATCGCATCAGCCGCGTTGCCTGCGCTCGTAAAGTCAGTCACATACTTCAGTATGCTCCTTCCTTTACTTCGCTTGTCGCCTTGCTGCTGCGCAAATTATTGCGTACTCAACCCTGAATCTAAGCTGAAAATCTTCTCTCAAATCCGCCAAAACAGCTTCGGCGTTGTAAGGTTAAGCCTCACGGTTCATTAGTATCGGTTAGCTCAACGTATCGCTACGCTTACACACCCGACCTATCAACGTCGTCGTCTTCAACGTTCCTTCAGGACTCTCAAAGAGTCAGGGAGAACTCATCTCGGGGCAAGTTTCGTGCTTAGATGCTTTCAGCACTTATCTCTTCCGCATTTAGCTACCGGGCAATGCCATTGGCATGACAACCCGAACACCAGTGATGCGTCCACTCCGGTCCTCTCGTACTAGGAGCAGCCCCCCTCAATTCTCCAGCGCCCACGGCAGATAGGGACCGAACTGTCTCACGACGTTCTAAACCCAGCTCGCGTACCACTTTAAATGGCGAACAGCCATACCCTTGGGACCTACTTCAGCCCCAGGATGTGATGAGCCGACATCGAGGTGCCAAACACCGCCGTCGATATGAACTCTTGGGCGGTATCAGCCTGTTATCCCCGGAGTACCTTTTATCCGTTGAGCGATGGCCCTTCCATTCAGAACCACCGGATCACTATGACCTGCTTTCGCACCTGCTCGCGCCGTCACGCTCGCAGTCAAGCTAGCTTATGCCATTGCACTAACCTCCTGATGTCCGACCAGGATTAGCTAACCTTCGTGCTCCTCCGTTACTCTTTGGGAGGAGACCGCCCCAGTCAAACTACCCACCAGACACTGTCCGCAACCCGGATGACGGGTCTACGTTAGAACACCAGCCATTAAAGGGTGGTATTTCAAGGTTGGCTCCACGCAGACTGGCGTCCACGCTTCAAAGCCTCCCACCTATCCTACACATCAAGGACCAGTGTTCAGTGTCAAGCTATAGTAAAGGTTCACGGGGTCTTTCCGTCTTGCCGCGGGTACACTGCATCTTCACAGCGAGTTCAATTTCACTGAGTCTCGGGTGGAGACAGCCTGGCCATCATTACGCCATTCGTGCAGGTCGGAACTTACCCGACAAGGAATTTCGCTACCTTAGGACCGTTATAGTTACGGCCGCCGTTTACCGGGGCTTCGATCAAGAGCTTCTCCTTACGGATAACCCCATCAATTAACCTTCCGGCACCGGGCAGGCGTCACACCGTATACGTCCACTTTCGTGTTTGCACAGTGCTGTGTTTTTAATAAACAGTTGCAGCCAGCTGGTATCTTCGACTGAGTTCAGCTCCATGAGCAAGTCACTTCACTTACCATCAGCGTGCCTTCTCCCGAAGTTACGGCACCATTTTGCCTAGTTCCTTCACCCGAGTTCTCTCAAGCGCCTTGGTATTCTCTACCTGACCACCTGTGTCGGTTTGGGGTACGATTTGATGTTACCTGATGCTTAGAGGCTTTTCCTGGAAGCAGGGCATTTGTCACTTCAGCACCGTAGTGCCTCGTCATCACACCTCAGCGTTGAATAAACGACCGGATTTACCTAATCGTTCCGCCTACATGCTTAAACCGGGACAACCGTCGCCCGGCCAACATAGCCTTCTCCGTCCCCCCTTCGCAGTAACACCGAGTACAGGAATATTAACCTGTTTCCCATCGACTACGCCTTTCGGCCTCGCCTTAGGGGTCGACTCACCCTGCCCCGATTAACGTTGGACAGGAACCCTTGGTCTTCCGGCGAGCGGGCTTTTCACCCGCTTTATCGTTACTTATGTCAGCATTCGCACTTCTGATACCTCCAGCAACCCTCACAGGCCACCTTCAACGGCTTACAGAACGCTCCCCTACCCAACAACACATCGTGTCGCTGCCGCAGCTTCGGTGCATGGTTTAGCCCCGTTACATCTTCCGCGCAGGCCGACTCGACCAGTGAGCTATTACGCTTTCTTTAAATGATGGCTGCTTCTAAGCCAACATCCTGGCTGTCTGTGCCTTCCCACATCGTTTCCCACTTAACCATGACTTTGGGACCTTAGCTGGCGGTCTGGGTTGTTTCCCTCTTCACGACGGACGTTAGCACCCGCCGTGTGTCTCCCGTGATAACATTCTTCGGTATTCGTAGTTTGCATCGGGTTGGTAAGTCGGGATGACCCCCTAGCCGAAACAGTGCTCTACCCCCGAAGATGAGTTCACGAGGCGCTACCTAAATAGCTTTCGGGGAGAACCAGCTATCTCCCGGTTTGATTGGCCTTTCACCCCCAGCCACAAGTCATCCGCTAATTTTTCAACATTAGTCGGTTCGGTCCTCCAGTTAGTGTTACCCAACCTTCAACCTGCCCATGGCTAGATCACCGGGTTTCGGGTCTATACCCTGCAACTTAACGCCCAGTTAAGACTCGGTTTCCCTGCGGCTCCCCTATTCGGTTAACCTTGCTACAGAATATAAGTCGCTGACCCATTATACAAAAGGTACGCAGTCACCTAACAAGTAGGCTCCCACTGCTTGTACGTACACGGTTTCAGGTTCTTTTTCACTCCCCTCGCCGGGGTTCTTTTCGCCTTTCCCTCACGGTACTGGTTCACTATCGGTCAGTCAGGAGTATTTAGCCTTGGAGGATGGTCCCCCCATATTCAGACAGGATACCACGTGTCCCGCCCTACTCTTCGAACTCACAGAATATGCATTTTAGTGTACGGGAGTATCACCCTGTACCCTGCGACTTTCCAGACGCTTCCACTAACACACAAACTGATTCAGGTTCTGGGCTGCTCCCCGTTCGCTCGCCGCTACTGGGGGAATCTCGGTTGATTTCTTTTCCTCGGGGTACTTAGATGTTTCAGTTCCCCCGGTTCGCTTCGTTAAGCTATGTATTCACTTAACGATAGTGCAACGAATTGCACTGGGTTTCCCCATTCGGAAATCGCCGGCTATAACGGTTCATATCACCTTACCGACGCTTATCGCAGATTAGCACGTCCTTCATCGCCTCTGACTGCCAGGGCATCCACCGTGTACGCTTAGTCGCTTAACCTCACAACCCGAAACTGTTTCGTAAAACGGTTCGTGTTGCGAAAATTTGAGAGACTCGGACACACCTTTCTTCCTTTCTTATTACGGAGAAAGGAAACAGTGTGTCGTTTCAATTTTCAGCTTGATCCAGATTTTTAAAGAGCAAAATTTCACAATGCACTTCGCAGTACATTTTGAAATTTATCATTCATCAGACAATCTGTGTGAGCACTACAAAGGCAGGTTCTTCAGGTAAGGAGGTGATCCAACCGCAGGTTCCCCTACGGTTACCTTGTTACGACTTCACCCCAGTCATGAATCACAAAGTGGTAAGCGCCCTCCCGAAGGTTAAGCTACCTACTTCTTTTGCAACCCACTCCCATGGTGTGACGGGCGGTGTGTACAAGGCCCGGGAACGTATTCACCGTAGCATTCTGATCTACGATTACTAGCGATTCCGACTTCATGGAGTCGAGTTGCAGACTCCAATCCGGACTACGACATACTTTATGAGGTCCGCTTGCTCTCGCGAGGTCGCTTCTCTTTGTATATGCCATTGTAGCACGTGTGTAGCCCTACTCGTAAGGGCCATGATGACTTGACGTCATCCCCACCTTCCTCCAGTTTATCACTGGCAGTCTCCTTTGAGTTCCCG